>LDXJ01000057.1 GCA_001029295.1 Peptococcaceae bacterium CEB3 | reverse complement strand
GTATCGTGCTCGATTGATCCGCAGTCATCTTGAGTTTGTCGAGAATTCCATCAACCACCTGGACACTATGCTAAATACGCTTGTTGCTCCTTATGAGAACGCTATCCAGCTGCTTTGTACCATTCCCGGAGTTGACCGCACTTCTGCCATCACGATCATCTCCGAGATTGGTACCGACATGACCCACTTCACATCCTCCAAGCGGCTCTGTTGCTGGGCGGGTTTAACGCCTGGCAACAATGAATCTGCCGGCAAAAAGAAATCTGTACGCATCACGAGAGCTGGGGTTTACCTCAAACCCGCCCTCGTTCAGGTTGCTCACGCTGCTGTCAAAGCGAAGGACAACCCTTACTACAGAATCAAGTATGAGCGCATTGCGAAGAGGCGTGGAAAGAAGCGAGCCATTATCGCCATCGCTAGGATGATCCTCACAGCAATTTACCACATGCTTTCTACCGGCGAGGTTTTCAATCCCTGTGACCTCTACCAGGTCGATATGACAGTGGAATTGCGCGACAAGCAAAAGGAGAAAGCCCTGAAGCGTGCTGTCAGTCTGTTGATATCACAAGGGATTGTTCAAGCTTCGGATATTTTAGATTCTACTCTAAAGCCTGCCTAAAAAATTTTCGTTTTTTGCTCCAAGGGGTTAGTCCGCCTTTTTTTAGATTTCCTCTAAGTAATCAGCGATTCTATTGTTTTCACGCTAAAAACACCTCCGGCCACCGGCCGCCGGCTGCTCAGCCGCCTTGGGGCATTTTCTGCAGGGTAGCCGCGACGAAGCCCGCCATGACCGCGTAATCCTCCGCGGGAAGAATGTGAGCAGCCGAGGCGTCAAAAAGAATATTGGCGTTGGCGGGAAATTCATCATCTCCGCCCCAGATAACCAAGGTCACAGGAATACGCGGAAACACGGGGATGGTTACCGCCGCGTCCCCATAGGCGGCGGCCCTCCCTCCCAACCTAAGCCCCGCCTCCAATAAAGCTTGCGGCTTGTCACCGAAGGCTTGAACCACCGGACGGATGGCTCGGTTGGTAAATGGTTGAATGTAAATGCTCCCCCCGGGGATTTCCTTGTAGGAAATCAGCCGGCCCTGCTCTTGGACCGGACTGCTCCTGCTCAGATAATGCAGAATAAGAATCCGGGCAAAGATCGGCAGATCTCCCTCAGGGGCCGGTTCGGGGTAAAACCGGCCACTCGGGTGTTCCACTTCGCTTTTGTGCCCCAAAAAATCCACCTCTATCCGGTCATCCGCCAGAGTATAACCGGAATACTTGCCGATCTGCTCTAAAGAAGCAGCCCTGAACTGGGCCAAGGCACTCTCCAGGGCCGCACTATAATTCATCATGGCTTCCACCTCCCGCGTTCCGGTAAGCCTCCTGCAGCAGCAAAGCATCCTCTTCCAGATTAGGACTTTCACAAATAGCCAGCCCCTCGACCCCTGACACGCGCAAGGCTCGCATTAATTCCCGGTAGTTGAAATCCGAATTCCGGAGCACCAGGTGGCGTTTCTCACCCTTCAATCCATATTCGATTCCGGAAATGTGAAAATGGGCCCGCTTAACCCAAGAATCGCCGAGTGCCTCCGCCGTAAAATCCAAAACTCGGCTGAATTCGTCATAACCGTTCAGCCTGCCGTTTGTCCGCGCGTGCAGATGGCTGAAATCGATGCAGGGCAAGACGCCCGGTAGAGTTTGAGCCAAGCGCACCGTCTCCTCCAAATCCCCATATTGACTCGGCTTTCCCGTCGTTTCCGGCCGCAGCAGCACCGAATTTCCTTCCGCCGTCAAAGTCTCCCTTACCTTAGTCATCTCTTGCACAATCCGTTTGAACACTATCTCCGAGGAATCCCCGTGATAGAAGGCGGGGTGAAAAACAACCGCCTCGATTCCGGCCATCCGGGCCACTCGGGCCGTATGAAGAAGACGCTCCCGGCTCGCCGCGACTTTCTCCGCTTCACGCGAATTGAAGTTGATCCAGTAGGGGCCATGGCAGCTCAGGCGAATTCCCGTGTCTTCCGCCAGTTGCTTGATTTGCCGAGCTTTCTCCTCACCCATATGCACCCCCTGGACGAATTCCAGTTCCAGTGCGCCCAGACCGAGTTCTACAATTTTCCGGATACCCCCTTGACTCGAGCGGTCCGCTGCCGACAACGGTACCCCCGCCGTGCCAAATAATAATGTCAAGCGACTCACTCCCCCTGCACCGTCATTTTTCGGAGCGGCAAACCGCGCTCCTCGTTCGCAACCACACACCGCGTCCCTCGTTCGCAGCGGCTGACTGCTTCCCTTTTTCGGAGGCGCAGACTGCTCCCTTCTTAAGAATACACTGTTTGACAGAAAAAATCTGCAAGATACATATTCGACTTCGAGCGAGCAACACTATAAATGCCGGGTCCGAAACAAAACATGAAGGAAAACGCGATCCGGCGGAAGGAGGAAAAAGATGGCCAGACGCAACAAAAGCACAATGTCGCCTGCCCTAAAACAGGAAATTGCCCGTGAACTGGGCTTTGCCGACACGGTGCAAAAAGAGGGATTCGGCGGGGTTTCAGCCCGGAACTGCGGTAACATGGTCAAGGCGGCCATCCAAATCGCGGAACGTAACCTAATGCGCTGAGCAATAGACAGCGCTGATATGATGCGCAGTCGCCGATTTGGTCACTTCAGGACGCGGCGGCTACCCCGGTAAGCCTTCACCCAGTAGGGATCCGCGAGGGGCTGGATTTCGACCTGCCGCCGGGTTGCCGACACGAATTTCCCCCCGCCCAGATAGATTCCCACGTGGCTGGCTCCGGGACCGTTCGTGCTGAAAAAGACCAGGTCACCGGGAATTAAGCGCGAGCGCGCCACGCCGACCCCTTCCCGAAACTGCTCGTAAGTCGTCCGCGGTAAATGGATGTCCACAAAGGCGAAAGCTTTCTGAGTGAAAGCGGAACAGTCAATTCCCGTCCGGCTGTCCCCTCCCCAAGCGTAGGGAACCCCCAACCAAGTGAGCGCGTGCTCTATCAAAAGAGCACGCGTTTTTTCCCGCGACGGCGGAGTCGTTGCCACCGGGCCTTTAGGCATGACTTTGGGCGGTGCCGGCCCCGCCAACGCCTGCTCCAGCTCCTGCCTTTGCTCGACGCGCAAAACCCCCGACACCGCTCCCGTCAAATTGGAGGGATACAAAAACCGGTTCGTCGCATCTTGTCCTTCCCGCGCGGCACCGCCTGAGATCCCTCCCGTTAGGTTGTCCGGATTCCCCCAGCGGGGAAATTGCGTTTCTCCCCCGGCAGACAGTTCCGGCAGCGGAACCATGACGACCCCCGCCAGCAAGAGTACGGCCAGACCAAAAGAATAATAAGGCACAGTTTTGTGGAGTGGCAGCGCCGCCTGCATATTTTTCCCTTCTTTAGACAGAACTCCACTACTTTTCTATGCCTTTGGGCTTTTTTTTAGCACCTTTTTCATCCTTCGGCCGCAGGCAACCACCCCCAGAGACATCTCCCGCTTCGGCAAGACACTCGGCCAAGCTTTTCCGCGTCCCACGGCCCCCCTGACTTTTCCGTGCCCTGCGGCACCCGGACTTTAGTGAAAATTCACCTCGATATTCCGGGCGGAGGGGTGCTCATCTTTGAGAAAAGAGAGTTCCAACAAACCGTTTCTGTAACTGGCGTGGGCCCCGTCCGTTTTCACTCTCGCCGGGAGTGTGATAGTCCGGGTAAAGTGGCCGTAGTAACGCTCGGACCGTCTGGAAATTCGGCCTTCCTCCTGAACCGTGCCTCGCTTGACTTCACCTTGAATTGTCAGCTGGTCTTCGTCGAGCTGGATGTTTAAATCCTCTTTATTCTCGATGCCGGGAATTTCCGCCGTCACAATGACGGCGTCCGACGTTTCTTCCACATCCACCCGGTAGGCCCATTCGGACCAATTTTCTCTGCCTCCGTTCCGATAACGGTCCAGATCATTCCAGATCGGTTCAAACAAGCGAAATGGGTCATACGGAATCAATGCCATAGTCTTATCACCCCGTTCGGAAATTTTCCAGGAAGTAGTATACCTGTTCCAAAACCGAATTATGCAACCGCAACAAAATCAGCGTAAACATATCATAACCGGCCATGTGAGCGGCCCGCTTCAAAACTCATCCGGATCAGCCGCCGCCAAAGCGATATAACCTTCCAGATAATCAACAAACTGACGCGCGGTTCGCCCCGAGCGCCCATTATGCGTCATTTCCCAACGTAAGGCCATCCTCTCCAGCTCACTGTCCTCAATTGACAACCCGCGCCGCCGCGCTAAGCCCCGCACAATTCCCAGATAACCCTTTTGATCCGGTGCTGAAAAGGTAATGGTAAGACCGAAACGGTCCGCCAAAGACAGTTTCTCGTCAACACTGTCTCCGGCATGAACCTCATCTCCTCGGCGGTCCGCGAAGTTTTCTTTTACCAGGTGGCGTCGGTTTGAGGTCGCGTAAATCAAGACGTTGCCGGGCTCTGCCGCCAGTCCGCCTTCCAAAACCGTCTTCAGGCTTTTGTATCCGAGTTCAGTATCGTCAAAAGACAGATCATCGACAAAGAGAATGAATTTCTGCTGACTCCCCCCGAGAGAGCGAACCACTTCCGGCAAATCCGCGAGAGCGCTTTTGCTCAATTCCACCAAGCGCAGACCTTCCGCCCAGTAAGTGTCAAGCAAAGCCTTGACCGCCGACGATTTGCCGGTACCCCGATTGCCGTAAAGCAGCACATTGTTGGCCCGGAACCCGGCTAAGAAATGCTCCGTATTTTCTGCCAAGATACTCAGTTCTCGTTCCAGGCCAAAGAGCTGTGTTCGCTGAACGCAGTCCGGGTTAACAATCCCCTTCAGGCAATGCCCCTCCCAGCGAAAAGCAAGGTAACGGCTGAGAAGGCCATACCCATTCTCGAAATGGCAGCGGGCCAAAAAATCAACCATTTCCTCAACGCTGCCGGACCCCATCAGATACGCCTCTATTTCAAGGCGCCGTTCATCCCACCACCCGTAAGCATCCCCGCGTGCGTTCACGTCCCTCCGTCCGTACGCGGCCCCTCTTCCGTCCGCTTTCCACGTCCTCGTCAACCCCCCACCGCACTCCTCGTCTTCCGGCATCTTGGGCTCTTCCTTCTTCCGCAACAGGTCCCCGACGCTTCGCAGCGATGGGCCATCGCCCCACTCCGGCCAAAGCATGGGTGGATCACAGAGGGCATATTCACCTGACGCTTGTTCATTCCATAATTCCGCGATCCCCTCTTTAACCCGACGGGCGCTGAAGGCAACCAGAGCCCGGCACATTTCCAAGTCCCGCATGGCCGACGCTCGCAACGCGGGGTTCAATCCGAAGTCACCCGCAGCGGCGGCGGCTTTGCTGAACAGATTTTCGTCTTCCATGATCAAGTTTGCCAAATGCTCCGGCCAGCCCAACTCCAGCGCCAAGCCGCAAATGTGGTAATACCACCTGTGAATAAGGTCAAAGTCGCTTTTTTCGGAGGCAGACGCCCGAAATAGTTGCCCGAACGCCTCGATCAATGGATCCCCCGTGAGATTCCTGTAGACCACCGGTTCCTCTAGCGAAAAGCACATCCTTTTAAATTCCGCCCGCACTCTTTGACTCGTCATGTTTTTCTCCTCCTGAATGTCCCCCTGCTGAAGCCACTGGCATGTGGCCAAGTGTTTTGGTCAATTTCTCGTTTTCACGCGTGTCTGTAAACACGATATACAACACCGTAACTATATTATAACAGAAATCCGTCAGGTTTAGGAAGTTCACATTGGGTATCCCCAACTTCTGCTTTCCGCCAGGGGGAGAAAAAGCGGCCCCTGTGCCGCGCACAGAAACCGCTCCTTCAAGGCTTTTACTATTATTGTTATACCGTTACACATTGCGGCCTACTCAGATTAAAACTACTGTTGTTGCAAAGCCGCCTTATAGTTGTAGGCGTGTTTCTTGTTATCAGGGTGATGGAAGAGCAGAACGCCCACGACCGCCGTCAGGTTGAGCACAACCACCAAGGCAAAGGCACCGGCAAAAGAACCGGTCAGCTGGATAATCCAGCCGGTCAAGGTGGAAGCAATGAGGCCAGCAACGGCGAAAAAGAAATCCATAATGCCCATGGCCGTACCGGTACGTTGCTTGATCATGTCGACGTTGATGGCGTAAAAAGTGGAGTTTGAAGCCATACCGAAGCCGACGGCCAAAGAGATGCAGATCAACGCCAGTAATAAGGAGTGATAGAAAATAATCGGTGCCAGGCTGACAGCCGCCAGGAGCTGGGTAATCCAGATCGGGTAAGAACGGGCGTAACGAAGACTTCCCGTATTTTTATAAATCCGGTCTGAGAGATGACCCACGCTGAAAAGCATGATCGCAGCCAACGCCCAAGGCAACACTGAGAACCAGCCCACTTGCTTAAGATCCAAATGGTAAGATTTACTCAGGAAAGTCGGCAGCCAGCCCATGAAGAAGAACAGATTGTAACCAAAGACGAAGAAGGCCCAGTCGTTAGACAGCAGCGTGGGATTCGTCAGCAAGAATTTCCACATGCCGGGCATTGCCGCGTGGCTGGAGCGGCGAATCTCCTTGTCGCTGATCCCTCTCCTCACCTGAGCGGTCTCGCGAATCTGTTTGAGTTCGGCATCGCTGACTCGGTTCGAATTTTCAGGGAAATCACGATACAAACCGTACCACACGGGAATCCAGATGAAGCCCAATAAACCCAAGATGATAAACATTCCCTGCCAGCCGAAGAAGGTCGCCAGCGCGGCGACAATGGGTCCCCCCAACATCAACGCCAACGGTACCGCCACAAGGGCATTGCCCAAAGCAACCGCCCGTTCGTTACTCGGAAGCCAGTCTCCCACCACCCGGTTCAAAGCCGGAAAGTTTGGTCCTTCGGCCACGCCCAGCATCATCCGTACGGTAAACAGCATAGCCAAACCGGTGGCGAAAGCCGTGGAAAAAATACTCAGAGACCAAACCAAAGCGGCGAAGACCCAAACCTTACGGGCTCCCCATTTATCTACCATCAGTCCGCCAAAGAAGACCAAAATGGCATAGCCGATGTTAAAGGCCCCCAGCGTCAATCCTATATCTTCGGAACTCATGTGAAACTGTTTGCTCAACAGCGGCATCGCGAAAGCAATGGCCGAGCGGTCCACATAATTTATGACCGTAATCAAAAAGACCAGACCGATAATTAGCCAGCGAAATTTCGTTTCTTTCATCCGGATCATCTCCTCCTAATATTGTGACGTTCGACAGATTTCTTGCCGGCCCGGGCCGCGACGCAAGGTACAAGTCCCGCGAATTCAATCGCCTTCAACGGCGGGTGTTTCCTAGGCGCGCCACGACTTAGGGTACAAGTATTACGAATGCCTTCCTTTCCGGCAAAAAACTGCAACTCCTTCCAGCAACCTCCTTTCCCCGCAGCCTGATCAAACAAAAGAATCAGAAGGCCGGAGTGCGATGAATGGACCGCCCTCTATGTCCGCCCGCCCAAAGATCCCTCTTTGTGATTTGGCCCCGCTTTAATAAAGATAACTTGGCATTGATAAATATAGATACAGTTAGTAGTAGCAAAATCCGTGCCAAACATCAGATAAAGCTGGAATTCTGAAAATATCGAAGTAATCCGCCATTCAGGCACTTTGTACTTATACGTTTATTCACATATGTCATCCTCCTTTTGGCCTGTGGCTATTCTCTTTGCAGTCCCGCTCCCGTTCCTGCCTATTTTTTTCTCACTTTTTCTGAAAAATTGCCTACCTTTTAGGCATTTCGCTCTAAAAAAAGAGGAGCTTCCTTGCTCCTCTTGTGCGTAACTCCGGACTTTTCCCCAGGGACTATTTAGCCGCAGGGTGTATACATTCAGGATATGCCGCACCTCCGGTCGCCCCGGCCCCTGCCCCTTGTCTGCGTTTATTGTAATAATACAAGGCCAGGTCGGCCGAGACCATGATCAGGTTCAGTATATAGAGGTACAGGACATAGTCATAACTAAAGAACAGCTTGTGCAAGATACCGGCAATATATCCCAAGATAAGAATCCCCAGGAAAGCCGGGCTTTTTCCGGCCGTCGACCGCGACTTGTACGACTGATAGATCGAAAACGGCCAGGCGGCTCCAAAACATATCAACATGATTGCTTCCAAAAAACTCATCTTACCCAACTCCTCACACTTTTGCCGACCCCTATTATACAACATTTTCGTAGCGTGGCTTCATTTGTAAACAAAGAAGTAAAATATTTAACGATCACACAATAAGCTCTTGTGGGCACTTTCGCAAAAATGAGACGAAAAAACATTCCCTTCTGGTCCGTTTAGGCATTGATCAGGCGAGGTTTATGCGTTATCCTTGCATTGGCGATGTCCACCCGTAATTTTGAAAGGAGTGTTTAGCCCATGTATGCCACAGTAAATCAGGCGGATTGTATCGGCTGCGGTTCCTGTGAAGCCGTTTGCCCCGAGGTTTTTCGGATGAATGATCAAGGTCTGGCCGAAGCCTATACAAATCCTGTTCCACCCGAAGCCGAGGAGTCCGCTAAAGAAGCGGCGCAAATGTGCCCTGGCGAAGCCATCGTACTGGAGTAGAAAACCGCTCCGCCTGCGAGTTTGGCTTCTTTATTCAAAATCGTAAGGCTCCCACTTCTATAAGTGGGAGTGGGTCCCACGTACCCTGCTTCGGTGGGGGTACTCTCCCACCGAAGTCTCGATGTTCAGCCTTGACTCGACACACCAGAGATTTTTGACTCAATCCATCCGGGATTTTTGACTCGATCTATCAGGGATTTGGCGATGTTCAAATCCCTGATTTTTATTTTAAGTTGCACAATCGCGTCCGACGTCATCACGTTAAAAACTGCTGACAATTTCAGTTAAACACCCGGCAAACAGTTTGATCGTTTTCGTCTGCCATTCCGCTGTCAAATGAATATACGAAAATGACCGTCCCAGGGAGAAACCTTGGGGGTTGACCTGCTTAAGAGTGTTCAAAGAAAGTTCCTTCCGGACGGTCCAATGGGAAAGAGCCGAAATTCCCAGTCCCGCCTCGACGGATTCCTTAATAATTTGAATACTTCCCAATTCAAGGATATGGACCGGAGAAATGCCCAGATCTTTAAGAGCTTTCTCCGCCACCCTTCTGGTTCCGGATCCTTCCTCCCGCAAAAGCCATGTCTGGGTCGCCAGTTCCTCTGCCAGCGGTGCCATCCCGGCATAGAAATTATTGTTTGAGGCCGCAATGACAATAACTTCATCCCTGGCAAAGGGAACCACCGTCAAATTTTCGCTGCCGGCTAGGTCGGTTTCGATAATCCCGATGTCTGCTTCATGGTTTCGCACTTGGCGGACCACTTCATCGCTGTTGACGATGTTGACCACGAAGGAAATCTTGGGATAGGATTGCTGAAATTGTCGGAGTACGTACGGCAAGATGTATTCGCCAAAGGTGTAACTGGCGCTGACCACGATGCTGCCCGTATCACCGCCGAGCACTTCATCGACCAGACGCTTCATTTCGTGATAGTGCTCAAGAATCAGGACAGCCTCATGGAAGACTATTTTACCCGCTTTCGTAGCATTGACAGAACGTTTCCCCCGCTCCAGCAAACTGGCGTCAAATTCCGCTTCCAGGCTCTGAATATGCTGGGTCACCGCCGGCTGGGTTATATGCAGAGCGGCGGCGGCTCGTGAGAAGCTCTGCTCCTGCACCACCTTGACAAAAGAAAGAAGACGGTGGTCCAAATCATCACCCGCTTTCTGAAAAGTACACAAGCGTCAAATCTTAAGAGCAGTCCCCATACCACGCGACGCCAGATCGTGCGGGACCATGCCCATACCGCGCAGCACCCAGTCTTGAAGGACCGCTCCCATACCGCGCGGCACCCGATCTTGAAGGGCAAACCCTCTGCCCAGCGGAAACCACAAAGAGAGGCACTTTAGTAAATAACTCGCACTTATCCACATTATAAATAGTGGCTCTTATCCACTTTATAAATAATGCGTTCTTATCTATTTTATAAATATAAACGATTTTACTTATAGTATTTTAAGCCTTATCCTACAGATAGTCAAATAACCGGAAGGTGATTAAACATCATCATCATTGTTTGGAGGAATGATTCATGTTAGGAGTCCAGCTTAAAACAGGGCGTCGTCAAATTGGCAGACGCCCGTCCCTCTCACGTCAGTTCGGCACCAATTGGTTCACCGTCGTTATGGGAATCGGCATTGTCGCCGCCTTGAGCTACGCCTCGCCCATTGCCTTACCCGGACAGCACCTGCTTGGCAAAGCCCTTTTTCTCCTCGTCAGCGCAGTCTTTCTCGTCGCCCTCACTTTGTGGATACGGCGCTGGCTTCATCATACTGATGAAGCTTTAAAAGACTTTTCCGACCCTAATAAAGCTCTCTTCTACGGCGCCTTAGCCATGGGCATCAACGTGGTGGGTAACGATTTCCTCATCATCGGAACCCATTTGCTCTCCCCGGCCACTGCCATTCTGATCAGCAAAATCATTTGGCTCTGCGGAGTTGGGGTTTCCCTCTTCACCATCATTACAGTACCCTATCTGCTCTTCGTCACCCACCGGGTTTCCCTTGAAGATACCCATGCCAGTTGGCTCATTCCGATCGTTCCTCCCATTGTGGCTGCAGCCACCGGTACCAACCTCATTCCCTATTGGAACTCTCCGGCCCAACAGTTTTTCTTCACTCTCCTTATTTTGGCCATGTTCGGCATGACTTTTTTCCTCTTTATCATGGTCAGCAGCCTTTACTATTCGCGGCTGGTTTACAAAGGGAAAATCGGGGGAGGTTTTGTTCCCAGTGTCTGGATCGAGATAGGACCTATCGGCATGTCCATGACTATCTTCAGCAACCTTCCTTTTGTTACCCAGCCCCTATTCGCTGCCTGGAACAGCGGCTTTCACGCTTTGGGGATCGCTTTTGCCGTGGCCATGTGGGGAGTCGGTATCTGGTGGATCGTTATCGCCAGTCTCTACTCCCTTCTCCACGTCGCCGACAAGGACAGCACCATCCCCTACAGCCTGGGATGGTGGAGTTACGTCTTCCCGCTGGGAAGCTTCACGACCGGGACCTATGCCCTAAACCATCTTGTCGGTCACTCGTTTTTTGCCGTCGCCGGGCTGATTCAATTCCTTCTCCTCGCGGGATTCTTCTCCCTCGTCGCCATCAAGACCCTCATTGGCCTTTGGAATGGGTCTCTGTTGCCTTGGCGGGCGTCACATCTTCTTCTCACTCAGCAGAAAGTCTGAGCCGCGCTGACTGCATGACCCTGCCTTCATGGGCAAAGTGCCTCTGATGTGGGTCTCCGCATTGGCCCCATGGGGGCAAGTTGCGGAAACTACAGGCGGCAATCGTGCATTCCGATTCCGGCCTGTGCTATACTGATTGAAAATCGTCCAATATAACACCGATCCGGAAGGAGTGCCGAAAATGCCAAATGACAAAATTATGAACATGCCTCAGGAACTCTTAATTCTCGGGGCAGCCGTAAAAACCGGAATGATCGATGCTTTGCGCACAAACACCACCTGTACCGCCTTGGCGGAGGAATTAAACCTGAATCTCCGCGCCGTTTGGGTGGTGGTGGAAGCTTTGGCCGCTCTCGGCTACGTGGCCAAAGAGAGGGAAACCGTGAGTCTCTCGGCCGAGGCCCGCCGGATGATCTATGACGAGGAGTCGCCCGATTTTCTCGGCTTTTCCTTCATGCACCGCTACAATCTGATCCGGTCCTGGGTCCGTTTGCCGGAGGTTCTGGTCAGCGGGCAGCCCGCGGCACGGGATGAGGATCCGGAGAACACCCGCTATTTCATGGAAGGTATGCGCCGGGGTGCCAAGAACTCCGCCCCGGAAATAGCGGACTTTTTACTTGCTAAAGCGGCCGGAGGAACACGGGTTCTCGACATCGGCGGCGGCCCGCTGATTTACGGCACCGCTTTTGCCGCCAAAGGAGCCAAAGTAACCGTGTTGGACCTCCCGCCCGTGGTGGAGTTGATGGGAGAACGCGCCAAAAAGGCAGGGATCACCATGATTCCCGGAGATTTTAACCTGGGCTTGCCCGCCGGTCCCTTTGATTTGGCCTACCTGGGAAACATTTGCCACATCTTCGGTGAAACGGAAAATGCAAAATTGTTCCGTAAGGTGGGTCAAGTGTTGACTGGCGGCGGAGAGATCGCCATCGTAGATACCGTACGCGGAACCAATCCTTTTGCCGCGGTTTTTGGCGTGAATATGTTAGTCAATACCGTCAACGGCGGTACCTGGACTCTCGAGCAGTATAAGGCTTGGCTTCACACCGCCGGCTTCACCGATGTGACCCTCAATGAAGTGGCCGACCGGCAGATAATCAGGGCAGTCAAACCCTGATGTCCGCGTTGCATTTTCGTCCAACGTTTTCGCCGCCCAACCCAAACGAAATTTGAGCCGGTGCTTCGCAACTTAGCGGCGCACCGGCTCGTATTTATAACTAGCACTTACAAATTAAAGACGACTAGTTTGGGCTCCGTCATTTCTTGAATGGCATATTTAGGGCCTTCGCGGCCATTTCCGCTTTCCTTTACACCACCGTAAGGGGTTTGATCAGCCCTGTAGACAGAAGTATCGTTGATGATGACCCCGCCGACTTCCAATTCGCGGGCCGCTTTATTGGCAATTTCAATGGAGGATGTAAAGACACCGGCTTGGAGGCCGTACTTTGAAGCATTGGTCACTTTAATGGCTTCGTCAAAATCATCATACGGAATCACGCTGACTACGGGAGCGAAGACCTCTTCACAGACGACCTTCATATCAGGTTCGACGTTGGTCAAAATGGTCGGCTCGAACAGAGCGCCCTTGCGCTTACCGCCGCTCACCAGAATCGCGCCTCCTTGCAAGGCAGCCTTGACCCAACTCTCAGCCCTGATCGCTTCCGCTTCGCTGATCATGGGACCCAGGTCCGTGTCCGGGTCAAGCGGGTTACCGAGGACGAGTTCGCGGGTTTTGGCGGCCAGCATCTCCGTGAAACGTTCGTAAATCTCCCTATGCACCAGGAGGCGCTGGATCGAAATACAGACTTGCCCGGCATTGACAAAGGGCATACGGCTGCAAGCTGCCGCCGCTTTCTCCAAATCCGCATCCTTGTGCACAATCGTGACCGAGTTTGAACCGAGTTCCATGGTCGCTTTCCGCAACCCCACGGTCGCCATGATCCTCTTGCCGACTTTCGCGGACCCTGTGAAAGAGTAGAAAGCGATTCGCTCATCCTTCAAAAGCAAGTCGCCGACTTGGTCGCCGCCGCCGACCACCAAATTGAGATACCCTGGGGGGAGCCCCGCTTCTTCCAGGACGCGACAAATGTTTATTCCTGAAATCGGGGTGGCGGAAGACGGCTTGAGGACCACCGTATTGCCGGCGGCCAGGGCCGGGGCCACTTTATGACAGGCCAAATTCAAAGGAAAGTTGAAGGGACTGATGGCACAGACCACTCCGACGGGAACCCGAACGGTATATGCCAGCCTATTTTCGGCCCCCGGAGCGGCCTCAACCGGAATCATCTTACCTGTGATGCGTTTGGCTTCCTCCGCCGCTATCTGCAAAACCTGGGCGGCCCGCAGGACTTCGGTTCTGGCATCTTTGAAAACTTTTCCGGCCTCCCTGGTTATGGTCAGCGCGAGTTCATCAACTCTCTCCGCCAGCAAAGCCGAGCCTTTGGTCAAAATTTCGTAGCGTCGGTAAGGCGGCAGCGGTGGCTTGTGAAAAGCCTCCTGGGCTGCCGACACGGCGGCATTCACCTCTGCCTCTCCCGATGCGGATACCCTGGCAAAAACTTCGCCGCTGAATTTGTCCGCCACATCCAATTTGTTTTCAGTTTCCAGCCATTGTCCGTTAATATAGATGGGATAACTCTCTAACACCGGCTTGCCTCCTCACATGCTAGATTCAGACTTACGATTGCCCACTCACATGCACGGCCTACTCACACGTCATGTCCGGGTTCAGGCGGACTCCATAAGAACCTCTCCCGGCTCAATCAGGACCTCCTGACTCAATCAGGATCTTTCCCGGCCGATACCCCCCGCGCTTCAGCGAGCGACTTGCCGCCCCCGCACTTTCTCGACCTTATCCAGGGCTGATTCCAGAATATCGAGCCCTTGATCCAATTGCTCATCCGTGATCACTAGTGGCATCAGCATCCGGACCACATTGCCGAAGACTCCCGCCCCGATGATGACGAGGCCTTGCTTGGCACACTCCTCAATGACCTGAGCCGTCTCTTTTTTGGCAGGTTCTTTTGTCTGGCGGTCTTGTACCAATTCGATCGCCGTCATCGCGCCCAGACCGCGCACATCTCCGATCAGAGGGTATTTCTCTTGCAGCCGCCGCAAGCGGTCCATGACCTTGGCCCCAATCTCCGCTGCCCGTTCCGCCAGCCTTTCCTGTTCCAGATAAGCAAGGGTCGCCAGCGCTGCCGCACAAGCCAACGGATTGCCCGCATAGGTTCCCCCCAGTCCGCCGGGGCCGGGAGCGTCCATGATCTCGGCTTTTCCTGTCACGGCACTGAGCGGCATACCGGAAGCAATCGATTTAGCCATCGTCATGAGATCCGGCTCCAGACCGTAATGTTCAGAGGCGAACATTCTCCCCGTCCGGCCGAAACCCGTCTGCACCTCATCCACAATGAAGAGTATGCCGTGCTTCCTGGCAATCTTTTCTACTCCGGGTAAAAACTCCGGCGGAGGTACAATAAACCCTCCTTCTCCCTGCACAGGTTCGACGATCAGAGCCGCAATGGCATCCGGGTCAACCTCGGCCGCGAAAAAACGCTCGAACTGCTCCAGGCAATGCAGGCCGCAACCGGGATAAGATGCTCGGTAATAACAACGGTAACAGTAAGCGGAAGGGAGCTTGTAAACCTCAGGCGCAAAGGGACCGAAGCCGTACTTATATGGCTTTACCTTGCTCGTTAAAGCCATGGCCATGTTGGTCCGCCCGTGGAAAGCCATCTCCAAGGCCACAACGCCACTCTTCTTCGTCGCCGCCCGCGCGATTTTGACGGCGTTTTCCACCGCCTCCGCCCCGCTGTTAACAAGCACCGATTTTTTCTCATATTTTCCGGGCGTGATCTGGGCCAGTTTCTCGGCCAGAGAAACGAAACCTTCATACATCGTTATCATAAAACAGGTGTGAATCAGCTTATCCGCTTGCTCTTTAATTGCTTGAACAACCGGCGGGGGACAGTGACCGGCATTCAAAACCCCGATACCCCCGTAAAAGTCAAGGTATTCGTTACCATCCACATCGGTCAGGCACGCACCCTCGGCCTTCTCAATGAAGATGGGCACCCCATGGGCAATGCCGCGAGCTACATATTTGTTCTTTTTCTCCAGCAGGGCCTGGGATTTTGGCCCCGGTATTTCTCTGTCCCGCATATTCAACTTTCTCCCCTTTCTCATGAAGCGAGTTCAGCCAATATACCAGCCGGGCTTACCGTGACCCGCGCTAAGCAGCTCCCTTTTTTCCGATTTTACCCACTCCAACATGCCATCCGCCGTAAGAATACTATTTGTCCGCCAGCACGCTGCCTACCCGCTTGCCGAGTTCGGGGTTCATCTTAGTGGCGACCAAAGCATAGGCGATGACCAAAACAAGGTAGATGAGGACTACGTAGGGAAACACGTTAAAGGGAGCGGGTTGACCGGGCTGCACCAACCCCCAGAGCGGCAGAATCATGGTGAGGGTACTCACGGCAGGCACAATCCCGTGCAGCCAAACCTTGAACTCTCCCGGGCGCTGGCGTTTGAAAAAGACGGTCAGGGCACAATTTAAAGTTATATAGATGAGGATGACCCCGATGGCCCCCAAGGTGCTCAGATAACCATAAACATCGAGCGGAGCCGCCGTGACGCTCCAGATAAAAGTTATTAAACAGGCGACAATCAGATAGAAACGTATGGCCGCCACGGGCGTCTGCTTGCGGCCCACTCTCGCCAGCCATCCGGGTAAGAGCCCTTCGCGGGCCGCGCTGAATATCACCCGGGATTGGCCGTTGGTTGCCCCTATCAGACAAGCCAGGGTGCTGGTAAAACCGGCGAGATAAGCCAAGATGACAAAACCGCCCAGAGCGACTCTGGCCGCGTCTATGAACGGCACACTCGCCTTGGCAATGGACGCTTCATCGGCATGCAAACCGATAATCGTGGCGTAACCGAGAAAAGTGTACAACAGCCCGGCCACGATCACCGAAGCATAGACTGCCCGAGGCACATTCTTGCGCGGGTTTTCGGTCTCTTCCGCCAGCGGGGCCGAATTTCCAACCCCTATAAACATAAACACAGCGATAGGAAAGCCTAAGCCGACCCCCTCCCAGCCGTTCTTCAGGTTCGCCGGGTTAAGCGGAGCGAAACTGATATAGCTGTGGGCCGCGATGAGCATGGCAATAGCCGATATCAACAAGAGGCCTACTTCAAAGGCAAAAACCGTCACAATGGTCCGCACGGACAACTTGATCCCGGAGGTCGTCAACCAATACACGAACAGCACGAACAAAACACTAATCAGCCACCAGGGCACCTGAATACTCAAGAAATTCTTCAGGATATCTGCCGTCCAATAGCCGCTCATGGTTATGACAGACCCAATGGCCACAATATAGGAGAATACGTACATAAGGGCCACGATCACGCTCATGCGCCGGCCGAAAGATTTGCCGATGAAGGTAACATAAGATCCGGTGCTTGGCAGAGCTTTGGTAAATTCGGTAATGGCGTTGGCATGAAAACCCATGGCGACCGCCGCCAACAGGATGGTCAAAGGGGCCGCTATGCCCGCCCCGCCCACAATGAGGGAAAGTGAAAAGTAAATGCACATAGCCGGAGCCACATTTGCCAGAGAAGAAGAGACTATCTCGCTCAGGCTCAAAGCATCTTTTCTGAGTCGGGGTACTTCCGCTCTCACGTCATCGGACATGGACTCAACACCTCCCGCGATCTTGGATTAATCTTGGCGCCCCGTGCGCCAAAATCACCTGTCTTTTTCAACTTTTGCCAATATTCCCTCTCCTTTCGACAATGCTTTACCCTCCTTTCCCACCCCCTCCCGCGCCGGCCGGACGTACGCCGTGGACTGGGGTAGTAAAGAAAACAATAGATGTTCCGGGGAACTTAGTAATTCCCGTAGCAATATCTGTGCCAGACCCGTGCCTTTTGGAACTTTCCGGCCTTTCCGCCTTTCTTCGGACTCTCCGAGAAAAATTAAGGGGCTGCTCTCATGCACCCGTGCATTAGAGGCGACCCCCACATCCTTGACCGCATTCGTTCCGCCCGCACCATTCCCTCGTCTTCCTCTCATGCCCAGCGAAATTCGCATCATGCCCCCGTGCATGAGACAATGCTGGAGACCGAGAGGTTTCTGTGTTCTGACCGGTTCGCGTCGCACCCGTGCGTGAGACAAAGCCTCCTAGGTTGTTTCACCCTCTCTTTCACCCTCCCGATAACTCACAAGATTTTTCGAGATTCCATAGCGGTGCAATTTTCGTACGATCGTCGACTGGTTCACTTGCAAAGCGGCCGCCATACGATAGGTATTGGGAAAGCTAGCCAAAGCCTTACTCAAAAGCTGCCTCTCCAATTCTTCCATGGCCTCTTTCAGAGGGCAAATATCCAGGACCAGCAATTTCTCGCCCTTGCCGTCCACCCGGCAAATATGGTCTGGCAGATGTTCGGGTAAAATTTCGGGCGAATCCACGGTAACAACCAAACGCTCAGTCAGGTTTTCCAGCTCCCGTACGTTACCCGGCCAATTATAGGCCACTAAGTATTCCAACGCCTGCGCCGATATCCTTTTCCGCAGTTCATACTTCTTCCCGCACGCAGCGAGAAAATGTTCAATTAAGCCCGGAATATCTTCCTTGCGCATACGGAGCGGTGGAATAACCACAGGTACGACATTGAGACGGTAATATAGATCCTCGCGAAATTTCTTTTCTTTAACCAGGCTCTTGATATCGCGGTTGGTCGCGGCTATGATCCGAACATTGATCGCAATCGCTTCGGCTCCCCCGACGCGCATGATTCTCCTCTCCTGAATAACGTGAAGCAGCTTGACTTGGAGGTTAAGGGGCAGATCCGTGATTTCATCCAAGAACACGGTGCCGCCGCGTGCCAGCTCGAAAAGACCTTTTTTGCCCTCTTTCTTAGCACCGGTAAAGGCACCAAACTCATAGCCGAAGAGCTCGGTCTCGATTAGGGCCTCGGGGATAGCTCCGCAGTTAACCGTAACGAACGGCTTTTCACTGCGCTTACTCCAGTCGTGAATTTTTGCCGCGACTACCCCTTTACCGACACCTGATTCTCCTTCGATGAGCACAGTTGAATCAACTCCCGCCACTCTTTCCGCCAGTTCCAAAATATTGTGCATAGCCAGGCTATTGCTGACGATATCAGTAAGTTTGATCCTTTCCTTGCGCAATCTGGCGAGTTCAGTGCGATAGGTATCCATCAGCTTCTCTGTCTCTTCCAAACGCTGCCGCAGATTGCTGAGTTCGGTAATATCGCGGGAGTTCGTAACGACGCGAATGATCTCACCCCGTTCGTCAAAGACGGGATTGCCCGTGACAATAATTTTGTGACCACTCCTCGTCGTCTGGACCGACGTCAATCGTCTCTTTTCTCTGATCACTTGGGGTGTAATACTCGGGGAAAAAAGGCCCTCCTCCTCCAGGGTGCTCACATGCTTACCGACAATTGCCGCTTCGTCCAGGCCATAAAAACCCTGGCCCGCCTTATTGACACGAAGAGTATAACCTTGCCCGTCAGTCACAAAGATCTCATCAAATGAGGAATTAAAAATCGCCTCCAGATCCCGGCACTGTTGTTTTGCCGATTCCAGTTCCCGTTCCTTAGCCTCCCAGTCTGTCACGTCCTGAAACGAGGTTACCACGCCGCCCAGTCGATCCTCCTCGCTGAAAGGCTGGTGATAAAACTCCAGAACGCGCCCATGCACAGCCACTTTGTCCCGCCACACAGGCCTACCCGTGGTCAACACCGCCACAATCCCCCTGCCGGGCGGAATGCTGCTCGCGGGCAGATCGACAAGCCCTTCCTGAATATTCAGAAGTTCGGCCGCAACCTTGTTGACGGCCACAACGCGTCCTTCAGGATCCGTAACTATAATGCCATGGCGAATTTCCGCAAATGCCCTCTCCAAGCTCACATTCAACACCTCCCCAGTGCACTGTCCAGCAGACCTCCTCTCACACCTTGTCTTAGACTTCCCTCAGAACCTCACTAGTTATAAAGACGATATCATTCATCTGGCCAAGTATACTCCGGTCATAGGTTTTGCCGATAAATCCATTATTCCGCACCTGCCGCTCCACCCATCCACACCCCAACCTTCACGAACTAGAAAGAGCACCGTCAGGTTTACCAGCCCTTTCTCCGCCAATTTCCCGCAAGTTCTTGGATCTTGATTGTCAGCTAGGCCCGTACTAAGAAGAGCACCCTACTCCCTGAACGAGGACTTTGAGATTTTCTTACAGGCGAAATTAGCGGCCAACACATACGACTTACCAAATGATAAAACATAATATTTACTGTTATCTAGTATCCATTGTCGGGTATGTGACCAATGTTTTGGACTTCCTCTTAGTAATAAATTTGGTGACATATTATATCTATCTAAAACCTTTGCGTAAGCTCTCATCATGATTTCAGGACCTTCGGACAATAATCCGAATCCTGCGTTAAGCAACCTTTCTAAAGCTACCAACTTGTTAAAATACTCTCCAAACGGAATAAAGTCCCCGGCAAGATGAACATGTTCTAAATATAGGGCTCCAATAACAGACCGCGCATCTTCGGGTTTACCCCTAAAGTACAATTCAAAAACCGGCTGATTGTACTCCCACAGAAAACCATGGTCATCAAAAACAGCAAAGTCATAAAAATACCGATCATTTATATTGAGAGATCTTGGATTATGGCATTGAACCTCCCACCAGGGGTGAATCTTCTGGACTCCTTCATTCCCTACAAGTTCAAAGGTTAGATATAACGAATCCTCATTCTGTTTTAATGATTTCAAATGAATGCAATCCTCAAATTCCAAATCGACTTTACTGATTTCTAAGAGTAATTCATCAAGCATAATGACCATCCAATCTAGACAAAGATCTAAATGCCGTTCTATCCCAGGGCATACTCATTTTACTAGTGTAAGTCATTAGTGAGAAAAAGTCTATCCTTCCTCGGAAATTTGCATTTCAATAGCGGCATAGCGACAGCATTAAACAAACAACCGGAGGTCTCAAAGTGCAGAAAAATCAATTTAGCTAGGCTTAGAACCGGTACCTCCACCTGAAGATCAATGCCATCCAACAGCGGTCCGGAGACTTTGACCCGATGGTGCTGCATCTGCATCTGCAAGGGTGTGCACGAGCATGTTCCCCCGGGATCACCGAGATAACCACACGGACAAGGATTCATTGACGCGACCAGACTGAGATCCGCGGGATAATCCGTGCTTCCTTTCCGACGTCACCGTCACGCGACGGTCCCCCAGGGGTTGTCTCAGGGCCTCGAACATAGGACGCGGGCAGTTCATCCACAAGAGAACGCCGTGGTTAGCCAAACTGATTTCCCCGGGCCACACTTGACGAGTTTCCCATTGGCCGGCGGCATCCTTGCCACACTGTAGAGTTGGATCACCTCCGTGCCCTCCGGGCCGCTCGGGGGTGGACGGATACCGGGATAAGCCTTGGCTAAGAGCGTCTAGCTGGACCCCGGCGGACCGACGGAAGGACATTGTGTCCCCCCAGCCGCCGCGATTACTAACGGTCTCTTGCCCCGCCGCCGGCCTTTAGGAGCAGCTAGGTCAGCCGTTTAAATCGCCCCACGTCCCTGGGTATCCACTTTTTGTGATAATGAATGGTCACAAAAAGAGTTCCCGGCGCCGTTTCTATTTCATCGTAAGTATGGTCAGGGAATACCGCCAAAACCATAGTCACGTGAGATGTACCATAAAATACAGAATCACCCGGCTCCGGAGCCGTGCAGTTCCGAATCAGTCTGCCAGTATCGCTGAAAAACACCTTTTGGTTTTCGACCCGACGGTCGAAGTAAGAGGTGGACGGGTTGTTGCCGGGAAAGGCAGAGTAGTGATCCGGGTGCTTTTTGTAATCCGCGGCCATCAGGCTGCCAATGTCGATGCCGGCTGCCTGATAACTCAGGCGCGGCACGTCGGTACAAACTAGAAGACCGAATCTCAGGAGTCGTCCGCCCGAGAAATCGTAAAGGATCCCCTGCAAATTTTTTGCCGCCTGAACGACCTTTTCTTCTTGAGACAGTCCGGTCGCGGAGGCTACCACTGCCAGTCGGGCCGGACGAAATGTATGAAAGGACCAGACATACAGGCCCCCAGCGACAGGCAGAAGGATAACCAGAATGAGCAGCCATCTGAAGCCACGCCGCACATAAAACACCTGCCTTTTTTTACCTTAAATATTTCCATCATTCTGAGCCGAAATCTATCCGAAATCTACCTCTTATTCTCTATTTGTTCGGTCACATTTGTCATAAATTGAAAGGGGACTAAGCTTCGCCATAATATTGTGCATAATACCTTGGGCCTCTTTTTACCACTTTAATGTTTATCAAATCGTTGCCTGATGCGTCACGCGGTGGTCTGGTTAAAGAATAAATTTTTGCGTTTTGCAATTCTAGACTATTTCTATCTAACTCAGTTTGAGATTGATTCTCCACAATTCCCGTGGTTAAAGCAGTGATTGGGTGTTCCGACAGAAGCAAATATGTCCTTATTGCCATCTGTGGAGTGGCATGAGCGTTGGATACCACATACCATATCAAGATACAGCAGACAGTAATCATCAGGGCGACTGCCCTAACACGCACCTTCTTCAAAGCCTGCCCCCTCCCGCCTAACCCTGCTCATTTATATCCCTCTTTTTTTGGTCAATAGCTCACTTAATCGATACGGCACAGACAAATCTGCCGTCGGTCCGGCCAGAATTTATCGCTTCGGTTTCTATCGCCATCACCTTCTCCTCCTGACTGAAATCAAAATCCGGTGGCACAAACACCGCCGCCTTACCCCGTATCCCCTGTCCTGGCATAGCAGCCAGTAGCTCCCCTAAAGTGTAAAACCTCGCATAACCAAATGGGGTATCTGGCTTCCGACGCGCTTCTTCAGTATAGAATCTCCACCAGGCACTGTCGCGTCCGATGAATCCTACCACAAAGCGACCCCCGGTTTTGAGCACTCGGAATGCTTCCTGCAAGGCTGCTCGAAAATCAGGAACCCATTCCATCGAGTCCACTGATAACACCAAATCAAATGTTTCATCGTCGAAGGGCAGGCGTAGAGCGTCTGCTCCCATAAAAGAGATACTTACCCCAGCCTCCGTTGCTTTCGCCTGTGCCTTTTCCAGCATTGCCGGTGAAACGTCGACCCCAGTGACCTCTAAGCCCATACTGGCGAGGCTTATTGAATAGCGACCAGTGCCGCAGCCAATATCCAGTAACTTCAGACCTGTTCGGGGTTCTAGACAAGAATAGATAGTTTCTTCTTCAATTCGTCCAACAATATGGCCTTCTGCGGTATCGTAGTACTTATCGTAGCTCTCAGCTCTTTTTTGATCATATACTTCCTTCATTTTGCCTCTCATCTTCTTTCAACGGATTGCGCCTAGAGATACCGCCAAGCAGCCGAGGCCAAGCCTTGGAGACTTCCCAGCATTCATCCGTATTCCGCTTCTTGAGCAATTAATTCTATTTACTTATTTTCGCTTTTTAAATATTGGCTGTACTTATCAACAAGTGACAGTATTTCAAGATGATGGTTGTTTCCTAGTTGTACATCCGGCTCATTTCTCCCCCCAGGGACTAAAGCGTTCAGACACAACGGCTGAACTGCGCAGGCGGGACTTACCGGGACCTCAAAAAGGACTGTTTCACGATAACCGTCCTTGTACGCAATCACTGTAACACTACCCCTTGTGGACGTGTCGTTGGGGTCTGCCCAATAGAACCTCTTATCATGGGCACGGTAAGTTTCTTTTGAGCAATTCCATTCTTATCTGATGTTTCTTCATGGATCACTTTTCCGTCTCCATTAATTATCAGTATCTTTGCATTTTCTATTGGCTGAGATTTTTGATCCATGACCCTGAATTGCACATCGGCAGTAACTGTAGTACTATTCCCCTTATTGCTGTTTACAGCAGCGCTTTGGGTGGTATTAGGAGGTTCATCACACCCAGTGAGCAAAATAATGACCAAAATCAAAGTTGCAATAGTATATTTCTTCCAATCCACGACTCTCAACTCCTCAATTACGACGGCTCTCTCTTTCACTTCCGCCGCCGTCAAAGCCCGAAAACCAATTGAAAAATATGCGGAAGAGGTTTGAATTCAGTTACAATCGTGAGACTCCATTTCTATAAGGTAGGAGTGGGTCTAGTATTCACATTATTCAAGAAGTTCTTTTAACATCTTCTTGGGGTTACTTATAAAAGCACGCGTAACTTGATAATGTTCGGTATCTTCATACCTTACAGTTTTAATTTCTTCCTTAATTTCATATATCAGTACATTAGGATAAGCCATGATAATTGGCGAATGAGTTGCAATAACAAACTGAGACCCTTCCCTTATCAAGTCATGCATTATGGAAAGCATAGACATTTGCCGCGTTGGTGATAAGGCGGCTTCGGGTTCGTCAAGAATGTATAGTCCATTCCCACTGAACCTATTCTGAAATAAAGCAAAAAACGACTCTCCATGTGATTGCTCATGTAGTGATATACCACCAAAGGACTCAATTATTCGTGGTCCACCGGAAGGATCCGAATCTAAGTCATCTATGTTTGTGGCAAGATTATAAAAACTTTCTGCTCGTAAAAAGAAGCCAGTATGAGGCCTTCTTGGGCCTTTAACCACTTTGATATAGTTATCAAGATCAGAATGGGTAGCTTTGGAAGAAAAGTTAAAATTTCTGCTTCCTCCTTCAGCATTAAATCCGCATGCAACGGCTATTGACTCCAAAATCGTTGATTTTCCGGAGCCGTTTTCGCCAATTAGAAATGTTACTTCTGGGTGAAATGATAATCTTTGTAAGCTCTTTATTGCTGGTAAATTAAAAGGGTATTCAGAAAATGATGGGACTCTTTCTCTATCTAATTCAATGTATCTTATGTACTGCTGGAATATACTTGATTCCAGCACTTCATCTCCGAATGACGTTTTTCCTTCAAGATTCAGCTTGAGAACTTGACCTTCGTCACTGACCACTGCTCTCCGGCTCTCCGGTGCTCACCGGCTAAAAGGAACAGATACAACGGACTCCCCCGTAACCCTTGGACGTTGGGGCCTGAGTTCCAGGAAAGCACTTTTTTAGGATTCATGTATTTCCGATGCCTTACCCCATGGATAAATCCAGGGGCATGCGGCTAAGTCTTATGGTCATTCATTCGACATGCCTCCTCCAGTTCCTGCTTGACCCCGAAAAAATGCGGTCATCACAGGCCCATCTCGCCCCCTCAGATGCCCCAAATTGTCGTCCCGACTGTACCGAAAAGAGAAAGGCGCTCGCTCAAGAAACGTTTCGTTTCTAGCGAGCACCCCTTGGTTGTGCTGCCTGATAGAGTTGCCTGATAGAGCCATAATATGATCTAGCATGAACGAACATTTGCCAGACTTGTATATCCTCAAATAGTTATGACTTTTATGTTCTACGCTTTTCTAAACCTTTTTAAACAACTTAAAGCAACTTTTCGCTCTGTTCTGCCTTGAACAAGACCACGCCACCATCCACGAATGCTTTCCCCGTTAGACGGTATCCCTTGGGACCGCCCTCTCGCACCGCAATAACGACCTGCATCAAGCCGTTCGCTTCGATGTTTTGTTTGGTCTTTTCCATCTTATAGACCCCAAAAGCCAATGTGTCGTTCTCTCGAACCCCTTTAACCTTTCCAACCACAATCAGATGTGGTTCCCCGCCTGTCGAAACCGTCGCAATCGGTACCATGGGAGCCTGGTCGATTAGTTCCTTGATTTCCTGACTTATTATCACGCTTATCGCCTCCTTGACAACTATCTTAAGGCATCCCTAAGAATCTCACAGTAAACTCGTTTACACTTTGAGAATCTTTCTGCCAACTGCCTGGCAGCGTCTGTTCTGCAAGCCCGTCTCACTGACCTCCGGACGAGCGTTTCAAGGGACATGGATCAGATGCTAAAAAGTAAGACTTCCCATTGCGTTGGATAACCCCGGACTCTTTCAATTCACCGATAACTTGGGCGACTTTGACTCTCGAGACGCCAATCATGTCTGCTAACTCCTGCTGCGTAAGGTTCAACTCAATTAGGATCCCTTGCTCGACCTGGCGCCCGTGTTCGTCTGCCAAACGATACAGAAGGCGCAAAAGTCTTTCCCGGGCAGAAGTGCCCGTTATCTCCCCAGCCAGTCTGACAAAGTCGTAAAGTTTTTGCCCCAAGTGGCTGATGACTTTCACGGCAAGAGCCGGATTATTTTTTATCATGGTTTCAAACTGGGCCATGCTAAAAGAACAGACCTTTGTCGTCTCAATTGCCTGGGCACTATACAGATGATCTTCTCTTTGAAAAAGCACGGTTTCCCCGAGAACCTCCCCTTGCCCCAAAATATCTACGATAATCTCGCGTCCGCCCTCAGTTAACTGAACAAGTTTGAGCTTACCAACCTTGACCAGGTAAAGGGTATCAGCCGGTTCACCTTGAGCGAACAAATAACTCCCTTTTTCGATGGTTTTTTTTGTGGCGGCGAGACATACGTTGGCAAATTCCTCTTGCTCCAATCCACGAAATAGTTCCAGTTCCTTAAGGCAATTGATACACTTCGCCACTTCGATTCATCCTTCCAAACACAACGTTGAAAGCTCTTTTAAACGGTCGCTCAAGTCTGTTTGCTATCGAGAACGCTCGCTCAAAGCCATTTAACTACGGCCTTGGAAATACCTTGCGTGTTTTATGTCTTGGGAATGGTGCCCCCCCTTCCGCCTGGGCTTTGTCGAAGTCGAACATGCGTGCGTTGATCGGGTCCAGATGGTACAGGAGTTCGGCTTCTTTGAACATGGGCCGCTTGGGACTGCCGCCTTTTCAACGAGCATTTGTCGCGGGCTCGCCGTATAGACTCTCATCGTGGGCAGCTCCAGGCAGCTCAATGTGCCCCAGCGGACGGCCCCGGTGTCGATCCCGATTTTCCTGCCGCGCGCATCCCACGTTACGCTTCTCGCCGGTGTGTGGCCGAAGACCACCGGCTTGCCGACGTACTCACAACGCAGCCAGTGTTCGCGAATCCAAAGGAGTGTGTCGTGGTCGCTTGTCTCAGGCCGGGGATAGTCCGGATCAAGCCCGGCATGGACGAAGATGTAGTCCTCGGTTTCGTGGTACAGGGGCAAGGATTTGAAGAAGCCGATGTCGTCCTCAACGAAGGCATGATTCTGGGTGTAGCTCCGGATTGTGTATCTGCCGCCGTTGGCGAACCACTGCTCTATGCCGTCACTTTCAATGGCTTGGATGGCCATGTCCTCATGGTTCCCCAAAAGGGCAATAGCTCCGTCTTGGACAAGAGACTTGACGAGCTGAACTGCTTCGTAGCTTTGACCGCCTCGGTCGATGTAGTCTCCCAAAAGGATGAGTTGGTCTGAGTGCGGCTGGTATTGGGCTTGCTCAAGGATGGACACGAGAAGATCAGCGCAGCCGTGGATGTCGCTAATGACTAGGATTCTGTTTTTGCTCATGCTCTGCCTCCCTTCTCTTCAGGACTTTTTGGCGGTACCAGCTTATGTCCTCACTCACCCTCTCTGGTACGCGCATCCCGTTTTAGGGCAAACTAAAAGAAGTCCTTCGTGGACTTCCATGTTCTGCCAAGTATCTTGGTAGGCTTCGCCCCATCCCTTTTGAGTTCATTTTACGGCATTTTCCGGGCATTTGCAAGCTATTGACGGCATCCCGAAAAAATGTTTTATCTCGGAATGTTGCCAGTCGCCTTACGGTGCCCAGCCGTTAGATAATCCTGAGTTCCAGTTCCGGATAGCGTGCCTCGAAGAGCTTGCGTTTGATTCGGAATGCTTCGGTGGTAGTTCCCCTTCCCCCCTTGGTGTCTTCGACTCCGACGTGCCCATCGGGATACTGCACAACGAAATCTGCAACGTAGGTGATGGACCTGTACTTCCTGCCGTTTTTCCGGAACGCGTCGAAGACGATATACGGCACCTGGCACGCGAAGGACTGAACGATTCCGGCCCGCTGGAAATGTTTGAGTTCGGCATACCGATTGGCTTCTTTTCGCGAAGCAAAGGTTCGTCCGTCGAGCTGGACTTTGAAATTGTGGTATTTGTTTGGCACGGAGGTATTTTCTTTGAGCAGTTGGCGGCAGAGTGGATCGTTACGGCTGATGCAGAGCATGGCTTTCCCCCTCTCTTTCGTTTGAACGAGCGTTTGCGTTATCCTATGGCATGGTTAGCGGAATTCGCCGTCGGGGTCTCATCCCAGTAACCACGTTCCCTGTGTAGCCCGATGAAGTTCACCGTCGGAACCAGGATCCTTCTTCTGCTACGGCGTCCAAATTGAACATCCAGAATTGAGAAGAAAGTCACCGGATCCCTATGCTATAATTGCAGCATCGGAGGTGATTTCTTGTGTTTTGTATTTTGAATATGGCAGTGAGGCATTGCATTCTTAAAAAGCCGCGACGAACCGCTTAGGGCGGCGATTGATCAGAACGGGTATATACCGGGCGATTAATAGCAGTCTTTTCTCCTCGTTCATCATATCATCGGGCAGCAGATTCCAGCAGAGCACTTGCCTCTGCGCGACTATGTGCCAAAGAAGGAAAAAGGAGGCGGCAAAGAAATAACACAGGAAGAAATGTGGAAAGCAGTATCTGAAAACAATGCGTCCTATGACGGTATTTTTTTCTACGCGGTCAAGTCCACCGGAATTTATTGCCGTCCCTCTTGTAAATCAAAGATACCAAGACGTGAAAATGTTTGTTTTTTTGATACCTCGGGGCAGGCAAGAGCTGCTGGCTTTCGTCCCTGCAAGCGGTGCAGAAGCGACCTGTTAGATTATCAGCCAATAAAAGAAATCGCGGAAAAGGCAAAGAGGATGCTGGACGATTCTTTCCTGAAGGGCTTCGAGCTGAATCGGGAACTGCGACAGTTAGGCGTGTCCCAGCACCGCATGGTTGAAATCTTTAAGGATGAGTACGGTGTTACACTGTCTGAATATGTGGGCAATCTACGCTTGGAAGAGGCAAAACGGCTGCTTTCAGATACCAATGACGAGATTATCGATATCACCTATTCCGTAGGATTTGGCGGATTGTCATCCTTTTATCGTTTTTTCAAAAATGGTACGGGATTATCTCCTGCCGCATACAGAAAGGAGCATCGAAAATAACAAGGTACGCATTTTATGATTTCGAATTTGGAATTCTTAAAATCGGCTACACCGATACGGCAGTCGTTCTGGTCAGGCGAACGGAGCAAATCGACTGTTCCAGCGAACCTTCGATGCTTTCCAATCTGGCTTTTGGACAGGTATGCGAATATCTCAAAGGACAGCGTCATACCTTTGACTTTCCATATGAGCTTTATGGTACGGAGTTTCAGAAAAAAGTGTGGAATGCTCTTTGTCAGATTCCATATGGGGAAACCCGCACATACAGGCAGATAGCAGCCGAGAGTGGCAACCCGAAAGCCAGCCGTGCGATAGGCATAGCGAACAATAAAAACCCAATGATGATCGTCATTCCGTGTCATCGGGTAATCGGATCGGACGGCGGTTTCGTTGGCTATGCAGGTGGCCTTGACATGAAAAAAGCTCTCCTGGAGCTTGAACGGAAGGAGGAGCAGTAAATGGATGGCATTCGGATTCCGAGCATTAAAATTTCCGACATTGATATGGGAAAATGCTACTTTAACCCTGGCTGCGCACTCAGTATTTACAAGCCTGAATCCGGGCAAAAAATAATGGATATGCTGGGCGAGTATTTCGGGCCGGTCCAGCTTCATAGCATTTGCTGCCATCATGATCCCAAGCTGCCTCATGGTGCTACCATCATCAATAATTGCGCGGGTTGCGACAGAAGATTCCGTTCCTTATATGATGGAGTACAGACCATTTCTCTGTGGGAAGTATTGGATAGCATTGAAACTCTACCCTTTCCGGATCATACCGGGCTGATAGTTTCTGTGCACGACTCTTGTTCGTTTCGGCCAAAGCCCCAGGTTCATGCAGCAGTCAGAAGCATTTTGCGGAAAATGAAGATAGGAATTATCGATTCCCAATACAGCGGAACAAAGTCCATCTGCTGCGGCGATAATTTCTATCCGCTGCTTCCCATTGAAGAGGTCACGAAACTGCAAAAGAAACGTGCCGTGCAGATGCCTTGTCAGGATGTTGCGGTCTACTGTGTTTCCTGCATTAAGTCCATGTTTATAGGCGGGAAAACCCCGCACCACATGGTCGACCTGGTTTTAGATCAAGAAACTGAGCCGCAGGAAACGAGAATCGATATATACCACAACGCGCTCAATCAGTATATTGACAAGCACTAATTATAGTGAAAACACAAGTAGAGTAAACCCCGGCAATTAACTTTAGGTGATCTGTCCGTTTCTCCTTGTTTCCTCCGGAGTGCCTCACCAATGAAACCTTGACTAGGTGGCTGGCGCCCTGCTCGGGATGCCAGCCCTCGTGGTCACGGTTAGAACGAACGCTGACTTTATCCATCGCACGATTAGTTGACATTCGCCGTCCCCGGTAGCTTCGGGATCTCATCTCAGCAGCCGCGGTGGCGGTATGAGCCAACGAGGTTCACCCAGCGGAACCATGTTTCCTCTTCTACGATGGCGTGGATTCCTTCGCCGATTTTCTCAATCACGAGGTAGTTGTAAATACCTTGGTCAAAGCCGCCCCTGTTCTCGTTGACCGCAGATAGTGCTTCCTGCTTGTCCCGGTAATAGCCGAGACATCTTGATTTGTGAGACGGGTCAAGGGTGGTTAATCCTGTGATGAAGTACATTCTGGTTCTCCTTTCGTTCTGTTGTGGCCGTGGAAACGGCTGGGGTACGGCTGGAGTGGACGGACAGCACCTGGTGCGATTTGAACGAGCGTTGCATGAAGAAAACCCCGTTGCCGAGAACGGGGTTTTAGCTTCTCCTTACTTTGTGCAGGGGACAGACTTCGTGCGCCCAGTCAAACCACAGTATCCGAAAGACGTGCCAGCTAACAAAGTTCTTGGAAAATGCATTGTAGTGACAAAAATATTTTTGACATAGGGCTCAAACCCTTGCTACGCCTGGTGCTGGAAATTTCTTACGCCAAACTTGGGGTGGAAAAACCTTAGACCTTGCCCCCTTCCAATAAACGGATAAGTGTGGAGATGTCTGCTCCGAGGTATTTTTTCGGAGCGCCGTACAATCCCGCATCTTCGCGGAGGATCATGGAGAACAGAGAGTCCGATCGGAAATCCTGTCTCCGGTAGACCGGCCTTTGTTTTAAGGCTCTTGGGACGCCCTCTGTGAACAAGATCTTGGGTAAGTCGATTACCAACTGTTGGTGCCTGGAATGCCTGTATACGTTAGCTCTACAGCCACATTGGGTGCACGCGAGAGGTGGATTGATAGCCTCCGCCTCGATACGATAAGCATCGTTTGACTCCTGCACCTTGAGAACTTCATATTCTGGTAGGTTGAGTATGTTGATCATTGTTCAGTTGCTGGCCTCCGTGGTTCCCCGAAGACTTGAACCATTCCATCGCGGGTGACAGCCCGCCGGTTCCCCACCCGAACGGCACGGTCGGGAGAGAATTTGCCTTTGCCTTCCCGGGCGGCAGCGCAGATCCATTGGCGGGTGCCCCCAGGCTTTGCATGACTGTCCGCTGGTCAAGAATTCGCTTGGCTGGTCCATGCAAATCGCTCCTTATGCCGCTTCGATGCCCTTGATTACTTCAAAGACCCCTCTGCAAACAGTATCCTGGCACTAAGTGCTTCAAAGGAGAAAGGTCACCATTGGCGAGGGCCGGACTGTTCCATTGGAAGTGTTCGGCTATGTCAATGGACATGCACCTTATCCGGTAACGGCGGGACCTTTTGTGACTGAAGCGGCCACCGCCCAGCGGCGCAGACCGGGGCGAACAGCCACCAACACGCCAGTGCAGAAAACAATGGCTGATCCGTTGACCAGAATGGCTGCGGGTGTCCCCAATATGTGCGCGGTGTAACCTACCAGCAAGTTCGCCACAGGAAACAGCCCGAAGCCGATAACGACCCAGGCACTGAGTAGCCGGGCCCTCATATCCGGCGGCGCCAGAACCTGCAAGAGGCCGTTTGCGTTGGTCATGACAACCGGAACCCCCAGAGCGGTACAAAACATAGCCGCTGACCAGAGCATGAACGACCCCGAAAAGGATACGACAACCAACCAGAGCCCGCTCCAGGTCGCGGCGGCAGCCAGAACCCATCCCACCCGGCGTAAACGCTGTGTTAGCGGTACCACCACCAGAAGGCTGACCAGAGAACCAGCCCCTGTGGCTGAAAGAAGCAGTCCCAACGCCTGTGGCCCCAGGTGCAGGCGACCGCTAACCACAGCGGGCATCAATTGACTGGTAGGAAACACGAAGAAAGGTATAAAGGCCGTTAGGATCAACAAGTCCTGGATCCGCGGCTGCCCGGCAATATACCGGATACCTTCACGCAACTCCCCGCTATGGTGATCCCGCGTATTCTTGCGCACCTGGAGCGAATGTACGACGAGAAGACTTCCGATTACGGCCAGAAAACTGGCGCCGTTTGCCCAAAAGGCCGGGGCAAGGCCTATGGCACCCATGAGCCAGCCTGCCAGGGCTGGCCCACCCATGCGACCAATCTGCTGAATCATGCTGACAAGAACTACGGTCCGCCGGACGTGCGCTACCCCAGACAGATCGCCGATGAAGGCCTGCTGTGTAGGCATATCCAGGGCGGCGACACAGCCCAGGGCAAAGGCCAGCCCGAAGATTTGCCATAAACTAATCCTGTTTGTTTGCACGAGGACAGCCAGCACGAAGGCTATGATCATGGCTGTTGCCTGGGTAGCGATAAGTGTCAGCCGCCGGTCAAGACGATCGGCCCAGACTCCGCCCCAGACCCCTAAGAAAAGGAGCGGCAGGGATGTTAGCGCGGCTACCATGCCGAGGTCCACGGTGGAATGGCTGAGCTGCCAGGCCACCCACGCCATGGCGGTATTCTGCATGGAGGTTCCGAGTAAGGAAACAGATTGCCCGCCCAGGTAAAGGGCAACGTTCCGGTTGCCCAGGGGCGAGAAGGTTTCCTTGAAGGCTTGTGCTGCTTTCAACATCAGGATTTCTTACCTCCCGCAGGGCAGGGGCGGCAGACATCACCGCCCCTGGCTCAGATCACAATCTCCACCAGGCCGGTATCGCCATCCACGGTAACGATTTGGCCGTCCCGCAAGGTTCCAGTGGCAGTCTTCGTGGCCAACACAGCTGGAATGCCGAACTCGCGGGCGATGATCGCCGGATGGGAAAGCAAACCCCCGGTGTCGGTGACCAGTGCCCCGACGCTGGGAAATAGGACCGACCACTGCGGGGTGGTTTCCGGGCAGACCAGTACGTCACCGGGCTGGAGTTTGGCGAACTCGTTCTCTCCTGTAATGACCCGCGCCGGACCGGTGTAGCGACCGGGTGAGGCGGCGACGCCACCCAGGGATGTCTCGTCTTTCTTGCCCGGTCCCGCCTCCTCGGCCCATACCTGCCATCCCCAGAGACCTACATCCATGACATGGCGTGCTTCCGGCGACAGAGTGTTCAGCCATGCGTCCATATTCCCCGTAGGCGGCGACTGGGGTGTTTGACCGTAAGCACCCGGGCCGGGGTGCGCCTGGATCCAGGCGCCCTCGCCCTGGCGGCGGGTCACAAGGGGCTGTTGGTCCACTCCTTCGTGCAAAGCGGTACGAACCTCGGTCAGTTCCAAAAAGAACACGTCCTCAGGCTTGGCTAAGCGGCCACTAATCACAAGGCGCCGAGCTATCTCCAGCACCGCGTACCGCAGCAGTCCTGCGGCGACTTGGTGGTAAAAGACGGTGTCATCACGTACTGGGTAAGCTTTCTGAGCACTCGCCAGCACTTGCTCAAAGCGGTCACGGTTCGCTACGGGATGTCCGGCGAGCACCCCGCGCGCCGACACTTCGGCTGCCAGTCGTGCCTGGGCCAAAGCCTCCACTTGGGCCCCTGGCTCAAAACCTTGCCTGATTTGATCCTTGATTAATCCCAGGACGAAAGTCGGTCGCTCGGCCATGGTCGGCTCGTCCATCTCTCGACCCATGATCCGGTCTCCGAATTCACGCTGATAAGCGGCCAGAGTGTCCGCGAATTCGGAATCGATCGCCGCGAGGCGTTGATGCGTATGATCATTAATATCCTGCAGAAGGTGCCGGATGGCGGGTCGCTCCGCTGCCATCTTTGCCAGGCCAGCCAGGCGCAGGGCCGGCTCGGTAGTTTTGCCGGGCAGTCCGGTCACCAGACGCAATACGTAGCGTGCATCCTGGCCGAGCAGGTCTCGGCAGACCACACCGAGTTCACCCAGGATAAAAGCGACCGCACCACCTGTCTGGAAATGAATAGAAAGAGTTTCTTCACTTAGGGCTCGGACCGCCTGGAGATGCTCAAGGAGTTCTTCATCGTCGAGCCGGCCAAGGTCTGCTGCCCTCAGCCGGGCCAACCTTTCAGCGACCGAGGGCTGCCACTCTCTGTACCAACGATCAACGCTCTGCCAGGGTTCACCCTTCTTTACGGCGTCCACGATTTGCTGAAGGCGGTTTTGCATCATTACCGGATTTGAAAGGGGTGTAAGAGTCGAATACATCCAGCCGCCGATCTCCCGGTTCTCGGCCGTTCCAGCCAGCACGTAGGCAAAAAGGTGGTTTTGCGTAGCATTGACAACAGGCAGAAGCCATGATCGCCGTAGAGGCAGCCAGGGCCGAGGCGAGTACGGATCGCGCTGCCAGAATCCTGACGGCACCACGACAGGAACCGGAATCTGGGGCGGTCCGGCTTGTGGGAGGGATGTGATCGGACGCGCCTGCAGTAGCCACAGCCGTCCGCCCACCAGCGCCCACTCTATGTCCTGGGGGGATCCGAAATAAGCTTCCGCCCGCCGTGCCAAACCTGCCACGGCCCGGGCCTCCTCGCTGGTAATCGCCTCTTCACTACCGGTCCGGTGAACGGCATCGCCATCCCGAACCACCCATTCGTCCGGTGAGGCTTGCCCGGACACCAGCCGCTCACCGAGCCCGCGCACCGCGCTTACCAAGGTCTGGTCCCGCCCGCCGTTGACCGGGTCGGCGGAAAAGGCTACCCCGGCGGCGTCGGCTGGCACCAACTGCTGGATCAGTACCGCCATGCGGACTGCTCGGCCGAGACCCCGTGCTTGGCGATAGGCGCTAACCCGCGCCGCGAAGGCAGACGTCCAGCATTTCCGTATCGCAGCCGCCAGTTCATCCTGACCCCTGACTCCGAGGAAAGATTCGTACTGGCCAGCGTACGACATACCGGCCAGGTCTTCATCCACGGCCGAGGACCGCACCGCCAAGGGAGTGTCTCCAATTTCATGCACCACACCGGCCAGAGCCTGAAGCACTTTCTCCGGAAGGGGCAAGACGGGGATGGTTTCGGGAGGGTTCTCGGGGTCAATTCCGCTGGCGGCCAGGGCCTCATTTAGAGCCGCCGTGGTCACCACGAATCCCCTGGGTACCGGAAAACCGGCTGCCAACAGTTCTCCCAGGGCGGCTGCCTTGCGACCTACAGTTTGGACGTCTGCCAACGCGATTTCGTCCAAAGATCGGATATAGACTTTCATGTTCATGCTCACTGCTTCCTACCTTTCCCATTACGGGTTAATCCGAATTAAAGAACTGTCAGAGGACACATTATTAACAACGTTACGTTTCTCGGTGCCTTCTGGTCATGGCTACATGCACTGGTTGGACCAAGACAGGTCGGCCGGATTACGGGGTACCAAGCATACGTCGTCTCCTCTGCCTCTAATCGCCATCATTTCCCGTTTAGCATCGCACACCCCCCCGTTCGTTCCCGAATTCTTCCTTATCGTTAGTACTTGATTTCGACGCGGGTATTGCCTTAAAATAAAGCATCGCCATGTCGGTTATCCAACGGGCTGTTGCATTAGGAATACTATCACGGAGCAAGACAATGCTCAACCATTAAAACACGGGAAAGTGCTGCGTATGCGACGGAGGGTGAGAAAATGATGCATAACATGGAAGAAGCGGAGGACTTGCGAGTGCGGCGCACCCGCAAGCTGCTGCAGGAGGCGATGATCGAGCTGACAATCGAGAAGGGGTTTGCCGGCACAACCGTTCGTGATATTACTGAACGGGCAATGGTTAACCGATCCACATTTTACCGCCATTTTAGCGATAAATACGATCTTATGGATCAGTTCATGCACGAGACCTACCAACTAATCGGGGATCAAGAGGAATCCTTTCAGCCAGGCAATGAATGCCACACGGAATATAAGGCGCCAGTTGGTCTGGTTAGCCTGCTTAAGCATGTGCAGACATACTCCAGTTTTTACCGGGTGATGTTAGGCGAGAAGGGTGATCCGTCATTTACCCAGAAGGTCCTTAAGTATATCGAAAGGCGTTTTCGCCACCTACTCCCCAATATGGGATTACCGAACAAGCCTACTACTCTCCCGGTTGATCTTCTAGTGAGTTACGTATCGCATGCCGGAGTAGGTGCCATTGTTTGGTGGATAGAAAATGCTCAGCCTTGCTCACCTGAACAACTTGCGAGTTGGCTTAGCCGGCTTAGCATGGCGGATATGAACCGTGCTCTGGGTTCAGAGGGAGAATGAATTTAAACTGGCGGTTAGGCGCGGGTTGGATATGGGACTACTGCGCAGGGTTATGGAAGACCCGGAAAATGATATTCACCTGGATGAAAAATACAGAAACCATGCCCTGACAGGCAATTATGCCGGTCATTCTGAATGCCACGTGCAACCGTTCATTGTCCACCTTTGGCTTTGAGTGCTTTGTATGCCGTATATCCTAGTGAGTAGGCAAATTTGTTGAGTTCGATATTTACCCATGTCGCCATTTTGTAATAGTTGCCAATCCCAATTAGGGCGCTGTTAAGATTGTTTATTGCATCAATCAGTTGCTCTCCTTTGAGGCGAAGGCATGGTTCTGGGTGTAGCTCCGGATTGTGCCTCTGCCGCCGTTGGCGTTCGAGGTTGGTGTTTAACGCAGGGAGCATTTGTGAGACGGGTTAAGGCAGGTTAATCCTGTGATGAAGTACATTCTGGTTCTCCTTTCGTTTTGCGTATAGTAGTGGGTACGGCTGGAGTATCAATGGGTTGGCTCAAGTACTCAGTTATCGAGCGATGGTTTCATCGAGTGAGACTTTGCCCGGAAGTGGCTTCGACGGGTTGGAGATCGGCTTGAATCTCAACCCGTTATGCGTTCCTATTTTGTCCCACGGCAATTGCTCCATGGTCTGCAATGCCGTGATCAACTGGTCCAGTTCTTTTCCGTGCCACTGAGACAGTAGACAGTGCTGCCCGGAAACGTGTACGAACGAAAATACGGGATATTGGCTCGGCGGCTCTTCCGCATGAATAAAGGCATCCATTTTTTTACGGATGCCTAAATCCACGAAAAACTCCCCGTCACGTTGTGGGGATGTTCCGTCGTTGTCTTGATGAACGCCAGCCTATCTCCCCTCGCTTCCGATAACTTCTCCGCGAACACTTTATTAAACCAAGCCGTCCTGCTTTTGGTCGGGGTGACCCGCAACAATTAATGCGATTGCTCTTTCAATTGCTTATCCATTTGACATCTTCGCTAGTTATTAATCTGTCCCCACCATTTTGTCCATTGGGTGATAAGATAAGCGTTCCGTGTCCTGATTGACTTCTAAAATCAACTATAGTTCCCGAGAAACCTGTAATGGATATCTTACCTGCTCCTGGTATGGTATAGCGTTTCCGAGTAAAACCTTTTCCCCCAGATGTAGCGCCATTTTCGTCTTTTAATGTTTGTCTGTCAAGATAATAAGTCACGACAATACCCGTTGACGGGGTAGATTTGACATCTCCCGAAAGTACAATCCAATTCCAATGGTCTGTATAGATACTTGATGAAATATCATAAACCTGAAATAGGCCACTAGCATACGGCACATTACCCGCTTCATTTTTGACGATTTCCGGACTTGGACCAGTATAACTTGGCAATGCCTGAGATGGTTCGCCTGGTAATGTTGCTTTTAGTATTTGAATTAAGGGCACTTATAAAATTATCGCGCGTACATTTCTGCCGTCCTTCATCCGCTCTCCCATTAGGGCCGTGCCAAACGGCCCGCCCCGGCGGGTTCAAGGGATCACCTGCCCTCTACCCTGCTGGGCGGCAGCCCTGTTGACCAGGCTGCTAAGTTACGCCGCTACGGTTCTTGTGCGCTTGGGTGTCTTCTTTCTCTTGAGCGTGGTCGGCACCTGGATACACTCGCCCGCTAACCCGCTGATGGCCTGGGCAATGTTGTCGGCGGCGTTCGCGTCAATGTGCTTGACTTTTCCACACCGGAGACACGTGTGCCACCGGCCCGTCGGGCGGCTCGTCCTTACTTCTCCGCACCGGCTGCATGTGAGACTGGTTAACTCCGGATTGACAAGCTCTACTTCGATCCCCGCCAAGGCCGCTTTGTATTCGATGAACTGCCTGATCTGGAAGAAGGCCCAGGAGTGCAGACTCCGGCCCGCGTCTTTGCGCTGATTCTTCCGTTGGCTTTTGGCCCACCGGGTACCCCGCAGATCTTCCAGGCGGATGACGCTGACCCCATGCACTTTGGCAAACTCTATGATCCTGCGGCTGATCATGTGGTTCATGTCCGTGATCCAGCATCCCCTGAACTTTTGGGACGCATGGGCTTGTCAAGTCCTAGATACCGGTTCGCAAAATCGGTTGTTCTGTCGGCCATGGTCTGGTACATGTCCTGCTTGGCTTTCGTGGGTTCAAAGAGTTTGAGTTTGATCGTGATGACTTGATTTCTAGTCTCTTCCATGTTTTCACCTCCCCTCTACATGAAGAAAAGCCGCTGCGCGGTGCAACGACTTTTCTCGATTAAGTTCCAGCCAATTATGGGATTATTGTGTTTTACCACTCACCTCCTATTTTTAAGCACACAAAAAGAAGCCCCGAAGAGCTTCCATGTCTTTCGAGTAGGCTTCGCCCCACCCCTTATTTACTTCATTTTAGCGTTTTTCGGGGTGTTTCGCAAGCGATTTTGGCCCTTGTGCTTGAATTAACCGCCCTCGCAAGGTATAATATATGTACTAAATGCCGGGATGTTGCGAGCATCCCAGCCTACACAACTAGACCGCAGTAAGCGGCTGATAGGTGGACTCAAAAAGCGAAAGTAGCTCCCTTTGTCAATTGGGTTGGGCTACTTTCGCCTTTCCATTAAGTCCTCCGCGACTTTGAGTATGAACAAAGCCAATGTCGCAAACGAAATTGCGAACATTAGCGCATGATATACGCTCATCGCCAGCCCCCCTATCTCCTAAGTTTCCTTGGAAGATGGGGAGCACCATCTGGGAGGAAAAGCCGCCCACCCGGCACTTATTGAGTTGTGCAAACTCAGTATACCATATCTTTCCTCGCTTAGGTCCCCTTTTTGGGGGCCTTTTTTTCTTTGCCTTTGCTTCAGGAGGCATTTTTCCGTTGCAATCGTCCTGCACTGCTTCCCACCTCTTCGGCTGTCTGCACAACGGTGTACAATGGCCGGTTCCTGGTGTTCTCGACAACCTGTTTCAGATACGCTCCCAGCACGGCTCCGGCCACCGTCCCCTGCAAGCCGATACAAAACATGAGAACATGCGGCTTCATGAAAAGGGGCAGAATAAGCGTTAAAAGCCCGCTGTACGTGATGAGGCGCAAGGGCAGGTAGGAAAGCGAGAACACGCCGTCCAGGGCGAGACGCATCATTTTGCGTCCGGTGTATTGACTTTGTACGATACAACATTGTTCTTTTTAACGCCGTTAAATCTTCCACGGCCAAATTCTAGATAAGAATCAGTCGCGTTCATATCCTTATTTCCAATACTCAGCAATTCTATAAATATTAGATTCTTCAAGCCAAAAACCATGTCAGGTTGGTCATTCCACCTAGTCAACGTGGACAACATACCCCCCTATTTTTCTCGTTATAGAATTTAAAGTAGTTTCCTATTACTTGTTTTGCCGATAATGAGTTATTAGTATTGACGGGAACGCTTTCAATGCGATATTCCATGAAACCGAAAAATAGTAAACTTACAAATCCAAGGATTAATAAAGTCCTTTTCAAATTGATCCCTCATTTCTAGCGAGCCATAAATTGGGGAGATGAGAGTAACAATTCAGAAAATATTTTGCCACGTCGCTTAAGATGGGCCCCCGTTCCCTAAGACTGGCATCCCTGCGGGTTCTAGCGAGGTTAGAAATGTTGACGGCAATGAGATGGACCGGGAATACCTAACCCTGTTGACCCAGTTAAGTACGAACCATCTTTTTCATCAGTGCATCAACCTCTGCTTTTTGCTCCCCGACAATCTTTAAGTAAGCCACGTGAAAAGAATAGAACTTCGAATACTCAGTTTTTAAGGTGAAATAATCTTGCCTTGCGCTGGGAGCTGTCCACTTGTATGATTGTATTGTGCCCCAATCAATAAGACGTCCGCTGGCGCAAAGCCCATTGTCCATAAGGCCTTCCCGAACAACTGTCTCTGTATATTTTTGGTACGTTATCTGCAAGATAAGGAAAATAATCCAAGGTATCCCGACCCTACGATTGCCGAAATAGCTTACGGTAACGATAAAAGCAACAAATATCAGGACAATAGCAAAAGTAATACGTATGCTCGGTAAAGCGGAATAGGTTTTACTCAATTTGATCAGCTGTTTTCCCATCTTTCGATATTTAGCGCGCTTATAGATGAGTGTTAGCAATAAGATCGGAATGAGAACCAATAAGGTTAAAAGAACATCCTCCTCATAAGAGCTAGAAATCGCGGTTATGAGCGCAACTGCAACGTAAGCAATTATGAAATCAAACAACTCTTCACTCTCTTTTCCTGACCTAAGTAACCAGCCGCCCAACGTCCCCTGCGTGGCACTGTACCCCTAGCTGGTGCTGCCTGTGGGCCAAAATGACACCCAATACCAAGGCGAACCTTTCACTTGCCAAGTTATTCTGTGGTTTGTGAACCTCGGGACAACTTATCTGCTGGCTTCCTTGGCCATTGTGTAAATGGACTAAAAAGTAGGACTCTTACTGACATCAATGCCTTTTGTCTCAAGTACCTGACCGGTACCGGACAACTTATCTATTTTAAAGACAGGTCCATCGGATGTTTTAATAAATGTGAACCATATTCTATCGTCGCCGTTGCCCACGATTTCAGCATTTTTCGAGATCTTGTGTTCGGAATCCGTTAGTTTGACCTCTTTAACTTGTCGGTTGCAGATGTCACCAAATAGCATAGGAAACGGAGTCCCGGAAATTTGTCGGAAATACTGTCCTGAGTAGCCCGAAAAGCCGCCTCCCCATACCCATTTGTACCCAAGCAAACTCTTTTTGACGTAATCAGCGCCAAATATTGTGGCACTTCCAGTACCTTTTCTTGTAAAAACAACCACACCACCGTTTACGTTTTCCTGGTACATTACTCTGCGGCTAGGACGTCGTGCCTTCGCGAGTGCGCCTTCGACAGTTGTTTCACCCATATTTGAATTAACCCAGACACCGCCGCCTATTAGAATTAAAAACAAAAGCGCGATTGTACCAATAAACAGAGTCCTCTTTTTCATCGTACCCCCTCCTCCAGTGCTCTTACACGGACAAGTTGCCAGGCATAATCAACCGGGCTTGAGGGTGTCTAATACCAGGTACGGTTCCCCAAGGGCCCACTTCAAGCGCCGGTCAAGGCCTTGAGTGGGGGCAGTTGACTGTCGCCGCAACTCTTTACACCAACATTGTAGTGAACTACCCTCAATGAATCATTGATTCGACGTACTTTCTTTAGTTCCTGCAGAGAATAATTTTCTGACCTCGGAAAAATGTGACCGCAACGGGCCTCTCGCACCCACCCATCTAAGGCCGAAAGTTTCATGGCTCAGGACCTGTTGCGTGCGGCGTTGCCCAACTTTGGCAAACCGGCGCGCTTGCACCTTTGTCCGGGCACGAATCATGCCTGAGGGAGGACGCATATCCAATATCCAAAACGGCAAAGAAAAAGGCAGACCACTGTAGAATTGGGCAGGATTACCGGAACTGGAAGTCGAACTCTATCCCTGAAAGGGGAGGAATGGTAATTGTTTGCTGCTGTCTGGGGGATGGCCTTGACCGGCCTGCAGGCCCACTTGATTCGGGTGGAAGTCGATGTATCCAACTGTTTGCCCAATTTTGATGTAGTCGGTCTCCCGGCCGCCGCCGTTCGGGAAGCGAGAGACCGCGTGCGTTCATCCCTGCGCAACTCGGGTTATGAATTTCCACTCCAGCGTATCACCGTCAACCTGGCTCCGGCCGATTTGCGCAAGGAGGGATCGGGTTTTGATCTGCCTATCGCGATGGGAATACTTGCGGCTACAGGCCAGATCGATATGTCGCTGCTCTCACCCTACGTCTTTGTCGGAGAACTCTCCTTGGAAGGAATGTTGCGCAGTGTTCCCGGTATTTTGACCATGGCCGTCGCTTTGACTCAAACTGAGATTCCGGGAGGGCAAACACCGGGCTGTCGGCTGAGTCTTATCGTCCCGCCGCAGAACTTGGCAGAGGCGCGTCTGGTTCCGGCTGTGATCAGTGCCTCGGCAGAAAACCTACTCGGGCTGGGGAACGCACTCGTCCAAGGCTGCGGCTTTCTGGCTGAGATTCCGCTCCCGGCTGACGTCCACCCGGCGGATGAGCGCGCCCAGAGTGTTGACTGGGCGGATGTCAAAGGCCAGCGGCAAGCCAAAAGAGCGTTGGAAATCGCGGCAGCCGGGGGGCACAACGTCCTTCTTGTCGGTCCGCCGGGATCCGGCAAGACACTCTTAGCCAAGGCTTATCCCGGCATCCTTCCACCCCTGAGCGGCCCGGAGAGCATGGATGTGACCCAGCTCTACAGTGTAGCCCGGATGCTGCCGGCCAATGGGAAACTCGTCAGCGAGCGTCCTTTCCGCCACCCGCATCACAGCGCCAGCTTATCCGGCATTCTGGGGGGAGGAAAAGAAGTACGGCCCGGGGAAATCAGTTTGGCCAACCACGGCGTTCTCTTTTTGGATGAACTGCCGGAATTCCCGCGTCCTGTGCTCGAAGCCTTGAGGCAACCCCTGGAAGACCGTTGCATCACAGTGACGCGTCAGAAAGGAAGCACGGATTATCCCGCGGATCTCAGTCTGGTCGCGTCGATGAATCCTTGTCCGTGTGGTTATCTCGGTGATCCCGGGGGAACATGCTCTTGCACACCCTTGCAGATTCAGCACTATCGGGCGAAAATCTCCGGACCGCTGTTGGATCGCTTTGATCTGCAAGTAGAGGTACCCCGTCTAAGCTTAGCGGAACTGAAAGAGGAAGCCGTGGGGGAGGGTTCGCAGGCGGTTCGCGCGAGGGTCATCCGGGCCCGGGAACTCCAATGGAGCCGTCTGGGTGAAGGGCGGACCAACGCCCAAATGACGGCCCCGGAAACCCAGCGTCTGTGCCGATTGGATGAAGGAGCAGAGGAACTGCTGCAGCGTGCTTTCCGTCTCCACCACCTGAGCGCCCGCGCTTATGACCGGATTTTGAGAGTGGCAAGGAGCATTGCGGACTTACAAGCCGCGGCCGATATCTCGGCAGGGCATCTGGCCGAAGCGCTTCAATACCGCATGTTCGAACTCAGGCCGGATAGCGATCCGGCCCGTTGCTGAATCTCATTTGTGGCTCCTCTCTCCGCGCTTGGGGATTTCCACCCAAAAAGTGCTGCCTAAACCCAGCTGACTCTCGACCCAGACTCTCCCCTCATGGGCTTCGACTATTTGTTTTACGATCGCCAAGCCCAGCCCCATGCCCCCGTCTTTACGGGAACGGGCCTTATCGACACGGTAAAACCGTTCGAAAATGTGAGCCAAGGCTTCCGGGGGTATCCCTTCCCCCTCGTCCCGCACCCAGAACCTGGCTGACGCCGGCAGAGCTTCTACTCCCACCTCAACCGTTTTGCCCTTGCCGGTGTGACGAAGCGCATTATCAAGCAAGTTGATGAAGACCTGGAGGAGCCTGTCCCGGTCCGCGGTAATCTCGCCCGTCGCCGGTTGAATGTCAAGCCGTACGCCCAGATCATGTGCCTTGCCTTGAAAACGCTGGGCCAGCTCCTGCATGAAATCTTTGAGCCGCAGGGTCGAGAGCTGCAAAGCCTGCTCCCGCTCCAACCGGCTAATGTCCTGCAGGCTGTGAACCAGCCTGGCCAAACGCTTGCTCTCATCCAAAACAAGACCGATGTTCTCCGCTTCTTCCGCTTTGGGAATAACTCCGTCTTGAATCGCTTCCAGATAACCCTGGATCAGGTGCAGCGGTGTGCGCAGTTCATGGGTAACACTGGCCAGGAATTCACGCCGTTCTTTCTCCGCCCGCATCGGAGCGCTGACATCCCGCAGGACGACCACATGCCCGCGAATTCCCCCGCTCTCCGCCAAGGAAGCCATTCCCACCTGCAATATTTGCCGGCCCAAAGTCAATGTAGGCAAAGGCATCTCTGCGGACCCGGAAAGGCTGTCCGCGGCGGGTCCCATCCCCGCCTCTCTCTCCGGTTTCCACCCTGCCGGGACGTGTCGCCCGTCGCTCTTTCGCGTTTCTGCCGGCTCACTCTCCGGCCCCGTCCTGGCTGTTGCGGCTTCCCATCCGGCGTTCTTTCCTCCTTCTGTCGCCTCACGGTCCTCCTCTGTCGCTTCGCGGTTCTTCAAGGGCGTGGCAAAGAGTTTGGTGGGAGAATCACCGCTCTCTGCCTCTGTCGCTTCGCGGTCCGGCCCCGTCCGGGCTGGAGCGTCCTTCACCCCGGTAGATTCTGATTCACTCCCAGCGGGCAGGCCCGCTTTTTTCGCCGCTTCCGCCGCCTCCGAAACACTTTCTCCAGCTGACAGGTCCGCTCCCGGTCCTGCGCCCGCTTGTCTGTCCGCAATCAGCCCGCGCAAAAATTCCAGGATGAGTTCCCGACGTCCTCCTCCTTCTTCTTCTCCGTCATCCTGCCACAGCTCCTTGGCCGGATCATTGGCATAGAGCAGCTCGCCATCGCTTCCCAGCATGATTACGGCGTCGCTGATTCCCCGCACAATCCCCTCCAGCAAGCTTTTTTCCTGCGAGAGCCAGGTGACGTGATCGTTCAGGCTCCGGCTCATCGAATTTAGAGCCGCAGCCAACTCTCCCATCTCATCCCGGCTGGATATCCCTTCAATCGGCACAAAATCCCCCTGAGCCATGCGACTGGCCGCCTTTTGCATCAAAGCCAAAGGCCGGGTCATTTGCCTGGCCAAGAACAGACTGACCAGAGTAGCCAGAGCCACCGCCAGCAATGAAGCGTAGAGGATCAAACGCCGGAAAGTGTCAATACTCTGTTGTACCGGGACCGGTGAACTCCCCAGCAGAACCACGCCTGTGACAGGCTTGCGCCCTATCGGTGCCGCGGCAATCAACATTGCCGGTCCTTTGCCGTTAACCGGCAGCGCCTTGATGGAGAGTGTATTTCCGGCCAAAACCTGCAGAAGGTTGTCTGTGCTGAAAAAATCCGTCGGCTTTAAGGTTCGCCCCCACATTAAGCCGCCGGCCCAACCTGTCCCTTCAGGTACTCCCGATGGATAAATCGTGCCCATCACCGCCAGGGTTGCACCGGAGGGATTCAGGAGTACCAACTGGGTACCGTCCGCAAGTTTTATCCCTTGAATAGCATTGAAACGTTGGTTCCAGCTCATTAACGGAGCCAACTGACCGGCCGTAGCAGTCGCTTGTGCCTTGAGCGCCGCCAACTGTTGCTGAAAGTAGAAACCTGTGAACAGCCAAGTAATCGTTAGACCCAGCCCCCCTAACACTGTCAAGATGAGCAGCGTCATGGCCAGCCACAGTTTGCTGGAAATACTTAAGGGATGGTTGAACTTGAACATTGTACTCCTCTGTCGCTTTACGCGGTCGGGTCAAACTTGTATCCCACACCCCAGACGGTTGCCACCATTCTCTTCACCTCTGGGTCCGTAAGTTTCTCCCTCAGTTTTTTGATATGTGTATCCACTGTACGGGCATCACCATAAAAGTCGTAACCCCAGACTGTCTCCATCAATTGCTCCCGGGAAAATACCCTGCCCGGGTTCTTGGTCAGAAAATACAGAAGCTCAAATTCCCGCGGTGTCAGGGCAATTCCTTCCTCCCCCACCATAACGACGTGTTTTTCCTTATTGATTTTCAAAGGTCCGTAAGCAATCTCTTTTTCAATTCGGTCCATCTGTCCTCCCGACCGGCGCAAAAGGGCTTTAACTCGGGCTACCAACTCCCGGGTGCTGAAAGGCTTCACCAAATAGTCATCCGCTCCCAGTTCAAAACCGAGGATCCGGTCGAATTCCTCCCCTCTGGCGGTGAGAAAGATGATTGGGATATTCGAGCTCTCCCGGACCTCCCGGCACACCCTCCAACCGTCGATCTCAGGCATCATCAGATCAATAATCAGCAAAGCAAAGCGGCCCGAGCGAAACTTTTCCAAAGCCACCCGGCCGTTTTCCGCCTCGACCACCTCATACCCTTCCCTTTGAAGGTAGAGTCTGACCAGACTCCGAATCTTCTCTTCGTCATCCACAACCATAATAGGATCCATTGCCCCTGCCCCCTTTGCTCAAGCCGATTTGCTTCACTGACTAGATTAGCATAACATGCAGCCGTGATCAATTTGTGAACAACCTTTGGAGAAACGAAAAAGGCCATGCCGAAGAAACCTTCGGTTCTCCGGTTACTTCCCCGAACGGGCTTCGGCCCTTCAGAAAACTCCCTTGAGCCATTTCACTTCCGGAACCGTCTCCCCGTCCTTCCAGCGCAGAGCCAAAACATCAAACCTCAAAGGCGGATAATCCCGGTAACCCTGTGCCAGCAAATAGTGGGAAGCCACGGCTCTGAGCCTGCGCTGCTTGCTGCCGGTGACGCTTTCTTCACCCCAGCCCCGCAAACCACTGCTTCGCCCTCTGACCTCTATAAAAACTATCTTGTCCTCATCTTGGGCAATCAAGTCAATTTCTCCCTTAGGACAGCGATAATTGCGAACGAGCACCCGCAGACGTGCCTCAGTCACAACCTTCGCCGCAAATTCCTCTCCCGCGAGTCCCAAACTCCGCTTTTGCAGGTTTTCCACCCCTTTCCGCTTGCCCCACATACCATTTTCCATCGGTGATAAAGGCTTTCACTTTCGCCACCCCCGCCGTGTGATAATTTGCCTCCATTTTATACCTCTTTTGCCATTAAAGAAACAGCCATTGAACTCCGATTCTCATATTTCTTGCGACTTTCTTAGCACCTGCGCCATTTTCCCCGCCGACGGGCTAACGTTCCTTCGGACGGCTCTCACGCTGAATTCCCCGTCTTCCCTAAACAAGGGGATTCGCCCCTTCCGGGATAACTGAGCGGCAGATCGATAAAAACGCGGCGCCAATCTTCTGTTCGGATCAATGCGCCGCATGTAGGTGGCTTTATCTTGACCATCTTTTAGATGCTGAGTGCTGATAAAGTTCCGCGTTTCACCGACGCAGGCGAAAAAGTAGTCCACCCTGCTAAGGGAAAAACTACTTCTTTGCCCCCTGAAGACCGCCGGGTCTTGCGGTCCACTAATCCCTGCGGGCCGGGGAGTCGGCGCGGTTTAAGCTATGCGGGCCGGCGTGGGTGCTTCGGCTGTATTCTGTGCTTTAGTGTTTTAGTCTTGACGCGTTCCATAGTGATCTAATGCGCCTCTAAACTCGTCCCGGAACCGGGTGCTTCTTCTTCGACCGGTGGTTTCGCCGGTGCCGGCCGTTTTCCTTTTCTAATCAGGTAAATACCAACCAGAATCAGGCCCAGCGGAATGATGCTGTCTCTGAGCAAAAAATAGTACCGCTGCACCTCCCCCGAAAGGCGGTAAATGAGATTCGACTCCAAAACCTGCATGAACCCCAAGAACCCCAGCACCAGGAGGATGCCCCCAAGCAAACGGTTTTTCTTCAGCAGAAAGCTGTAGTCAAACGCCTGAGAAGCGTAGAAGCCCCTGTCCTCCAAAATCTTCCCTTGCTCCAGTTGCCTTCTCAGATGGTGGCTTTCAAAAAAGCTGAAAAACCACGCCGGAATAATGACCACGGGAATCAAGGCGGTCAAATTGAACATGCCGGCCAAGAAAATAGTGCCGAGAACAATGAGCATTAACTGCAAGCCACGCCGGAAGAGCCCCAGATTCATATGAGCGGCCCCGGGGATAAGACTGAAGCAGAAGAAAGCGAGCTTTTCCCAGAAGGCCTCTTCGGCCCGGGGAACCGGTTCCTGTTTGGCCGGAGGAGCCGGTTCCTGAAATAGGTTCTCCCGCACGCAATTTCGGCAAACTATTGTATCATCTACTTTAAGGGTGCATTCCGGACAAATTGGATTTTTGCATTTCACACAAATAGCGTTGGCCTCCTCAGTCGAATGATAATGACACTTCATCCCTCTTCCTCCTCTTTCAGTGAACTCGTTCAGCTTAATAGATTAAGATTAATTCGCTGATACTCGCACTTAGTACTCCAGTGTTCACCAAATGGCACTCAGTTTCTGCTCCGAGCATGCTGTCCGCTGCTTTGCCCAAAGCTAATCGTTCCGAACTTTTCCACAGCCACACTCAATACTTCACCCAGATGGGTGAAAGGCAACTCAATCTGCCTGCCAATTTGCCCGTTCGGATCGCTGATCCTGCCACTCTCCAGGCTGCGGACGACGGGAGGCAGGTTAATCGCCAGAAGGATAAGCCCCGCCGCCAAGAGGCTCAATCCCAGTTGTTTGGAGCTCTGACTCAACCGAGGGAAGCCGGTTTCGGTCTTGTATTTTGTTTGATCGATGGCCGCCATTACGTTAATTTTGATGGTTCCGGGTGGCATCAGGTCCACCCGCGCGCCAGCCAGAAAATCCGCTGTTTCCTGAATAGCAGCCAGCCTGGCCCGGCATTCGCCACATTTCTCAAGGTGTGCCGCCATCTTTCGCATTTCCGCCGCACTCAAACTCTTCCTGACATAACGATGCCATCTAGCCCGACTGCGAAAACAAGTCATGAAACACACCCCCAGACAGTTTGAGCGGGATTTTATCCCGCAGCATTTTTCTTCCCCGGTGCAGCCTCGTTTCCACCGTTCGCTTGGAAATAGCCAAAATATCGGCAATTTGATGGGGCGTCAATTCTTCAAAGTAATAAAGCATAAGGGTCGTCCGGTAATGTTCGGGCAGGCTTTCCAGCGCCCTATGTACCTCTGAAGCCCGCTCCTGTCGGAGAAGACATTCCTCGGGGGTGCTTTCCCCACTGGCGAGATTCGCCAGGCAGGCGTCTTCTTCACACTGAGGCCTCTTCTTCCGGCTCCAATCGATACAGTGGTTCACCGCAATCCGGTAAAGCCAGGTGGAAAAAGCGGAACCGCGCTTGAACTTGGCCAGACTATTGTACGCCTTGATGAAGATTTCCTGGGTGAGGTCCATGGCATCTTCAACATTCCGGCTATAGTAATAGGCGGTCCGGTAAAGCCGGGTTTGGTAGCGTTCCACGATGACGGCATATTTGTCGCCATTCCCCTGAAGAATACTTTGAATCACTTCTTCATCCCGCAAATAGCCATCACCGCCTTCACCAACTCTTTAGACGCATTCCGCCGGCAAGTTACGTCAAGCTCTGGAAATCAGTGACGCTCCACAACGGGTTCGGCTTTTTGTCGTCTCACCCCGCAGCCGTGCGGGACTTGACCCAGTCTGCGTTTTCAGACATTTCTTCCGTTGTATAATACTCTCCTAACTTCCATGACATCACGAATAACCACATAATAAACAGTAAAATTCCCTACATAAATTCGATAGTAGGGATTTTTCCTTTTTCTATTAGACGGGAATTGTTGAAACGCTAAGGGGGAAGCTAATCTTTCAACTATAGCGTTCTCAATTTTCTTGACCAAATTAATCGCACTCACCGGATTATGAAGCTTAAAGGTAATATAATCCACGATTTCACTCAGATCTTCTTCGAACTTGGAAATATATCTCAGCGAGTAGTTACCGTCCCGCATGAATTCTTGCCCTCACACGCGAAAAGAGTTCATCGTGAGTATATCTTGCGTCGATCAAATCAGCCTCTCTGTCGGCCTCATCAAGGCGTAATTCTATATCGTCTGTTAATTCCGCGTAAGTTTCCAGACTTAACACAACCATAGTCCCATAACCGTTTTTCGTCAAATATACCGGTTGTCCTCCCTCTATAACGATCTTCTCAATCTCGGGAAATTTGTTCCTCAAGTCAGAAACCGGCCTGATTTGAATCATAGTTTAGCACTCCCTCTGTGTTTCCTTATCGACATTTTATCTTAGTTTTATCATGATGTCAATAAGGTTCAAACCCCAGCAGCCGCTTCACCTCCGGATAGGATATCGGCATCTTCTCTGCCCCAAACCAGACGTGTCCGTGGTCTGCCTCGATCAGACCGAGTAAAGACTTGATCGAGGTGCTCTTACCGGCACCGTTGGGACCCACCAGTCCCACGATCTCGCCTTCTTCCAAACAGAAATCGAGACCGTGCAACCCGGCAAACTCGTTATATTTCTTGCTCAGATTTTCAACCTTTAGCAAAGCCATACGTTCGTCCTCCGCCCACCCTCTCGCCGGTCGAATCGGCTTCGATTAGCCCCGTACCGGTTTTTGACCCGGCAGTTGACAAAGGCTGCCTCAGAACTTACTGTCTGAGGCAGCCTTTCATTTCTGAAGCAGCTTTTCTTTCTTGATATATACGCTCATGCCGCCCCGGCGACGTCAGCCAACCATAAAAAGAATGCCCCGCTCCCTACTTCACTAGGCTCGTCGCCGCGGCGATGGCCATCTGAGCCAAGGGTGTGGGATACAGGCCTATGAACAGTGTGATCAGCATGGTGAAGACCATGGTGAATTTCGCGGCCCCATGCACCGGGATATCCGGTAAATCCGCCCCCTCACCCATGTACATCACCTTGACGACGGACAGATAATAGTAGACGGACACCATACTCATGACGAAACCGACATAAGCGATCCAGGTGTAACCCTGGTGTATGACCGCCGAGAAGAGGTAGAATTTGCCCACGAATCCGGCCAAGGGCGGGATACCGGCCAAGGAAAGTACTGAGGCCGTCATGACCGCGGCCGCCAACGGAGAACGGCGGGAAAGACCGGCATAATCCCGGATTTCGTCACTCCCCTGGGCCTGGCCGACATAGGTGGCCACCGCAAAAGCACCCATGTTGGCAAAGACGTAGATCATGGCGTAGAAGAGAACCCCTTTGACCCCGGCCACGGATTCGGCAATCACGCCCACCATCAAGTAACCCGCTTGCGCGATACTGGAAAACGCCAGGAGACGCTTGATATTTTTCTGCGGAATGGCGACCAGATTGCCCACGATCATCGTCAAAGCCGCCAGGATTAAAAGCAAGGCAACCCCTGTTTGGACGAAGGACTGATGCTCCAGCGTCACCAGATAGATCCGGATCACGGCGGCGAAAGCCGCGGCCTTGGAGGCTACCGCCAGAAAAGCCGTAACCGGAGTCGGGGCGCCCTCATAAATATCCGGAGCCCACATATGGAAAGGAACCAAGGAAATCTTGAAGCCCAAACCCGCCAGCAGGAAAACTGTCGCCAGAATGATGGGCGGGGTGAGAGAACTCCCCAGCTGGGCACCGATCCCTGAGAGTTGCGTGGAGCCCGTGAGTCCGTAGATGAAGCTGATCCCGTACAGCAGGATAGCAGAGGATGACGCACCCAGAACCAGGTACTTCATCCCCGCTTCCGAGGAGCGGCCGTCATGTGGCAAATACCCCACCAGGATATAAAAGGTAATGGTCATGAGCTCCAGGCCGACATAGAAGGTCAGCAGATCCGCGGCACTGGCCATGATCATCATACCCAGGATCGCCGCCGTCAAGAGAGCGTAGAAATTTCCCCGGTGGGCAGGCCACTTCTGGACATACTCGCCGGACGAGAGAATGACCAGAATCGCCGCCGTCAAGAAAAGGATCTTGAAGAAATCGGCAAATTGGTCATGGTAATACATACCCTGGAAAACCGGTCCCATCTTGCCAAAGAAAAAATCATAAACGGTGTAGGCAAGGATGCCCAACAAACCAAATACGTTCAAGGGAACCAGCCCTTTGCGAGCCCCCTGTGGCAAGAGAAGCGCAACCGCCACAAGAAGGAGCGCCAAGACAGCGACCGCGATTTCAGGTGTGATTGCTAAGAAATCTGTACTCACCATGGTTAGAACAACCCTCCAATCTGCACCTGACCCAGCGTCTGTAAAACCTTCGCCAGGCCCGTGGAGATGACCCCGGAGTTAACCAAGCCGAAGACCAGGTTGGGAATCACTCCCGCTGCGAAAATCACCACAACAAAAACCACCAGAGGAACCAGCTCAGGCCCGTGCAGATCCTTCAGATGATCCCATTCCGGGCGGCGCGGCCCAAAAAGGACGTTGGCAATGACCCGCAAAGTATAGACCGCGGTGAAAATGATACCCGCGATCCCCAGAATGGCTAAAACCGGAAAGACCTTAATGGTTCCCATAAAGATGGTGAATTCAGAGATAAAGTTGATCGTGCTCGGCAGGCCGAGAGACGCCATTCCGGCCAACAGGAACCCTGTGGCCAAGCGAGGCATCTGATGGGCCAGCCCTCCCAGGTCGGCAATATTGCGAGTATGGGACTTCTCGTAAATGAAGCCGATCATGGAGAAGAAGAGAGCTGACATCACCCCATGGGCAAACATCATTCCCACAGCCCCGTTGATACTCGTGGTGTTCATGGCCGCGATGGCCAGCATGACATAGCCCATGTGGCTGACGGAAGAGTAGCCAATGACGTACTTGAGATCCTTCTGCGCCAGAGCGATAAAGGCCGCGTACAGCACACCGCTCACCGCCAGCACCGCGATGACCGGTGCCCAGAACTTAGCCCCGATCGGCAGCACCATCAGGCCCAAACGAATCAGGCCGTAGCCTCCGATCTTCTTTAAGACCCCGGCGTGAATCATACTCACCGCGGTGGGAGCCCCAGCATAACCGTCAGGCGACCAGGAATGGAAAGGAAACATGGAAATCAAAGTCCCGAAGCCAAAGAGCAGGAGCCCGAAAACGATCTTTTGGAAATTGGGCCCGTACAGATACTGACGCTGGGCCAACTGATCGAACATGAAGGTGGGATGCCCTTGCGAGCCCGCCCGGAGGTAGAGCATAATCAGCCCGACCAGGAGAAAGGCGGAACCGATGAGCAAGTAAATCGTCAGCTTCATGCCCGCATACTCTTTTGTAACCCGCTTCGTACTCCCCCAGATGATCACCATGATGTAAATCGGGATGACCACGATCTCATAGAAGAGGAAGAAAATGAACAAATCGCGCGCGATGAAAGTTCCCATAACCCCGGTGATGAGAATGAGCAGCAGGACAAAAAACTCTTTCACGCGTTTGTCAACATTCCAAGAGGAGTAAATGGCCGAGAACCCAATCAAATTCGTCAGGAGCAGCATCGGCAGGCTGATCCCATCCACTCCGAAGGCGAGGTTGACCCCCAAATCCTTCGTCCAGGGGATAGTCAGCGTGAATTGGGCTCCTCCGGCCACCCGGTTATAGGCAAAGAAGAGGTAGAGCGAGAGCGCCAACGCCACAAAGGTCCCCATCGCCGCCACGATCTTGATCATCTTGGTCTCCTCTTTAGGCAGGAACACGATGATCAAAGCCGCCACTACCGGAGCCAATAAAACGAAAAGCAAAAGCGGGGATTGTGCGAGCGCGCCCTGAACAGCAGTTGCAGGCATTATTTCACACCTCCCAGCATTGCTAACGGATTAAGGGCCGAAACCTGGCCGCTGCCCATGGTGTAAGCCAGGAAAATCACCACAACCGCCAGGAAAAACACCAGAGCGTAGGTCTGCAGCTGTCCTGTGTGCACCCGGCGCAGGCCGCCCGCTCCGCCCCGGGTAATCAGGGCCAGCCCGTTGATAACTCCGTCGATGATGTGGATATCAAACCAGTACAACACCTTGCCCACACCGTCCATGATGTTGCGGATGATCCAGAGGTAGATTTCGTCGATATAGTATTTGTTCTTGAGCAGTTTGTACACTCCCGGGAACCTGGCCGCGACTGCTTCGGCCTTGACGGTCTGCGTCACATAGGTCATGTAGGCCAAGACAAGACCGGCTAACCCGAAAAGCACGGAGATGCCCGCCAAACCCCAAGCCATACCTTCGTGCGTAAAGGTCCCCAAGCTGACCACCCCGTTGACAAAGATGTAGTTGCGCACGTAGAAGGCGAAGTTGTGGTAAGGCAGAGCGACCAGGCCTCCGACCGTACTGAAGAAAGCGAGGATGATGAGAGGGACCGTCATCCAATAGGGAGATTCATGCGGATGGTTTTCCTTCTTCTCAGGCCCCATGAAAGCGACGAAGAAAAGGCGACCCATATAGAACGCGGTCAGGAACGCCGTAAAAAGACCCACCGCGTAAATAATGGGATGACCGTTCTGCAAGGCCGCAGAGAGAATCTCGTCTTTGGACCAGAAACCGGCGAAAGGCGGAATCCCGGAGATGGCCAAGACCCCGATGGCGAACGTCGTGCCGGTGATCGGCATCTTCTTCCAAAGACCGCCCATATCCCAGATATTTTGTTTCTCATGCAGGGCGTGGATGACCGAACCGGCTCCCAGGAACATCAGGGCTTTAAAAAAAGCGTGGGTCATGAGGTGAAACATGGAAGCTGTCAGCGAACCCACACCCAAAGCAAACATCATGTACCCCAGTTGGCTCAGGGTTGAATAAGCGAGGATCCTCTTAATATCATCCTGAGCGATAGCTATCGTAGCCGCAAAGATGGCGGTAAACGCTCCCAGCCCGGCCACGAATTCCAAAGCCCCCGGCGCGGCGTGCTGGAAGATGAAATAAATCCGCGCCACGAGGAAGACCCCGGCCACGACCATGGTGGCCGCGTGGATGAGAGCCGACACGGGAGTCGGGCCTTCCATGGCATCCGGCAGCCAGACATGCAGCGGAAACTGACCGGACTTACCAATCGGGCCGACGAAAAGCAGAAAAGCGGTCAGAGTGATGTACCCTACTCCCCCCGCTAAGGCGAGGCCCTGAGCCGTGCCGTTCATGAGCGCCGCCAGGTGGACGAAATCCAACGTCCCGTATTTACTGAAGAGGAAGAGAATGCCGAGCAAAAGCCCGAAATCTCCCACCCGGGTCGTCATGAAAGCCTTCTTGGCCGCTTCGCGGGCGGAAACCTTGTGATACCAGAAGCCGATCAGGAGATAGGAACACAGCCCGACCAACTCCCAGAAGATGAAGAGTTCCAAGAGATTCGTGGCAATCACAAGTCCCAGCATGGACATGGCAAACAGGGATTGATAGGCAAAGTAACGGGACCAGCCCCGGTCCCCATGCATGTACCCGACTGAGTAAATCTGCACCATCGAGGCCACCAGACCGACGACGAAGAGCATCATCGTGCTTAGGGGATCGACGACAGTGCCGAAATTCAGCTTTAAGCCGCTTATGTCAAGCCAGTTAATACTGGTGATGACCGGGTGTTTGACGATTTCCGAGCCTGACCCTATCACCCCCGCGGCGATAGCGATGGCCAAGCCGAAGGCGCAGAGTATGGCCAGAATCGAGACTGCGGCAGACAGGCCCTTCGAGCGTTTCGTGACGAAAGCAATCAGGAGAAACGACAATAAGGGCAAGGCCGGTATTACCCAAGCCCACTCATACAGCGAATGCATTTCCGTGAACACCTACCTTCTCCATAGACTCCGTTACCATTTCAGCCAATTGAACTCATCCGTGTTCGTCGTATGCCTGGTCCTGTAAATGGCAATGACCAGGGCCAGACCGACCGCCACCTCGGCTGCCGCCAAGACGATGACGAAAAGAGCCGCCACTTGCCCCACCACACTGCTGACAGCGAGGAAACGGTTGAACGCCACAAAGTTGAGATTCACCGCGTTGAGCATCAGCTCAATCGACATGAGAACCGCAACGATGTTCTTCTTGGCGAACACCCCGTACAAACCCAGGCAGAATAGCATGGCTCCAACCAAAAGATAAGTGGAAAGCCCCACACTTAAGTTGAAGTTCATTTGTCCTCTTTCACTCCCTTCGCCAGGATCACGGCTCCGATGAGAGCAATGGTCAAAAGAATCGCGGAAGCCTCAAACGGAATCATGTAGCTCGTTAAGAGCAGCCTGGACAACGAGGCCGCCGTATTTTGCACCGTCCAGGGGCCTGCCAGGATCCGCCAGTCCGTGTTCGTCAAGATGACGAGCGCGATCACCACGAACAAGAGGCCGGCTGTAAACAAACCCCAACCCCACTTGCGATTTTCCTCGCTGCTTTCCCGGACGTCTCCGCGCAAAGTGAGCATGACCGCAAAAACGACCATGATCGATACAGCACCCGTATAGACGAGTATTTGCACGGCGGCGATGAAGTCCGCGTTCAAAAGGACATAGAGTGCCGCCACGCCCACAAAGGTCAACGCCAGAAAGAAGGCGCTGTGCACAATGTTTTTCGAAGTCACAACTCCCCAGGCGGATGCCACCGCCAGAATGGCGAAAATGAAGAAAACGACAGTACTCATGCCTGTTCCCCCCTCCCACGTGACTTGCCGGCCCTTTCAATCATGTCCCACTTCAATTCGTCCGGATCGTAGATGGCATTTTCGAACTGTTGAGTGACATGCAAAGCCCCCGTGGGGCACGCTTCTGTGCAAAGCCCGCAGAACAGGCAGCGGCCCACGTCCATCCGGTAAGACTTGAGAACCTTCTTGTTGCTTTCCCCTTTCTCACTGGCAATAGTAATCACTTTGTTGGGGCAGGCATTGGCACACATATTGCACGAGATACATTTTTCGGGATCGAGTCCCATGGAGCTGCGTGTCCTGGGAGGGAGATTCGGCATTTCTTCCGGGTAGAACTCCGTGATATTCGGTCCCAGCATCCTCTTCAGCGTGATGCCCAACCCGGTAAACAACCCTTTACCAAACACTCGCTTACCCTCCAATCCGCGGGACGATGAGCTGGTAAATATAAATGCCCACACCCGTTAAGAAGATATTGAGAATCGAAAGTGGCAAGAGAACTTTCCAAGCCAGCCCCATCAGGTGGTCAATCCTGATACGGGGAAAAGTCCAGCGCACCCACATCTGGAAGAAGATGATGATGCCCACTTTCAGGAAAAACCAGACATAACCGGGAAGTATGGCCGGCCCTTGCCAGCCACCCAAAAACATGGTCGTGGTTAAAGCGGCGACCGCCGTCATGTTCCCGTACTCACCTAAGAAAAACAAACCCCAGCGCAAGCCGGTGTACTCCGTGAAGGGCCCGGCGACGACTTCCTGATCCGCTTCCACCAAATCAAAGGGGGCGCGGTTAACCTCGGCAACCCCGGCAATGAGGTAGATGACAAACGCCAAGGGCTGCAGGACAATGAACGGTATGGTATGCTGATCCGCCACGATTTGGGACAGATTGAACGTCTGCGTGATCATCACCACACCCAGGAGAGAAAATACCAAAGGAATTTCGTAGCTGATCATTTGGGCCACCGCCCGCATGCCCCCAAGGAGGGAGTATTTATTGTTGGAACTCCATCCCGCCATCAGGAGGGCTAAAGTCGAAACCGCGGAAATAGCCAGATAATAGACTATTCCTAAATTAAGACGAATCGGAGCCATTCCGTGACCATAAGGCATGATAGCCAGGGTCATCATCGGCAGAGCAAACATAATCATGGGGGCGATTTTAAACATCAGCCGATCAGTCCCGGCCGGAGTAACATCCTCTTTCCCCATCAGCTTCAAGGCATCGGCAATCGTTTGAAACCAGCCGTGCGGACCGAGACGGTTGGGACCCGGCCTTTGCGAAGTCCAGCCGGCTACCTTGCGTTCCAGCAAAATGAGAATCAGCGCTGCCAATACAACCAGGACAATGACCAAAATAATACTGATGATGTCCATTGTCAAATCAGCCCAGATGGAATGGGGATTGCCAAACAATGAACGGATGGCAGCCGCTATATTCAGGGGCAGTTGATTCAAAGCGTTCATTTCATTCTCCCCTCATGGGAATTTCCCGTTAGTAAATTTCCTACTTGTCCACTTCTCCCAAGACGGCGTCCAAGGTGGCAAAAATCGCGATCAGATCCTGGATCTTCCACCCCAAGGCCACGATCGGAAGCATCTGGATGTTGATAAAAGTACCGGAGCGAATGCGGACGCGGGCCGGCTTGGGCGAGCCGTCACTGACAATATAGAAGCCCAATTCCCCTTTGGGATTCTCCACCCTGTGGTAGACCTCACCGGCCGGCGGCTTAATGATCTTGGACACCTTGGCTGTCACCGGGCCCTCCGGAATGTCCCGCATGGCTTGGCGCAAAATCTTGGCGCTTTCTTTGATCTCGTCCAGACGCAGCAGGGTGCGATCATAGGAGTCGCAGCCGTACCGTACCGGCACCTCAAAATCAAAGCGGTCATAAATCCCGTACGGTTCCGCTTTGCGCACATCGTACTGAACCCCGGAAGCGCGCAAGACCGGCCCGGTGATGGACAGATTCTCAGCCAATTCTTTGGGCAGGATGCCCACGCTTTTCAGGCGCGCCATCACGATTTCGTTGCCGTAAAAAATGCCGAAATACTCTTCCATCATGTCCGGCAGGTCGTCCAAGAACGACTTCAAAGCCGGCCAAAACTCAGGCGGCACATCCCGGCTGAACCCCCCGATGCGCATGGCGTTAACCGTCAGACGGCTGCCGGCGCTCATTTCGAAGAGATCCAAAATCCTTTCCCGGTCCCTGAAACAGTAGGTCCAGGCTGTCCAGCCCGCCATGTCCAAAGCGGTGCTGGCGATAAAGACCAAATGGCTGGCGATACGGGCCAATTCGGCAAAAATCACTCTTAAGTACTCGGCTCTCTCCGGCAGCTGAACCCCCATCAACTTCTCCACTGTCTGCACGTAAGCCATATTGTTATGCGGGGCGGATAAATAGTCCAAGCGATCCGTATAAGGAATGAACTGCGTGTAAGTCCGGCTCTCAGCCAACTTCTCCAGGCCCCGGTGCAAATAACCCACTTTTGGCTCGATCTTCGTAATCACTTCACCGTCAAACGTGACGACCATCCGGAAGACACCGTGCATGCTGGGGTGCTGAGGGCCCATGTTCAAAGACAGTTCTTCGGTGCGTTCCAATCCCATGGTTTCTCCCTCCTATTCCCCTTTTTTCAGTGGCAAGACTACCGAACGTTCCTCTAGGCTTTCGGTCACATAATCTTTGCGCAGCGGGTAGCCCTCAAAATCGTCCCAGAGGTAAATGCGCTTAAGATTCGGATGACCTTTAAACTCAATGCCGAACATATCATAGGCCTCCCGTTCCAGGAAATTGGCCCCCCGCCAAAGACGGGTCACACTGTTGACAACCGGATGTTCCCGGTCGACCGTTCCCTTCACGCGCAGACGCTGCGGGCCATGTAAACTTGAAAGCTGGTACACGACCTCAAAATGGTCCTTCAGATCGAGGGCTGTCAAGTCGTGGAGAAAATCACAAGGAACATCCGGGAAGCTTTTCGCGGTGCTCAGGGTCTCGGAGAGATATGCTCCCTTGACTTTTAAGACTAGGACACCGTTTTGCTCTTCCACTTCACCGTTCACCTTAGCGGCCAGTTCCTCTGCGCGCTGCCGCAAAATCTCTTTATTTCCCATGTTGCATCAACCTCACCTTGGCGGGATTGGCAACCTTTTGCTGAAGCTGCAGAATCCCGTATAGCAAAGACTCCGGACGCGGGGGACACCCGGGGATATAGACGTCTACCGGCACCACCTTGTCCACTCCGGGAATCATAGCGTAGGAATCGATAAAAGGCCCGCCAGCGGTAGCACAGCTGCCCATGGCGATCACCCACTTGGGCTCCGGCATCTGATCATAGATCCGCCGCAAAAGAGGCGCCATTTTCCGGGTGCAGGTCCCCGCCACGATCATCAGATCGGCCTGACGCGGTGAAGCCCGAAACACTTCCCAGCCAAAACGCGCAATGTCATAACGGGAATCCCCCGTGGCCATCATCTCAATCGCGCAGCAAGCCAAACCCATGGTGACCGGCCAGAAGGAGTGCCCCCGAGCCCAGTTGAGCGCTTTGTCTATCGTGGTGACAAGGACATTCTTTTCCACCAGCAATTCAGCCTCGCGGAGCTCTTTTTCTTTTGCTACATCCACTCCAAAGCACCTTCCTTCCAAGCATACCAGAAACCGACCAAGAGAATGGCGATAAAGACGAACATTTCCACAAACGCAAAGGTCCCCAGTTTACGGAACGTCAGAGCCCACGGATACAGGAACACCGTTTCTACGTCAAAAGCGGTGAACACGAGCGCATACAGGAAATAGTTGCTCTTGAAGCCAATCCAGGTCCTGCCGATGGTTTCGTTTCCGCATTCATATGGCGTAAGCTTCTCCTTATTGGGCTTATTCGGAGCAATCAATTTGGGAACAGCCATCATAATCAGCGGCAGTGCAATCGCGAAAATCAACAAAACCCCTACGGCAGCAAAATTATCAGACATCTCCTTTACCCTCCCTTCATTCTATATTTTTATCTTATATATAAGCCAAACTCATTTTGCCACAATCCCAGGATCGCGTCAAATGAATTCAGTTTTCCCGCTTGCCCAGGTGCGAACCGGTGCAAAACTGCGGCGGTGGGCCGGACACGGGCCTAACTCTTGCAGGGCTTGCAAGTGCTCCCGCGTCCCATACCCTTTATGCCGGGCAAAACCGTACCCCGGATAAAGCGCGTCCAGCCGCTCCATGAGTTTGTCCCGTTCAACCTTAGCCAGGATCGAAGCAGCCGCGATACTGGCACTCAAGCGGTCTCCGCCTATTAACCCGCGCTGGGGCAGCGCCAAGGGCAGCTCCAGGGCGTCAATTAAAAGGTAGTGGGGCTTCACTCTCAGAGCGTCCACCGCCCGCACCATGGCTAGTTTTGTCGCTTGCAAAATATTCAAGGAGTCAATTTCCTCCACACTGGCTTCAGCCACGGCCCAGGCCAAGGCCTGGGCTTGGATCAGAGGAAAGAGGGCTTCTCTTTTCTTGACACTGAGCAATTTTGAATCGTTAAGCCCGGGCAGCCGAAAACGCGCCGGAAGAATACAGGCCGCCGCGAAGACCGGGCCCGCCAGCGGCCCCCGCCCCGCCTCGTCAAGGCCGGCCACCAGGAGAAAGCCCTGTTGCCAAAGGCCCTCCTCGACTTGCAGGAGTCCCTTGATCCGGGCCTCTTCCGCCTCTTGTGCCGCCGAGCGCATGATCGGGCGCTCCTCCGAATCCTTCACCACAGCGCACGCCTCTCTCTGATGCAACCGTTCAGCGGCCGCCAGCCGGGCCCCTCCGCCCTAAGACGAACAAGCGCCGGGACGCCCCACCGCGCACCCATTTCCAAGCCAGACTGCCCCCTTAGTCATTTCGACACTGAGACCAAACTTCCTTTTTTCCCACGCCATTTCGGGACATAGTTAAATATTATACGCCTATTCTTAACGGAGAAATACTTGACATAGTTTAAGCCTATGCCCGGAGTACACCCCGCCGGATCCCAGTTAGCTTACCCCAAACATTCAAGGCCTATGTATCGTGAAAGCGATCCAAGGTGTTGCGCCCCAAGCGTCCGCGCCGGAATTCCCGCAGAAATTCTTGCGCGGCTTTGCCGGTGTCAACCCGGCCCCCCGCCATCAGACAGCCTCTCAGGCGCCCGATCTCCTCCAACGTGGCTTCGCCCCGACTCTCATAGGGACTCAGTACCTCGGCATTATTCCCTTTCAGCCAAATGAGCAGCCAGTTCGCCAACTCCTCCGCGTCGAAAACCTCATCCTTCACGGCCCCCGTTGCGGCCAGTTTCCGGCCCACCTCGGGATTCTCGAATTTGGGCCAGAGCAGACCGGGAGTATCCAAAAGCTCTATCTTTTCATGAATTCGTATCCACTGATTTCCTCGGGTAATTCCGGGCTTATCCCCCGTTTTCGCTTTGCTGCCCCCGGCAATTTGGTTGATCAAAGAGGATTTGCCGATATTCGGAATCCCCACGACCATGACCCGCATCGGTCGGGGGCGCAGTCCTTTCCACGCCAGGCGCGAGGCTCTGTCAGCCGTGATCTTCGCCAACTCCGGCGTGATCCTGCCCAAACCTTGCCCCGAGACGGCGCTGATACCGAAGGCAGGGCCCTGTCCCCGCAGGCCCTCCAGCCAGCGTTTTGTCCAAACCTCGTCGGCCAAATCGGCTTTATTCAAGAGCAAAAGCCTGGGCTTATTGCCCAAAAGCCCGAGCAAAACCGGATTGCGGCTGCTCACCGGGATCCGGGCGTCCGCCAGTTCGACGACGGCATCCACCCACTGAAGCTGCTCCGTAAGCAGTCTCTTGGTCTTCGCCATGTGACCGGGAAACCATTGAATACTCATGAACCCTCCGTCCGGGTTCCGGCAGGCTCGCCGCAACCCTTAAAACAACCTCCAGCGCTGAAACGGAAAATACGTCAGCCAGACCTTGCCGATAATCGCGCTTTGGGGAAGGAGTCCCCACGCCCTGGAATCCTCGCTCTGACGCCGATTATCCCCCAAAACCAAGACCTTTCCCCGCGGAACCGTCTCCGGACCGTAAGGCGGATAATCCCCCGGCTTCAAGTAAGGCTCCCGCAGCACCTGTCCGTCGATGAAGACCTGGTTTCCCCGCAGTTCCACAGTTTCCCCCGGTACGGCAATAACCCGCTTGACAAACGTTCTCTTAGGATCTTTGGGATAGGCAAAAACAATAATATCCCCCCGAGAGGGGGCACCATTACGGTAAGCCAAACGGTTGACCAGCACGCGGTCTCCGCTCCTGAGCGTCGGTTCCATGGATGAAGAAGAAATCACATAAGGCTGGATCACCAGCCAGCGGACAACACCCAACAGAATCAAAAAAATGCCCAGAATCCCCGCGGCCCACCATGACCGGAAACCTTGTCGCAACATGCGCGATGCTCCTCTCTTGCCCTTTTATCTCCGGCTTTAGTATGGGCAAGGGCAAGAAGAAGCATACCAGCGGCCGTCTCTCAGTATGACATCTCCGCCGGGGTACTCCCGTTGTGGCACTTCAAATATCGCAACTGTGGTATCGCGCCTCGCGCCTCGCACCTCGCACCTCGCACCTCGCACCTCCAGTATAGCACTTCCTTCCCGTACGCTAAAGGGATATTCGATCTGACGAGCCCGGTCATCCCGGCGACCCGCCCTTCGCTTGAGTCTAAGAAAGGTGCGGACGCCTTAGGACCCTATGGTTGAAAGGCCCTGGGGATTTCGGGATAATCGGGGTAAATCGAAAAGAAAGAGCCGGATACTCTCCGGCCCTTTCTTCGCCTATCAGGGTGCATAGTTTCAACTGTCCCTGACCGAAGTCAAAGGATTGTGGCTTTGCTCCAAGTTTTTTGCACTCTTGAACTAGCGACGCTCCCGAATCCGGGCCGCTTTGCCCGATAAGCCGCGCAGATAATAGAGCTTGGCCCTGCGCACAATTCCGCGCCTGGCCACTTCGATCTTGTCAATCCTCGGCGAATGAAGCGGGAAAGTTCGCTCTACCCCGACGCCGTAAGTGACGCGGCGCACGGTAAACGTTTCTCTTAACCCGCCACCCTTGATTTTGATCACGACACCTTCAAAAATCTGAATGCGTTCCCGAGTACCTTCCACCACGCGTACATGCACTTTCACGGTGTCCCCTGGACGAAAGGAAGGAAGATCCTTTTTCATCTGTTCTTCTTCAATCATGCGAATGTAATCCATTCGAATTCCCCCCTTCCTTGCCTAGATGTTCATGGCAGTTTCACAGCCAGCGGACCATCCGTCATCACACCCATGGGCTTCACCTTAGGTTTCACCATGGACTTTACCATGCCAATGGCATTTTATTATGCCAATGTATTTTATCATACCTTCTTTGGCTCCGCAACTGCTGACTTGAATTGAACCGCCGTCTCAGTGACCCCGCAGCCGGTCCAAGATGATGGCCGCGGCGGAACGGACGGACAAATGATTGTATTCACCCGGGCCGAACACCGGCGCCAGAACTAAATCCGCATTGGCCACATCACGCGGCAAGAGCCCCCAACCGGTGCCAAAAAGGAGCAGGCAGGGCGTGTCTTCCTCCTCCAAGCGCCGGCGCAGGTCCGGATAAGTGATCGTGTTCGGGTATTGCCTGGCGTCCGTCGCCACCAGCAGCGGAGGCTGCCCTTCACTCTCCCGAATTTCCGCCTTAGCCTCGTCCAAGTTCGCCACCAGCCTGACCCTGGTGAATGCCTCCCGCCGGTCGGGATTGTATTCGGCGCCAAATCCTTCCTGCCAAAAGCCCATGATCCGGCGGGCGAGAGCCTGCTGCGCTTCGGCCGGATGGACGACATAATAGCGCTTCACGCCAAAGGTCGCCGCCGCCCTGGCGATGTCATGCAGGTCAAGATTAGTGATGGAAGTCGCCACAATAGCTTCATTCTTATTGTAAACCGGAGCATGAACTAAGGCTAAATAGAGTTCCCCCACAATACCCTCCAAATCAGAAGTCGGAAGTCGGAAGTCCAGAACTCTGGACATAGCAACGATGCAACAAGAGTTATTGGTGATTAGCTAATCCTTGTAATCTACTCGGCAGAAAATCGGGAATTACTTTTTATCGAGTAGTACCGGCTCTAACTGCTCAAGCTTACCGAACAGCTTTCCGCCCGTCGGCTGACAACAAAAAAGTATCACCAAAATCGTTTGCACAAACAGTTAGCACGGCTGAAGTGCCAGATTTCCGGCGGTGTCGGGGGCTACTGAGCTCTCAGTAGCGATTGTTCGACTCATCCGGTAATATCATGTCCAGATCTCTGAAGTCAGAAGCTCGATGTTAGAAACTAGATGTTAGACGTTTGATGTCAGAGGTGTCAGAGGCTTTTCTTTCTCCGCGTTTTCGGCCGCGGTGCCAAGTCCCGCCACCTGTCGCGCCACTCCTCCAGCGAAGGAATTTCCTCGGCCAGTTCCTCCAAAACGGAGTAGTCTTCCGCCTTAAAAACGAGGCGTTCCCACAGGTCCGGACGCCGCAGGAACGTCCGGCGCAAACTTTCCTTACGGCGCCAGCGCGCAATTCGGGCATGGTGGCCGGACAGCAGAACCTCCGGCACTTGTCTCCCTTCAAAATCCTCCGGCCGGGTATACTGCGGATACTCCAAGACCCCATCCGCACAGGATTCCTCCCGCAGGGATGCGCTCTGCCCGAGAACCCCGGGGACAAGACGGGCGATGGCATCGATCATGGCAGCGGCCGCCAATTCGCCTCCGGTTAAAACGAAATCGCCCAAAGACACCTCTTCGTCGGCCAGCGCTCGAATCCGCTCATCAAATCCTTCATAGTGCCCGCAGAGGAAAACCAGTTCTTCATAACGGCTCAATTCGGCGGCAATTCTCTGCGAGAACATTCTGCCCTGAGGCGACAGAAGAACAATCCGCCGCCCGGACGCTCCTTGCGGTTCCGGCAAAGCCCGTACCGCCGCAAAGAGCGGCTCCGGTTTCAGCAGCATGCCGGCCCCGCCGCCGTAAGGCTCATCGTCGACGTTCTTATGTTTGCTCAGGGCATAATCCCGGAAGTTTACGAGCCTGATTTCAATTAACCCCGCCTCTTGGGCCCTTTTCAAAATACTCTCGCGCAACGGGGCCAGCATCTCGGGAAACAAAGTGAGCACGACAAAGCGCATGTCCTAATCCTCCAAGAGACCCGGCGGAAGTTCAACATCCATTCTCCGTCCGGCCACATCCACATTCCTGACCACGCTTTTCAGTGCCGGGACACAAAATTCCCCCCGCTCCCCTTTCACCACATAGACATCGTTGGCCCCGGTCGCCAAGACCTGCACCAGGGTGCCCAGACAGACCCCCCGCTGGTACACCTCCATGCCTTCCAATTCGAAATAGTACCAACCCTCTTGCAAAGGAGGGACCTTCGAGCGGTCAATACCGATTTGCCAACCCCTCAGTTTTTCGGCTTCCTCCGCACTCTCCACCCCGTCAAAAGCCAGATAGACAAAATCCGGCAACACGCGGACGCTCCGGAGTGTCAGCTGGAGCCTCGCCGCCCCTTTCATCAGGATGACTTCCTTCAGCTTGGTGAAACGCCCGGGATCCCGGGTGATAGGATATACTTTGACTTCCCCGTGTAAACCGTGTGGGCGCAGCACCTCTCCGATCAGCACTTCATTCATAACCTGATCCGGCTCCTTTTTTTCCCCGCCGTACCGCCGGCATGGCTCTGACTTCAGTCAGACAGGCTCCCTGACAGAACCGTAACCCGCCGTAAGCCCCATGGTTTTACCCATAGGGAAAAGGCGGGTTTGTTCGTGGGCCTCAGTCCGAAAACTTGAGGACATACTTCCCAAAGGATGGAGTGCCACATCATTGGTCAATGTCGAGATGCACCCGGCGCCCGTCCTTGACGGCCGCCGCCTTAACCAGAGTCCGGATCGCGTTCGCGATCTTGCCCTGTTTGCCGATCACTTTACCCATATCCTCCGGGGCAACGGTGAGTTGGATATTCACCATCTTGTCCGTTTCCGTCTGAACCACAGACACCCGGTCACGCTGATCTACCAGGGATTTGGCAAGTAGCTCGACCAGTTCCTTCAACAGAACCATCTCCCGTTTCAAAGCCCTTTAGTTCTTGGAGGCGAATTTACTTAACAGTCCCGCTTTGCGTAAGAGGGACTTAACCGTGTCCGAAGGCTGAGCCCCGGTGGTTAGCCATTTAAGGACTTTTTCCTCGTCAATTTTCAGGACTTCGGGTTGTTTGGTCGGATCATAATAACCGATTTCCTCTATGAAGCGGCCATCCCTGGCCGAGGCGGAATCAGCCACCACCAACCGGTAGAAAGGCTGCTTTTTGGCGCCCATACGGCGCAGACGGATTTTCGTTGCCACTGTTTTTCACCTCCTTATCAGGATACCTGTCTTTGCCCCCGCCGGTCAGCGGACAAACGGCAGACCCGCTCTTTTTCCTTTCTTCCCTTTGCCCAGGCCGCCCGGCAGGCCCCCCGCAAACTGTTTCATCATCTTTTGCATCTGCTCGAACTGCTTCAGCAAGCGGCCGACCTCCTGAATGCTCGTGCCGCTCCCTTTGGCAATCCGCCGCTTGCGGGAATCCTTAATGATAGAGGGCTTGCGCCGCTCATCCGATGTCATGGAGCGGATGATGGCCTCAACATGGGCCATATCCTTTTCATCGATCGTGACATCCTTCAGCTGTTTGCCGATTCCGGGTATCATCTCCATAATTGAAGAGAGGGGTCCCATTTTCTTCAATTGCTGCATCTGCTCGAGGAAGTCTTCCAAACTGAATTCCTGTTTGCGCAGCTTCTGCTGCATCTCCTGGGCTTTTTTCTCATCGAAGGCCTCTTGGGCTTTCTCGATCAGAGTAAGGACATCTCCCATCCCCAGAATCCGCGATGCCATCCGGTCCGGATAAAAAGCCTCCAGGGCCTCGATCTTTTCTCCCACCCCGGCAAATTTGATGGGGCAGCCCGTCACCGCCCTGACGGAAAGAGCGGCTCCGCCCCGGGTATCTCCGTCCAATTTCGTCAATATGACCCCATCCAGCCCCAAGCGGGCATGGAACGTTTCCGCGACATTCACGGCATCCTGCCCCGTCATGGCGTCCACGACGAGTAAAATTTCCTGGGGCTGCACTTGAGCTTTAATCTCCTGTAACTCGCCCATCAGTTCCTCGTTAATATGCAACCGCCCCGCCGTATCAATGATCAGAACATCCGCACCCTGCTTGAAAGCATACTCCACCGCAGCCCGCGCTATTTCGGCAGCCGCGCGCCCCGCTTGGGCAAAGACCGGAACTTTAATCTGCTCCCCCAAGACCTCCAGCTGCTTGACGGCCGCCGGACGATAGATATCGCAGGCCACCATCAGCGGATGTTTGCCCTGTTTCTTCAGCAAAGAAGCCAGTTTGGCGGCATGGGTCGTTTTACCTGCGCCCTGCAGACCCACCAACATGATGATCGTCGGCGGCTTGGGAGAGATTTGGATTTTGCTTTCCGCTCCTCCCATGAGCGCGATTAATTCTTCATGAACTATCTTGACAACCTGCTGGGCAGGCGAAAGGGATTCCAGCACTTCGGCGCCCACAGCCCGTTCCTTAACCTTAGCCACGAAGTCTTTAACGACCTTAAAGTTAACGTCGGCCTCCAGCAGAGCCATCCGCACGTCCCGCATGGCCGCGTTCACATCGGCCTCATTCAACTTGCCTTTGCCGCGCAATTTCTTGAAAGTCTCCTGAAGTTTCTCGCTTAAGCCCTGGAACATGCCATCCCCACCTTTAACAGAAGTCGGAGGTCAGAGGTCGGAAGTCAGAGATCAGAACATCCCGAGTCCCTGCAAGATATCCTCGATTTTTCTCTTGATCTCGCTATAACGGAGCCACTGTGCCTGCTCCCGAAAGTCCTCGGGCTGCCAAGCGTTCAGCAGTCCGTCCACTTCCGCTACTTTCTCCCGCTCCGCCAGAAAGCGGGCGACAAGTCCGAGCTTAGCTTCATAATCCGCCAGAATCTTCTCGGTCCGTTTAATAAGGTCGTGCACGGCTTGGCGGGTTGTATGCCCGCTTTCGGCAATTTCCGCCAGTGATAGATCCTGCTCATAATACAGGTCCCAAATCGCCCGCTGCTTCTCCGTCAACAACGGCCCGTAAAAATCCGCTAAAAGAACCATCTTGGCAAACTTCTCCATACCTGCCTCGTGTAAAGCAATAATGCTTTACGCTTATTTTAGACAAAGGTGCCTTCCTTGTCAAGCACAATTCGACGAGGACAGACTCGACGGCCTTAGTGAACATCCCCGCCTTCTCACAGAAGCTCCCGGGCAATCCTCTTGGCGCGTCTTTCCGCCTCCGCGCAAATCTTCTTTTCGTCCAGGCTGAGCAGCTTTCGCTCCTCCATGATCATCCGGCCATTGACCATGACGTCTCTGACATCCCCGGCATGGGCGGCATAGACCAGGTGAGCGGGTATGGAGAAACGCGGGTAAAAGTGCGGCCGGTCAAAATCAACCGTAATCAAATCCGCTTTAAAACCCGGCGCCAGCATGCCCACATCTTCGAAACCCAGGGCCCGGGCCCCCTTGACCGTCGCCATCTCCAAGACCTCATAAGCTGGCAGGGCACTGGAGTCTACTCTCAGTTTTTGTTGCAGGGCCGCACTGCGCATCTCGCCGAAGAGGTCCAGATTATTGTTGCTCGACGCGCCGTCAGTTCCCAAGCCGACCACCACGCCGCGCCTTTTTAGCTCAGGTACCGGCGCGGTCCCGCTGTTGAGCTTCATGTTGCTCTCCGGATTGTGGGCGACAAAGACCTGCTTTTCCGCCAGAATCTCCATATCCTCCGGCGTTAGGTGCACACAATGGGCCGCCAGCACGTGTCCGCCGAACAAACCCAAATCATTGAGCCACTGCACTGGCGTCCTGCCGTGCTCCTGCCGGATGGTCTTAATTTCTGACTCCGTCTCGGCGACATGAATGTGAATCCCCGCCCCCAGGGTTTCCGCCTCACTTTTGACCCTTTGCAGGAAATCTCCCGGACAGGTGTAAGGGGCATGGGGACCGAACATTACCCTCAGCCGGCCTTCCCCGGCCCGGTGGTAGGTGCGGTACAGTTCGATATTTTCCCGCAGGGCCTGCAGACCGTTGGCAGCGCTGCCGATCATCCCCCGCGCCAGCGCCGCGCGCGTTCCGGCGCTCAGGACGGCCTCGGCTACCCGATCCATCGAAGCGTACATATCCGACATCGTCGTGGTTCCGGAACGGATCATTTCGGCCAAGGCCAGCATCGTACCCCAATAAATGTCTTCGTCACTCAGTTTGGCCTCAAAAGGCCAAACCTTGTCTTCCAGCCAAGGCATCAGGGGCAGGTCGTCGGCATAACCGCGCAGCAGCGTCATAGCCGCGTGAGTGTGCGTATTGATCAGCCCGGGCATAACGACGTCATTAGGGCAATCCAGAAATCTGTCCGGCTCAAATCCCCGGGGCGCGGAACCTTGCGCTCCCACAGAAACTATCCGGTCCCCGTCCACCGCGACCTCTCCTTGCGGATAAAAATCTTCCGCTCCGCTCATGGGGAGGACCATTCCCCGAATTAATAACTTGGCCACTGGCGCTACCCCCTTTTCACTGGCTATCGACGCCCTTGCAAGCAGATTGACGCAAACTCATGAGGAACGCACCATAATCTTCAGGAAATTGACGGAATAAGGAGGGGAAACAACACCCTTTTCCGAAATAATCCCGGTGATATATTTAGCCGGGGTCACATCAAAGGCAGGATTATAGACCGGAACGTCCGCCGGTGCCACCGGAATCCCGCGGAACTCTCGGATCTCCTTGCCAGCGCGCTCCTCGATCGGGATATCCTGCCCCCCCGCCATTTTAAGATCGATGGTTGAGGTAGGAGCCGCCACATAAAACGGAATCCCGTGTACATGGGCCAGCACCGCCAGGGAATAGGTCCCGATTTTATTGGCGGTATCCCCGTTGGCCGCAATGCGGTCCGCTCCGACAATGACCAAATCCACCTTGCCTTGCTGCATGAGAAAACCCGCCATGTTGTCGGCAATTAAGGTCACCGGGATCCCATCCTGCATCAGTTCCCAGGCCGTCAGTCTGGCTCCCTGCAGGAAGGGCCGGGTTTCATCCGCGTAAACCTTGATTTCTTTACCGGATGCCACAGCGGCTCGAACCACGCCTAAAGCCGTGCCGTAATCCACCGTCGCCAGGGCACCGGCGTTGCAGTGTGTCAAAATAGTCGCCTTGGGCGGAACGAGCGCATTGCCGTGTTCCCCGAGCAGGCGGTTCATGCGCCGGTCGTCATCGGCGATCTTGTCTGCCTCTTGCACCAACAGTTTCCGCACTTCCGCCAGGTCCTCAACGGACCGGGCCTCACGCAGGGTGTCCTGCATCCGGCGCAAGGCCCAAAATAAATTGACGGCCGTGGGCCGGGTGGACTCCAAGCGGGCGGAGACCTTTTCCATATAGGCGTCCAATCCCTCGCGGCTCCCTTCATAAGCCAAAGCGCCCAGCGCGAAACCGTAGGCCGCGGTAGCGCCGATGGCCGGAGCACCTCGCACTTGCATGCGTTCGATCGCTCCAGCCACATCTTCGTACGATTTTGTCCAGAGGTAAACACTTTCCAGTGGCAGCTTAGTCTGATCCAATATCCGCAGAGAATCTCCCAACCATTCGATTGTCTTCATCCAGACCACCTTCCTCTCGCTTCAGGCCCCTGTAAGGCACCAGACCATTTCTCCGGAAACTTTCCGGGAATCCGTCACCCATCCGCCTCATCCAGGCCGCTGAAGAGCGCTGCGGCAAAATCCCGCGGCACAAAGGGGCGGAGATCATCCATCCCTTCCCCGATCCCGATCCACTTGACCGGAATCCTCACTTCCCCTTGAATGCCCAGCACGACTCCTCCTTTGGCCGTCCCATCCAGCTTCGTCAGCACAATTCCCGTAACCCCGGCCGTTTCCTGGAAGAGCTTCGCTTGCTGTATGGCGTTCTGCCCCGTCGTCGCGTCAAGCACGAGCAATACTTCGTGCGGAGCAGCAGGGATTTCCCGCGTGATCACTCTTTTCACCTTCCGCAACTCTTCCATTAAGTTAACCTTGTTATGCAAGCGGCCCGCCGTATCCATGAGGACGATGTCCGCCTGGCGCGACTTGGCGGCCTGAATCGCATCAAAGGCTACCGCCGCCGGATCCGCCCCTTCTTTTTGCTTGACCACTTCCGCCTCCGAGCGCTCTCCCCAGATTTCGAGCTGATCGATGGCAGCCGCCCGGAACGTGTCTCCCGCCGCCAGAATAACCCGTTTCCCTTCCCGCCGGAAATAATTGGCCAGCTTGCCGATCGTCGTCGTTTTGCCGACGCCGTTCACCCCGACAACCAGGATAACCGTGGGGCCGCGTTCGGCCAGGTTGAGCGGCTTCCCCGCTCCCAGAAGATCCGCCACCAATTCTTGCAAGACTTCCCGCAATTCTTGCGCCTCGGTCAGCTTCCGGTTCTTCGCCTCTTGGCGCAACTTTTCCACCAATTCCATGGCCGTGTTGACTCCCGCGTCGGAGCGAATCAGCGCTTCTTCCAGCGCTTCGTACAGTTCTTCGTCAATCTTGCGGCGCCCGGTCAAAAGTTCTCCAACCTTGTCCACAAAATTCTGCCTGGTCTTGACTAAACCCTGTTTTAACTGGCTGAAGAAACCCGCCACTTTGTCTCTTCCTTTCAGACACTTTTAGGAGTATTTTATCATAACTGTCCCGAACATTAAACAATCCTGCCCGGGCAACGATTTATACCTTCCGGCCGGAGAACACTAACCGAACCTCTCCGAGCTTCTCCCGAACCCTGAACCTCCCCATGGCTTAAGCGAGGAGGTCGTAAGAACCGCTTCCCACCGGAACCCCTCCGCTAGGCGCTTACCGGATCCTCCTCGCCCGCGTCCATCCGCACCGTCAAAAGTTTGGAAACCCCCGACTCCTCCATGGCAATCCCGTACAGGACATCCGCCGCTTCCATGGTCCCCTTGCGGTGGGAAATGACAATAAACTGAGTGGAGGCGGAAAGTTTTTGGATATACCCGGCGAAACGCTGAACATTGGCATCGTCCAAAGAAGCCTCGATCTCATCCAGCAAACAAAAAGGGCTCGGCTTAACGTGGAGGAGCCCAAATAAGAGGGCTATGGCCGTCAAAGCCCTTTCCCCGCCGGACAGGAGGGAAAGCCATTGCAGTTTCTTTCCCGGCGGCTGGGCGATAATCTCCACCCCGGTTTCCAGCAGATTGTCCGGTTCAACCAGGCGCAATTCGGCCCGGCCGCCGTTGAACAGTTCCTGAAAAGCCCGGCCGAAAGCCGCGTTCACCGCTTCAAAACCTTCTTTGAAACGCAAACTCATGGTTTCATCCAGTTCCGCGATCAGTCTCCTCAGCTTCCCGCCGGCTTCCAGGAGGTCCTCCTCTTGAGCCCGCAAAAACTCCCGCCGTTCCGCCAGCGCGGGATATTCCGTGACGGCCGCCTGGTTAATGGGCCCGAGCGCTTCCAACTCCCCGCGTCGAACCTTGATCCGTTCCTGGATCTCAGCGCGCGCCATCTCCGTCTCATAAGCTAAAGCTTCCGGCCAGGACAGGGCAAACTCATCCGCTAAGCGGACCGACCCCCCTTGCCACTCGGTCTGCCAACGGGTTGCCGCCAGTTCCAAGTTGTGCTGACGCTGCTCAAGGGCCGCCAGGTGCTTCCGGCTTGCACGCGTCCGTTCTTCGGCTTCCGCCGACCGGGCGGAAAGCCGCTCCCGCTCTTCTCTCAGTTCTACCAGCCGCAGCTGTTTGTCGGTTCTGCCTTCTTGCGCTTGGGTCAAAGTCAGGCTCACATTTTCCCTTTCCCCGAGAACCGCCGCCCGGCTCTCCTCCATCCGGGCGAGTCTTGCTTCTTCCTCTCGCAGCGCCCGAGCCTGCTCGGATGCCCGCGCCTTTTCCTCCGTCAGTTGAGCGGATGTCTGACGCAGTTCCTCCTCCCACTTGGCCATCTGCACTTTCGCCTCTGTCAGGGCCTCTGTCAAGCGTTCCGCTTCCCCGGCCGCCGCCTGGGCCCGCGCCTCCTCCCGCTGCAGCGCCCGGCGCAGGCCGGACACTCTTTCTTCGCCGGCTGACACCGCACTCAGCGCTTCTGAGAGCACCTGCCCGGCCTCCTCCTTCTGAGCTCGGATCTCCTTGGCGTTCTGCCGCGCAATGTCCAGTTCCTCACTCCACCGCCTCAGCTGAACCTCCAAAGTCTCGCGGTTCGCGGCCAAAACGGCCTTTTCCTCCCGCAGAGAGCGCCGCTTCTCGCTCAGATCCTTGAGTTTCAACTCCAGCCCTGTTTTTTCCTGAGCCAGCCTTTGCAGGTCCCGGTCTTTTTCCTCTTCCTCCCGGGCCAGCAGCGCCAGGTCCTTCGCCAGCACACCCAGTTCCCGGCTCCGTCCCAAGAAATTGCTGCCCTTGCGTTGCCGGCTTCCGCCGGTAAGGGTTCCGCCGGGATGAATCTGGTCCCCTTCCAGAGTAACAACTCGGACTTTATAACCCGCAGCCGCCGCCACCCGCCCCGCGGCTTCCATATCGGCCACGATCAAGGTGCGCCCCAGAAGGTTGGCCATCGCCGGGCGGTAACGCTCCTCAAAGCGAATCAAGTCGACCGCCAAGCCGACAAAGCCCGGATCGGCCGCCGCTGAGGCCGTCGCCAGACTGCCTCCCCGTACCGTGTCCAGAGGCAGAAAGGTAGCCCAGCCCGCTCGCTCCGCTTTCAGAAAAGCAATGGCCCGTTTGGCGGCTTCCAGGTCCTCAGCCACGATATCCTGCAGCGCTCCCCCCAAAGCGGTCTCCAGCGCCAACTCATACTTCTCCTCGACGGTAATCAGATCAGCCACGGTTCCGCACAATCCCCGGCAAGCCGGATTTCCCCGCTTCTTAGCCGCCAACAGTTCGCGCACTCCGCGGGCATACCCTTCGAGCGAATCCGCCAATGAGGCCAGGGCCTGCTGTTTGGCCCTCAGCCTTTCTTTACGGCCCCTAAGTTCCGTCAAAGCCTGCTCCGCCGGCCGAAACCCGGCTTCCGCCTGCGCCAATGCTTCCCGCAGGCCCCTTTCCTCCCGGCTCAGGCGAGCCTCTTCCTCGTCAGACCCTTGCCGGCGGGATTGTATCTGCTCCAACTCCCCGCGGACAGTCCGCACCCGTTCCAGGTAACCGGATTCAGCCTTGGCCAGAGAGGTCTGTTGCTGCTCCAGGGAGTCCAGGGTATGCCGGGCCCCTGTCAGCCTGTTGGAGTAAGCCGCCTGTTCGGAAAGAGCGGCGAATAACTCGCCTTTGATCTTTTCCAAGACATCCAAACCGTTTTTGGCCCTGGCTTGGTCCAGAGCCTCCTCGCGGGCCGCGCGTTCCGTTGCCGCCTCTTGGACCGTGTGCCGCAAAAGTGCCTGCTTTCCCGCTAAGGCCTCGACCTTCAACCTGTTCTCCCGCTCCAGAGTGTGGCCCTGCCGGACCTCCCCGGCTAGCCTTTGGGTCTGCTCCTCCAGATTGTCATAGCGTTCCCGCAGGACATTTAACCGGTTTTCCAGGGCAGCGCAAGCTTGCTCTGCGCGAAAGACTTCGTTCTGCTGAAGTTGGACCGCTTCCTCAAGTTGTTTCTCCTCAAGCTTGAGTTCCTGGCCGCACCCCTCCGCTTGCGCCAGTTTGGCCTCAACCTCCGCCCGGGCCAAGCGCAAACTGGCCTCCTCCTCTTGGGAAGCCGTCAGTTTCCGCCGGACCTCTGTCAAATCCCGAACGATCGCTTGAATTTCCAAGGTGTGCAACTCTGCTTGCAGGGCCAGGCCCTGCCGGGCGACCTCCGCCTGATGGGAAAGTGGTTCCAGCCGTTCTTCAATCTCCCGCAGAATGTCGAAAAGCCGTTCGAGATTATGCTCTGTGTCATCCAGCCGTTTAAGAGCCTCCTTCTTTCTCACCCGGTACTTGGCAACTCCTGCCGCCTCTTCCAGAAGCAGCCGTCTCTCCTCCGGTTTGGCATTCAGGATCTCCTCGACGCGCCCTTGTCCGATGATGGAAAATCCTTCCTTGCCGGCTCCTGTATCAAGGAAAAGCTCCTGCAAATCCCGCAAGCGACAGGGAGAATGATTAATGAAAAACTGCCCTTCCCCATCTCGGAAAACCCTGCGGGTCACGCAAACCTCCTGGAAATCCAGGGGAAAAATACCGCTTGAATTATCGAAGGTCAGGGATACCTCTGCCAAGCCCACTGAACGCCGTCCCAAGCTCCCCGCGAAAATAATGTCTTCCATCCGGCTGCCCCGCAGGCTCTTGGCGCTCTGCTCCCCCAGGACCCAACGGACCGCGTCCGCCACATTGCTTTTTCCGCTGCCGTTCGGACCGACGATCACGGAGAGGCCGTGTTGAAGATCAAACCTCACCCGGTCGGCAAAAGACTTAAACCCCTGAATCGTAATCGACTTGAGAAAAACGGGAAGATTCGCGGCTTCAGTCATCACCTTCCTCCCCCCAATGTTCCAGCACCTGTTGGGCCGCGTTTTGCTCCGCCTCTTTTTTCGTCCGGCCCCTGCCCCGGCCCATAATTTTTCCCTGCAGAAAGACCCCGGCCGTGAAACGCTTATCATGATCCGGTCCCTCTTCGGCCAAAATACGGTAGCTCACTTCATTCTCTTCCCGTTGGGCCTTTTCCTGTAACTCCGTCTTGTAATCACCATAATTCCCGGAAGCGACTTCTTCGATGGCCGGCTTCAACATCTGGAGAATGACGCGCCTGACTTCCGCAAAACCGTATTGTAAATAGACGGCCCCAATCACCGCTTCCCAGGCGTCCGCCAAAATAGAAGGGCGGTCCCGCCCGCCGGAGACCTCCTCACCGTGGCCCAAGAGCAATTCCTGCCCCAGTTCAATCTCCCTCGCCTTGCGGGCCAGAGTGCCTTCGTTCACTACGGCCGCCCTCATCTTGGTAAGTTCACCTTCCGGACGTTCCGGATAGGTCAAGTACAGATACTCCCCGATCACAAAGTCAAGAACGGCGTCTCCCAAAAACTCCAACCGCTGATTGTTTTCCGCCCCCGCCCGCGGATTTTCAAACAGGTAAGACGGGTGAGTCAAAGCCATCGTCAAAAGGTGGCTGGGCGGCATACCCAAATCCAGCCTCCGGGTCAGACCGGAACCTGCTTCTTTCCTTTTGTGCCCCCCGGCGCTTCTCTTTAGCTTCGCGTTCTTATTCCGTTTTGTGTTAATCCTCATCACCCTCACCTTTGGGCAAACTTTCTCAGAACTATCGTCGCGTTGTGCCCGCCGAAACCGAACGTGTTAGACATGGCCACCGCCACTTTCTTCACGCGGGCGACATTCGGAACATAGTCAAGATCGCATTCCGGATCGGGTTCTCCGTAATTAATGGTGGGCGGAATGGTGCCCCGCTCAATGACCAAAGCGGAAGCGATGGCTTCGACCGCCCCCGTAGCTCCCATAAGATGCCCTGTCATGGATTTGCTGGAACTGACCGGAACGGAGTAAGCGGACGCGCCGAAGACAGACTTAATCGCTTGGGTCTCGGTTAAGTCGTTGGCATCTGTCCCCGTACCGTGAGCGTTGATATAATCGACCTCCCGCGCGCTGAGTTCCGCGTCTTGCAGAGCCAGGGCCATGGCTTTGGCGGCACCCGTCCCGCCCGGTGCCGGTGCGGTGATATGATAGGCATCTGAAGAACTTCCGTAGCCGCAAAGTTCGGCATAAACCCGCGCCCGGCGCGCTTCGGCATGTTCCTCCGCCTCCAAAACCAGGATTCCGGCCCCTTCGCCGATGACAAAGCCGCTCCTGCGCTTATCAAACGGGCGGCAGACTCCGGCCGGGTTTCCCTTTTCCGTGGACATCGCTTTCATGGAACAAAACCCGGCGAAAGCCAGTTCCGTGATCGGAGCCTCGGTTCCCCCGCAGAGCACGACGTCCGCTTCACCCCGCTGAATGATACGCAAGGCCTCCCCTATGGCGTTCGTGGCTGAAGCGCAGGCTGTGACGACAGTCAGGCTGGGCCCCCGCAGGCCAAACGCCAGAGACAAATGCCCGGCCGCCATATTGCTGATCAGCATCGGCACGAAAAAAGGGCTGACCCGACCCGGACCTTTCTTCATCAATACTTCTTTCTGTTCCTCGAACGTAATCACACCGCCGATGCCACAGCCCAGCACGGCGCCCGCCCGCTCTTTGTCCAACCGCTCCGGCGCGAGGTCTGCGTCTTTGAGGGCCATCTTGGCGGCCGCCACGGCAAACTGGGCAAAGCGGTCCATATGCCGGCTCTCCTTGCGGTCCAGCCAATTTTCCGGTTGGAAATCCTTCACTTCCCCGGCCACCTGGGTGGGCAAAGAACTGACATCAAAACGCGTTACCGAGCCGATGCCTGATTTGCCCTCAACCAGACCGCTCCAAAATTCCTCAAGACTGTTGCCTATAGGTGAAATAACCCCCATCCCGGTGATGACGGCACGCCTTCTCATAGAACCATCTCCTTTTACGCCTGGAGTATTTCTTTCTTGATGTTATCAAAAATCTCATGCACGGACAGGACTTCCTTAATCTCGTAAAACTTTGACCCGGCAAAAACGAGTCCCTCGCGCAAATCCCCCCGCTGGGCCTGCATGAGACGCGTTATAATGCAGAAATTTCCTTCACATTTTTTTAGACAGCCTATACAGTGCTGTGGCTTGACATCATCCCCACGCGTTAAGGAATCTGTGAAGGGATTGCGGATACCCCTTCCCGGCAAGCCCACCGGACTGTGGATAATCACCATGTCCTCTTGCTCCGCTCCCAACAGGTATTCCTTATACTCTAAAGCCGCGCTGCTTTCTTCACTCAAGGCAAAGCGAGTTCCCATCTGAACCCCGTCCGCCCCCAGCCTGAGCGCCTCCACAACACCCCGGCCGTCCACGACCCCTCCGGCCCCTATGACCGGAATGTGGACGGCCTCTTTCACCTCGGGCAGAATCGCCCGCATGGAGCGTTCGGTGCCCAAGTGTCCGCCGGCCTCATTCCCTTCGACAATGACCGCCGCCGCCCCCAATTTCTCAGCCAGCCTGCCCAGCTTGGCACTCGCGACAATGGGAACCACCGCCGTTTGCGTTTCCTCACCCCAAGCAAACATGTCCCGCGAAAAACCCGCTCCGGATACCAGAAGGTCGATCTTTTCCTCCAGGGCGGCTTTGGCCAACAGGGCAAATTCCCGTACGGCAAACATAATGTTAACTCCGATAATTCCGCTGGTGCGCCGTCTGGCTTCCCTGATCTCAGAACGCAATTCGGGCACAGACATCCCACTGCCCGCGATAAGCCCGATTCCTCCCTCTTCCGCCACCGCGGCCGCCAAAGGTGCCAGGGAAATCCGCACTGCCATTCCACCCTGGATAATGGGAATCTTCGCCACCAAATTTTTTATACGGAGCTCGGGTATTTGCACAATATATCCTCCCCAATAAATCTTTACTCCGATACACCCGGTCCTTTTCAGCCCCGTTCTCCAACCCCCCACATAAGCAAGAGAATCCCCTAAAAGAAAGTCCCGCAGTTGCTACGGGACCCCCACTGTCTACTGGTTTTCTTTAATGTACTTGACCGCGTCGCCCACGGTCCGGATTTTCTCCGCCTCTTCATCCGGAATATCAAGGTCAAATTCCTCTTCCAAGGCCATTATCAATTCCACAATATCCAACGAATCGGCATTTAACTCTTCAAAGGAGGTTTCCAGTGTGACATCGTCTTCATCGACTCCCAGTTGGTCGACCACAATGGACTTAACCTTCTCAAATACTCCCATGATGCATCTTCACCTCCTCTCCCAGTCTCTGCCGCGGCTCTACATCTCCATGCCGCCGTCCACGCACAAGGTCTGCCCGGTGATATAAGCCGCATCCGGTGAGGCCAAAAAAGCGACCGCTTTGGCCACGTCCCGAGGCTCACCTACTCGGCCCAGGGGAATGGTCTGCGCAATCCCGTTTTTTACCTCATCTGGTAATATATCCGTCATATCGGTCAGAATATACCCCGGCGCGACCGCGTTCACGCGAATTCCCCTCGGCGCCAGTTCCTTCGCCACCGACTTGGTCAATCCGATGACACCGGCTTTGGCGGCCGCGTAGTTGGCTTGTCCGGCATTGCCCGAGATACCGACCACCGAGGCAATATTTACAATCACCCCCGCACGCCGTTTCAGCATCCCTTTGGCCACGGCCTTAGTACAGAGAAACACTCCCTTAAGGTTGGTGGCCAGGACGGCATCCCAGTCCCCTTCCTTCATGCGCAGGATCAGGTTATCGCGGGCAATACCGGCATTATTGACCAGAATGTCCACCTTCCCCCAAGCGTCCTGGGCGGTTTTCACCAGGCGGTCCACATCCCCTGCCAGGCTCACATCCGCCTGCACGGCCATCCCCCGGCCCCCCGCGGCCTCAATCTCGCGCACAACCTGCAAAGCCTTGTCCTCGGAGCCGGCATAATTGACCACGACTTGGGCCCCGCCCGCGGCCAGTTCCAAAGCGATAGCCCGTCCCAACCCCCTGGCCGCTCCGGTGACGATGGCTACGCTTTCATTCAGCAACATTTTATCGACTCTCCTTTAAATATGCAAGTGACTTTTCCAGCGAAACCCCATCCTCGACCCAGAGAAGATTAAGATCGGGGACAATCTTTTTCGCCAGCCCGGTCAAGACCTTGCCGGGCCCGCACTCCAGAAAAGTGTCGACTCCCAAATCAACCATATGGCGCACCGACTGCTCCCACAACACGGCCGAACTCAACTGCCGGACCAAAGTCTCCCTCAGGCGGGGAATCTCCAGGGTTTCCCGGGCATCCACATTGGCCACGACCGGACAGAGAGGCCTTTGCCAAGAGACCCCGTCCAGAACCCGGCCCAAATCCCCGGCCGCGGGCCGCATCAGGGCGGAGTGGAAGGGCCCGCTGACAGATAAAGGGATCACCCGTTTAGCACCCAACTCCTTGGCCTCGATCAGGGCCTGAGCCACCGCCTCACGCTGGCCCGAAATCACAATTTGACCGGGACAGTTATAGTTGGCCGGGGCCACTTCACCGAACTCCTCGGCCCGGCGGCAAGCTTCCTCGACCCCCTCGGCGGACAGCCCGAGCACGGCCGCCATGCCGCCCGCCCCAGCCGGGACAGCCTCTTCCATCAGCTCCCCCCGCTTGCGCACCACGCGCAGGGCCTCGGCCAGCCCGATGCTGCCCGCGGCGACATAGGCAGAGTACTCTCCCAGGCTGTGCCCCGCCAGGCAGTCCGCCTTGAGACCGGCGTCCCGCAACACCCGCCAAGCCGCGATGCTCACCAGGAGAAGCGCGGGCTGGGTATTGGCGGTCCGGCGCAATTCGTCTTCCGGCCCCTCCTCAATCAAGCGCACAAACCGCTCGCCCAATACCTCCCGCCCGGTTTTCCGGACCTCCAGCCCCGCGGGCGTAGAGAAGAGTTCCCGACCCATACCCACGTACTGAGAACCTTGCCCGGGAAACACACAAGCCAACTTACCCATAAGACTCCTCCTTACCCTCAAACCTCTCTTCCGGCCTCAAGCAAGCACGGCTCCTCCGGCCTAAAACACCACTCCTCGGTCCAAAGCACCGCCCCTCCGTTCATAGCGCCGCTCCTCCGTTCATAGCGCCGCTCCTCTGCCTAAAATTCCCGGAAACTCGGCTGCCGGCGACACGACTTCCCGTCCCTTTATGTTATTTGTGAAAATATGTTATCTATAAAAGCGCCCGGCAAGCTTGGCATAAGCTTCTTCCGCTTCCGCCAGCAGAGAACGGATGATGTCCGCCGCCGGTTCAATCTTACGCACCGCGCCTGCCACCTGACCGGCCATGACGGAGCCGTTGTCGACATCTCCCTCCAGCATGGCCAAGCGCAGTTTACCCATACCGAACTTCTCCAGTTCCTCTTTGGCCAGTCCTTCCGCTTCCAGCCGGGCAAATTCCCTGGTAAAACGGTTGTCGAGACAACGAACCGGATGACCGAGCGATTGTCCCGTGACCACGGTATCCCGGTCCCGGGCTTTAAGAATCCTCTCTTTGACGTGGCCGGAAACCGTGCACTCCTCGGCACACATGAAGCGGGTGCCCATCTGAACTCCCTCGGCCCCCAGGGCCAAGGCCGCCAGCAAACCGCGCCCGTCCGCGATTCCCCCGGCGGCAATCACCGGAATGTGTACAGCGTCCAACACCTGAGGCACGAGCGGCAGGGTGCAGACCTCGCCGACATGCCCGCCCGACTCCATCCCCTCCGCGATTAAGGCGTCAACGCCGGCCTTTTCCAACCTTTTGGCCAGGGCTACGGAAGCAATAACAGGTATGACTTTCGTTCCCACTTCTTTTAAGGCCGGTACATATTTTCCCGGATTGCCCGCCCCGGTGGTGATGACCGGTACCCGCTCCCTGACAATGATCCGGATGATTTCCTCAACAAAGGGGGACATGAGCATCACATTGACCCCGAAGGGCTTAGAGGTGAGTTTTTTGACTTTGGCGATCTCCGTCTCTACCCAATCCGCCGGCGCCTGGCCGGCCCCGATAATACCCAGGCCCCCGGCTTCGGAGACCGCGGCCGCCAACTCCCCCGTGGAGACCCAGGCCATCCCTCCCTGCAAGACAGGATACTCGATATTTAACAGATCACAGATCCTCGTCCGTATCAACCGTTTCACTCCTTTCCCGCCCATTTGAGCACCGCCGCTCCCCAAGTCAGGCCCGCTCCGAAAGCGACCATGAGCAGAATGTCTCCTTGAGCCACCCGGCCTCCCCTGACAGCCTCATCCAAAGCGACCGGAATGGAGGCCGCCGACATGTTGCCATAGCGATCCAAATTGATCACGACTTTCTCGGGAGAAATACCCAGCCTCTTGACGGCGGACTCCACAATCCGCATGTTGGCCTGATGCGGCACCAGGAGGTCTACCTCTTCTTTCCTCAAACCGGCCTTCTCCAAAGCTTTGAGAGCCGCCTCCCCCATGATCCGGACGGCAAACTTAAACACTTCGTTTCCCGCCATATGAATCGTATGCATCTTTTCGGCCAGGGTCTCAACGCTCGGCGGGTGGGCCGAACCGCCCGCGGGCAGCATCAGCAGATCCCCGCCGCCTCCGTCCGCCCCCAATTCGAAGCTCAGAAAACCGGCGCCCTCCTCCACTCTTTGCAGAACGGCCGCCCCCGCACCGTCCCCGAACAAGACACAGGTCGACCGGTCCTCCCAATTGACCAGCTTGCTCAAAGTTTCCGCCCCAATCACCAAAGCGGTGCGGTACATACCCGTGGCGATAAACTGACTGGCCGTGGCCGCGCCGTAGATAAAACCGCTGCAGCCCGCTTCCAAATCGAAAGCCGCACTACGTTTGGCTCCCAAGCGCTCGGCCACCAGACAGGCCGTAGCCGGAAACGGATAATCACCCGTCACCGTCATGACGATGACGAGGTCGAGCTCCTCCGCCCTGACCTGTGCGGCTGCCAACGCCCGCAGAGCCGCCTGATAGCACAGTTCGGACACCGGCATCCCGTCCGGCACAATGTGCCGTTCTTTGATTCCGGTGCGCGTCGTGATCCACTCATCATTCGTGTCCACCATTTTCTCCAAATCGGCATTGGTCAAGACCCGGTCCGGGGCATAGGAGCCCGTACCCACGATTCCCACACTGTACATTACTTAACCCCCCATAACTTCTTAGTCACTCCACCGGCTCAGTCCACTCCACCGGGACGGGACCCCCGCCCCATCACCCTCCGGCACTATCGGTCCGCCGGCCGCAAAGCCCGGCTGATTTCTTCCACGAAGCGCGACTGCACACACTCTTTTGCCACCCGGACGGCGTTGCGAATCGCTTTGGCTTTGGAGCTGCCATGACAAATGATGCTGATCCCGTTCACCCCCAAGAGGGGCGCCCCGCCGTATTCCGCATAATCCAGACTCCGGGCGATCTCCCTCAGCCCGGGTTTAACCAGGAGAGCCCCCAATTTGCGCAACGGCGAAGAAGTGATTTTCTCTTTGATCTGCTCAAGGAGCGCACCGGCCAATCCTTCGGCCGTTTTCAGCAGGACGTTCCCGACAAACCCGTCGCAGACGATGACATCCGCTCGGCCATAGGGTACATCCCGGCCCTCAATATTGCCGATGAAGTTCAGCCCGCTGGCCTTGAGCAGCGGATAAGCGTGTTGGGTCAGGTCATTGCCTTTTCCTTCTTCACCCCCGATATTCAAAAGCCCGACGCGAGGTTCTCTGAGGCCGAGAATCCTCTCGGCATAGATGCTGCCCATCCGGGCGTACTGCAGAAGGTGTTCCGCTTTCGCGTCGGGATTGGCGCCCACATCCAAGACCAGCTTCCCCCCTGCCAAGGTGGGCATGACAGTCGCAATGGCCGGGCGTTCCACTCCCTTGACCCGGCCCAGACCCAGGAGGGAGGCCGCCATTTGCGCCCCTGTGCTCCCCGCGCTGACGAGAGCGTCCGCCTCCTTCTCCCTGACCATCCGGGTTGCGACGACGATCGAAGAATCCTTCTTGTTGCGCACGGCTTGAGCGGGATGCTCACCCATCGCCACGGTCTCCTCGGCTTGACGGATGCCCACATTCCCGGGCAGGGAACCACCCGGCAAAAAAGGTCTGATCTCCCTTTCTCTCCCCACCAGGATCAATTCCAGTTCAGGATAAGCCTCCGCCGCCTGGCAGGTCCCTTTGACGATTTCCCCGGGGGCATGGTCTCCCCCCATGGCGTCCACCGCAATCTTCATCTTTGCTCATTCCTCCTCTCCCGCGGCAACGGTGGCGGCCGCAAAACCGAACATAATCCATTTGCCGCTCAGAACATCCTCCCCGTTAACCCGGGAGACCACCTCAATCCAATACTTATCCTTTTTTCGTTTGATGACCCTTCCTTCGGCCACCACTCGCTCCTTCAGCCGGACCGGTCTGAGAAATTTGACTTCCGCGCTCCCGGTCAGAGCGACCTCGGCGTCGATCAAAGCCACCGCCAGGGAATTGGCCTGCCCGAACAAATGGTGCCCGCGGGCAGCCTGGGCCTTAGTCAGGATCATCGTCTTATCGATCATGAGTTCCGAGCGCCCATAGCGTCCGATCTTCAGCTCCAAAAGCTTCCCCACAATCTCCTGTTGACCCAGTGCCCTTAACTCGATGGCCTCGTTCGCCACCACCCGGGTGCGCTGCCTGAGTTCCGCTATGCCCAGCTCCGCCCGGTCCAAGCGGATCGTCGGCACACTCACCCCGAAATACACCGCCAATTGGCGGTCAGTCAGCAGCGGATTGCGGACAATGAGGTCCCGCAGGTTTTCCTGCCGCCTTTCTTTTTGCCGATAGCGCATGCCCCACCACCCGTCTCAGTTCACTATCATGACCCTGGTCCGATTCTTATTACCTGGTCATAATTATAACCAAAGCGCCTCCCCTGTGCAAGCGCAGGCGGCAATCTTTCGTAATTTTTCCCTTCTAAGCCAAGTTTCGGCACTATCTCTAAGCCAAGTTTCGGCACTATCAGCAGGGCTTCGGCAACACTGGAATGAGTCTTTGAGAACGGAAACCGCCCGGGGATCACCCGGGCGGCTGTTTTTCTTACTCGCTGACTGTAAGAACTTTTTTCGACTTGTAATACCCGCAGGCGGGGCAGACATGATGCGCCAGTTTTAACTTATGGCACTGGGGACATTCGGTGATATTCGGCGCGGATAATTTCCACATGGCCCGGCGTTTGCGCACCCGAGCTTTGGATTGGCGATGTTGAGCAACACCCATGGTTACACCCCCTTCATAAAAGTCAATCGTCCAGTGTCAATTTCGCTAGGCCAGCCAGCCTCGGATCGACCTCGCTTGTCACACACCGGCACTTTTCCCGGTTCAAATTGGCGCCGCACAGCGGGCACAAGCCCTGGCAATTGGGTGTACAGACAAACTTCATGGGCAAGGCCAGAACTATCTGTTCCAGAATGCGCTCATTAATCATGAATTCATCTTTCTCAAACAAAAAAGCGGATTCTTGTTGGTCCTCTGTGGCTGAAGGAGCATAAACCCATTCATCTTCAAAGCTGAGATTCATGGGATAGCGGAAATCCTCCAGACAACGTCCGCAGACCGCCTTCAGCTCTGTGACAATCATCCCCTGCGTCAGCAGCAACTTTCCTGTGTTATGCACCCGAAGCTGAACGTGTACCGGAGATAGAAAAGAAATCGTCTCACTCCCAAACTCAAAAGGCGGAAAATCCTCCTCCAAGTCGAACTGAGCCGTCTCACCGGCAGCACGGCGAACCCTGGTGATATTCACTTTCATATCTCATCACCCCGATACACAGTCTATATTATATGGGCCCGCAAATATGTTGTCAAGGAGACGGACAACCGGTCGGGAAACCGGTCTCACAGACCCCTGACAACCTCCTCCGTCTCCAGTGCGATCATGAGTTCCTCGTTGGTCGGAATCACCAGGATCGAGCAGCGCGTTCCCTGGGCCGAAATATCCACTTCTTCGCCGCGCACTTTATTCTTTTCCGGGTCAATGACGACGCCCAAATAGCTAAGTCCCCCGCAGACGGCTTCACGCATACTGGCGGAATTTTCCCCCAAACCGGCCGTAAAAATAATCGCGTCCACCCCATCCAGAATAGCCGCATAGGCGCCGATATACTTTTTAACGTCGTGAGCAAAAATGTCGAGAGCGAGCTGGGCCCTCCCGTTGCCTTGCTGGGCCGCCGCTTCGATATCCCGGAAATCGCTGCTCACGCCCGAGACGCCCAAGACCCCGGATCGTTTATTGAGAAAGTCATTGATTTGTTCAAAATCCATGTTTTCCTTGCGCATGATGTAGGACACAATGGCCGGATCGAGGTTCCCCGAGCGGGTGCCCATCATCAGCCCTTCCAAAGGGGTGAATCCCATCGAGGTTTCCACCGACTTGCCCCCTCTGATGGCCGTGATCGAAGAACCGTTGCCCAAGTGACAACTGATTAGTTTCAGGCTTGCCAAGGGCTTTTGCAAGAGGACCGCCGCCCGTTGACTGACATATTTATGGGAAGTGCCGTGAAATCCATAGCGGCGAATCTTGTATTTTTCATACATCTCATACGGCAAACCGTAAATGTAGGCCTTTCGGGGCATGGTCTGGTGAAAGGCCGTGTCAAAAACCGCAACCTGCGGCACACCCGGCATCAGCTTTTGGCAGGCTTTAATGCCGGCAATGTTGGGGGGATTATGCAGGGGCGCCAGTTCCACACAGTCTTCTATTCCCTTCATCACCTTGTCAGTCACCAACGCGGATTGGGCAAACTCCTCCCCTCCGTGGACAACCCGGTGCCCCACGGCCCCGATCTGTCCCAGATTTTGCATCACGCCGTATTTGGGGTCGATCAAGGTATCCAGGACCAGTCGGATCGCCACCGTGTGGTCGGGAATTTCGAGCACCACGGCCTTCGTGTCTTTTCCCGCCGGCCTGTGGGTCAAACCCGCGCCGGACATGCCAATCCGCTCCACTAAACCCTTGGCCAGAGGATTGCGGGTCACCGTGTCGAGCAGTTGATACTTCAATGACGAACTGCCACAGTTAATGACCAAAATATACATTTACTTCAGCTCCCCTACAAAAGAGTTAAAAACTTAGTTCGCGGCGACTGCCTTAGTGAGTGTACCACAGTTTTTCTCCGTTTTTCAAGTCCTTACTCCATCAGCCTTTTTATTTCAGAACATTGTGCCAGGGCCGCCTGCCGCCCGATTCCAATCGTCTCGGCCGCGGCGTCAAATTGAAGGCTGCCGATATGTCCCACCTCAGGTTGGAGCAAGAGATCCGCGTCAAGGCAGTGGCTGCGAAAAACCTCCTCCTGCAGGATTTCCACCGACTGCATCAAAACATCCAACGCCCCGCCTATTTTGCCATTCAGGCCTTTTTTCACGTCCACGGCCAAAACCTTTTCCGCTCCCATTTCCCGCGCCACGTGAACCGGCAGGCGATTCTTCACGGCACCGTCAACAAGGAGGCGGTCCCGATAGCGATAGGGCCGAAAAACCCCCGGGATAGAGATACTGGCCCTGACCGCCTGAGCAACGCTTCCTTCCCGGAAAACCACCAGATCTCCGGTCTCCAAATCCGTCGCCACAACCGCCAAGGGTACTTCCAAATCCTCGAAGGTCGCGTCCTTGGTCAACAGGCGCATGACCTCCAAAACCCGGTCCCCCTTGAACAGGCCTTCCCGCGGCACGGAAACGTCAAACAGGCGTTTCGTAAAACCGGGATAGATGAGGAGCCTCTCCACCCGCTCCAGGTCAAGGCCCACCGCCCAGATGGCCCCAAAAATAGCCCCGGCACTGCAACCCACGACTAGATCCGGCCGGATGTTTTCCCCCCTGAGAACCTGAAGGACTCCCAGATGCGCAAATCCTCTCGCTCCGCCCGCTCCCAGAACCAGACCCTTCTTGTCCATGCTCCCTCCTAAACAAAATGCTTCTAGAAGACAGCCCTCCCTCCATATACTCTAGAGACCAATACTCTGGAGATCAAAATAAACAAGACTCTTACGGCCTTCAACCCACACCTTTGAACTTGGGACGGTGATTCGATGTCTAAGGCCATACGTCCTCTCTTCATTCTTATTCTCGCCGTGGCTATGTTCATGTATCCTCAGGAAGTTCTTTCCGCGGCCGCCGGCGGCATTGAGCTTTGGGGCCGCTATGTTCTCCCGGCCCTGCTCCCCTTTTTTATTCTCTCCGATCTTTTGGTGGGCACAGGTCTGGTCCATTTTCTGGGCGTCCTTCTGGAACCTTTGATGCGCCCGCTCTTTCGTCTGCCCGGAAAAGCGGCTTTCGTGGTGGCCATGGGGTATTCATCGGGTTTTCCTATGGGTGCGGTCCTGACCGCCAAATTGCGCCAGGAGGGAGAAATTACGCGAGCGGAAGGGGAACGGCTCCTTTCTTTCACCAATAACCCCAGCCCCGGCTTCATTTTCGGGGCTGTGGCCGCCGGGCTCCTGGGGCGACCCGAACTGGGCCCCCTCTTGGCCGGGTCCGTCTACCTCAGCAATCTCGCAGTCGGTATACTTTTTCGTTTTTACGGTCCCCACCCCCCGGCGGGACAGACGAGCCGTCCTTCTCTCCGTAAAGCCTGGCAAGCTCTGCTGGTCTACAGAGCGAAAGATGATCGCCCCCTCGGCCGCATTTTGGGGCAGGCCATTCAGCAAAGTGTGACCACCGTCTTGGCGGTCGGCGGTTACATCGCCTTTTTTGCCGTTCTTGTCCGCCTTTTAACCCTATGGAAAATCACCTTATTCCTGGCCGTTCTGCTTCATCCTTTGGGACAATACTTCCTGCCCCTGCCGGCGCTTAAGTCCCTCCTGGACGGCCTTTGGGAAATGACCCTCGGCTGCCAGGGAATGGTCAGAGCATCTTCCCAACTCGGTACCCAGGTGGCAGGCCTCGCCTTAATCATGGGTTGGAGCGGGCTTTCGGTTTTCGCCCAGGTGGCAGGTTTCATCTCCGCGACGGATTTAAGGCTCTTCCCTTTTGCCTTGGCGCGCTTCCTCCACGCTTTCTTAGCCCTCATCCTCAGTCAGGTTTTTCTTCGCCTGACTCATGTCCCGGTTTCCGGCCCCGCCCGGTCCGTCCCGGCGGGATCCGCCGTCTGGCTCGGCTCCTTGGCCCTGAGCGCCCGCTTCTTCCTGGGGAGCATGGCTCTCCTCTTGCTCTTGGCCCTCTTGCGCAGGGTATTGGCCCGCTCAAGTTAAACGGCCGGTCTTCAAGCCTCGGCTTTTTTCTCTTTATCCGGTTTTTTCTCCCGTTCCGGCTTCTTCTCCTGCTCCTCTCTCTTAGCCATCGTTCTCAGCTCCTCGCGGTTGTGCCTCAGGGATTGCAAGCTGTCCTGCAGACGCGTATCCACATGCTGAAGCAGTTCATCCGCATATTGGGCCGCCCCGGCCTTCAACTCCCGGGCATAGGCCTGAGCCTTCTTGACGATGTCCTCGGCATAGGCTTCGGCCTGTTTGGCAATTTCGTCTTCCCCCGCCATCTTCTCGGCATAACTCTTGCCCCGCTCCACGATCTTCTGGGCTTCGGTCTCGGCTTCGTTAATAATCCTTTGCCTTTCGCTCAGAATCCATTTGGCATCCTGAATCTCCTCGGGCAGAGCGGCGCGGATGCGATCCAAAATATCAAAGACCCCTGTGTCATCCACCAAGACCTTGCCCGTCATAGGGATCTTTGTTCCTCGATCCACGATTTCCTCAAGTTCTTCGAGCATTGCCAGAACATCGTTATCCAAACCCATCCTCTCCTTCTCGTCTGTATGGAAGCCAAACCTGCCGCCCCCGCCGGGCGCGCTTGCCATCAGCCTCTACTGCTATGGAACGTTATCGGCCCGGCTTGTCGTCCGTACATTGCAAATACCGGATCACCGTATCCCCGTATGAAGCCGTCTTTCTCGTTTCAAAGCGATTCGGAACCGAGATAGACTCATCCTTCGCCGTCTCGGCCACAATGACCCCGCCCGGCTTCAAGCGGCACGGCTCACTCAACTCCGCCAAAGCCCTGTCCACCAGTCCCAGCCTGTAGGGGGGGTCGAGAAAAATCAAATCGAACGCTGGGTCCCGGTTCTCTCTCAAATAAACGAAGGCATCCATGCGCCAGAAGCGGACTCTCTCTTGCATGTCGGCCAACCGAAGGTTGGCCTCGATCACCCGAGCGGCCGCCTGGCCCCTCTCCACCAAAACCGCCTCTTTGGCTCCCCGGGAAAGCGCCTCCAGGGCCAAGCTTCCGGTCCCGGCAAAAAGGTCCAGCACCAAAGCTCCCTCCAACTTGTCCCGGAGAACATTAAAGACAGCCCCTTTGACTTTGGAGGCGGTCGGCCTGGTCAGACGCCCTTCAACCGTTTTCAGCCGTCTTCCTCCTAACTCGCCCGCAATGATCCGCATAGAAACAAAAACGTTCCTTTCTCTCGCCTGAAAGCGCCCTTTATCGTCTCACCGGCTCCCAAGCGATCTTTCTCACACCGGCCCCAACCTGATGTTATAGTTTATCTATTTTAGTATAGCACAAAGCGTCCTCCAGCCAAAGGACCGCACCGCGGATAAAATTCGCTCCGGAATTCAATACTAAACTTATCAACTTGACCGAAAAGAAGCGAAACGAGGAGGATCCCATGAAGAAGAGCGAACTGTACCGACGGTTGGCGGTGAACTTAGATTTGGCGCTTGAAGCCCACGAAATTCTCCGGGGGGAAACGGGAACCGAAGTTCCCGGCGTACGGATGGATGAGGAGCGCTATGAGCACTGTAACGTAACGACCATCACCATTGAGACGGACGAGGGTGTTCAGGAAATGAACAAACCCAAAGGGCGTTACGTCACGATGGAAGCCCCGGAAATTCGCGACAATAATCACGACACCCAGCGCGAGATTACCCAAGTCCTGGCCGGTAAATTAACGGAACTCATGGGCATCGGGGAGGATGCCGGGGTTCTCCTCGTCGGCCTGGGCAACTGGAATGCCACGCCCGACGCCCTGGGACCCAAAGTCATCAACAAAAGCTTGGTGACCCGTCATCTGTTCAAACAGTCGCCGGACGAATTGAAGGGCAAGCTCCGCGAGGTCAGCGCCATAGCCCCCGGAGTTCTCGGCCTCACTGGGATTGAAACCGCCGAGATCATCCGGGGAATTGTCGAACACGTCAAACCGGACCTGGTTATCGCCGTCGATGCCCTGGCCGCCGGATCCTTGGAACGCATCGGGACCAGCATTCAACTGGCTGACACGGGCATCCACCCGGGCTCCGGGGTCGGCAATCACCGCGCCGGAATTAACGAGGAAAGCATCGGCTGTAAAGTCTTGGCTATCGGCCTGCCCACCGTCGTTAACGCCGCGGTCATTTCGGGCAACACGCTTGACGTCTTGCTGGATGAGTTGAAGACCAGCCCCACCCTATACAAAATCTACAAAGGCCTCAATCCCCAATTCATGCAAAACATCATGGAAAAAGTCCTCTCTCCTTACCAAGGGACACTCATGGTCACTCCCAAAGAAATAGACTCCTTAATCGACGTTACCGCCAGGATCATAGCCGGAGCACTCGGCCTCAGCCTCCACCCGGGCATCGATCCGGAAGACTATGAAAATTACTTGCAGTGAAATTCTCCCACGGCACGGAACCGTGGCAGGTCGCGGTGGAGGATGTTATTTGGCGCTTTCCGCGGCATAGGTAAAGGAGCGGGCCTGGCCCGCTCCTTTACTGATTGTCATCCTAACGATGACCCTATTTATTGGCGGTGTTGGGGAAGCGCTTGTGTTTGCGATTGGCTATGCCAATTTCTTGAGCCACCTCGTACTTGAACTGTTCCATTTCGGGAGTCAGCCGGATCTCGTTTTTCCCTTGGTCAGCCATGCGCGCACCTCCTCTGTCTGTTATGGGAGCGGCAGACCTGCTTCGCTGCCGCCATTGTTTTTTCCCTTCTCACGGCTTCCATCCCTATTATTCGCCCTGTGAGAAAAAACATACCTGGCAAAATCGTGTAAAAAAAGCCGTCATCAGTGGATTCCCGTTTTACTGAGATCATAAAGGCCGGATACCGCCTCAAACACGGCTTGATACCTGCCCGGCTCCGCCAAAACCTTCTGGGCAAAGAGATGGGCCTTTTCGACCAGAAGACCGTCCCGGGACAAGTCTGTTAGGCGCAGCTCCGGAAGTCCGTGCTGCCGGGTCCCCATAAGTTCTCCCGGCCCGCGCAGACGCAGATCCTCTTCCGCGATTATAAAGCCGTCCTGGGTCCGGCACAGCGCCTCCAAGCGGCGGCTTGATTTAGCCTCCGACATCAGGATGCAGTAGGACTGCTCGCTGCCCCGTCCGACCCGTCCGCGCAATTGGTGCAGCTGGGCCAATCCGAACCTTTCCGCCCCTTCGATCAGCATTACGGACGCGTTCGGAACATTCACCCCAACTTCCACCACAGTGGTTGCCACCAGGATGTGAATGTCGCCCCGCTGAAACTCATGCATGACGGCTTCTTTTTCCCCGCCTTTCATCCGGCCGTGCAGGAGAGCGATTCGCCGCAGGGGAAAACGTTTTTGTAAAGCCTCTGCCCTCTCTTCAGCCGACACCAAATCCGACATTTCAGACTCCTGCACCAGAGGGCAGACGACGTAAATTTGCCGTCCCCGGCTCATCTGTTCCTCCATAAACTTTTCCAGGCTCGGTCTGCCCCGTTCGCTCAGCCGGCGCGTCAGAACCGGCTTCCGTCCGGCGGGCATCTCGTCAATCACGGAAAGTTGCAGGTCTCCGTAGAGCGTCAAAGCCAGAGTTCGCGGAATCGGGGTCGCCGTTAGAACAAGGACGTGCGGGCTTTCCCCTTTTCCTTGCAGCAAGGAACGTTGCCGCACACCGAAGCGGTGCTGCTCATCGGTAACCGCCAAGCCCAGGCGCCGGAAGCTCACACTTTCCTGGATCAAAGCATGGGTCCCGACTGCGACCTGAACCTCGCCCAGCGCGAGCCGCCTCAGAGTCTCGTCACGCAGAGAACGGCTTTGACTGCCCAGGAGAAGAGCAATCTTCACCCCCAAAGGAGCAAGGGCCTTTTCCAGGGACTGATAATGCTGTTCAGCCAAAATTTCCGTCGGAGCCATCATCGCCCCCTGATAGCCGGACTCCACGGCCCGCAGCAGAGCCGCCATGGCTACTACCGTCTTGCCTGAACCCACATCACCCTGAACTAACCGAGCCATCCCTTTCGTCCCGGCCATGTCCCGCAGGATCTCCCCGATCACCCGCTCCTGTGCTTTGGTCAAACCGAAGGGCAACCCCGCCAGCAATCCGGCCACCAGCCCGGTATCCCTGTTTAAGGCCGGACTCGCCGCTTCCGCCGGCCCCCGGCGCAGCAGGCCAACCGCCAATTGCAGGAAGAGAACCTCTTCCCAAACCAGGCGTCCCCTGGCACGGGCCAGGCTGTCCGCGGACTGGGGAAAATGAATCTCGCGATAAGCCTGCGCGCGCTCCATCCACTCCTCGCCGGCCTCCGCCCGCAAAAACTCGGGAAACAAGCCCTCCGTCCGGTCGCTGACCTGACGGACAATCCCCCGCAGTACTTTGGAAGATAGGCGGGCTGTTTCCGAGTACACGGGGACGATCTCGTCCCGGGCGCTTCCTTCCCCGTCCACACTTTCAATGTCCGTGGCCAGAATTTCACAAAGATGTCTTTGACACTGAACCTTGCCCGTAACCACTACCCGTGTCCCGACCGGATACTGCCTGAGAACATAAGTCCGGTTAAACCATACGGCCTGGATAACATGCCGGCCCTGCTCAAGCCCCAGTTTGATCACCTTGATCCTGCCGGGAGAAAGCTGGCCGTAGACCACCGTTCCGTAAACGCTCGCCGTCTCCCCATCCCGCAACTCTTCAAAGCTCTTAAGGCGGCGCTCCTCATAGCGCCTGGGAAAATAAAGCAGTAAGTCCCGGGCCGTTTCCAGACCCAGGCCTCGCAATTGCTTCATCCGCTCCGGCCCAACCCCCTTAAGGAACTGCAAAGACGGATCTTTGACCTTTTCCCGGGGACCCGAAGCTCCGTCTCCATCCCCTTTCCCATGTCCTCCGGGGCTGAGCGCACCGGACCGGCCTGGGACCCCCGGTCCACCGGCCGCTGCCTGCAGCCTCTCTCCGGTCACACCCGCAGTCTTCTTACCCCTCAAGGGATCCTTCGCGCTCCCCTTTCCGCTCTCATCCCGGCTCTCCGCCGCAGGCTGCCTCTCTCCGAGCACACTCCGGTTCTCCGCCGTCAGCCGCTCACCTCCCGCCTCCCCCGTCAGGCCATCTATCTCCGCCAAAAGGGCGGGAAAAGCCTCCCGCCGCTTCAGCGGACTCATATGCGCATAACGGGAGGCGATCTGTCTCATCAAAGTCAGGTTCCGTTCGGGCACAAGCTGTTCCAGCCGGGGGAGTATACCGTTGAGGAAGACACTGAATCCGCCCAGGGCACCCGTGTTGGTATATCCTTGTCTTTCCTCCGCCACCGCGGCTTTGCGTAAGTTCGCCAGCACCAGCCCCAGCGTATTCATGACAAGGTCAGCTGAATCTTTCGCGCCGTCGGGGTAGCGGCCAGCCCTCCCTGAGCGGTTTCCCGCAAAGAGCAGGGCAGCTGCCTGCCGATCAGTGCCATGGTATCGATCACCTCATCCAGCGGAATCGCGCTTTTCACCCCCGCCAGGGCCATTTCGGCACCGGTCAGGGCCAGTACGGCGGCCGTAGCGTTGCGTTTGATACAAGGGACCTCCACCAACCCCGCCACCGGGTCACAAACCAAGCCAAGAAAAGATTTCATCGTAATCGCGGCGGCATGAGCCGTCTCTTCGGGGGTGCCGCCGGCCAGCTCTACCGCCGCCGCGGCCGCCATAGCGGCGGCCGAACCAATCTCCGCCTGGCAGCCGCCCTCCGCCCCGGCCAGAGTCGCCCGCTCGGCCACAGCCATCCCCAGCCCTGCCGCCGTAAACAAGGCCAGTACCACCTCTTCTTCCGGATAGTTGCCGCTCTCCTGCACCGTCAGCAAGACCCCCGGCAACACCCCGCATGAGCCGGCGGTCGGCGCCGCCACGATTTTCCCCATCCCGGCGTTGACTTCCGCCACGGCCAGGGCCCTGGCAATCGCGCCGCTCAAGCGGTCTCCCACAAGACTCTGCCCGCCTAAACGCCTCTGCTCCACTTTGGCCGCGTCCCCGCCGGACAAGCCGGAAAGTGAGTGTTCTTTTTTCTTCAAGCCTGTCTCGACCGCCTGATACATGACCCGTAAATTGGCCCGCATCCGTTCAAAAAGCTCCTCGGCCGTCTTTTCCAGCTCACTCACCTGCTCCTGCAGGACCACCCGGCCGATTTTCTTCTTTTGTTGATTCGCTGCCTGCACCAAATCCATGTATGCCCGCATTTTTACCTCCTAGACCAACGGATCGACCGTCATTGCCCGCTTTAAAACCGGCATTTTTCCCAAGAGCGCCATGACCGCCGGATCGATGTTTTGGTCCATTTCCACAACCGTTAAGGCCACTGTGCCTTTCTTCTCCCGGGAAACCCGCATCTCCGCGATGTTAATCTGGGCAGCCGCGAGAATAGCGGTCACCTGCGCCACCACGCCGGGAAGATCTTGGTGCAAAAGGACCAAAGTCGGGTAATCTCCCCTGAGCATCACCGGAAATTCATCAATGCCGCGGATCTCAATCTGTCCTCCCCCGATGGAAGAACCCAAGACCGTTACCTCATATCCGGCGGCACCCTTTAGGTCGAAGCGAACGCTGTTCGGATGGACATCTCCCAAATCCCCGGCAGAGAAAGCGGTTTTCAAGCCTTTAGCCGCCGCCACATCCATGGCCTGGGGGATACGCTCATCATCCGGCAGCATCCCTAACAGCCCGGCCACCAAAGCCAGATCCGTGCCATGCCCTTTCCCGGTTTCCGCAAAGGAACCGTGCAAGATGATCTTAGCTTCCCGCGGTTCATCGCCAAGGATCTTCCTCGCCATGAGTCCCAGGCGCACCGCGCCCGCCGTATGTGAACTTGACGGTCCCACCATGACCGGCCCCAGAATATCGAAAACGTTAATTCGAGCCACAGCTTCACCTTCCGAAAGGATATCTATTCAACGCCCAAGATATAGTAATACAGCGGCTGCCCTCCCGGATAAACCTCCACCTCGACCTCGGATTTTTGCGCCTGCAGCCAATTCTCCAGTTTCTTCGCTTCCTCGGCTTCGGTCTCCTGGCCGTAAAACACCGTAACCAAGTCATAATTGCGCCAGTTCATCTTTTCCAGGGTTTCTTCCGCAACCGTCAGCACGTCCTTGCCGACCGCCACCAATTCCCCTTCCGCCAGGCCCAAAATATCCCCCTCGCCGATCTCGAAACCTTCAAACTGAGAGTCTCTCACGGCATAAGTGATTTCACCCGATCCAACCCGTTCCAAGGCCTCCCGCATAGCCCGCACGTTTTCCTCCGCTTTCGCCCCGGTTTGAAAGTTCACCAGAGCCGCGATTCCTTGCGGAATGGACCTGCTGGCGATGACCTCCACCCGGCGGTCGGGCACAACTTCCCGGACCTGCTCCGCCGCCATGACAATGTTGGGATTGTTCGGCAAGATAAAGACACAGCGGGCCCGCACCCCCCTGACCGCGGCCGCCAAATCCTCCGTACTCGGATTCATCGTCTGGCCCCCGGACACCACCTCATCCGCACCCAGGCTGGCGAACACCCTGGCGATCCCTTCGCCCGCGGCTACGGCGACCACTCCCTGTTCCTTCAGTGCCTCTGGCCGCTCGCTCCCGGCTTCCGCCTCCGGCGCGGGTGCGCCCGCATCCCCCCGTCTCTCTCCGGACTGAGCCGGGGAAGTCTCGTCGTCCTTGCGCCCTCCGACGGTGTGCCCATACCCTTCGCCGGCAGCTCCTGACCTTTCCTCACCCCGAATTTCTCCCGTCTCCTTGGCGGCGTGGGCCGCAGCCTCATTCTGGGCCAGCATGTTATGTATGGCTACCTCATGCAAAGCCCCCCAACGCAAGGCATAATCCAACACTTGCCCCGGGTTTTTGGTATGGATGTGTATTTTGGCGACCTCCGGAGTGCCCACCACGAGCATACTGTCGCCCCAGCCCGCCATGTCCTCCTTGATGCGTTCCAGGGAAATCTCCCTGCCTTTGAGGAGGAATTCCGTACAGTAGGGATACTCCAAATCCTCTACCCTGAACAACCCGCCCGCCGCGGGTTCAGCTGGGCTTTCGGTCACGGCCGAAGTTACCGCGTAATCCGTCCCGCTCCCCGGCGCAACCGGATTTCCCTCCAAAGCCGAGATCCACCCCCGGAAAATCAGGATGAAACCCTGCCCCCCGGCATCCACCACTCCGGCCTGCCTTAGGACCGGCAATAGTTCGGGGGTTCTCGCCAAAGCTTTTTCGCCCTTTTGACAACCCTCCCTGAGGACAGCCAGGACGTCGCCGCCCTGTTTGGCCTTGGCCAAGGCCCCCCGGGCCGTCTCTTTGGCCACGGTTAAAATCGTGCCTTCGACCGGCTTCATCACCGCCTTGTAGGCCGTCTCAACTCCCGTCTGCAAAGCCTGAGCCACTTGCGCGGCATTGGCGGCACCGAGGCCGTCCAGTCCTTTGGCCACCCCGCGCATCAGTTGCGACAGGATCACTCCCGAATTGCCCCTGGCACCCATCAGAGATCCCATTGAGACAGCCGCCGCCGCTTCTGACAGCGACGGATTGGACAGTTTGGCGACCTCCCCGGCCGCGCTCTGAATAGTCAAGTGCATATTGGTTCCCGTATCCCCATCGGGAACCGGAAAAACGTTCAAAGCGTCCACTTGCGCTTTTTTCTCTGCCAGTGCCCGCGCCCCCGAAACAATCATTTCTTTCCATTGTGCTCCGTCAACCGTGTTCATCAAGTCGGTGCCCGGTTTCAAACTCATTTCCCCCTACTCCACACAAACTGGCAAACCTCCCGGAAACCTCTTGCCGGAACCCGTCGGACATCCCGAAAGACCGGCAGGCTATGGCTCCTAACTCTAATCCAGTACCCGGACCCCCTGAACATTGACATTGACTTCGCTCACATTCAAACCGGTTAGATTTTCCGTTGTGTAGCGCACTCTTTCCATGACATTGGCTGCCACTTCCGAGATGCGCACTCCATACCCTACGATGATATACAGGTCAATAAAAACCCGGTCATCCTGGATGGAAACAACGACCCCCCGGTCCAAATTCTCCCGGCCGAGTATCTCCGCGAAGCCGTCCGTAATCTTGCGGGAGGACATGCCCACCAAGCCGTAACATTCCACCGCCGCCGCCCCGGCGATGATGGCGATCACTTCTTCCGAAATATCGATTTTCCCTAAGCGATTGCTTATTTCCTTACCCATCCCAGGTCCTCCTTGCAGGCATTTACCCTCATTCTACTAGGTTCTCCCTCATTTTACTAGGTTCCGCGCCAAGATTCAAAGCGGCGGGAAGCCAATCCTGAATCGCGGTCAAGAAGCTCGCGCGTGTTGGCGAAGCTTTTAGCTGAAAGCGCCCACTTCTACGCTTACCTGCCGCAACCCGATCTATACCTGTTTACTTACCCGTTTACTTAATCCATACCCATTTACTTAATCCATACCCATTTGCTTAATCCATACCCATTTGCGTGCCCCTCTGGCTTTTGCCGGTTTGGACTGTCGCATTTGTGCGCTCGTGCGTTCCGCAACTTGCCAATCGTTCCAACCTCTGATAGAATGTATAAGTGTCATTTTCGCAAAGGAGGTTTTGAGCATGGCCAACGTCTGTGCGATATGCGGCAAGGGAGTTGTCACGGGAATTCAAGTCAGCCACTCTCATATTCGCAGCAAGAGAACCTGGAAACCCAATCTGCAAAAGGTTCATGCACTTGTCAACGGTACTCCCACCCGGATCAACGTTTGTACCCGTTGCTTGCGTTCCGGCAAAGTACAACGTGCAGTTTAATGAAAGAGTGACGGCAGCCTGCCGCAGACCCGACCCCGGCCGGGTCTTTTTCATATTCCTTTATTCGACATAATCTACAAAATTACTCAATTGCAGGAATTCCGTCCCGGCGGGGCGAATACATAGACATCAAGACATTAAGCTTGTCCAAGGGGGAGGGTGCAGCGGGATGGCACGTATTGCTATCGTTGAAGATTTTCCGGCAATCCGCGAACTCTATAAGTACGCCCTCGAACCAATGCAGGCCGTGATTCAGGATTACCCCACCGGGAGCGAAGCCATTAAGCAGCTGCCGGATTTCGGGCCGGACCTTCTTATCCTTGACCATCGTCTTCCCGACATGACCGGCAACGCCATCATTGAACACTTGCCTCAAATTCAAAGCATACCCATCATCGTCATCTCAGGGTATCTGGACCCAGAAATCTTGCCCCGTTATGAATCTTTGGGAGTGAGCAAGATCCTGGCCAAACCCATCGATCTCGCCCTCCTGCTCGAGCAGGTCTCCCAGCTGTTGAATTCGGCCGCTCCCTCCTGACCTTCAGTCCTGCTCGGGGCTTTCGCGTGATGGAGTCCGCTCTTGCGTTCCCGTCCGCTCTTCCCCGTCGTTGAGGAGGATTACCAGGACCTGACCCCTGTAGACCTCCACTGTCGCTTCCCCGCCCACAAAAACATTGCTCAGGCCGCGAGGAGAATCCTGGCGCAAGACCGCCTTGTCCAGGGGATACCGCACCCCGGTTATCGTTACGAGAGCTGTCTCTGAAAGGACAATCAGGGACAGCTCTTGTTCCGCCCGGCCCTTCAATACTTCTCGTCCTTGGATAATCCACATCTCCTGCCGCGGGTCTTTCATGCGGATCTTACGCCCGCGGCGAGCATAAGCCATTAAAAGGGCCAGATTGCCCAGAAAATGGTCCGGGCGTCCGCCTGTCGCCCCGTAAAGAGTTATCTCCTCCCCCGGCAGAGCTTGCCCATCGGCGAAAGCCAAGGCCAGTTCAAGATCTGTTTCATCCTTCTCTCGCGGGTAAGACCGAATTTCGACCCGCCGTTCCCGGCAGCGCCTGAGATTTTCCGGCGTGATCGAATCCAGATCCCCGACGACGGCTTGGGGATAATGACCGCTGTTGAAAGCCGAGTTGGCTCCTCCGTCGGCACAGACAAGGTAAGCCACATTTGCCAGTTCATCCCTGCCCCAGTCCGCGTCCCAGATTCCATTGGCCAATACAGATACCCTCATAACCCTTAATGGCCCGGAAACTCCGACTTCTGACCAGACCGGACACTCCAGTCTCAGCCTACAGCCCGGAGAAGAAAGGCCGCTTCCCCCTTGATGTATTTTCGCCGGTCAGATCGGCCGGCCCGTCCCCTCTCCCGCCCGGCGCAGGGCTCGCAAGGCCTGCCCGGGATCCCCGGCGGCAAAGATCGCCGCTCCGGCGACCAATATGCCGGCCCCCGCTTCCGCCACAACCGGCGCCGTTTCGCTGTTGATACCCCCGTCCACTTCGATCAGGCAGGACGAGCCTCGCCGCGCCAATTCCCGCTGCAGGCCCCGGATCTTGGGTACGACCGCCGGGATAAACTTTTGCCCGCCGAAACCCGGGTTGACGGTCATCACCAACACCACATCCAAATCGTCGAGGACGTAGATCAGCTCTTCCCAGCAAGTGGCGGGGTTGAGCGCCACCCCCGCCCGGACTCCCAGGCTTTTAATCAACTGGATCACCCGGTGCACATGGGGCGTCGCCTCCCAATGAATTGTCACCAAGTCGGCGCCCGCCTTCACGAACTCCGGCACAAACCGCTCCGGGGATTCGATCATCAAGTGAACATCGAAGGGAATCCGGACCTGTTTTCGGAGCGACTGCACCAGAGCCGGCCCCAGCGTCAAATTGGGCACAAAGTGCCCGTCCATCACATCAATATGCAGCCAATCCGCGCCGGCATCCTCCACCCTCTTAACCTCCGCGGCCAAGCGGGCAAAATCCGCGGACAGTATGGAAGGTATGGAAGGAGCAATTTGTATCATATGCAAATTCCTTTCTGTCTTATTCAATAGCGCCTTTCCGCGGCGATTACTTCCTGCAGGAACTGCCGGTAATGCTCATAGCGCTGGGGCAGGATTTCCCCCCGCGCAACCGCCCGTTTCACCGCACACTCCGGTTCCTGGTCATGCAAACAGCTTTTGAACCGGCACAATCCCCGGTAAGGGTCCATCTCGGGGAAAAAATCGACCAGTTCCTCTCTCTTCATGGCCGGCAGATCCAGCGAAGAAAATCCCGGAGTGTCTGCCACCAATCCGCCCTCACACTCAAAAAGTTCCACATGACGCGTCGTGTGTCGCCCGCGTTTGAGTTTGCGGCTCACATCCCCGGTTTTCAATTCCATGCCCGGTACCAGGAGATTCGTCAGACTGGATTTTCCCGCACCGGACGGTCCGGCCAAAACACTAATTCGGCCCCGCAAAACCGGCCGCACTTTTTCCAGCCCCTCCCCAGTCTTGTTGGAAATCCGGGCCAGCAGATAACCCAGCCTTTCATAGCCCTGCCAGACTGCCTCCTCTTCCCGAGCCGGCGTCCAAAGGTCGAACTTCGTCAGGATCAGAAAAGGTTTGATTCCCGCCCCGCTCACCTGAATGAGCAAGCGGTCCAAAAGATTCAGATCCGGCCGCGGCGAGGTCATGGCAAAGACGAGTAAAGCCTGATCCACGTTGGCCACACTGGGGCGAACCAGGACATTCCTCCGCGGCTCGACTTTTTCAATCGTCGCCCCTTTTCTGCCGGGCAAAATCGCCACCCTGTCACCCGGAAAAAAATCCTGGTCCCGGACACGGAAACGACCGCGCAAGGAACACTCCCACACCCGGTCTTCCGCCCGCACATAATAAAAACCCCCATATCCCTTGAGCAAAACACCCTCAATCATATCAACTCCCTACCCTATCGGCCCGGGACCGCGCGAGACCGTGATTTTGACGTTCGATCCCTGTTGAACCGAAGAATTGGCAGCCGGGTCAGTTTTGATCACCATCCCTTTGGGGTATTGGGTGGAATCCTGGGTGTCTGTCACTGGGATGAGATTCTGCGCCTGGAGAATCTTAGCCGCCTCAGTCGCCGATTTTCCCACCACATCCGGCATGGGAATGACTTGCACCTGGGGACCCGTGCTAATTGTCAGATGAATGTTCCCGTCCTTGGTCCACAGCCTATCAGGCTGAGGGTCCTGGGCGGCCACGCTTCCCGCCGGCACGGTTGAACTGGGGGCCTCGGTGATGGAAGGGGTCGCGGTAAATCCGTCATTGCCGATGGCGATGAGGGCATTTTCTTTGCTCAAAGGCGGATTGATCAGATTGGGAAACTTCATCAACTGCGCCCCCTTGCTCACGACTACCGTCACCTCATGTCCGACCTTCACGGAAGAGTTGGCGGCAGGCACCTGGCTGATGATCTCGTTTTTCGGCACGGTATCACTGTAGTCCACGGAATTATTAGGGCCAAGAGCCAGCTTGTACTGTTTAAGGAGAACTTCTGCCTGCTTTAAGGTCTTCCCTTCCAGCGACGGGACCACGGTTACTCCCACCGTCAAATAGCTGCGCAGCCAAAGCCCGGCACCAAGCAAAACCAGAACGACAACCGCCGTCACCACCCAAGGCCAGCGTCGGCGTTTCTTCCGCTGCGTTCCCGGCCCGGCACTCTCCCGCGGCCGTTCTTCCGCCGGGTTCGAATTCATCCCGCCCGCCGTTTCCGTCAGGGGCATCACCCCCCGATGGACTTGGGTCGCATCCAGATCCAGCGGTTCTTCCGGTTTGGGCACCGGCTTCCCCGACCGCACTTTCTCCAGATCGGCCAGAAAATCCCCGGCTGTGGCATACCTTTGTTCCGCCGACTTGGCAATCGCCCGCATAATGACATTTTCCAGGTCCGGCCCCACCCGCGGATTGAGCTGGCTGGGCCGGGTCGGAACCTCTTGCAGGTGTTTCAAAGCTATGGCAATGGGAGTCTCCCCGTCATACGGCACTTTTCCCGTCAACAGCTCATACAGGATGATCCCGAGAGAATAGAGGTCTGACCGTTCATCACTGGGCAGCCCTTTGGCCTGCTCAGGTGAAAGGTAATGGACAGAACCGACAATATCCCCGGTGTGGGTAACTGTGGCGGCAGACACGGCCCGGGCAATACCGAAATCCGTGACTTTGGCCCGCCCTTCCGCCGTTACCAGGATGTTGTGCGGTTTAATGTCCCGATGAATAATGTGATGCTGATGCGCATGCCGGATAGCCTCACCGATCTGGCAAGTCAGGTTAATGGCCTGCTCCGGGGATAAAGGCGCGAATTCACGGATGATCTCCTTGAGATCACGGCCCTCCACATATTCCATAACGATGTATTCGATATTCCCGTCCTTGCCGACATCATAAATGGAAACAATGTTCGGATGAGACAAGCTGGCCGCGGACTGGGCCTCGCGGCGGAAACGCTTGACAAAATCCTCATCCGAGAGGAATTGCTCGCGCAGCACCTTGACGGTGACGATCCGGTTCAGGAGCAGGTCCTTGGCTTTATAGACAATCGCCATACCCCCCGCGCCGATGCGTTCAATCACTTCATATCGCCCGCCGAAGACTTTACTCACATTCTTCACCTGCTTTCGCTTAATGCGGCTTTAATAATCCTGCGGGCTATCGGGGCTGCGGCCCCTCCCCCCGTCCCACCGTTCTGGACCAGAACCGCAACCGCAATGGTCGGTTTATCCGCGGGGGCAAAGGCAATATACCAGGCGTGGGTGGGAACATTCCCCCCCGGTTCGGCCGAACCGGTCTTCGCCGCCACTTGGACGCCGGGCAAAGCCCCGGGAGCGGCCGTGCCCTCGTTGACGGCCGTGATCATCGCGCTGGTGATCTTGTCCGCCTCTTCTTTGCTCATGACATGTAACCAAGGTTCCGTGGGTACCGTATAAACAACCTGTCCCCCCGGAGCTAAAACCCGGTCCACCAGGTGGGGCTTCATCATCACCCCATGGTCGGCGATGCAAGCGGTAATCAGTGCCATCTGAAATGGACTCACCATGACCTGACCCTGGCCGAAGGCACTGGACGGGAGCAGGGACTCCGGCAGCTTCGCCGGCAGGGCCGCCTGCTTGGTCAGTCTGCTCATGGGCACATCCAATTCGAGAGGTATCTGTTGTCCGAAACCAAAAGCTTTAGCCGCGGCCAAAAAGTTGGCCGGACCGGCCTGATTGGCAAAAGTCGCAAAATAAGTATTGCAGGAATCGGCCAAAGCCAGATTGTAATTCACCCAGCCGTGGGCCTCATGATTTTGCTCCGGGATATATTGCCCGTCAACAATCGTTTGGCCGGTGCAGTCGTAGAGTTGGGATGTATTCAGGCCGGCCCTGAACAGATCCAGAGACGTCACAACCTTGAAAGTGGAACCCGGCGGAAACAGGGAAAAGGCGTGATTGCTCAAAGGGCTGCCGCTCTCCGAGACAATCGCCGGCCAATTGCGGTCCAGATCATTCGGATCAAAACTGGGCTGACTGGCCAAAGCCAGAACCTCCCCGGTGCGCGGATCAATCGCCACCGCCGCCCCGGCTTTCCCTTGCAAGCCGTCATAAGCAATCTGCTGCAACTTGCCGTCCAAGGTCAGAACCACATCGTCTCCCTGGCGGGGCAGTTGAAATGTCCGCCGAACCTGCTGGGTCAGGGTCTCGTTGCTCATCCCCAGGAGCCAATCAGCCAAAGCGCCTTCCAGGCCGGCTGACCCATGCAAAAGGGTGGCATAACCTACCGCAGGCTCAAACTCTGCGCCTTTGGGATAAACCCGCACCTTCTTCCCTGCCTTAAGCACACTCTGCGCTAATATTTCGCCGTTCCGGTCGAAAATTCCTCCCCGTTCAATCCTCTGCTCCAAAACGATAAAACGCCGGTTGGCCGGATTCTCCAACAAAACCTGAGCGCGGACCACCTGCCAATAAACCAGCCCCAAGCCGAGGATTAAAAAACTGAAAGTCAAACCCAAAGCCACTCGCCGCAGACCGTGCATCATGTGGCATACTCCCTCCCTTTGGCCTCGGCCAGGGAGTTTTTGCTTTCCGCCTGCGAAATACGGCTCAACAACCCGAGCAGCAGAAAATGCACGAGCATGGAGCTCCCTCCGTAGCTAATCCAGGGCAGCGGAATCCCGGTCAACGGCAAGAGCTTCGTCACCCCGGTCAAAATCACCAGGGATTCCGTGCCGATGAGGATCCCGATCCCCGCCGCCAAAATCTGACCAAAGTGGTCCGAAGCCTTCATGCTGATCGAAAAAGCCCTGAGGACCACGATTAAAAACAGACAGATGACGGCCATGGCTCCCACAAATCCCAACTCCTCGGCAATCGCCGCGAAAATGAAATCCGTGCTGACCGCCGGAACCTGAAAAGCCGCGATCCCGTTCCCCAGCCCCGTCCCCAGTACCCCGCCCCCGGCTATGGCGAATAGGGATTGCGCGATCTGGTACCCGCCTCCCGCGATATCCCGCCAGGGATTGAGCCAGGCCTCCACCCTGACCCGGACATGTCCGAAGAGCGTGTACCCGAGCCAACCGGTCAGGAGAAAGACGGGAATGGACACCCCCAGGTAGAGAGCCCGATCCGTCACCGCATAGAGCAACAGGACAAAAAGAGCGTAAAACACCAGGGCCGTGCCCAAACTTTTCTGAGCCGCCAAGAGACCCAGGGAAAAAGCCGCCATTAGCAGGAAAGGGCCGAGCGTCCGGACATCCGGGACGGAAATCCTCCCTAACTGAACAGTCCCCACCCTTAAGAGGGTCTCATGCTCTCCCAGGTAAGACGCCAGGAACAGGAGCAGAGCCACTTTGACCAATTCTTCCGGCTCAACCGTAAACGGACCCAAGCGCAGCCAGCTGGTCGCGCCGCCGGAAGTCACACCGAACAAGAGTGTCACAACCAGAAGCCCCACGGCCGCCAAACCCCAGAAGTACTGAAGATTGCCCAGGCGCCGGTAATCGCGCAGGCCCCAGAGTAAAAGATAGTAGAGCACCAAACCGGCCATCGCCCACCACAGTTGGTGCAAAGCCAGGTCCGGACGGATCCGGGCCAAGAAAACAACCCCCACGCTGACAATGGCCTCCACCGTCGGCAGGATAAAAGGATCACCCCGGTATCGGGTCACTCGTTCCAGAACGGCCCCCACCGCCACCAGCAAAGTAAACGCTCCCGCCGGAGCGAGCAGGCGGGGATCCAGCTTTCCTTCCAAGTGCAGCACACCCAGCCCCAGCCACAATATAGCGAATATGATCAACCGCAAGCTGAATTTTGTTTTCATAAACCTCAACCGCCCCTAGTCCAAAACACAGCAGAGCAGCGTGAAGTTGTCCGGTGCGCCCCGCTCCAGCACCAGCCGGCGCCAGGCCTCCAAATGTCCTTCCCAGGAACGTTCCGTCGCCAGTTCGTCACGCACTTCTTCCTCCTTCACCACGTCGGAAAACCCATCCGTGCAGAGGAGGAAGACGTCCCGAGCCTGAGTATCAACTTTGCGCAGATCAATCCGGATCTCTTCGGCCGCTCCCACGGCCCGCATGATCATATTGCGTTTCGGATGCTTCTCCGCCTCCTCCGGTGAAATCTGCCCCAGACGCAAAAGCTCACCCACCAATGAATGATCATCAGTCAAGGCTATGAGTTCACCGCCCCGCCACAAATACGCCCGGCTGTCTCCCACATGCGCGATGAGAGCCTCTTGCCTTTGAATGAGAAGAGCCGTCAGGGTCGTACCCATTCCTCTTCTCTCCGGACTGGCCAGGGAAGACGCGTACACCACCCTGTTGGCTTGGGTTAAACTCCGCTGCAACCAATCGCCGAGGGTATCCCGCTCGAGGGTGTCCAACTCGGCGGCTGACTTGGCCAGCTGGGCCAAAGCCATTCTGGCCGCGACCTCTCCCGCCAGATGCCCGCCCATCCCGTCCGCCACGGCCAGAAGGCCGCGGTCTTGGAGAACCAGATAGGCGTCTTCATTGTTTTTGCGCACAAGGCCGGTTTCACTGCAACTTAGAATTCTCATTTTGCCACCTCGTGTATTGGAACGTAATACTTCCTATTTTCACATAATCCCCAATAACGAGCTGCACGGGGGTATTAATACGTTCTCCGTTCACCCACGTCCCGTTCGTACTGCCCAGATCCTCCAGCATCGTCACTCCCTTCTGTCGGCGAAAAACCGCGTGGTCGAGAGAAACAAAATGATCCGGCATGATAATATCGTTGTTTTTGCCGCGTCCCACGCTTAACCCCCGGTTGTCGACCCGGAAACGCCTCCCCTTCGGCAGAGTTTCCGTGCCGTTGAGCACCTCCAACTGCCCAAATTCCTTTTCGCGCGGACGGAACAGCCCTTTGACCTGTAAATCGGCAATTAAGACCGTCAAAATGCGGAAAAGAAAAAGGTAAATCAGGGCCACAAACAGGAGCCGCCCAATGATAAGAATGGCTTGCATATCCTACCTCCGGGAATTCTTTGACCACCTAGCGATGAATCACGACAACCGTTTGCCCGAGACGAATCTTTTCCCCAGGTGTAACCAGCCGCCGCGTGATCCTTTCGTCGTTCACCCAAGTCCCATTCGTACTGCCCAGATCATCCAACAGCCAGCCTTGCTCCTCCTCCGTCACCTTCAGGTGCCTCCTGGAAACCTCCGCGTCATGGAGGACGATTTGGCACTGCGAATGGCGCCCCAGATAAAACACCTCTTGGGGCACAGGAAAAATATGGGTGGCATCCGGTCCTTCAATTACTTCGAGATAATAAGCCGGATTCCTGCCGGATTGAGAGGCTGAAGGCAAGTTTGTCTTGACTTCTTCCCGGAAAATACTTGTTTGTTCGCGCCAGTCTTCTTCCTCGTCCGCCTCAGGTGCCTCATCTCCCCAATCTACGACAATTGAATCATCAAAGTCAGCCTCAATAAACATTTCCCTGGGGTTCACCGTATCATCCTCATGCAATTCAATGGCAGGCTTCGTCAGAAAGGTACAACCATACCTCTCCCCTTCCTGGTACAGATATTTCGAGAGTTCCAGTAAAAGTGCGTCGCCAAAAGTCGCTAAAGGGCTCCAGTCGCCGGAATGGAGAAAAACCCGGTAGACATTGGGCACATATACGGCTGAAACGCTGACCTGTTTGTGCTTCAACATCACTTTGACCAGTTCTTTGGCGATCTCGACCGGCTGCAAGCGGGCGGAGTTCTTCTTGAACGCTCCGGTAAACAGCTTCTCCGCCACCGCTTCAAAACGAGCCAAAAGACTCATTTCCGTTTCACTCCCCATAACGCCGCCTCAGTTGACCACAGGCCGCTTCAATATCTGTCCCGCGTTCCTCCCGGACGCTGACCGGGATTCCCGCCTTGGTCAAGACTCCGGCGAACTCCGTTATTCGCTCCTCCGTCGGCCGTTTCATCCCTGTTTCCGCCACCGGGTTCACCGGAATCAGGTTAACATGAGCCAACATTCCTCGCAAAAGTTTGGCCACCGCAGACGCCTCCTGTTTATTGGCCGTTTTCTCCGTCAAAGCCACCTCGAAAGTAACCCGGCGGCCGCTCGTTTCGCTGTACTCCCGACAAGCCCCGAGCAGCTCCGCCAAAGGATAACGCCGGTTCATCGGCACCAGGACATCCCTCATGACATCAGTCCCCGCGTGCAGAGAGACAGCCAAGCCGACCTGGGCGTTGTCCCTGGCCAAGCGCCGGATCCCAGGCACCACCCCGCTCGTCGAGATCGTCATCCTCCTCATGCCTATATTCTGCCCCTGAGGACTGTTCAGAATCTCGATAGCCTTTAACACCGCCTCATAATTCAGGAAAGGCTCCCCCATCCCCATGAAGACCACATTGGTCACTTGAAAACCCTCATCCTCCCGCCGCAGCAAACGGGTCAGCTCCAGAACCTGGCCCGTGATCTCCCCCGCCGTCAGATTGCGGCGGAAACCGCCGAGACCGGTGGCGCAAAAAGCGCAGCCCACCGGGCACCCCACTTGGGTAGAAACACAAACCGTCTGCCTGTTCCGCGCCCGCCGGCGCTCATAATCCATAAGCACGCATTCAATGCTCTCCCCGTCCGCCAAACCGAAAAGATACTTGCGGGTCCCGTCTTGCGACCTCTGCTCCCTGCGCAGCTCCAAGGGCTGCAGAGCCAGGGCTGCGCTTAAAAGTTTTCTGTCCGCTTCCCTGATGTTCGTCATTTCCGCCCAAGTTCGCACAGCACGTTCCTGGACCCAGCGGAAGACCTGACTGCCCCGGAAACGCGCCAGATCGTTGGCCAGGCAAATTTCGCCCAGTTCTTCTTCTTTACAGCCCCGCAGTTCTCGTCCTTCCGCGGCATTGTTGCAGCTATGAGGTTCATGTCGTTCCATAGTATTATTCACCCAATCGCCGGCGTTCTAAACTTCACGCCTGGTAAATTGCGCCAGGAAAAATCCGTCCGTCCCGTGTCTCTGCGGCAGCAGCTGCAGCATGCCCTTCTCCGCCTGGCGCCGATCCCGCGGGTCCGGCAACGAAAAGGGCAGCCGTTCCGCCAAATCGGCGGGAACGAACTCGGCGTGAGTGGATCGAAACGCCTTGACCACCTCAAAATTTTCCTCGGGCTCCACGGTACAAGTCGAGTAGACCAATGTCCCCCCACGCTTCACTTTGGCCGCGGCTCTCTCCAGGATGGCGAGCTGAAGCTGCGGCAAAGCTTCTATGTCCTTCTCCTCCTTGCGCCAGCGCAAATCGGCCTTGCGCCTGAGGATTCCCAAGCCGGAACAGGGCGCGTCCACCAGTACCCTGTCCTGAGATCGATCCTCCACGCCATTCAGTTCGCGTGCATCCCCCGGACAGGTGTGAATGATGGAGATGCCCAGGCGCCCTGCCAGCTCCTCCACCAGGCGGAGTTTGCCTTCATGCCGATCAAAAGCCAGGATGGAACCGGTATTGCGCATGAATTCCGCCAGATGGGTCGTTTTCCCGCCCGGCGCACTGCAGGCGTCGAGAACGGCATCCCCGCTCTCCGGCCGCAACACATGGGCCACCATCTGCGAACTCTCATCCTGAACCGTGAAAAGCCCTTCCCGAAACGCAGCCAACTCAGCCAAAGCCCCGAAGCCGGAAATGCGCAGGCTTTCAGGAACCCGCTCCCCCGGCTCAGCTGCCACTCCTTCCGAAAGCAACCGTTCCCGCAACCCTTCCCGGCCGGTTCGCAAAAGATTAGCCCGGATCCAGACCGGAGCAGGCTCGTTATCCAGGCGCAGAAGCTCCTCCGTTTCCGCGAACCCCCAGCGTTTCCACCAACGGCGCACCAGCCAGTCGGGATGCGAATAGCGCACTGACAAATAGCGCACCGGTTCCCTCATGGCATCCGGCCACGGCAAGTCCCGGCCCGTCTCCATAACCCGGCGCAGAACACCGTTCACCAGAGCCGAGAATTTTGGCTCCAAGGCCTTGGCCACTTCCACGCTCTCGCTTACCGCCACGGCCCCCGGTATTTTGTCCAAATAAAGGAGCTGGAAGGCCCCGGTGCGCAGGATCTGGCGAACCCGCACCGGCAAACTTGACATGGGCTTGCGCAGATGCTGGCGCAGGGCATAATCCAGAGTGAGCCGCTGCTTCAGACACCCGTTGACGAGTACCGTCGCCAGGGAGCGCTCCCTGCCCTCACTTAAAACTCCCAAATTGTGCTGAAGGAGAATATTGGCATAGGAAGCACCACCTTCCACCCGGGAAAGGATCTCCACCGCCAGAAAACGCGGGCTCTGCTTCACCGGCCCTCCGTCCGGCTCTTGTCCTTTGCTCATGAAACCCTCACTGTCCTTAGACTTTTGACCCTCAGTCGCGCCGGCGCCCCTGCGCGATCAACAGAAAACGGGCCAGCTGCAAGACCGCGGCCAAGGCGGCCGCCACATAAGTCAAAGCCGCCGCGCTCAAGACCGAACGGGCACCTCTTATTTCGTCGTCCGCCACCAGATTTTCCTGGCTCAACATAGCCAAAGCCCTGTGGCTGGCATTAAACTCCACCGGCAAAGTGATCAGCTGAAACAAAACCGCGAAGGCGAAAAACAGGATCCCGACGTTCAACAGGAGGCCGAAAGACGGCATAAACAAGCCGACCAGGATGAGAATCGGCCCCAAACTGCTGCCGAAATTGGCCACCGGAACAAAAGTCGAACGCAGCTGCAGCGGGAAATAGCCGCGGGCGTGCTGGAGAGCGTGTCCGGTCTCATGGGCGGCGACAGCCACCGCCGCCAAGGAGTTACTGGAATACACATCCTGACTCAAACTCACAACCTTCGTCCTGGGATCATAATGGTCTGACAAACGGCCGGCTACCGCTTCCACCCGCACATCGTACAAGCCGTTGCCGCCGAGAATGGCCCGCGCCACCTGGGCACCGCTGAGACCGCTCCGGGCTCGGATTTCCGAGTACTTGCCATAGGCGGAAGAGATCTTCGCTTGAGCATAGATAGACAGCAGGATAGCAGGAATCAACAGAACCATCGTCGGATCGTAGAAAAACATAGTCTCATCCATCCTCCCTCTCAGGACAAATTACAAACCCAACCTCTCTCCCGCTTCCCCATGCCTGCCCAGGCAAAAATCCCGGGCCGGCATCCGGCGTTTTCCCGCCGGCTGTACTTCTCTGATTTTCAGCCACCCGTCACCCGTCCGCACTGCCAAGCCGTCTCCTTCAATTCTCAGAACCTCGCCCGCCGAATGCCCCAGGCTCCCGTCGGCACCGCCCGCGACCTCGGTCAAGGTTAGGTCACTGTTTCCGGAGCCGGCGACCCGCTGACCGCTCCCTCTTTGCTTGTCCCCGACCCCTGTGTAATTTTTTCCTGGGAACCTCTCTCCTGGCGGAGGAGAGCTTCGCCAGACTTTGAGACCCTCTCCCCGGAAAGTGGTATAAGCACCGGGCCAGGGATTAAGGCCTCTGATCAGGTTGTGAATCGCCCACGACCCGGCTTCCCAATCGATCTTCTCATCCTTCCGGGTGAGAAGGGGTGCGTAACTGCCCTGCCCGCTTTGGGGAACCGGCTGAAGCGTGCCCGCCTCCAAACTGGTCAACGTCTTCAGAAGCAATCTGGCACCCAAACGGGCAAGCGCCTCGTGGGCCTCACCACCGGTCGTCTCCGCGGAAAGCGGATATTCTGCCCGCAGGAGCGTGTCTCCCGTATCCAGGCCTTCGTTCATCAGCATCGTGGTAATCCCGGTCACTCTTTCCCCCCGAATCACCGCCCATTGAATCGGCGCCGCACCGCGGTAATCCGGCAGAAGAGAGGCGTGGACATTGACACAGCCCCTGGGCGGCAAGGCCAGGATCTCGGGTGAGAGAATCTGGCCGTAAGCCACCACCACGATGCACTCCGGCGCTAAGCGGCCAAGTTGGGCCACCGCCTCGGGGGTCTTCACCCGTTCCGGCTGAAAGACCGGCAACCCCAACGCCAGAGCCGCCGTTTTCACCGCACTGGCTTTCATCTGTCGTCCCCGGCCCGCCGGGCGGTCCGGCTGAGTAAATACCCCGACGACCTCATGCCCGGCCCCCACCAATGCCTCAAGGGAGGGGACCGCGAAATCCGGAGTCCCCATAAACACCAAACGCATGGCAACCCGGCTTCTCCGAGAAACTCGGCCTCTCCGAGAAACCAGGCTTTCCCCCCTTTCTTTCCGGGATCTACTGTCGAACAGACTTCCTTCGTTCCTCCCGGCCTTTCACTCTCTTGTCCGGCGTCACAAGCCCGTACCCTGTTCCCACCATGCCTTCACGCGTTCTTGCGGGGTTCTTATCTCACCACCGCTCGACAGCGCGCTGAGGCGGGAATCGCCCCTTACTTGCTGCGGAAAATCTTCTTGGCCTTGTCGATAAAAAGAATACCCTCCAAGTGATCTATCTCGTGCTGCAAAGCCCGGGCGAGCAATCCGTCGGTCGTAATATCCACTGGCTCTCCCTTCCGATCCAAACCCTGAACCCGTACCTGGGCCGGCCGCACCACGTCTCCGTTGACACCGGGAACGCTGAGACAGCCTTCTGTTTCCACCGATACCCCGGAACTCTCGATGACCACCGGATTGACTAGCTCTATCAAACCCTCCCCCACGTCCACCACGATGGCGCGTTTGGAAACCCCGATTTGCGGCGCCGCCAGGCCGATCCCGTTACCCGCGGCATACATCGTTTCCGCCAAGTTATCCAGGAGCTTCTCGATCGTTTTATTGACCTCAGGAATCTCTTTTGCTTGCTCCCGTAAAACGTCCGCCCCAACTTCAACAATTTGATACACTGCCATCCGAGACGTCCTCCTTCTTTCCTGAAAAGCCCTACCCAAATCCTTTCGGCTGCTTTACGCGGTCAGTTCATCGATATCCAGCTCACGCGGTAGCCATAGGATCCACCTCGATATTTAGTATTATGCCACGAGCCACCGAGCTTTGAAAAAACTTTTCGATCCCACTATGGAGAAAAGCCCTTAAAACCTCAATATTTTTCCCCTTAACCAACACCTGCCAGCGGAATTGCTTTTTCAGGCGGGGCAGGACGGCGGGTGCCGGACCCAGCACATTCAACAAGTCAGTATTCCCATTTCCGTCTTCCGGCATTCGCCGGAGCAAGGCCGCGGCCAGTTCATGCGCCCCTTTGATCACCCGTTCCTCCGCCTCCCCCTGGACGAGCACCCGGATGACGTGCGTAAAGGGGGGATACCGGCGTTCCTTCCTGTAGCGGATTTCCTCCCAGAAAAAGCCCTCAAAATCATGAACGGATGCGTGTTGGATGGCGCGGTCCGCCGGGGTATAGGTTTGGATCACCACTTCCCCCGGTTTTTCGCTCCGTCCGGCACGTCCGGCAACTTGCGTCAGGAGTTGAAACGTCCTCTCCCTGGCCCTGAAATCCGGCATCTGCAGGGTTTGGTCTGCCGCCACGATCCCAACCAAGGTCACATTGGGAAAATCCAAGCCTTTGGCCATCATCTGCGTCCCCACCAGAACCTGAGCCTCCTGCCGCCTGAAAGCCGCCAAGATCTCCTCATGGCCATGCTCGTGCACCGCGTCCCAGTCCAGCCGCAAAACCCGTGCCTCAGGCCATAGGCCCCGCAATTCTTCCTCAACTCTTTGCGTCCCCAGACCGAAAAAACGGATATACCGGCTCCCGCACTCGGGACAACGGTGGGGAGTCGCCTCCGTGTGATTACAATAATGGCAGCGCATCACTTCGTCCTGAGTATGATAGGTGAGCGCCACATCGCAGTCGGGACAGCGCACCACGTACCCGCATTCCCGGCAGACGACAAAAGTCGCGTAGCCCCGGCGATTCAAAAACAGCATGCTTTGCTCACCCCGCTCCAGCCGTTCTCGCAACTTGCTCTGGAGACTGAGTGAAAACAGACTGCGGTTTCCCTTAGCCAAGTCCTCCCGCATATCCACGACTTCCACGGGCGGCAGGATGCAGGATCCTATGCGTTCCCTCATAGTGAGCAGGGCGGCTTTGCCGCTCCGGGCCGCCGCGTAAGCCTCCAGCGACGGTGTCGCGCTCCCCAAGAGGACCACTCCTTTGCGATATTCCATCCGCTTGCGGGCAACATCCCGAGCGTGATACTTAGGGTTCTCATCTTGCTTATACGCCTGATCATGCTCTTCGTCCAAAATGATCAATCTCAGGGCCGGCAGAGGGGCAAAAACCGCCGAACGGGCCCCGATAACCAGACGGACATTCCCCTCAAGCATCTTCTCCCAAGCCCGGGCTTTTTCCCCGGGTTTGAGTCCCGAATGGAGCACCAGCATTTGCGAGCCAAAGTCTGCCTGAAAGTAGCGGGCCAGCTGGGCTGTCAAGGAAATCTCCGGCACCAGCAGGATGGCGTCCCCGCCCTGGGTGAGAAGATAATGAATCACCCGCCGGTACACTTCCGTCTTGCCGCTTCCCGTCACCCCGTGTAAGAGGAGGGTCTGCGCGGCTTCTTTCCCCAGGGCGGCAATAATCTCTGTCACCGCCGCTTTCTGTTCGCGGCTGAGAATCCGCTCTTCCCCAGGTGCCCGGAACAAAGCGCTCACTTGGGGTCCCGTCCGCTCCCCGGTCTCATACTCCCTTTTTTCACGATTATCAGGGGTCCTTCCCGTACGAGTACCGGTTTTCCAAGCGGAACAGAAGCGGGTTTCTGTCTTCACCCATCCCTGCCCAATGAGCTCTTTCAAAAAGTCCCCACTGACCTTCGCTCTCTGCAGAAACGTCTTCAGGGGCAAACCCTGGCGCCGGGAACGGCCAAGTACCTCCAGGCAGGCATAAGTTCCCGGATCGAGCCAGCGCAAAGCTTCGACATCCGGATCTTCCCGGCCCGCCAGAGGTATCACCCAATCTTCCACCTTGCCTTTGAGCAGAGGCCAAACCGTGCGCAGGCTTTGGGCCACGGAACATAGGGTCGTTTCAGCCAGCCAGCGCGCCAGCTCGATCATCTCGGCAGGCACCGCTTCCCCCGCCAAAATCTCCAAGATCGGGCGCAATTCCTTGCCCCCCGCTTCCTTGGGCAGGCTGTCCGCGACCTGAACGATCAGCCCCTGTATCTGCCGGCCCTGCAAAGGAACCAAGACCCGCATCCCGGCGGCGACTTTCATATTATCAGGAACAATATAATGGTAAGTTCGATCGAGACGCCGGTTGGCGACGTCCGGCATGACTTCCGCGTACCGCGTCAAAAAACAGCGCCTCCTAAACTGAATCCTTAGTGCGGATAAACATTTCTTTAAACCTTTGTCTTAGATGGACCCTATTGGGAACGGAAGGACTAAATCCTTCCAAAATACTTGCTTAACCCCGCGGCCCTAACCGGCTGCAACCGGGAGGCTCACGGCGATTCAACCCTATTATAGCAGTTTTGTCCGGCTACAACCACATCCGCGCCACGGACTGAATCTCCCCATGGCTAAAGCCGGCTGAAGCCAGGGGCATGCGGCTAAGCCTTATGGTCACGGACCGGATAGCCGCGACACGTAACTATTCAGACGCAGATCCCCATACCGCAAAAGTGTCACCGACGGAGCATGAAAATAGTTGCCAGGCAGCAGAAGGGTAATTTTCAACCACTGAATAACCACCCAGGCATGACGAGGCACGAACCGAATAGGCCCGGATGAGAAAGCATCCGGACCATAGCCCTGGCAAATCCGTCTTACAAACTTCCGGCGGGGACACTCACAACCCACAAACCGGAATCCATGACCCTACTTAATAAATCTCTTTTACAAACCCGCTTCGCGACTGACTGCCGCAAAGGCGATAGACATCAGCTTGCTGCGCGGTGAGTCGTTGCGCGAGGTCATGACTATAGGAGTCTTCGCCCCCAAGATAATCCCCGCAAACGTGGCCCCGGCAAAATAAAGCATGGACTTGATCACGGCATTGCCAACCTCTATCGTCGGCACCAGGAAAAGATCGGCATCCCCGTTTACCCTGCTTTTGATGCCTTTATGCTTAAGCGCGGCCGCGCTGATGGCCCCGTCCAAAGCCAGGGGACCGTCGACGACCGCCCCCGGGAACTCACCCCGCGCGCCCATTTCCGCCAAGGCGGCGGCATCTGTGGAGGAGACCATCTTCGCGCTCGGGACTTCGTTGGCAGATAAAGCGACAACTTTCACTTCCTCCATGCCGATACGGTGCATACAATCCAGGGCATTGTCCATAATTTCCCTTTTTTGCTCCAGCGTAGGAGAAATGTTGATTCCTCCATCCGTGAGAAAAAGAAGTCTGTTAAAACCAGGAACCGAAATAGCCGCCAGATGGGACAGCAGCCTTCCGCTTCTCAGTCCGTCTTCCGCCCGCAAAACCGCCCGCAGAAAATCAGCCGTATTCACAAGCCCTTTCATGAGAAAATGAGCCCTGCCCGCGGCCACGGCATCCACGGCCCTATGGGCTGCCGCCACCGGATCCGGCTCATCAATAAGTTCCGCTCCCCCCAAATCCAGCCCGATTTGCCGGGACAAATCCTCAATCCCCGCTCCTTGCCCGACCAGGATTGGATCGATCAGCCCCGCTTGCCGGGCCATCTTAACCGCTTCCAGCACCTGTCTATCAGCGGCCGCCGCCACGACCACCCGGGCCCGGCCCAGGCTTTGGGCCCTTTCCAGAAGAACCTCCAACCCGGTGAACCTCAATTGCCAACACTCCTTGTTCTGTCAAATATCTTTATTTATAATTATAGCAGGTATGGCAAGAGATTTCAGGTCTGCGGAGTGGGCTCAGCGGTTCTTATTCGGCTGCAGCACCTCGGCGGCTTCACCGCGTATTTAAGCTATTCAAGGGTAACATCTTCAACGGTACTACTCGCACGTCATACGCAGGAGGGCCAGAATTTACAACTCCATTACAGTTCGCCTCAAGTATGTCTGCTAAAATAGCAATGGGAGGTGCTATCTTTGGCACACAAGTTCCTGAAGACTCCCAGACAACGAAGGATATATGATGTGTTCGTAGCTACAAGTAAATTAGTTAAGGAGTTGGGAAGCAGCTATGACACAAGGCTATAATGAATACTGAGCAATATTAAGCCCCACGCTTTGTGTGACGTGCCGCCACCGACAGCGGCGGAATTGAGGTTAGCATGAAAAACCTAATCAAATTAAATGGCATTGCCATACTATATGCTTTTGTTTTACTTATTGAGTTTCAAGCTGGGCTTAACGTAGATAGGATTAGTCGAATAACCAATTGCGATATTCACACAATCATTGTGTTAAGCGGAATTTTCCAGCTTGCTCTATTCATAGTTTCAACTATTGCGTTTTTCTTCATAACGAGAAAGCATTTTAATAAAGGAAAACTGAAATTTTTGCTAATGATTCTTTGGATACCTTATTACGGAGCTTTTTACTGGATCTTCTTTAGGCTATTTCCTTTTACAAATCATGCTGATCTTCCCGCACCGGTCGAAGGGCTATTGATGATCGCGATTCTCCTTATTTACCCTTTTTATATTGCTTTCATTGATGCAATTTCCTCATGAGTTACAGGACAGAATATGGTTACCCTTCACGGGCCCCAAAGGGCGTTTCCCCAAGCAGGCGCTGTCCACGGCCCTAGCATAGCCGTTCTGGCTGTGAACTACGGAAGCAAGAAAGATCAGTTCGTCTGGTCTTTCTTGTGTAATTACCATTGTTATATTCTTCGAGGTTACTAAAAGAATTAGAAAGTAAAATAAGAACTGGTCAACATTTTGCAAAGGGGAATATTTTTTGATAAAGATAATGTGACTGCTCACTATACCATGAGCGGGATTTGATTTAAAAAACTGAAATACAGAAGCATATCTTTCCGCGTAATCATCCGAAAAACACCAGGCAAGATACCGGAATTGCCAGAGATTGGCGATGTGTTCGGATTTGCTTTACGTTTTGATTGGTGTGTCCATCACCACATCCTTGGCCACAAAATCCCCCCCAAAAGGGGAGTTTCCGAGCAGTGGCCGATAGATAGGCCCTTAAGCAAGCCGCAATTGGGAAAATAGATGTCAGACTCAGATCAGCAAATTCGCTTTCAGCTTCCGCACTGTTTCCAGGGGCAGACCCGTTATCTCTGCTACGTCTGCCAATGAAAGTCCCTTTTTCAGGGCATTTCGGGCCGTCTCCAACTTGCCCTCTTGCCTGCCTTCTTCTCTGCCTTCTTCTCTGCCTTCTTCTCTGCCTTCTTCTCTCAGCCATTGTTCAATTTGGGTCATACGTAACACCTCCAATAATCGTTTCTTATACTCTTCCGGCAGAAACTTGTCGGTGATAGCTATCAGAGCTCCTATGATAAAACTGACATAGGGGCTATTGACTGCTTTGGCCAGTTCGGCAGCCTGCAGTGTCATTTCCGCTTCGCTCTGCTTACTTTTCATGAGAGGCAAGAAGATCAGCTTCAACAGGTCTGCTTCGTCCAAAGCTTCGCCTCGTTCGAGCTTGCTCTTGATTCGCTGGTATTCCTTGTCACCATCCATACCCTTCATGTAGACATTGGTGACTTGATAGGTCAAAGATCCTCTCCGCAGAAGATCGGGGGCACTCTCAATCCGTCCTGAATAAATAACAGCTGTGTTAACTTCCCGATCGTGTCTAGCGACGATTCGGCTTCCATAGAAGGCGACCCGTCTCAACAAGTCTTCCGGCACCGTTGTTTGAAACTCTAGATGCAATAGGGTCTCGTCTTCCAACAGAAAGACGAAATCCATGCGTTTTTCCTGGGCTTCTACGACCGGCAGGACGGTGGGCATGACATCTTTTATTTTAGCAGTCTTAAGTCCCAGGACTTCTAAGGTCTTATCCTTGAACATCTCCGCTGCGGCTTTCATGATGATGTCGTTGTTGTGTCCGCTGATCTGGGTTTCCAGGATCATCACCTGCCTTCCTGTCATTATTATACTATAAGGCTGACCCGGAAACTACAGAGAAATCGTTCGGAAAACTGTTAATTAGACGGCACCTTTACTAAGCGTTCGAATTCAACTTCATGACGGATAGGCAAACCGAAATCCCCTCTGAGGGGGATCTCCGGTTTCAGTTTTCTGGAAACATCCAACGCATTCCGATATAGCCGGACCATCATTCCCCACCCAGAGACTCTTCGTGCCGTCCCACCAAACGAGTTTGCGTTCCGGATCTACCGGCTGCCCGTCGAGATCACAGGATGCTCGGTTGTAGAGAATGCGGATGTTGGCGGGCCAAGCAAAAGACCAGTTGTTGAAAAGCCCCAAATGTGAGGGGTCTGCGTTATTGCGTCGAGCCGCTAAATTCCCGTTACCGATAACGCCGGCATAGATCCAACACCGAGACCACGAAGGGGGAAAGTACTGATGCACATGAAGGGGGCAAATTTGCTTGTTAGTTTCGGGCGGTTAAAATCAATGTTTTTGGCACTCGCAATACCTCAAGCACTGTTTCGCGGCTGAGGTTGAGAGAATCTATAGAAGACAGCTCATCGATAACACTTGCGTGGGGATATTCTTCTATTGTAAATCCTGCCTTGATGAAAAACTGCCGCATATCATCTTCGTCCACAAAAATATTTTTTTCAATGTCACTGCCAGTCGCACCGGATATGTTCCCGATCCGTTGCTGCACGTAGTTCTTGTCGCCTTGGGCAATGCGCTTCCAAGACTGTTTGGTGCCCACATCCGGGGTAATCCATATGCCGCCATATTGTTTAAGCAGATCATGGATATTAGCCGCCAGAGTTTCTTTCTCCGCCCGAGTAAGGTACGAAAGCAAGCCCTCGGTGATAATAGCAATGGGCCTGCCAGACTGAAAAGGCGAGACTGCATGCAATAGCTCATCCAGATCAAGGGCATTGACAACCCGGAAATAGAGATTCGGGCGTTGGATATGCAATTTTGCCAGTATTACCTCGGCAAGTGTCTTTATCTGTGCTAAAATCTGAGGCAAATCAGTGGCTACATAAACAACGTCAGGATTTTCAGCCATGGCAAGACCACGGGGTGAAAGGCCGGCGGCAATCTCCAAGACTTGTGTGATGTGGCGTTGTGACATTTATTAAGCTGGACAGCACTTTTGAATCTGGCTGGACAAAGCTATTCGAGCACTTTGCCAGGTATGCTCGCCTATACCGGGCCATGCTTGGCAGCCGGGGCAGCAACTGGTTTTCCGCACACATGAACAACTCGATGTCGGAACTTTATAAAAAACGTGCGCAAGAGTCGCTGCTGATACCGCAACTCATGTCTTCAAAAAAGCTTGATATACCACCCGAGGTCATCAGTTCATGGTTTGCCAGTTGGCTTGTAAGCGTGCTGACCTGGTGGCTGGAAAACGGTATGAAGTATTCCCCCCAACAAATGGCCTCCTGGAATCGGCGACTTATAGCCCAGGGACTTCATTCAACACTGGGTATAAGCGATGTACTACCGTAGACGTGTGGAAATGGTCAAAAAATAGGTTCGTTCTAAGTCGGTTTTTAGATAGATATGGGCAAGCTACCACTGGGAGATTGGTTATCTTGCCCATATTTCATTGCGTGCCGACAAAATTACCCTTTACAAAGAAAAAAGAGTAAGCTATAATAGGTCTAGTTAACCGGTTAGTTAATGTGAAAGTGAGGGACAACTATGGGTGACGCAGATGACAAAGGGGACAAAAGTTATCCAGCTAAGCAGAAAATAATGGATGCTGCTCGGGAAATATTTGCCGAAAAAGGCTTCGACGGCGCCCGGGTTGATGAGATCGCTAAGCGGGCTCAAGTGAATAAGGCTCTAATCTATTATTATTTTGAAAGCAAGGAACAGATTCTTGAGGAGTTGATGGAATGGCTCGTTCATGAAACAGTGGATTTTAAGAAGAATTTGTTTAGGAATGAAGGTCTCGACTATCCCGGAGATCTCAATATCGCCTTGACCTCCATGGGCGGTAAGCTTGAAATCGTTTTAAATCGATTTTTGGCGTTCTTTAAAGACAAGAGAGATATCTTAAATATCGTTACAACGGAAGCATTAAAAGAAGGCCCGGAAAAGAACTATTTGTTTAGAATGATTCAGATGATGCTCGAGGATTCCAGCAAGAGGATGATAGAGACGTATGATGTACCCATAGATGTGGATGCGCTCACCATTTCAACCGCCTTTTTTGCCTTAATTCCCATGATCACCTTCATCACGTTCGGCCAAAAATGGGCGGAATACAACCATAAAGACTACAGCTCAACCGAGAAAAAATTTGCCCAAGTTCTTAATCAAGTTTATTACGAGTACTTTCTGGGGGAAATTCTAAAAATGCGCTGATTACCGGAGTATCGCCCTGACTCCAACCACAAAGGCCTAACCGCAGATATGCGCCTTAGCCCTAGGATGAACACTGTTTTTGACCATGAGAGCACCTTACTAGCCGGTCGGCTAGGATCCGGGCGTCATTAACTAACTATCTAATTAAGCCAAATATGACTGACTTCTTTGACTAACCGTTTAGCTAATCTACCAGTAACTAACGTAGTTATTTTAGGTAAGTCGACGGTGCGCTCTTTAGGTCGCCCTATTCGGACAGGGATTTCGCCAACGGAGCACGCTGAGCGACCGCAAGAGTTTAAGGGAGGGTGAGACAATGAAGAAAAAGCGCAAAATGGTGATTGTCCTGATCTTTATGGCCATGCTTCTGACGCTGGGAGGAGTCGGGCTGTATTACTGGTACAACAACACGTATTATGTTTCCACCGACAATGCCCAGGTCAGCGCTGATTTTGTCACAATTACCCCGCAAATATCGGGAAAACTGGTTCAATTGAATGCCCACGAAGGAGACCGCGTGGTAAAAAATGAGGTCATCGGGCGTATGGCTGCCACAGGCACCTCCGGCCTGGACGATGCGCTCCTGCGGGCGCCGATCAATGGCCTGATTGTGAAGACAGAGGGAAATGTGGGGGAATTTGAGCCGGCAGGGTCGCCATTGGCCTTGGTGATGAATCCTTCCCGGCTTTATGTGACCGCCAATATTGAAGAAACTAAGCTGGCCAAGGTAAAACCCGGGCAGCCGGTTGATGTGAACATTGATGAGTTTGGCGGTCTGACTTTACGGGGCCAGGTGGAATCACTCGGAGAAGCGGCCAATTCGGCCTTCTCTCTCTTGCCTTCCTATTCAGGCGGAACATTCACTAAGGTAGTGCAAACGGTGCCGGTGAAAATAGCCTTGGAAAAGACGGGCCTCCCACTCCGCCCGGGCACGAGCGCGGTTGTGAAGATCCGTGTAAAGTAGGTGAGATTCATGGAAAAGACTAGAGATACTGTCTATCAATGGACCATTCTGCTAGTCGTTTTGTTTGGGACTTTCATGGTCAGCCTGGATATGAGCATTGTCAACTTGGCTATTTCCAAAATGATGCAGGCTTTTAACTCTAACCTCGATCAAATCCAGTGGGTTTTGAGTGCCTACACTCTGGCTTTAGGGATCACCGTACCAGTCACAGGATATCTGAATGACCGATTCGGCACCAAGAAGATCTTCGGCATTTCCCTGGCCATGTTCACCTTGGGCTCGTTCCTTTGTGGAATATCCTGGAATACAGCCTCGATCATTGTTTTCCGGATTATCCAGGGCTTGGGCGGAGGACTGATCATCCCCCTGGCCATGACCTTGTTGATGGATACGTTTGACAAGGGGGAAAGAGGTACGGCCCTCGGGGTATTCGGTATCGCCAATATGGTGGCTCCGGCCGTTGGGCCGACCCTGGGCGGCTACATCATTCAAAATCTCGCCTGGAGGCTGGTGTTCTTTATCAATATTCCCATTGGAGTGATCGGTACAATTCTGGCACTTACTGTTTTGCGGGAGACAGAACACAAACTTTCCCGGGGCTTTGATCTGTTGGGGTTCCTGACCTCGAGCGTGAGCATCGGCTGTTTGCTTTATGTGCTCGGCAAGGGGAATGTAGACTGGGGAGACTTTAACAACGTGATTTTAATGATTATCGGCAGTTTCAGTCTTCTCATGTTTATCGTCAATGAATTGATGCTGCCTGAGCCGATGCTGAACCTGCGCCTTTTGAAAAATTACACCTATTGCATGAGCAATATTATCTTGAATGTTGCGGTTTTGGTCCTATTTGCCGGGGTATTTCTGGTGCCTATCTTCCTCCAGCAGCTTGAAGGGCTGAATCCGCAGCAAACCGGGATGGTACTGTTTCCGGAAGCCATTACGACGGCAATTTCCCTGGTCATAGCGAGCAAACTTACGGATAGGCTGGGGGCGAGGATCTTTGCCGTTGCGGCTCTGGTTTTTCTGGCTTTCAACAGCTACAGCATGTCCAGAGTGACCCTCGAGACTTCCACTGCAACTATAACCTTGCTGCTGATGGTCAGGGGGCTGGGCGTCGGATTTTTGATGGCTCCGGTTCAGCTTGTCGGGCTCAATGCCGTGCCGAAGGAGATGACGGCCGACGCGTCCGCCTTGTTGAGTACGGTGAAGCAAATCGGATCGGCCGTTGGCATTACCTTGATCACCAGTGTCATGCAGCAAAGAAGCACCTTAGATTATGCCAATTTAGCGGGGCAGGTAAATACCTTTAATCCGAACAGCGTGGACCTTTTCAAAATGTTGCAGGGGCTGTTTCTTCAGAATGGAACGTCGGCTGCCGGTGCCAAGACTGGGGCGGTAAGCCTCCTCTACAGCGCGGTGGTTAAGCAGGCGACGATGCAGGCCCTCAATGACACCATGCTGGTGATTACGGCTATCACAATAATGATTATTCTGCCCACCCTTCTGCTTAAGGGAAGTGAGCGCAGGGAGGGTGAGGCTGCACCGCCCATGCCGGAGTAAGGCAGGGAAAGGTGACCCGGATAGGGGAGGTGGAATCGCTGCCTGAACAAGCTTTAGCGAAGATGTGGACAAACGAGGTGCAACAAATTGAAGCAGACAAGGTGGAACAAATTGAAGAAACCACTTTAGGACAAAAGAGGGGGCTACACCTATGACGAAAAAAATGCGTTTTAAACTGACCGGCGTACTCATGGTTTTTCTCTTGACAGGCACCCTTGTCGGCTGCGGTACGGTTGCCTCCTCAGCTTCCTTACCTGTGGCGGTTAAGGTCCGGCCGGCAGCCAAGGTGGATTTGCCCGTGGGGGCTGCTTTTCCCGGTACCGTTACCCCATTTGTACAGACGAGTATTGCGCCCGCCATTTCCGGGATCCTGCAAACGGTCAAGGTCCGGCCGGGCGATAAAATCACAGAGGGGCAGGTTTTGGCGACTCTGAACACCGACCAGCTCCAAGCCCAGGCGAATCAAGCCGCGACAGGCATTGAGGTGGCTCAGGCTCAGAAACAGGCTGCAGGGGAGCAGACGGGTCTCACGGTCCGGAACGCGGAGGCGGCCCTGAAGACGGCCCAAGCGGGCCTTAACAGCGCGCAGACCCAGGGGCAAAATCAAGTGGGGGCCGCCCAAAAAGCCCTGGCTGCGGCTGAGGCTAAGTTAAGCGAAGTCCAGACGGGTGCGCAAAACGCTGTGACTCAGGCTCAAAACGGGTTGGCTCAGGCTCAAGCCGGGGTGAACCAGGCCCAAAGTGCCGCGGCGGCCGCTCAGGCCCAAGTGACGGCTGCCCAGAGCCGGACGGCATCCGATTTGCAAACCGCCCAGGAAAACGCAACGAAGGCGCAAGACGCGATGAATACGGCCGAAAGTGCCTTGCAACACGCTCAACAGGTGGCCCACTCCTCGACTGACCCCGGTCTGCTGGCGGCGCAGGCTGCCTACGATCAAGCGGCAATCGGCTACCAGACGGCGCTGGGCACTCTGCGGGCGGCACAGTCCGACAAGAGTGTCAGTGTGGCGCAAGCGGCGTACAACCAGGCCCAGAGCGCACTGCAGGCGGCCCTGAGTCAGGTGAAGACTGCCCAGAGCGCCCTGGCGGCGGCTCAGAGCGGCAAGGATGTTCAAGTGGCCCAGGCGACCGTAAACCAGGCGCAGCAGGGACTGGACGCGGCCCAGGCCGGCGCGGCGAGCACGGTGAAATCTGCCGACGCTCAGGTGGGTCAAGCCCAGGCGGCTTATCAGACAGCGCTCAAAAATCCCGGCCTGGTCGTTAACGCTGCCCAGATTGCCTCCGCCCAGGCATCCCTGCGGGTCATCCAGGCAAGTATCGATCAAGGGCAAATCCTGGCTCCGCTCAATGGCTACGTCGTGGCAGTCAATGCCCAAATGGGGCAAGCCGTGGGGCCGCAAGGCGGATTCATCGTTCTCTCTTCTGTAAGCCCACTGATCGCCACCGTCAATGTGCCGGACAGCCAAGTGTCCTGCCTCCGGGTTGGCATGCCCATGGCAGTTGCCGTCCAGGCTACCGGCCAAACTTATGCGGGAACGCTGTCGGCTATCCACCGTTCTCCCGTTTCTGATAACGTGGCCAGCCGGGGCGCCGGCCTGAATTATCCGGTTGACATTGAAATTACGGGATCCCCTCAGGGATTGCTCTCAGGGATGGAAGTGGAAGCGTATGCGGTTGATCCTGGCCGCCAGGTCACTCTGATTCCGGCTAACAGTGCTGTCAATGTGAATGGGAATAAGGGCAGTGTTTTCCTGGTCCGAGACGGAGTGGCGCGCTTGCAAACCGTCCAATTGGGGAATCTCCTTAATCTGAAGTGGGAAGGCCGGGCCGATTATATTGTGACGGGCGGGCTCTCTTCCGGGGATAAGGTGATTGTACGGGGCCAAGATTTCCTCCGGGGCGGAGAGAGGGTTGAAGCGTCTCCTTCCTCGGCCTCCGCGAACGATTGAGCGGCCGGGTACAACTGCGCGATATGACAGACATGGACGTATAATTGACTAACTGGTTAGCCATGTTAAGGAGGGAATAGTTTCATTGGATACGCCAACCCCTAGAATTGCGTATACCTACCATTGAAAGGAGTGATTCCGTTGGTCGATAGCCCCGCGATCTCCGTTGATGCACTGGTGAAGCGCTTCGGCGTTTTCACTGCCGTTGACCAGCTATCCTTTTCCGTAGCCCGCGGTGAAATCTTCGGCTTGCTGGGCCCGAACGGGTCCGGCAAGACTACAACCATCAACCTCATCAGCGGCCTGTCCGAGCCCAGCGGCGGAGCCGTGAGTATTTTCGGACTTGATCCGCGCAGGCAAGCCACCGCCGTGCGCCGCATGCTCGGAGTAGTGCCGCAGGAAACGGCGCTCTACGAGGAATTGAGCGCCTGGCGCAACTTATCATTCCATGCTGAGCTCTTTGGCGTGCCCGCCGGCGAGCGCCCGCGCCGCATCGCCGCCATGTTGGAACTGGCTCAATTGACCGACCGGGCGAAAGACCGCGTCAGTACTTTTTCCGGGGGAATGAAACGGCGTCTGGCCATAGCCCGTGCCCTCTTGCACGACCCCGCCCTCGTCTACCTGGACGAGCCTACGCTTGGTGTCGACGTTCAGGCTCGCCACGTCATCTGGAACTACATCCGGGAAATGAAATCCCAGGGTCGCACAGTTTTGGTTACCACTAACTATCTAGAAGAAGCCGAGCAACTCTGCGACCGCTTAGCCATCATCGACCACGGCCGGCTCATGGCCCTCGATGCGCCGGCAACTCTCAAAGCATCCTATGGCAGCACCGTAGTAGAACTGGAATTGGACACTCCGGCCCCTAAGTCACTCATAGGTTTTTTGAGTGCCCTTCCGGGGGTGGCAGACGTGCAGGCAGACGGAGCCCAGGTCAAAGTGGGCTTGAGAATCGCGGACATCGGTCCGCACGAAGAGGGGAGCGGGAGGCCTGTTTCGCCGGGCAGTGACCGCCACGAAGCCGCCGCGGCGCTGCCCGGCATCCTCGACCGGGTAGCACAAGCCGGAGTCCGGACCCGCCGTCTCAACCTGCGGGAGGCTTCCTTGGACGAGGTATTTCTCGCCCTCACGGGAAGGGGGTTACGCGATTGAGCTTCTTTCGTACGGTATGGGCTGTAGCACGTCATGACTTGACCCTCAATGCGGCCGAACCCCTGGCTTTTGTAGCGACGCTTCTGGCCCCGGTCCTGTTCCTGCTCATGTTCGTCCTGATGGTTATCGGCGGTGGCGTTCCTGTAGCGGTGCACCGGGTCGATCAGGGAGTTTATGGGCAGACGTTTAAGACCGCGTTAGAATCTACAAGAACCTTCCGGGTGGTCATCCCCTCCTCTCACCCCGGCGCGCATCCAGTGAATTATTTCGCTGGGCTGGTCCAGGGAATCGTTTGGGCGCTCCTGCATGAGAACTTCTTCTTGCAACTGCATATAACAGTCGGTATCGTTCTATGGCTACTGTCCCTCCTGTTGATCGTATGGGCGATCCGCATTCGCGCCCGAGGTCTAATCCTCACAGCCATCGTCGCCTGGGTAGGACTGACCGGTGCCGGCTTTAACGGAGGAAGCTTTCTCAATGAGGGCGGCATGGCAATCAGCTCGTTTCTCATGGCGGTGGGTATGGCCCTCGCCGCCTGCAGCTATGGGTGGGCATGGGGGTCAAGCTCCATCGCCTCAGCGGCTTCACTGCGTATTTAAGGTATTCAAGGGTAACATATTCAACGGTGCTACTTGTACGTCATACGCAGGAGCGCGGGAATTTACAACTCCACTGCACTTCGTCTCAAGTATATCTGGATGGGCTCTGCCAAACAGGATCCGGGTTCATCGAAGGATCGTGTGTGACTGACGTAGTCCAATTAAATTAGCTTATGCCAGTCTGGATTAAAGAGATTGCTAACAGTTACAGTGGCTCCTTTTATCAGCGCAAAGGAAAAACGACCACTTTCGTGGTATCAATTGGAGTGAGCAACGGGTACCATTTTGGTACCCGTTGGCTTGAGCGAATCCAGTATGCCTGCTGAAATAACAATGGGAGGCGCCCTGGGATCCTCCACACGTCCCAGGCTCTGCGGCGGGTGTTTAAACATCTCTGAGAATAGGAAAAGTGATGCCCGCTTAAACCCGGCGTTAACATTGGCGATGTGGACCGACTCCCGTCGAGCAAACTTATCTCTTCGAGGGGATGATGAATGTGGTCTGTGGCCACAAAATCCCCCCCAAGAGCTAAATTTCCGAGCAGTGACCGGCACGGAACCTTTTTGCGTTCTCTTGCATGTTACAGCTCCCTCTGCAAAATGTGGGTTTTAAGTCCCGACCATTATTATGATTGGATACGATTTAGGCGTTATTAAAATGAATTGAAACTGCTTTAACTAAACAAGTAAGAGCCAAGTAAAGGGGTCAATGATAATGGAACGTAAAGGCGTGTGCTACGATGTAGGCCGTCATTTTTCTGTTGACTGGCGCAAGGACTATAATCTCCAAACGATTCACCGAGAACTGGAAATAATCAAAAATGACCTGCATTGCAATGCAGTGAGAATTTGTGGTAGGGATATTAGGCGTTTGACAGAAGCCTCTGAAGATGCACTGCGACAAGATCTCGAAGTTTGGTTTTCGCCCGAGTTATGGAACAAAAGTCCCGAGGACACTCTCGACTATACGGCGAAAGCAGCTGAGGTGGCGGAGCAGTTACGAAAGCGATACCCCAATCAGATTGTCATGAGTGTTGGTACAGAACTTACGCTTTTCATGAAGGGTATCATCGAAGGTAGGTCCTTCCGCTCTCGAATACGCAATGTGTTACGGGGTAACATTGTAAAATACGGGAAACACAACAAACCACTCAATGACTATCTATCCAATGTTGTTAAAGCTGTACGTCAGGTATATGACGGCCCTATTACGTACGCCTCATTGCCCTTTGAGCGAGTCGACTGGGAGCCATTCGATTTTATCGGCATAGACCATTATCGAGCTAAGCACATCAATGATAAATATGCTGATATGCTGGAACTACTCATAGCCCAAGGTAAACCAGTTGCTGTCATGGAGTTTGGTTGTTGTTCGTACCAAGGCGCCGAGCGCGACACTGCACAAGCATCTAACATTATGGATATAAAATCAACAATTATGCACCAGATTCCATTGTTAGGTAGATTTGTGAAGCCTTGTCTAAATGGGCGGTATGTACGCGATGAAGAGCTGCAAGCACACGAAATCATCGAATCACTCAATGTGTTTGATAGTGTGGGTGTTGATAGTGCATTTGTCTGCACATTTGTGGCCCCACTTACTCCATATAACGAAAATCCTCTACACGACCTCGACATGGCCAGCTATAGTTTAGTGAAGTTCTATGAGGGCGGTGGGCATGGTACAACATATCCGGACATGACATGGGAGCCTAAAGAGTCATTTGCAGCCGTCGCAAAATATTATTGTGAGAGATAAGACTACGGATGGGGTGAATGACAACGATGGCTCAACATTGAATGTTGGTATCAAAGACTCCGTAATATTTCCTTTAATTGTAATCCGAGCTATTAGGTTACTGCCCCATTCGGTAACCATAGAGCATCTCCCTTTCGACTTGCTATTGCATGCGGGCGGGAATTCTGAGAAGGTATTTCAAATTCGCTTATTTCCCCAGAGGTTGCAATCCTTCCGATCTTATTGCCCATTATTTCAACAAACCATATAGCATTATCAGGACCATACGTAATTCCTACCGGACAAGAATTTTCTGTTGGAATTTCGAATTCTGTAACTTCACCGCTTGCAGTTATTCTTCCACTTTTATTGTTTTGGTTTTCAGTAAACCAAAGTGCGCCATCAGAACCTAAAGTAACGAACGAGGGATATGATTTTTTAAAGGTAGGCTAAGCTCTGCTAAATCTCCTTGCTTTGTTAATCTTCCAATCTTATTACCATTTATTTCTATTATTGTAACGGGGCAACGAGATAAAGATAACTATTGCAGGAAGAAGGATTACTATGGCTTCAGGTTCAAAAGGTAACTGCTACATCTGTGGCGCCGAGCTTGGCAAGACGGCAATGAAAAACCATATATTAAAAGCGCATGGTGGAGAAGACAACGGGCAACTGAGATTCCGGGCGGTAAATGCGGCAACTGCTGCCGGGCCGCGAACAGCAATCCAGCCGGATTTCGGCCTCCACCGCCATCCGCTCCTGCTAATGTAGGCGAAGCGCTGTTTTCAGTCCGTTGTTTCATTCCCGGATGCGCTTGAAGAGCACCGGAAACATCGTTGAGATCTCGTACTTCGTCCCGCTGATTACAGGCGAAAGCGATAGGGTTTCCTGATTATTTTCATTCTCGAACTTCATCGAGAGATGAAGTTCTCTTCTGTACGGCGTTCCGCCGTGCTTTATTTTACCGGTAGGGCTTTTTTTAACGTTTGGATTGCTAATTTTAACCGCACGAACCTCTTGTTAAATGTACATAATAATACTATAATGGTGTACACGAATGGAGGCGACAATCATACCCCAGATAAGACCAATCACAGACTTAAGAAACACCAATGAAATCTCCGAGCTGTGCCATGCCAAGAAAGAACCAATATTCATAACCAAAAATGGCTATGGCGACCTAGTTGTTATGAGCATTGAAACCTTTGATTCCATGCTGGAGGATCGTGAACTCGATGCGGCTATCGCTGAGGCCGAAGCCGAGTATACTTCCGATGACCAGCTTTTAGATGCAAGGGAAGCTCTGTCGAGTTTAAAGAGGAAGCATTTTGGAAACTAAACATGCCGTAAACTTACTGCCTCGTGCATACCGCGATTTGGACGGCATATACGAATATATCGCCGAAACGCTGATGGAGCCCGGTATAGCTGCAAAATTGGTTGACTCGTTAGAGGAAGCCATTTTCAGTTTGGAGAGCATGCCCAAACGTGGAGCGTTAAGAAAAACGGGGGTCTGGGCCAAGAAAGGATATCGCCAGCTTTTTGTTGGTGAATTTACCGTTTTGTGCCGTGTTGAAGAAGCGAAGAAGCGGGTTCTTGTTGTAACTATACGATATTCAAAAAGCCAGTTTTAGCAAGACTTGCGAGTTTACTAATCGCGCTATCTGACGGTAACTTTGGCCTTTACCAAGCTGGGGATGCTTACAATTTGAGCCATTTTTTCGCTACTTGCACCATATTATTGCGCTAAGTTGGGTCTTTATCCCATATTTCATACCGTGTACCAAATACATATCTACTAATATATAATATTCTTTCCCCCTTTAAATTTATGAATGAATATCCAGCCCCCAACTGCTCCTCAAACTGCCAGCCATTCTTTTTTAAGAACGATTTAATATATTTTGAATCCGCCCTGGTCAAGTATGAAGAGTCATTTAGTTTTACTACATCTATTTTATTAAGCTCTATCTTCATAATAGCATTCAGTATATCACCAGGGTCTTTTTCTGTGCTAGAAATTTGAATTACACGAAATCCAATTATTAGGATCACAAGACTTATAACTATAGTAATTCCCATTAGGCCACGTTTGATTATTACAGGAATTTTATGTTCTTCTGGCATAGACATTCTTTCTTTTATCCACAGTCTCGTGTTACCTGATAAAATTAACAAAGTTATTCCCGTTCCTGCAATTAACATAAAAAGCCATAATAAAAACCTGTCCAAGATTTATTTACTCCTTCCAACCCAATGGTCAAGCAGGAACATTTCCTACATCTTAGTGTAATCTTTATGTAATCTTTAAAACCCTGCTTTGTAGTAATACCAATTATCTAAAATCTTTTCTGTATAATACCAGTTGTCTCCATTTTTCTCCGACCAAACCCAGCCATTGTGTTCTTTTGAACCACAACGAAAACAAGCTTCAACATCCTTAAGATCTTTCTACTTTTACTATTCTCATTGCTCAATAGATATTCACCTTCCTTCTAGCAACCTTAAATCACGGATATTCAATCAGTGTGTTATTCAAATTACCATAATTCGTTGATTGGCAAAAGGACTGGCTTGACTATATCACCCTTCTGTCGGGAACTGCCGCCCGAACACATTTAAGCGTTTAGCTACGAGCAGAATCAAGCACACCGATGCGGGGATTTAAGCGCTGGGCATTGAGAATCCTGCTCATATAGCTCTCGCTGAGACGGCATGACTTGGCTAACGACGCCGGATGAATATTACGCTCCTTAAGATAAGCCTTTAGAGCCGTGCCTTTCATCGTGTTCATCTCCCCTCCCGCGAAAACCGTACCCCCAAGCATTCGACGCTGTTATTGCAAGTTCCTGCAAAAACCGGAACAATCAGCGATGCCTCAAGCTAGCGCAGCTCCCTTTCTGTGGGCCCCCGGCAACAATACATTGATACTCAACTCCGGGAGCCCGTTTCTTTTGCCCTGACAAAAACTCCACATTGGCTGCGACCGGGTGAAACCCTGGAATTAGGCTCAATGCCTCGTCGATCCGAAAGCCTCAAATGTCAGACGAAGCACTGCCTCGTCCATGAAATTCCTCCTTGGCGCTATCGCACTTGGACTCTTGATCTTTCTGATGGCCTGGACGCTAAGCTACTGGCAGGCCTAGAGCTTCATCATGGTATGTACGGTGCTATTGACCCTGTACAGTATATACTTTTCCGTAGAGGACCCAGCACTCATGGAGCGGCACAAACTTCACGCTCGAGAAGTGAACCTCCCCCGTCTCTTAGCTTAAAGCGTAGGCGGGAGAGGTTCACTATCAGGGATAATTATAAAGTCGGGCCGTTCTTTGTTTGCGTGTCCTGTGCTTCTGAACTTTTCATCTCAGGCACCATGGTAAGCACAGTATTCTGAATATCCTTTGCATCTTTTAAAGCCCAATGCATATCCTGCTCATCAAGCGAAGAGTTGAAAGGATATCGTGCCTGCACTCCGTATGCCGTTAGGTTAGTACAAGGATCAGCGATGGCCTCGAACGATTCGGAATATTTCAGGCAACTCATGCGCAGATCGTCGAGGTCGTGTATCTTAGGTATTTTCTCGCCCTTCAGTGCGAGATAACCTTTCAGAATCTTTTCGGCAGCCTGCTGGCAATGGTAGCAGATAATCTCGATAGACATTGGACGCATTCCCAGAAGGTATTCGGCTGAAGACAAGTCCATCTCAGCGAAACTCCGCCACTCTTGGGCGCATGACAAATTATTCATACAGTTTCACACCTTCTTGGGCAATCTCCTGCTCAATTGTCGGTGCAGCGCGGAGCTGATCGAATTTATCCGCTTTGCCGACCACAATATCCAGAGGCATAGTCTTTATGTTGCGGAGGGCCTTGCGGATCATAATCATGGCATCAATTTCGCGGATACCAGCATCGGCCGGCATGACAACATAAACGTCCAAATCGGAGTCGGCGTGAGGCGTTCCTTCCGCATAGGAGCCAAAGAGATAGATCTGCTCAACAGGAACCGTGTCTAAAATAACCTTCTTGAGGGTATTCAACTCATCCTGAATTCTTTTCTCCATATCGGCGCCTCCATTCCTTGCCGAAAGAATAGTATTTTCAATCACAGTATATCATACGTCCCGATAAATTGGGATTGCTACTTTTTTATTCGTCGTTGAGGATGACCCATCTACCGTTTTCTCTGCTGTCCGTTTCTTTTGACAAAAACTCTTGCTTTTTATAATTCCAGATAACGCCCCGGATGAGCTCTGGTTCCTCCGCACTCCGCGGTGAAGGTGCGTCCGCCGACTCTGATTTCGGATGTCATGCCTGTGGGGATTGAGCCAGACCCAACTTTTTCATGGCCCTCTCCATCAATTGATTATCCTGAACCCGGATGACCACTTGGGCCTTCTCCCGAGCCTTTTCCACAAAGGCATACATATACTCCACCTCAACACCTTCCGGAACCAGACGGTTCAAGACCCCAGCCAGTCCCCCCGCCTCGTCCGGGACCTCAAGGACGAACACAGGGGTCAGGCTGACGACACAATTTTTTTGCCGAAGCTCTGCGGCCACCTTCTCCGGGGATGCGACCATGAGGCGCAGGACGCCATAATCCTTAGTATCCGCTAACGACAGAGCCCGCACATTGACGCCGAGTTCGGCCAGCAGATTCAAAACCTCGGCCAACCGGCCTTTTGTATTTTCGAGAAAGATAGATAGCTGTAACATCGCAGCGTTCACCCCTTTATCAACACTCAAACGGCTCCCTTCGCCGTATCTGCCGTTGAACCTCTGTACTCCCGTACTTTCTCTTTGCGCTTTCATCAACATTCCGCAGAAGACCCCGACTTCTAAAGTCCGGGATGACTGCGGGTTGCTACCCAAAACAGAGTCCTTAAATTGTGTCCATTCAAATTCTTGTTTCGGGTTCGCTTTCCACAAGAGAGTTCTTCCCCAGATGTCTTCTCTCCCGTCCTGACATGAACAAACCAGGCATCGCGCTCGCTGCACTGGGTTAACCCTTGCGCTTGTCAACGACCCTTTTGGCTTTTCCTTCACTGCGAGGGATACTCTTGGGCTCGACCAAACGAACCCTGACCGAAATACCGATGATTTCTTCGATCCGCTGCTGCACGCGCTTTTGCAAACCTTCCAGCTCGCGGACTTCATCGATGAAGTTGGCAGCGTTGACCTCGACCTGAACCTCCAACTGGTCGAGTGTGCCCGTGCGCTCCACGATCAGGAGGTAGTGTGGTTCCAACCCGCCCACGGCCAGAAGGCCCTCTTCTATCTGACTCGGGAACACATTCACTCCCCGGATGATCAGCATATCGTCCACTCGGGCCGTAACCCGCCCCATCGTCCAGCCGGTATGCCCGCAGCCGCAATCCCCGTAATGCAGGGCCGTCAAGTCTTTGGTCCGGTAGCGCAGGACCGGGAAAGCTTCCTTATCGATACTCGTAAAGACCAGTTCCCCCGACACGCCCTCGGGCACCGGCTCCCCCCGCGCATCCAGGATCTCCGGATAAAAATGCCTATCCACGTGCAAACCCCGGTGCAACGGGCATTCCATCGCCACCCCGGGACCCATGATTTCACTCAGACCGTAAATATCATAAGCATCGATCCCCAACCGGGCTTCGATTTCCTCCCTCATGCCCTCGGTCCAGGGCTCCGCCCCCAAGACTCCCTTTTTCAACCTCAATTCGCTGCGCGAAATACCCGCTTCCACGAGGCTTTCGCCCAAGTAGAGCGCATAGGAAGGCGTACAGGCCAGAACAGTCGTGCCGAAGTCCCGCATCAACATCAGCTGACGCCTGGTGTTGCCGCCGGAAATCGGTACGGTCATGGCTCCCAGTTTCTCCGAGCCGTAGTGCAGCCCCATCCCCCCTGTAAACAAGCCGTAACCGTAGGCAACTTGGATCACGTCCCCTTTGCCGATCCCGGCCCGTCCCAAGGACTCAGCCACGATCCCGGACCAGAGCTTGATGTCGTTCTCCGTGTACCCCACCACCGTCGGCTTGCCCGTCGTCCCCGACGAGGCATGAAGGCGAACAATGCGCTCCGACGGCTCGGCAAATAGCCCGAACGGATAATTGAGGCGCAGATCCTCTTTACTTGTTAAAGGAAGACGTTGAAAATCTTTCAGGGTCCGGATCTCACTCGCTTGCTTGATCCCTACCCGCCCCAGACTCTCTTGATAATAAGGAATGCGCAAAACCCGTTCTACCGTTTTTCGGAGACCGGCCAACAGCCATTCTTCATCCTTGGACATCCGCTTCCATCCTCTCCTTTGTTCAAAACAATTCTCTCTATTCCTATTCTGATCTAGTACAGATCACATTTGCCCCAGCATAACTTTTAGGCCAGCCTTTGTCAAGCAATTTTGAGACCGCTTGGGCAGTACACCTTTTGGGCATGGGGAGCTGCTCCTGAGTGGTTATATCGTTGGTAACGTGTGACGGGGAAAAAATCGGGCTTTACTTTCTTGGCACTTAGTGTATAATCGTTATAACGTTAGAACAGACTGGAGAAAGGAGAGCAACGCTGATGGGAAGGGTAGCAATGGAACGTAAAGTAACAAAAATCGGGAACAGCCTAGGCGTGACGATGACGGATGCTTTGAAACAACTCGGCCTCAAGAATGGGGATACTGTAACTGTCGATGTCCGAGACGACGAAATTGTCATCAGAAAGAGCCAATATGTTCCACTGCCAGAGGGTATAGGCCCCGACTTTTTTGATGTCTTGAACTCTGTGATGGACCAATACCATGAAACACTGCAAGGCCTTAAGGATCGCTAATGGGTACCCGCTATCTGACGATTCCGGAAGTCATCACAATTAACGCCATGGTGACCCGAAAGTACTCTCCGAACGGGCTGTTCGGCGTAAGAAGTTTCCCGCTTTTAGAATCGGCCGTCTATCGCCCTCAACAATCTGTCTTGGCAAAAGATGCTTATCCCACTGTCTTTGCTGAGGCAGCAGCGTTGTTTGCATCTATCGGACAAAATCATCCCTTTTACAACGCAAACAAGCGAACAGCTTTCACTGCGATGGTAGTGTTTTTGCGGTATAACGGTTACCGGTTCACGATGCCGCCTAAGGAGGCGGAAGATTTCACTGTCGCAATGGTGGAACATCAGTACAGCTTTCAGCAAGTGGAGTCGATTATAGCGAATGCCTGCAAAGCAGTTTAAAGAACTAGTCACGGACCACCCCTTCAAGGGGTGGCTTGATTTTAGCCCTGTAAGGGCATTTTGCCGGCAACGCCTAAAGGCGTGGTTTCGCAAGCCACTGTTACTTGCAACCCCTAAAGGGGTTTCGCGACTGCAGGTTTAACCCCCTTCTATCCGATCCGCTTCAACCTGATCCCGGATGTACTTCTTGATCTCTTCTTCATTCCTTCCGACCGTGTTGTAAGCGCGGTTCTATTTGTTTTCCAGCATTTTTTTAATACCCAAAATGACATCCATTCCTCTCTTTTTCATCTTTCTTCTCAAAATCAGTGCATTTAATATTTTCGATTTCGGTTCATAATAACCAGTAAAGATAAGAACCGTTCTATCTTCACTAATTTTCTCGAAAGTCGTTTCCGTAACAAAATCCTTCAGCATTTTGCTCAATCCCCAAGTATCACTGACTGATAAAGTTGAAGTCTTTTCGTAAGGAATATTCTCAATCACCTTCTCAACGCAGCTCCCTTTCTGTGGGCCCTCGGCAACAATGCATTGATACTCAACTCCGGGAGCCCGTTTCTTTTGCCCTGACAAAAACTCCACATTGGCTACGACCGGGTGAAACCCTGGAATTAGGGAAATATCCTGTGTTGCCTCCCATACATCTTCCAGTGAAGCATTTATAACACTGGAAGCTTTCCATTGCAGTTTTCCGTTCATAAAGTATTCCTCCTTTAACAGATTGATGGCCCATTTAAAAAGGCCAGACCCATAGTCGGTTTGATCATTCTGAGCAGCATACGAATCGTTGTTGTCTTTCCTGCTCCGTTAAGCCCCAAAAAGCCGTAAATTTCACCTTTGTTTACGTTGAGTGAAACACCCTTCACGACGTTTGCGGAGCCGTAACGTTTTGATAGGCTTTTCGTTTCAATAATGGGTCTCATAAGGGCCTCGCTTTCGCATATCGTTTTTTTCTACAAGTTTTTTGGCGGTCGCGTCAATGAGAAAAAGCAAGGCTTCATCAAAAACCGATTCGCCGATCTCATTTTTATGAAGCGTCATAAAGAACAGAGCGCGGAATACACCCATTAGCACCTCCGGATTCCAGTCCTGCAAAAGGCCTGCGTCCTGCCACTTTTGGAGTACGGACGCGATCGCAGAGGAGTCTTTGTTCAGATGAGCTCTAATCACATTCTCCGGTAGTTTCCGTATAAGCGTTTCCATTTCGTTTTCAGCATAGAGGCGTTTAATGATCGGACTTTTTTCGATCAGCTCAAAGGAACGAAGTAAAAGCATTTTGATTGCCTCTTTTGGATTTTCCGGTCTCTTGTCCATCTCCGTGACCAACTGCTCGCGCAGAAGATTCTCTTCGGATTCAATGATCGTAAAATACAGTTCTTCCTTTGAACCATAAAAACTGTAAAACGAGCCTTGGGCTATTCCGACAGCTTTGGTGATATCCTCTACGCTTGTTTTCTTCAATCCGTACATACTGAAAAGGATTTTCCCCTTTTCGACAAGAGCTTGTTTGATTTCCTGCTTTTCTTTCTCGTTGAATCCTTTCGGCATAGCTTTTCTCCTTTAGTGTATATGTGAATGATATTAATTTGTATTCACTGCTTACTATGATAGTGCGTTTATTTCATTATGTCAAGCGTATTTATTATTTATATTTTGCTCAATGCCTCGTCGATGCGGAAACATCAAATGTCAGACGAAGCACCGCCTCCTTCATGAAATTCCTCCTTGGCGCTATCGCACTGGGCTCTTGATCCACGTGCAAACCCCGGTGCAACGGGCATTCCATCGCCACCCCGGGACCCATGATTTCACTCAGACCGTAAATATCATAAGCATCGATCCCCAGCCGGGCTTCGATTTCCTCCCTCATGCCCTCGGTCCAGAGCTCCGCCCCCAAGACTCCCTTTTTCAAACGCAATTCGCTGCGCGAAATACCCGCTTCCACGAGGCTTTCGCCCAAGTAGAGCGCATAGGAAGGCGTACAGGCCAGAACAGTCGTGCCGAAGTCCCGCATCAACATCAGCTGACGCCTGGTATTGCCGCCGGAAATCGGTACGGTCATGGCTCCCAGTTTCTCCGAGCCGTAGTGCAGCCCCATCCCCCCTGTAAACAAGCCGTAACCGTAGGCAACCTGGATCACGTCCCCTTTGCCGATCCCGACCCGTCCCAAGGACTCAGCCACGATCCCGGACCAGAGCTTGATGTCGTTCTCCGTGTATCCCACCACCGTCGGCTTGCCCGTCGTCCCCGACGAGGCATGAAGGCGAACAATGCGCTCCGACGGCTCGGCAAATAGCCCGAAGGGATAATTGAGGCGCAGATCCTCTTTACTCGTTAAAGGAAGACGTTGAAAATCATCCGCTCCCATCCTCTCCTTTGTTCAAAACAATTCTCGCTATTCCTATTCTGATCTAGTACAGATCACATTTGCCCCAGCATAACTTTTAGGCCGGACTTTGACAAGAAACCGCTCGCACATTTTTATCATGCTATTGACCGAATCGGTTTTCAGTGCTATATTGATATCATGAACCGAATCGGTCCATCAGTTGAGGTGATATTTTATGGATAAATTTCTCAGTTTGCCTAAAGAAAAACAAAACAAAATTATCGATGCGGCTTTGACGGCCTTCGGCACAAACGGATATAAAAAAGCCTCCGCAAGCGACATCGCTCGTGCCGCGGGGATTTCCAAAGCGATGGTCTTTCACTACTTTGGCTCAAAAAAGACGCTCTATCTCTATTTGATTGAGTTTTGCGGCGCGACGCTTGAAGCGGAATTCAACGAAAAGCTGGGCGCGGTAAACGATTTCTTTGACAGGCTGAAGATGATATCCGGTGTAAAGATATCGTTGATGAAAAAGCACCCGGCAATCCTCTCTTTTCTGACCAGCATCTATTTCGAACGCGATAAGGATGTCCAAGGGGACATTGAGGCAATCTTGGCGAAAGGCGGCAGCTTAAGAAATAAGGTTGCCTTTGACGGGATAGATACATCAAAGTTCAAGGACAATATTGATATAACGCTTGTCATGAAAATGATTTACTGGATCGGTGAGGGGTATGCCGCCCAGTCGGCCCATCAGCCGGACATTGATTATGACGTATTGGCCCAGGACATGAATGCTTGCTTCGAATTGCTTAAAAACAGTCTGTACAAGGAAGAATTTGTCTAGCCCGGGTTAATCCGTTTTTGGCAGAAAAAATTAGGGGGTGTTCGTATGAACACTTATGTGCTTGGTTTTCCTGAGATTGACAAAACAAAGCTGCCCGTCGTCGGCGGCAAAGGCGCCAACCTCGGTGAGTTATCCCGGATTGAGGGTATCAGAGTACCGGAGGGCTTCTGCGTCACGACCGAAGCCTACAAGAAGACAATTGGACAAACGCCGGGCTTTCATGCCCTCCTGGAGCCGCTTTTACATGTAAAGGCGGACGACAGGGAAAAGATCAGCGAAATCAGCGGAAAAATCCGCGGCGCCATCGAAGAGACACCAATTGCACAGGAAATTGAAGAGGCGGTGACACGCTATCTGATGGTGCTGGGAGACCAACACGCCTATGCCGTGCGGTCCAGCGCCACGGCGGAGGATCTGCCGACGGCCTCCTTTGCCGGCCAACAGGACACGTATCTGAACATCGTCGGTAAGGAAGCCATCCTTAAGCACATCAGCAAATGCTGGGCCTCGCTCTTCACGGACAGGGCAGTCATCTACCGCCTGCAGAACAACTTCGACCACAACAAGGTCCATCTGTCGGTTGTCATCCAAAAGATGGTATTCCCGGAGGCGGCGGGAATTATGTTCACGGCGGACCCGATCACGGCGAACCGGAAAGTTTTGTCCGTCGACGCCAGCTTCGGGCTCGGCGAAGCGCTTGTTTCCGGCCTGGTGGACGCCGACATTTATAAGGTGCGGGAAGGCAAGATCGTCAGCAAGAAGATATCGACGAAAAAACTGGCCATTTATGGGATCAAAGAAGGCGGCACCAGGCAAGTGCTGCTGGAACCCGACAAACAGAGTGTACAGACACTGACGGATGCGCAGGTCCTGCAGCTTGAGAAAACAGGCCGAAGGATCGAGGCGTATTTCGGCCGCCCCCAGGACATCGAATGGTGTCTTTACGACGGTCAGTTTTATGTCGTGCAAAGCCGCCCCATCACTACCTTGTATCCGGTGCCGGACGTGGAGGACGGGAAAAATCATGTCTATATGTCACTCGCTCACCAGCAGATGATGACTGATGTCATGAAGCCGTTTGGCTTGTCTTTTTTCCCGGTTTGGCTCAAGAAGATTTCCAACGATCCTCTGGTCGCTGCCGGAGGGCGGATGTATGTGGACGTCTCTTATGAACTGGCTTCGCCCATAGCAGCAAAGATTTTCGTGAAAACTGGTCTCGGTTCGGCTGATATTTTGATACAAAAAGCCCTCATCAATGTCCTGAAAAGAAAAGATTATATCAAGACACTGGCCCGGGGAAAGACGACGCTGGGCCTAAGCGGCGGCTCGATGGGAGATATGATCTCAGGACTTAATCAGGCGAGAAAGATCAGCCGGGAAAACGACGCCGGGCTCATCCGGAAAATTATTGCGAGGCAGGACGCGCTGGTGCCGGACATGGAGCAGAGGATCAGCGACAAGTCAGGAGCCGGCCTGATCGACTTTATTCTGCGGGATATGGATGAGGCTTTCAAGTCCATCGTCTTAGACAACTACGGCGTGGCCACTGTTGGCATCCTTGCCTCAGGCTGGCTTAAAAGACACCTGAAAAAGTGGTTGGGTGAAAAGGACGTCACCAATATCCTTTCTCAGTCGCTCAGCAACAATGTCACCTCGAATATGGGGCTCGAGCTTCTGGATGTGGCGGACGTCGTCCGGCAGTATCCGGCCGTACTTGAATATTTCCGGCATGCCGACGACGCGACCTTTTTTAAGGATCTGGAAAAGCTTGAGGGCGGCAAAGCCGTTGGCGATTCCATGGGCAATTATCTGAAAAAATACGGGGCGCGCTGCCCAGGAGAGATTGACATTACGCGGCCCCGCTGGGCTGAAAAACCGACAATGCTGATCCCCCTGATTCTTAATGATATCAAGAATTTCGCGCCGGGCTCCCATGAGATAATCTTTGAGCAGAAGCGGCTGGAGGCAGAACAAAGGGCGCAAGAACTTATCGGCAGACTCGAGAAGCTGCCCGGCGGCAGAAAAAAGGCGGAAAGGACGAAGAAAAAGATCAGCGTTATGCGCAATTTCGTCGGCTTCCGGGAATACCCCAAGTATGCAATGATGCAGCGCTTTTATGTTTATAAACAGGCCCTCAAGAAAGAAGCGGCGCGGTTGGTGCAGGAAGGCCTGATCCGGGAACCGGAGGATATTTACTATTTGACCTATGAGGAGCTACGAAAAGTGTGCGACACAAACCAGCTGGACTACGACATCATCACGAGACGGAAGGCGGACTGCGAGATCTTTGAGAAATTGACTCCGCCCCGCGTCATGACCTCCGACGGCGAGATCATCACCGGCGAGTACGACACTGGCGATATCCCGAAGGGTGCTTTAATAGGGGTCCCTGTTTCCACGGGCGTTATCGAGGGACGGGCGCGGATCATCTTGAAGCTGGAGGAGGCCCAAATTGAAGAGGGCGACATTCTGGTCACCGCCTTTACGGATCCCAGCTGGACGCCACTGTTCGTTTCGATCAAAGGCCTGGTTTCCGAGGTCGGCGGAATGATGACCCACGGCGCGGTCGTCGCCAGGGAGTACGGTCTGCCCGCTGTCGTGAGCGTGGAAAACGTGACAAGTCTCATTAAAGACGGGCAGAGGATTCGGGTCAACGGAACGAAAGGCTATGTGGAGATCCTGGAGTAGTCGTCGGTTTATAAAATCGGAAGGAAATGGAGGAACCGCTGCCGTATGGAACAACGATCCAAACCACTGGCAAAAAGCAAGGGCATGACGAGCCTCATCTTTTCGATATTTATGAAGTTCTTTCTCGGCGCGGCCGCGCTTGGAGTATTGATCTTTATGACAACCGGGCCTTATGCGGTTGTACGGCATCCCAGCTATGTCGGTGACCTGGTGCTGGTCCTCGGCATACCTCTGGCGCTCGGCTCATGGTGGGGATTGATACTCTTCGCCTTGATGATTCCCGCCATGGTCCGGATGATCCATGACGAGGAAAGGCTCTTGAAGGATGGCCTGCCTGGTTACGCAAAATACACGGAGACAGTCCGTTACCGCCTTATACCTTATATTTGGTGAATCGTTCGGTCGGGCGGGCCGGGCCCCCGGGCCCGAGTTCGCTCAGCCAGGTTTCTATCCCATTCAGCAGTGCCCTTGCGGACGTCCCTTCCGGCTGAATGAGGATCAATCCCCGACCAGAGCTTGATGTCGTTTTCCGTATACCCCACCACCGTCGGCCTGCCCGTCATCCCCGCCAAGGCGTGAAGGCGAACAATGCGCTCCGTGGCTCGGCAAATAGCCCGAAAGGATAATTGAGGCTTTCTTCTTGACAGTATGTCACAACGGGGTATAATGTAAGTAACCAGTTACTTATGTGAAGGCTTGGTGGAAAGAGACCATGGAGGCAAGATTTTCCGAAAAAAGAGCCCGGGATTCGCAAAAGTCACGGGCAGCCATTTTGGACGCGGCTGAAGAGGTTTTTGCCCACAACGGATTTGCCGGCGCGCGAATTGAGACCATCGCCAAAACCTCGGGCTACAATACCGGCCTGATCTTCAGGTACTTTGGCGATAAGCTCGGCCTTTACGGCGAAGTACTGAAGCGCTCCGACTCTGAAGTGAGCGAACTATTGGCGCATGCATTCACTCCCTTGTTTGCGGATGAAGCTGTGGCTTCAGATGCCGATCATTTTAGGGGCTTTCTCAAAACGATGGTTGTGACCTTTTTTGACTACTTGCTCGAACATCCGCTCCTGGTGCGCATTTTGACCTGGGAAATGGCTGGGGGCTGGGAGATGCTGGCGAAAACAGCCTCCCAATTCCCAACCGAGAATAGTGAGCGATTCGAGGCATTCTTTCACAGGGCATGGAAAACCGGCCTGCTTCGTTCCAACTATGCTCCCAAGATTCAATTTTCCTTAGTTATGCAGATATGCCACGTCTATCTGGCCTACCTTCCCTTGTATCAGATGCTGCTCCCGGATGAGGATCCTGCCGCAAGCGAGTCCTTGGCGCAAGCTCGGGAGCATCTTGTGAATTTCATCGTGGCGGGGATGATAACCACACCGGAGTAGACGAAGAGACGACCCAACAATCTTGTGAGGAGGGATACCATGGATACCCCAATGATGAAGAATTTACTGTCTAAGTACGAGACTTTACGCAAACAAGAACACGTAAGCCGCCAACAGCTTCAAGCCTACCAGGTACAGGAATTGCAACGTCTTCGCGAGTATACCTATGCTCATTCGCCTTTTTACCGGGAATTTCATAAGGGGCTCTTCGATGCTCCATTAGAAGACCTTCCGGTACTGACAAAGTCAACCCTGATGGACCACTTTGACGATTTGGTTACGGATCGGGCTATTCATCTCAGGGATGTCAGGACATTCGCCGCCAACAATCAAGGAGATGAGCTTTACCTCGATCGTTACGTGGTTCATAGCACTTCAGGCAGCACCGGCAATCCCGGATTATTTCTCATGGATTCTGAAGAATGGCTGACCGCCTTAGCCTCTTCTTTCCGCGGATTTGAGGAAGCCGGCGTCAAAATGGACCCTAATCACCCTGTTAAAATGGCCCAGATCACGTCCACAAACCCCAGCCATATGTCCAGCGGAGGGGCATCCAGCATGGGAAATATGGGGGTACCGATTTTGTTGCTGACAGCTGCCGAACCGATACAAAGCATGGTGGAGAAATTGAATTCCTGGCAACCGCAATTGCTCCTTGGCTATGCTTCGATCATACGTATCTTGGCTTATGAGCAGCTCTCCGGCCGCCTCCAAATAGCGCCAAGTACCGTCATCAGCGGTTCTGAGGTCTTAACCCCCGAAACACGGCGTCGAGCCGTCCAAGCCTGGGGCAATGTGCTTTTCGACATGTACGGGACAACCGACTGCGGCGGAATCGGCGCTGAATGTAAAGAACACCGCGGGATGCATTTGCAGGAAGACCTCGCGATCATCGAGGTGGTTGACAGGAACAACCGCCCCGTGCCGGCTGGTGATTACGGGGAGAAGCTCCTCGTCACTGTCCTTTGGAAACGCGCGCAGCCACTGATTCGCTACGAACTCGATGACAGCCTACGCCTCTCGTCCGTACACTGCCCTTGCGGACGTCCCTTCCGGCTGGTTAAGGACATTCAGGGACGGGTTCGGGAAATTCTGACCTTTCCCACCGTGACCGGCGGAAGCGTGAAGGTCCATCCGATAGTCTTTGAGAATATCATGGATACGCTGCCGGTAAATGCGTACCAGGTAGTCCAAGAAGCCGATGGTTTGCATCTGCTTTTGAGCGGCGTTCACGATGCTTTGAATGAAGACGAGCTCTTGGCAGCTGTCAAAAAGGCGCTGACAAAACAAGGTGCGGTCATGCCAAAGGTTGAGGTTCAACGAGTGCCCTCCATTCCGCAGGCCGCGTCCGGCAAGACCCCTCTGGTTAAGTCTAACTTACCCCATACTCCGGCTTAAGCGGAAGTATGGGGCAGCTTTCCTCCTTACGGTCCTTCCGAGCCGGAATCGCTTGATTACCGAGTCGCAGTGCGGTATTGGACACTCCTATTTTGCCACCGTCGATGCTCTTAGAAGGAGATGAAACTGATGACTAGCGAGCATTTTTCCGTCGAAGATATCCATAAAATCCGGCGTGACAATTACGAAAAAACCAAAAACCTATCACATGCTGAGCTAATAGAAAACACAAACAGACGAGCCGAGGCTGCAAAAAAGCGTTTGCTTCAACTCAAGCAAAAGAAAGCAGCGGAATGATGACCCACGGCGCGGTCGTCGCCAGGGAGTACGGTCTGCCCGCTGTCGTGAGCGTGGAAGACGCGACACGGCTCATTAAAGACGGGCAGAGGATACGGGTCAACGGAACGAAAGGCTATGTGGAGATCCTTGAATAACACGCAGAAGGTTTGTTACCGTCGGGTCAGGCGACTCTAATGACGACTCACCCCCCGCCAGGAGAGGACGGGGGATGAGTCGCAGGTCATATTAAGTGAGTGGGATAGCCGGTTAGTACCAGTCCATTTGAAAGCGGTGCTGGAGAAAGGCTATTCCGAAGCAGCGAACTCTTCCGCCGCAATACACAGATAGTAACAAAGTCCGAGTTGGTGGTTTTCAAGCATATTTCTATGAAACTCGTCATGACAAAAAAATCTCGTCTGAGCGACCAATGATTTTGCGGTAACAGGAGTCCCATGACTATTGAGAAACTTTAGATGCTCGTCAACCAGGGTGTGCAATCTCCTGTCTGTCACTGCCCAATGGTTCCTTAATGCATCCGACATACTCTGCAGGAAGCCCTGAGCCTCCTTTGCCTTGATGTTCAGATCGTCAACCGGAATCTCCTCCTTAGCCAATAAATCGACCCCGTATTGATTTTTGAGATAGTCGTTTTGCTCCGAGAGTGCATTTTCCCACTCCTCCCGGTTAAGGCCTCTAAACATAGTGTCTTTATCCATGCTTTCTCCTTTCTTGGCGAGGCTTATCGATTCTTCCAGAGTTTTTAACATGCAGCAAAGTCGCTGTTTGCGCGCTACCAACAGCTCATGCTGATTTGTTAAACACAATAGACGGCCCGATTCGTCCTCAAGTGCCTTTTTAATGTCTTTGAGGGAGAAATCAAGCTCACGGTAGAATAGAATTTCTTGCAACCGTTCCAATTCATTCATGCTATAGAGACGGTAGCCTGCATCGCTAATCTTATAAGGCTCCAATAGCCCGATTTTGTGATAATGATACAGGGCTTTTACGGTTACTCCCGTTAGCTTTGAAACCTCATTCACCGAGTATAGCATTATTTCTCACCTCAAAAGAATAATAAAGGCTTACCCAAGGTAAGGGTCAAGTGTTTTTAGGAAAAATGTTTTCTGTCCGGAACGCTTTCGCGCTTTCTTGTCTGCTCTCACTGAGAGCAGCGCGTGCGTGTTGCCTATCCGTCATTCTTGGCAGTATACTTAATATTGCCGAAAAGGTTATCCCGCACTCAGAATACAGCGACGCGAACCGCCAACTGTGTAACTTATTGCCAAAGGTCTTTTCACGCTAAAGGTCTTTTCAAACGTTCTCCCAGAATAGGCCTTTTTTCTTTGTCTAAAACGATTGTAGACGAGCGTCTTGCGGTCCTCGCAAACGGCAATGCCCCGCCAAAGATGCAATGACAGGAAGGTGAACGAGAAAGTGGAAAAAGAGATAGCAGATGGTTCGTTTGCCGACCGGCTCCTGGCCTGGTTCACAGTCGAAAAGCGTGACCTGCCCTGGCGCCGGACCGCGGACCCCTACTGCATCTGGGTCTCTGAAGTTATGCTCCAACAGACCCAGGTCAAAACCGTCCTTCCTTATTATAAGGAATTCTTGCGGCGCTTTCCTACCCTGGAAGATTTGGCCCGCGCGGATTTGAACGACGTCCTCGCTGCTTGGCGCGGACTCGGTTATTATGCCAGAGCTCGGCATTTGTGGGAGGGAGCACGTCATGTTCTCTCCGTCCGGGACGGCCGGATCCCCCCAGATTATGATACCTTGCTGCAGATTCCCGGAGTGGGGGAATACACGGCCGGGGCTATCGCCAGCATCGCTTTTGGGCAAAAGGTTCCGGCGTTGGACGGAAACGTGCGCAGGGTCATGGCCCGCCTTTTGGCCTGGCCGGATCCCGTCACCAAAGCCGCAACCTTACGCCGTTTTCGCGAGCAGCTCGGGAACTGGCAGCCCGCCACCCGCCCGGGTGATTTCAATCAAGCCTTGATGGAACTCGGGGCCACCGTTTGCCTCCCGGGCACTCCCCATTGCCCGGATTGTCCGCTCGCCTCCTTTTGCCAGGCCTTCGCTTCAGGCAATTTGGCTTACCCCGTACATACGCCCAAGACCAAGAGACCGGAGACAATGCTCCGGCTTACCTTCGTCCTTCTCCACGACGGAGCTATGTACTTGCAAAAGCGTCCCACTGGCGGCCTCTTGGCCGATCTCTGGGAATTTCCCGGCTTGGAACTCCCCTTCTCCGGTGTTCCCTCCGCCTTTCTCCCTATTTCTTCCGGGTCTCGTTCCGCCCGCCGGCTCCCGACCGGCTCTGCCGCCACATCGAACCCGCCGGGAAGACCGGGCGACGGTCCCTCGCTGCCGGCGCCGAACCCGGATGCCCTCACCCATGGGCATCTGGTCTTTACCCAGGCCGAGTGGCTGGCCTTCTATCGGGAAGCCGTTGCCGAGCGAACCTTCGACCGCGCGGCCGAGCGTTTCTTCCAAGGGGACTTCCCGCTTTACGGTCCGGCCGGCCACACCTTCAGCCACCTGCGCTGGGAACTCTATTGGGTCATCGTCAACGTCGGAAGCGCATCCGGCGAACCCCTCGCACTCCACCTCCCCGGGGCATCCGCCGGTCCGTTTCGGGACCCGTGCCTCCGTTCGCCCGTGGGGAGTTCCACCCTCTCACACCGAAAACCTTCCCTTCCCACGCGGCCGGGTTTTTCCTCCTCGCCTTTCCTGCTCCGTGAAACTCCACCCCCTTCGCCGACGCCAAAATCACTCCCTAGCCCTACCGGTTCCTGGGTGGTCCCCGAGGTTCTTGACGAATATCCTCTGCCCTCGGCTTTTGCCGCCATTTTTGAGCACCTGCGGCAAAGGGCCAAAGAAAATTAGGGGATAGACTCCCCCACCGAAGACTCGATGTTCAGCTTCTGTTGAACGAGATTACTTTGAAAATTTCCCCAGACCAGACGGGACACCCTCTGGCATACCGTCTGCGATTGGTACTCTTTTGCTCAGTGCGACACAAGACATCCCTGAATGAGGGCCTTTTACGGCAATATCAATATCTGACTCCTCTTCAAACAAATCGGTGGTGAGCGAACCGAATAAGTAAATTTCCACGCCGGGAAATGCGCTGCTTAGCGCCAAAGCAACCTTCTTCGCCTTTTCGCGGGCTTCCGCATAGTGATTTAATCGGTGTTGTTCCTCCGCTTCAATTTTTGCTCGATTTCCGGCGACATATGGGGAGATATCCACGCTCAACGCCTCCGCCATGTAGACTTCCTAATATATACCATATCACAATTGCCATCGAGTGACAATCGCAATTTGTCTTAATTGGCCTTATGACCATAGCAGGAAGCCATGGGGATCCATGCCTGAACAGTCACTGCGCTTTAAAATTGCCACTGCTCCATGGCTTCGTCTTCTTGCATACCTGCCCCATTCTGCGGTATAATACAAATAAAGGGAACGTGAGATACGGTAAATATCTCCCGTCCCCCGGTACAACGACCCGCAGGTGTGCGGCCACAATGGGATAGGACGAGAAAAAGTGACTCTGAAAAAGTAACCTTTTCCGTGTGAGGGTGGGGTTACTTTTTCAGTATCTCAAGGACGAATTTCAGCACCGCGGCAACTAACGTTGCCATAGAAATGGCAAACCCTAATCCTCTTTGGTACTTGTCCATCCGGCCTCACCCCCTTTTGGGGAGATCTTGGCCACCCACCCAGCGCCCTATTTCGCTGTACTTGTCCACATTATACTATATTCCTGTTTCTTTTCCTACTAAGAAACGGTCTCCTTACGATTTTACGCTGGAGACCGTTTCTCTTTACCTTTGTTCGACTCTTTGGAAGAACATTAACAAACGCGCTTTCAAACTGCTGACTTCTGGGGTTTCGTCTTCTTGCATACCTGCCTCACCCTGACGGCAGGAGTTGCCATGGGCTATTGTACGATTACAAAGGAGTTTCCCTTATCGATTTTGAGATCCTTGGGCACAACCAGACAAATCGCTTGCCACCCCATCGTGCTGGAGAAGTTCGAATACCCTAATTCTTCCATCGCCCTACCCGTCTTCCCCCCTTTAAATTGACTTCCAAACGGGGAATTTTCCGCCACCTTGAAAGTGAATCTCTGCGGCAGGCCCGGCTCAACCGTCAAGGTGTTGTTTTGCAGGGAGATGAAAGGAGGAGCGATTCGCGCTGTGAAATCAATTCCGGCGCTCTCGTAAGTCGAGACGAAAGTGGCCGCTTTGATTTTCCCGGCCAGCTTGTCACTTTTCTCAACCAAAACAATGTAGTTGCCGTTATTCGGGATTTTCAAGTGCAAAGTAGCGCCTTCCAGAGTAAACTCCTGTCCGCTGTTTTGATAAATCCCAGCGGGATAGGCCTTCGTTCCCAGACCCGGACTTTCCTCTGCGGCCAACCGGAAAAGCACCTTGGGATCCGGAGAGCTTGTGAGTTGGGCGCTGTGTACTGCCGGCTCAGCCAACTTTCCCGACGGGAGCAAAGGTAAAAAGAGAACCGAAAGGAGCAAAATAACCAGATATACCCCCGCGAGCACCGCGCCGGTCTTCCACGATGTCAACTTCACCCTGAAAATGGCCGCCTTCGCACTCAGTAAAACCAGAAAGATGATCAGCACGAGAAGAATAAGGCTCACCATTTATCCATTCACCTCCAAGCGGCTGGAAATAAGCACACTAAAGCCAAACAACACCAGGGCTGCCGTCAGAACCTTGAGGGCGAACAGAGATAGGGAGGGTTCTCTCAGGAAGAACGTTCCAATCCGTTGCAGGGCGTTTCCGTTCAGCCGGGCCCAAGCGAATAAGACAGCCGGCAGGAGCACGGTGAAAAGGTAGCTGATCCTAATCAGAACTCCGATGAGATAACTGGCAGCCGTGAGCAAAAGCAGGTAGAGAAGGATCGCGGCCAAGGCCAGGGCTAAACTTCTTCCTGTCAGATAAAACCCATTGGCTATGACTTCCCCTTGCTCCGAGCTGAAGTAGAGATACCATCTCTGCAACCCCATGAGAAGCGTGGTGCCCACCCCTCCGTAGAGCCAGGCACTCAGCAATACTCCAATATTAGCCAAATGATTGGATGTTCGATTGGCCACCAGACTGAAATCCTTTTTTTCGTCGCTCCGGCCGGTCAGAGTCAGAGCCAGGACAAATATCCAGATGGAGGTGTAAATGAAGGGCACAGCGGAAGTATAGCGCGTGACCGTAACCATGACGTTGCTCCCTGAGGAACTAAAGCCTCCGATCCCTCCCGAGAATAAAGCGATGATCTGAGTGGCGACAAAGCCCAAGGCGAAGCCCGAGTGGGATTTGAGCTTATAAAGGTATTGCTTGGCAGCGACGGCCCATAGGTCAGTTTCTGCGGAAAACATCGTCAATCCCCCCTTTGCTCCCGGTAAGGTAGTTGCACAGGTCGTCGGTAGCGATCGGGACCGTTTCAACCCCACGCGTTCTCGCTTCCTCCAAGCGTTCCGGGGAAAAATTCTTTTTCACGACCAGATAGATGTTCCCTTGCCCGAATTCCTCCCTGTGCAGGATTTCCCGGCCTTGAGCCAGTTCCCCTACGTTCCGGGCCGGGCCTCTGAGGCCAATGGCATACTCTTTCAAATCCGCAACCGGCAGATGCAGGCACTCGGCTCCGGCATGAATGAGGAGGATATCCTCCAGCAATTCCTCCACCTCGCTCAGAAGATGGCTGGAGAGGATAATCGTGCGCGGGTGCTGGATGTAGTCTTTGAGCAGGGCCCGGTAGAAATCTTTGCGCACAGACGAATCCATACCGCTGGTCGGCTCATCGAAAAGCGTCAGCGGACAGTGAGAGGCAATCCCGATGATCGCGTTGAACGTGCTCTTCGTTCCCTTGGAAAGGTGGTGATGGCTCTTCTTCAAGTTCAAAGAAAAGTACTCCGCCAGTGCTTCCGCCAGTTTGGCGTCGAAACCCGGGAAAAAGCGGGCGGCCTCCCGCAGAATATCCGCCAAAGTGAAGGAAAGCGGAAATGTCATGCTGTCGTCCACAAAAAGCGTCTTGGCCGAAACGGTCAGGTCATTAAAGGGTTCGCGCTCAAAAACCCGCAGCATCCCCCCGGTCGGGCGCAGATAACCGGCGATCATTTTGAGCAAAGTTGTCTTGCCCGCCCCATTGCGGCCAATCAAACCTATGATTTTGTTTTCTTCCATGATAAAGGACAGCCCCCGGATCGCCTGAACCCCGCCTTTGACTCGCCCATAGTTTTTGCCCAGCTTCTTGGCTTCCACGACTATCATCGGTTCTCATCCCTTCTTCCTTTTTCAAACTCTCTTTCTCGCAAGGATAAGCACGTCTTTCGCGGTCGTCATGATAGCCTATGTTCCTTCCTGATCCTCTCTCTCGTCCTGAGCCTCTCTTCCTGATCCTTTCGCTCGTCCTGATCCTCTCTCCCCGATCCTCTCTCTCTCGTCCTGATCCTTTTCCCCTTCTCGATCCTCACTCATTTTCCGCTCCTCTCTCCCTTTCTGAGCCCTTGTTCTTTTCCGATCCTTTTTCCTTTTCTGTGCCTTCTTCCTTATTCTTTGCCTTCTTCCTTATTCTGTGCCTTTTTCCTTTCCCCTTTCTTCCTCCCGGGTCCTCTCTCCCGAACCCTCTCTTGCGATCTCCCTGATCAAGCTTATGAGTTCTTCCTTTCCTATGCCTAAACGTCCGGCCTCCGAGACAACTTCCCGCAGCAACCCGTTCACGAACCGTTCCTTGCGCTTGGCCAAAATCCTGTCTTGGGCCTCAGGGGCGACATACATCCCAAGCCCCCGCTGTTTGTAGACAATCTCTTCATCCGCCAGCAAATTCAGCCCTTTAGCGGCGGTCGCCGGATTGACATTGAACATCTCCGCGAGTTGATACTGGGAATAAACACGCTCATCCCCCGGGAGATGTCCGTTGAGGATCTCTGCCTCCAGCCATTCGGAGATTTGGACATAGATGGGTTTCATACTCGCAGGATTCAAAATCAAAGAAGCCACCTCCGGACCCCGGCGGATGTGCCGCGTCTCAGGACTCTAGTGCATTAGTGCTATAATGTACTGTAACCCTGATTGACCCTTTTGTCAAGGGTCTCTACTCCTATCACTCGCTTCTTTGCTTCTTTGCTTCTTTGCTTGCTTCCGCCGCAAAACGTCGTCGGGCAGGTTTTCTAAAATCGCCCACTCGAATCTGCTTTACGTTTCGGAATATTCTGTGTTAAACTGTACGCAGATACATGATTAACTTGATAACTAACTTGATAGCTAACTTCATGATCAACCTTGATAATTAAGCGACAAGAAACCCGAACTTAAGCAAATGGAGGTTCGACATGAAATCCCCCCGCATTCTGCCAACCGCTGTGATAGCCGCAGTCCTTCTCCTCGGCGTGAGTGCCTGTGGCCGGGGAGCGCCAAATCCAACGCCGAACACCGGCCATTCAACACCGGGTGCAAGTTCTAGCGGAACCCATCAGAAAAAAACGACCGCCTCCGACAGCGGTTCCGGCAGCCATGGTTTATCAGCAGGCGAAACGTTAACAGGGGGCAACCCGGTGGCACCCGCCCCGGTTCCCACCATCGAACACCAAAAATATCAGACAGCGATACCCGTTTCTATCCTTCACCCCACCTACTCTTCTACAGCTCCAAAAGTTCCTTCGTTACCCTCAGAAGTGAAAATGTCACTTCCGCCAAGTCTTGCCTCAAAATTAACTGCCTACTACTTTCCCCTGGGCCACATTCGTTCCTTTTATATTGTGGCACCCAACGGTATGAAAGGGAAAGCCGATGTCGGTCAAGATGGGTCCTACAAAGTATCTTTGAAAAATCAGGACGGAGCCGAACTCTACCTATCGTCCGCGGGAGCGTGCCAGGGCTGTGCGGTTGACTCGGCCGCCATGTATTTCACGTCCGCGCGCAAAGATGCCGTGGACTATGGGGGGCCTCCCGGCCCGTATTTTCAGGATTTACCGGTAAAAATGGTAACTGTCAATTCGCAGCTTATTACTTTCGCGTATGAGGAGCAAAATAACAAACAGCTGGCAGGCTTTGCCTACTATTTGCCGATTACTCAAGGTCTAGCCGCGTTTTTGAGTGAAAAGTATGCTGCGTCCGGCCAAGACGTACAGAATCTGGCACCTTGGATCTTTCAAAACACCTTTTCGCAGCAAAAAATACCGTTTTAGCCCAGCCGCTCCCGCACAGAAAACCAAATATGCCACAGGTCGCCGCGCGGCAACCCCCGGCTTCAGCCGACTTTAGCTTGCTTCCGCTCACTTCAGCCCACTTTAGCGTGCTTCAGCCTGCTTCAGCCTCTCTTATCCCATGTCTACTTACTTCAGCCTACTTTAGCCTCAGGGGGGAGCGCGGCGCCCAAGCTCTCTCAGTCTTCGCCCCGCTTGATCGGATGTAACGAATCAACCAGTGCCTGCAACAACCGGGAAATGGCTTGGCGGGTGAATTCATCTGTCAGGTTCCCAACCTCGTCGAATTTCGTATTGGCGCGCATAATAAATACTTCCGGCTTGTTCAGGGGCAGAAGATTGAGTCCCACGCACACCTGGCGCAAGTGATACTGGGCCCGCGCTCCGCCGAACATCCCCGTGGAGGCGCTGAGGATCGCCAAGTGTTTGCCGTAGAGCGGGAGGTCCGTACCCCGGGAAGCCCAATCCAGGGCATTTTTCAAAACTGGCGGGATAGAATAGTTGTACTCCGGAGTGGCAATGAGGAGCGCGTCCGCCGCGGCTATTTTCTGTTTGAACCGGACCACCTCCTCAGGAACTCCCACCGCTTCCACATCCTCATTGAAGAACGGGATCGGGGCAAGGTCCGCAATTTCCAGACTGGCGCCCTCAGGCAAGAGGTCTTTCGCAGCCCGCAGAGCGGCCATATTGTACGACTTACGGCGCAGGCTGCCGGTAAAACCAAGGATTTTAACATTGGCTGACATTCAAATCATTCCTTTCTTTCCATCGTGTGAAGGACGGTTGATCACCGAAGACTTCGCGCAGAGGTCTCCGACTTTAGACACCTAAAGACCCTCTAGGCATGGGGTGGTTGACCTCCTTGGCGTCGACCCTGACCAAGACCCGCGCGGATAGCGGACCTACACTGACCCGCTTCGGCAGTGGGCTCAGGATTTCCCCGCTGAGCAAATCCCGAACCAACGGACTCCGCTCCCGCTCAGAGCCTAAGGCCGGCGGCAGAGCAGCCTCCCTTGCTTCCGAAGTATGACGGTTGACTAAAACCGTGATTTGTTCCGCCTCCCTGAAACGCTGCAAAACGAAAACGTCCGGGCCGCGGCTGAAAACTCGAAAACCGCCCGTTTGCAGTACCTCATATTCCCGGCGCAGGCGCGCAACTTTCTTGTACCATTCTAAAATCTCCGCATCCTCCCGTCCCCAAGGATAGGTCCCCCGGTTGTACGGATCGCTGTACCCTTGCAGACCGGCCTCATCGCCATAATAGATGCACGGCACCCCCGGAAAGGTCATCTGAATCAAACTGAACAGTTTCAAACGGCGTACCGCCAGTTGACGCGCCTCAGCAGAGGGCCTGAAGGTTTGCTTTGCCTTATCCGTGAGGCCCTCCTCGGGCGGGGCTTCTCCCAAGAGGGTCAGGATGCGCACTCGGTCATGGCTGCCGAGCAGGTTCATGGCAGCGAAGAAATTCTCCGAGGGATAGTTCTCGTAAAGGCTCATCACCCGGCGGCAAACCTGAGACGCATCTCTCTCTCCCAGAAAAAAACTCAGGAAAATCTCCCGCCAGGGATAGTTCATTGTCGCATCGAGCTCTACACCCCAAAAATACCGGCGCAGTTGGCCATAGCTGAGTTTATTGGAAGCGTCCTCCCAGACTTCGCCGATGAGAACGGCCTCGGAATTGAGGCTTTTCACCGCCTCCCTCAGTTTGCGGATGAATTCATCCGGGAGTTCGTCGGCCACGTCCAATCGCCAGCCGGCGATGCCTTTTTTCATCCATTTTTGAATGACCCCGTCCTCCGGATCAAGGAGAAACTTTTGCCAAGAAGGATTCAGCTCGTCCACCTCCGGCAGAGTATCAATATCCCACCAGCATTTGTAAGCGGGGCCGCCGTATTCACCGGCTTCAAGCTCGCCGGGTTTGAGTGCACCGGGGTTAGTTCCGCCGGGCTTGGTTCCTCCGGGTTTAGTTCCTCCGGGTTTAGTTCCTCCTCCGGTTTTGGTTCCTCCGGCCTTACCCTCTCCGGATTCACGCCTATCGGATTTAAATTGATACCACTCGAAATAAGGAGAAGCCGGCGATTGCCAAGCGCCCAAACTGGAATAGGTGCCTTCCCGGTTAAAATAAAGGCTGTCACTTCCCGTGTGGCTGAAGACCCCGTCCAAAACCAGCGCAATCCCGCGCCGCTTCGTTTCTTGGACCAGCCGCTCAAACACCCCTTCGTCTCCGTACATCGGGTCGATCCGGTGATAATCCGCCGTGTCGTATTTGTGATTGCTGGCAGCCTCAAAAATGGGATTGAGGTAGAGAATACTGACGCCGAGCTCTTGCAAATAGGGAAGCTTGGCGATAATCCCTTGCAAGTTTCCGCCAAAAAAGTCCCAGTGGGTCACCCGGCCCCGCTCATCCTTGACATAGATCGGGGTGTCATACCAATCCAAATGCATGAGGGCATTTTGGCGCGGCCGGCCCGCCCGGTTCCTCGCCTGTAACCCAAGGCCCGGCTCCTGCCCCCCTGCCGACAGGTCCGGGTCGCCCGGCGTCCGGTCAGCGGCGGCTGGCTGCGGTCGTCCCGGTAGTTGACCCCCTGTTTCCGACACACGCGTCCCTGTGTCCGGCTCCGGCCTTTCCGCTCCCGACACCGGCCCTCCCGCTTGGAACCCGGGCCTCAGGCCGGCGGCCCCCGGATCCTCAGCCTCGGCACAGCGGAAACGTTCGACAAAAACCTGATACATGATCCCCCGCGTGTACCATTCCGGGATCCGCATAGGGCGGTAGACCGTCAGTTGGTAGGAAGGCGGTTCCCCCGCCCACAGCGCTCCTTCTCCTCCCAGCTTGTCCTCATTATTGCCGTAATAAAATTCCCGGCCTCCGGCCCGAACCCGGAAATAATACCAGAGGAGTCCCGGTTCCTCCGGGGCTTGATATACCGTCTCAAACACACCCCAAGGTTCCCCGGCTTCATCTGCCCGTTCTCCAGGCTCAGTCGTCCGTTCTCCCGCTTCCGCCGTCGCGTCTTCCGCTGCGGTCGCGCGTTCTTCCGCATCTTCCGCCGCTTCAGCCGCCGCGTCTTTCCCTTCGGCCGCGGCAGACATGAGCACCAGTTCTTCTCTCTCCCCTAGCCAAAGGCGCAGATAACACACTTCCACTGGGAGAGCCGAACGTATCTTCAGGCGGAACTGGACTCGCCGTCCGCAGGGCACCGCTCCGAAGGGATCACGGTAAAACGAATTGTGTGAGTCATGATAGGCATCAAATTCCATGCTTTCTCCCCTCAGAGTACAAGTGACCGGTAAAGTTCGACATAAGCTTTGGCAGACTTGTCCCAACTGAAGTCACGCCTCAAGGCCTGTTTTTTCAAGCGATTCCAAGCCGGCTTGTTCTCATAATAGAGGCGCACCGCCCGTTCGACCGTGAACAGGAATTCATGCGCATTGTAGTTGCCGAAGGTAAAGCCATCACCCTCGCCCGTGAATTCATTGTAAGAGCTGACCGTGTCTTTCAGCCCCCCCGTCTCCCGCACGACCGGCAGGGTCCCATAGCGCATAGCCATCATTTGGGCAATGCCGCAGGGTTCAAAACGGGAAGGCATAAGCAGGAGGTCACTCCCGGCAAAAATTTTATGGGCCAATTGATCATTGAACTCACGGCGCAAGGCGAACTTTTCCGGATATCTCCCGACCTGGGCCTGAAGTTCCTCTTCATACTTGCGCTCTCCCCTGCCCAGAATCACCAGTTGCACATCCAGCCGCAGGATTTCCCCCAGCACTCGGAGCAGGAGATCCAGCCCTTTCTGATCCACGAGGCGGCTGACCATCCCCAGCAGCGGCCAGCCCCGGTGCGCCGGGAGCCCCAGGAAGCGCAGCAAATCCTGCTTGTTCTCTTCTTTGGCCCGGGGGGAAGCGGAGAAAGGGACCGCCAGGTACGGGTCTGTTTCCGGATTGTAGATCTCGTAGTCAATCCCGTTCAGACTACCAGTCAACACATCCCGTCTTTGCCGCAAGACCCCGTCCAGTCGCTCGCCATAGAAAGGATCCTGTATTTCTTGGGCATAGGTGGGGCTCACGGTTGTTATCTTGTCGGCGTAAAGCAGACCCGCTTTCATAAAACTAACCGCCCCATGGAATTCCAACCCGTCTGCCTTAAAATACCTCTCGTCCAAACCCATCACGTCGCCCAAAACTTCACGGGGGAAAATTCCCTGATATTTAAGATTATGAATCGTAAACACGGTCTTGACCGAATAATGCAGCGGTTCCTTGCCGTAAAACTCCTTTAACATGAGCGGAATGAGTCCCGTATGCCAATCGTGACAATGAATAATATCCGGTTTAAACTCGGGCAAATGCAAGAGACTTTCCAACACCGCGCGGTCGAAAAAAGCGTAGCGTTCGGCTTCATCATATTCGCCGTAGATACGTGCCCGCTTAAAATAATACTCATTGTCGATAAAATAATAGCGGACACCGCGGTAGTTCATTTCCTCCAAGCCGCAATACTGCCGCCGCCAGGCTACGGACACCGGAAAGTGCGTGATCGGTTTGAACTGACGGCGAAAATGCTCCGGGATCTCGCTGTATTTCGGCATGATGACACAAACGTCCGCGCCTTGTCCCTGCAGGGCTGCCGGTAAGGAACCTCCGACCTCACCTAAACCGCCCGTCTTGATAAAAGGGTCTGCTTCCGCAATGGCAAAAACGATCTTCATACTACCCCTCTTTTCTTCTCCTCAGACCAATGAACCTTTAAGCGCGACGAAGGGAGCATTCCGGCTTCCTTTCAGTACCTTGCCCGCATGAACCTTGACAAACTTGTCGAGAATAACATACTCCAGAAGGACCCCGGCAGCAATCGAGGATTTCTGCATAATGACACAGTTTTTCAGAACGGCTCCCGGTTCAACAACGACCCCCCGGGAGAGGATGGAATTGTACACCTCTCCTTCAATGGTGCATCCGCTGGAAATCAAGGAGTTGGCGACTTTGGCATGAGCCCCGTGCTTGGTGGGAGGATTGTCCACGATTTTGGTGTGAATCCGGTTCTGACCGGTCAGGACCTCTTTGCGGACGTCCGGGTTTAGTAGTTCCATACTTCGTGCCAAGTAATCCTCAACGGAATTAATCGTGCCAAAGTACCCTGTAAAAGGAAACGCGAAAACCCTCAGTCTGCCGAGCCCCATCTCAATAGCCGTCAGCAAATCCGGGATTTCCGGCCCCTCCTCCGCAATCATTTCCAGGAGAAGCCGGCGCCGGATGATGAGCATGTCGATGAAGTAAGTCCCGCTCGGCCGTGCCAGGGAAGCCTCCTCTCCCTGCAAAACCCACTCCCTTAGGAAAGCGTTCTCCTCTAGCGAAGCGCCCCGCCCCAGGAAGGCGTTCTCCCCTAATGAAGCGTCCTCTTCTTGCGAAGCCCACTCCCTTTGCGAAGCCTCCTCCCTTAGAGAAGCGTTCTCCCCCAACGAAGCCTCCTCCCGCAAAGCGAGGACCTCGCCGTCAGGTGCCAACAGAAGGCGATCCCTTTCTCCCCTCTGAAAAATATCGGAGCCCTTCTTAACAATCACAGTGATATCTGCCCGCTGCTTTTCGTGAAAAGCCAGCGCTGCCCGGTAATCCATATTGAAAATATGATTGCACCCGCTGACAATCACGTTTTCCGCAAAATCCTTTTGCAGATACTCCACATTGAGCTTCAGGTCTTTCAGCCGGAATTTCCCGCCACCGTCCGGCAACTCCGGCATTGCTCCGGGCAAGATAAACAAACCGCCGGCTTTGCGATCGAGAAACCAATCTTTTCCCGCTCCCAAATGGTCGAGCATCGCCCTATTGTGGGGAGGAGTCACTAAACCGATCGTTCGCAGACCGGAATTGACCATGCTGGAGAGAGCGAAGTCCAACAAGCGGTAGCGCCCGGCAAAAGGCAGGGCCGCCATTGACCGCTGAAAAGTCAACCCTTGCAGAATATCGGAACCATCATTCCCGAACAAGAGACCTATAACACTTGACATCTACCATCCCCGGTTCCCATGACGCGGAACGGCCACTACAGCCGCAACCTTACGTCTTTTCCCTGCCGACTAAACAGGAGGCAGCCCCACAGGACTTAACCGCCGGCGCGAAATCCTCGCCTCTCACCACCCCGGGGGCGGACGGCCCTCTCGCGCCCCTCAGCGCAGGCTCCCGCTTCTCACCACTCGCGAGACAGACGATACCCCGGCACTCCTCGGCGCGAAGCCCTCGCCTCTTGCCACCCCGAGGGCGGACGACCCCTCTCGCGGCGTAAGTGCGGATGTTCGCCTGCCGTCACCCCAGACGCGGACGATACCTCTCGCGACTCCGGCGGACCATCCCGGACTGCCCGGAAACCAGGCTTTTCACTCCCCTCGCCTTTACAGTTTTGCAAACCGCTTTCTTGACAAATCCCGGACAAGACAGGCTCCGACCCTAACGAGCCGCGTAAAGGTTTTCCCCCGCCGGGACCACCGACCCCTTTTCCAAAACGGTGTGGTCCCCAATGACGGTGATACCCCCCGGGTGTGCGGCGGAAGGCGCTTCCAAGCCGACGGAGCAATGGCTTTGGATCTTCGCCCCTTCCCCGATGATCGCTTTTTTGACCACCGACTGACGATGGATCCGCGCGTGCGGCAGCAGGATGGAATCCAAGACTACGGCTCCCTCCCCGACGTAAGCGCCGGGTGCGAGAATGGAGTGGCTCACCTGGCCCAACACGACACAACCATTGCTGACCAGACTGTCCTCTATCCGCGCGGAAAGTCCCACATACTGAGGAGGCAGAATATCTTCATTAGAATAGATCCTTTGGGCCGGATCGAAAAGATCGAGCCCGCTCTCGCCGTTAATGAGCTCCATATTGGCATTGTAATAGCTTTCGATCGTGCCGACATCGCGCCAATACCCCTGAAAATTATAAGCAAACACTTTCTTGCCCAGCTCGATCTGCCTGGGAAGTACGTTCTTGCCGAAATCATTGTCGGAATGAAGATCGTGAGCATCTGCCAGCAGAGCTTGTCTCAGCAACGGCCAGTTAAAAATATAGATCCCCATCGAAGCCAGATTGGTCTCCGGCCGGGCCACCTTTTCGGTGAATTTGGCAATCCGGCCCTCCCCGTCGACACTCACGGTGCCGAAACGGGAGACCTCGTCCCATGGAACTTCAATCGTCGCGATCGTAATGTCCGACCCCTTCTCTTTGTGAAAGTCCAGCATGGAGAGGTAATTCATTTTATAGATATGATCGCCCGAAATGATGAGCACGCATTGGGGGGAATAGAAATCAATAAAATCGAGGTTTTGAAAAACGGCGTTAGCCGTCCCGTTGTACCAGTTCCCTTCGCTGTCTCCCATGTAAGGAGGCAGGATGTGCACGCCGCCGTAGGGATTGTCCAGATCCCAGGCCGTACCGACTCCGATGTACATATTGAGCAAGAATGGTTTATATTGCGTGAGAACCCCCACAGTATTTATGTTTGAATTTGCACAATTACTCAAACTAAAATCAATAATGCGGTATTTACCGCAAAATGAAACCGCAGGTTTAGCAATGTTGCGGGTGAGGGCACCCAGCCGGCTGCCCCTTCCACCCGCCAACAGCATGGCAATGCATTCTTGGTACATCTTTTTTACCCTTTCTTTTCACAAACCCTACCCACTCAGTTCAGCAGACACGCGGAATTTTCCAGATCTGCTCCGCATATTCCAGAATCGTCCGGTCACTGGAAAAAACTCCGGCTTCGGCAATGTTCACCAGCGACATCTTCCGCCAATGTTCTTTATCCGCGTAGCACCTCTGTAACCTCTGATAAGCCTCCAGGTAAGAATTGAAATCCTTGAGAACAAAAAACTCATCATTGTAAAGCAGGAGCGAATCGAAAATTACCCGGAACTCTTCGCCGGCCGTTTCAAAAAATCCGTTGACCAACTGGTCGACACAGACTTTGAGATCGGGGCTGGCGTAATACTGGTCTAGGGATTTATATCCCCCCTTTCCTATATAGTCCAGAATCTCCTGAGCGCTAAGCCCAAAAATAAACATATTGTCGTCACCCACGGCTTGATGAATCTCCACATTGGCTCCGTCCAGCGTCCCGATCGTGACCGCCCCGTTCAGCATGAACTTCATATTTCCCGTACCCGACGCTTCCTTGCTGGCCGTAGAAATCTGTTCGCTGACATCGGCCGCCGGATAGATCAACTCCCCGAGGCTGACATTGAAGTTTTCCAGAAAAACGACTTTCAGTTTGTCCTTGGCACCGGCATCCTTGTTAATTTTAGCCGCCAAGGTGTTGATGAGTTTAATTACGGTCTTGGCATAATGATAGCCCGGCGCCGCTTTCCCGGCAAAAATGAAAGTATGGGGTCCCTCCACCGCATCCGGCTCCATCAGAACCCGGTTGTATAATTCCATGATCTTTAAGAGGTTGAGCAACTGCCGTTTATAAGCGTGCATCCGTTTGACCTGAACATCAAAGAGGGACGACGGATCGAGCACGATCCCCTGAGTCTCCCGCACCCGCTCGGCCAGGCGGCACTTGTTAAGATACTTGACTTGGGCCAACCTTTCCAGGAAATTCTTGTCATCCCGAAAGGAAAGCAGGTTGTGCAGTTCCTCCGCGTTTTTCTTCCATCCCGGGCCGATGGCCTCCGTGATCAACCCGGACAAGTCCGGATTGGTCGCCAAGAGAAAGCGGCGGTGGTTCACTCCGTTGGTCTTATTATTAAACTTATAGCCAAGCATCCGGTAGTAATCCTTAAAAACTTCATTTTTCAGGATCTCCGTGTGCAAGGCGGCCACCCCGTTCACAGATGAGGAGCCGATCACCGCCAGGTGGGCCATTAGGATCTGGCCGTCTTTAATGATTTGGGTGCGCTGAATCAAGTCCTCATCCTCGGGATAGAGTTTGGCCGTGCGCTTTTTAAACCGGCGGTCAATTTCCTCCACGATCATATAGATGCGGGGCAGAAGGCCGCGGAAAAGATCGATGGGCCATCTCTCCATCGCCTCGGGCATAATCGTATGGTTCGTAAAAGACATGCTGTTCACGGTGATGTTCCAGGCCTCATCCCAACCCAAACCTTCTTCATCGATTAGGATGCGCATGAGTTCGGGAATGCAAAGGACAGGGTGGGTATCATTGATATGTACCGCCACCCAGCGCGGAAAATCAGCCAAAGGACGGCTGCGCTTCTTATAGCTCCTCATGATCGAACCCAGTCCCGCGGCGACAAAAAAATACTCTTGTTTCAGCCTCAGTTCCCGGCCCGAACGGCTGCTGTCATCCGGATACAGAATATAGGATATCGCCTCCACCTCGGATTTCAGACTGACAGCCTGCTCAAAATCGCCGCGGTTAAAAGAATCCAGATCCAGCTCATTGGAGAGCGGCTCAGCGCTCCACAAGCGCAGATTGTTGATGTTCACGGAGTTGTCATAGCTCATGATCGGCACGTCATAGGGCACGGCCAACACCGGTTCAAAGTTCTCATGGTAAAACATCCATTTGCCTTCGACGTTTTCCACCCTCACATTACCTTTAAACTTGACCACGACGCTCTTGTCGAGCTTAGGAGTTTCCCAGGGATAGCCGTTTTTCAGCCAGTTGTCCGCCACCTCGGTCTGGAAGCCGTTTCTGATCTTCTGTTCAAACAGCCCATACTTAAATCTTATGCCGTTACCGTGCCCGGATATGCCCCAAAAAGCCATCGAATCCAGAAAACATGCCGCCAGCCTTCCCAACCCGCCGTTTCCCAGACCCGGATCCGCTTCCTGCCGCAGCAACTCGTCCAGGTCAATCTTGAGATCCCGCAAACCTTCCCGTACGATCTCCTCGATCCCCATATTCACCAAATAATAGTGTAACAGTTTTCCGATCAGGAATTCCATGGAAAAGTAGTACACTTCTCTGCTCCGGGCCGGGCAGTTCCGGGCCAACGCCCGGTAGGAACCCATTTTCTCCTTGAGCAAAATGACCAGAGTCTTGTATTTATCCCAGGGACTGCTTTCCTCGAGAATGATTCCTTCCGTCTCACTGATTTTGGTCAAGTAAGCTTGCTTAAAACTCTCTTTATCAGCGAACATGCTAGACCCCCCGTCTCAATTTGTACGCGGACTGCGGCTTCAATATAACAGTTGCCAAAGGGGGAAGATTAATTCTCAAAGAATAAGCCTGCCCATGCCAAGGAACACGCTCCGCGACCAGCGGAGCCGGGTTGATAATGTTCAGGCCGCCAAAGGCCTCGCGATCGGAGTTGAAGATTTCGGAGTATACCTTGCGTTCAGGCACCCCAAGTCGAAAATCCGGGTAGGACACGGGGCGAAAATTGCAGACGACGACCAGGCAGTTAGCGGGATCCCTGGCCAGGCGCCGGAAAACCAGAATGCTTTGCCCGCGATTGTCGGCGTCGATCCAATGAAAACCTGCCCAATCATAGTCATTTTCCCAGAGTGCCCTTTCCCGCCGATAGAGGTCATTGACGCTCCGGACGAACTCCCGATACTTGGCGTGCATGTCATAGGCCAAAAGGAACCAGTCCAATTCCCCCGCATAGCGCCACTCAATAAACTGAGCAAACTCCCCGCCCATGAACATTAGTTTCTTGCCCGGGTGTGTGATCAGGTAGGTTTGCAAATTGCGCAAGCCGGCAAATTTCCGCCCGTAGTCCCCGGGCATCTTGTCAATGAGCGACTTCTTGCCGTGCACCACCTCATCGTGCGAAAGCGCCAGGATAAAGTTCTCCGAGAAAGCATAGGTCAGAGAAAAGGTTAAAAGAGTATGTTGGTTTTGGCGTTCGTCAAATCCCAGTTGCATATACTTTAATATGTCATTCATCCAGCCCATGTTCCACTTAAAATTAAAGCCCAAGCCCCCGGCATAGGTCGGGGCCGATACGAGGGGCCAGTCTGTCGCTTCTTCCGCAATCATAAGCACCCCCGGATAATCGCGAAAGACGACCTGATTGAGCTTGCGCAGAAAGGCGACCGCCTCCAGGTTCTCCCTGCCCCCATGAATATTGCGCTGCCAGGCCTGCCCCTCTTTGCCGTAATCCAAATAGAGCATGCTGCTCACCCCATCCACGCGCAGGCCGTCCACATGGAAATTTTCCGGCCAAAACAGGGCGTTCGAAATGAGAAAGCTCCACACCTCAGTCTTGGCAAAATTAAAATTGTACGTTCCCCATTGACCGTGCTCCTCTTTTTCGTAGACCTCCGTCCCGTTCAGCCTGCCCAAGCCATGGGCATCTTTGCAAAAATGCCCCGGAACCCAATCGAGAATGACCCCGATCCCGGCTTGGTGGCAACGATCAACGAAGGACATAAACCCTTTCGGATCCCCGTAACGGCTCGTGCAGGAATAATACCCCGTCACCTGATAACCCCAAGAACCGTCATAGGGATGCTCCATAATGGGCATGAGCTCAACGTGCGTGTAACCCAGGTCGAGAACATAAGGCAAAAGCTCCCCGGCGAATTCCTCCCAGGAATAGAAACCCCCGTCTTTCTTTCGCCGCCAGGAGCCGAGATGAACTTCGTAAATCGAAATCGGTTTATCCTGCTGCCTGCCTTTTTCTCGCTCCTTAAGCCACTCCCCGTCCTGCCAGGGATAATCTTCCAGAGAATAGACGAGCGACGCCGTCAGCGGCCTCAGTTCACTATAGAAAGCGTAGGGATCGGATTTGAGAAACATCTCTCCCGACCGGCTCCGAATCGCGTACTTGTACCTCTGCCCCTCAAGCTTCCCCGGCACAAAGGCGGTCCAGACCCCCGTCTCACCGGCCTGGCGCAGGGGGTGCCGGGCGGCATCCCAGGCATTGAAGTCCCCTACGACAGAGACTCCCGCCACCTCCGGAACCCAGAGCGCAAAATGAGTCCCTTCACACCCCTCCCGCTCGCGCCTATGCGCACCGAACTTGGTATAGCTCTTATAGAGTTCACCCCGGTTAAATAGGTAAATCTCCTCCGGGCTTAAAAACGCCGAGCTTTCCATCGTTGCTACCTCTCTGCTCTTGAGCCCCCTGCGCGGGGAATGGACACCGTGCCGTCAACCGCGCACACCTTGTTATCCTTGTTATCCTTGTTATCCTTGTTATCCTTGTTATCCTTGTTATCCTTGTTACACCCCGTATGCACCTGAAATCGCCGACTTTCGCGGTAACCCACTAACCGCCACATGTCGTACGCCGTCACACTGTTAGTCACATTCTCTTAATCCCATTCTCTTTATCGCATTTTCTTAATCGTATTCTCTTGATCCCATTCTCTTTATCATATTCTCTTAGCCGTATTCTCTTAGTTGTATTCTCTTAGTTGTATTCTCTTAGTTGTATTCTCTTAGTTGTATTCTCTCTCTAAAGCTCTTCTCCTCTTGGTTAAAGAAATCTTTACAATGCCTTAACCGGAGCATCTTGACCTCCTCCCCGCGTTGAAACGCGAAGATTCCCAAGTCTCCCGAAGACAGCGGGAAGTCGAAATAACGTCGCCCTACATTGAAATTATTCTTATTACGATTATGAAGCTGCTATTACTTATTGTCAAGAGGGTTTGTCCCATTTTGTCGCCCGCACGCGCCAAATCTAAGGGTCATGGGCAGGGCAGTGGAGTCCTTACGCCGACGCCGTTAGCCGCCTCTAGCCGTCGGCCGCCTCTAATGGAGGAGCAAGGTATAAGACAAACCAGCGCAACCGAAAAAGGCAAGAAGCCTAGAAGACTTCTTGCCGCAATGGGTCGTCGCAAACCATGTGCCCGCCAACTGCCTGCCTTAAAGGATTCGGCTCAGCGTCTGGAGAGCCAGTTCCATAGTGGCGGTGTTCAATCTCGCTTCCACCGTCTCCGGCTTGAACATCAGGAGGATGTTTTCACCCAACTTGATTTGGTCCGAGGGGTAAAAAGAAGTGTCCACGGGAATTGCCCCCAGGTTTAAGAAGAAATGTTTGCGATCGTCCAGGTGTTCTTTGTTCAAACGGACTTCGAAGAGGACTCCCTCGATTTCGGGGTGATTCTTTTCCAAAATGGCAATCACCTTATTGAAGAGGAAACTTCCGATCCCCCGGTCCTGATATTCCGGAATGATGCCCAGGTGTTCAAAGTAGGCTATCTTGGTCCTCGGCATCCAATAGAAACTGGCGATTCCAAAGACCCGCCCGCCTTCGACCGCCGTGAAAAGATAGTAACGATTCGGGTCAATGCCTTCGGGTGCCAGCAGCTTCTCCTCCACATCCCGCCCGATCGACTCGGGATACTCGAATACGGTATGTAAGAGGTGAATCGCTTCCTGCACATACGGGTCATCCGGCTTTTTCCCCTGGATGAACTTCACATTCTCGCGGCTGACATCCAAGGTGTTCCCCCACTTGTCCTTGATGACAAATTCCTTGTGCCGAATCATGGCCAAATCACCGGTATCGACAAAAGCCGCGTTGGCTTCATCTGTGTCGATATGAAACTCGGTCATCCCTTTCTCCACTACCCTGACTTTCACATCATAGTAGCAGACTTTTTTCTCTCCTTTGATCAGGACGACCACTTCGTCCCCCTGCGCCAATTCCAGTTTCTCCGCCTCTTTGGCGAGAAGATGAATATGTGCCTTGGCAATAATACAGCCCTGATTCAGCACCACCACACCCTTGGGGCCGATCAGTACTGCCCCCGGCGTTCCTTCCACATCTCCGGAATGCCGCAGGGGAGCGTCAATGCCCAGAACATAGGTGTCCGTGCGGGCCAATTCCACCTGAGTCTTCGCTCTGGCCGGACCAATGATCCGAACCTGCTGTAAAACCCCTTTTGACCCAACCACATTCACCGTCTCTTTGGCGGCAAATTCCCCGGCCTGCCCCAGCTCTCTGAGCAAAGTCAGAGTGTGTCCGGGGCCGAAGAGGGCCTCAATATCTTCGGGAGTAAGATGCACGTGCGCCCGGGAGACCCCGACCCGGACCAGCCAACGGGTATCCCGTTTAAAGTCGGCCTTATTGACGTCGAGACTTGAATCAAAATTAGCTGCCATTCGGCTCACCTCTTTCCCCATAGTTGCTGACTTATTCGTGTCTATCAGAACAGCCCGGTGACTCGGTTTGACCCTCCCCTGACTGAAGTCAGAGGATTCCCGGTTGCTTCCGCGGACTTCGCTTGAGTTCATGATGCAGTTGTCCATATATATGTCCTCATGATATTATAACATATACGCCAAAGGCATTGCTACGATGTGCCGAGGTTGATCAAGCTTGAAACCGCAGTTTAGGCGGCCTCAGGTGGACAAAGAGAGCGACAGTAACCCCCGTCGTCAAGTTGGGAGGGCTGCTGTCGCTTTTCTATCAGGTCGAATATTAGGGGAAAAAACCGTGTGGAGTGGCTTAGGCTCAGCAGGCGGCTCCGCCTATTTTGCCGCTCCGTAACGCCCCAGGTCTCTTTCAGACTTGCTCGCCAACCCTCCCGTCAGCAAACTGACCCCCGCTAAGACCACTAAATTGACGATCATGGCGACGATCCCCACATTCAGGTCTTTGACAGCCTGGGGCAGGGCCGGGAAGAGCGAACCCACACTGGAATTCGTCACCGTGATGTAGGTCACCGTGAGGACGCCGGCCAAGATCCCAGCAAAAGCTCCGTACTTCGTTACAAAATTGTTCTTAAGGAGACTGAAGATGAAGGCGGGAAAAATCTGAGTGACCAAACTATAACCTGCCAGGAGGAGTACCACAATCGCGGCTCCGCTGTTAAAAGTGAAGTAAACGGCAACCAAGGCCACCACCGGCACTAGCAGGCGAGCAATTTTCGCCACCTGTTCTTCGGAAGTCGAGGGAGCAAACACGTGATAGATATTCTTGGCGACGATTGTGGAAGAAGTCATCAGGAGCATGGAGCCGGGCACCAAGGCTGTCAGTATCCCGGCCGCCCCGATCAAGCCGACAAACCAAGGGGCAAAGGTCATCTTGGCCAGCCTGAGCAGCGACAGATCCCCGTTGGCCAGCTTAGGGATCTGCAGCACAGCCGCGAACCCGGCGAAAAAAACGAAGAGCAAAACCAGCTGATAGAGAGGCAGAACGATAGCATTTTTGCGGAAGACCCGTTCGTTCTTGGCCGCGTAGGATGAGGCAAAAGAGTGAGGCCACATGTAAAAGCCCAGGGCCGTCAGCGCGACCGTGGATATGAACCAGGATACGCTCAAACCCTTGGCAGGCAAGGTGAGAAAGCCCGGTTTTGCCTGGGCAATGGCGGAAAACATGTTCTGATAACCCCCGTAGTAGTGGAAAGGCAGGTAGATACCCAGGAACACCACGATCAGCAGAATCATACTGTCTTTGAGCACCGCGGTCCAGGCCGAGCCGTGGATGCCGGAGATCATCACGTAGATCGTAACGACAATCACGCCGATCCAAACGGAAACCGTAGGGGAAATGGAACCGTAGGAAACTTCGGACACAATGCTTCCCAAGCCCTTCAACTGCAAGACGAGATAAGGAACCATGGCAATCACCCCGACCACGGCGACCAGCAGCCCCAGGACGGGGCTATTGTACTTATGAACAAAGAAATCCGACTGGGACATCAGGTTGTTCTTCTTCGCATAGCGCCAGACCGCCGGCAACATCCAATAAGACATGATGTAAGCCAGAGCTCCGTAACACAGAATATAGAACGTCGGCCCGCCTTTGCCGTAGGCCCAGCCGCTGCCGCCCAGAAAAGTGAACGTCGTATAGATTTCCCCGGCCATTAACAAGAACACAAATAAACTGCCAAAGCCGCGACCCCCAACGGTCCATTGCTCCAGACTCATTTTCCGTCCTTGTCTGGCCCGAATCCCCAAATACAGTGAGATGAGCAGAAAGGCGACTATCTCCAACAGCGCGAAAGTCATTCTGCCTCACCCCCCTTGTTGATCGGATCGAGTTTATAGATAATTCCCATAATGACAGATGTAAGTACTACACACATGACGATCCAAAAAAGGATGAAAGGAAGACCTAAAACATAGGGTGTGACGTGGTTGACAAATGGTATCCCGACTAGCATAGCCAGGAAAGGCAATAGTGCCAGAAGGCGGAACATTTTCATACCTGTACCCTCCTCTTCTAATGTTCTCTCGATTCGCCCCATAAATATTACACACTCTTCTTCGAACGCTCTTCTCCTGCCTGAACGCTCTTCGCCAGTCCCAACGCCCATCTCCTGCTTGAACGCTCTTCTCCCGCTAAAATCTACCGTTATTTTCTCCCAATGACCCCCTCCGTACAGAAATTTAGCCCCGACCCGCTCAAAGCGGAGAATTCAGCAAAGCGAAAGTGGCATGGAGAAAAATCTTGATTCCGTTGGCCAAAGCGCTTTCATCAATGATAAAACGGGAGTGATGATGCGGGTAAATATATCCCTTAGCCTGGCTGCCGCCACCGAGAAAGAAGAAGGCACCCGGGGCCTTTTGCAAATAAGCGGAGAAGTCTTCGCCTCCCATGTTCGGCCGCACATACTCCACCGCTTCCTCGCCCATAACCACGCGCACGCTCTTTTCCAGGACGCGGACAACGCGCTCATCGTTGATCACCGGTCTGTACCCCTTGATAATACTGAACTCGTAAGCCGCGCCATGCGCTTCCGTGATGCCTTTGACCACCCGCTCCATCAAACGCGGAACTTCTTCCCGCACCTTGGGATCCAACGTGCGGATCGTACCCTCGATCTTGGCGCCGCCCGAGATGATGTTTTCCTTGACTCCCCCGAGAAATTGGCCCACCGTAACGACCACACTGTCCAAGGGATCAATATTGCGGGCCACAATATGCTGCAGATTGACGACCACCTCCGCCCCGATCACGATGGCGTCGACCGTCTGCTGGGGCATGGCTCCATGTCCCCCCTTGCCGTGAATCACGATGGTAAACGTGTCCGGGGAAGCCATCATCGGACCGTAAGCCAAGCCCACTTTACCCGCTTCCAGCGGCGCCCAGATGTGCCCGCCTATAATCGCGTCCACCCCGTCCATCACACCGGCCTCCACCAATTCCTCAGCTCCTCCGGGCGGAAACAATTCCTCGGCATGCTGAAAGATGAAACGCACTTCTCCCGCAATCTCTTCCCGCAGGCCGGACAGGATCTTGGCGGTTCCCAGCAGCATGGCCGTATGGGTGTCATGCCCACAGGCATGCATCACGCCTGGATTCCGGGACACGTAGGGAAAATCGTTCTCTTCTTGGATCGGCAAAGCGTCAATATCCGCCCGGATGGCGACCGTTTTGCCCGGCCTTGTACCCTTCAGACGTGCCATGACGCTGGTTTTCGCCGGCCGGCTCACTTCCAGATGTCCGAAAGACGACAGTGTTTCGTAGAGAAACTGCGCGGTTTTCACCTCTCGGTAAGACAATTCCGGGTTTTGATGCAGGTACCTCCTCCAAGCTATCACCTGATCCAGCGCAGAGTCTGCCAGGGTCAGCAGTAATTCCTCTTCCATCTCTTATTTGAACTCCTTTTTCACTCTTCTTTGGACTCCTCTTTGAGCTCTTCTTTAAACTCCTGTCCATCTCTTCTTTGAACTTCTCTTCTATGTTTGTTCAAACTCCTCTTCCATTTCCATCTTTTCCTTGAAGTCCCTTTTCACTCTTCAGAAGTTTCGGAAACTAAAAGGCAGATGTTGCGAGAACACGACTTTTTGCCGGAAATTCCTGCCCGGAAACTATAATGTTTCACCCCTTTCGCCCCTTTCCATGTTCACTAGGCTCGTCTTACGGCTTATTTACGGTCATGTCCCTATATACCTACAGCTATTATATAATAGCGGGTTCGCTTTGAACAGATCAGAGTGAAAAAAAAGAAAGCCCTGTCGGGCTTAAATAAGCGAGCATCTTAATTCTCGAAGGTACCGCCAAGCTGCCCGGACATCAACCCGAACCGCCGCCGAAGTTCACCCTATAGATTCGCCGCGGCCGGCCCCGCGGGTTGGGGTTGCTTTCGCCGACCACCTCAGCATACCCTGCCGCCTCCAAGGCCTGCAAAAGCCGGCGCGCGCTGCGGGGTTGAACCCTCAGATGCTGGGCCAAGTCATGGGCATCTATCTCCCTGCACCCGATTCTTTTTAAAACGGAATCCAGCTTGCTTAAAGTGGCAACACTGAGGCCCGAGTCATGGCTAGCCCTTTGCCAGGCCTCCGGGGCACAGGAATAGGCAACCTGCTCCGGATGTCCCAAAGGTCCGACAATCGTATTATTGTCGAAGAAAGCCATCCAGCTTCCCTTCCCCTGCTCATGCGCGTGCAGCAAAGCTTGGCCGGCATGGGTTTCGGCCTCATAAGCACTGGTTCCCGTCCCGATCCCGCACGTGATGGCGCCCAAGGCAATTTTTAGGTCCTCGAGGTCCGGAACAAAACGGAAGTCCCCCGTAATCTCCTCCAAAAGTTTTCTGGTCGTAAATATCACATAACGCCCGGGCCCCGCTTGTTTGAGCGAGCCATGGACTTTCCTGGCATAACGCAGAAGTTTCTCCGTCACTTTCAGTTCAAGCTTATAAAGTTCATCTGTGACAAACTTATTCTTGACGAGCCCCAGAAACGTGTCTACCTCGATCATCTGAACCGCGATTTGGGCTTCCCGAAAGTGCAGGGCTTCCTTAGCCCGCAAAATAAGGTTAAGCACCGATTTCACGGCAGCCGCGGTTGGCAAAACCCTAAAAACCGGAACCCCCCGGCGCTGAAGTTCCAAAAAGGCCGAGCGCAGGCAAGTGACCGCACCTTCAGTCCGCCCGCCCCGGAAAAGCGCCTCATGATAGTCACTCAGTTCCTTGACCGAGATCATACCCGGATAATACTTAACATGAGCAGGTTTTGCCTGAATCCCGGCCTCGGCAAAAGTCCGCTCCAGCACGCTCGGTCTAAACGTATCATAGCTGAGGCGTTCCAGATTCCACTGCCGTTGCAGGGCTATCCGCAGCAGCGTCCGATAAAGACTGGATCCTTCGTATGTCACATAAAACATGGGCTTGGTCACCCCGCCCCAAGCCTTGGCGATAGCGTAGGGTACCTGCCCGGAAAAAAGCCACATGTCCGCCTCGCTGACACGGGGTTCCAGCTTGCCGATGATCTCCTCCTCCCTCAAGTAGAAAATCGGCACCAACTCAAATTCTTTGTACTCCCTGGCTATCGATACAATCAGTTCCAGCGTATCATCCGCGCCCAGTATCCCAAGTCTTATGGCAGCCAGCCACCTTTCCTTTATTAAAAGCGCTGTCGGGAAACTCTTCTTTGCTCGTCCCTCGCTCATCCTTTCTTCATATAATAACAGATCACAACCCTTGGCAAAACATCTTCGTACGCGAATTTGGACCCAGCCATGGCTTTACTTCCCCCATACGGCCTCCATACGACTTCTGTTCGGCGCTGAGCTGTTGAAATACCCGATGGAAACCCGTTACGCGGGATCACTTAAAACGTTCAGTCAAAACGGTCAGTCAAAGCGGAGAAAAAGCAGACGCTTATTGCACCTGCTTTTTTCCACCTGCTTTTTTCCACCTGCTTTTTTCCGCCTGCTTTTTCCGCCTGCACCCAGTCCACCTGTTTGTCCCTCTCATCGATCAGGCCAACCCGCGACCCAGGGCCCGAGGGATTCTAAACAAAATGGAGAATGCTTTGCAAACCGATGAGCAGGAAGACCGTTCCCGCCTTCATAAGGGTGATAGCAAAGATATCTTTATAAGATTGTTTATGGGTTAAGCCGGAAATCCCTAAAAGTGTTATAACCGCTCCATTATGCGGTAAGGTATCAAAACCGCCGGAAGCCATAGCTGCGACTCTGTGCAACAGTTCCGGGCTGATCCCTGTCCGGTGGGCCCAAGCTAAATACTCTTTGCCAAAAGTCGCCAAAGCAATGCTCAAGCCGCCCGAAGCCGAACCCGTCACACCCGCCAAAGTATTGACCGTCACCGCCTCCGAAAGCAGCGGGCTGCCGCCGTGATTAATCCCCATCAGGGCGTGAGCGATCGTCTGAAAGCCCGGCAGAGTCTTGATCACGTTGCCATATCCGACTTCTGAAGCGGTATTCAGGACAGCCAACAAGGAACCAATCGCGCCGGCGTTAATCGCCGTGGCCACGTGTCCCTTGATCCGGCGGGGATTAATAGCCATAGCCAGAATGATTCCGACCAGTAGGGCGATGATCAAAGCCCAGTTGTTCATGACGCCAATGACTCCGCCTTTAGGAATGCTGTAAGGAGCTTTGGTCACCCAGGAAGTAATATCCCAATGCGGGAAAACCATCGTCTGCAAAATCAGCGTCATGGCCAGCACAGCAATCAAGGGCAGGGCGGATAACCAGGGGTTGGGCAGGCTCGTGTCCTCAACCATCTCCGGCTCCTGTTTATGATTCGTCCCGTATCCTTCACCTTTGGCCTGAGCCGTACGCTTCCGCCATTCCAGGTAAAATATCCCCGCCACCAGAATGATAACGGCGCCCAGGGTTCCGAAAACAGGAGCGGCGTACAGGTTCGTATTGAAAAACTGCATCGGAATCGAATTCTGGATCTGGGGAGTTCCCGGCAGAGCATCCATGGTAAAAGTAAACGCACCCAGGGCGATGCTCGCGGGAATGAGGCGCTTGGGGATGTCCGCTTCCTTAAAGATCGAGGCGGCAAAGGGATAGACCGCAAAAGCCACCACGAACAGGCTGACTCCCCCATAGGTCAGAATGGCCGCCGACAGAACCACAGCCAGAATAGCCTGACGTTTGCCCAGTTTTTGCACAATCACCTTGGCTATGGCCTTGGCCGCCCCCGACTCTTCCATCGTTTTGCCGAAGACGGCTCCGAGCAGGAAGAATGGGAAGTATACTTTAATATAATCCGCTAAATTCGGCAAAAAGATCTGAGTATATGTGGGCATGATCGCCATGCCGGAGAAAATGGCCGCCAGAAGTGCAAACACCGGGGCAAAAAATATCACGGAAAAACCCCTGTAGGCCATAAACATCAAGAGTCCAAGGCTAAGCAAAATGCCCAGCACCGCCATGAAGCAACACCTCCGTAAAAATTAACTCCTTCACTAACCCTTCTGCAACCCCTGTCTGACCTTCCCCAACCTCATCTCCGGCCCTTGCCGGCCCTTGTTTGACCTCTCTCTAACCTCATCTCCGACCCTTGTTTAACCTTCTCTGCCCCTTCTCTGACCCCTCTCTGCCCTCGCAGGCGCCGGCCGAGGCAATGCCTGGCTCGCTCTGAACCCCCGGGGCTGTGCGGCCGAGTTTTTTCCGGTTACACCAGTTACACCAGTTACACTGGTTACACCGCCACCGTCGGCTGCTTACGGCCGCTCAACCACAAGAGCGATTCCCTGTCCGCCGCCGATGCAGAGGGTCGCCAAGCCGCGCTTCACCTCCCTCTTTTCCATCTCATGCAACAGTGTCACCAGAATACGGGTACCGCTGGCACCGATCGGATGGCCCAAGGCGATGGCTCCGCCGTTGACATTGGTTTTGGCCATATCCAGTTTAAGTTCCCGAGCCACTGCCAAGGTCTGGGAGGCAAAAGCCTCATTGGCCTCCACCAGATCGATATCCTCTATCTGTAAACCCGCCTTCGCCAACGCCCTGCGGCTGGCTGGAATCGGGCCGGTCCCCATAATCCTCGGATCAACACCAGCCGAAGCCCAGGAGACGAGGCGAACCAGCGGCTTGATACCCAGACTCTCTGCCTTTTCTCTCGCCATCACCACGACCGCCCCGGCTCCGTCATTAATCCCGGAAGAATTTCCCGCCGTCACGCTGCCGTCTTTCTTAAAAGCCGGCCGTATCTTAGCCAAGGCCTGGGCTGTCGTGCCAAAGCGCGGAAACTCATCCTGGGCGACGAGCAGCGGCTCTCCTTTCCGCTGCGGCACTGCTACCGGCACGATCTCGTCGACAAATTTGCCGGCTTTGATCGCTGTCTCCGCCCTTTGCTGGCTGGACAGGGCATAGTCATCCTGGTCCTGGCGGGAGAAGCCAAACTGCTCGGCAATATTTTCGGCCGTAATCCCCATATGCACATCGTAAAAGGCATCCCAAAGCCCTTCGTGAATCATGCTGTCCACCAGGGAACCATCACCCATGCGGTAGCCGGAACGCGCCTGCGGCAGAAGGTAAGGGGCAGCGGACATATTTTCCATTCCCCCGGCCACAATCACATCCGCGTCCCCGGCTAAGATCGCCTGAGCCGCACACACCACCGTTTTCAGACCCGAGCCGCAGACCTTATTGATAGTCAATGCCGGCACTTCCAGGGGTAACCCGGCCTCGACGGCCGCCTGGCGCGCAGGATTCTGCCCCAAACCCGCCTGCAGCACATTGCCCATGATCACCTCATCGACCTGCTCCGGCTTAACCCCGGCCCGCCGAAGAGCTTCCGCGATTACCAGAGCGCCGAGATCAACCGCCGGGACCGATCCCAAAGATCCTTGAAAAGAACCTACCGCCGTGCGCACCGCACCGGCTATTACTAGTTCGCGCATTTTTACCTCCTAAATCAGAAACCCGCCGTTAATATCGAGCACCGCCCCGGTCACATAAGCTGAAGAGTCGGCCGCAAAGAAGAGCGCTGCCTCCGCGATCTCTTCCGGCTCGGCCAGACGCCCCGCCGGAATTTTGCTAATGAGAGCTTTAAGCTGTTCCTCCGGATACCTGAGCATCATGTCGGTCTTCACATAACCCGGCGCCAAGGCATTGCAGGTAATCCCTTTCGTGGCGTTCTCGGCCGCCGTTACTTTGGTCAGCCCGATCAGCCCCGCCTTGGTCGTCGCGTAATAACCGGTGCCAAAGATGCCCATGCGCGCCGTCAGGGAAGACATATTCACAATCCGCCCGTACCCCTGCTCTCTCATCCCCGGCAGGACCGCTTTCGTACAGTTAAAAGGCCCGGTCAAATTGACGGCGACTACCGCTTCCCAGTTCTTGCTTTCCGCTTTGTGCAGCAAACCGTCGCGGTTGATCCCCGCGTTGTTAATGAGAATGTCAATCCGACCAAAACGCGCCCGAACCGCGGCCACCATGGCCTCAACTTCCGCTTCCCGGCTCACGTCCGCGGGAAAGAACTCCGCCTCCGCACCCAGCTGCCGGATTTCCGCCACCGTTTGCAGGGCCTTGGCCTCATTGAAAGGAATATCGTTCACCGCAATCTTTCCGCCTTCGCGGGCAAACGTTAACGCTATCGCCCGGCCCAAACCCTGACCGCTGCCGGTAATCAAAGCAACCCTATTTCCAATCTTCATATCCTTCTTAATCCCCTTTCACCCCATCGGCCCGAGCCTGAAGATCCTCTCGTCCATAACCTTCAAATCCTCCGCGATCATCGGCCGGAAGCCCATCTGTCCCAGGATGTCCTTTTCGAGATCCAGACCCGGGGCGATCTCAATCAGAACCAACCCCTCGGCCCTCAGTTCAAAAACCGCGCGCTCTGTCACGAAAAAAACCTTCTGTCCCTGCTTGCGCGCGTAATTACCGCTGAAGGTCACCTGTTCCACGTCCGCAACGAGCTTCCTGACCACTCCTTCTTTCAGCACGCGCAGCCGACCGTCTTCCACCAGCACCCGCCCGCCGTTGGCCGTGAACGTCCCACAGAAAACCACTTTCTTGGCGTTTTGCGAAATGTTGATGAATCCGCCGGCGCCGGCAATCCGAGACCCAAAACGACTGACGTTGACATTTCCTTCCCGGTCCATTTGGGCCATGCCCAGTACGGTCAGGTCCAGTCCGCCCCCGTCATAGAAATCGAACTGGTACGGCTGGTCAATCACACATTCCGGATTGAAACTGGCCCCGAAACTCATCCCCCCCGCCGGTACACCGCCGATCGGCCCTGATTCCACTGTGAGGACAAACTCCTCGAGTTTTCCTTCTTCCGCCGCCACGGAGGCTACCCCTTCCGGCATCCCGATCCCCAGATTGACGATCGCACCCGAAAAGATCTCCTGGAAAGCCCGGCGCGCGATCACTTTGCGTTCATCCAGGGGAATGGCTTTCAACTGGTTTAAGGGCAAACGCAGTTCTCCGCTATAAGCCGGGTTGTACTGCTCGGCGAAAGACTGCATGTGGTTCTCCGGCCGGGAGGCCACAACCACCACATCCACCAAAATCCCGGGGATTTTCACCTCTCGAGGGTTGAGACTGCCGCGCTGTACCACCCGCTCCACCTGCACGATCACCAGCCCGCCGCTGTTGCGGGCCGCCTGAGCCGCCGAGAGCGTCTCCAGTGTCAGAGCTTCGCGCGCAAAAGAGATGTTCCCGTCCTCATCGGCATAAGTCCCGCGTATGAGGGCCACATCAATCGGGAAAGCGTGATAGAGGAGATACTCCCGCCCCCGCACTGTCATCAACTCCACCAGGTCCTCCTGGGTCACCCGGTTGAGCTTCCCGCCTCCCCGGCGGGGATCGACAAAAGTTTCCAAGCCGACATGGGTTAAGGTCCCGGGTTTGCCGGCCGCGATATCCCGAAAGAGATGGGTGACCACACCCTGGGGAAAATTGTAGGCCTCGATTTTCTCTTCCACCGCCAGTTTCCCCAGCTTCGGCGCCAGGTTCCAGTGTCCTCCGACCACCCGCTTGATCAACCCTTCATACCCGAGGTGGTTCATGCCGCGATCTTTGCCGTCCCCCTGTCCGGCCGCATAAACCAAGGAAAGATTGCGGGGACTCCCGGTGCGCAAGAACCTTTGCTCAAGTGCGATCGTCAATTCCTCCGGATGACCGATACTGACAAAGCCATCGATGGCTACCATACTGCCGTCCTTAATCAGAGCCACAGCCTCATCCGCACTGAGAAACTGCTTCCTCTTCATGTTGTACTTCCCCTCCAATCTGAAGAGTGATAATTGCAAAACCTGTGCCAAGCACGCAAAAAAACCCGGAAGTCCTAATTCTTCCGGGTTTGCGGGATTTTTTGCTAACAATAGGAACAGCCAGCTTGTCCTCTCTATGTCGCGAATCCGCGACAATTGACAACTTGTCTCGCGCAAAAAGTCTGAAAGATGAGCCATAAATGACGACTGCCGCGATTACGCGACATGGCGCGTGATCGCGTCATGCAAGTGCTTACCCACCCTCTGTCCGTCCGCTAAAGTAAATCTTCCACTCGGGATTTTGGACTTTTTTTTGCACCCTAGGGTTCAATCCGTAGATTACAGGCACTCCATCCCGGGGATTTTGCATCCCGGGGTTCGCTTCGTTCATGGCAAGCACTCCATGCGGACCCCGGGACCCCGGCGTTTTTGGTCTCCCCCGTCCTCAGTCTTCGACCTCCTTCGTCCTCAGTCCTCGACCCCGTAGCGCTCCATCTTACGGTAGAGATTGGCTCGGTGAATGCCAAGTAATTCCGCCGCCCGAACTTTGTTCCCGCCCGTGGCCTTAAGGGCGCGTATGATGGCGGTGCGCTCCGCCTCCGCTACCTCTTGGGCCAACGGCTGCAAGACACCCTCACCGCGCCTGTTCTCAAGGTCCTTCAGGTAAAGGGGCAGATCCTCGAAGACAATAGTTTCGCTTTCCGCCACATTCACCGCCCGCTCAACCACGTTCTGCAGTTCCCGGACATTGCCCGGCCAATGATACCTCAGGAACAGGCTCTCCACCCGGCTCTCCAGCCGTCTCACCCGGGAACCCAGTTCCCGTTGAAACTTCTGCAGCAAATGAGCGCTGAGGAGGGGAATGTCCCCCTCCCGCTCCCGCAAGGGCGGAACAGTCAAGGTAAAAACGTTCAGCCGGTAATAAAGATCCTGGCGAAACTCCCCCGTTTTCACCATCTGTTCCAGATCCCTGTGCGTAGCGGCGATGACCCGGATGTCCAACTGCTGCAGGCGGTTGCCGCCCACCCGTTCCACTTCCCGTTCCTGCAAGACACGCAACACTTTCGCCTGCATCGGCAGGGGCAGATCCCCCACTTCATCCAGGAAGATCGTTCCGCCATGGGCCAATTCGAATTTGCCCGGCTTGCCTCCCTTTTTCGCCCCGGTGAAAGCCCCTTCCTCATAGCCAAAGAGTTCCGCTTCCAGAAGTTCGGCCGGAATAGCCCCACAGTTGACCCGAACAAAAGGGAAAGCCTGCCGCGCGCTGATAGCGTGAATCGAATGGGCAAAAAGCTCTTTGCCCGTGCCGCTCTCTCCTCGCAGAAGGACCGTCGACTTTCCCTGAGCCGCTTTTTCCGCCAGCTCTTTAGCCCGCACGAGCGGGCGGCTTTGCCCGACGATGTCACTCAGAGTGTAGCGGACTTTCTGGTAATGCCGCTGGTAATGCTGCAGTTCCTTTTCGTAAAACTTCACTTTGCTTTCCAGGAGATTCAGTTTCTCGGCCAGTGAACGCAATTCCTGCACATCCCGAAACATCACCTTGCCGACCGCGCCCACGATCTCCCCGTTTTCCCTCAGGGGAATGCGCATGACCATCGCTTCTTTCCCCCTGATATTCATCAGTTCGCCGATTTCCGCTTCCCCGGTCTGCACGACAATGTGCATGCGGCTGGTGGGCAAGACTTCGGTGACGTGTTTGCCGATCGCCTCTTCCTGAGTAGTCTCCAGAAAACGGCAGTAAGCTTTTGTAATCCGCGTCACAATCCCGTTACGGTCGATCACGATCACACCGTCATAGGCATGTTCGAAGATGTTTTCCAGATTCGTGAGAATGCTTTGCGTATTGTCAAGACGAGAGAGGAGCTCTTGCAGCTCGCTCCCGTCCTGGAACACCGCCACCGCCGCCCTGATCGTACCGCCGTCATATACCGGCGCCCGGTTAGTAATCATCAGCCTGCCGTCAATGTAGAGACGGGCGGATTGGGGTTTCCCGTCTTCCAGAACCTGTCCCAACTCGGACTCCGGTATGACCTCCCGGATCTTGCTCCCGAGAATGGCGGCAACCCCCCGGCCGATAATATCGGCCGCCATCTGATTGCAAAAGATAACATTCTGCTCCCGGTCAATGACAATCACGCCGGCGCGGATAGCCTCCAGAATGGCACGGGTTGCGACCTTTTGCCCCCCCTCCCTGTTTTTCACTCCACCCACCCCCGTTGCTCACAGTCCACCTGTACCACTAATCGATCCCGAGGGTACCAGCCGTGCCCTTTCTCCGCCGTTAGTCATAACTTTAAAACACATGTTCACTCAACAGTTCAGTTAAAGGCAGCCCCCAACGCGACGGCTTGCCGCCCGTCCGGTAATACATCTCCTTGAAAGCCAACTTGAGAGCAAAGATCATGCGTCCCATCTTTAAGATACTCGTTTTCCCTCCGTACCACACATCCGAGTGAATATAAAACGCCTTGTCCCGTCCCATGTCGCCCATGCAAATGACCTCAGGTTTAAACACTTCAGCCGCGTCCTCCGCCGGCAGACGCCCCAAATCCTTGGCGATCTGGGCGGCTACGATCCGGGCTTGCATGTCCCCCAGAGTTCCCAGCTTGGGAACGGTCACAGCCGCAGCGTCCCCCGCCGCGAAAATCTTGGGATAATCCGGGTTGCGCATGCTCAGATCCGTCACAACAAACCCTTCTTCGTCCACAATCGGCAGATCTTTCATAAAGTCATGGGCTTTCCAATCCGGTAAGACGAGCTTGACCTCTGCCTCCAAACTGGTCCCATTGGCGAATTCGATCCCATCCTTCGTCAAACGCCTGATATCCTCTGTCTTGTTGACATAATGATACCCCATGCTCCCGGCCATTTCCAGGAATTTCGAGACGATCTCTTCCCCCGCGTCCTCGGCGATGACCGGGGCCGGTGTAAACAGAGTAATCTTATCCGGGCCGCCCCAGGAATGATCTTCCAACCAGGAGCCGAGCGACAAAGCGATCTCCAACGGCGGGCCTTCGCAAGCCGCCAAGGCCATGGGCAGCCAGTCCGGTTTGCCCTTGCTCCCTTGGTGGAAGCGGGCGGAACCGATCACGATGGGGCCTCCTTTATATCCCCCTTCGTGCAGGTAGCGGCGGAACCGGTTACCGTAATAGGTATCTGACAAGGTGAACCCGTATTCCCCGAAACCTTCGATCCGGTCATAAGCCAAGCGGGCACCCAGAGCCACCACCAGATAATCGTATTGAAGATGTTCCACCGGCGCCCCCGGTCGTTCCGTGACCACAAAATCCACCCGGGAACTTTCCACATCAATGCCACGAACTTCCGCCTGAATAAACTCACTCCCATCTCCGTGCAGAACATGCTCAATCGGCATATGCAGACTGTTCTGAGGATTGCGGTTAGCAAATACCTCGATGGGAATATTGGGCACGAAGACCAGATAAGACTTGCGATCGATGACGGTGATGTCGACATCTCCGCCACACCGCTCCCGGATAAACCTGGCTGTGGTCAATCCGGCAAAATTGCCGCCCAACACCAGAACATGGGGTTTCTTCTTTCCTTGCATAACGGTCCCCTCCTTTTTTACGTCGGTACGCCCGGACTCGGTCGACTTCAGCAAATGCATTCCATGCCGAATCTTGGTGCATCCACCCTGCGGACCTAAGCATACCCACTTCTTGCCTACCCTACCATTTTACCATTAGCCCGGAAACCTTTCAATACTTCTAATTTGATATAGATCCTTATGTAGTACTTCTTCTTTTACACTTCCGTCTAACGTGACTTGGAAGAAGTCCCTCGGCCTCGTTCCCCTCACACTCCCGCTTCGCTGACCCTGCTGAATCGGAAACCCCGCCGCCCGGCCGTACGGGCCAAAACATCCTTTCTAGAATTCGCTAAACCCAAACAGAAAAGAGAACGACCGCCCGCGATCCTCCTCCCAAGCAATAGACCGGAACAAAATGCAACAAAGGCCAATTTGTCCGCCCGCAACAGACGCAGGAGGGCAGTCGATTGTCCATTGCAAAATCAAACTCCGTCAAACTTCAACGTCGAAGTTCAACATCGAAAAAAACATATCTGCGCAGACTATCTCAATCGGCCGGAAAATAGGAGGCGGGCCGCCCTCCGAACCGCTGACCGTGGGTCAACCGGAACGAAACTCCGGGTCACCTTAGAAATGCGGAGGCGGACCGCTCTTCGAACCCCTGGCCCTATTTATCCGGCCCGACCGCGATAATCGTGGGGGTGGGCGCATAGTAACTCGACGGGAGATTCTCCGTGCTCACCGTCTTGCCATTCTGCACAACCGTACGGGTCGTCGTCACTTTATACCCCTGCACGCCTTGCTGTTTCACCTGTTTTTGGCCCGCGGGCAGGGAAGGATCTTTCACAGTCTGCACCGGGGGAGGAACCGGCGTGGGATAGTCTTGAATAAGCACCTTTCGACCGGGCTGGGCTTGGCCGTAGAAGTTGATCGTCAGGCTGTTGGTTCCCATTTTCGTCCGGATCAAGACATACCCCCCGGAGTCGTTTTCAAATTGCACGTCCGGACCGGGCCAAGCAACCGTGGCATCCTGCCCCAAAGGCATATACGAGATAACAAGGTCGTGATTGGTGCGCTGCGTCACGTGTAGGTCGGAATAGAGGACCGCGTTATAGAGCGTGCTGGAAACCTGGCAGACACCACCGCCCCGGCCTTCCACAAACTGCCCGTTGACAATGATATAAGCATTGACATAACCCTTCGCCGCCGTGCATTCGCCCACCGTCTTATTGAAAGAAAATACCGCTCCCGGCGCCACCACCGTCCCGTTAATAGCCGCGGCGGCCAGGCCGACGTTTTTCGTCCGGCCGACCTGTGAGGAGTCAAAATAGCTGGTATAAGAACCCAAGAGCCCCGTAATCTTTTCCTTTGCCAAAGTCGCGGCAGTCAATTTAGGCGGCTCTTTGGTAAACGACACCTTAAGCGTGTTTGAGGGCAGCGAAGTATCAAGTTTCTGCACCTGCTTAGCCAAGGCCGTGATATCAACAGCCTTGCCGGCACTGTCCGGCGTTATCTTCATCGTATTCTGGGGAGTGATCGTAAAAGAAGCGTCATGTGGCGCGACATCAAAGGGTGCGAACATTTTCGTCAGAGCCTCGGACAACTTCTTTTTGTCCCAGGCTGTATTCATGTTAAAGCTCATCCCCTGCGAAGCCGCTTTCTTCTGCTCCGCTTTTTCGATCAAGTTTCCCTGCCGTCCCACCTGATAGGCCTCAGTTAAAGCTTTATCCACCGTGAGCGTCAGCCCCAGGTCCCCAAGCGTGCTTTTCAGCGTCTTCCCCTCGACCTCAAACTTCACGGCACGCGAGCGAATCCCGGCGATTTTCTGATTGACCCGCGCTTGCCCCGCCGCTTGGGTCATATTTCCTACGTTAATCCCCGCCACCGAAAGGCCGGGCATAAAGACACCGGTGTCTCTCGTGTACACGGCCAAAGCAGTCACTCCGGACCCCAAGACGAGAATTAGGACGATAATAATGGATACTGTGACTTTGTGTGTGAGGAAACGCACTAAAGGACTTTTTCTGTGCCTTCGCAAGCGGCGTCGGTGTTCCCCCAGAGGCAACCCCGCTGCCTCTCCCGCGACCGCAACTTCCCGCCGGGTTAAATGACTGGGGTCCGCCGGCGGCTCGGTACCTCGTCCTTCGTAACTACTGCCGTCATCCATTCCTTCTCCTCCTCAGGCAAAAGCACCTCATCTCAAATTGTAATTCCTCCGCCGCCAAACTACAATAGTCTTCAAAGATTAAACTTTTGTAAACTTCGTCAGACGAAAAGCCCGCTGATTTGCATGCGAGAAAAACCGCGCCGCTCTTGCGCACGGCGCGGCTTATGGCATCAAACCGGCATCTGGACTTTAGCCCTTTTCCCCCTACAGACAACCGCGGTCGGCTCATCGTCTCATTTTGAAGCCCTGAAGTAACTGTATGTCATCGGTTCTTCGTCACTGTAGAGCCCCCCGTTTACCACATCCAACAAATACAGGGTATGGGTGCCGCAATCCAGCTTGTCCCTCACTTTTCCTTCCAAAAAACCCAGACACCCATCTGGCAACGGAACCCCGGTCACTCCCGTCCGATAAGGAATCCCGGCAAACTTATCAGCGTCGCGGCCGGAGCGGTAACCAAAACGGCGGGCCAAATTCTGTCCCTGGCAATCAAGGATAGATATCCCGACCACACCGCTCGCCTCTATGAAATCATGAGTGTAGTTGTTCTTGTTGATGCCGATCGCCACCGTTGCCGGCTCCGAGGTGATTTGAAAGACCGTGTTGGCACACTGGGCGTTGATTTCCTCACCGCGGAGGGAAGACACGATAAACAGACCATATGTGATTTTGTGCAACGCCTGTTTCGGGCCGCCTTTAATGAGAGGTTCGCCGCCGGTAAGCCCGCCGCCTTCACCCGCCTCGCCTGTCACTTCTTCAAAGAAACTGGAATCAGCCCCGCATACCGGGCATACCTCGGGCGGAGTCTCGCCGGTATGAACGTACCCGCAAATTGTACAACGCCATTGTTTCACAGTCTCGGCCTCCCTTGACTTCTATTCCTCAGTTTACGGAGTCAAGTATATCATGAAGAAGCCGTCCGCGCACTTTTTGGCCCCCGCCGGCCATCTCATCCCGGAAAGCCCGGATCCAAGCACTGAGCATAGCTCTGATCCCAACCCGATCATGGCTCTGATCCCAACCACGATCCCAGCCCGATCCCAGCCACGATCCCGGCCACGATCCCAGCCACGATCCTAGCTCTGACCAACCGCCTTGGCCAGTAGCGCGGCGTAAGCCTTGGCCCCGGTGGGATTGAGGTGCACTCCGTCCGGGTAAAAATAGTCGTTGTGCCCGGCACTGGCCGCGTACCAGTTGACCAAAGTCGTATGTGGGTAACTCGCCGCGACCTGAGCCAAAGTCTGATTGACCACCCCTTCCCAAGGACGGGGCACCCGGGTATTGACGAGAATGATCTGCCTGACCGAACCCAGGGAGCGCAGCAAGGCAGTCAGCTGGTCCGAGGTGAAGGGACCATTTGTGCCCAATTCGATGATCACCCGCTGGCCCAAGAGACCCCGAGCCTTGAGTTGAGCCACCACCGGACCCGCCTGATACAACTGCCGGCCAACATGACCATCCACCACAACTCCGGGCAGACGCTGCTTAAGGTCAGGCGCGACATCCACCATGACGGAATCCCCAATAGCCGTGACCCCCTTGCCGGCTTGGGGGGCAGGCGCTGCGCTTCCCCCGTTAGTACCATCCCCGGCCCGCGTAGAGGAGTCAGTTCCGCCGGATGTCGCGGGCTTTTGGGTACCGGGCTTCTGGGTACCGGGCTTCTGCGAAGCCGGCGTCTGGGAAGATGACCCGGACGGCACACTTTCGCGCGGGTCTACGCGCGGGCCTATCGGCTTGATTTTTCCCGGGAAGCCCACACCCGGGGCCTGACCCGGTTTCGGAGACCAAGGCGGAGTCCCTGTCACCGAGCCGGATGCGGATGTACCCAAGGTCACCCTTGCGGGGTGAGCGCCAAAGACTCGTGCAGCTAAGTTTCCTTGTGTAAAGAGAACCACTCCCGCAATGGCCAGACCGGATATTCCCAGCAACAGCCAAGCCCCTTTCGACGTGATCCAGCCGCTGACTGGCACATGCTCCCCACGGCTTTGCCGCTTGCTCAGTCTGCGCCGCCTCTTTTTCCGATAACCCCGGCGGATCGGGTCTTCCACCAGACGCCAGGACAGCGCGGCCAAGCCGATACTGGCTGCCACCTGTCCGAGAGCACGCCAAACATTCACCCCGCCGGTATTTACGGCAGGACTCGTCAGCACGATCACCGGGTAATGCCAGAGATAGATCCCGTACGAGCGTTCACCGAGCCAACGCCAAGGCTGCCCCCCAAACATTTTCCCCAGGCGGCCGGCCGGGTGAGCCAAGACCGCCACCAAAACGACGGCGGCGGCAGAGAAGAGAACCAAGCCGCCCCGGTAAAGGAAAGTCTGGTATTGATTGGTTCGCACCATCATGTAGACCACAACCAAGAGTGCCGCCAGACCCACCGCGTCGAGGATGGAACGGGCTGTGACCGGCAGGGTCGAGGTGAGTCTCCGGCTCGGCCAGACCAGGGCAAGCGCGGCACCCATCAGCAAAGCAAAAGCGCGGGTGTCTGTCCCGTAATAGACGCGGCTGGGATCCATTCCGGGCTGGTAAAGGAGTGCCATCACCGCGGCTGAAGCCAGCGCGCCCAGGAGGATGAGTCCGACCAGACGTCCCCGCTTCGGGACAAAGCGGAGGCCCAGCCAGAGCAGGAGAGGCCAAATCAGGTAAAACTGTTCTTCCACCGCCAATGACCACAGGTGCCCCAGCGGAGACGGAGGTCCGAAGCGCGCGAAATAGGACACATGGTGGAAAACAAACCACCAGTTGCTGACGTAGAAAACCGCGGCCAGTACGTCTCCCCACAATGACGAGAGGCGAGAAGGGTCAACCAAAGCCAGCCAAACCACGACCCCCGCCAGCATGACGAATAGGGCAGGCAAAAGGCGGCGGGCGCGCCGCAGCCAGAAGTTCTTAAGATCGATCCGGCCGTTGAGCTTCCATTCCGCAACAAGGAGATCAGTGATGAGATATCCGGAGAGCACGAAAAACAAACCAACCCCCAAAAGCCCATCCGGGAGCCAGGCTAAATTGAGGTGATAGGCAATGACCGCCAGCACGGCCAAGGCCCGCAGTCCGTCCAGACCCGGCATGTAGCGACGGTCCCTATGCTGTTTGCCGCCCGGCAGGCAACGGCGGTCCCCACGCCGCTGGCCACCCGGCTGGTAGCGGCGGTCCTCATGCCGCTGGCCGCCGGGCACTGTTTCAAATCCGTCTGGGCCGGGACTCAGTTCTTTGCTGACGCTCACGTTATTTACACCCCACGTTCTCCGGAAAAATCCTCTCTCGCTTTAGTAACGGAATATCTTCCTGCGACGTCACAGTCAAAAATAAGCCCGAAACAGAAATATCACCTTGAGCACTAACCCGACAGGTCTTAGACGCGGATAGCACCCGGACAACCCAAAATGTCAAATGGTACTGCCCTATTCCCCTTTTTCCCCTTAAGAATATCAAGTTTCTCGCCCGAGTACTTTACAGAACACTTAAAAATGATTACAAAAAGGTTACGCGGGCGGGACATTACGGGAAACAAAAGAGCCTGTCGGCCTTCACTCCAAAGGCCAACAGGCTTTCCTGAAAAGCTATACCCATTTTGATTCCCGGCTGCTGCCGCACCGGGGGCACGAACGTCAAAGCTGTACCGCTCACAGCCACCATTGCGGAGGACTCGGACGCTCGTACCCAACAAAAGAGGACAATGAACAGGACCACGTATGTCCTGGATATCGTCCTCTCTGGCTTACCGGCCTTTGGGCCGAGTTAGCGTATCTCTAACCTAACTAATCATACGCGTGCTCACGTGGTCTGATAGCTATAATTTCCACCTGCTTCACAGCTGCTTTTACTCGCTTTTGAACCGTTATGTCTTCTACATCTCCCTATGATGTGACGGGACACCTTCCGGCATCCCGTCTGCGATTGGTAGTCTTTTACTGAGAAATCAGACTACCCTGAATGAGCGCCTTGGCTTCGTCCCATTTGCTCACGATGAAAATTCGAGTGATCCGATTGAGAACATCCATGTCTGCTATGGTGCGAACTGTCTCCCGGAGGGGTTGCCAACGGGATCATCCTCGTTTCTCTGTATGTCCGGATCTGCAAGTTTCGGCGTTAAACAAGCGCAAAAACTCCCCCGGAATCGGAACCTCAAAGCGCATTTCTTCGCGGGTAACGGGATGCCGAAAAGCCAATGTCCGGGCGTGCAGTCCTAACCGCCCGATCGGATTTTTACTCGCGCCATATTTTTTGTCCCCGATGATGCAGTAACCCAATGTTTGCATATGGACTCGGATTTGGTTCTTGCGCCCGGTGACCAGCTTTACCTCTAAGAGGGAGTACTTGTTATTGCGCTTAAGTACCCTGTAGTGAGTCACTGCCTTTTGCCCGTCCTGAGGGATACGGCTGGAGTACATCCGCAGGGTTTTGCTCTCTTTCAGCCATGAGGTAATGGTGTCTTGCTCTTTTACGACAAACCCCTCGACAACCGCAATATAACTGCGCTCGATTACGACTTCCTTCCATGCGTCTTGCAAGGATTGCTTGACCTCTTCGCTTTTAGCAAACATCATGACGCCTGAAGTTTCGCGATCAAGGCGATGGACGATAAAGATCCGATTTTTGGGGTTTGTCTTTTTTACATGCTGGCTTAAGACACTGTAGGCAGTTGGCTCATTTCCTTGAGCCGCCGCCATGGAAAGCAGCCCGGCCTGTTTATCAATCACGATCAGATATGGATCCTCAAATAGTATTTTTAGCCCGTAGAGTTGACTTACGTCATCCACTTTCGTCCAAGTTATGACCACCTGTTGACCGGTCTGCAGTGGATAGTCAAACTGAGTCGTTACTTTGGCGTCCACCGAAATCTGGCGATGCGCGAGCAAGGCTTTCACCGTGTTGCGCCTCTTCCCCGGCAGCTGAGTGAGCAAAAACTTCATTAACTCGCCAGGCTCGGTGACTTTCAGACTGGTTTGTCTATCCCGTGCGGCTCCTGACGTTCCAGTGTTCCTTCTCGGTTCCACGATTTTTCCCTTGAACATCTGCTTAAGGCTGATGTCAATCCGGAAAGTCTGTTCTATCTTTTTTATCAGCGGGGTTTCCTTTTCAGTCACGATCGATAAAGCTGTTCCACTTTGTCCGGCTCTTCCGGTTCTTCCCACCCGGTGAAGATAAAGCTGAGGATCCTCGGGCAGATCCAGATTAAAAATATGCGTGACTCCGATCAGGTCCAGTCCTCTGGCCGCCAAATCTGAGGCTACCAGCAAACGAACCTTGCCCGTTCGGAAATCCTCCATCGCTTTTCTGCGGTCAGCCTTAAGCCAACTCCCATGTATTCCCTCAACATCCAAGCCATGAAATAGAAGCTTCTCCACCGTCGTCTCAATCTGGTTGCCGTTATTAATAAAAATGAGGGCTCGTGAAGGGTTGATAATGCGAATGAGTTTCCTTAAAACATCAATTTTGTCTCTTTGTTCGCTGATAAAATACTGATGGGCAAGGGTCGGTGGCAGCATGATTTTCTCTGTAACCTGGATGACCTCTGGGTCTTTCAGGATTTCTGAAGCCCGCAGCAAGGTCAGCGGTGATAATGTCGCGGAAAATAGCAAGAGTTGTCTCTCTTTTAAAGTTGTCTTAACGATGGCATGCACGTACTGAGCATTCTTTTCATCCAGTAAACGATCCGCCTCATCAAGCACAATCGTTTTAATCGTGTGGGCCGTGATCTTTCTTTTTTGGATCAATTCCAGTATTCGACCGGCGGAACCCACAAGAATGTGAGGCTTTTCTTTCAGTTTCTCGATCTGCCTCGTGATATTGACGTTTCCAATCACAGGAGCAGTCGTGACCGCGAACCCCGAATCTTTAGCCAGGATCTCGACTTGCCGTTTGATTTGCAGGGCCAGTTCATGCGTTGGAGTAAGAATCAGCGCTTGCATTTCTTTCTTACGCGTATCGATCTTCTGAAAGACGGGAAGAAGATAGGCCAATGTTTTACCCGTACCGGTTTCCGACCGACCCACAACATCTTTATTGTCTAAAATAAGTGGGATTGTTTTTGCTTGAATAGCTGTTGGCTCTATAATTCCTTCTTTTTTCAAACCAGCGACCAGGGATGGGTTTAGCCCAAGCTGTTCAAACGAGATTCTCATTCATTTTATCTCCATTTGCTATTTTGCCATTTTGAAACCAGACAATCTACATCATCCCATTAGTATACACTCAAACCAGTCTTCGGACCAGCCCTGCGCGAGGCACCCTGCATTTTTCCCGGGGAAGGAATGTATCATTCCCCTTCCCTATATCACCTGCCGCCGCGCTTCCTATCCCTCTTTCGCCCAGCGGGCTGCGATGAAGCCCGGCCGCCCCTCCTTCTTCTCTTCCAGGGCCAGCGCTTCCGCCTCCGTTTTAACGTCGGGCGGAAAATAGAGAGCCCGGCCCATCCGCAAATTCCCGCCCACTTGCCAGCGAGCGATTTCCTCAGGGGTGTAGAAGTTCGCCCTGGCAAACACCGACTCCGGATTCGCCCCTGCCACTACGCGGTAAAATTCACTCCAGGGGCTTCCCCCGGCGATGACTCCGATGACCAGGCACCCTCCCGGTTCCAGACACCGATAGAGCCCGTTCAAGACTCGTTGCGGCTGAGAAATAAACTCGAAAGAGGTCACGGCTAAGATTCCATGGAATTTCCCCAGTTGGTCCAGGATTTCGTGAATGTCTGCCTGCCACCAGCGGACTCCAGCACCCGTGCCCGGGCTTTTTGCCTGCGCCTTGGCCATCATTTCAGTCGAGACATCCACGGCCGTGACCTCATAACCAAGTCCGGCCAACCAGGTCGTGTACTGGCCAGTCCCGCAGCCGACTTCCAGAACTCTCTCGCCCGGCGGCTTAAACATGCCTTGAATCAAAGTCCTTTCCACCCGGTCGACCGTCCGGCCCACTTCTGTTTCATACCACGCGTCATAATCCGTTGCCGCCCGGTCAAAAACAACCTCACTCATTGCCTTTATCTCCCCTCCGCGCCCTGCGAGTCTTGTCCGCGAGTCTTGCCCGTGAGCGCCTTTGAATGTTGAATAACATTATTTCCAAAATCCCCGAACCGCCTGCTCGAGTTCCCGCGTGTCCGTAACATAGTCGACTTTGCTCCACTCCCGGGGAAAGAGCCTCCGATAAGTGAGTCTGCCAAAACGCTCATCGATCAGCAGCACAATCCCCCGGTCCGTTTCAGTCCGGATCACGCGCCCGGCGGCCTGCAGCACTTTATTGAAGCCGGGATACATATAGGCGAATTCAAAACCCCGGCCGAAATTCTCCTGATAATAGGACCGGATCAGTTCACGTTCCCGACATATTTGCGGCAAGCCCACTCCCACGATAACCGCTCCCGACAGCCTTTCCCCGACCAAATCGATCCCCTCGCCAAAGATCCCCCCCATCAGGACAAACCCAACCAGAGTTTCTTTCCGCTCAGGCGTAAAGAGGGCCAGGAAATCCTCCCTTTCGGCCTCCCCCATACCCGGAACCTGGCAAACCACTTCCGTCATACTCTGGCAGCCGGCCATCTCTTGGCAGACTGCCCGCAGGTATTCGTAGGATGGGAAAAAGACCAAGTAATTACCCGTTGTTCCGCTTACCGCCGCGGCAATTCTCTCCGCCACCTGGTGGTACGTGGTCGCCCGCCGGCTGTATAGGGTCGAGATGTGGTTGTCAATAAGGAGGAGACGGTTTTCCGGCGGAAAGGGCGAGTCCAGTCGCAGCTTGTAGGAGTCAGCCTCTCCGCCGAGGACCTTCATGAAATATGTCATGGGACTCAAAGTCGCCGAAAAAAGAACGGTCGCCTTGGCCCGAGCCAGGGCTTCTTTCATGCGGCAAGACGGGTCCAGGCAAAAGAGCTTCACCTTGAGATCCGCCGGTCCCGACTCCCAACAGGTCACGTAGTGGTCGTCATATCCCTCAGCCGTGCGGAGGAAGCCCAAGGCTTGAAAGTATAACTCGATAAACTCCTCCTGCCAAGGAGTATGCTCCGCTTTCTGCCGGAGAAATCCCTCCGCTGCCTGTACGAACTTCCGCAATGCTTTCAGCAAGTTGGCGGGCCGCGTTTTTTCCGCCTTATTCCAGCCGGTGATCCCACTGGCGCGGGCATTCCACAAGCCCAATCCTATTTCACGAGCGGTGGGTTGCGTCTTCTGGACACCGGGCTGTGTCTGACCTGCCCCACTCTCTGGCTTTAGAGTTTCGATTCGTTTCTTCTCCTTCGCTAAAGCCCTGTTCACTTCGGCGATGCCCTTGCCAAGCCGAGGGAAACCTTTCGCAAGCCACTTCAGGTGCCGCCAGGGCTCTTGGCTAAGCTCGGCTGAAAACATCTCCCGCGCTCGATCCACAAGATTGTGAGCTTCGTCGACCAGGAAGGTATACTCTCCTCCTTCCAGAAAAAGCCGTCGCAAGAAAACCCGCGGGTTAAACGCATAATTATAGTCACATATAATTAGATCAGCCCAATTCGCCATGTCCAACGAAAATTCAAAGGGGCACAGATTATGCTTCCGGGCATAGGTTTCAATAACGAACCGGGTCCAGGATTCCTCAGAAAACATGTCTTGCATCGCTAGGCGCAGGCGGTCATAATATCCCCGCGCCGACGAACATGTCTCCGGGTCGCAGTTTTTGTCCGGCAGGAGACAGGTCTTTCCCTTTGCAGTCAGCGTAAGCGTCTTCAGCGCCAGGCCCCGGCGCTTCAAATCGGTCAGCGCCTTTTCCGCCACCGTTCGGGTGATGGTCTTTGCCGTTAGGTAAAAGATAGTTTGGCTCTCTCCCTCCGCCAATGCCTTCAAAGCTGGAAAGAGCGTTGCCATCGTCTTTCCGATCCCAGTCGGAGCTTGGGCAAAAAGCTTCTTGCCTTCTTTAGCAGTCTTGTAGACCGCAATGACGAGTTCTCTTTGGCCCGGCCGATAGATGTCAAAAGGAAATTTGAGCCTGCCGATACTGGCGTCTCGCTCCTCCCTCCAGCCATGCAGGCGCAGGGCCCAAGCGAGATAATCCCGGATTAAGGACGAGACGAAATCCGATAGCTCGTTTAAGCGAAAGTGTTTGCGAAACAGTTTCGTGTCGCCGGTGTCCAGCTGAACGTAAGTCAGTTGGACTCCAATTTCGTCAAGACCCTGTTGAATAGCATACATGAATGCGTAGCACTGGGCCTGGGCCCAGTGCAGTGCGTTGTATGTTTCCTCGATCCGGTCCAATTCCAAGGTTGTCGATTTTATCTCGTCGACACAGACACCCGCCTCGTTCTGCATAATGCCATCGGCCCGCCCTTTGAGCTCCAGGTCAAAGCCTCCTTCTTGGTACAGATAGCTCAATGTCACTTCCGGCAAATAGGTAGATGCTGCATGTCCCCCCCCGTCCGACGCATCGGGCCCGCCGGCCCCTTTTCCGCTTAGCCGTCTGCCCGCCGCCTTTTGGACCTGTTGATGTGCCCTGATCCCGTCCAGCGTGCGCGACGCGCCCACCGAACCAGTCTGCAAATCTCCCCGCCGCAGCAAAAACTCGACCAGCCTGCGCACAGAAATCCTCATAATGGTCACGCTCAGCCGATATCCTTTCTCATCCCTTGGTCGCCGCCCGCTGGAAGAACTCTTCCTTGGCCAATTACTTCCAGACCGTAAGACGGCGGCGCGGTACCAATAAGGCCCTCATTGCTCTCGCTCATAAGCTTGTTCTTATCACTCACACACTCTTTACTCGCCAGGAAAAGTTTGACTTTACCCAGCTTCTTTCTTCGCCTGTTTCCTCAGATTCAACACCTGCCCCCGAGACGCCTGCTCAAGCGTTACCCGAAACGAGTGAGTTATCCTCGAGTCTAGTGCTAATGGTCAGTCTGGGCGAAGAGAACGACCTGCCGGAAGCCTTCCCTGCAGAAGCTGGCTCCGCTTCATCCTCCCTGGAGACTCTTCCCCTCCCCCAAATCCTTCTTTTTCTATCTCTCAAGGGACTTCTGAATGTAATCGTGCCAACTTAGTACTGGCTCCGAAGAAACGGCGTTCGGTTAAAACTTCCGATAAGAAAGAACACCCCACGACCACGGAGCCTGTCGCTCGCCGCCGGGGACGCCCTCGTAAACAGCAGACCGATGGATAGGGCTACGAGCAAGCCTAACGAGTTCTGAGACTCAATGGGATCCGAAGCCAATCGGGATCCTAGCTTTGCTATCCCTATTTCCGGTGTGCCATTTCTTTAATTCGCCTCCGCTCTCGGTTTTCCTCCCTGGTTTGGCTCTGCTCTCAGGAAATTCTTACGCGTAGCCCCACCACTTTCTCTCCACAGAGTATTTTATTTTCAAGCCAATACATCCAATGTGAAGGTTCCGCGATAACGTCTTTGGAAAAAGATTACTTGAACTCCGATTTCAATACATCCAATGTGAAGGTTCCGCCCAGAGGACGAGAAGACCGAGAAGGAGGATGCGAAAATTTCAATACATCCAATGTGAAGGTTCCGCTGCTTCGCCGTCGTCACGGTCTGGGACCCAGACCTATTTCAATACATCCAATGTGAAGGTTCCGCTTGTGCTTCTCTCTCCTTTTAAGTTTTAAATCCTAATTTCAATACATCCAATGTGAAGGTTCCGCGATTCGACGGGATACCTTTCCGGATTGTACGGTCTGATTTCAATACATCCAATGTGAAGGTTCCGCTATGTGTAGACATCAAAGTCGTCCATCTTCAGCGTCATTTCAATACATCCAATGTGAAGGTTCCGCTGAAAGGCATATACCTAGAAGCTCGAGATGGATACCATTTCAATACATCCAATGTGAAGGTTCCGCCAGGCCCCGCTGGCCGATAAGCCAGCACCTGCCCCATTTCAATACATCCAATGTGAAGGTTCCGCAAAAAATGAAAGGTGGTAGGAGTATGCGAAAAATTATATTTCAATACATCCAATGTGAAGGTTCCGCATGGACGACTGGAAAATACCCGAGTAATTGCAATTATTTCAATACATCCAATGTGAAGGTTCCGCTATGATAATACACGCGGCCCGGCTATGGGCTCACGGATTTCAATACATCCAATGTGAAGGTTCCGCACAGGATGAAATAGAAAAAGAAGGAGAAATCAAAAAATTTCAATACATCCAATGTGAAGGTTCCGCCATGGTTGTGGACCGGTGGTCTGGCATTTATCCGTCATTTCAATACATCCAATGTGAAGGTTCCGCCGGGTACGGTAGTATTAGGTTGGTCTGTGTTGTTTAGATTTCAATACATCCAATGTGAAGGTTCCGCTTTTGAGCGGCATTCCCAGTTCCATGCTCGGCCCTATTTCAATACATCCAATGTGAAGGTTCCGCGTTGCCGTCGTTTTGCTTGGGCATGAGCTCGTTGAATTTCAATACATCCAATGTGAAGGTTCCGCGGGTCGGATATGGGGTGGGGAGAGAGTATATTGCCTATTTCAATACATCCAATGTGAAGGTTCCGCAGATGAAAAAAGTTGTTGGAGGGAAGCTGTTTGATACATTTCAATACATCCAATGTGAAGGTTCCGCGGAGGAACCGCGATACCGAGAAAGACAAAATTGCTTAATTTCAATACATCCAATGTGAAGGTTCCGCCTGGGATCGTGGCTTAGGAAATCGGGGAAGGTTTATTTCAATACATCCAATGTGAAGGTTCCGCGGGTTATAACCGGTATTATTTACTCCGGCATACCATATTTCAATACATCCAATGTGAAGGTTCCGCACGCTTCGTGAGCGGAACCCACCATTCGCTTGCGTAATTTCAATACATCCAATGTGAAGGTTCCGCATTTGAATTCACGATACCCAAGACCCGGAGGGAGATTTCAATACATCCAATGTGAAGGTTCCGCGGCAAAAACATGTTTTGCTTGGCAGGGTTGAGTGTCATTTCAATACATCCAATGTGAAGGTTCCGCCATTTCCGTGGCGGAGGCGTAGCTTTCTTTCCGTTATTTCAATACATCCAATGTGAAGGTTCCGCCGGAGTGACGTTCAGGGCAACGGCCAAGAGCGATTAATTTCAATACATCCAATGTGAAGGTTCCGCTTGGAAACCGGAATCACCCTATATGCGGAAGTGGAATTTCAATACATCCAATGTGAAGGTTCCGCAGAGAAAAAATCTTAAAAAATATTGAAAAGAGGGTATTTCAATACATCCAATGTGAAGGTTCCGCTTTTATGGCAAAAGAATGGGATTGTTGGCGAATCACGATTTCAATACATCCAATGTGAAGGTTCCGCGAGATTGGCCAAGTGCTCTACGAAGACAGTGACGAATTTCAATACATCCAATGTGAAGGTTCCGCGGTCGGCAGACCAGGCCCTCACCGCCTCGAAAATGCATTTCAATACATCCAATGTGAAGGTTCCGCCATACCCGAGTAATCATAGCTTGACAAAACAGCACTATTTCAATACATCCAATGTGAAGGTTCCGCTGGCAACATCCAAGCAATCAAGCTTTTCTTCGAAAATTTCAATACATCCAATGTGAAGGTTCCGCATTTATACCGACCCGGTCATTGGCAAAGTCTTTGCGATTTCAATACATCCAATGTGAAGGTTCCGCTGATTGCCAAAAACCTATCGAAAAGACTAGCTGAGATTTCAATACATCCAATGTGAAGGTTCCGCCCAATCAAGGTTAGCTCAAAACATTTCCCACATAATTTCAATACATCCAATGTGAAGGTTCCGCCTGGGGAAAGATGTTCACCACAAGGATGGCGATTATAATTTCAATACATCCAATGTGAAGGTTCCGCAGGTTGTGACATGGTAGCTTGTCGGTCCAAATAAATTTCAATACATCCAATGTGAAGGTTCCGCTAGGATCTTGCCTCCCATTAAAAGCTATAGGTTCAAATTTCAATACATCCAATGTGAAGGTTCCGCTGCTACTGAAAGATCCGGGTACATTTTCCCAAATAGATTTCAATACATCCAATGTGAAGGTTCCGCAAACTTGCGGCATTAGCCAGGATCGAGGTTTTGCGATTTCAATACATCCAATGTGAAGGTTCCGCTAAATAAGTAAAAACAGGTAGGAAACAGTAAGCCAGATTTCAATACATCCAATGTGAAGGTTCCGCCCTAGCGTTAGGAAAATAAAGGAGATGTTTTAAAAATTTCAATACATCCAATGTGAAGGTTCCGCGAATCTCGTCCAGACGTTTATCCGGGACATTACCGCATTTCAATACATCCAATGTGAAGGTTCCGCAGGATCGGTGGACGTTCTTCGTAGGACACAATCACATATTTCAATACATCCAATGTGAAGGTTCCGCTTTGATGGAAAGAATACACAGAGGAGGCACGTATAATTTCAATACATCCAATGTGAAGGTTCCGCGCAGTCGCCGCGAGAGTGGAGGATGGATACTCAATGATTTCAATACATCCAATGTGAAGGTTCCGCGATATTTGAGCACCTTCATCTGGAGCAATCATTTCGATTTCAATACATCCAATGTGAAGGTTCCGCGATTGTTGACCGCAAATGTATCGTACTCTTCCGAGATATTTCAATACATCCAATGTGAAGGTTCCGCGAGTGTTGGACAGACACCTTCTCCCACATCCATCCTATTTCAATACATCCAATGTGAAGGTTCCGCTTCTCCAATTCTCGGTTTCTATCTTGGGTTTCTTCATTTCAATACATCCAATGTGAAGGTTCCGCTTCATCACGATAGGGCTTGCCGGTCCATTAAATTATTTCAATACATCCAATGTGAAGGTTCCGCAGGAGAAGCAGGAGGAAACGCGGTTCCGACAATCGTATTTCAATACATCCAATGTGAAGGTTCCGCGGTCAGCCGCGACCAACACAGGCAACCAGTCAGCGGATTTCAATACATCCAATGTGAAGGTTCCGCTGTCAGCCGCGACCAACACAGGCAACCAGTCAGCCGATTTCAATACATCCAATGTGAAGGTTCCGCGAATGCAGACGATAAGGCCGCCGGTCGGCCTTATTAATTTCAATACATCCAATGTGAAGGTTCCGCATGGTCTTTGTGGAGTATCCTCGCTTCTCAGGCGATTTCAATACATCCAATGTGAAGGTTCCGCGGACCAGAAGCCGAGCCGGGCGGCTAATCCCGGCGATTTCAATACATCCAATGTGAAGGTTCCGCTGCCAGCACGGGCAGGGCAACTGACTGAAAAAGGATATTTCAATACATCCAATGTGAAGGTTCCGCTCTGGATCGTTCGCCGGAGATCTGTGCCGCTTTTTATTTCAATACATCCAATGTGAAGGTTCCGCCCCGCCCGGCACATTCGTTGTAGGTTTCGTATCTGTATTTCAATACATCCAATGTGAAGGTTCCGCCTTCTGGGTCATTCCCGCTCATATAGCCCCCTCCTAATTTCAATACATCCAATGTGAAGGTTCCGCCGGGGGCATATCCGGTCTTTCGGAATCCGTTGGCCTATTTCAATACATCCAATGTGAAGGTTCCGCCGGATCGCATACCGCCCTCATCCCGACGTTCCCCCGATTTCAATACATCCAATGTGAAGGTTCCGCGGCCTTGGCGCCCTTGATTTCCATGGCGATCATCGATTTCAATACATCCAATGTGAAGGTTCCGCTAAAAGGCCTTGGAACAAAACACCCGTACTTCGTGTAATTTCAATACATCCAATGTGAAGGTTCCGCGCGAACTTAAATCATCCGATGCTTGACCACTTCATTTCAATACATCCAATGTGAAGGTTCCGCAGAAGAGAGGAGAATGTCTTGTGAAAAAATTCGAATATTTCAATACATCCAATGTGAAGGTTCCGCCCTGGTTCAACTGGTGGAGCATTCGCAACATCAAATATTTCAATACATCCAATGTGAAGGTTCCGCGTTGTTATCAAGGTTTTGGTTACTGCCAACTTACACATTTCAATACATCCAATGTGAAGGTTCCGCACCAGAAGGTCTGTAACTTCTTGTACATAAGATATTATTTCAATACATCCAATGTGAAGGTTCCGCCATGTCCGCATTGGTTTTCTGCTGCGATTTCAGCAATTTCAATACATCCAATGTGAAGGTTCCGCTGGGGAAACCCCACCGAGTTCAGCTTCGTCTACAGATTTCAATACATCCAATGTGAAGGTTCCGCCGAGATCCGCACTGACGGCCCCTCTGTACATTCCCTATTTCAATACATCCAATGTGAAGGTTCCGCGCCTGGAGCACTCCACAGTTTTACGGCCCGTTCAAATTTCAATACATCCAATGTGAAGGTTCCGCTACGTCGGCATCCAAATATCAATACGGTTCCCCTATTTCAATACATCCAATGTGAAGGTTCCGCGGGACTGCAGATTTGCGGAGAGTCCGGTCGTGGCATATTTCAATACATCCAATGTGAAGGTTCCGCCTGCGGCACTTACGGAAGCCAACGGGAAGGTTGAATTTCAATACATCCAATGTGAAGGTTCCGCGCACTGCCCTTTGCCCATTCGTTGGCCTCTTTTCTATTTCAATACATCCAATGTGAAGGTTCCGCTCTGTCACCTTTCCTTCAACGGACCACCCCAACCGGATTTCAATACATCCAATGTGAAGGTTCCGCCGCATCGAGAAGAACTGGTCAGAATGGGAATTGGAAATTTCAATACATCCAATGTGAAGGTTCCGCTGTCGAAGGTTTCATGCTTAATTCGCCCGCAGCTTATTTCAATACATCCAATGTGAAGGTTCCGCGTATTGCCACGCGTTTACCCAAGCCGCAGTGATATATTTCAATACATCCAATGTGAAGGTTCCGCTAAAAGAAGCATTTCTGGTAGATCTCGTTGTATGCCATTTCAATACATCCAATGTGAAGGTTCCGCGAAGTCGCGGACAACTTGTGGTGGGGTGGAAAAAAAATTTCAATACATCCAATGTGAAGGTTCCGCCGATATTTTGCCGGACCGCTCCCTCTGTTTGGGCGAATTTCAATACATCCAATGTGAAGGTTCCGCAGGCGTGGCTTCAACTGAAGATGCGGACCTTCAAAAATTTCAATACATCCAATGTGAAGGTTCCGCGTAGCTAGAACGTTCACGGCATCCGCAGTTAAGAATTTCAATACATCCAATGTGAAGGTTCCGCGGCCAAGCTGTTTGCCGAAATCGTCCGGAAGTTACCATTTCAATACATCCAATGTGAAGGTTCCGCTGGCGGCCGGTAGTCGGCTCTATCACCGCTTGACGCATTTCAATACATCCAATGTGAAGGTTCCGCCCCCTTATAATCCTTGACCAATCCCGCTCCTGGATAATTTCAATACATCCAATGTGAAGGTTCCGCGTGATCCCGCGCCCGCACTTGATCTCGAATAGACAATTTCAATACATCCAATGTGAAGGTTCCGCCGCTAATGTAAACAGAAAATACGCAAGTTTTCAAAAATTTCAATACATCCAATGTGAAGGTTCCGCTATGGCACCTGATACGCAAGACCTGCCCGGAAGAAGATTTCAATACATCCAATGTGAAGGTTCCGCACGCAGAACAGTTTTCTAAGATCCTTCTGGAGCACGAATTTCAATACATCCAATGTGAAGGTTCCGCATGAATATCTTTTTCACTTCTGCGTCATCTCCTTATTTCAATACATCCAATGTGAAGGTTCCGCCCATTTCCTCCAGCATCACGGCATAGCCTTCATGCACATTTCAATACATCCAATGTGAAGGTTCCGCACCCATACTGTACCGGAAATGTATACTCGATTACCATTTCAATACATCCAATGTGAAGGTTCCGCAGCTGCGGCACTTACGGAAGCCAACGGGAAGGTTGAATTTCAATACATCCAATGTGAAGGTTCCGCGAGGGTTCGCCCAGGTGATAAGCCGGCCCGAGAAAGATTTCAATACATCCAATGTGAAGGTTCCGCTATTGGCGCATTCTTTCTGGGCGTTTGGTGAGGATTATTTCAATACATCCAATGTGAAGGTTCCGCAATGACCGTATACTGAGGCCCAACAATGCGATCTCATTTCAATACATCCAATGTGAAGGTTCCGCAAGCAGAAGTATGATCGCTTCCTCCAGAATATGTAATTTCAATACATCCAATGTGAAGGTTCCGCGATTTAGGCGACTTGTACTCGTAATCGTACTCATCGTATTTCAATACATCCAATGTGAAGGTTCCGCGAGTCCAGGTCTAGTATATCCTCCACTTCGTCAACATTTCAATACATCCAATGTGAAGGTTCCGCGGATGAGCAGAATGCCACGAACGGCTACAGATATCAATTTCAATACATCCAATGTGAAGGTTCCGCCCCTCTCCAATGGCCCATTGTTCTTCCAGGACGGGAATTTCAATACATCCAATGTGAAGGTTCCGCTGTTGTAACATGGCGAACACATCGACTGACAAGGATTTCAATACATCCAATGTGAAGGTTCCGCCTTTAATGATTTCAGCATCCATAAAGGGTGGCTGAAATTTCAATACATCCAATGTGAAGGTTCCGCCCGCCAAGACGAACAGCGCCCTCGCGTCCCTCGGAAAACCCTCGATTGCGCGGTACAAGCGGCTTTAGCGAGCGTTTTTCCAAGTGCTTGCCCATTTCGAAAATATCTGGCTGCTGTCCCTACAACCCGCTACACTCGGGCACTCAACAGCATGACTATACAGCCCCGGTTGGAAAAAGTCAAATGATAGTTGCCTCCGGATCGACCCCGGGGTTACCCAGGCTTTCTTCGTAGAACGAATATTCGCCGAGCATTCGAATAAAGGCTACAAAGTCGTGTCGTAGCTCGATGGCGCTCCTTAGCTTCGCTTTCAGTTCAAGGTAATTTGCAGGAGTGATATGTCCCCTGAATACGGACTTCTAGTAGTGTGTTCCCCTCTCCCCTTTTTACCTGTTTTTATCCGTATCCTTCTTTATGGCCTTGTAAACTTTTTGGTCAACAGACTCCTGATAGATGTCAGCGTAAGTTCTTAAATCCTTGATTAGATCGTCGCAGAAAGCCGCTACGTCACTGCCCGTCGCTTCGAGCACGCTTTTGCCCAAGGCCGCGCCTTCTTCAAGAAGATCGACAATCCCCGGGAGCACACCCGTCCCGTCGGAAAGCTCAACAGGGCCGACCTTAAAGAGATACAACACCCCCTTCCGACCTTATCAGGCTTTGTAAAACTCTGTATGATCGGTATTCCGCGTGGTTGGTACTCTGTAAGGCTAGTACTCTGCAACCGGTATTCCTGGAGACTTATTACCAGTATTCTGTATGACTTGTATTCTGCGTCACTTATTATCTCTATAACACCAGGTAGTCGGGTTGTCAAACCTCCGCACTGGCTACGGGGTGACGCCGGGGTTATGCGCTCGTGGTTCATCCGGCGTATATTCGCTTAATCTAATCATTTCTCCCACGACATACGGATCTCCCTGCTGGTCCGCTATGGGACGGCGGTCGACGAAAGCGACCTGTTCGACCGCTCTCCCTCCCAACGCCTTACTGTGAGCAACAGCCTGAATTAAAAGCTGCATCACAGTCGTTCCGCCTGTCAGATTGATTACCAAATGGCCGACGTCAGAGTGTCCCTTCAACTCAGCGAGCATTTCCCGCACGCGCTCTTTCCCTTCATCAAACCCAGCAAAAGGGTCCTGCAAAAGAAAGCTCTTCACAGACCCGCGCCATTCGGCCTTGTCCATAATTTCCCCGAGCTTGAGTACACTGGCTGGGGAAGCTAAGATGAAAAGGTAGTCGGGGCGGACCTTACAGAGTGCCGTGTACAAAAGCCCCGCTGAGTTACCCAACGGACTTATGAGCAAGGTCTGAGCTCCTTGAGCGACGTCCAAATCCCACTTTTGCAGGTCGTCGAGAGAATCCCTCAACTCGCACCAGTAGGTGAAAAAGGTCTCGGTATCCCTTTCATTCAACAGCACTGAGTTTTTGTTGAAACCTAAATGATATAAGTCGTTGCGTTTGTCCCGGATAAAAGACCAACGTTCGGCCAGCCAGCACTGCTTATTAGTCAGTATATCCTTCTTCCCTTCCAAGAAACTGGCCAAATGGTTGAGATGGTATTCGACCGAGAACCTTCCTTCCTCTCCTTTATGGTTCAGCCACTGTTTGCCTTCTACCGCCTCCAGCCCCTGCCCCCGGGCTTTCTCAAACATGGCCGCAGAAACAGTCCATTCTCGGGCCAAACCGAGGGCGTTATTAAGGTGTCCCTGTTCAAAATAACGATCAACTAAACGTGCTTGACGGTCCAGTTCGGCTCGATCGAGTACTTGCTGCGTTTTATCCCCTCTTAAGCTCGGTAAACGGAAAGGTTCCACGGAAGTTAGTATCTGTGAGAAAAGTTCTTTCGGCAAGGGTATTTTAGCCAACAAATGCTCCGCTTGAGATTCTTGTAAATGGCGATAGAGCCCCGCAGCCCCACGGCCAAATTCGATGGGCAGGTTCTGGTCAAAAGCCCTCGACGCCTCTTCAAAGTCTTTAATCAACTTTCTGGTTTCATCGTACGGTTGGCAGGCCCTCCCTTGCACTCCAGCGGGACGAACACCGAACGGTTCGAGCAACTTGACAATATTGCCCGCTTGCCCCGTCTCGCGAAAGGTCCGCACGGCATAGAACCATTCGATCATATCCAGAATGACCGAAATGTCCAAAAGGGGCTTTTCATCACCCGGGCTTTCCAACATGCCGTAATAGGCGGATTCTATCTCGACATTCCGTAAGGCCTTCAAATAGAGCGCCGCAGTAAAAAAGAGGAAAGAGAAGGAGCGAAATCCGTGCGTCAGATCAAGAATCAACCGGCAATTCGGCGTTACCTTCTCTAAAACCAACCCGAGGATTTCCCAAATTTCCTCCTCATTTTTACCGTCAGGAATGTGCAGTGGCATCACCTTCGGTACGGGTACGCCGACGGGCGGCAGAGCCGAAACTCGATCTTGCACGGCAGCCAATTGCCCCTCTTCAAGCACCTTGGCGGTGCAAAGTATAATAATTTCCCGCGGCCTTTCTTCGACCGGCAAGGCCAGCAGCAAGGCAAGAGGAGATTGCTCTGCTTCAACGACCTGATTACCCAAACGGTACCTCGTCTTACGCGGATAGGGACTCAATGACGTGAGCAAGACCTTTCCTTTATCACCTTGTCTCTCCAAATTCTCTTCTTCCAATGCCAACCTCCTTTGTCTTCCCTTTTCCTATCGTCAAACCCTCAAGCTGGCCGATAGCTTTTTGCCACTCCCGGACGGTCCGCCGAAAAGATGCCAACAGGTTCCCCCAAAATACCCGCGACTTCTTTGCTTCTCGCCCGCTGTTCCTCCAAAGCCTGGCGCACAACGTGCGCACCTCTCCGAACTTCCCCATGGCTAAAGCCCTGCGGTCAAAGCCCGGGGCATACGACTAAACTTCTTGCTTAACACATCAAAAAGACATCAGGACATGAGCCCGTAGCCGACCGCGGTCTTGGCCCCTATGCCCTGTTCTTTTAGCGCTCTTTCCAGCCCCGTGCGCGCCACTTCCAAAACAGTCCTGCCGGCAAAGCGGCCGGATCCTATTTCAACATTGTCCTCTTTGCGAATAGCCAAGGTAAAGCGGAACTCTGTCTTCTTTCCCACCGTGAGAAAATGAACAGGGACCGGCTCGTAGTAATCGGCTGGGGGTTTATTCTTTGAACCATAATATTCCGAGTTGTGTGGAGTCATCACGTCGACTTCGATGTCAGGATCTGCCAGTGGGAGCGCATCAAAGAAAATAACGTCTCCCTTCCGGGTCTGCTCCTTTCCCTTGCCCCCGAAGAGACGCATCAACCCTTCGTCTTGTCCGGCTTTACCCGGCCGGGCCCCTTCTTGCCCAGCCTCCTCCCCCTCTGTTCCCTCCTCACCGGCAAAATATTCAGCGAGGAGCCAGGAGCGGGTTACTCCTTTCACAGCGCTTCCGGGAAGATAAGGAAAGCCATAGATATGATGCAACGTCATGGAGGTTTCATAAACAGAAGCGCCGCCCAAGCCAACCACCAGCCTCCACTCCGGTCTAGCCGTGAAACTTACAGTTTCGAAACCCAAGTCCTGAATGGTTTCCTGCTGCCGCGCCGCAATTTGTGTCAAGCGGCAAGGAGAGAAGAAGGGTTTAAAATTTTCGACAACCGGTGTCCTTTGATTACCCTGGGCAAAGAAGCTGAACGATTCCTTCTTCTTCTTCTCATCCTTATAAACAAGGGGAAATTTATTCAACTGCAAGTAATAATTCTCGAAGCGAACTTCCCTTTTCTCCAGAAGCTCCCTTGTGTCCTGTGGGATATATCGGGGGACATTCCGCGTCTCGGATGAGGAAGTTGCCGTTTCCCGCCTTCCTTGATTGTTATTCAGACTCCGGTTACTGGGGTTCCTCTGATTCATGCTTGGCCCAGCCTCGGCGTCCCTCCTGTGTTGGCCAGCGCGCGGAGCCTCTTTTGTCTCAAGCGATGGAAACCCCTTCTCATAACGTCCATCGTCATATGCCGGGGCCCTCTCCACCGGGCAAATGTTGACAGAGCTGACCTGGCACGGATTTCCTTCCCGCACCACGGTGAACTCCACTTCCACGCCCCTGGTGAGTTGGTTCTTTAGCTGATTACTCTCCGAGGCTAAATCAAAGCTGTATTTCTTGCTATCGTTACCGAGTATAATGCCTTTCCCCCGCTCATAGGAAATGTTTAGTATCCTTAGCTTTTTACGTGTCATCTTCAACTTCACCCTCAATCAAACCTTCGGCAAAGCGACGGAGCCAACTAAAAAGGGCGAGCACCTCCGCCGTAACTGACCGGTATTTCGCAGACGACAGGCTGATAATCTCTTGAACCAAATCCGTCTCTCCCGTCAATAGTTCCTTCTCCTTTAACCAATCCGCGATTTGACTATAGATCCGGCCATACGGTGTTTTTCCTTTTGACTTTCTGTCGGAATCCTCCTTAGAATTTCCTCCGGTTTTCGAGAGAATAAAAGCCAGTGTGGCCGCCAGACCGTTCGTCTTGATCAGCATGGGAATCTTCTTGACATAGGATTTGTATTTCTTTTCATCCGCCCCCAAGGCCTCTTTCGCTTCTTGCACCATCTCATAAGCCCGCGCGGCACGGCCCTGCTCAACGAGCGAAATCCTGTCTTCAGCCTTCGCCATGGTCCTTCACCTCCAAGAGATCGCCTTCGAGGCGTACCAGCCCCTTGCCAATCGTTGCGTCCCCGCCAATCTGTACTATGGACGGCAGATTCTGTCGGAAAAATCTTAGAACCGCCCTTTCCCCATCCGTGAAAAGGCCTTTCTGATCGTTGAAAACCGGTGCCGCCAAGACAAGCGAGTAAAGAACAGTTTCCGCCGGCAGGTATTCGACCGTAAAAAGTGCTCCCTTCTGAACCGTGCCGGTCTTTTCGTCGATTTTCGTCCGAGTTACCACTTCCGTCGACATTTGCACAAAGTCGCGAAAATCGTCATCACTGAGAACCAGCAGGTCCCGCTTCATCTTACTGCGCAGGTAGTCAAAAGAGGGCTTCGCCGGCAAAATAGCGTCTGCGAGCCAACTTGCCAGTTGGCTGCAGGTGGCGTCGGGCCCAGCGTCAAAAGTGTATTCCTCCAGGATAATTTTCCCTTCCTTTTCGGCAGCGAACTTTCCCTCAACGCGTTTTTCGTCTGCGCGTTTTTGATCTGCGTACAGGGAACACCCGTCCGGCGTCGACTTCACCTCCGGTACGTCCCAGACTACGTTAATGCCAGCAAAGAGCAGATCGTTTTTAAACCTCTCCAATACCTGCGGGCACGTGACCCAAGCATAAACCCCTTTGACGGATCGCACCGGAAACAGCAAAACCCGCGCATCGGTTAAACCCAGAGCCGCGGCATACTCTCCGCCCTTATCCGGCCCGAAGACGAGTGACAGGCTCTTCTGCCTTTCCTCTTTCTCCAGTTCGCGTTCTTGAAAACATAACTTCTCATTGCGTTCGAAGGCGTCGCGCAAGCCTCCTTTGAGCCCTGAACCTTCAATCTTCGGAAAACCGGTATGGCGCTCTCGTTGGATAGGTAAATCCACAATGCCAAGGTCGCTGCCGCTCCCGGCATGGACCGGCGACTCGCAAAACAGGAAAATGGGTTTTGCCAGTTTGTACATGGTCTTATCCCCTCTCTCTTATCAAAAACGCGGCTTTTGCAGAACAATTGGGTCAAACTTAGCTCTTTTCAGGTCGTCATACTGCTCTTCCATCCGTTTGGAATAGAGTTTATCTATGGAATTATCGTCTATGTAGAAATAGTTGTAGACCTTCAGGCTTTCCCCTGACGGTTTGTACTGAATTCTGAAGCGTCCGGAGGAATCCTTGAAGACAAAACTATCTTTTACTTTGGCGTGAATCAATTCCTCGTCCTGGTAAGACTCCAGGGCAATCCCGTTATCCCCTAAATCCTTCAACCTCTTATAGAGCCTTTGCAGTGATTGCTGCAGTTCCTTTTTCCTCGTCTTCTCTTCGTCCCAATACTTTCCCCCACGCGGCAGGTACACGACGAAGAACGACTGAAACCTCTGCCAAAACATCATTCCCACCGCATTCAGGGCAATCAGGCCTGTCCCGTTTTCGCTGATCTCTTCAATACATGAGCTGAAATCATCCTCGATGGCATGAAAGCGCTTGTAGTCGTCCCAACTCACTTCCACGCCTTTTTCTAATTCCTTAAATAACTCGCTATATTTAGCGAAGAGACCCCAATAGATGTCGACGGGTGCCTGCGGAATCTTCAGAAGCGCATCGGTATCTTCAAAAAGGTAGTATATCGGGATGTTATAGACCTGGCCAAGAAGGGTCAAGTAGGGAATTGTCCCTTTGTAACCGCCGGTGATATTTAACAACAAATCACCTGTAAAAAACTCGCCATATTCCCCGGCTAAAGCACCAAAGCGCTTAACCAGATTAATGATGCCCTCTTGGGCAAAAACGCGAGCATCCTCGACCTGTAAACCCCTAATTACATCTGCAGCGGCGTCAAAGAGAACCTTGACTCCTTCTTGAAGGGTAAAGTACTCCTGAACAAGTTCCGCGGCCAACCTAGATTCAATCGTATCACTGCATAGGAAGCGAACTTCACCAACCTCCGCGAATTGTTCTTTTAGCTTCAATATGCTGCTGATTTCGGCAGAAGCGCTTCGCTTCCCCGACATCCAGTGCGCCACAGCTTTGCGGACCAGATCGATACGCTCTTGATTTTCCTTCCAGCGACTGTGCCGCATCCCTTTAAGCTTCGCCAGGTGGTCCTTCATGTCCTTGCGTTCGGCGTCGTAGTTCGTAAACAGTGACGTGCCAACCGTCGTTATTATCCTCTTCATGCCCCCACTCCTCCCAGCAATACCCTGCCAAACCCTTCCCGGCTGTAGGCATTGTCCTCGAGCGGCTGATAGTGAAAGACCTCAGGCACGCGCTCTAAATCGCCTGCCAGCAGTTCGAAATAATAGACACTGCCGGCGGGCACCGCCCGCCTCATAGGCTTGGGTCTGTTCTCTTTGATGTTGAAACCGCCCACCGGAACATACTTATCGATAGCCGCACTCAGCAGCCTGAGGGACAATCCCTGGTAGTTCCCGGTCAGACCTCTTTCGTCCAGCCATTCGGGCAACCAACCGTTGGTCAAAACGGCCGGTGTCAGCACGTATAGTTTAAAGCGCTTTTCCTTGAGCAGCGGCGGTTGGGGAATCCAGACGCGATCCACCCTCTCATAGCTGGCCACTTTACCTTCCCCGCCCAGCCTGATGAATCCCTTCTCCGGCAGTTGCAGACCTTCATAATCCAGAAGAAAGGACGTCTCCTCAGCCGCAGCCCCCTTGGTACGGTCCGGAGCAAGGCGCTTCATCCCAATGCGGTACAATTTGTGCTCCTCCGCGTGGCGGCGTAATCGATCTATGGCAATACCGACCTTCGGCTCTTCCGTCACAAATTCCGACACTAAGCGATAGGGTTGCGCTTCCCATGAGCCTGACAGATAGTCCCCAAAGGTCATGCGTTCGAGCAATGCCCCGCTCAGCGTCTCTGCCTCCAGGCCCTCCGGTACGGCTAAAGCAAACGGCAGTTTGTAGCTGGAGCACTCGGCGGCAGGAGACAGCTGCAAAGGGTACGCCCTTTTATCCTCTGTCTCTTCTTTATCCTTCACCAAATCGAGTGGGCAGGGAAAATAAATCGTTTCCCCGTTCATGAGAAGGATGGAGCGAATGCGTAAGCTCCGAGTGGGATCCGTATCACTCCCCGCGGCCGGTAAAAGCGCAGGATTCTCGGCAAAAAACGCCGTACGCAGGGCCCCGTAAAAGACTGATGGAAAGGGTGGAAAAACTCCCTCCGCCCAAAAATCCTCTCCCATCGCAAAGGGCTTCCCGTCTCGGAAAAAGAGGGGATCCAGCGCTTCAAGTCTAAGTAGCATGTGGTACCACCTCCCTGCTCAAAAAGCGTACGACTTCCAAAAAGTCGAGGAATCTATCCAGGCGTTTCAAGTGAAAATAGTCCCGACAGAGCACCTCCCAAAGCAAATCACAGCGGCTCTTCTTGTCTTCCTCTTTCCCTGAGTAGGATCGATGGATCAACCGCTTCAACTCACTTTGGACCATCCCATCAAGATATCCTCGAGTGTTATCTTGGGTATCCCGTTCTTGGACCAGGAGCCGAAATTCACGGCCAAAAGTAGTGATAAACGTGTTCGAGAAATCCTTCTCGAGGTTTTCCAGAATCAATTGAATATCGTCAGGAAGCGACCTTCCCTCTCCTACACGCCACGGGCTGACCGTTTTAACCGTTTCCCCTGAATGTTTAACGACCGCCAACCCTAAGGCATCCTTACCGCTCCTGGGATCCTTCGCTTCTTTTTCCATTTGGCGAGCCCAGTTGAGCGCAATGCCCAATGGTGTCTTATAATGGGCGATTGCCACACCGGCCGAGAAAGTTAACTTATCGGCGCTAAAGGCGGAGAAATCCAATCGGTCAAACTCACTCCTTAACTCCTTGAGAACCTTCATCAAAGAAGACAGATTGACCAGCCCCAGGAAATCATCTCCCCCGGCATAAACTGTTACCCCCAGGTGCTCGATGAGTATTTCTTTGCCGGCCCGGCGGGCGAACCGCGAGAGCGCTCTGCTTAATTCACGGTGAAAGTCCCGCAAGGCGACCCCCTGCGCCAGCCTTTGTCCGGACAGCCACTTACCCATACTGTCCCCATCGAAAACCAAAATGGCATAGTACGGAGAATATGAAATATCATAATTCTCTAGGCGAGTGTAGATATCCCACGCCTTCCCCCAGTCAGTTCTTGACTCCCTGTCCGTCGGCTGAGGCATTTCTCCTTTCGGATCAGCCGCTTCGTTCTTAAAGTAGAGGATGAGTTCCTCGTCAAAATCCCCCTTTACCTCGTCCCCTAGCGATGGGGCCTTCTCCGCCAATTTCAAAAACGCGTCACTCAAAGCGATGCGGCAGGTGGAGGGAAAGGAATGGCTTCTCCGTTCCGCCCCGTAAGCCCCGTCTCGCGGGTACAGCTCGGCGCAACGCTTGATAAATCCGATGGCACCGAGGGCTTCCCCCTCGGCCATGTACTTCACGGGCACCCCCGGGGGGATTCTCAAGGCCTTCTTGGAGAGATCATGCCAAGGTCCCCCCTTGCTCCGATAAAACAAAGCATTATCCTCTCCGGTCAGTGAGCATTTACGTCCCGGTTCCTCCAACGGCTGCTTAAAGGGGCGTACGCTTTTCGCTTGTCCCAGAAGGCGTTCAACCGTACGGTAAGCCTGTTCATACCCGCGCTCCAAAGAATCAAACGCCCAGAAAAACCGAAAATAGTCTTCCGCCTGCAACCAGAAACCCTCCGGTTCCGGTAAATGAAGCGAATCCAGAATTGTGCGGGCAATCTCACGCAGCTCCGATCGTAGTTCTTCCTCAAGCCGCCTGCCTATTTCTTTAATCGTCTCTTCGCTTTCACCCTCCAGAACGACTAAGAACCGGTTAGGTAAAGACTCCAACTCCGGCGATGGGAAAATGATCCCGCCGTGATAGCGCTCTTGTACCGTGGATAGGCACCTCCGGCAAAAGTGGGAGAGGAGGTCGCTTCCGGCGAATAGATCTTGAGTCTTGCGTGCTTGGGCTATAAAGCGTTGCACCGGAGTAATGCTAAACAAAAATAAGTACTCTTTCACGTTTCTACCGCTCCCCGCAGAATCTCTGCCCGAAAATCCCCTCTGTAATCCTTGCTCTTGATTGCTGTCTGCTTTCTCTTTGGATCAAATACTGGATTGAGAGACGTAATCACGGGCCAAATAATTCCACCCGCCTGTACTAATGACACGTACTCAGGCGACGCTAAGCGCCCGCTTGAACCACCCATGCCCGTAAAGTCGCAGTCATGTCTGTGTGAACTGCACCCGACCCTCGTTAGATAGGCATCAACATTTTTCGTACTCTCCCCTAATCGAATTTCTTGGATATAGGGGTAATTCCCAGCACATTCTTTCCGCAGGCAGATAATTTCACGACTGACCTCGTACTTATCTCCTGAGAGAAAATTCAGTCGTTCTAAAATCGCTTTCTGAAGAGAATCACGGTCTGTTAGAGTTTCAAGCCCGAAAGCCCCGCCATTGAACGCCACGATTTGAAAGCAGCCGAAACCCCTGCGACTTCTTTTTCCTAAACCCCCCAGTAACGAGGAAAGCTCAACCAGAGCTCGCAGCTTCTCCGGCGCGAACTCTCGGGGCAAACTTCGGTAGGACAAGATCAGGTGAAATGAATGGTTAACAATAGCCTTAGGTCTTGGCTGCCGGGTGTTAGGGCAGCACGGATCATCGTGGTGGGGAAGCAAAGCCCTGTTTTCGCCGTTAACGGGCCCGCTCCTAATACGGAGAGAAAAGCTGCTCTTGCCCTCCCCCTTACCCGTGCCGCCGAAGATTTCTCCCTCCCGTCTCCTTAGGTCAGCAATATTGTCTTCCGCCTGTGCCGCCCGCCACCAAAAGCGCAACATTCCTTTAAAGGAGGGCGGGCGAAGCTCCAGCGCCGTGGACCCCGCTCCGTAAAGGAACAAAGGAGACACGGTGCGGCATTGGAAATCGAGATTAACCAAATGAACACCTCCTCAATCAGAGAAAAGATCATCCCTAAGCCCTTGACATCACGCCGACAGCAAACAGCTTACTCCGCCTAATTCCTGGCGGCGCTCTATCTCTTTTATCTTTTCTACAAAGACGTTTCTACAAAAAAAACCTAATTCCTTCAAGTTGCAATGGGAAATTTGGGGTTTTCGGAATTTATAGGCACAAGTCACGAAAACCACCCCTTCAAAGGTGACTTAATTTTAGCCCTGTAACGGCTTTTTCCAGACAATGCCTACAGGCGTGGTTTCCCAAGTCACTGTTACTGGCAACCCCTAAAGGGGGTTCGCGACTGCAGGGTTAGTTCCCTTTCTATCCGAGCCGCTTCAACCTGATCCCTGATGACATTCAGCAAGAGCTTCTCTTCCTTGGCGCTCAAGCTTTTTTCTTCGCCTGTTTCCTCTAATTCAAACTTCCCAAATTAAGGAATAACGTCCCACGACCACGGAGCCAGTGGCTCCCTGCCAGGGACACCCCCGTAAACAGCAGACCGATGGACAGCGCTGCGAGCAAGCCCAACGGATTCCTGGACTCAAGAGATCCGGAAGCCAATCGGGATCCTAACTTTGCTACGCCTATTTCTGGTCTGCTATTCCTTTAATTCGCCTCCGCTCTCGGTTTTGCCCCTGGTTTGCCTCTGCCCTCAAGGAACTCTTTACGTGTAACCCCACCACTTTGTCTCCATAGAGTATTTTCAAGCCATCCAATGTGAAGGTTCCGCACAATCGCGCTTCGGCGTCAAGATAGTGCTCCGCTATTTCAATACATTCAATGTGAAGGTTCCGCAATAACAAAGCCTCTAGGATCGATCTGATTACGGTATTTCAATACATCCAATGTGAAGGTTCCGCCTGGCGGGCGGGTTGTGTCCATGAGGCCACTGACTGATTTCAATACATCCAATGTGAAGGTTCCGCAGTGGTAGAGCTTGCCGATAGCTTAGAGTTATTCGTATTTCAATACATCCAATGTGAAGGTTCCGCGCCAGAGGACTACCCCAGCCCCATTGTCTATTACATTTCAATACATCCAATGTGAAGGTTCCGCCTATGGGGAGGGCTGAGAAATGACGTTTAGCGAAAATTTCAATACATCCAATGTGAAGGTTCCGCGGAAAAGCTAAACTCAACTCTTGCACCTCCCTTAAAGATTTCAATACATCCAATGTGAAGGTTCCGCCCCATGTTACTGTTGTGGACAAATTTACTTGAATATTTCAATACATCCAATGTGAAGGTTCCGCGCGGATCAGGCCCTCACTGCCTCGAAATTATCGGTATTTCAATACATCCAATGTGAAGGTTCCGCGGATGATTATTGATGAATACGAAAGGATGAAAAAAATTTCAATACATCCAATGTGAAGGTTCCGCGATTTCCCGGCTACAGACTACGCCGAGATTGATGTATTTCAATACATCCAATGTGAAGGTTCCGCTTGCTTGCAGGAACAGGCGTGCCGGCTGGGGATATTATTTCAATACATCCAATGTGAAGGTTCCGCAGATCGGTGGACGTTCTTCGTAGGGCGCAATCACATATTTCAATACATCCAATGTGAAGGTTCCGCCAGCTGGCTGGATGTCAGCACGGATTACCTTGTTGTATTTCAATACATCCAATGTGAAGGTTCCGCGAGAAAGACTCCACGAAAAAACACAGTCCTACAAATTTCAATACATCCAATGTGAAGGTTCCGCCGCTGTACTCGATGGGTGGCATTCCGCTAGACTAATTTCAATACATCCAATGTGAAGGTTCCGCAGCATTTCTTTACCGCGATAATTGCGTTCTAAGTCGATTTCAATACATCCAATGTGAAGGTTCCGCGCCTTCATCTCTATTTTTCCTCCCTTTCGTTTTCCTATTTCAATACATCCAATGTGAAGGTTCCGCTGACCGAGAACGCGCCGTGCTCCAAAACCGATAAAATTTCAATACATCCAATGTGAAGGTTCCGCGGGAAATTTTAGTAGGTTATACGACATCACGCTAGAATTTCAATACATCCAATGTGAAGGTTCCGCCCCTGCGCCGTCCGTCATTTTGACGTAGCGCATTAATTTCAATACATCCAATGTGAAGGTTCCGCGGCTCGGCGCACAGGAATCAAACAAGCGTACCTTAGATTTCAATACATCCAATGTGAAGGTTCCGCTCAAGTCCGAATGCTTCTAGTGCGTTTTTGTAAATTATTTCAATACATCCAATGTGAAGGTTCCGCGTAGCGCATCCAATGGGGCAAAGGAAGCAGACGCCCATTTCAATACATCCAATGTGAAGGTTCCGCGGTAGTGCAAGCCTCATTAAGATACTTCAGGAGGAATTTCAATACATCCAATGTGAAGGTTCCGCTTTTCACTCGGAAATAGCAGCCCTGTTTTGCGAAGATTTCAATACATCCAATGTGAAGGTTCCGCTTTTTATAGGCCCCGAGACAGAACATGACACCGGATATTTCAATACATCCAATGTGAAGGTTCCGCGATGAGATTTTAGAGTCTCAGCCTTCTTCACTGCGGATTTCAATACATCCAATGTGAAGGTTCCGCGTTTTGAGGCTGGTTGGCAAGACGCTTCGGGCTTCCATTTCAATACATCCAATGTGAAGGTTCCGCTTAACCACCTGCGCAAGGAACTGTCAATTCGAGACTAATTTCAATACATCCAATGTGAAGGTTCCGCGTCAGCGGCGACCAACACAGGCAACCGGTCAGCGGATTTCAATACATCCAATGTGAAGGTTCCGCTCCGCCAGTGTTTTGTCTTAAAGCCGAGATACCTCCATTTCAATACATCCAATGTGAAGGTTCCGCAAACAGGTTTACACTTGTAAAGCCCTTCTGAGTCTGATTTCAATACATCCAATGTGAAGGTTCCGCTCGATTATTGAAGACAAGAGCAATCAGGCCGTGCAATTTCAATACATCCAATGTGAAGGTTCCGCTAGGATTAAAACCCTAGTCATGGTCGCCGTGGCCTTATTTCAATACATCCAATGTGAAGGTTCCGCCGCGTGCCACAAAAGTAAAGCGCCTGGAGTCCTGCGATTTCAATACATCCAATGTGAAGGTTCCGCATAGGCCGGATAGGTGTAAGCCATCACGACATCCGGATTTCAATACATCCAATGTGAAGGTTCCGCCTGGCATTCGTCTCTAACGGGCAAGCAGAACGTACATTTCAATACATCCAATGTGAAGGTTCCGCCTTTAAGATCTGCCCGTTGACGGACGGGTAAAACTTATTTCAATACATCCAATGTGAAGGTTCCGCTACTTATCTCAGGTCAAGGGAAACGAAAGGGAGGAAATTTCAATACATCCAATGTGAAGGTTCCGCGCGTTGCCGACCGCCACAATCGGTTTGACATATTTAATTTCAATACATCCAATGTGAAGGTTCCGCGTTCGCGTCCCTTTACGAAAACTATGTCTCGATCAATTTCAATACATCCAATGTGAAGGTTCCGCATAAAGGCGTGTGCTGATATTACGATTACGATTACCATTTCAATACATCCAATGTGAAGGTTCCGCGAAAGCTGTCCAGAACTGTCCAGAGGCTGACAGGCATATTTCAATACATCCAATGTGAAGGTTCCGCAACTGTCTGCACGCAAAAGGACGATGCTCGTAGATATTTCAATACATCCAATGTGAAGGTTCCGCCTAACTGCCGTTAAGGTAGGGACTGTGGTGGGTGTCGATTTCAATACATCCAATGTGAAGGTTCCGCGGACTTTTTATGTCAAATGCCTATGAAGGTTCCTAATTTCAATACATCCAATGTGAAGGTTCCGCATTCGGTCTTGTCTACAGAAACGCTTAAAGTGTCCAATTTCAATACATCCAATGTGAAGGTTCCGCGAGAAGGACTTGACGAGATAGAAGGGGTGGCATGGATTTCAATACATCCAATGTGAAGGTTCCGCCGGCCCGAGAAAGTGAAGTCTACGCCAGCTGAGTAATTTCAATACATCCAATGTGAAGGTTCCGCCACCTTCTTTCCGTTTTTCACGTAACCCTCAAGAAATTTCAATACATCCAATGTGAAGGTTCCGCAAAGGAGTTGTGGGCACCGCTGTGAAAGTCAGATTTATTTCAATACATCCAATGTGAAGGTTCCGCCTCAATATAATTTCGTGGTTTTTCCTCCTGCCTTCGATTTCAATACATCCAATGTGAAGGTTCCGCGCCGTTATTAGGTACCAATTCTAGTTCCCCGTTCAATTTCAATACATCCAATGTGAAGGTTCCGCGAAAACTTTATCTCCGTACATCCGGAAAGGGTGTTACATTTCAATACATCCAATGTGAAGGTTCCGCCCAATCTCGATAGCGCTAGAATCCCCCCGGTGAAGATTTCAATACATCCAATGTGAAGGTTCCGCCTGTC
>LDXJ01000056.1 GCA_001029295.1 Peptococcaceae bacterium CEB3 | reverse complement strand
GACATGTCCGTGTTTCCGTCATCTAAGAATCTTGTTTCCTGGGCTGGATGCTGTCCACGCAATGATCAGAGTGGAGGAAAAGTAAAATCCACCCGTATATCTCGTGCCGGCTGTTATTTGAAACCTCTTCTTGTTCAGGTTGCAAATGCACTTCTCAAGTCTAAGAAACACCCTGAATTCAAAGAGAAGTATCACAGAATCAAGACCCGCCGGGGTCACAAAAAGGCTATCATCGCTGTCTGCAAGATGCTCTTGACCGCTATCTGGAATATCTTGCATAAGCAGGAGCCATATACCCCCGAAGGCTTTCTGGAGCACCGCCCTGTCAATGAATCTAAGGTTCTGACAAAGGCGCAGGCTCTGGAACTTCTCAGGAAAAGAGGTTACACAATAACAGACGAATCTCCCGTAATCGCTTAATCTGAAAACTCCCAATGTTATTTTTTCCCATTCGCAAAATGTGAATGGTTTGTTTGCTGTGCGCTTTTTACTCCCTAGCCACTACCTCTTTGTTTCAAACTTTTACCTCCTTTGGCAATTCCTTCTTCAATTATCATATCCATCGTTCTATTGCATTATAGCAGTGGCAAAGGGGAACAAATAGTCTGCATTTATGATTTTTTATATGTTATAATTAAAGTGGAAGAAGTGAACATGGATACGCTTAGCCAAACGGGATCCGGGATCCACCTTCGGCAATAGTGTCATGAACTTTATGCTCATTGAAAGTGTACCACTCTTAGTCCTTATAGCATCCGAGTTGCCGGTGATGTTGTTACAGATTCTAGGGCTCCCTCGCTGGGGTCTTTTTTTATATGATGCATAGCTCAAGGGACGCGTAAACCATCGAGTCTGGCCAAGCCGCTTTTGATGGCTCATTTCTGAACTTCAGTGGTTGGGACAAGGGATGCCGTTATAGTGGCAATGATTCCAGAAGTGTCCGGGATAGAATGAGCGTACGCCGGTACGTTTAAGGAAGGGTATGGTACATTGACGTACCGCGGACAAAGTTCGCCAAGGCCCGGCATAAGCAAGATGTTCAGATTAGACATCTTCGATGGGCGGTAAGCATATGTACCAAGGCCATCCGCTTGGCCTGATCAGGCAGAAGGTGCTGACGACTGTTGAAAGTTCTAATTGCACTGGCGAGGGTGAAAAAAGACCCGTTCGGCGGTTTTGACCGGAGGGAAGGAATCAATCTTGCAACCCATGCAACCCACAGAAAAGTATTTGGGAGGTGAGGCTTTTGCAGGAGTTAAACTATTGGGAGCCGGGAAACTTATTGGAAGCAGTCTCCTTACTGTCTAATCTGGGGGAGAAAGGCCGCCCTTTGGCGGGGGGAACGGATCTGCTGGTTAAAATGAAACAAGGGCCGGCCAACTGGAACGGTATTGTTAATCTGAAAGGCTTGACAGAGCTTAAAGGAATTGCTTTTGACGGTCAGACAATAACAATAGGGGCCTTGACACGGGTGAGCGACATGATGGCGGATTCGTGGGTGGGTCTTCACTTTCCGATCTTGGTTGAGGCCGCCAGGAGTCTGGGCACACCGCAAATTCGCAATATTGCGACGATAGGCGGCAATCTTTGCAATGCTTCTCCGGCTGCGGATGTGGCCCTGGTCTTTTTGATCTATGAGGCCCGTTTGCACATTATGGGCCCCAAAGGCGCCCGCAAGGTTCCTGTGCAGGAGTTTTATACCGGCCCGGGTCAAACGGTGCTGGAACCAGGGGAAATACTTACGGCGGTGGAAATGGATGTTCCCCCCCTTAACAGTAAAGGTGTATTCGTTAAACACGGGAAACGTAAAAGTCATGAAATTGCTTTGGTCAATGTGGCCGTGCTCATCACACCGCAACCCGGTACAAAACTGATAGCCAGGGCCAGGATTGCCGTGGGTGCGGTCGCTTCGACCCAATTGCGCCTACGCGAAGCAGAGGAGAGCTTGAGCCAGACGGTTGTTACAGCAGACGTCTTGGAGCGGGCGGCGGAATTGGCGGAAGCTGCCGTTAATCCCATCGACGACGTGCGCAGCACGGCCGCCTACCGCAGGCAAATGGTGAGGGTTCTGACAAAGAGGGCACTGCAAAAAGCTTGGGGAGGAGAACGATGAAAATACCCATAAGTTTGCAGATTAACGGGGAAATGTACCAGGTACAGGTTCCGGTGCAAAAGACGTTGTTGGCCGTGCTCAGGGAGGATCTGGCTCTGACCGGAACCAAAAATGGATGTGACAGCGGGGAATGCGGGGCCTGCACGGTACTGATGGACGGCCGGCCGGTCAATTCATGCTTAATCCTGGCGGTTGACGCCGTGGGCAAGCAAATCACGACCATAGAGGGTATTGGCGGGATCGCGGAATTGGATCCCATCCAGGAAGCATTGGTTGCCCATGGTGCTATACAGTGCGGCTATTGTACCCCGGGTCTGGTCATGACGGCCAAGGCCTTGCTGGACAGTAACCCCCATCCCACTGAAACTGAGGTGAGGGAAGGAATTGCCGGAAACCTTTGCCGGTGTACAGGGTATGTCAAAGTTGTGGAAGCGATCATGGATGTGAGTCGCCACTAGGGAAGGAGGGAAGCAATCATGAGTTATAGTGTCGTCGGTCAGTCAGTGCCGCGCGTGGACGCGCGCGAAAAAGTCAGTGGGAGTGCTATATACACGGGCGATATGGTGTTACCGCATATGTTGGTCGGTAAAGTTTTGCGCAGTCCCCATGCCCATGCCAAGATCATCAGCATTGATACTTCCAAGGCCAGGTCTTTACCGGGGGTCAAAGTAGTCCTAACTTACGAGGATACCCCGAAAATCCCGTGGAACAGCGCGGGTTTTCCTCCTTCCCCGGGGGCGATATTGGTTGAGGATCAATACATTCTCAGCGACAAGGCCCGTTATGTAGGGGACGGGATTGCCGCCGTGGCGGCCGTCGATGAAGATACGGCCATCCGGGCCTTGGATCTTATTGAAATCGAATATGAGGTACTGCCTGCCTTAATGACGCTTGAACGAGCAATGGCCGCGGAGGCCCATCTTATACACGATGCCGAAAAAAACATTTACGGGCATACGCCGGTCGTCATAGGGGATGTCGAAGCAGGATTTGCGGCGGCTGATTACGTTTTTGAAGACACTTACTATGTACCCAAGGTCAATCAGGTTAGTATGGAACCCTGTGGTGTCGCCTTGGCGGCGCCGGACAGGGATGGGCGCGTCACCATCTGGACCTCCACCCAAATGCCTCATTTGGTACGGAGAATCACAGCTCATGCCTTGGGTTTAAATATTGGGCAAGTCCGGATCATCAAGCCGCCGGTGGGGGGAGCTTTCGGCAGCCGTTTGGGAGTGGTTAACGAACCCATTGCCGCGTTATTAGCTTTGAAAGCGGGCAAACCGGTCATGCTCAAATATACGAGGGAAGAAGCCTTTTTGGCGACGGAATCCAGGCATCCGATTTCCATGACCCTAAAAACCGGGGTTAAGAAAGACGGTACTTTTACGGCCCGTCAGCTGACATCTTATATAGACGGAGGCGCTTATGCCACCCACACGCCCTCGTTTGCCGGACCTGTAGCCGGATGGTTTCTGGCCATGTACAAGTCTCCCAATATAAAGGTCGATAATTACTCCATCTATACGAATGCCACCCAGTGTGGTGCTTTCCGCGGCTATGGCAATCCCCAAGTCGTTTTTGCCGTAGAATCACAAATGGACGATATCGCGCGCAAACTGGGCATCGATCCCTTGGAGTTCAGGCTCAAAAATCATCCTTGTGCCGGAGAGGTTTGGCTGTGGAGTGGCTGGGCTATTGAAAGCTGCGGCTTGGAGGAGTGTATGGCCAAAGGGGCCAAGGCCATCGGCTGGAGCGAGAAGAGAAATGAAGGTGCGGGGGGAAATAGCCGGGTGACGACAGGGGCTGCAGGAACAAAAAAACGGGGTCTCGGCATGGGGTACATGATGCATGTGAGCGGGGCACGTCCCATGCTGCATGAAACATCGGCCGCCATCGTTAAGATTAATGAAGATGGCGGCGCCAATTTAATCTACAGCAATTCCGACTGTGGGCAGGGTTCCGGGACCGCTCTGACCCAAATTGCCGCTGAGGAACTTGGCATTCCCTATGAGGATCTGGTAATGACCAAAACAGCGGACACGGATGTGAGCGGATTTGATATTGGCAGTCACGCCAGTCGGCAAGTTTATTCGGGGGGAAACGCTGTTAAAGGCGCCGCAGCCGTGGCCAAACAGAAATTATTGGCCATGGCCGCTGAAATGTTGCAGACGCCGGCGGAGGAACTGGTTGTCGAGGAGGGGCAAGTCTGGGTGAGCCACGATCCGTCAAAAACACTGAGTGTGGCCGAGGTAGCGCATGCCGCCCATTTTGGCAGCCATGGTCATCAAATTATCGGGGCGATCAGTGAGGAACCGGCCGGTAATCCGCCGGTTTATGCCGCCCAGTTCGCCGAAGTGGAGGTTGACACAGAGACCGGCGTGGTGGAAGTTCTCAAGGTGGTTGCTGCGCATGATGTCGGAACGGCCATTAACCCTGCGGCCGTTGAGGGGCAAATCCAAGGAGCAGTTCAGCAGGGTATAGGGTACGCTTTAACGGAGGAATATCGCTGCGATCTGGAAACAGGGAGACCTTTAAATCCCAATTTGGCCGACTACAAAATCCTTACGTCTGTGGATATGCCGCCCGTTGAAACAATTTTGGTCCAGGCAGCCAGCGAAACCGGGCCGTTTGGGGCCAAGAGCGTGGGGGAATCCGGGTTGGTTGCCACAGCGGCCGCGATCGCCAACGCCGTCTATGATGCCATCGGCATCAGATTCAAAGAATTGCCGATAACACCGGAAAAGGTTTTGGCCGCCCTGCATGAGAGGAAGGAATCCTAACGGGCCGGCGAGGGAAAGTGTAGTGTCCGGTCACTTACTAGGCAAAAGGAAAAGACGAGAAGGAAGCAAGGGGGGTGGAGTGTGTGCTGCAATTTGTTATTCAAGGAAGGGGAGGGCAAGGTGCGCAAACGGCCGGAGAAATATTGGCGAATGTATTTTTCCGGGAAGAAAAATATGTCCAGGCTTATGCCACTTATGGGGGGGCTCGGCGTGGGACCCCGGTGAGTTCATTTATTAGAGTCGATGAAGAACCCATCCGCTTACGCTGCGATATTGAAAACCCGGATGTTATTGTGTGCTTTGATCCCAGTTTGCTCAATGAGGTCTTGTTGAAGGGGGCCACTGATAATACCTGGGTGTTAATCAACTCAGCCAAGCTTCCGGAATATTTTGCCGGGTTGGGGAAGTTCAGGATTGTAACCCTTGATGCCATGTCGATAGCCCAAACGAATCGTCTGGGACGCATGGTGAATACCACCTTAGTTGGCGCGGTTGCCGGCCTGCTGGATAAGCCCGCCCTTGATATGCTTAAGAAAGTGGTGGCTGAGATGAGTCCGGCGAAGAAGGAGGAGAATGTGAAATCCTGTATTGAGGGTTACAGTCTGGCTCGAGAAAGGAGGTTGTCAAATGGCGGAAGCGAGTAAGGTGGTTCCCTCAATCTGGACGACGGGATGGACGGACATTCTCAACACCGGGACTTGGCGCAGCGCGATTCCAGTGCATCAGAAGCGTTTGGCGCCTTGTCACGTCGCCTGTCCGCTGAACAGTGAAATCCCCACTTGGATTAAACTGGCGCGGGAGCAATCTTATCAAGAGGCTTGGTTGGCCTTGGTGGCTGACAACCCTTTTCCGGCCATCACCGGCAGGATATGTCACCATCCTTGTGAGGGTGGTTGTAACCGAGGTGAATACGATGGCGCCGTGGCTGTGAATGCTCTCGAACAATATCTTGGCGATTTAGCCCTGCGCGAGGGCTGGTCCTTACCCCAGCCAGCCTCGGAACTGGAGCAGCGGGTCGCTGTGATCGGCGGCGGGCCGGCGGGTCTATCCTGTGCCTATCAGTTAAGACGGCGGGGTTATCAGGTGACACTTCTGGAGGCTCGCTCGAAACTTGGAGGAGTCCTACGTGAGGGAATTCCCCAATATCGTTTACCCAGGGAAATTCTCGAGGGAGAAATTAAGCGTCTGTTAGCATTGGGGATGGAAGTACGCACCAATCACCCGATTGAGGCAAAAGACTTAGACAGTTTGGAAAAGGAATTTTTCGCCGTCTTCTTGGCTGTAGGGGCTCAGCGGGCTAAGACGCTGCCCCAATTTCCGGCGGTTGATGCCAGAATAACGGACGCTTTGCATTTTTTAGCGAAGGTAAGTCAGGGGACAGTTCCCTCCTTAGGACGACAAGTGGTGGTCATCGGTGGCGGCAGCGTGGCGATGGATGCCGCGGCAAGTGCCAGGCGTCTGGGCAGCCAGGTGAAGGTTTTGGCTCTGGAAGATAGGGAATCGCTGCCTGCCCGAGCCGATGAACTGGCGGAGGCTTTGGAAGAAGGCGTCGAAGTGATCGCGGGGGTGATGGTTCAGAGTGTCGTCTCCAGCGACGAAGGAATTCGCTTGAATTGTATAGGGGTTTCTTTAGCTGGGACGGTTCCTGCAGCTGGGACGGTTCCTGCGGGTGTATTAGAGCCCATTCTCCTTCCCGGAACAGAATTTATCGTGCTGACGGGCCAGGTGATTTTGGCGATCGGTCAAGAGGCTGAGCTGAGCGGTTGGGATAGCGTTTTCACGGTCGGGCAATCCTTAGTCAAAGTGGAGGCTAACGGGGCGACGGATCGGCCCGGAGTTTTTGCGGGGGGCGATGTGACAACCATGGAGCGCTATGTTTCCACGGCCATGGGTCAAGGAAAAAAAGCGGCTCTGAGTATGGGTGAATTTTTGCGAGGAGAATTTCCGGCGACCGGCGGAAGTGGAGCGGAAGGCCCGGATCCCGGCGCAGTTGTGTCTTATCAGGAGATCAATACTTTCTATTTTCCCCCGACAAGCCGGGAAAACAAAGGGAACGTTGCAGTCGAGCAAAGGCTTCGGGATTTTAGGGAAATAAAAATAGGGTTTACCAGCCAACAGGCCCTGACCCAAGCCGAGCGTTGTTTTAGCTGTGGCCATTGCATGGAGTGTGACAACTGTTTCTACTTTTGCCCGGACATGGCAGTGGTTAAGGACGCTTCCTTGCCAGAACATTATCATATTCTAGACCAATACTGTAAAGGGTGCGGTAGTTGTGTAGAAGAATGCCCCCGGGGAGCGGTTGTCTTAAAGGAGGAAACACGATGAACGAACGAAGCAGCCGCATCCTGGTTAACGGCAACCATGCCGTGGCCTATGGGGTCAAGCTGGCCCAAGCCCAAGTGGTTCCTGTTTATCCCATTACTCCCCAGACCCCTATTGTAGAAAAGATATCTGAATTTCAAGCTGCGGGGGAAATGGTCGTTGAATTGATGACGGCAGAATCGGAACACTCAGCGATGTCGGCTTGTATCACAGCTTCTTTGACAGGCGTCAGAGTGTTCACAGCCACCGCTTCTCAAGGCTTGATGTTGATGCATGAAATGTTGCACTATGCGTCCGGGGCTAGGGCTCCCATTGTCATGTTTAACGTCAACCGGACGATTGGCTCTCCCTGGGGGTTCTGGCCGGACCAGACCGACAGTTTGGCCCAAAGGGATACCGGTTGGATCCAATATTACTGTGAAAATGGTCAAGAATCCTTGGATACAGTCCTGCAAGCTTACCGGGTGGCGGAGAAAGTTTTGCTTCCGGCCATGGTTATGCATGAAGCCTTTTATGTTTCACATGCCCTGGAGGGAGTGGAGGTTCCGGATCAAGAGGTTGTTGATCAATATCTGCCGGTGTTTGACCCTCCCCATCGATTAGACCCTGACATAGGGGAATCTTGGGGAAATACCGTGGGCCAGGAGATGTTCTACCGTCATCGCCGGGACCTGGGTTTGGCTATGGAAAGCGCCATTGAGGTGGCTGAGGAAGCGGATGCGGAATGGCGGAAACTAACGGGCCGCTCTTACGGAATTGTGGAACAGTATCGTTGTGAGGGCGCCGAACTGGTGATTGCGACCATGGGGAGTATGGCAGGCACGGCTCGGGAAACGGTTGACAATTTGCGCGACGCCGGCCTTCCGGTCGGTTTGTTGAAGGTGAAATTATTCAGACCTTTCCCGCTCGCGGCTGTACGCCGGGTTTTAAACGGTGTTCCCAAAGTTATGGTCTTAGATCGAAATTTCGCCCCGGGTACGGGTGGCTTTCTTCATCAAGAACTTAAAGCAGCCTTATATGGACTTGAGCAGGGCCCGGTCGTCCATGGCTATCTTGCCGGCGTGGGCGGGACCAATGTTTCTCCGACTGTCATGGCTGATTGGGTGCGGGAGGCCATGGCTACCCAACCCGCCGCCGGTCCAGTCTGGAAGGGGTGATAAAAAATGGGTTATCAGATCAAGGAGGAAAAGGTTTTTAACTCCGGTCATGCCGCTTGCCCCGGCTGCAGTGAAGCGTTAGCCATCCGCTATGTTGTCAACACTCTGGGCCCTGATACGATAGGTGTCGTGCCACCCTCCTGTATTGCCATTATTTCCGGTCCACAACCCTTAAGTTCCATGCGCATGCCGGTTTATCAAACGACTTTAGAGTCAAGTGCCGCCTCGGCGACCGGTATTGCGCGGGCCCTCAAAGCGAAAGGCAATGACCACACCAAAGTGGTAGTTATGGCCGGTGACGGCGGAACTTACGATATCGGCTTTCAATCTTTGTCCTCCGCCGCAGAGCGCAATGAAGACTTCATCTATGTTTGCCTGGACAATGAAGGGTACATGAATACAGGAGCGCAAAAGAGCTCCTCAACGCCTCACTTGGCTTACACGGCATCCACACCGGCCGGTAAACTGACACCGAAGAAAAACCTGGCCGAAATAATGGTTGCCCACCGGATACCTTACGTGGCGACCGCCACAACCGGTTATCCTGATGATTTGGCCCGCAAGGTCGCTAAGGCCAAAGAAATGAAAGGCTTGCGTTTTATTTTGGTTCTGGCTCCTTGCCTGGATGGTTGGGGGTTGGCAGACAATGCTGGGCCGAAGGTCTCCCGTCTGGCGGTGGAGACAGGAGTTTTTCCCTTATATGAAGTAGAAAACGGAGAGCGTTATACTCTCAACTACGGTTCTAAGGGGACGCCGGTTGTACAATATCTATCTTTACAAAAAAGGTATCGACACCTCAGCCAAGCTCAGGTCGAGGAGCTTCAGGCAGAGGCTAATTTAAACTGGCAACGCCTGCAAGGAAAACTGAGTTAGGAAGATGGGAAAACAGATTTCTTCGGGTACAAGGGGTATCGGGGTACGGCCAAGAAGAAAAGGGGGTTAATTTGGTATGAGTAAACAGGTGCTGAAAGAAGGACGTTTGGTTATTCCCGGTATAGGCATTGTGGAAGCGGATGTGGCCATGGAAAACGGCAAGATTACAGCCATTGGCCAAGGTCTAAGTGGGGATGAAGAAATTGCGGTGGCCGGTAAATACGTTTTACCCGGGCTGATCGATCCTCATATTCACTTGGGCATTTTCGGGGATTTGGCGGAGGAGATGGAAAAGGAAACGGCCTCTGCTTTAAGAGGCGGTATCACGACCGTGGGTGTTTTTATGGGTGGTCCGAAGCCTTATAGATCCTATTTTATGGATGTGATGGACTTGGCCGATGCCAGGGCTGCCACGGACGTCTTTTTTCATTTGGCTATCATGACTCCTGAACAGCAAAGTGAAATCCCCTTCTATGCCCAGGAATTGGGTATTACATCGTTCAAACTCTATATGTCCGGAATTCCCGGACTGATCCCAGACGTTGACGATGGGTTTATGCTTCAAACGCTCGAAATAGTGGCGGGCCTGGGGGAAAAGGCCATTGCTTGTGTACATGCTGAAAATCCCCATCTGATTAGAGTAGCGACCGAACGGGTCCGGGCCAGGGGTGGAGAAACCCTGGCCGATTGGGCGGATACCCACCCCAATGCCGCTGAAGAGGATGCCGTGCGGAGAGCGGCCTATCTTAACGGTTTGGCCGGGAGCCGTCTTTATCTTGTGCATATTTCCACCGCTGAAAGTGTCAGGGCCCTGGCAGAGTTGAAGCCGCGCTATCCCAAGCTCTTCGCTGAAACTACATCACCCTACCTTTCAATCGATAAATTCAGCTCTTTGGGGTTAGTGGCCCATATGGTGCCGCCGTTCCGGGATCCGGCCAGTGTCGAAGCTCTCTGGCAGGGTCTGACGACTGGCTTGCTGGATACGGTCGGAACAGACAATGTCACCCTGACGCTGGATCTCAAGGGAGCGGCTAAAGGGATTTGGGGAGCGATGCCCGGTTATCCGGCGGTGGGCACCAGTTTACCGGTCATGCTGAACTACGGAGTTAATGGTCGTGATTTCGATCTTGTCCGGCTGGCTGAAGTGATGAGCAAAAACCCGGCCAAGATCTACGGACTTTACCCGCGCAAAGGGACCATTGCCCCGGGCAGTGACGCGGATTTGGTAGTGGTAGATCTTGATGAGGTTAAAACAGTGCGCCATGAAGAACTGGGCTCCAGGGCTGACTTTAGTCTTTATGACGGCCAAAACTTAAAAGGCTGGCCGGTGCTGACGATCAAAGGGGGGCGGGTCGTCGTCAAGGATGGACAAATGGTTGCCGAAGCCAGTGGCCGTTTTCTCAAGAGGAGTTTGTGAGATAGGAAGAGAGCGGACCGGAAAGCAGCACAAAAGGCCAGAATGGAGGCCGTGAAAGGTGGATGTCGTGAAAAGAGAATGAGCAGAGTTAGAAGAGAGAGGTTCGTGAAAGCGGAGTTAGGTGAGAAAGATCAGTAAAAGAGGGAGGAATGGATCTTGCGTCAAGCGGAATTGACAGCCCAGAAGGACTACTGGGCCAAAAGTGCCTGTAAGATGTGTATTCACAGCTGTGCCATCAGGGTTCACGTGGTGGACGGGGTCGTTCTGAAAATCGAAGGGGACCCGGAAAACGAGAACAACAAGGGAAAGCTCTGTCCCAAAGGGCAAGCGGGGATCATGCGGCTATACGATCCAAACCGGGTCAAAACCCCATTAAAACGGACCAACCCCAAAAAAGGCATAGGCGTCGATCCGAAATGGGAGGCGATTTCTTGGGAAGAAGCTTACGAAATAACAGCCAAAAAGCTTAAAAAGATCCGCGACGAAGATCCCAGGAAGTTGCTGGTTTCGATCAACGATTTCCATCGTATCCATCTCTGGGGATGGGGTTCGGCGTTTGGTTCTGCCAACTACTTTTCGACGGTGGGGCAATATTGCGGGGCTGCCTATCACCCTGTCAACGGATCGTTGGACGGCTCCTTCGCGGCCACCAATGATTATGAGTACTGCAATTACTGGATTCAAATTGGGGGTGGGGATGGCTTCTCTTCTCATCTGCATGTCGCCGGTTCCATTAAACGGATGGCGGAAGCCAGGGTCAACCGGGGAATGAAAGTCGTGGTCGTCGAACCCAGAATGTCCACCGGCGCGGCTAAGGCCGATGAGTGGATTCCGATTCTGCCGGGAACCGATCGGGCCTTCGTCCTGGGAATGGTCAATGTCCTTCTCCATGAATTAAATGTCTATGATGCAGGGTTTCTGAAAAAACATACTAACGGTCCTTACCTTATCGGGCCGGACGGCAAGTTCGTCCGCGATCGAGAAACCGGGAAAGCGCTGGTTTGGGATGCAGGGTCTGACTCAGCCAAAGACTATGATGACGAAAGCATCCGGGAATTTTCTCTGGAAGGAAATTACACTGTCAACGGAGTTAAGTGCCAGCCGGGTTTTCAGGTGATCAAAGATACTTTAAAAGACCATACACCTGAGCGCATGTCCAAAATCTGCACCGTACCGGCCGAAACCATCAGGCGAATAGCACGTGAGTATGGGGAAGCAGCCCGTATTGGCAGCACGATCGTGATCGAGGGCAAGGAATATCCCTATCGTCCGGCCGCGGTCAACTATTACCGGGGAGCAATAGGGCATGTCGACGGCGGCCTGGATTCCTCTGCGATGAAGTTAATCAATCTAATTGTCGGGAATATTGATGTTCCCGGAGGTCACATAGGGGTTGGCTTAGACCACCGGCTGCTGCTCGTGGAACCGGGGTCAGATGGTATGATTAAGCCCCAGCCGCATATACTGCACCCACCCTACGCGTTTGCCGACAAGCCGTACAGCTTTCAACTTATGGAATGGTTCCCCATAGGAATTGATCCCGGACACCTCAGTGCCGACAATATTCTAAATCCGGAGAAGTATGGTTTTGATTTTAAAGCGGAGGCCCTGATCATAGAGCATTCTAATCCAATGTGGAATCTTTCCGCCACAGATGAGGTGACTGAAGTTTTTAAAAAGTTGGATTTTATCGTGGCGATTGACGTTGTTCTTAACGAATCGTCCGAATGGGCCGACATCGTCTTTCCCGATCATACTTACCTTGAATCCCACCTCCTCGTGGATATCGAACCTCCGGTGATTACCGGGCACGTTTACCGGCGACCTGTCATCGAGCCTCTCTACGACAGTCGGGACGCGACGGACATCTTAACCGAACTGGCTGCGCGTATTGGCTTTTTAGAGCAGTGGAACGGCCTTTTGAATTTTACGGCATTTTTAAAGCCGGAATACTATTTGGAGCCTAACAAAAAATACACAAACCTTGAGATCACGGACCGTATGGCCAAGAGCATTTATGGGCCTGACCATGGTTTGGATTGGTTCCAGGAAAATGGTCATGCCGTGCGGCATCAGACGCCGGAGGAAATGTATCTGCCTTATCGCGGTTTGCGGATTCCAGTTTATTTCAATTTCTTTAAAGAGACGGGTGAAGATCTCCAGGCTAAGATGACAGCGGCCGGGCGGAAGTGGGATACTTCCAGTTACCTGCCGGTTCCTGTGTGGCGGGACAGCCATCCTTTGCATAACATTCCGCCGGAATACGACCTCTATGCCTTTGCTTTTAAGGAAACTTTGTTAAATTTCTCTGAAAGCAATTCGGTACCCTGGATCAACGAGGCTATGGAACATATCCCGATGCATATGGGCGTTATGATCAATACGAAAACGGCGAAGGCCAAAGGCATAAAAACAGGCGATATGCTGCGGATTACCTCGCCGTTCGGCGAAATTACCGGGCGGGCCAGTGTGGTGGAAGAAATCCACCCCGGGTGTATCGCGATGTCCAATGGAATCAGTCGCTGGTCGAATCATCCTATCCCCAAGAAAAGCAATACTCATTTTAATCGCCTGCTGCCGGCGGACGTTAAATGGACCGACGGGATGACCGGCCACCTGGAAACTTCGACCAAAGTTAAGATCGCGAAAATTTGAGCGGGGAGGTGACGTTAATGCATTTGGGCATGGTGATTGATTTAAAAAGGTGTGTGGGTTGTCAAGCCTGTACGGTTGCTTGTAAATCGGAGAACGGTACGCCGCCTGAGGTGCTGTTTACCAAAGTCTTGGAGCAAGTGGCCGGAGAATATCCTATCATCAAAAAAAAATTCATACCCGTTTTGTGTAATCATTGTGAAGATGCGCCTTGTGTCAGGGTCTGTCCCACCGGAGCCACCCATAAACGAGAAGACGGGATTGTTCTGGTGGATCACCAAAAATGCATTGGCTGCCGGGCTTGCTATGTTGCGTGTCCTTATAAGAACCGTATTTTTTTGCAAAAGGGTTCGTTGAAGAAGGGGTACTTTGGCAAGCAGCTGACGCCCTTTGAGCAGGTGAAGTATCCCAAGTGGCAGGAAGGTGTCGTGGTGAAATGTACCTTCTGTGTCGAAAGGGTGGATCAAGGATTGGATCCCGCCTGCGTCCAGACTTGTCCGGCAGATGCCCGTGTTTTTGGCGACCTCTCAAATCCGGAGAGTAAGGTGAGCCGGTTAATCCGGCAGCGAGGGGGCTATCAGCCCTTATCTGAGGATAACACGGAACCTTCCGTTTATTATTTGGAGTAGGGGGTGAGCAGGTTGACGAAATCGATGCCTTTGGTGGCGAGTGAATTTGTTTCCGGTTTTCGCCTGCAAACGGAGTGGGCGACCTTGATTGCGGCGGCCTTCTTTTTTGGCAAAATCGGGGCGGGTCTGTTTTTAATGTCCCTTTTCACCGGTTCGTGGCTGGGGGCTTTGCTGGGGTTGTTGATCGTGCTCATCGGGAAAGGAGGTGCGCACCTGCTTTATCTGGGAAGACCGGAGCGTTTTTGGCGGGGTCTGACGAAGCCGGGGACATCCTGGGTTGCCCGTGGATTTTGGGCGATGTTGATTATGATGGTGGCTGGGGCCATCTTCCTGGCACTCCCGCCTGGGAGTGCCGGGTGGTGGATAGCGGAAGTAATCGCAGGGATCAGCGCTTTCATAGTGGCGATCTATGACGGGTTTCTGCTCAATGCCTCGCCTTCCATTCCGCTGTGGAACACAGCCATGATGCCGGTACTCTGCCTGTTTTATTCCTTGCTGGGTGGGACATCTCTGACTTTGTTCCTCATTAATTTTGGCTTGGCAACCGTAAGGATCCAGGAGGCTTTCCTGAGCCATATGGAAATAGTCCTCCTAATTACCAACCTAATTGCGGTTGGGCTCTATTTAATCAGCATGACACACGCGACGGCGGCCGCCAGAAAGTCCCTGCAGCTACTGGTCGGAGGAACTTATGCTGTGCCTTTTTACGGTTTGGCTATAGGTGTAGGACTCGTCTTCACACTTCTGATGGCTTATTTTGTGGGTGTTGCAGGAGGGCCGGGAGTAGTGGGCCTAATCACGGCCGCTGACCTTGTCGGTCATTACTTCATCTTTTTCCTCTTGTTGAGGGTCGGTGTTTACAAGCCGGTTTTGGGTCAACTGACAATTTAACGATTCAAACAAAGGGGAAGGCAAAATGATCACAAGTGCTGTCTTGGACTCAATCCATGATGGGGTCATCGTGGTTGGCATGGATTCGACAATACTCTATGCCAACCCGGCCTACACCCGCAATTTCGGGGTTCAGGTCAGTAAAGTATTGGGACGAAAGCTCTCGGAGATTGAGCCTGATTCCCGTATTCTGACGGTCTTGCGGACTGGAAAGCCCATTGTCGATGATCATTCTCATGTGGTATCCGTCGGCATCGATATTGTGGCCAATATCACACCAGTTTGTGAACAAGGACAAATGACAGGCGCCGTAGCTGTTTTCCGTGATGCTACGGAAGTCATGGCGCTTAAAGATCTTGTGACCAGGTATCACTCGGAACTGCTGGAGTTACGGACACGGTTATTGGACGTGGGGGATGTGGTTTGGGACAGTCCGGCTATGAGGCGGGTATCAGAACTGGCCCAACGAGTCGCGCTTGTGGATTCCACAGTGCTGATTTCCGGTGAATCTGGAACAGGCAAAGAAGTGATCGCTAAATTGATTCACCAGGTGAGCCAACGCCATAAAGGGCCTATGGTTGCCATCAATTGCGGGGCCATACCGGAAAACCTCTTGGAGTCTGAACTCTTCGGTTTCGAAAAAGGGGCGTTCACCGGGGCCGGCCGGGAAGGTAAGGTCGGCCTGCTGGAGGTGGCTGACAAGGGAACCATTTTATTGGATGAAATAGGGGAGCTGCCTTTAAGTCTTCAGGTTAAATTGCTTCGGGTCATTCAAGAACTGCGTTTCATGCGTATCGGCGGGGTTAAGCAAGTGAAAGTAGACGTGAGGTTTGTGGCTGCCACCAACCGCGATCTTAAGACAATGGTCAAACAGGGGACTTTCCGCGAGGATTTGTTTTACAGGCTCAATGTGGTACCTATCCACATTCCGCCTCTGCGGGAGAGGACAAGGGACATAGCCGGCCTGGTCAGGGTTTTTCTGCGCAAGTATAACGAGAAGTATCAACTCGAGAAGAGAATTTTACCGGAAGTGGTACGTTTCTTTGAAACCTCTTATGACTGGCCGGGGAATGTCCGGGAGCTGGAAAACGTGGTCGAGCGCCTAGTGGTATCCTCTCGCGGTGACATGGTCAGACTGGGCGACGAAGTTCTCCGGGATTATTTTACTCTGCAGGGTGACCCAGAGAGCCGCGTGATTGTGAGCGGTTTGATGAACCTGAAAAAAGCGCGCGAACTTTTGGAACAGGAACTCATTCAAAAAGCTGCTCAGACCTATAGTTCCACCCGCAGCTCTGCCGAAACCCTGGGCATGGACCACTCAACGATAGCGAGGAAGGCCAGAAAGTTCGGGATAAAATTCCAGGCCAATTAGAATGGTCTACTCAAAGAAGAGCATCTTGATCAGGCTGGAATACCAGAAAATGTTCCTCTTGCTATTGGAGGTATGGAAAAGTCTAAAGAATTCAGGAGGGCAATAAGATTCGTATTGGCCTAAGAAATTTTCAGCGGCAGTCGAGGGGTTGAGGCCTTATGAAATCTTGTGTTGCTTAAATGCACCGCGGTTGTGGCATTATTGCACCAGCCGTAACGTACTAGCGATACCAAGTGTGAAGCACTTCCGCCCTGGAATCCAGAAGATGTTGATGATTTTGTGTCGCATTTTGGCAACGGGTTTCGCCGAGAAATTCATCGCTTCAGTGGGTGCTGTGTTGGCATAATCCTTGCATTAATTCTTCACAATACTGACAATGAAAGGGATGACGTTTGTTATGAAAAAGCCAGGTGAAGAAAAACTAGGCTATTTGTTTCAACCAGGCAAGATTGGTAAATACACCACGAAAAACAGAGTTAAATACGGAGCTTGTTGAGTATCCAACTACAACACCCGTGATGGTGTCATAACTCCAAGAGAACTCGCCCGAGATAAAGTTATTGCGGGAACCGGTTGCGGGATTATCACTAACCAAGGCGCCTATCCAGATCCATTAGGTGAGGGCAAGTCATATTTTCGGCAAATCGCTTTGTTTGATGACAAGTTTTTGCCCCAATTTGAACAGATTGCCGGTTATATCCATGATGGCGGCGCAGTGGCTATTCAACAGATTCTGCATGCCGGGAGGTATGGGGGAATTGACCTGGGTTATTGTGTCCAACCCTCGGTAGTACCTCAGACCCTGCCTCATTTCCGCCAGCCCCGGGAAGTTAGCAAAGAACAAATTAAAGCAATGATTACACAACATGCTGAAGCAGCCAAGCGGGCTATTAAGGCCGGTTTTGACGGTACGGAAATCACGAGTTTCATGGGTTATCTGTTAGCGAACTTTAATTCCAAGTTTACCAACCGCAGGACTGACGAATACGGTGGCTCGGTAGAAAACAGGGGTCGCTTCATGAGAGAATTGATTTACGCTATCAAAGAAGCCCAAGGTGACGACCATCCGCTAATCGTCCGCCTGAACGGCGCCGAACTCATGGATGCGCATGGCGGCAACACAGAGGATGAATGTTTTGAATTAATGAAGATGGCCGGTGATGCCGGGGTAGATATGATCAGTGTAACAGTCGGGTGGCAAGAAGCACCGGAATCTTCTATCGGACGGGATATTCCTCCCGGTCATTGGAACCGTTTAGCCGTAAGGGCCAAACAACTTCTACCCAATATTCCGATAGCTTTCGGGGTACGGTTGCCCAATCCAGTGATGGCGAATCAGAACATAGCCGATGGGGAGTTTGACTATTGGGAAGTTTGTCGTCCTCTGCTTGCGGAGCCCGAACTCTTGCATAAAGCAGCCGAGGATCGGCTGGATGAAGCCAAACACTGTTTGGGCTGTATGAATTGCCTCTCCCGCCTCTTTAGAGATCTCCCCTATTTGTGTACCAACAATCCAACCTTGGGCCATGAGGTTGAGCCGGAATACCATATTACTCCAGCAGTCGTGAAGAAGAAAGTTATGATTATCGGAGCAGGGCCAAGCGGAATTGAGTGCGCGATTGCCGCAACTAAACGAGGACATGATGTTACAATTTATGAGAAGAGCAACAGTATTGGCGGGAGTCTTGTAGGATATGCCGCCTATGACATGGCCAACAAAGAGGATCTCCGAAGCCAAATTTCTTATTATAAGACGATGTTAGACAAGTTAGGTATCAAAGTAAATCTCAATACGGATGTAAATCCCAAGCTTATGAGAAGTATTCTTCACCAATATGATGTAGCTGTAGTTGCAGCGGGAGCCGGGGTCGATACGAGGGGACTGCCGATTCCTGAACAAGAGGGTGTATTAGTAACGGCTGCGGATGTTGCCGGAGGAAAGGTGAAAGTGGGGCAAAAAGTGGTAGTACTGGGTGGCGGTAAAATTGGTTTGACGTTGGCGGAAGGGCTTAGCCAGACGGGCAGAGAAGTGACTGTTGTTGAAAAGGAGAAACGCATTGCCGGAGACGTTATCCCCACTTGGAAATGGCGGCATACTTCTTGGGTGGAACAATTGAAAATAAAAACGTTAACTCTTAGCAAACCGATCAAAATCGGGGCAAGTGGGGTGACTATCGTCAATGAGAAAGGTGAAGAGACATTTCTACAGGCGGATACGGTCATTGCCGCGTCACCTAGAAGACCCAATCAAGAGTTGTTCCAGGAGTTTGAATTTATGGTCGACGAGTTGCATGGGATTGGCGATGCCTTAGTTCCCAGAGGGCTCTTACAGGCCATTCATGAGGGATATCGTTTAGGAGTACGGATTTAGACCAGAGATGCGGGGGTGAACTCAGGTGGTATCAACCGCAGATGAAATGTTTTTGGATACTGAAGGCTGGCAAGCCATACTTGACCGCAGGCAGGAAATCTTTACAGACATGCTTCCGGGGGCTAGCCTAGGAATATTGCCCAAAAAGAACTTTGACTCCCCCGTAGGAACCATGCTGACATGGGTAAGGCAAGCAGATAGAATGGAGGTGGCTTATCAGTCCTTCACAGGTTTTGAGAATACCAGTGTGGATCTTTTAATGGTAGTCGACGATGAAACCCTAGAGTATCTTCACTCTCAAGCACAAGATAATGCGTTTAATGAAATGAAAGAGCAGATTCGCAACGGTAACGTTCTTCTTTATGTAATGAAGACTTTGGATGAGCTTCTTGATTTGGGTTATGAAGAGTTAATTGAGGTTTTGAAGATCCCGGTTTTAGGGGCTTGCCGCTAGTCTTAGGCGCTGAGGAGTGAAGCATATGATTTTTTATAATCCTAGTGGGGCGCCGGAATTGGCTTGTAACTACTGTGGCTGCCGCTGGTATGATCGCTTGACAAATACCTGTTATGAGTGCGGCGAGGAGGTTTCTGAGGAGGATATTGCGGAATATCAAGCGGCTTTGGAAGAATTTTATGCCCGGACGGGAATAAGGCCTTAGGGTGGGGAATCAAGGGCTTACAGGGATGTCGGGGTGCAGGTTGGATCCGGAATGAGACTAAAAAACTGGGAAGCGATAGGAGGGACAGGGTTGACAGAAAAGAGGGCCGATGCCGTTAAACAGTTGGAAAAAGACTGGCGGTCCATGATCTTTATTGCGCACGATTTTTTCCACCGTTGGCGTCAAGTTATTGAAGAAAAGTACGGGAAAGAGGAAGCTGTTGCTCTGGTGGACCGATTTTGGGAATTGGTGGGTCAAGGTACCGGAGAGAGTTATTTAGTGCGGGGACGGGATAACGAAAATCTGGAGCAGATTGTCAAGGCGATGGTTCGCGCCAGTCAGGTAATGGGCGAGACGGTCCGCATGGTCCGGGAAGGAGAGGACTATCTGCTCATTCATGAGGCCTGCCCGTGGCTGGGTTCTTATCAGGACTATGGGGCGCCTGGGCAATGCCAGGCCGGATGTGACCGCTGGTTCCAAACCTCGGTAACGACCATTTCCCCCAATTTCAGCGTAGCTACGGAAAGCTGCCTGGCTGCCGGCGACAGCACCTGCACCAGACGTTATGCAAAAACGCATAAAGGACAAGACCCTGTCACCTAAACGAAGGCAGCAGTGTCTGTATGGATACACACGACTATGTTGACCAAGACAAAAGGGGTTCCGCAAAAGGACAGCTGGAGTGATTTCTCAGTCACCCGGCTATCTTTTTGCGAGGCGTCATGATGTTTTGCGTTAGAGTAGAGTAACAGCGATTGGGTCAGCCTCTGCTCAAGATTGGGGTTCGGGCAATTTACTGGAATGTAGGGAAAGCGCCGCTGGGGGGACATAAAAGGCTCTTGAGACGTAAGCCCTTGCCCGCCTGTCTAGGGCCGGTTATACTGTGGGGAAGGTAACAGCTTAGAGTGCACCACCGCCGCAGGGACAGAGCATCATAACCTATTGCCGGAGCTGGGGAGGTGGCAGAGATTGTCTTGGTTTAATGAACTGGAACAGGTTCTTAATGCTTTGCACAATGGGATTGTTGCGGTTGATACCGAGGAACGGGTTACAATTTGTAATGGGCAGGCGGAGCGTATGCTGGGAGTGCCGGCCGACCGGGTTATGGGGCAAAAGCTTAGTAACGTGCTGCCCACGACAGGACTGCCGGAAGTCTTGAAAAGCGGCAAACCTCAGTTTGGGAAAAAGGTGGCATTAGGCGACCGGGTGCTTATTACCAATCGCACGCCGATTGTTGAAGAGGGCCGAGTCATCGGAGCCATTGCGGTCTTTCAAGATGTTTCCGATCTGGAATCTTTGGCCACAGAGTTACGTCAAATGAATGAGCTAAATAAGGAACTTGAGGCCATTCTCGAATCTTTTTATGATGGGATTGGAATAATTGCTGGGGACGGAACTCTTCTGAGAGTGAACACCAGCTACGAAAGAATTACCGGTTTATCTAAACACGACAATGGAGTGGGCTGTAATGTCAGGGAGCTCCAAGATAACGGGACGGTCTCTCAGGCCGTGGCCTTATTGGTCCTTAACCAAAAAAAACCGGTAACTATCAAACAACGCATAAAAACCGGTAAAGAAATCTTAATTACCGGCAGCCCGGTTTTTAATGAGGAAGGGGAAATCTTTCGGGTCGTCTGTAATATACGCGATATGACCGAGCTAAACCTGTTGAAAGAACGAGTGGAGAGTACGGAACAGCAAAATATTCGTTATGCGCATGAAATAAAGGAACTGCGGACACAGCTGTGGCGACATGACGACTTTGTCTTCCGAAGCGTAAGTATGGAGAGGATTTTTAAACTCATCGTTCGGGTTGCCCATGTTAATTCTCACATCTTGATTACCGGGGAGTCCGGAGTGGGCAAAGAAATTGTGGCCACACTCATTCATGAATTAGGTCCGCGCGTTGAGGGGCCATTCTTACAGATTAATTGTGGGGCTATTCCGGAGAACCTACTCGAATCAGAGCTTTTTGGCTATGAGGAAGGGGCTTTTACGGGTGCGCGCAGTGGAGGCAAAAAGGGCATTTTTGAACTTTGCCAGGGTGGGACTTTGCTTCTCGATGAGATTGGGGAAATGCCCATGAATATGCAGGTTAAACTGTTACGGGTATTGCAGCAACAGGAGGTTGTCAAAATAGGCGCCACCAAACCCATCAAATTTGACGTGCGGGTCGTAACGGCAACGAACAAAGACTTAGAGGAGATGGTTGCCCAACAGAGTTTTCGGGCAGACCTTTTTTACCGGTTGAATGTCGTTCCAATTCTTATTCCTCCGCTGCGGGAGCGCCCGGATGATATCGTCCCCTTATCCATCCATTTCCTGGAGGTATTTAATCGTAAATACGGCAGGAACATAAGGTTTGAACCGGAGGTTTTATTGGCTTTTGAAAGCCAGTCTTGGCCGGGTAACGTACGGGAACTGGAGAATCTTATTGAAAGATTGGTCATTATGAATGAAGACGAGGTTTTGACTGTGAAGCATTTACCGTTTAAGCCAAACGTGGTGGTTGAACCTCAAGCCATGGTAATTCAGGTTAATGAGCCAATCTCTTTCAGGCATGCGGTGGAAATGCTGGAAAAGGAACTTTTGCAGAAAACCCTGCGGTCCTATCCCACAACCAGGCAAGCGGCCAAAGTTCTGGGAGTTTCGCACCCAACGGTCATCCGGAAAATGCAGAAATATCAAGTGGCTCTAAATGACCTGAATCGGCAGTAAGGCAAGCGTGCATTACAACAATGCATAAACGACTCGGCTCCGAGGCGCAGATAGAGTCAGGCTTGAGCAGAACCAAGGTAAACACCACTACAATATTGCAGTGGCGTTTATTTTTGCGTCATTAGGAACCAGCCGAGAACTCGGGTCTTGTCGACCATTAACGCGGTGTTTAAGGCGTTTAAGCGGCCAATAAATACTTTTGAGGATAACTGACTGTTTAAGGCGGTTTTGCTTAACGACATGGCATGTTACTTGCATTAAATAGCAGGAAAGGATAGTCAAGGAATAGTGCAGACAGAGGGAATAGTGCAGACAGAAGGAATAGTCCGGATAAGAGGTGTGTTGAAGATGAGGTACGCAGAGACAGGGTATAATTTAGAGATTGATTTATCGCGCGGAAATATTGAAAGAATCGAAACTGACCCGGGACTGGCTCAACGCTTCCTGGGGGGTCTGGGTACGAACGCCAAAATATTGTGGGATAGGGTGCCCCCGGAAGTCGAACCGTATTCTACCGATAATCTGCTCATATTCGGAGCGGGCCTCTTAACCGGCACGCCTGCTCCGGGTGCCAACCGCACCATTGTTTCCAGCTTCTCCCCTCAGACCAAATTAATGGCTTATTCTATGATGGGTGGCTTTTTTGCTCCGGAATTGAAGCATGCCGGCTATGACAAAGTGATTATCAGCGGCCGCTCTCCGGAACTGGTTTACCTGTGGATCAATAATGACAAAGTCGAACTGCGTGATGCCCGCCATCTCCGGGGAAAAGGCACGCTGGAAACGGCAGACCTTATCCGGCAGGAGTTGAAGGAGCCGAACGCCCAAGTGGCAGCGATCGGATTGGCCGGCGAAAACAGGGTGTATTTTGCTTCCATTGAGCAGGGCCGTTCCAGTGCCAGCCGCTTAGGAATAGGCGGCGTGATGGGAGACAAAAGGCTTAAGGCGATAGCCGTTCGGGGAACCAAGGATGTCAACATTGCTCACCCGGCCGAATTCATGGAATACTGCAACGAAGTGCTGAAATATATCAAGTTCCGGGAAAAGAATCCCCTCGGCATGGTACCGCCTATTCTGGCCGGACTTGGCTCACCGCAGGAAATGAGACTCCATGATGAGGAGTGGCACACCACCAATTTCGCCTGGGGAAATGCCCGCCGGCGCCGCAAGGATTTTTGGACCGATGAGGTAGAAAAGAACTGGACAGAGACTTCGGAAGGTGTGCGACAGAGGTTTTTAAGTTGCTATAACTGTCCCCTCTCCTGTGGGGCCTCCGTTGCTTACCCTGGGGTTCCCAAATATATGATGAAATGTTACTCGAAACTTACGTATACCATGGCTGCCATGTCAGATCTGGATTTTGGTTTCAGAATCAATTCCCGTGCCCAGGAATATGGGGTGGACGGATTCACAACCCCGCAAACCATTGCCTTCGCCCTTGAGCTTTATGAAGCCGGCATTTTGACCGACCAAGAGATGTCAGGCATGCCGTCCGACAGCGAAGAGAGATTCTTCTGGTTGCTGGAAAGAATTGTACGGCGGGAAGGGATCGGCGATGTCTTGGCCAACGGCACTTATTGGGCGGCCCAAGAGATTGGCCGGGGCGCGGAAGAATATGCCCACAATAACATCAAGAAACACGAGCAGCTTCCCCTCAAACTGGGGATGCTGAATCCCATCTACTTCCTCATGTATTCCACCGGTGAGAAGATCAACATTACCCAAATTGAGGGGCAGTTTCCTCAGGCGCCTTTCGCCAAACGGGAGGAGAGAGAAGAGTTTGTCAAGGACTGGATCCAGGTTCCGGAGGAAAAGTTTAAACAGTATTTTCTCGAATGGGAACCACGCGGCGACAACTCCATTCCCTATTACCCTTCGGTCGAAGCGACGTGTGAAATCGTCGACTGGATGGAGAAGATGCACTACCTTGACGATTCCACCGGGATGTGCGCCGGCCTGTCGTCGTTCCCTCTCAAACCAGCCTACCACATCCATAATTTGGCAAGTATCATCTCGGCCGCGACCGGACTTGATCTCGATGAAGCCGGACTCGCGCAGGCAGCCAAGAGGAACCGGACCTTGCTCAGGGCGATTAATGTCCGGCGAGGGCTGAGAAGAGCGGACGAGCGCCCGCCGGAAGACCACTGGAAGCATCGCTTTCCCGAACTTGAAACGACGCTTTTGGATGAGTATTACAAATTCAAGGGATGGAACGACCAGGGTATTCCGACCCGGGAGTGTTTGAATGACTTGGGCCTGGATTATGTGGGTGAGGACTTGGAACAGCGAGGAATTTTAAGCAATGAGCAAAGTAAAAAAGAAGGTTAAGACGATCAAAATCAATGTGGATAAGTGTAACGGTTGCCGGGCTTGTGAGGTCATCTGTGCCTCTTTCCACGCGGCGCCGAAATACAGCAGCAATAATCCGGCCAGGGCGCGCATCCGGCTGATCCGCGATCCGATCAAAGACATATTTGTTCCTGTATACGCGGGTGAGTATGTCGCAGCCGAATGTGCGGGCAGAGACAAATATGTGATAGACGGCAAGGAATACAGCGAGTGTGACTTCTGCCGGGCATCCTGCCCGTCCAGGGATGTTTTCAGAGAACCCGATTCTGGCCTCCCGCTCAAATGCGATATGTGTGAGGATGATCCGTCGCTCAAAGAGCCCATGTGTGTGCAGTGGTGCTTGGCGGACGCTCTGACCTATGAGGAAAGGGAAGAGGAGGTCGAAGAAGACGCGAAGCTGAGTGACATGGAACTGGGCTTGAAAGCGTTGGTGGATAAATATGGGTGGCAGAAGCTGGCAGATGGCGTGGCTCGCCTGACCGAGAAGGGGTGAGCAGGATCGGAGCTAGGAGCGAGGAAAATACCTGCGACGCCTGCCAGAGCCGGTTAGGCATACAGGCACTTCGCTCTCTGGCCTCCGGTCCCCGGTTTCTGACCGCTGGTCTCTGTTTCGGGGTCAGCCTCCATGCCGCCCAAGCGGCAGCGACAGAGCACATGGCCAATTTTGCTGATGTCCGAGGAGACAGGGGGGATAAACATCGTGGAGACTGCAGCTCCTTTCAAAGAAGCAATCGACGAACTGCGAGAAAACGGCGCGGAAGCCTTCAAGTTCTGCTATCAGTGCGGCAAATGCGATACCGTTTGTCCCTGGAACAGGGTGAGAAATTTCAGCATGCGCAAGCTGATCCGGGAGACAACCTTTGGTTTGATCGAGATCGAACGGGAAGAGCTTTGGCGTTGCACTACCTGTGGCAGGTGTCCCCAGGAATGCCCACGGGACGTCAAGCAGATAGACAACATTATTGCTCTGCGCAGGTTCGCTGCCGGCTATGGTGTTTTCCCGGGACCGGTTAAGCCTATTCGTACCGTGAGCGGCAATCTTACAGCCGATGGCAATCCTTTCGGCGAAGAACGAGCGAAGCGGGCGGATTGGGCTAAAGATCTCTCCGTAAAAACCTTTGAGGAAGGGATGGAAATTCTATATTTTCCCGGTTGTTACTTGAGCTATGACGCAAGATTAAAGAAAGTCGCCGCGGCCACGGTCAAGATCCTCAATAAAGCCGGGGTGAATTTCGGGATCCTGGGCGCCAAGGAGAATTGTTGCGGAGAAAGCATCCGCAAAACCGGCAACGAAAGCTTGTTTAAAAGGTTGGCGAGGGAAAACATCAAAACGTGGATCGATCACGGGGTGCAGAAAATCCTCGTTTCGTCCCCTCATTGCTACCATACTTTCAAGAACGAGTATCCTAAAGAATTCAAGGTGAACTTTGAAGTGGTTCATATTTCCCAGTATTTATATGAACTTATGAATGAGGGGAGGCTGCGGATCAACAAGGACTATGCTAAGAAAGTGACTTACCATGACCCGTGTTATTTAGGCAGGCATAATGGCATTTATGACGAACCGCGTGCACTTTTAAATAAGATACCCGGATTGCAACTGGACGAACTGCCTGAGTCACGAGAAAAGAGTTTTTGCTGCGGGGGCGGGGGAGGCAGGATTTGGATCGAAACTCCCAAGTCTGAGCGCTTTGCCAACCTCAGATTAGAACAAGCGCTGGCCATCGGGGCTGAGGAACTGGTCACCGCCTGCCCCTATTGTATTACTAATTTTGAGGATAGCCGGGTGGTCCTGGGCCATGATGATCTGATTCAGGTGAAGGACATTACCGAGGTCCTGCAAGAAGTTGTTTGAGGACAGGGGACACACCTCCTCTTCGTGAGTGAGGATCTCCGGTAGTCGGAGGAATGTCCCTAAGAAGAGGAAAGGGGACACACCTCCTCCTCTTCGTGAGTGAGGATCTCTGGTAGTCGGAGGAATGTCCCTTAGAAGAGGACAGGGGACATGCCTCCTCTTCGTAAGTGAGGATCCTGGGGTAGTCGGAGGAATGTCCCCAAGGAAGAGAAATGAGGTGAGAGAGAATGGCAAACGGACAATTCCCGGAAGCGCTAATTCAACAGCTTTCGCAAAAGTTTAGGGATCATCATTTCGGCGATGTCATGGTTGTCGGGGGAGGAGTTAGCGGGATTCAAGCTTCTCTTGACTTAGCATCTTCGGGTTTTAAGGTTTACCTGGTGGACAAAGCGCCCAGCATTGGGGGTCACATGGCCCAACTGGACAAGACCTTTCCCACCAATGAATGCTCTATGTGAATTCTCAACCCCAAACTGGTCGAGGTCGGCCGGCATCCCAATATAGAGGTTATGACTTATACCGAGGTTGACAGGGTGGAAGGGGAAGCGGGAGACTTTCAGATAACCCTAATCAAAAAGCCGAAATATATTGATGAGGATCAATGCACGGGTTGTACCGCCTGCGTGGAATACTGTCCGGTCAAATACCCGGACCCGTTTAATCAAGAAATATCACAGAATAAAGCCATCCATATTTATTTCGCCCAAGCAATTCCCCTTGTCACCTATATTGATGACAGTTGCCTTTATTTAAAAGAGAAGAAATGCGGAATTTGCGAAGGAATCTGTAAAAATCATGCTATTGACTTTAATCAGCGAGCGGAAAAAATAGAGGTCAAGGTCGGGGCGGTGATTCTGGCCCCCGGGCTTGAGCCCTATGATCCCGGGCTCCGGCATGACTATGGTTACGGCCAGTTTGCCAACGTGGTCACCAGCCTGGACTATGAACGGCTCATGTGCGCCACCGGGCCCTACCAAGGTGAGATCTTGCGCGCCTCGGACCGGAAGCATCCTCACAAAATAGCCTGGATTCAATGTGTCGGTTCCAGGCAGGTTATCCCCGGAGGCAACAGCTATTGTTCAGGCGTTTGCTGTACGTATGCCCAAAAACAGGTAATTTTGACCAAAGAGCATGACGCAGAGGCTGAATGCACGATTTTCCACAACGATATTCGTTCCTATAATAAGGATTTCGAGCGCTTTTACCAGAGAACGGAGAGCCTTCCCGGAGTGCGGTTTATCAGGAGCTATGTGTCCATCGGCCGGGAGATCCCGGCGAGCAAGAATGTCACCATACGCTACTCCACACCGGATGATGGGGTCAAAGAAGAGGAATTCGGCCTGGTGGTATTGTCCGTCGGTTTGAACCCTCCGGCCGATTATACAGCGTTGGCGGATAAGTTTGGCATAGAGCTCAATGCCCATGGCTTTTGTCAAACCAACCCGGTTGACCCCATGGAGGCCACGAGGCCCGGGATCTTCGTTAGCGGAGCTTTCCGGGGTCCCACGGATATTCCCGAGTCGGTTTTCAGCGCCAGCGCCGCCGGATCCGAATGCGGTGAACTCCTGAACTACCGGAGGGGGAAGCTGACCCAAGCCAGAATATATCCGCCGGAAAAGGATGTTGCCCAAGAAGAACCCAGGATAGGAGTTTTTGTCTGCCATTGCGGCGCCAACATCGGTAGGATTGTGGATGTGCCTGCCACGGTGGAATATGCTTTATCTTTGCCCCATGTTGCCTATGCTCAGGAACAACTCTTTTCCTGCGCTACAAATTCCGCCAAAGAAATATCAGATATGACCCGGGAAAAAGGGCTGAACCGGGTGGTTATCGCCGCCTGCTCTCCCAGAACCCTGGAGCCGTTGTTCCGGGATACCTTGCGCGAGGCCGGAATTAATCAATATTACCTGGACATGGCTAATATCAGAGAGCACAATTCCTGGGTCCATTCCAAGGAAAGAGAAGAATCGACCCGGAAAGCCCAGGATCTGATCCGGATGTCGGTCGCCCGTGCCCGCCATTTGGAGCCCTTGCAAGAATTTGACCTGCCTGTCAATAAGGCGGGGTTGGTGGTCGGAGGAGGGCTGGCCGGGATGACCGCCGCTTTGAGCTTGGCCAATCAAGGGCATGAAGTTTACTTGGTGGAAAAGGAATCCGACCTGGGGGGGATGGCGCGCAGGCTGCATTCCACCCTGGAGGGACTGGATGTTCAGCAGTATCTCATTGATGTCGTGGGCAAGATTTATCGGCACCCTTTGGTACACGTCTATACGGAGGCTGCCATCCTGGAGACGGGCGGTTATGTGGGGAATTTCGCTACCAAGGTGAAGTCCCGAGGTCGGGTCATGGAAATTAAACATGGCGCCACCCTTCTCGCGACAGGGGCGGAAGAATACCGGCCCACTGAATACCTTTACGGTGAAGACGAGCGGGTCGTGACTAACCTCGAGCTGGAGGAGCAAATCGCCGGGAGAGACGAGAGGCTGGTGGGTGCCCGGTCTCTGGTCATGATCCAGTGTGTGGGCTGTCGTAATGCGGAGAGAAATTACTGCAGCCGCGTCTGTTGCAGCCATTCGATCAAGAACGCGTTGAACCTGAAAGCGCTAAACCCGCAGATGGACATCTACATTCTCTTTCGGGATATGAGAACGTACGGGTACTATGAGGACTATTACCGGGAAGCGGCGGGCAAAGAGGTAAGGTTCATCCGCTATGAACCCACGGACCCGCCTGAGGTGGAACCGGCGGTAGGGGAGGAAGGTTTGGGTGTCCTGCGGGTGACTGTCACCGATCCGATCTTGGGCAAAAGGCTGGAAATTGACGCGGATGTCGTCGCGTTGGCGGCCGCGGTCATTCCGTCGGCGGGCAGTCAGGAAGCAGCCCGGTTATTCAAAGTCAATTCCAATCCGGATGGTTTTTTCAAAGAAGCGCATGTCAAATTAAGGCCGGTGGACTTTGTGGCAGACGGCATTTATCTTTGCGGAATGGCCCATTATCCCAAGTTCATTACGGAAACGTTGAGCCAAGCTTATGCCGCGGCCGGGCGGGCCTTAACCCTTCTCTCCCATGATACGGTGGTGGCCTCCGGTTCTGTCTGCGAGGTGAATGAACGCAAATGTATTGGGTGTGGGGCGTGTATCTCGGCTTGTTCATATGGCGCCATAGAGTTCCGGGAGACGCGGCAAGGGAAAAAGGCTGTTGTCAATCCGGTCATCTGTAAAGGAGACGGTCTCTGTAATGCCAAGTGTCCGACGGGGGCTATTTCCCTTAAGCACCACACCGACGAAGAGATCTTAAGCCAAATCGACGCGGCGGTTCAACCCTAGCCAGTAGAGCCTTGCGTGATAGAGCGTAGATGACACAATATGATGATAACACAATATGATGGTGGACCGATATGCGGATTAGGCAATATGGGGATTAGGCAACATGGGGATGACGCAGTATGAGGATGACGCAGTATTTGGATGACGCAGTATTTGGATGACTCAGTACCGGGATGGTATACAACGGGACAAATTGGCCAGGAGAGGAAGTGAGAACGATGAGTGCCGAACTTGACTTCAAGCCAAGAATATTGGGCTTTGTCTGCCATTGGTGAGGGTATGGCGCTGCCGATATGTCTGGAGTTTCCAGACTGCAGTATACAACAGAAAGCCGGCTGATCCGGGTCATGTGTTCCGGAAGAGTTGACCTGGCCTTTGTGTTCAGAGCTTTCTTGAAAGGCACGGACGGAGTGTTTATTGGCGGGTGCCGTCTGAATGAATGCAATTATGACACGCATGGAAATTACCATGCCTTGAATATGGTGCTCCTGGCTAAAAGAATAATGGAGCACATCGGGTTGAGCCCCGAACGGTTGAGGGTCGAATTTATGTCGTCCGGTGATGGTATTCGGTTTGCCGAAGTTATGAGTGAGTTTGGCCGGAAGGTCAAGGAGTTGGGTCCCCTGGGCCAAGGAGAAGGGCTAGACGAAGGGATCCTCAAGTCTAAGCTGGCGGAAATCACCAGACTAATCCCCTATATCAAGATGGCGAAAAAGGAAAAACTGGGGTCACGTCTGAGCAATCCGGAACGGTACGCTGATCTTTTTACGCGTGATGAAATAGACAGGCTCTTGCGTGAGGTCACCTCCTATTATATTGACCCCGCCAAGTGTCAAGCGTGTATGCTGTGCGCCAGGAGATGTCCTGCCGAGGCGATTATCAGTGTGAAAAATCAGATCCATGTCATTGACCAGGAGAAATGTATCAAGTGCGGGACGTGCTTTGAAGTTTGCCCTGATCGTTTTGGCGCGGTGAAGGAGATTTCCGGCGTGACAGTTCCGCCTCCTATTCCCGAAGGAGAAAGGACTGTTGTCAGAAAGAAGTGACACTTCACAACGGCTAAAAGCTGTTTAGCTTCTTTTCTTCGGGCTACCTGTGGGGGTTGCGTGTGGCAGTAGAGCGATGAGTCATATTTGCATCATGGCAATGCCATTTCGACTTGGCAGGGAAAAGGTTGGCGCATTCAGGAGTTTCACAATTAAAGAGAAACCGCCACTGCATTTCTGCAGTGGCGGTTGTCATCACCAAGGGTCGACAAGGAAAACCCTGTCTGCCGAGGTTGACCGTTCGCGGTTCATTTATAACCGTTTAGCCCCGGACCCGGTAGCTTAAGCCCAGATGGCGGCGAAAACGAGCTTTAGGGGCAAACGATGGCACGATCCTTGCTCTAATCTACAAAAGAGAAACCTACAAAGAGAAATCCTAGAACACGGAAATCAATCAGATGGAATCGCACAGCATGGAATGATCGCTCACATTGGAATGATTGTGCAGCATGGCATGATCGCACAGCATGGAATAATCGCGCAGAATGGGATGATCGCAAGGGGGGTGAGCTTGTGCAGAAAGTGTCGTTGCGGATCGACGGTAAAACTATCGAGGTGCCGGAGGGGACCCTTATTTTGGAAGCCGCTCGCCTGGCCGGAAGCTACGTTCCGACTCTGTGCGCCCATCCCGATCTGCCTCCGGGAGGAGCCTGCGGCCTTTGTCTGGTGGAGACGGGCAGCGGGGTCGTCCGCTCCTGCGAGACGGCGGTGGCCCAGGGGTTAAGCATACAGACCGATACGGATGAGGTCAGGCGTTTGCGCCGGGACAACCTCTCGGCTCTCCTCAAGGACCACCCACACGCTTGTTTGACCTGTGCCCAAAAAGTGGGGTGCAGCCGGACCCAGTGCTCGAGCAACGTGCCGGTGAATGAGCGTTGCTGTTCGAAGTTGGGGAATTGCGAGATCGAGCGAGTGGTTGAGTATGTGGGTGTGCGGGAAGATCTGGGACGCTATGTCTATCCCGATTTGCCCAAATTTACCGAAGAACCCTTGTTCACGCGGGATTACAACCTTTGTATCGGGTGTCAGCGCTGTGTCCGGGCCTGCCGGGATTTAAGGGGTGTCGATGTCTTGGAGGCCTACGAGTGGAACGGACGCACTCTGGTTAGGGCCAAGAGGGAATCCCTGGTCGAGTCGGGTTGCAGATTCTGCACGGCCTGTGTGGAAGTTTGTCCGACCGGGGCTCTGCTGGACAAAGACGTGAAAAGCGGGGAACGGGAGAGAAATCTTCTCCCCTGCAGCGGGACTTGCCCCGCCGGAATTGATGTCCCGCGTTACGTAGGCTATGTGGCGCAGGGGGAATATGGCAAAGCCCTGGCCGTTGTGCGGGAAAAGGCGCCTTTTCCGGGCGTCTTGGGTCGGGTCTGTTTTCATCCCTGTGAAGATGCCTGCCGCAGGGGGAAAGTCAGCGAGGCGGTGGCCATTTGCCGGTTGAAGCGCTTCGCCGCGGATCATGGGGGTGTGGCCTGGAAAGAACGGAGAAAAACGGCAAAGGCTACGGGTAAGAAAGTGGCGGTGGTCGGTTCCGGTCCGGCCGGGTTGACGGTAGCCCAATATCTGGCTCTGAAAGGACATTCCGTTACCGTTTTTGAAGCCCTCTCCCAAGCGGGTGGAATGCTGAGATTCGGGATTCCGGCCTATCGTCTGCCGGAGAATATTCTCAAGGAGGAAATTGCGGAGATTGAGGCCCTCGGGGTCGACATTGTAACTCAGAGCCGGATCGAGAGGGTTGATGCCCTTTTGGCAGAAGGGTACGCCGCGGTGTTTGTCGCAGTGGGCGCCCAGAAAGGGGTGGCTCTGGCGATTCCCGGTGAAGACAGGGCCGGGGTCGTGCAAGGGATCGATTTTTTGCGCCGGGTGGCCCGGCGGGAAAATGCGGCGGTCGGATCGCGGATAGCCGTGATCGGCGGGGGAAACGTGGCCATGGACGCGGCTCGGACAGCCCTGCGGCTTGGCGCGCAAAATGTGACGGTCCTCTACCGGCGCGGCCCGGAGGAAATGCCGGCTCATGCGGACGAGGTGCGCGAAGCGGCCCACGAAGGAGTTCAGTTTGAGTTTTTGTCGGCTCCCGTCAGGATCGAAGGGGGTGGGTCTGCAAACGACCCTGTGCTTAAGTTGGTCTGTCAACGCATGGCCTTGGGCGCTATGGACGGGAGTGGCCGCAGGAGACCGGCAGCGGTGCCAAGCAGCGAATTTACCGGGGAATTTGACCGGGTTATTATCGCCATCGGGCAGGAAATGGACTTACCGGAAGATTTCGGCTTGGTTCGGGACGGGGGGAAACTGGAGGTCCATTCCGAAACTCTGGCGACCGGCCGGACGGGTGTCTTTGCCGGTGGTGACGCCGTCCTGGGTCCGGCTTCTGTGATTGAGGCCGTTGCTCAGGGACGCCGGGCCGCGGAGACCATGGATAAGTTTCTGGGTGGTGACGGGGATATCTCGGAAATCCTCTTGGATTATGAAGAGAGGAACCCCTGGCTTGGCCCTGAGGAAGATTTTGCTTTAGCCGGCAGAGTGGGGGAGGCGAAGCGACCTTGGCAAAAAAGCAGGCAGCAGGTCGCCTGCGGCGCCGAATCTTCCGCTTGCCCCGCCAGTGAACTGTTCTATACCGCGTTCACTGAGGTCGACATCGGGCTGTTGGAGGAGATGGCGGAGGAAGAAGCCGCCCGGTGTCTCAATTGCCACCTCAGGCTCCGGTTGCGGGAAGTGTCAAGGCCGCCGGAGAAGTGGCTCGTTTTTGACGCCGAGACTGTGGAACAGGTTCCTGAGACGGAGGGGGTCTATCAGCTTCTCACCGCCGACAAAGAAATCCTGAGCATCGTCGGCACAGCCAACCTGCGGCAGACCTTAAACGAGCAGCTGGGCCGGGAAAATGCCCGCTACTTTGGCTATGAAGAAGACCGGATGTACACACAGCGGGAGAGCCAGCTGATACAGCAGTTCTTGCAAGAACACGGGAGACTGCCGCCGGGAGCCGACGATCTGGACGATCTCTTCTAAAAGAATAGAAAGGAGCACAGGAATGGAGCGTACCCGTAAAGTCATGCCGATCCGCGAGGCCATTCAACAATTTGTTCCGGACCGTTGCCAATCCCTGGCCGTAGGTGGTATGCATATGCACAACAATCCCATGGCTCTCATCCGGGAGGTCATCCGGCAGAACAAAAAAATCAAGCGGCTCCTCACCAGTCCTTCGGCTGATATCAACGCGGACCTCCTTTTGGGCAGCGGACTTGTGGAGGAAATCCTGACGGCTTATGTCGGGTTTGAACATTTGGGGCTTGCCCCTAATTTCCGCCGGGCAGTGGAAAAGAAAACGGTGAAACTCTTAGAATGTGATGAGCCTTTCCTAGTTTACGGTTTCCAGGCTGGCGCCGGCGGTTTGCCTTTCATCCCCTATCCTAAAGGTCTGGAATTAAATGACCTGCACAAAATCAATCCGGACCTCTACCGCTTCACCACGGATCCCTATACGGGAGAGCAGGTGATGACAGCCGCGCCGCTCAGACCCTCTGTAGCTTTAATTCACTGCCAGGAGGCGGATCCCTATGGAAACGCCATCTTTAAAGGAGGCGAATTCACCGATCGGCAAATGATCTTGGCGGCGGAGACCGTCGTGTTGCAAGTGGAGAAAATCGTGCCCGATCTGGTGGCAAAATACGGTGCGACGCGGATCAATGTGCCCGGCTTTTTGGTCTCGGCGCTGGTTGAGGCGCCATATGGTTGTCATCCCACCTCTTCGCACACGTATTACCGCGATGATGAGGAACATTTGAAAGCCTACCTGAAAGCCTGCAAGAGTTCGGAGTCTTGGGCGGAATATCTGCACAGGCATGTCTTGGACATCAGCGAAGAAGAATACGCCGCGACCATTGGTCGGGGACGGTTGGACAGCCTGAGAAGTGAGGGGGTGTTCGAGTGAGCGGAAAGGGTTATTCCGGGGAAAAGGGCCTTGCCAAGGAGACAGGAAACCCTAAGGGGGCTGGACGCCCTGAAGGGAAGGGTGATGCAGGGGAAAGAGGTTATTCTGTGGCGGAGCTAATGGCCGCTGTCATGGCCCGCCACCTGAAAGACGGGGAAGTAGCCGTCATGGGGGCGGTGAGCATGATTCCCATGGCCGCTTGCCGTCTCGCTCAGGAAACTCATGCCCCCAATCTCTCGTACATTGCCGGCGGGAGCGGGGCGGTGAACCCCCATCTGGAACCTCTGGTCTTCTCTTCCTGTGCGGAGGAGAATCTGCGGGCTGACGCGGTGCTGCCCTTAGCGGATGTGATTCTCTTGGAAGGGCACGGCCAACGCTTCAGTGTCTTTTTCGGCGGTGGATTGCAGATTGACAAGTATGGCAACTGCAACCTGGTCTGCGTTGGGGATTGGTACAACCCGGTGCTTAAAGGGCCGGGGACGGTGGGGCTGCCCTTTCTCCCCAGGGCCGGCCGGGCAGTGCTCTACACGACTTCGCACAATGCCCGGACTTTCGTGGAGAAAGTCGACTTTAACAGCGGCCCCGGTTTCTTGGACGGACCGGAGACGTGGTCGCGCCAAGGCTTGCCTGGTGAGGGCCCCGCGTTGGTTGTCACTCCGCTCTGTGTGTTCGATTTTGAAGAGCAGAGCAAGGTGATGCGTCTTAAATCCCTTCATCCGGGCGTGAGTCGGGAAGAGGTTATGGGAAACACCGGCTTCAAGCCTGTACTTCCGGCGGAGGTGCCTACGACTCCTGAACCCACTCTCTCTGAGTTAGCGATCCTGCGCCGACTGGATCCGGTCGGGGTGTTAAGGAATTTGGTTTAACAAGTTCCGGCAGGTTCTGAAAGGCTTCTGTCCTCTGATGGTGCGGCTTGCGCGGCAGGAGGCTTAAGCAGGGGGGCTGACTTGGCTCGAGGCTATGGGAAGATTTAGCGGATACCGAACAAGAATTTGCCGGAAAAGGAGTGCTCCGTATGAGCCAGGTTAGCCTGCAGATTCCCGAACAATTTAATGCGGCTGTCGAACTGGTGGACAAGAACTTGGAATTGGGCCGGGGAGACAAGGTTGCGATCTATTACCAAGATCAGACCTTCACCTACAAACAGGTCTTCCGCCTGGTCAATAAAGCGGGGAATGCTTTAAAGAGCCTGGGGGTGGAACGGGAGAACAGAGTGCTTCTTCTCCTGCTCGATTCGCCCGAGTTCGTCGCTGTTTTCTTCGGGGCCATCAAGATGGGTGCTGTGCCGATTCCGACCAATACCATTCTCAAAGCCCAGGATTACCTCTACCTGCTTAATGACAGCCGGGCTAAAGTGGCCGTGGTCAGCGAACCGTTGGTTCCCTTGATCGAGTCGATCCGGGAGGAATTGCGCTATCTGAAACACTTGGTTGTGGTCGGTCAGGCCGGACGGGGGCAGATCGCCTATGCCGAACTGGTCGAGGCTGCTTCCGCCGAATTGGAGCCGGCGGAGACGCATAAGGATGAACCGGCGTTCTGGCTCTATAGTTCGGGCAGTACGGGCTTTCCCAAGGGGGCGGTACACCTTCAGCATGACATGATCGTCAGCGCCGATCTTTATGCCAAGCCGATCCTGAACATCAATGAAGACGACATCTGTTATTCCGTTGCCAAACTTTTCTTTGCCTATGGGCTGGGCAATGCCCTCTACTTTCCTTTCCGGGTGGGTGCTGCCACGGTATTGGTACCGGAACAGCCGAAACCGGAAACTGTTTTTGCCGCGGTGCGCCGCTATAAGCCAACGCTTTTCTATGGGGTTCCCACTTCTTACGCCGCTCTGCTCCAGGCTGCAGCCAATACTCCGGATGTTGACATGCATTCGATCCGCCTCTGCACTTCGGCCGGGGAGTCCCTGCCCAAGTCGGTCTACGAGGCATGGCGAAAAAAGTTCAATCTGGTGATTTTAGACGGAATCGGCTCGACGGAAATTACCCACATCTTCATTACTAACCGCTTGGGGGAAATGAAACCGGGGAGCACGGGCAAGCCGGTGCCCGGGTATGAAGCCAAACTGGTGGACGCGGAAGGGAACCCGGTGCCCAGAGGGGAAATTGGCACTTTAATGGTCAAGGGGGACAGTATCTGCGCGTATTACTGGAACAAGCATGAAAAGAACAAACAGAGCTTTTGCGGGCACTGGATCAACACCGGTGACAAATACCTGATCGATGAGGAAGGCTTCTTTTGGTATGTGGGCAGGACGGACGACATGATTAAGCCCGGGGGGATTTGGGTTTCTCCGATTGAGGTGGAAAATACGCTGGTGGAACATCCGTCGGTTTTGGAATGTGCGGTCATCGGGGTGCGGGACAGTGACAATTTGGAGAAGCCGAAAGCCTACGTGGTGCTCAGAGACGGGTTTAGCGCGTCAGCCGAACTGGCGCAGGAGATTCAGCAGTTTGTCAAAGGCCGCATCGCTCCCTATAAGTTTCCGCGTTGGATTGAATTTATTGAGGAATTGCCCAAGACGGCTTCCGGCAAGATTCTGAGGTATCGGTTGAGACAATTAAATCAGGCACCGGAACCGGGTGCGGGCCGGGAAAGAGCGGAAGACAACGCGTACGAGAGAGCGGACGGGAGAACGGATGACAAAGCATACGAAAGAGCGGAGGAGAGTTCTGTCGAAAAAGCGGACGAGAGTTCTGGCGAGAAAACGGACGAGAGAAAGGATGAGAGGACAGACAGAAGAACAGACCCTAGAGCGGACTGAAGAACGAAGAAAAGAGGAAAGCATAAAGGCCGGCTTCAAGTTCACAAGCGTCCTGATTGTAACTGAGAGCAGATAAGAGAGGAAAGGAACAAGAAAATGAAACTGGAAGGAAAGGTTGCTCTGGTCACCGGGGCTAAAGACGGTATTGGCAGGGCAGTGGCCATCGCTTTTGCGGCTGAGGGTGCGGACGTGGCCTTGGTGAGCCGGTCCATCACCCCCGCGGACGAAGTGGTGCGGGAGGTGGAGGAAAGAGGGCGGAGGGTGTGTGTGATCCAAGCGGACGTGGCCAAGCGTGATTCCGTCCAGGCGATGGTCGCGCAGGTGAAAGCTGGGCTGGGCCCGATCGACATTCTTGTCAACAACGCCGGTTTGACGCGTCCGGCTATGCTGCTCAAAATGACGGAGGAGCAATGGGACGAAGTCATAAATGTTCACCTCAAAGGGACTTTTCTCTGCACGCAGGCCGTGGCCCAAGATATGGCGGCAAGGAGAACCGGCCGCATTCTCAACGTCACTTCATCGGCAGGCCTGCAGGGAACTATCGGCCAGGTGAACTATACGGCGGCCAAGGGTGGCATCAGTGCCTTTACTAAATCGGCGGCCCGGGAATTGGCTAGATACGGAGTTACGGTCAACGCCATTTCTCCCTTTGCCGAGACGAAAATGACCGAAAAAATCGCTTCAGACCCCAAGTTGCGTGACAAATACTTGGAAAGGGTGCCTTTGGGTCGTTTCGGCCAACCGGAGGAGATGGCCCCGGGCTTTGTTTTCCTAGCTTCTCCGGAGGCGGGCTATATTACGGGCCAGGTCCTTTGCATTGACGGGGGGATGATCATGCGCTGAGGCAGCGGTTCCGGAGTTATGAAAGTCGACTGTAGATATGAGAACGAACAGTAGATATGAGAATGGACGCGGAGAAATGGTGCCGGCTCAGGGTTGAAAGGATGAAGAGACTGGGAGGGGTTTGATGAAAGAGGTTGTGATTGTCAGTGCGGTGCGGACGGCCATCGGCACGATCGGTGGCTCACTTAAAGACATCCCGCCACAGGATCTGGGGGCCCTAGTTGTTAAGGAAGCGCTGGCACGGGCGGGAGTGAGTCCCCAGGTAGTTGAGGAGGTGATTATGGGGTGGTCCCGCCAGACCACGGAGGCCGCCAACATAGCTCGAGTCATCTCTCTCTTGGCCGGGATTCCGGAAGAGGCGGCGGCGTTCACCGTTCACCGCCAGTGTGCCTCGGGTCTTCAGGCCATTAGCAGCGGGGCTCAGGAGATCCAAACGGGGCGGGCGGAGGTGGTCGTAGCGGGAGGGACGGAAAACCTGAGCAGGGCACCGTTCTATCTAAAGAATGCCCGTTACGGGTACGGTTCCGGAGACGGTGTCTTGGTGGACTCTCTGACGGAAGCCGGTCCGGGGGGACAGCCCATTTCTCTGTATGGCCCTGTTTCCATGGGGGATACGGCGGAAAATGTGGCCGAACAGTTTCATGTTTCCCGGGCGGATCAGGACGCCTTCGCCCTGCAAAGCCAGCAGCGCTGTCATAAAGCTTTGGCGGCGGGACTGTTTCAAGAAGAAATTGTTCCGGTTAACGTACCCGTCCGCAAAGGTACCCTCGTCTTTGCGACAGATGAACATCCACGAGATACGAGTCTGGAGAAGCTGGCCGCCTTAAAGCCAGCCTTTCGCCCCGGGGGATCCGTGACGGCCGGAAATTCATGTGGCCGTAACGATGCCGCTGCCGCCGTGGTTTTGCTGTCGGTGGAGAAGGCCAAAGAACTGGGTCTGAAGCCCCTGGCCAGGTTAGTGACGGATGCCGTCGTGGGGGTGCCTCCGCAAATCATGGGGATTGGGCCGGTGCCGGCAGTGCGTAAAGCCTTGAAACAGGCGGGCTTAAGCATAGGGGACATTGGATTGATTGAGCTCAATGAAGCCTTTGCCTCCCAGTCCTTGGCTGTGATCCGGGAATTGGGGTTGGATGTGGGAAAAGTGAACGTCAACGGGGGCGCTATTGCTCTGGGTCATCCCATCGGGGCCACCGGGGCGCGGCTGATGACGACTTTGCTTTATGAGATGCGCCGCAGACAAACCCGTTACGGCCTGGTGACCCTGTGTATCGGCGGGGGGCAGGGGATGGCTATGATCGTTGAGGGCATCCATTAAATTTGGGAGCTTAAAAGGAGTCGGTGAGTCTAAGGGACCGATGGGTTTAATTTACAACTGAAGAAATCCGACGAGTGTAAAAGAAAGGATGAAGAATCATGAGTCCACGTTTCACAGGAAAAGCGACGAGCGAATTTGATTTTCGGGAGGTCATTTACGAGAAAAAGGACTGGGTCGCCACCGTCACGATCAACCGGCCCCATGTCTATAACTCTTACAGTACGTTGACCTTGCAGGAATTGACCACAGCTTTCCGGGATGCTTCCTGGGACGACTCCGTGGCGGTGGTTGTGCTTACCGGTGCGGGAGAAAAAGCTTTTTGTTCGGGTGGGGATGTCAAAGAATACGCTGAGGATTATACGAAGAAGCCCCGGGATTACTGGAAGTGGATGGGAGTCTTTACGGAGTGTCACGATGTTTTACGCAATATTGGCAAACCTACGATTGCCCGCATTAACGGGATGGTCGCCGGCGGTGGTAATGAATTCAATATGGCCTGCGATTTGGGAATCATGGTAGAAGATGCTTCCATTCAACAGGTAGGAACCATGGTGGGCAGTGTGGCGGCCGGTGGGGCCACCCAGTGGCTTCCTATCATCGTCGGAGATCGGCGGGCGCGGGAAATGCTCTTCCTCAGCGAACCGGTTCCGGCTCAAAAATGCCTGGAATGGGGTTTGGTGAACCAGGTTGTGCCACGCGACCAGCTCGATCAGGCGGTGGCCACCATGGCCGATAAGCTCGTGCACAAATTCCCCGAGTGTCTGCGCTATACAAAGCAGCAGACAAATTTCTGGAAAGATCTCGCTTGGAGTTCCACCGTGGGGCACGCCAAGGAATGGTTGGCTTTGCACTTTGCCTCGGTCGAGCCTTATGAAGGGATGAACGCTTTTGTCGAGAAGCGGCCCAAAGACTACATCGGTTTGCGGACGAAAGCGGCGGAAGGGGGTTCCAGTGAGTTTCTTTACGGTCCCTACACCCACACTTGTCCGAGCTGTGGTGCGAAAGGAATTCCGGAAGAATTCAAGTTCTGCGGCGTCTGCGGAAGCGAATTGAAGCGAGGCTGAGGAGCGGCAAAAGAGGAGAGAGGAGATAGAGGCATGTTCACGCAATTTGAGCAATGGTATGCAAAACGACATGATTACGCCAGGGACTGGAAAGAAAGAAGCGGGGGCAAGGTTATTGGCTATTTTTGCACCTATGTGCCGGAAGAAATCCTTTATGCCGCCAATGTCCTGCCTGTCCGAATTCTGGGTGGACACGAGCCTCAAGATGTGACTGAACCGCATATTTTCGGCATGTACTGTCCCTTCTCTCGTGATGTGCTGGCCCAAGGGCTTAAAGACAGGTTTTCCTATCTGGACGGTATTACCATTGCCCAGTCCTGTTTGCACATACGGCAGGCTTATACAAGTTGGGATTTGCACCGGCCGACGGAGTTCAGTTACTATTTGCCTATGCCTCACAATGTCCAAAGCGATCATTCCCGTACCTTTTTGCGCGCGGAGTTGGAACAATTCAAAGGTGCGGTGGAAGAATGGACGGGTCAAGCGATCACGGACGCCGATTTGGATCGAGGCATTGATATTGTCAACACCAACCGGCGTCTGCTCAAACAGATCTTCGAACTGAGGAGACAGGAAAACCCGCCGCTTACCGGACAAGAGGCGATGTACCTGGTGCTTTCCAGCCAAATGACGGACAAACGGGAGCACAACCAAGCCTTGCGGGAACTGTTGGAGCAACTGCCCCAGCGGGAGCTCAAGCGGTCGACCGGAGAAAGGCTCATGATCCTGGGCAGCGAGAATGACGATATTCCCTTTACTGAGATGGTTGAACAAGTCTGCGGAGCCACCTTTGTCATCGATGATCATTGTACGGGAACGCGCTACTTCTGGAATGAAAGCGTGCCAAATGAGGACCGCCTCTTGGAGATTGCCAACCGGTATGTCGATCGGGTGCCCTGCCCGACCAAGGATTGGCCGCAGCGCAAGCGACTCGAACACATCGAGCAACTGATCGAGGATTATGGCGTTCAAGGAGTTATTGTGATCCAGCAAAAATTCTGTGATCCGCACGAACTGGATATCCCGGCGATTCAAAAGGTCTTGAAAGGGAAAGGGATTCCCACCCTGTTTCTGGAGTTTGATGTCACTGCTCCACTCGGGCCGTTCAGGATCCGGGTCGAGGCTTTCCTGGAAATGATGCGGCAAGAGGACTTGTTCTAAATAGGGAGGGGAATAGAATGAGCACACAGATCTATCCGACTGAACCCTTGCAGCTTTGGGGCAAGGCCAAGGAATTGCGGGAGAAATACTATCTTAACTACAGGGATGCCCACAAGAACGGGGGACTGCGCTGGGCCGGAGGGGCCTGGTCCTTTGATGCCGTTCCGGCCGGGCTGGGAAGGGACGTCTACTCTCTGACCAGTGAACCCTATGGGGCGACCTTGGCCCATAATAAAGAGCTTTCCCTGGAATGTTTGGAAGCTTCGGAAAATGCGGGTTATGCCCGCGACCTCTGCTCCTATATGCGGTTGTACTGGGGATCCATTTTGATCGACAAGTACCCTTATGGCGGCGGGTATCCTAAACCAGACTTCATTTGGCAAGACCATATCTGTTGCAGCCACGCCAAGTGGTACCAAGTGGTGTCTGATTTAGAAGGCGGAATTCCCATGTGGGATGTCGATGTGGCGGCAGGTCCCTATAAAGATGTCACCCCGGCCAAGGTCAAATACATCGTGGATCAACTCCAGGATGGGGTGGAGTGGCTGGAAAAAACGACGGGCCGGAAATTCGACGATGAACTTTTCATCGAGGCGGTCAAGAACGAAATGCGCAGCACCTCCCTCTGGGCTGCGGTGTGTGCCGAGAACAAAGCGGTACCCGCTCCTCTTGAGGAAAAGACCATGTATTCTCTCTATGTCTTGGCGACTTTGAGCAAGGCATCGCGGGAAGTGGCGGACTTCTATGCCGAGCTTCTGGCAGAGGTCAAAGATCGGGTGGCCAGGGGAATTGCCGCTGTCGGTAACGAACAGGTCCGTCTTATGTCCGATACCCAGCCGCCTTGGGCTTTTCTTAAAATCTTCCGGTATCTGGAGCGATATGGGGCGGTCTCCGTGGGTTCCCTCTACACGTTTGGCTTAGAAGGTATCTGGGAAGTCAAGGAAGACGGCAGTTGGGGCCCGCGCACCACACCTATGGAGAAAGGCCTGGAGATTAAAACCCGTCAGCAAGCGCTGGAACTCATGGTGGACTGGAACCTCTCCAAACCGGAATGGCAGCATTTTTATCATCCTCAGTTGAAGACCGATATGATGCTGCGCATCGCCAAGGAATGGAAACTCAATGGTATCATGCTTCACTACAACCGCGGCTGCGAAGGTCTAAGCCTGGGGATTGCCGAAAATCGCCTCGGACTTCTGAAAGCGGGTTTTCCGGTCATGACCTTTGAAGGAAATATGGGTGATGAGCGCGAGTTTGATGAAAATATGACCATGGCCCGGGTGGACGCTTTTATGGAAAGCCTGGGCGTCAAAAAAATACGCTGATCTTGAGCGACCCGGTAGTCGCCGCAAACCGGGCCGCCCACAGTGGCTGCAGGCTCGGGAAAGCGAAGGCGGCGGGTTCGGGAAAGAGCACGTGAGTTTGTCGCAGTGAGTGCGGGTCAGGCTAAGCGCATGGTAGTTTGTCGCAGTGAGTGCGGACCAGGCTAAACGCATGTGAGTTTGTCGCAACGACTGAGGGCTTTACTCTGACGAAGGAGGTTGCAAAATGATTACAGTAGGAATCGACAGCGGTAACCGCAATACCAAAGCCGTGGTCTTGAAAGACGGGCAAGTTATCGGCAAGGCGCTGATTTTGACGGGGTTTGACGCCAATGAATCGGCGGGGCAAGCTTATGAATTGGCCCTGCGGGCTGCTAGGATCGACTCGGCTGAGGTTACGGCGGTCGTATCGACGGGTGTGGGGCGCAACGAAGTGAAATTCGCTCAGGAAAATATCACGGAGATCGGTTCAGCGGCCAAGGGAGCACGTTATTTTGTGCCCACAGTGAACACAGTGATAGATCTGGGGGCCGAGGAAGGACGGGCGATTAAGCTGACATCTGACGGAAAAATCGCTGATTTTGCCAGTAACGAAAAATGTGCCGCCGGAGCGGGTTCTTTTGTCGAGTCCATGGCCAGGGCCTTGCAGACCACTCCGGAAGAAATGGGTCCTCTGTCCATGCGCTACAGCAAAGAAGTTCCGATGAATGCCCAGTGTGTCGTCTTTGCGGAATCCGAGGTGGTATCCCTCATTCACCAAAAGACCCCGAAGGAGGATATTGCCCGCGCCGTGCACGATGGGGTGTCCAACCGGGTGAGCTCAATGGTCCGCAGGGTGGGCCTTTTGGATGACCTGGCGCTCATCGGGGGCCCGGGGCGTAACCAAGGTCTGGTTCAATCCCTTAAAGATGACTTGCAGAAGGATATCAGGGTTCCGGAAGACCCCGACTACGTCAGTGCCTTGGGAGCGGCCGTTTATGCGGCAGAGATCGCGTAGGGCACCGGAGCTCAGAGGTCGGAGCTCAGAGGCCGGAGGTTAGAGGCGGAGGTCAGAGGCCGGAGGTTAGAGACGAAGATCAGAGACGGAGATCAGAGGCCGGAAGCACGGATTCGGAGGACGAAGGTGAGAAGTGCGAAAGTCCGACCGGGTGCGGGGATGGATTGGACGAATCGGGAAGTCGACGGCAGGGAGCGAAGCTGTGAAGGAGAAGTCTGAGAAGGAGAACCTGGGCAGGAGAACATGGGAAGGAGAAGCTGTGGACGGAAAGCTGAGGAGCATAATGGAGAAGGAGGTTGAACCCTATGAATGAGAATGAGACGAAGGAATATTGGAGATGGAAAGAGTACAACTGGAAGAACCCGGATATCCCGGACTGGCGCGGAAGTTTGGTTACGGCCGGCGTCGATGTGGGCTCGACCAGTTCGCAAGCAGTGATTATGGTTGACGGGGAGCTCTACGCCTTTTCCAACATGCGCACAGGCTCCGACAGCCCGAGCTCGGCCATTGATGCTATCAATTGGGCCATGGAAGGAACAGGGCTGACGCTAGATGATATCCGCTTCACGGTTGGAACCGGTTATGGCCGGGTGAACGTGCCTTTTGCCAACAAAGCGGTCACGGAAATTGCCTGTCACGCCCGGGGAGCGAACTTTATGTACGGACCGACTGTGCGTACCCTCCTGGACATGGGTGGACAGGATTGTAAGGCAATTCACTGTGACGAGAGAGGCAAGGTGACTTCTTTCCTCATGAACGACAAGTGTGCCGCCGGAACCGGGCGGGGCATGGAGGTGTTTGCCAACCTGTTGGCGGTACCGATCGAGGAAGTGGGGGCCATGTCTTTAAGTGTCGAGGAAGAACCGGCTCCGGTATCCAGCACCTGTGTGGTCTTTGCCAAAACGGAAGCTACCGGTTTGCTGCGGGCCGGTTGGTCCAAAGAGAAGGTTTTGGCGGCGTACTGCTCGGCGATGGCAAGCCGGGTTGTGAGTCTGCTGGAGCGAAATGGCATGGAAAAAGACTTTGCTATCACCGGTGGTATCGCCAAAAATCCCGGTGTGGTCCAACGAATTGAACGGATTCTGGGGGTAGAGGCTTTAAAACCCATCTATGACACCCAGATTGCCGGCGCTTTGGGCGGGGCCCTTTTCGCCAAGGCTTTGTTCGCCAAGGCCGGTAAAGACAAACCCGCGCTGCAGGGAAAAATGGCGGGCCGGTAGGCAAACCCTTTCCTGCCAAAGCCGGCAAGTCTGTTCCGGCACTCTGGGAGCCGACCTTCTCTGATCGTTTCTTGACCCCGAGCTGTGCCAGGACGAAGAAAGCGGGTGTGAAGATGATTGCCAACCATGGTTACAAGGATGGATCGGGCGAGTACTATATCAGCCTTGATACGGATAAATGCTCCCTGTGCGAAGAACATGGCTGTCTAGACGGCTGCCCCGGTCAAGTTTTCGAAATCGAGTTTGATGATTGGGATGAAGAAGTGGCCACCGTGCGCGCGGGTGCGCGCAACAAGCTCAAACAAATCTGTGCCGCCTGCAAACCGGTGTCGGGGCGACCGCTGCGTTTGCCCTGCCAGATCGCCTGCGTGTCGGACGCGATCAAGCATTCTTGGTAGGGCGGAGAGGGAAGGTAGATTCCTTTTTATGGAAACCAGAAAGGTGAATTCCTTCATGGGAAACTGGTGAAGTAAGAATTGAATTGATCATTTGAGGGGGGAATTCCTTTGATGGAAACCAGGGAGGGTCTTATCCAGGTGGCGCTGGGGAGAAGACAGCCGGAACTTCTGCTGCACAATATCCGCTTAGTGAACGTCTATTCCGGTGAAATATTGGAAGGGCAGGCGGTGGCTGTCTGGCGGGGAAGGATAGCCTATGTCGGGCCTGAGGCGCGGGCTGGAGAGAACACGGAAATCGTGGATGGGAAAGGTATGTACTTGCTGCCCGGTTTGATCGATATGCACGGACATGCTGACATCATTGTCAATCCGCTCGTCCTGGCGGAGAACATTCTGCCCACCGGCACGACGGCGATGCTGACCGATACCCATGACATCACGGGAGCCCTGGGGACAGAAGGGTTTGAACGCATGCTGGAGGCGACTCGCTCAATTCCGTTCCGCTACTATTTTGCCGCTCCGGCCACCTGTCCTCCGCTGTCTGAATTTGAGGGAAGAGAGATTTTCTCGGCCGCTGATGTGGCGCGGTTCCTAGCCCGGCCGCGGGTCCTGGCGGTGAGCGAGGTCACTTCCTGGGGCAGGTTGACTGCGGCGGAGCCGGACCAAGAGCTTCTAGCCAAACTCGTGGCGGCAAAAGCGGAAGGCAAGAGAATTGAGGGGCATATGGCCGGCTGCTCTTATGATAAACTGAACGCTTTGACAGCCGCCGGGTTTTCCTCCTGCCATGAAAGCATTACGGCGGAGGAAGCTTTGCACCGTTTGCGTCTAGGTCTATATGTCGCTTTGCGGCACGGCTCGATCCGGGCGGACCTGGCGGAGTTGTCCCGCCTGATCACAGAGAATCCGGGTCTTGATACCGCCAGGGTGATGCTCACACCGGATTGGTTTGCCCCTCAGGATCTCCTTCAGCACGGTTATATGAATTATCTGGTTTCCTGCGCGGTGGAATTAGGGGTTCCTCCGGTCCGGGCAATCCAAATGGTGACTATCAACCCGGCCACTTACCTGGGGCTGGATCAGGAGATTGGCGGAGTGGCGCCGGGGCGGCTGGCTGACATGCTCTTGGTGCCGGATATTCGTCGGCCCGAGCCGAAACGAGTCTGGGTCGGCGGGCAAACCGCAGCCGCGGACGGGAAGTTGCTGGTGAGCATTCCGTCCTTTCCCCGGACCACGCTGGCGGACTGGCGTGAGGGCCGAGTGCCCAGAAGACCGGTCAAGGCCGGGGATTTTGTTCTCAGGAGCGAAGCGAACGGCTCAGTCCAAGTGCCCTCTTTGCACATGGTGAACAAAACGATCACGAAAGAACGTGTCTGGGACGTACCAGTCGTGGATGGCCGCCTGGAGATTTCCGGCCTGCCGGGGGTGATGAAAATCAGCCTTTGGGCTGCAGAGAGGCAAGAGTGGACGACCGGCTTCCTCAGCGGCTTTGGGGCGGAGTTCGGCGGTTACGCCAGTGCCATTGCCCACGAAACCCACCTGCCGATGGTGGTGGGGTCGAGTGATGAAGAGATGGCGCAGGCGGCCAATCGCATGTTGGAAATAGGCGGCGGCGCTGTCCTGGTCGATGGCGGTCGGGTCATCGGCGAAGTGCCCTTAGGGATCGGGGGCCTTCTCTCCGGCGCCGGCCTATCTGAGACTGCCGCGGCCTGGATGAGTTTGAACACTTATCTCCAAGCTAAGGGCTGTCCCTGGGATGATCCCCTCTTCGGCCTCGGTTTTCTGGCCTTCACAGGTTTGCCCTATGTGCGCATTACGCCCCGCGGGATTGTCGATATCCGCAAACAAAAAGTGATATTTTTTAATGGAAGAAGAGGTGCTTTAGCATGAGAGCAGCGGTATTTTACGGAGCTAAGCAACCGCTCAAAGTCGAAGAAGTTCCAAAGCCACAAATTGGAGCCGGGGAAATCCTTGTTAAAGTCGCGGCCTGCGGTCTTTGTCACACGGACCTGCACTATCTTGATCACGGCGTTCCCACTTTCAAAAAGCCGCCCCTCATTTTGGGTCACGAGGTTTCCGGTACTGTGACTGAGGTGGCTTCCGGTGTGAGCCAATTTCAGGTGGGCGACAGGGTGCTCCTGCCCGCGGTCATGGCTTGCGGTGTTTGTGACAACTGCCGGGCCGGCCGGGGCAACATTTGCAGCCATATGGTGATGCTTGGCAATGATGTGGACGGAGGGTACGCGGAGTACATTAAAGCTGAGGCCAGTAATGTTTTTCACCTTCCGGAAGAGATTCCCCTGATCGAAGGAGCCATCATCGCAGACGCCATCACGACTCCCTTCCACGCAGTCAAGAACCGGGGTAAAGTCAAACCGGGCGACACGGTCATTGTCTACGGATGCGGCGGCGTGGGTCTGAATCTGGTGCAGGTGGCCAATGCCGCCGGGGCTTCGGTCATCGCGGTGGACACGATGGAGATCAAATTGAACAAGGCTAAGGAATTGGGAGCCGTGGCTACGGTGAATGCCAGCGAGGTTCCGGACGTGGCCAAAGCGATCCGTAAACTCACGGGCGGAGGGGCAGAGATTGCTTTTGAGTGTATCGGTAATCCCAAGACGATGGAGAGCGCCTTCAGCTCTGTCCGCAACGGGGGACGCCTCGTGATCGTCGGTTATACGGAGCACACGATGACTTTGAATGCCAGCCGGGTGATGTACCGGGAGATGGAGGTCATCGGCTCCTTAGGTTGTCCGTTGACAGAGTACCCCAAGGTCATCGAGCTGGTGCGTACGGGGAAACTTCAAGTTGAGACGATGGTTTCCAGACGGTTCTCCCTCGATCAGGTCAATGAGGGGCTGGATTTTGTGCGTTCCGGCCAGGGTTTCCGTTCAGTCATAGTTCCTTAGAACTTGGAACTGCGGGATCTGATAAGCGGGTGAGGCTGGTTTCAGTGCCATGGTTTCTGAGAACCGTCCGGCAGGTACCGGGTGGGAGTTCACGGAAAAAAGGGAGATGAGGAAGATGCCTGGAGTCAAGGAAAGACCGCCACGGTCTCCGCGCATTGATTTCCACGTCCATCTCGGTGTATATACGTACCACCACCCGTGGGTTACGGAATGGATGAAAGAAGCGCACCCGGAGGGGTACGAAGAATACATCCAGCGTTACCGGGATCCGGGGGCTTTTGAGGAGTTCCTGAGCAGCGAAGGGGTCGACTATGCCTGTGTTTTAGCCGAGTTGAGTCATATTACAACCGGGGTTTGCACCAATGAACAGGTGCGGGACTTCTGCCGGGGTCGTCCCCGACTCATTCCCTTTTGCGATGTCAATCCCCACATCTTTACCAGGCCGGGCGAAGAATTGCGGCGTCTGGTCGAGAACGAGGGGTTTCGCGGCCTCAAACTCTATCCGACCTACCAACACTATTATCTCAACGATCCCCGTATTTACCCGCTTTACCGGGTGGCGGAGGATCTGAGAGTTCCGGTCCTGATTCACACTGGCTCTTCCGTTTTTCGCGGTTCCAGACTTAAATACGGAGATCCGCTCCATTTGGATGATGTGGCGGTTGACTTTCCCAATCTTAATTTGGTCATGGCGCATTCCGGTCGGGGATTTTGGTATGATCGGGCTTTCTTCCTTTCCAGACTTCATCCTCATGTCTATATGGAGATTTCCGGTTTGCCGCCGGGAAAACTCTTTGACTATTTCCCGGAATTTGATCGCAACACAGACAAAATCATTTTTGGCAGCGATTGGCCGGGGGCTCCCTGGATTGGGCGCAACATGGAGGCCATTGCGAACTTCAATCTGCCGCCGGGCGGGGCAGGAAAAATACTGGGTGGGAATGCGGCCAAGATTCTGGGGCTGGACCCGTGGGATTGAGTTATCAAGCACGCGTATGAGTAAAGTGAATCAAGGATTTGAGCGTACGAGTAAGCCTGTGCAGAGGGAAAATAAGCCATGGCCAGATTAAGGGTCATGATCTTTTCTACCGTGCGAGTCAGTACATGAAAGGGGGAAAAGACTGTGTCTTATGAATTCATTCAGGTAAGCCAAGATGAGGGGGTTGCCACGCTGACGTTGAATCGCCCGCCTATGAATCCTCTCCACAGCGGGATTCTGCGGGAACTGGGCGCGATTCTGCGGGAAGTGGACGGAGATCCTGGGACTAAAGTGGTAATCATTACCGGGGCCGGAGACAAGGCCTTTGCGGCCGGGGCGGACATTGCGGAAATGGTGCAGCTGACGCCTATGGAGGCGTACGCCTTTTGTCACATCACCCGTGAGGCCTATGAGCAGATTGAGAAGCTGGGTAAACCGGTGATTGCGGCTGTCAATGGCTTAGCACTGGGCGGTGGGACAGAGCTCGCTTTAGCCTGTGATTTCCGCCTGGCCGCGGAGACAGCGAAATTCGGTCAACCGGAGATCAATTTGGGCATTATTCCGGGGGCGGGAGGGACGCAACGCCTGACCCGCCTGATCGGGTTGGCCAAGGCCAAGGAACTTGTCTTTCTCGGCGAGATCATCGAGGCAGGAGTGGCGGAAAAAATCGGGTTGGTTCACAAGGTGGTCCCGGCGGCCGAACTTATGAGCGAAGCGCAACAGTTGGCCCGCAGGCTCGCGGCTAAGCCGGCGGTGGCCTTGAGAATGGCCAAAGAGGCTATCAATACCGGCATCAATCTGGATCTTCATTCAGCCCTGACTTTGGAAATCCAAAACTTTGTCACAACTTTTACCAGTGATGATCGCAGGGAAGGCTTGGCCGCTTTCCTGGAAAAACGTAAGGCGAACTTCACGGGTGCGTAGGGACCGGAGGCCGGAGGTCAGAAGCATACCAGAGGTCAGAAGCCAGAGGTCGGACACGTGAGTGGGCGGCGGACGCTCGCGTCACCAGGTCATTATCGGAGATTCAGCTCATGGCCGAGTGGATGAGTGGATCAGAGGCGCGGGTCAAAGTGAGCCAGCAAGTATTGGTTGCAACGTTAGGGCATGCCAGAGGCCGGAGGTCAGAAACCACGGTGGGGACTGACGCCAAATGGTACATCAAATCGGGGTCAGACCTTGCTCCCGTAATCCAGCAGCAGGGTAAGGTCTGACCCCGTACCTTAGTACCGAATTACGAGGAGGTGAGGGGATGGGTGCATTACCGAGAGGTGGGAGTTTTCTTCTCAGTGAAACGAATCCGGAACATGTTTTCACACTGGAAGATTTCACGGAAGAGCACCACATGATTTCGAAAATGGTGACTGGTTTTGTGACTGACAATGTGCTGAGCAAGATGGAAGATCTGGAAGCCCAGAAGGAAGGGTTGCTTCGTCAACTCCTGTTGGCCGCAGGTGAATTTGGACTCCTGGGGGCGGATATTCCGGAAGAGTATGGCGGTTTTGAACTAGACAAAATCAGTTCAACCCTCATCGCCGAGGGTATGGGTCGGGCCGGCTCGTTTGCCATGACCCATGGCGGACAAACGGGAATCGGGAGTCTGCCCATCGTCTTGTTCGGAACCCCCGAGCAAAAACGTAAATATCTGCCGGAGATGGTCAAGGGCCTGAAGATTGGGGCTTACGCCCTGACGGAGCCCGGCTCAGGCTCAGATGCCCTGGCGGCGAAAACCAAGGCCATTCTCAGTCCGGACGGGAAGAACTACATTTTAAACGGCACCAAACAGTTTATCACCAATGCCGGCCAAGCTGATGTTTTCATCGTCTATGCCAAAATAAACGGGGAGCAATTCAGCGCCTTCATCGTCGAGCGTGACGCGGCGGGGCTCTCCACCGGAGCCGAGGAGAAAAAAATGGGGATCAAAGGCTCCTCCACCCGCACACTCATTCTGGAAGATGTTGAAGTTCCGTTGGAAAATCTCTTGTTCCAAGCGGGCCGGGGTCATGTGGTTGCTTTCAACATTTTGAATCTGGGGCGTTATAAGCTAGCGGCTAACTCTTTGGGTGGTGCCAAATTTGCTCTGGAACTGGCGGCCGGGTACGCAAATATCCGTCAGCAGTTTGGAACTCCGCTCGCGGGTTTCGGCCTGATCCAAGAGAAACTGGCGGAGATGGCAATCGGCATTTTCGCGGCGGAAAGTATGGTTTACCGCACAGGTGGCCTGTTTGACGAGATGCTGCGGAATTTAAATGCGAGCGGGGTTCAGGGCGAGAGCGGACCGATCGTTGCCAAAGCCAGTGAGGAATATGCCGTAGAATGTTCGATCAACAAGGTGATGGCCACGGAAATGCTGGGCTATGTGGTAGACGAGGCGGTTCAGATTCACGGCGGCTATGGCTTTATCTCAGAATATCCGGTTGAGAGGCTCTATCGAGATGCCCGTATCTACCGAATATTTGAAGGGACCAATGAAATAAACCGGATCCTTATTCCCACGACTTTGATCCGCCGGGCCAAGAAAGGGGATCTGGCCTTACAGGAGGGACTGGAGAGGGTTGAACGGCAATTGGAATTGGCCGGCGCTCTCCCGCCGAGAAATGGACCGGCCGCTTTGGTGCAAACGGTCAAAGACCTCTTTCTCTTCACGCTGGGCAGTGGCATCAAGATTCTTGGAGACGGTCTCCTAAAACAGCAAGAGATTCTGGGCCGGCTGGCCGATCTGGCGACTGGGGCCTTGGCGATGGAAAGCGCCTGGTTACGGGCTGAAAAAGCCCTGGCGCGAGATGGGCAAGAGGGGGCGCGGCTCAAACAAATGTTGGCCGAAGGCTATATCTACGGACGTATAGGCAGCTTGAAATTAACTGCGGCGGAGGTCTTGACGGCGCTGACAGAAGGTCAGGATTTGGAGCAACGGCTGGCACAGCTCAACACACTCTGCCGCTATGAGCCGATCAACACGGTGTCTTTGCGCCAGACTATCGCAAGGGCTATTTCTGAGGCGGGCCACTACGTGGTGTCCTAGGTTTCCGACTTCCGACTTCCTGCTTCTGACTTCTAAATTAGGGAGGTTTTCACATGTATGCCAAAGCCTATATCCCCTACGGCGGTTATTACAGCACACCCTTTGCCCGCTGGCAGGGAAGTCTGCAAAACGAACATGCGGTTGAATTGGCGGCTTCAACCGCCAAAAAATGGCTGGCTGAGAAAAGGATTGACCCCGAAATATTCGAATACCTCGTTTTCGGCAAAACGATTGGGCAACTGCACACTTTTTACGCTGCTCCTTGGGCGGCGGCTTTAATGGGGGCCCCCAATATTCCGGGCTGCCATATCTCCCAGGCCTGCTCCACCTCGACTACGGTTGTGAACCAGGCGGCTGCCGGTATCGAGACAGGTCTTTACGAAACCTCATTCTGCTTGATGACTGATCGTTGTTCTAACGGCCCCTTTACAGTCTGGCCCAATCCCATGGGCCCCGGAGGTGAACTGATTTCCGAAAGCTGGCTGATGGACAATTTTGCTTCAGATCCCTGGGGCGAGGTCGCCATGATTCAGACGGCGGAAAATGTGGTGAAAAAGGCCGGTTGGATCAGCAAAGAAGATATTGACAGGGTGACCGTCAGGCGCTACGAGCAGTATCAGGATGCTTTAGCCAATGAGAGGGCGTTCCAAAAGCGTTATATGTTTCCGGCCGAGTACAAAATCAGTAGGAAGAAAACGGCCAGACTAGAGACTGACGAGGGGGTTACGCCCACAACCTCGGAAGGTTTAACTCAACTCAAACCGGTTGTTCCCGGCGGGGTTCATTCTTTTGGCGCTCAAACCCACCCGGCGGACGGCAACTGTGGGATCATCGTTACCACGAAAGATAAAGCCCGGGAACTGAGCGCAGACAAAGACATTGAAATCCAAATCCTCTCTTATGGGTATGCCCGGGCGGCCAAAGCGCATATGGCGGAGGCCATGGTTCCGGCCGCCCGGATGGCTTTGGAAAAAGCCGGGATTGGCATTCAGGACGTTAAAGCCATTAAAACGCACAACCCTTTTACCGCGAACGATCTCTACCTCGCACACGAAATGGGTGTTGACGTCATGCAAATGAACAATTACGGCTGTTCCTTGGTTTATGGACATCCTCAGGGTCCGACCACCGGCCGGGCAATTATTGAAATGGCCGAGGAGTTGGTAACTCTTGGTGGCGGTTATGGCCTGTTCACAGGGTGTGCAGCCGGCGACACGGGCGCGGCCCTGGTAATCAAGGTCTCGTGAGAAGACGCCTAGTGAAGGTAAAGGCAGGCGGACATTCCCGCCGGAGCCTCCCAGATGAGTCGGTCACTGGCGAAGAAGGCCATTGGGGATGCGTCAGGCTATGAGCGTACAATCAAATCGAACAGATGAATCGGGGAGGGAATCAGCCCATGCAAACTTTAATGACAGGCAATGAGGCTATTGCCAGAGGTGCTTATGAGTACGGGGTGCGCCTGGCCGCTGCTTACCCGGGTACTCCGAGCACAGAAATTCTGGAAAACCTCGCCAAGTATCCGGATGTTTACAGTCAGTGGTCGCCCAATGAGAAAGTAGCGCTCGAGGTTGGACTGGGCGCCGCCATTGCCGGAGCCCGCGCTTTGGTCAGTATGAAAATGGTTGGACTCAACGTTGCGGCCGATCCTTTCTTTACGGCCGCCTATACCGGGGTCCGTTCCGGGCTGGTGGTCGTCTCCGCCGATGACCCTGGCATGCATTCTTCGCAGAATGAACAGGATAATCGTCATTACGCTTCTTTTGCCAAGATCCCGATGCTGGAACCGTCCGATTCCCAGGAAGCCAAGGACATGGTCGGTTTGGCTCTAACGATCTCGGAACGATTTGACACTCCGGTCCTGTTGCGGATCACTACCCGCATCGCCCACTCTCAGAGCCTGGTTGAGCTCAACGACCCGCAAGAGCGTCCACTCAGGCCTTATGCCAAAGATGCCCGCAAATATGTGATGCTGCCGGCTCATGGCAAGGCCCGCCGCTTGGTGGTGGAAGAGCGCCTGCAGAGGCTGGTTGAGTATGCGGAAACCGTTCCCGTTAACCGGCTGGAACTGAGGGACCGGAAAATTGGGGTTATTACATCCGGGGTCTCCTACCTGTATATCAGGGAAGCCCTGCCTGACGTTTCCGTTCTCAAACTGGGGTTCACCCATCCGTTGCCACCCCAGTTGATCAAAAACTTTGCCTCCCAAGTCGAGAAACTTTACGTTGTGGAAGAACTGGACCCTTACTTGGAAAAAGAAGTCCGGGCCTGGGGAATTGAGGTTAATGGCAAAGAGCTGTTCCCACCTTATGGGGAATTCTCAGCCCAACTGGTAAAGGAGAAGATCAGGGGCGAAAGTTCTGTCCAGGCGGCGCCTTTTGAAGCTCCGGTCCGCCCGCCGGTAATGTGCCCCGGCTGTCCCCACCGGGGAATCTTTTACACTTTAAAACAATTAAAACTTGTCGTTTCCGGTGATATTGGCTGTTATACGCTGGGCACCATGGCGCCGTTGGAAGCGATGGACACCTGTATCTGCATGGGAGCCTCCGTCTCCGGGGCTCTGGGGATGGAAAAAGCTCAGCCGGACCTAGCCGGGAAAGTCGTTTCGGTGATTGGGGATTCAACCTTCCTCCATTCCGGGATCACCGGTCTGATGGATGTGGTTTACAATGGCGGAAATTCCACCGTTCTTATCCTGGACAACTCGATCACGGCCATGACCGGACACCAGGACAATCCCGCCACCGGCAAAACCCTCATGGGTCAGCCCGCTTCCAAGATTGATTTTGTCGCCTTGGCCCGGGCTTTGGGTATTCGGCGTATCTCTGTGCTGGATCCTTTTGATTTGGACCGGGCCAAAGAGGTCATTAAGGCGGAGGTGGCGGCCAAAGAGCCTTCCGTCATCATCTCCCGCAGGCCCTGCGCTCTCATTGTCAAGACCATCGATCCTCCGGTGGAAGTTCATGACTGCACGGGTTGCAAGATGTGTCTGAAGCTGGGTTGTCCGGCCCTGGCTTGGGATGAGGAGAAGAAATCAGTTCAAGTGGATACCGCGCTCTGTACGGGCTGCGGGCTTTGCGTTAATGTTTGCAAATTTGACGCTCTGAGAAAAGGGGGTGCGCATTGATGGGGAAGGACAAGAATATCCTGCTCGTCGGTGTCGGCGGGCAGGGAACCATTCTGGCATCCAAACTTCTTTCTACGGCAGCCCTGTCTCAGGGTTATGATGTCAAAATGTCCGAAATCCACGGGATGGCCCAACGGGGTGGCTCAGTCGTCACTCAGGTGCGTTTGGGAACACGGATCAACTCGCCCGTCATTGACCAGGGGGAGGCCAATATGATTGTGGCTTTCGAACAGCTTGAGGCCTATCGCTGGGCCCACCACTTGAGGAAAGATGGGGTTCTCATCGTCAATAGCCAGAAAATTATTCCCCTGCCCGTCTTGATTGGCGCGGCTGTCTATCCGGACAACATTATCCCGCGGCTGAGAGAGAGAATCGGCCGGGTGGTCGAAGCGGACGGACTGCGCTTGGCTGCCGAGGCCGGCCATGTCAGGGCAACCAATGTCGTGCTCATGGGTATATGCGCCCGCTTTATGGATTTCCCGGCGGAAATTTGGCAGGACGCTCTCAAGGCCCGTATTCCGGAAAAGCTTTTGCAGATTAACCGGAAAGCGTTTGTCCTGGGGTATGACTATGCGGCTGCCGTCTGAGCAGCGGCCTCTTGCGAGCAAGGCAGTGCGTCAAAGTAAGAGGGTGCGCTCCCTGAACGCGACCCTCTTGCCCGGAAACCTGAGTTCTGTCAGATCAGAACACCGATGTGCTCATCCATCCTGCCTCACTACCCCTTCGTACCAAGGGACCCGGAATGTTCAGACCATGAGCGTCTTCTTATGGGGAAGAGGGATGTCCCCCGCTTTCGTCAGGAGGGAGACCGCCACAAAGATCACGATGCTGACAGGCAGGGCGACGATGAGAGGGTCAATATAGTTCAGGGGACTGGTGAAGAGGGGGGTCTTGCCGAAAAGGGCTTTGGATACACCGAAAATGGAGGCTTCTTTGCTGTGGACGAAGAGGACCATGTAGAAATAAACCAAGGTTCCGGCGAGCATGCTCCAGATCGCTCCGGTCCGGGTTGAACGCGACCAGTAAAGAGCGCCCACGTACATGGGAAGGAAAGCGGAGGCACACAAGCCAAAGAAGATAGAAGTTGCGATAGGGATAATGCTCCCCGGCAACTGAAAGACCACGAACATGGTCAGAATAAAGCCGGCCACAATGCCGAGACGACCCAGCATAACGGTTTTGTTCGCGTTCTTGTCGGCTTTGGGATTGAGGTCATAGCTGACGGAGGTGGAAATCATGTGGAATTGTCCGCTGAGGGCCGACATGGCGGCGGCCAATAAGCCCAGCAGGAAGAGGTAACTCAACCAAGAGGGCATCGCCTGTGAGACAAAGGAGGGGATGATCAGGTCGGAATTGCCCCCGGCGGCGGCTATGGCGATTTTGCCTGTGGTGTCCTTAAAATAGACATTGGACAAAGCTCCGACCGTGAAGGCCACACCGGTCATGAACAGGATAAAGACACCGCCAAAGATCAGGGCCCGGTTAATGTCCTTGGAGGATTTAACCATGAGATAGCGGACAATGAGTTGCGGCTGGGCCAGCACACCGATGCCCACGCCGAGAATGAGAGTTGACACTACAAACCACCAGATCTGGGAGCCGAAGACCGGCATGGAGGCCCAGCCGGTATGCCCCTGGGCGGCCAAGGCCGCGGGGACCATATTTTTCATCCCTTCCAGTTGGGCGTGAGCGTGGGAAATTCCTCCCAGCTTGATGTACGTCAAAACAATGAGCGTAGCCATGACGAGAAAATCCAGGGTGCCCCGGAAGGCGTCGGTATAGACCACTCCTCTCAGACCGCCGAAATAGACGAAGGCCATGACGAGGACCGCAAAGATCCAGACGGCGCCGGTGAAACTCAGGTGCATGGATTCCTGGAGGAAACGGGCTCCTCCGATTAGGACCGCGGCGGCGTACAAAGGCATGATGATGGAGAAAAGGGCGGCGGCATAGCGGCGGAGAAAGACGGAATCATAGCGTTTCCCCAAGAGCTCGGGGAAAGTGAAGGCTTCCAGCTGCTGACCCAGGGCCCGGGTCGGTTTGCCGAAGACGACAAAGGCGATGAAAACGCCCACAAAGATGTTGGCAAAGGTCAGCCACAATAAGCTCATGCCATAGACTCCGGCGGCCCCGCCAAAGCCGACAATGGCGGAAGTGGAGATGAAAGAGGCGCCGTAAGCCAAGCCCATCAAATAAGGGTGAATTTCACCACCCGCCACCATGTAGTCTTTGGAAGAATGTGTTCTTCTGTAGCCCAGATAGGTTAAGAAGGCGATGATGCCCAAATAAATGACCAGAATGACGATGAAGACGGTAATGTTCATTTGGATTTCCCTCCCTATTGTTTTCTCCAATTGACTAAACCGTAGACGACGCAAAGGACTGCACTGGCAATCGTCAATAGATATGCCGCAATGACTCCGCTATCTGTTAACCCCAGCATAACCCAACCTCCTTTCTGGCATATCTGATAATTGTGAATACGGGTTTCGAGCCTCATTCTATCAGAACTTGCCCCGGTGTAAAGATCCCGGCTTATCTAGTACAGGGGGAAAGGATGTGACGGTGTACTGTTCAGAGACCGCTTTTGACAGTTGCCCTGTTTGAACAGGGCAGCTTAACCCGGATTTCTGACCTTTGACCGGGTCAAAAGAACCTTTGGCAGGAAGTCCATAAAACATTATTATGGGGCCCGGGGGCCCGGGTGCCCGGTGCCCGGTGCCTTGGTAGGCTGACTCCTCTGCGAGCAAGGTGCTTGCCGGGGTGGGTATAGCGACGAGTGAACCAGATTTCAAAAAAAGGCAGTAAATCTGGCATACTTTAGGTGTCTAGTTTTGTCAAGGTATATATAAGAAAACAAGAAAGTTATACCGATGTCGAACCGTTCAGGATGCTATTTTGGCTATCGGGCGGCTTCAGTTAGCCGTTCATGGCAATACGGATCTTAATGCCTAAAGTTTCTGATAGTATACGAATACATGATAAACCAAGGCACAGTTGCTTTAAAAATCTTTAAAAAAAATAAACTTAGGAGGGCAAGAGAATGACATTGACAAGCCCTGACCGGCGGATGCTCATGGCCGGAAACACCGCAATCGCCCGGGGGGCTTATGAGGCCGGCGTCTATTTTGCCTCAGGCTACCCCGGAACGCCCAGTACGGAAATTTTGGAGAATATCGCTCACTATCCGGAGATTCGTTCCCAGTGGGCGGCCAATGAAAAAGTCGCTTTTGATGAGGCGATGGGTGTCGCTCTCTCAGGGAAAAGGGCCCTGTGTTCCATGAAATATGTGGGACTCAACGTGGCCTCCGATTCCTTTATGGTTTTTCCCTTCGCCGGGACGCTTGGAGGTTTTGTGGTTATTTCCGCCGACGACCCAGGCATGTACAGTTCCCAGAATGAGCAGGATAACCGCTATTTGGCCCGAATGGCTCAGGTTCCCATGATCGAGCCCAGTGATCCCCAAGAAGCCAAGGATTACGTTAAACTGGCTTTCGAACTGAGTGAGATGTTTTCGACACCGGTTCTTTATCGCACTTCGATGCGGGTATCCCACAGCAAGGGAATCGTGAGCCTGGGTGAACGCGGGGAAAACACCAACGAACGCCGTTTTGTCAAGGATGTGCCCAATTGGGTCGTGCCGATTTTTGCCAAGGCTCTGCGGGCTAAATTGGATGCCAAAATGGAGCGGCTGACTGCGTTTGCCGAGAGTTATCCTTTCAACCGGCTTGAAGAGGGCAGGAGCGAGATCGGGATCATCACCAGCGGAGCTTCTTACACTTATGCCAAAGAGCTCTTTCCGGAGGCTTCGTTTCTCAAACTGGCCTTGACGAATCCTTTGCCCAGGCAAAAAATCAGCGACTTCTGCGCCCGGCATGAGGTGGTCTATGTGATTGAGGAATTGGAGCCTTTCCTGGAAGAACAGATCCGGGCTTGGGGTATCACTAACATCGTAGGCAAGGAACGCCTTCCCCGCAGCGGTGAGTATAATCCCGACATATTGGCCCAAGCCTTGCTTGGGGAACAAGCGGTTGATGACTTTACGAGTGAATTTGACCTTATCGCCCGGCCGCCCCAGCTTTGTCCCGGTTGTCCTCACAGGGGGGCCTATCTGGCCTTGAAAAAAGCCGGCGTTCTGGTGACAGGGGATATCGGCTGTTACACCTTGGGAGCCCTCCCCCCTCTGGGCGCGATGCACACTTCTTTTTGCATGGGCTCCTCGATCGGCCATGCCTTCGGCTTTGAATTGGGGGGAATGGACAAAGTCGTGGCAGTCATGGGCGATTCCACTTTCATTCACGGCGGGATCCCTTCTCTCATCGATGTCGTCTACAACGGGGGGAATACGACAACCGTCATTTTGGACAATCGGACGACAGGGATGACCGGACATCAGGAGCACCCTGCCACTGGCATGACCTTACAGGGTGAGGAGGCGCCCCGTCTGGATCTGGTGGCTTTGATCCGGGCGATCGGAGTGAAGCACGTTCAGGTCGCGGATCCGTTTCGGCAGAAGGAGATGTTTCAAGCGGTGCAAGAGGCCCTTCAGCATGAGGGACCCTCGGTGATTTTGACCAATCGGCCCTGTATTTTTGCCCGGGGTGAAAAAGACAGGCCCAAGACACCTTACGTGATCCGAGAAGACAAATGCACACAATGCGGGGCTTGTCAGCGCTTGGGCTGTCCCGGCGTTTTGCCGGGTAAAGAGCCCAGGATCGATGAGGTCGTTTGCACCGGCTGTTCTTTATGTGCCCAGGCCTGTAAGTTCGATGCCATTGTTTTAAAGGGGGTTGTGTAATGCCTGTCACAAATGTCCTTCTCTGTGGAGTCGGGGGGCAAGGAGTGCTCTTGGCCGGCGAAGTATTGGCGCTGGTGGCCGCGGAGGAAAAGGCGGAAGTGAAGCAAACGGAAGTCCACGGCGTGGCTCAGCGGGGTGGGAGTGTGGTCAGCCACCTGCGCTTCGGGGAGGGGGTTTATTCCCCCATCGTGCGTACGGGAGAGGCGGATATACTCCTCGCTTTTGAACGTTTGGAAGCGGTTCGTTATGGGCATTACGTCAAGCGGGGAGGGTTAATCCTGATCAACGATGTGGAAATCATGCCGGGACAAATCGGGGAGTACAAGCCCTATCCCACAGGTATCATGGAGTTCCTGAGTGGGAAGGGTCTTAGGCTTCAGCTCATCCCCGCCGCTGCCGAAGCCAAAGCCCTGGGCAATATCCGCGTCAGCAGCTTGATTCTTCTCGGAGTGCTCTCTGTGTATCTGGATCTCTCCCCCAAAGCCTGGGATGCCGTGATCAGGAGGCGGATTCCGGAGCGGCTGTTGGAGGTGAACCTCAAGGCCTTTCAGACAGGGGTGGAACTGGGCCGGAGTCGGGCCGAGGCAGCGGTTGCCGAAGGTTAAAGTAAGGCACAGGGAAGGGGGGAGCAAGTTTGAAGAAAGTTTGAGGCATAGATTGGGTGAGTTGGCTCAGTTTGCAGGGGGCAAGTCGTATTGTTTCCGGTTCGGAGTCAGGGGACGGGATAGGGCCCCGTGTTCCCGTTGGTATGATTGAGGAGGGGGTTTAGAGATGGAAGCCACTAAAAGCGCGGCGCAAGAGAAAAAATGTCTGATTTGGGACCGGGAGCACGAAACGATGCCCCGGCCGGAGTTGGCAAGACTGCAGTTGAAACGACTGCAGGAGACGGTCGAACGTTGCTATGAACGGGTGCCTTTTTACAAGGAAAAAATGGACGCCTTGGGGGTGCGCCCGCAAGACATCAGGACTCTTCAAGATGTAAGCAAACTCCCATTTACCACAAAGCATGATTTGCGTGAAAATTACCCCTACCGAATGTTTGCGGAACCCATGAAAAAGATCGTTCGTCTCCATGCGTCGAGTGGAACTACGGGAAAACCGGTGGTAGCCGGATATACGGCCAACGATCTGGATACCTGGGCAGAACTGATAGCCAGAGTTTTGACTTCAGGCGGGGTGACGGACGAGGATATTGTGCATAATGCTTACGGTTACGGACTTTTCACAGGGGGAATGGGTTTCCACGACGGTACGGAGCGGGTTGGGGCCACGATCGTCCCGGTTTCGAGCGGAATGACCAAGAGGCAGGTCATGCTCTGGCGGGATTTCGGAGCGACGGTTCTTACGTCCACACCTTCCTATTGCCTGGTTTTAGCGGAACAGGCCGTGCAAATGGGCCTGGATCCGGCCCGGGATCTCAACTTGCGCGTCGGTTTCTTTGGCGCTGAGCCTTGGACTTTGGAGATGAAAGAGGAGATTGAGGAAAAATTAAATATCGAGGCCTTTGATACCTATGGTTTGACCGAACTCATCGGTCCGGGCGTCTCTTCCGAATGTCCCTATCACAATGGCTTGCACATCAACGAAGATCACTTCTTGGTAGAAACGATTGACCCGGATACGGGAGAGGTTCTCCCACCCGGTCAGCCGGGAGAAATGGTTCTGACCTCTTTGACCAAAGAAGCTTTTCCGATTCTGCGCTTTCGCACCCGCGATCGCACAATTATCTTACAGCAACCCTGCGCTTGCGGCCGCACCACGGCGCGCATGCAAAGGGTCACAGGGCGGACGGACGACATGCTGATCATCCGGGGTGTCAACGTTTTTCCTTCCCAAATCGAAAGCGTTATTCTTTCCATTCCCGGTTTGGAACCGCAATATGTCATTGTGGTGGATCGGGGAAGCTCGCACATGGATGACTTTGAGGTGCTGGTAGAGTGTACAGAGGAATTGTTGAAGCAGGAAGAAGCCGCCTTGTCGGAGGTTCAGGAACGGTTGGGGCGCGAACTCTATCAAGCTTTGGGCATCAACGCCCGCAGCAAGGTCGTGAAGCCGAAAACTCTGCAGCGCAGTGAAGGCAAAGCCAAGCGTGTGGTTGACATGCGGGACTTAAATCATTGAAACGGGAGGTGAAATAACAATGGCTATGACGATGACAGAGAAGATCTTGGCAGCCCATGCCGGGTTGTCTGGGGTGCATCCGGGTCAAATTATCAATGCCAAAGTGGATTTGGTTTTAGCCAACGAACTCTCGGCGGTCGTGGCAATTGAGGAATTTGGCAAAATCCGAGGCGCCGAGAAAGTATTCGATCCCCGGAAAGTAGTCATTGTGCCCGATCATTTTACGCCGAACAAAGATATTCAGTCGGCTCAAGTGGCCAAGAAGGTGCGTGAATTCGCCCTCGCGCAGCAGACCTTGTATTTCGAAGTAGGCCGGACGGGTATAGAGCACGTGCTGCTGCCGGAGCAGGGGTTAGTCCGGCCGGGCATGCTGGTCATCGGAGGAGATTCCCACACCTGTACCTACGGCGGGGTAGGAGCTTTTGCGACCGGGGTCGGGTCCACGGATGTGGCCGTAGCTTGGGCTTTGGGCGAAGTGTGGCTCAAAGTGCCTCCCACGATCCGTTTGGAATTTCGGGGGAAAAAGCGGCCCTGGGTGTCGGGCAAAGACCTGATTCTTTACGCGGTGGCGCGTCTGGGGGTGGACGGGGCTACTTACAGTGCGCTGGAGTTTACGGGTGAAGGCATTGCGGACCTCAGTGTGGCAGAAAGGCTGACGATGGCTAACATGGCCATAGAAGCGGGGGCGAAGAACGGAATTTTTGCTGTCGACGCCAAGACGGAAAGTTATGTGCGCGACGCGACTGACCTGTCCTACACCGTTTATGAAAGCGACCCGGAGGCAGAGTATGCCCAAACGGTTGTCTTCGACATGGCGGATATCGAACCCCAGGTGGCTTTTCCACACCTGCCTTCCAATAGTAAACCGGTTGCCGAGGCTGGTGATCTTTCGATTGACCAGGTGGTCATCGGTTCCTGTACGAATGGCCGGATTGAGGATTTGCGGGTGGCGGCGGCGCTCCTGAAGGGCAAAAAGGTTCACCCTCGTGTCCGTTGTATTGTGATTCCCGGGACACAGAAGGTCTATCTGCGAGCTTTGCAAGAAGGGTTGCTGGAAACCTTTATTCAAGCGGATTGCGTGGTTTCAACCCCTACTTGCGGCCCCTGCCTGGGCGGGCACATGGGGATCTTGGCCGAAGGTGAGCGGTGTGTCTCCACGACTAACCGCAACTTTGTGGGCCGCATGGGGCACGTGCAAAGCGAGGTTTACTTGGCAGGCCCTGCGGTGGCCGCTGCGTCGGCACTCTCAGGCCAAATCAGCGGACCGGAGGAACTTTGACAGGAAGGCGGACCCCAGGGAATCTTGACAGGAACGTAGGAACGCGCCTTGAAGGGGGAAAGAGCATGATTGAAGGAAACGTGTGGAAGTTCGGCCGTGACATTGACACCGATCTGATCATAGCCGGACGCTACTGCAACATTTCAGACCCCGATGAACTGGCCAAACATGTCTTTGAAGACTTTGATCCAACCTTTGCCGGCCGCTTCGTTCCGGGGGACGTAGTCGTAGCGGATGCCAATTTTGGTTGTGGTTCTTCGCGCGAGGTGGCTCCGCTTTGCTTGAAAGCCGCCGGAGTGGCGGCAGTTGTGGCCCCATTCTTTGCCCGCATTTTTTACCGTAATGCTATCAATATCGGGTTGCCTATTTTCGAGCTTCCGGACGCGGCCCGCTATTTTGAGCAGGGGCAGGGTATCAGGATCGATCCGGACAAGGGAACGGTTGTAAATCTGAGTGACGGAACATCCTTACAAGCGGTGGCTTTTCCGCAATTTATGCAAAAGATCATCGGGGCCGGCGGCTTGCTCCAATATGCCGGGGAACGTTTGAGGGGGCTGGAAAATGATCGGTAGGCAGGCGAAGAACTATAAAATAGGGGTCATCCCCGGGGACGGAGTGGGCCCCGAGGTTGTCGCAGAGGGCCTGAAAGTCTTGGAAGATGTCTCCCGTAAGGATGGATTCACTTATGAATTGACCCACTATCCCTACTCGGCCCAGCATTATCTGGATACGGGGGAAACCATGCCGGAATCCGTTCTGGAGGAATACAGGACTTTGGATGCCATCTATCTGGGTGCTTTGGGGGATCCGCGCCTGGAGCCGGGTTTTATCGAGAAACCGGTAATCATGGGTTTGCGTTTCGGGCTTGATTTGTATATCAACCTGCGCCCCATCAAGCTCTATGCGGAGCAGTTCTGCCCGCTCAAAGGAAAAACGCCGGCTGATGTGGACCTGGTGGTGGTGCGCGAAAACACGGAGGATGCCTATACCGGCATCGGCGGGATTTTCAAAAAAGGGACAGTGGACGAGGTGGCCATCGCGGAGATGGTCTTTACCCGCAAAGGAGCGGAAAGAGCCATTCGTTACGCATTTGATTTAGCGAGGCAGCGCAACCGGAAGAAAAAAGTAACCATGGTCGATAAGGCCAATGCCATCCGGCCCATGGATCTCTGGACGCGCACCTTTGCCGAAGTCGGGGAGGAGTACCCGGATATTGAGAAGGAACACGCCTATATTGACGCGGCCTGCATGTGGATGGTGAAGAATCCGGAATGGTTCGATGTCGTCGTCACCAGCAACCTCTTCGGGGACATCATCACGGATATTGGGGCCATGATTCAAGGAGGGTTGGGCGTGGCGGCTTCGGGAAACATTCACCCCGGACAAATCTCCATGTTCGAGCCCATCCACGGTTCGGCACCCAAATATGCGGGCCAAGGTGTGGTGAATCCCATGGCAGCTATTGCGGCCATCGGGATGCTCCTGGATTATGTCGGTGAACGCGATTCGGCTGCTCGGATCGAAAGAGCTTTGCAATTCACCCTTACCTCCGGCAAAGTTCCATCCTTGGGGGCGGATTCGGGGCTTTCCACCAGTCAGGTGGGAGAGTTGGTGCGGGTAGCTTTAGGTTAATTGAACGCCCACTCAATCGCGCCAATGGGCGAGAATCATGGTTAGGCAGGGAGAGAGAGATACCAGGGATGAAGTGGTGAGAGATACCAAGGGATGCAGGACGGTAGTTGGTGTTCTCAAAGGTGGCAGCAAGGGGAAGAGGAGTTAAGTGATCAGCCCGATGTGAGGAGCTAAGCGATTGACCCGATACAAGGAGCTGGCTCAATATGAGGAGTTTACTGCTTAGCTCAATATGAGGAGGAAGAGATTATGCTGCACGAACCCAATGAACAACTGCTGCACGAACCCATTGAACAACTGCTTCACGGTCCCCTGGATTTTACGGGGGGAATTAAATTTCCTGATCCCAAGGAATTGCGTATCTATGATTCCACCCTGCGCGACGGCGAACAGATGCCGGGGGTCGCTTATACCCCGGAACAAAAGGTAGAAATCATCAAAATGCTCAGTGAAATCGGTGTGCACATTGTCGATGTGGGTTTTCCCGGGGTATCAGCCTCTGAACAGAAAGCACTGCGTTTGATCATGGAGGCCAAACGCAGGGGCGAGTTGCGGCCGGATCTGGAAATAGTGGTGATGTGTCGCTGCAATCACAAAGATATCGACGCCACCCTGGACGTTCTGCGGGGGATCAATATCTCGCCTGACGAGGTTACTTTCTTTATCTTTACTTCGGCTTCGGATTTGCACACCAAATATAAGATCGGCAAAACCCTGCTGCATAGGGAGGGAATTTCTGACGAAAACTGGTTGGCAACGCCGGTCGCCTGGTACAGGGAAGCCAATATCCGGATGATGGAAGAGGCGATCGGCTACGCCCGCTCCAAGGGTGTCAAATCCATTGAGTTCGGCGGTGAAGACGGCTCCCGGGCGGATGTGGACTACGTGGCGGAACTCCACCGCCGCGGTATGACGGCAGGCGGGACACGCCCGTCTTTTCCCGACACGGTGGGAACCCTTTCGCCGGAGGCGACGGAGTATTATATCTCGCGCTTGGTGCAAGCGGTGCCGGAAGTGCCTCTTTTGGTGCATTTTCACAACGATTTTGGTTTAGGTAGTTATAACACTATTACGGCGATCAAAAACGGAGCCAAAGCTTTCTGCACGACAGTAGCGGGTTATGGCGAACGGGCAGGGAATGCCCCCTTGCATGAAGTGGTGGTGACGCTCAAGATTCTCTACGGTATCGATATCCCCGGCTTTAAGTACCACCTCCTTAACGACCTCTACCGTTTGGTCGAAAGCTATTCCGGCATTCCTATTCAGGCCCATGCGCCGATTATCGGCCCTCAGGTTTTCACCCACGAGAGCGGGATTCACACCGCGGGAGTCTTGGTGGATCGGCGAATTTACGAAGCTATTCCCTCCGAACTGGTGGGGCAGACCCAACGCTTCGTTTACGGCAAGCACTCGGGGAGCCAGATTATTGAGTTTGCTTTACACCGGATGGAAAAAGAGTTGAACGAGGCCGGAGTCGTTCTGGAGCCGGGACTGGTGGAGAGGGTGACCCAGGAGATGAAGCGCCTGCGTGAGGAGAAGGCCACTACCAATTTGTTGCAGAAACTCATTCATATTTACCATAAGACGTTGAATTCCATCGGGCTGACGGATCAGGACCTGTTGGAGACAGCGGTCCGGCTGGGGAAAGCGGGGCAGAGCAAAGGAGCCTAGCCAAGGAGCCCAGCCAAGGGAGCGTCTCCCTGTTAGGGACAGTGTTTGTCCTGATGACCGATGCCAAAAGGTGACCGGTGCCAAAAGGGGCGAGGGTTTTCCCGGCGGCAGGCGTTTTCCCGGCACTTTCCCGGCTAGAGAGCGCCGGGAAAGTGCCGATATGCACGGGATCAGAAATTAAGAGGAGGATCTTTGCTATGGGTATTCGTACAGTGGGAATTGTCGGGGCGGGAGCCATGGGAACCGGCATCGCCAATGTGGCCGCTATGGCCGGCTATGATGTGGTCATCCGGGATATTGAGAGGACCTATGTGGACAGGTCGCTAAAGACAATGGACAAATTTATGGCCCGGTCGGTGGAAAAGGGCAAAATGAGCGCCGCCGAGCATGAGACCGCTCTGGCGCGGGTGCGGGGAACAACCGAACTTGAGGATCTTGCGGCGGCCGACTTTGTCATTGAAGCAGTCCTGGAGAATATGGACCTGAAAAAAGAGGTTTTTCAGGCCCTGGATCGACTTTGCCGTCCGGAGGTGATTTTGGCGACGAATACCTCTTCCATGTCCATTACGGCTATCGCAGCCGTGACGCAGCGTCCGGATAAAGTCTGCGGCTTGCACTTTTTTAACCCGGCTCAAATCATGCGTCTGGTTGAGGTGATCCGGGGCATGCAGACCTCGGATGAGACGATCGCTATGGCGCGGGATTTGGCCCAGGCCCTTGGCAAGACGGCCATCGAAGTCAAAAAAGATTCACCGGGTTTTGTCGTCAACCGCATCATGATTCCTCAATTTATTGAAGCGGCTCGCCTCTTGCAGGAAGGGGTGGCTTCGGTGGAGGACATCGATACGGCGGTGAAGCTTGGCCTGAATTATCCCATGGGTCCTTTTGAATTGATGGATTTTACCGGCGTAGACATCAGTTATCACGTCATGGAGTATTTTGCCGATGAGTTTCGCAATAACCAGTATGCCGCTCCCCAGATCATTAAACAGATGGTCAGGGCCAACAAACTGGGCAAAAAAACCGGCGGCGGGTTTTATCAGGGCTAGCTAGGGCAAAAAGTCAGTCAGAAGCTGCAAGTTGGCGCCCGTGGGACCCTAGGTATTTAGGGGAGAACAAAAATCGGAACAACCGCTTGCGGTGCCCACGCTTTCTGATATTCTCCCCAAATGTCGGGGGCAGAACGACTGCCCCCAGGCTTGGGGGGCACATGTGGATAATGCCGGCATTGAAGGGGGGAAGTGACTTGAATCTGGCAGGGATACTGGAAAGGAATACCCGCAGGATTCCTCAAAGCAGCGCAGTCATCTCGGAAGACGTTCACTGGAGTTGGGAAGAGTTCAATACCCTCGTCAACCGCATGGGCAACGCCTTGCTGAGCCTTGGGGTTAAGCAGGGGGACCGGGTGGGAATCTACTTGCCCAATTCTCCGGAATACCTGGTGGTTTATTTCGCGATAGCTAAGATAGGCGCGATTGCGGTGGCTTTCAACATTATGTACAAAGGGGCGGAGATCAGTTATATTATCAACAATTCTGAAGCCATGGCGTTGGTTTGCCTGGACGGGGAAGCTTTGGCCAATGTTTTGGGTGTGTGGGAGGAGCTGTCCAGCGTAAAACACTTGATTTTAGTGGCTGTGCAAGACGTGTCTCACGATGCGTCCGTGGAGGTTTCTTCCCGAGCTTCCCATCGGTCTTTTCCAAATGTTCACTCCCAGACTTTCCGGGATGTGCCGGATCAGGCTTTCCCCAAGACTTCCCCTGTTCTTTCTTTTGCCGACCTGCTTGATAGGGGTGGAGCAGATTTAGCAGCGGTCGATTGTTCGCCTGATGACGTCGTGACCATTCTCTATACTTCCGGAACGACCGGGCAACCAAAAGGCGCCATGCTAACCCATCGCAACTTTTCTGAGAACGCGGAGCTCAACGCTTGTTATACACTTCATCTCAATGATCAGGACAGGTTCTTGACGGGCACGCCTTTCTGCCATATCTTCTTCGTCCTTACGGTATTGGGTCCGATGTACAAAGGAGCGGCCGTGATTACGATGCCCAGGTTTTTTCCGGATAAAACTTTGGAACTGATTTCCCGCTTTCGCGTTACGCATTTTGCCGGTGTCCCTACCATGTATATTTACATGCTGCAAGCGTACTTGGAAAATCCGGAGGCCTATGACCTGCGATCTTGGCGCTTTGCGCAGGCGGCAGGCGCAGCCATGCCGGCCGAGTACATCGAGCGGATTGAGCGTGAGTTTCAGGTGGGATTCTGTGAGTGCTACGGTTCCACCGAGACTAGTTCCACTTGCACCTATGGCCGGCTGGGTCATGGCAAGGCCGGGTCCATCGGGCCGGCGGCGGAAAATTGGGAAGTGAAGGTGGCGGACGGAGGCAACTGGGAAGTGCCGGTCGGGGAAGTAGGAGAGATATTGGTCAAGGGCCCTGGGGTTTTCAAGGGGTATTGGAAAATGCCGGCGGCCACAGAGGAAGCTTTTACGGACGGGTGGTTTCACACCGGGGATCTCGGACGTAGGGATGAGGATGGCTACTACTACATTGTGGATCGGAAGAAGGACATGCTCATCTGCGGCGGCTACAACGTCTACCCGCGCGAGGTGGAAGAAGTCCTCTACGGTCACCCTGCCGTCTTAGAGGCGGCGGTTGTTGGGTTGCCGGATCCTGTCAAAGGAGAGATCCCGAAGGCTTTTATTTCTCTGCGGCCGGGACAGCAAACAAGCGGGGAAGAAGTCATCGCTTATTGCAAACTAAGAATGGCGGCCTACAAAGTCCCGCGCCTAGTTGAGATTCTGCCTGAACTGCCTAAAAATATGAGCGGCAAAATCCTCAAACGCTCACTCAAGGCAGCTTCTCAACCCGGTGAACAGGTTGATTAGAGTTTTTTTTCGACCAGTCCCCAGGAAGTCTGGCTGACGGGGCGCCTGATTTCGTAGCCGTTCTTGCTGTGATAAAAGTAGTATAAGTGTTGTCGGCGTTCATAATCACGGGGGGCTAGGCCGGCGATGATCCGGTCGGCACTGTGCGTTTGGCGCAGGACGGTCTCCAGGTTTTTAAGGCAGACGGAAGCGATACCATGGTTTTTGATTTCCCCCATGTCGATGTCTTCCAACTCGCATAATCTCCGTTCATCATCGAGACGGATGAGAAAATTGTCATAGACTTTGTCGTTAAAGAACACCAGAATTCGGATGAGCCGGGGATCCCCATCCTTCTCAAGAACAAAGAGTTGATAGCAGTCGGTAAATACGTTGACGACACGGGTGTCCGCCGGGGGAGAGGCATAGACTTCATCCACGAAGAAAAAGAAGGTCTCCTTATCCTGGTGTTGGTTGAGCAGGGTGGTAAGAAATTCAACTGTCTGTCTGGCATTATTTCTTCCTTGCTCAAGGGCGGCAATTTTTGACTCGAGAAAGAGTGTGATAGGATTCACTTTGCTGCACCTCACGAGGCGAATATTGTCCTGTCTTTACGGGTTACGGCTTGGCTTTTGTCAAGTGCGTTCAAATTATACCATATTAGCCGCGATCAATACAGAGTAGCTGCGGCTCAGGCAGCCCCGGCGCCACCCTTAATAACGCCCGTAGCAACAGGATTTGGATCCCACTACTTAATGTTCTGGGTTTGACGCTTTTTGGAACCGCCGGACGGCGTTGGCGACGTGATGAGGAGCACAGTAGCCTCTTCGGTGACCACATGCGCCTGACAGAGCGCAAGAAAGGGGGGAGCACATTGTTCTTGCCGGAATTTGAGTATTTTGCCCCGACAACAGTGGCCGAGGCTCTGAGTCTGTTGGAAACCTATGGGGAAAAAGCAAAGATCTTGGCGGGGGGAACGGATCTCCTGCTCATCATGAAAGACAAATTGCTCGGGCCCGAGGTCCTAGTAGATATTTCCGAGCTTAAAGCACTTCAGGGGATTCAACACGTTCCCGGCCAAGGCCTGATCATCGGGGCGGCGACCAAAATAGACAGCATCCAGCAGTCGACCACAGTTCGGAGGCACTGGCGGGCTTTGGCCCAGGCAGCCGGAGAATTGGGTTCCGTGCAGGTGCGGAGTATGGCGACTTTGGGGGGGGAATAGCTGTCATGCCTCACCGGCGGCGGAGACCCCGCCGGCGCTCGTGGCCTTAGGGGCGAGAGTGAGTTTGGCCGGTTCCGTCGGCACCCGGGAGATCTGTCTGGAAGAGTTTATCCTGGGCAACCGCAAGACCGCTTTGCGGCCGGGAGAAATCCTCACCCGCTTTGTCGTACCCGAGCCGGCTCCCCGCTCGGCCAGCGCCTATCTCTGGCAGGGTTTGAGGGGAGCGATGGAGATCGATATGCTGAACGTCGCCGTCTATTTAGTTTTGGCTCCGGATCTTTTGACATGCGAGCAGGTGCGCATTGCCTTAGGGGCGGTTGCACCGGCACCCTTGAGGGTCAAAAAAGCAGAGGCGCATTTAATTGGAAGCGAACTGCGAGACCCGGTCATAAAAGAGGCGGGTCGTTTAGCGGCGGCCCAGTCGAGCCCGATCAGCGATATTCGCGCTTCGGCTGAGTACAGGCGGGAGGCCGTCCAGGTTCTGCTGCGGCGGGCTCTGAAGCAGGCATATGAAGTGGCCCGGTCGGGAGAGGAGGTCAAGGCGGGATGAAAAGGTTGATCACGCTCAACATTAACGGTCAGGATTTTGACTTGGCGGTGAGCCCGCGCGACCTTTTGGTCGATGTCATCCGCAGGAAAGTCGGACTGACGGGGACCAAGAAAGGGTGTGGCCAGGGTGATTGCGGAGCCTGTACTGTGCTCGTGGACGGCCGTCCCGTTCTTTCTTGCCTGACTTTGGCAGTGGCCGCCCAGGGGAAGAAGATTCAGACGATTGAGGGTTTTAGCGAGGGAGAAAAACTGCACCCGATCCAGGCAAGCTTTGTTGAGCATGGGGCGGTGCAATGTGGTTTTTGCACACCTGGGATGATCTTATCGGCCAAGGCCTTGCTGGACCGCTCTCCCGACCCCAGTGAGGAGGAAATCAAGCGGGGAATTGCCGGAAACCTCTGCCGATGCACGGGCTACAAGAAAATCGTGGAATCGATAGAGGCGGCGGCGGAGAAACTGGCCGCGCGGGAGGAGGGGAGGATGTCGTGAAGGATCTTGAGGTGGTCGGCAAGAATCTGCCCAGGGTGGACGCCGCGGCCAAAGTGAAGGGAGAGGCCCTTTATACCGACGATTTGGTCATGGCCCATATGGCTTATGGCAAAATAAAGCGCAGCCCCTACGCTCACGCCCTCATTAAGGGAATTCACTATGAAGAGGCTTTGGCTCTCCCGGGTGTATTGGCCGTGATTACCGGCGAGGACGCTCCCAAGGCCTATGGCATTGTCCCTCAGGCTCCGACGGAGTACGCTCTGGCCGTGGGCAAAGTGCGTTATGTGGGCGAGGGTGTGGCAGCGGTGGCCGCGGTGGACGAGGAAACGGCTGAAGAGGCCTTGGAGAAGATCGAAGTGGAATACGAGGTTCTGCCGGCGGTCTTCGATCCGGTAGAAGCGCTGGAGCGTCCGGATGTGGTGATTCATACCAAAGCCAAAAACAATGTGATGTACGAAGGCAAACAAGAGTTTGGCGATGTAGACAAAGCGATGGCGGAGTCAGATCTGGTGCTGGAGCGCAGCTTCAAGACGTCATATGTCAACCATGCCTTTCTCGAGCCGCACTCCGCGCTGGCCCATTTTGACGCTAACGGCTTTTTGACTGTGCATTCCTCCACCCAAATTCCCCATTATCTCCAGCGGACGCTGGCCTTAGTTCTGGACTTGCCGATGAACATGATCCGGGTTATCGTGCCGGCGGTGGGGGGCGGTTTCGGTGGAAAAGGGGAAGTGGCCTCTTCCGAACTCTGTGCGGCTCTCCTGGCGCGCAAGACCGGCCGGCCGCTCAAAGTCACCTATGAACGGAGCGAGGTCTTTGCCCAGCATAAGGGGCGCCATCCCTGTGTGATGAAGATGAAGATCGGGGTGAGCAAGGAGGGAATTATACAAGCTGTTGACTTTGACAATGTTCTGGATGGAGGGGCCTACGGCGGTTGGGGCATCATAGTGCTCTTCTATACGGCTGCCATGATTCACTTACCCTATAAAGTGCCGAATGCCCGCTTTCACGGGCGACGTGTTTACACTAATAAACCGACTACCGGAGCGATGCGGGGATTGGGTGGGGTACAACCGCGTTTTGCCATGGAAAGCCTCTTGGAGGACATCGCCAAAGAATTGGGGATGAGTCCCTATGTTCTCAGGCTAAAGAATGCCGTGGAATCGGGGTACACGACTTTGAGCAATGTACATGTGCCACAGGCCGAATTCAAGAAGTGCCTCCAGACCGTGGCAGAGCGCTCAGGCTACCTGGAAAAACAAGGGAAACTACCCTTAGGGAGGGGGGTTGGTTTGGCCGGGGGGTATTATATCTCCGGCACCGCCTACACTCTGTATATGTCTTATAAGCCGCATTCCTCCGCCTTGATCCGGGTTGACACGGAAGCGGGGATCGTCCTCTTAACGGGGGCGACCGACATCGGCCAGGGTTCAAATACGGTTTTGGCTATGATGGCTGCGGAGGAATTGGGCGTGCTGGCCGAGGAGGTCCATATCGTGTCAGGGGATACCCAGCTGACTCCTTTTGACTTGGGTTCTTTTGCCAGCAGAGTAACATACGGAGCCGGGCAGGCCGTCCGTATGGCTGCCCAATTAATTAATAGGCAGCTCTACGAAGTGGCAGCGGTCGAGTTGGGAGTCAGGGCCGATCAGTTGATGAGCGGGGGCGGAAAGATTTATTCTCGCTACGAACCGGGGCGAACGATGGATTTCATGAGCGCTGTGGCCAAATATATTGACGCTCGCGGACCGCTCAGTGCCACGGGACACTACAGCCCTCCCCGCAAGGGGATGAAAGGTGTGCAGGGAGCGAACATCGGACAATCCCCCACTTTCGGATTCTCGGCCCAGGTGACCGAGGTGGAGGTGGATCTGGAAACAGGTCAAGTGAAAGTGCTGAAAGTGACTGAAGCCGGGGATTGCGGCCAGCCGATCAACCCAATGAGCGTCGAGGGTCAAGTGGAAGGCTCGATCGTCATGGGTATGGGACAGGCCTTGTTCGAGGAAATCAAAGTGGGTTCCGACGGGCGCCTGCTCAATCCTTCCCTGCATGATTACAAGATTCCCACGGCGGTCGACATTCCGGAGATTGATTCCACCATCGTGGCAAGTTATGATCCGACAGCGCCCTTCGGGGCTAAGGAATCCGGTGAAGGACCTATTCAACCGGTGATCCCGGCTATCGCCAACGCCATTTGCGACGCGATCGGGGTCCGTTTCCTGGAACTGCCCATTACGCCGGAAAAGATCCTTAAGGCCCTGAAAGACAAAAACGGTGAGTTGACAACATGATGCGATTGAGGAGAACAATGACCTACGGCCGGCTTTGGAATCTTGAGGTTGACCGGGCCTATGGGTGTGGGTGTGTCTCAGGCAGAAAGATGCAAACGACCTTAGAGAGCCTTTCGTTTCTGCGAAAGGCTCTTTCATCATTTTCGGATTTAGGGGAAGTATCCTGCGATAATGCCGAATAGCAAATGATTCGCGGCATGGCGAACCGTTCCGCTACTTTGGCGCGCGGACAGCGTGTGGGGATGCGCGCAAATCTCTCGGAAACCAACAAACACAGCTGAGGTAACACCCGGCTCTTATTATTTTGTGTTGAAACTACTTTATCAATCCATTTTTAGTTAGTCTATTTTATATACACCCTGATATTCGGATTTTAGCATTTGTGCTATTTTCCTCATTACGGTATATACACATTCTTCATCCCAATTACCACAGTTATGATCTTTTTTCTCTAGCTGAAAGGGCTTACCTATATTTACTCTCACTGTTGCATGCTGTGGAGTTTCCTTGCCCATGTCGTTCTGGTTGATCGGCAGCAAATGCTCTGTTCCCTCAAGTGCTATTGGAACAATATCAGCCTTAGAGAGTCTTGCTAATAGTAGAACCCCCTTTTTACCCTTTATCATGGAACCAGACCTGCTTCTAGTCCCCTCAGGGAATATCAAAATTGACTCCCTCATGCTCAATACAGCTAGAGCATTTTTGATTGCATCTCTATTAACTGAATTTGGGTTTATGAGGATGTGCTTAACTGTTTTCAGGAATATTGATGTAATGGGAGTTGTGTTCAGCTTTGTGCCTGCCATGAAGGTGACATTATTTTTCTTAAGTACCTTATTGAGAACAATGCCATCCATATTACTTAAATGATTTGCAATAAATATTGTTGGCTTGCCTATCCGCTCAGACAGGATTTCATTTCCCGTTACCTCTAGCTTCACATGTTTATTAAGAAAAAATTCAGATGTTTTACTGCCGATATACCGAATAATACGTTCTGGGAGTATGTTTATAATAGGTGCTAGTACGCGCATAATTATAGCTATCATTGCATTAACACCTCGCATAAAACTGAATTCATAGTTTTTGATTTTACTCACTATGCTATATTATAGCGAATATTAGATAACATTGGAAGCGGGATAAACAACGAAAAGTCACATTTTCTACCGTTTTGTATACACTCTCCGAATTTCGTTCTTTCAAAAACCTTTCTATCAAGCTCGCAATGGCTATGAAATTTGACAACTCCAGATCACCCTGAGAAAGCTTAGTCCCGCATGGCCGATTCGTTTATGTTTCGTATGAAGTCCGCTCTCAATACGCGTACTATAGCCGAGGAATGGCGCTGAGGAATTTTCATTGCCTCCTTATGGAAGTAGAGAATTTGAAATTCTCTGTCATGTATGATACCTTGAGGATAACCTAAGTGCCGAGGACAATTCGCAAGTTCCGAGCACAACTTCGATTCACGGGTGCGGAAAGGGGAGAGCAGGCGATGATTTGGGTGAAGGATGTCATGACCCCGATTTCGGGTTTTCTGACAGACACGGATACCTGCCGGGAGGCACTGCAGCGCGTGATGGATGAAGACGCGGCCGGCTGGCCCGTGGTCGACAGCGCAGGGGAGTTTGTCGGCCTTGCCACTCCTCGGGCCCTGGGTAGGCTGCTTAAAGAAGAAGGTCCGGAAACTCCTTGTCTCGGAGGGGTGGAATTCGGGCCGATCGTATTGAAAGCGACTTTACCCTTGGAGACGGCCTGGAGCCGGTCCTTCCAGGTTGCGGCGGTCTGCCGGGAGGATGGTCAAATCATCGGCATTTTGAGCCGTTCGGCGTTGGCCGTGGCCTTGTACCGCCGGGCGGAGTTCCAAGTGGAGGAACTGGAGGCTGTCTTAAATTCTGCTCATAACGGCATCGTCGTCATTAACCGTGAAGGGATGATTACTTCCTTTAACCGGGCGGCCGAGCGCTTCACTCACGTGCCCAAGGAGAAGGCCCTGGGTCGTCACGTCTTGGATGTGCTTATTCCTTTGGGTTTGCTGGAGACCTTGCAGACTGGGCTGTCGGAGTATTCGCAAAAGTTCCGGGTGGGCCGTCACACTTACATCATGAATCGGGACCCGGTGAAACAGGAGGGAAAAATCACCGGGGCGGTGGGGGTTTTCCAGGATATCTCGGAAATCGAGTCGGTATCCCAGGAATTGGCTTCGGTCAAAGCGTTGAACCGAGAATTGGATTCCGTTATCCAGTCATCATCAGACGGTTTTGTCGTCACTGACGCGGCGGGAAGTATTATCCGGACCAACGCGGCTTTTGAGAACATGAGCCAGAGCACCGCCCAGGAACTGTTGGGGCGCCGCATTCAGGAATTGGGTGAAGGGGAAATTTACGCCCATTCCCTGCTGGACGTGGTTCTGGAAAGGAGGCATCCGGTCACTGTCACCGAGAAGAAGCAAGATCACAGCTTCCTGGTGACCGGAAGTCCGGTTTTTGATGAAGAAGGACGATTGGTGCGGGTGGTCATCAACTTGAGAGATATGACCATGCTCAACCAACTGCGTCAGGAATTGCAGGAATCCCAGCGGCTGAGCGAAAAATACCACCTGGAATTGGCGGAACTGCGCCAACGCGGAGATACGGGGGGGATGGTCGCTTCCAGCCCCGAGCTGGAGGAGGTATTGGAACTGATCCGGCGTGTGGCCAAAGTGGATTCGACGGTGCTGCTGCTTGGAGAATCCGGCGTGGGCAAGGAAGGGATGGCCAACCTTTTGCACAACCGCAGCCCGCGCGCGGAGGGACCCTTCATTAAAGTGAACTGTGGGGCCATTCCCGAGCAACTGCTCGAATCAGAGCTGTTTGGCTATGAGAGCGGAGCTTTCACGGGGGCTCGCCGAGAAGGGAAAATCGGCCTATTCGAATTGGCCCATAACGGTACTCTCCTTTTAGATGAGATCGGGGATCTGCCTTTTAATTTGCAAGCCAAACTGTTGCGGGTTTTGCAGGAGAGAGAGGTTGTACCCGTGGGGGGGACTAGGCCCAGACGGGTCAATGTGCGGATCCTGGCCGCGACCCACAAGGATCTGGAAGAAATGGTGCGTCTGGGGAAACTGCGGGAGGACCTCTTTTTTCGCCTCAACGTGGTTCCCATTTGGATTCCGCCCCTGCGGGAGCGGCGGGCCGATATCGTTCCCCTCCTGCACCATTTCCGGGAGAGGTTCTGCAAAAAATACGGACTGCAGCGGGAATTTGCGCCGGACGCGGTGGAAGCTTTTTATCAGTATGACTGGCCGGGCAACGTGCGGGAATTGGAAAACATGGTGGAGCGTTTAATTGTCATGGCTGCCGGCGACCTGATCACCTTGGGTCAGCTTCCCCCTGTCTTCCGGGGACCCTCTGAGGAGGGAGGAGGAGTGTCCGTTCACACGCTCATGCCACTGAGAGAGGCCGTGCTGGAAGTGGAGAGGCAATTGATTGAGAGGGCGATGGCAAAATACGGAAGTACCTATAAAGCCGCCGAAGCCTTGGGCGTGAATCAGTCCACGGTGGTGCGCCGTTTGGCCAAATTGAGGCGGAATGCCGACAACGCCTAAAGCGAAGGTGAGAAGGAGGACACAGCGAAGGTAAGAAGGAGGACACAGCGAAGGTAAGAAGGAGGACACGGCCGGTTGGGGCGAGCGGCTTGTGAATTGGTAAATTCTGCGCCGAGTGTGTATAATAACGGGGTAAGACAGTGTGGGAGGGAAGTTCATGGCAAAACAGAAGCTGAAGTCCCGGGCGGAGATCCCGGCCGATTCCAAATGGCGTCTGGAAGATATTTTCCCCAGCAATCAGGCCTGGGAAGAAGAATTTGCCGCCATCGAGAGGCTCATTCCGGAAGCGGAGAAATTTAAGGGGCACTTGGGTGACAGCCCGGAGTCTCTGTATGCTTGTTTGAAGTGGACGGACGACTTAGGGTTGCGTCTGGAAGAGGTGTATTCTTATGCCAGGATGCGCCGGGATGAGGACAACCGGGAGCCGCTCTACCAGGGGATGACGGACCGGGCCGGGGCTTTGGCCGTGAAAGTGGGCAGCGCGACTTCCTTCGTGGTGCCGGAACTCCTGGCTTTAGAGCCCAAACGTTTTGAGGAACTCCGCCATTACGGTCCGCTCGAGATCTATAAGCAGGCTTTTGACGACATGCTGCGCAAGAAAGAGCATGTTCTCAGCCTGGCAGAAGAGAAGCTGATGGCGGAAATCGGCGAATTGGCCGAGGCGCCGGGCACAATTTTTACCATGGCCAACAATGCCGATCTCAAGTTTCCGGAGATCCGGGACGCTGAGGGCCACGAGGTGGAACTTACCAAAGGCAACTATCTTCATTTTATGGAGAGTCCGGAACGAAGGGTGCGGCAGGAGGCTTTCGAGGGCCTTTATCACACCTACCAAAAGCAGGTCAATACTTGGGGGGCTACTTTAAACTCCAGTATTAAGGCGGATATTTTTACGGCCAAAGCCCGGCATTATGGTTCGGCTTTGGAGGCATCTTTGGATGACGACAAAGTGCCGGTGACGGTTTATGAAGCCTTGGTTCAGACGGTGCATGAGTTTTTGCCGGACATGTATCGCTACGTCAAGCTGCGCAAAAAAGCTCTGGCGCTGGACGAGTTGCACATGTATGACATTTACGTGCCCATCGTGCCGGAATTTGAAATGAAAATTCCCTATGAAGAAGCCCGCGGCATGGTGCTGGCCGGATTGAAGCCGCTGGGAGGAGAATATCTGCAGGCGCTGGCAGCGGGGTTCAAAAATAGCTGGGTCGACGTCTATGAAAATGAAGGAAAGACGAGTGGCGCGTACTCTTGGGGCACCTACCGTTCGCATCCGTATGTACTGCTCAATCATCAGGATACCTTGGATTCCATGTTTACGATTGCGCACGAGATGGGACATTCCCTGCACACGTTTTTTTCCAACCGTTCCCAACCGCACATTTATGCCGGGTACAGAATTTTCGTGGCGGAGGTGGCCTCGACCTTAAATGAAGCCCTGGTTATGGAACATCTTTTGTCCACGACCGAAGATAAGAAGCTCTTGGCTTACCTGGTCAATCATTATCTGGAACAGTTCCGGGGCACCATCTTCCGTCAGACGATGTTTGCCGAGTTTGAGCGAGAGACCCATGCCCTGGCGGAAAGAGGCGAAGCCTTGACGGCAGATCGCTTCTCCGAGATTTACCGGCGGTTAAACGTCCTCTACTACGGTCCGGATGTCGTCCCGGACACGGAGATTGCTTTGGAGTGGGCTCGGATCCCCCACTTCTATAACGCTTTTTACGTTTACAAGTACGCTACCGGTTTCTCCGCGGCAACGGCTCTGGCCAAGGGAATCCTGGCGGAGGGCCAAACGGCGGTGGAGCGCTATCTGGCTTTTCTGGCGAGCGGCAGTTCCGATTATCCCATCGAACTCCTGCGCAAGGCCGGGGTGGATATGGAAACTCCCGCACCGGTCCGGGAAGCGCTCAGGGTTTTTGCCGGGCTCGTCAACCGTCTGGACGATCTTTTAGATCAGTCGGCCAGATGAGCGGCTGCGTCAACATGGCAGCCGCGCCAACAAGGCAGGTGCGGCAGTATGGCAGGAACGATAGAGCACCGAGAGCGCCAATTTCCGGCGAAGACCGGCGAACGAGCGCGTTTTGGCAGAGGCGTGTTGACAGTGCTGCCGGGCGCTGTCTTTAAGGTTTAACCAGGGCTTGGAAGCGGGGATCCCCCCGCACCGGAGCGAAGTCTTGTTCCTCCCGGGCTACCGCTTTGGCATCCGGATCTAAGGCGATGGCGGGTTTCAGATACTCAATGACTTTGGATACATTGCCCTGGCGTCCGTAGATGCTGGCGATGCCGAAGTAAGCCCAAGTATCTTTAGGATTGAGCCGAATCGCCGCTTGGTAGGCGGAAATCGCGCTGCTCCAACGTCCGGCCAATTCATTGGCTAAGCCCAGGTTGAACTGGGCGTATTCAAAGGAGGGCTTGAGGGTAAGAGCCTGCCGAATCAGAGCGATCCCTTCATCATAGCGGCCCAGGAAAGCGTAAGTGGCGCCTTTGCCGTTCAGGGCCCGGTAAGAAGCGGGATTAAGAGTCAGGGCACGGTCGAACAAAGCCAAGGCTTGGTCATACTGGCGGGCGTAATAGAGTTTGAGACCACGGTTGTACAGGTCGAGGGATGCCTGTTGTTGTTGGACCGTGGCCGTTTCCGAGGTGGTTGGGGCGCCGGCGGCGGAGCCGGCGGGTTTGCCTTTCTGTACCGGCTTGGAAGCGGCGGCAGCCGTCGCCTTCCCGCCGGTTGGGGCTCCGGCGGGGCTTGTCCCGGGCCCGTGGGTTGTGACAGCCGCGGATGGCGGTGGGGTCAGAGCGGAAACGAGAGAAAAAGCGATGGGAAGGCCCGCGAGCAGAAGACCCACAAGGACCGCCGAAAAGAAAAGCAGCCACTTCTGCAGTTGTTTGCCGTGCCAACGGAGGTAGATGTAATAGCCGGCGAACGAGAGGAGCAGGATGATTCCGGTGCCGGCGGCGATGCCGCCGATTCCTTTGAATGAGGTAAAGAGCATGACTTATCCCCGCTTTCGCAAATACAATTCTATCGACGATCTGCGCCGGCTCATTGGCTATCTGATCGTCAGTTTCCTAGCCGTTTTTCTTTACGTCCCTTTTCTCTGGCTGGCAAGTATCTGGGGAATGAACTCTCAGATTTATCTCCGTTGGGTTTTGGCTTCCGGCTTAATTCTCGTCTTCAATGTCGCTTTCTATTTTTGGCGTTACCCGGAACAGTGGCTCAAGAACCTCATCCTGCTGGCGGCCGTCAATGTGTTTCTGGTGGTTTTGGAATATGTATGGATTATTCAGGGATTGTGAGGGTAGAGTGCGCCGGCATCGGCTGTGGTTCTCTGAGCTTAGAATACCATATTATCACCCCGGATAGCCTGGTTCCGGACGGAACTTGACAAAACTTTCTTGCCGGGATTAATATGAATGAGGTTATTTGCTTCGAAGCGCGAAACTGCTCCCCATTTTGGGGTAGCAATCCGCATTCATCCCCGACTATAGAAGTCTGGGTCTTGTGCGGAGTATTGATAAAAAATTCGTCGGTCAGAAAGAAAGGGAGGGAACCACTGTGTCCGATTCGTGTAACAGCTGTTCAGCTGCCGGGACCTGTTCCGGAGAAAGTTGCCCGCCTGAGTTGACAGAAGCTCAGAAAGCCAGCCATATCGGTAAAGTTGTAGCCATCATGAGCGGTAAAGGGGGAGTTGGCAAGTCCTCCGTGACGGGAATGCTCGCTGTCAGTTTGAGACGGCAAGGTTATAAAGTTGGCATCCTGGATGCCGATATTACGGGACCGAGCATTCCGAAAATTTTTGGCGTGAAGGATAAAGCGAATGTCGTTCCGGCCGGTGTGATTCCGCCGACGAGCTCCACCGGAATTAAGATTATGTCGCTCAACCTCATGCTGGAGAATGAAGATGATCCGGTCATTTGGCGCGGGCCGATCATCGCACAAATTCTCAACCAGTTCTGGACGGACGTCGTCTGGGGCGAGTTGGACTATCTCTTGCTCGACTTGCCGCCGGGGACGGGAGATGTGCCGATAACGATTTTTCAGTCCCTGCCTGTCGACGGTTTGGTGGTCGTCACCAGTCCGCAGCAGTTAGCCAATATGGTGGTACGCAAAGCAATCAAAATGGCCAAGAAATACGATCCGAGATTTTACGGATTGATCGAAAATATGGCTTATGTGGAGTGTCCGCATTGCCAAGAGCGCATGGAGATCTTCGGTAAACCGCAGGGCCAGGCGGAGGCCGCGCGCAGTGAAATTCCTTACCTGGGTGAACTTCCCGTCGACCCGGCCCTGGCTACCCTTTCGGATGCCGGAAAAATAGAAGAGTATCAATCTCCTGCCTTTGCCGAAATCGGGCAGCGTCTGGCGGAAGAGCTGAAAAAAAACGTAGCGCTCAATCCTTCTAAGCTCAATCTAAAAATGTAAAGTCTAGGTCTTCGGGTCTTAGCGGAAAATGTGAGCGGGGAGGTGGCCGGCCTTTGGGCCGGAAAAGATGGACAGTACGGAAAACAGGTCGACGATCCGGGATATTTCCCTGGCTCCGCAGGGAGAGAAAAAGATCGATTGGGTTGCGAATCATATGCCGGTGCTCAATGCCTTGCGCGCGGAATTCGAAAAGGATAAGCCTTTTGCCGGAAAGAGGGCTGTGGTTTGTTTGCACTTGGAAGCAAAGACGGCTTATCTGGCCCAGACCATTATGGCCGGGGGAGCGGAGGTCGCCGTGGTGGCCAGCAATCCACTCTCCACGCAGGATGATGTGGTGGCCGCTCTGGTCAAGGGGGGCATCGAGGCGCATGCTTGGCATGGGGCCACAGACGAAGAGTACCGGCGTCATATTCAACTGGCCCTGGATTTTGAACCGGATTACATCATAGATGACGGCGGGGATCTGGTCACAACGATCCATCGCGAGCGCCGGGAACTGCTGACCCGGGTGAAAGGTGGAGCGGAGGAGACGACGACGGGCATTCTCAGGCTGAGGGCGATGGACAGGGACGGTGAGTTAGGCTTCCCCATGATAGCCGTGAACGACGCCGAATGCAAATATCTCTTCGACAACCGCTACGGCACCGGGCAATCCGTCTGGGACGGAATCATGCGCACGACGAATTTGGTTGTTGCCGGAAAGACCGTGGTCGTGGCCGGATATGGTTGGTGCGGCAAAGGGGTTGCCCTGCGGGCCAAGGGTTTGGGAGCTCGCGTCATCGTCTGCGAAGTCAACGCGATCAAGGCTAATGAGGCCTGGATGGACGGATTTGAAGTGATGCCCATGCCGGAGGCGGCCCGAGTGGGGGATGTGTTCATCACGGTCACAGGCAATAGGGATGTCATAAGGGCCCAACACTTTGAGGTCATGAAATCAGGCGCGATTCTCTGCAACGCGGGGCATTTTGATGTTGAGGTGAGCCGGGTGGACCTCGCTTCCTTGGCATCTTCGCAACGAGTCGTGAGGCCGAATATCGAAGAATTCCTCCTCCCGGACGGCAGGAAAGTGTACTTGCTGGCCGAAGGCCGTCTGGTCAATCTGGCGGCCGGAGACGGTCATCCGGCAGAAGTCATGGATATGACCTTTGCCCTGCAGGCCCTGTCACTCCGTTATTTGACGGAACATAGGGCTGAACTCGGTGCGCACGTCTACCGGGTGCCCGAAGAAATCGATCAGACGGTGGCGAACCTGCGCCTGAGTTCACTCGGTTTGCGCATTGATGCGCTCACCCCCGAGCAGAAAGCCTATTTGGCCGCTTGGCACGATTGACTTCCTCCCCGCGTGGAAACGCGAGGATTTCCAAGTCTCCTTCATCCCGCGAGTGGATTAGTTCCGAGGTTTTGCCTTGCGCTCCCCCATGACTCAGTCGTTCTACACAAGGCATCTTCCGGCGAAGCGCTGGCGGATGCCCTTTCTTTTCGGACCAAGTCGGCCGAACTTTGGCAAAATAGAATTTTTACAGTAAGACTCAAATTCTTCTTTAAGTTTTGCCTGTTATAGTATACAATTGAAGTAATTATAGGTATTAGAAGCACTGGCTTGGGGGAGGACGGAAGAGATGGACACATTTGTGGTTTCTCGCTTGACCAAACCGGCGATTGTTGGCAGCAGCAAGGACATCCGCCAGGCCGTGGAGGTTTGCCGCAAGGCGGCCCGTGAAAACAGCCCCGTCTTATTTCAAGGAGAGATTGGGGTCGGCAAACTTCTCCTGGCGAGTTATCTCCATTATGAGAGCTCCCGTTTGGGGAAACCGTTTCTGCTGGTAGATTGTGATTCGGAAGAGGGAATTCGGGAGTTTTTGAGCTCGGAAAATTTCGAGTCCAAACTCAAGTTCCTCAAAGGCGGTACCCTCTACTTCCGCGAGATTGCCGGCTTAACTTTGAGCGAACAGGCACGCCTGCAGCGTTTCTGCCTGCTCGCCGAAGCGGAGGACGTCCGGGTTTTGTTGGGCTCTTCGCAGAATGTCCACCTACTCATGTATGAAAAAGCCATCGATGCAGAACTCTATCACTATGCGACCCAACGGGAGATCTACATTGCGCCGCTGCGCCAGAGACGGGATGATATCATGGATTTAACCGGATATTTTATTAAGAGGCTGAATCAACGCTTGCGCAAGGGGGTTCAGGGTCTGACTCCGCAGGCGGAGGAAGTTTTCCTCTCCTACCCGTGGCCGGGCAATGTGGAAGAGTTGCGCCAGTCTCTGACACGGGCTATGCTCCTGACGGCGGAATCTTTTATCGGGCGCAGGCATCTGGCGGAGTCCACAGGCCAGGCGGGAGACTTTTTGCAGAATCCCGATGTTATGCCTTTGGATCGGATGGAGGAGCTCCTTCTGCGCAGCGCGCTCAGCCGCTATGGCACAACCCTGGAGGGAAAAAAACGGGCGGCCAGAGCTCTAAACATTTCTCTGGCGACTCTGTACAATAAAGTGAAGCGCTATAACGTGAGCAAATAGGCGCATAATCGGGGTGCAATGTGCTACAATAAGAATATGGTTGAACAAAAACAGCGTCGAACCGGCTTTTTGAAAGATACGAATAATACGTCAATGACCTTTTGCGCGGGAAGAGGCAGGAGTTTTTCAGCGGACGTTGAAACTATTGAGAAGTGAGGTGTTAAAAGGGGGAACGTTTGTGCGGGAAGGTTCGGAAGGGTTTTTTAGCCAAACTGTACAGACTTCTGAAGGGACGATTTATGTCAAAGGGCCCGTTGCGGCCGAGACTCTGAAAGGGTTAAAGATGAATCCCGGCTTAAGGGCATTCCGGCCGGCACCGCGGCAAAAGGAGGCGCTCATAGAGATTTGCGGGCTGGAATCAGGCAGGGTCATTATCGCCGAGCGCAAGGGGGAGTTACTGGGTTATGTCACCTATCATCCCCCTGACAGTTTTGAGCGCTGGTCGAGCGGCCCAAAAGAAATACTTGAGTTGGGTGCCATCGAACTCGCGCCCGAAGTCCGTGGCTATGGGCTCGCCCGCCGTTTGCTGGAGGTGTCTTTTGCCGACCCCGAGATGGAAAAATATCTGGTCTTATCGACTGAGTATTACTGGCATTGGGATCTGGAGGGCAAGGGCCTGCACATCTGGGAATACCGGGAGCTCATGCGCCGCCTCATGGCCCATGTCGGGATGGTGGTAAAGGATACCGATGAAGAGGAAATCGCCTCTCATCCCGCGAATATGCTGACGGTGCGTTATGGCAGGCTCGTTTCGAGGGAGGCGATTCTGGCCTTTGAGGCCATATTGTTCAAAAAACCCGATTCCAACCGGGGGTGAAGGGTATGGAAGCAGGTAACGATCCTTGGTCGGAGGTTTTGCAAGCAGTCAGAGGGTTTTATGCCCGCAAAGATGTAGCCCATGACTTGAGCCACGCCCTCAGGGTGGGGGCGTGGGTGAAGAAATTGGCCCGGGAAGAAGGCGTGGAATCCACAACGGCGGAGCTGGCTGCTCTGGTGCACGATATTGGGCGTCCGGGCGCGGCCGAGAAAACTCATGCCGGCAGTGGGGCTGCTCTGGCGGAAAGCCTTCTGCGCAAATGCGGTTATTCGGACGGGGTGGTCGCGGAGGTGAAAGCCGCGGTGGCGGCCCACTCGCGGGAAGCGGGGCTTGAACCGCGGACAGAGGCGGCGATACTGCTTTACGATGCGGACAAGCTGGATTTTGTCGGGCCGGTCGGTTTGGCCCGTCTATTTGCTTACGGCAGTTTCCGGGGTTGGCCCTTGGAGGGGGAAAATTCCTGCGAAAGTTTTTACCGGGAGCGGATTAAAGACTATTACGCCAACTTGGGCACAGAGGCCGGAAAGAGGCATTTCGCCCCGCTCTTGGCTTATATGGAAGATTTCTGGCAGAAATTTCACACGCAAGGGCTGAAAGAGGAGGATTTTGGTAATCATATTTTCTGAGAGATAGCTCAGAAAGGATGATTTACCGGTATGCGGTGGTTATGGCGCATTTTTGTCCTCTTCTTGCTTGTGAGTTTTATTAAAAGTGTGGTGGCACCCCAGCCCCAGGCTTTCATTGCTTGGCCGGAACAGAACAATTTGGTTCAGAAAATCCAGTGGGATTGGCGGCAATGGCGCCGGGGGCTGCAGGATCTTCCCGCCAGTATAGAGATTGAAATCCGCCGGCTGAGACAGAATTTCCGGCCGGACGGAAACGGTACTTCTGTCTGACAGCCTGACGCAAGCGGTACTTCGGACCGACGGCCGGTTTTCGGCGGGCGGGGTTCCCGTTTGACAGGGGCTGCCCCGGCGAAGTATGATAAGCGTGGTGGCAGGAGGGTAGGGCTAAGTTTGGGATAAAGGAGTGTACAAAAATGGTGGGGATTACGGAAATCGCGGCTCAAAAAGTGAAAGAGGTTATCGCCGGCCAGAATAAGGGGAACATGTACTTACGCCTTTATGTGGCGGGCTTTGGCTGAGGGGGGCCAAACTTTGGCATGACTCTGGATGAGTCAAAGACGGAGAACGATGTTTTGGACGAAGGGTTTGGGGTTTCGATCATTGCGGACCAGAAGCTCTCTTCCTATTTGGAGGGGGCGACGGTTGATTACGTAGAGTCCCGTTACGGCGGGGGTTTTGAAATTCGCACGCCGCACTCAGAAAGTTGTAGTTGCTGAAGCCCGCATTGCGGGCTTTTTTTTGACTGACCGCTTTTATGCCCCGCCGGTGCCGCGCCGATCGGCGCGAGGGTCTGATCCGAACTTCCTCATACAGCATTATGTGCGGGATAAGGTTCCCGTCCGGCGGTCTCGAGCAGGCGCTTAATTTCGGGCAAGGGAAGGCGGAGCCCGAGCGCAAGGGCCAAGAAAAGGCGGACTTTTTCACTGGACAAATCGCCCGCGAACCAGGCACCGGTGCGCTCCAGGTCGGCTCCGCCGCCGGGATAGCCGTAGGCCGGCGCGGTCCGGCCAAATAGGCAGCGGGAGGTAATGACGACGGGTAAGCCGCGTTGAACAGCTTCAGCCAGGGCCGGAACGAGCTCGGGCGGGATATTTCCTCTGCCGAAGGCCTCCAACACCAGCCCTTCGGCGGACGCTAAAAAGGCTTCCAGGATACTGACAGGCATGTCCGTAAAGATCTTGACCAAGGCGATGTTCGCCAGGCGGTCGGGGAGAGTGAGTTTGGGGGTTCGGGACGGGGGACGGTGCCAGTAGACACGGTTTAAATCAATGGTCCCCAGACTGCCCGCTGCGCCCGAAGTGAAGGCATTGACCTGACTTGTGTGCAGTTTCCGGACATCGCGGGCGGCATGGATTTCCGAGTTTAGGACGACCAGCGTTCCCCTTTCCCGAGCGGACGGGTCCAGAGCAACGAGCATAGCCTCAAGCAAGTTGCGGGGTCCATCGGAGTCCGCCTCCGAGGAATCACGCTGGGCGGCTGTCAAAACTATCGGCCGCGGATCCGTGAGAACCGTATCCAGAAAATAAGCGGTTTCTTCCAAGGTGTCTGTACCATGGGTAATCACGATGCCGCTTATTGCGGGGTCAGAAAAGAGTTCATTCACGGCGAGAGCCAGACTTTTCATGCCGGCGGGTGTCATGTTGCAGCTGGCGAAATTGCTGAAGTTCCTGATTTCCCATTGGGCTGACGCCGCCAGCTTCGGCTGGGTGTCCAATAAGTGTTCTCCGTTTAGGGCGGGGACCGATTTACCGGAGGTATCTTTGCGCATGGCAATGGTTCCTCCGGTTGTGATTAAACCGAGTTTCAAAGTTGACACTTCCTCTTTCCGTTAAGTTCCACTGTTTCCTTACCCTATTTTATCACAATTTGACGCTGGCTAAAGCTCCCGCTGCTCCGAACCCGCCATCGACCGCGAAAATTCTGCCAAGCTTTGAGTTGCCGCGCCAGCCGGCATGTGCTAGGCTATGAGTATTGCGGATTCATACATAGGACTGACGCGGCTCAATACAAAGGAGAAAATCTTACAAGGGAGGACGTTAAATGGACGGGCAGACCGGAAAATCCCAGCGCGCCATCATTTCCGTTTTCGGGCGTGACCGGATTGGCATCATCGCCTGGGTGAGCGGGCGGTTACAGGAGTATTCCATCAACATTTTGGACATCAACCAAACTATCTTGCAGGGATTTTTCACTATGATTATGATCGTGGATCTTAGCCCCGCATCTGTTGAAGTGGCCGAGCTGGCCAGGACCCTGGAGCAGGAAGGCAAAGAACGCGGCCTTCAGGTCAATGTGCAGCATGAAGATATCTTTAACTTTATGCACAGGATTTAGGAGGCAACTGAGGAAATGAAGATAACTCTAGCGCCCCAAGAAATATTACAGACGTTGGACATGATCCGGCAAGAAAACTTAGATATCCGGACGATTACTCTGGGGATCAGTCTTTTGGACTGCCGGGGGGATGATATCGCAACCGTGGAACGCAAGGTCTACGACAAAGTTACGCATAAGGCCGCGAACCTGGTGCAGACCGGTGAACGCCTGGCGGCACGTTACGGGATTCCCATTGTCAACAAACGGGTGTCTGTGACTCCGGTCGCACTCATCGGTTCGGGATTTAACCCGGATGGCATGGTCCGTTTAGCGAAAGCCCTGGACAGGGCGGCTGCAGCCGTAGGAGTGAATTTTCTGGGTGGTTTTTCCGCTCTGGTCCAGAAAGGGTTCAGCCAGGGGGACGAGGCCTTAATCGAAGCGATTCCCGAAGCCTTGGCGGAGACCCTTTATGTCTGCTCGTCAGTCAACGTGGGTTCTACCAAGGCCGGAATCAATATGGACGCGGTGCTGAAAATGGGGGAGGCTGTCCTGGAAAGCGCCAGACGGACCGCGGCCCAAGACGGCTTGGCCGCCGCTAAACTAGTGGTTTTCTGCAATGCGCCGGAAGACAATCCTTTTATGGCAGGGGCTTTCCATGGCGTGGGTGAGCCGGAATGTGTGATTAATGTCGGAGTCAGCGGGCCGGGTGTGGTGGCTTCCGTGGTTAAGGAGAACCCGGCGGCCGATTTTGGTGAACTTGCCAGTCTGATTAAACGCATGGCTTTTAAGATCACCCGGGTGGGCGAGCTGATCGGCCGAGCGGCTTCCGATGAACTGGGTGCGCCGTTTGGCATTGTCGATTTATCTTTGGCTCCCACTCCTTCTATCGGGGACAGTGTCGCGGAGATTCTTGAGAATATGGGGTTGGAACGCTGCGGGGCCCATGGCACGACGGCTGCCTTGGCGCTTCTCAATGACGCGGTCAAAAAAGGGGGAGCTATGGCTTCTTCCCATGTCGGGGGTCTCAGCGGAGCCTTTATTCCGGTATCTGAGGACGCGGGAATGGTCAAAGCCGTGGAAGCCGGCGCCTTGACCCTGAGCAAGCTAGAAGCGATGACCTGTGTTTGCTCAGTCGGTTTAGACATGATCGCGGTTCCCGGTGATGTTACCGCCGAAACCATAGCGGCAATCATAGCCGATGAAGCGGCCATCGGTATGATCAATAAAAAAACAACGGCGGTTCGGGTTATCCCGGCCATTGGCAAGAAAGCCGGGGACAGAGTCGAATTCGGCGGGCTCCTGGGGGGAGCTCCGGTCATTGCCGTCAATCCTTTCGCGTCCGATCGCTTTGTCCGGCGGGGGGGACGAATCCCGGCTCCGATCACCAGTCTGAGCAATTAGAGCCAGAATCGGATTCATATTCCTAAAAATAGAGAAAGCGTGCAATTCTGTTTAAAAACGAGAGCGGATGACAGAGAAGAGAACAAAGACTATTAACTCAGCTTGTGATCTCTGAGAAAATCCGTGAGAAGTCATTGGCTGTTTTGCCATCTTGGCCAAAATCGTGTACAATGCGGACATAGTGATTTTTGCTAGATATCGTTTTTAAAGCTTTGGGTAACGGAGCGCTATTCTAGTGCACAAATTGACATTCGAAGGCGGGCCTAAGAATCCGCCGAGGGCATACCGATGAAGTTCCTGGTGGTGGCTTACGACGCCCAGTCGAGGGTTGCTGCTGGGAGTTAAGGCCGAGGGGGATCCGCAACGGCATGCGGGCGCTACCCTTGTCCGTGGAGGCCTGAGTATGTGGTCTGCAAAGATTACGGCTCAGGGTATGAACCTGCATTAGGAAGGAACTTAGTGCAGCGTAGCCTGCCTTGAGGTGGAAAAGTTGGGAAGGCGTGTGGGGTGTGAATTGTGTTGGCCGACACGGTTCTACCTGCCGGAAATTCTTTTCTGCAAAAGAGGCTAGTGTGTCAAGGCGTGTTAAGGAAACTTCTAGAGCGTTAACCGGCGGGGATTAAAGTGCGTCCTCAGTGGTGATCAAGTTTTGAGTGTGGCGACACCTCAGGCTGGGGGAAAAGGGAAACCGCCTGTCGGGAAACCGCGGGAACCCAGTGGGAAAACCTACTTGACCTAAGACGCAATATTGACCTGCCGGCATCCTAAGGCCCAAAGAGGCACCTCCTGTGACGGGGGTGTCTTTTTTTTGCGAAAATGTGTGCGAGGCAGGCCGTTCGCTCCAGTTGCGTGTTCAGGTTACTAATGGCTGAATTTAACAACCGAGGAAATCGTATGGAAGCCGGCTAAAGTAGGCACATTATGTCAGGGGTGGAACTTTCATGAAAAAATATGCCGTCTTGCTCGTTTTGGTCGCCGGTTTGCTGGGAGTTTCCTTTCTGGTCGGCCGGCCGCACTTGGGCGAAGCGGGAGAGGGGGCGGCGGGCAGCCGGAAGATAGCGACGCCGTCAAGATCTATTCAGGACGTACTGGTCGAGGTACCGACGGAGAAGAAAGCAGTGGCGCTGACTTTTGATGACGGGCCGGATATATCAACAGATGCCCTGCTGGATGTCCTGCGGAAATATCACGTCAAGGCGACTTTTTTCGTCGTAGGGGATAATTGCCGGCTCTATCCGGATGTTTTGAAGAGGATAGCCAGCGAGGGCCATGAGATAGAGAACCATACTTACACCCACTTGCGTTTTCGCGGCAAGACGGTGCAGCAGATTGCGACGGAAATCGACAAGACAAACCGCGTCATTCAAGAAATTAGCGGCAGAGTGCCGGAGTTTTTTCGACCGCCGGGAGGAACGATCAACGAGAAAATCCTGCAAGCGGCCAAAGAAGCGAACCTGCGCGTGGTGCTCTGGACTCCTCCCGAAGACAGCAAAGACTGGTGCAACCCCGGAGTGGGGAATATTATCCACAATGTCGTGCGCAACATTAAGCGAGGTTCGATCATTCTGATGCACGACGGAGGGGGTCCCCGCCAACAGACCGTGCAGTCCCTGCCCGCTATCATCGAAACACTCGAGCAAGAAGGGTACCGCTTTGTCACTGTCAAGGAACTGTTGAATTCAGAAGTAAAAACCCTCCAGCCGCTGCCGGGTCCCTGAAGGAGCGCAGAAGGGCGAAAAGTGAAGGAGAGAGCAAAAAAAGAGGCCGACCCCAAGGGTCGGCCAGTGAAGAAGAGTGAGAGAAACAAGTCGGGTTTAAAGACATTTTAACACCTGAGGGGCAAGTTGTCGAGAAAGAAATGATATTGTCGAAAAAAATATTTTCGGACACCCTTGTCTCTCGTCTGGCATATATTACCACAGGTTCCCGGGAGGAGTTCGGCTTCTTCCGACGAATCTAAAATTAAGACAAACTAAGGAAAAACTTAAGGAAAAACTAAGGAATAAGAAGCTGAATCCGGGTTTTTCGCCCGGAACGGGGGATTTCCATTAGTGGGGTGAATCACACGCAGTGTGTAGGGCTTACACCTTAGTGCCCGAATCCGTCAACTAACCTCGTAAGCTGAGAAAGGTGGACATTGTATGTTTTTTTCTCCTAAAGCGTGGCTGGGCGGAGTCGCTTTGTCAGGCGTGCTTTTGGCCGGAAGCATTCCGGTGGCGGCGGCCCCCCAGCCCACTGTCGTTTCCGCTAAAGGCGCTGGAGCGAGGGTGGTTCAAGTCTCGACCGGAAGCTATGCCGAAGTGATACACCGGGATTTAAAATGGACACCGAAGTATGACCTGTCGGGGATAGAAGCCCCCGCGCCGGGGCAAGTCTCTGTGGCCGCCGCGCCGACCCAACCCGCGTCGGGGCAGAAAAGCACCGCGCAAGCCAGACCGGCGCTCGTCCCGGTCCGGCGTCCAGTCCAGGTGGCCCAAGCCACGGCTTCCCGTGGCGGGTCGAAGGCGACGGGACTGGTTGACCGGGCGCTCAGCCTGCGGGGGATTCCCTATGTCTTTGGCGGGACAAGCCGCAGCGGCTTTGATTGTTCCGGTTTCACACAATATGTGTTCGCGACCGTCGGCATTTCTCTGCCGCGTTCTTCTTACGCCCAGTTTGACGTGGGAAGTTCGGTGACGCGCGCTAATCTCAGGCCGGGCGACCTGGTATTCTTCACGACCTATGCCCGGGGGCCCTCCCATGTCGGGATTTATATTGGCGGCGGGGACTTTGTTCAGGCTTCGGACAGCGGAGTGCGTATCACGCGCATGTCGGACAGTTATTACGCCCACCGGTTTGTAGGTGGGCGCCGGGTGCGTTAAACCGGTTTCACTCGGGCAGCCATGGAATTGGGACGCGGTGGGGGCATTCCCCGCCCGGAGCGGGCGGGAACAACTGCCGGTTTTGAATGTAGGCGTCGGAATGCCGGCAGTGTCCTGCCCGTTTAAAATAACAGCTGCGGCACAGTTCGATGCGATAGTTGAGAAACATCCTCTCGGAACCCTCCTTGCGGAATTCTCCTTGCGGACCCCGCAGAAACTGTCTTCTAAATTAAACCGTTAAACCGTCTCTGCCTAGACCATTATTACCCAAATCGCAGCCACCCAGCCGTTTTGACCAAAAATCTTGGCCCAAAGCCCCCGGCTTTAGCCATGGGGAGATTCAGCGGATACTTCTGTCTGAACCGTTTCCGTCTGTTGCTGACGGAAGAAATCATAGACAGCCTGGGCGGTATTTTGGGGCAAGCCGGCGGCCAGAAGTTCGGGGAGGCCGGCCAGGCGAATGGCTTCAACGGACTGAAAGTGACGCAGGAGCAGTTGACGGCGCTTGGGGCCTATACCGGGAATGCCGTCCAGGGCGGAAAGAATCATCTTTTTGGCTCTCTGCTGGCGGTGAAAGGTAATGGCAAAGCGATGGACCTCGTCCTGAATCCGTTCCAGGAGGTGAAAGAGCGGGGAGGTGTGTGGCAGAGGCAGGAGATCTCCCTCCATATTAAGCAGCCCGGCCGTGCGGTGGCGGTCATCTTTGACTAAGCCCGCGACGGGCAGGGTTAAGGCCAGCTTGTCTAAAGCTTGGCAGGCGGCCCGGATTTGTCCTTTGCCGCCGTCCACTAGGATGAGGTCGGGAAGAGGTGCGGCTTCGGCCAGGAGCCTGGCGTAACGGCGTTCGATGACCTGCCTCAGGGAGGCCGTGTCGTCCGCAGTTTCCATGGGTTGAATAGCGAATTTCCGGTAACCGGTCCGGTTAGGTTGGCCCTGCAGGAATTGAACCATGCCGGCGACCGGGTTTGTTCCGGCGGTATTGGAGATGTCAAAGGCTTCAATGAGAGATATGTCGGGAAGATTTAAAAGTTCGGCCAAGGTGGCCAAAGCCTGTTTGATTTCCTCCGCGCGTTTGGCTTCCAAACTGACTTCATCGTGAATGATGGTTTGGGCGTTGGTCGCTGCCAGATCGACTAAGTCGCGTTTTTGGCCCCGCTTGGGAACATTGACGGGAAACAGACGGCCCAGAGCCTCTGTGTCACAGGGTGGCAGGAGAATTTCCTGGGGCCAGACCGGGTGTTCGGAATAGAATTGAGCCACAAACGAGATAAAGGCATCCTCCGGTTCCGAGTAATAGGGAAAAACAAAACTATCTCGCGACAGGAGTTTTCCTTGGCGGAGATAGAAAATCTGCACGCACATCAGATCGGCGCTCGTGGCGTAGCCGAGCACGTCGCGATCGGCGAAGTCGGTTAAGGTGATGTTTTGCTTTTCGGCCAGGGCCTTGAGGTTGTTGATGAGATCACGGTATTCCTGGGCCAGTTCAAATTGCAGAGAGTCCGAGGCGGAGAGCATTTTTTCTTCCAACAGTTGAATGATTTTTTCCTGACCGCCTTTGAGAAATTTCGTGACTGCCTTGCGCATCTCCTCGTAGGATTGGGGTGGAATGCTCTGGCAGCAGGGTCCCAGGCACTGCCCCAGATGAAAATACAGGCAGGGGCTGTGAGGAATCTGACGGCATTTCCGGAAAGGGAACAGCCGGTTTAAGAGTCTGGCGGCCTCGCGGGCGGCCGTCGCGTTCGGATAAGGTCCGAAGTATTTGCCGCTCCCCGGTTTGATTTGGCGCGTGACCAGAATGCGGGGATGGGTTTCTTCCGTAATGGTCAGGTAGGGATAGGATTTGTCGTCCCGTAAGAGGACGTTAAACTTGGGGTTATGTTTTTTAATCAGATTGCATTCCAGGACCAGGGCCTCAACTTCTGAATCCGTTACCATGTACTCAAAGTCGGCAACGTTGCCGATCATTTTTTGGGTTTTGCCGTCGTGTGAGCCGGTAAAGTAGGAACGCACCCGGTTTTTTAGGACCTTGGCTTTGCCCACGTAGATGATTTTGCCGGAACTGTCTTTCATCAAGTAAACCCCGGGTTTGTCCGGCAGCAAAGTGAGTTTTTGCCGCAACATCTCCATGTTTTTATAACCACCTATCAAAAAAGTGTGGGCATGTTCCCTCGGGATGGCCCGCAGAAATATGATTTTGGCGGAGCTCCCGGCTGAAACGCGGTCAAGGAGAGTCCGCCCTATTTATTCTAGAGATTTTAGGGTTGAGAAGCAAGTGCTCCCTAATCATATCTGCTCGGGCGGGGACGTATACTTTGTTTGAGGAGAGATCGAGGGCCGATGGGGGAGGGAGAAGCTATGCCAAATTCCTGGGGACGCCCCCCGCGCTACGATGGTTGGCAGGACCTGCAGACATTGGTGGTTTGGGTCTTAGTGATTGGGGTGGTGGGCTACCTTCTTTTCCCCAATTTCTTTCAGGGTGTTTGGTCTCGCCTAACGGCACCGATGGCATCCCAAACCAGCGTTTCCTCCGACGCGGGTCTTCCGGCTTCCGGCAATTCCTCAACGGTTGTGCCCCCGTCCCTGAATTCGCCCGATTCCTCCGGTTCCTCCGGTTCGACCTTCTTAAACAATCCGAACTACCCCAGTGTTTACAGCACTCTCTATAATGCCAACAGCCAAGTGAGTTCCGGCTACTGGGTCATTTACGTTGCGGACGGGAAATTTCAGCAGTTTGCCCTGACGACCGAGAGCTATACTTATCTCAGCCACCTCATTGAAAGTGACCAAAAAGCAGTTCCTAAAGAACAGATCATTCTGGCGGCCAACGGTCAAATTCGCCAATATTCGGTTAGCGAAGAGCTCTATAACATCATCCTCAACATGGGGACCATTGAGGCCCGAACCAATGGACCGTAAGTTCAGCGGAACAGGAGTTTGGCGCCCGCCGCAAACAACAAGAGCCCCAGAAATTGCCAGGAACTCCAGGCCATGCGCTGGATTCCGAACCAGCCGAAATGGTCGATGAGCACGGCCGCCCCGACTTGCCCGATAATGATGGCCGTCGTGGCGTTGGCCACTCCGATTTTGGGTATGCTGACGGCAACCAGGCTGATAATGATGACGCTGAGGAGGCCGCCTAAATAGAGGTACCAGGGAATGGACGGCCAGGGGAGACGGAATAAGGGGGCTCCCGCCACCAGGACGGCTGCCAGGGCAATAAGGCTTCCGATGACGTGCACGACGAGGGTTGCTGAAAGCAGAGAGGTTTTTTGGGCGAGGACTGAGTTTAAGGTTCCTTGCACAGCCATCGTGATTCCGGATATGGCCGCGATGAGGACGGGTGTTGACAGATACTTGGACATGGTCTTCCCCCTTCATCTAAATTTGCCGGTCGGAGACAAAACGGCGACCTCGCCGGTCCCAAGTGGCCGCAGAGTTGCCACACGGGATCATTGCGGAACAGTTTTATGCTCTAAGAGAGACTTGATAGCGGTGATTTGGCTAAGAAGTCAAAAAATGGGATGGGTAGGATACCCAAGTTCGACAAGATGTATCAGTATTGCACCTCTCTTTGCCGGGGAAAATGAAAACGTCAGAGCAAAATATTTGAGAGAGGTGGCGCTATGGATATCGACTACAATCTTGTTCAACGGGCCCAGATGCTGCTCACTCTCGACCACCCTTTGTCACAGGTCAAGGATATCCTCTTGCGTGAAGGATATCCGGAAAACCAAGTTTTCGAGCTAATGGACGCCACTGAGGAAGCTCTCAACTACATGGTGCCTCCCGAATATGACGAAAATAAAATCGGAATCGACATCGTCCGTCCGGGTGAAAAACTCCGTCAACGGAAACCTTCGGTCGATATCCTCATTGACAAACGGACCGGGAAGCTGGACCTCATTACCCCGGACCAGCAGGAGACTTGGCGGGTCGCCACGGAGGTCCGCAAGGCGATTAGACAGCAACGCCAGAGGGCGCGAAAATATCTGCATTAGGCTTATGAGGGAGACCGTAATGGTGTCCCTTATTTTCTTAGTGTTTCTCCCATTCCGGGAATTATGTTATAATCAAGCCAAGCAAAAAAGCCGGAAGGAAGTAAGAAGTGTGAATTCAATCGTCTCCGGGTTGGAAAAAATACTGTCGAAGATGGAAAACGGGGTCCGTCTGGAGCAAGAGGACGGCTTGGCCCTGCTGGAAAGTAAGAATTATTTGGGCTTAGGTTACTTGGCTAATGAGCGTCGCCGCCAAGCTTGCGGGGATGCGGTTTATTTTAACAATAATGCCCATATCAACTATAGTAATGTCTGTAAAGTTAGATGCGGCTTTTGTGCTTTTGGCAAAGACCTGGGGGAAAAAGGTTCGTATACGATGAGTATCGAGGAAATCGCTGACAAGGCAGAGGCCTATGGTGCTCAAGGTGTGACCGAGATTCACATTGTAGGGGGAATTCACCCCGAATTGCCTTTTTCTTACTATGTCCGGATGTTGAAAGAGATTAAGGCCCGCGTGCCTCAGGTCAGCTTAAAGGCCTTTACCGCTGCCGAATACGACTATTTTGCCTGGCTGGAAAATGTGCCGGTGGAGAGGATTCTGCAGGAACTGCGGGAAGCGGGTCTTAATTTTATTCCCGGAGGCGGGGCGGAGAATTTCAGTCCGCGCGTTCGCAAGATCATTTGCCCGGGAAAACTTTCCGGGGAACGCTGGCTGGAAATTCACCGGGCTGCCCATAAAATGGGAATACCCTCGAATGCCAATTTGCTCTACGGCATTATTGAAACAGACGAAGAACTGGTGGATCATCTTCTGGCTTTGCGCCGGCTGCAAGATGAAACGGGGGGGTTCTACGCCTTGATTCCCACAGCTTTTCATCCCCAGCATACGAAGTTTGAGGAACTGCCTATGGCCAGTGCCTTGAGGACCTTGCAGGTTATTGCCGTGGCCCGTCTGCTCCTGGACAATTTCCAATATATCAAGGCTTATTGGGTTTCTTCCAGCCCCCAGGTGGCCCAAATGGCCTTGTCATTCGGAGCCAACGATCTGGACGGCGTGGTTCGGGAAGAAAAGATTTACCATATGGCAGGAGCCGCCAGTCCCCAGATGCAGACGGAACAAGAATTGGTGCGCTTGATTCGGGGAGCCGGATTGAAAGCGGTGGAACGGGACACCTATTACCATGTCATCAAGCGCCATTAGGCCGGGCCGAGCTCAGTTCGGGTCTGGGCGCCATGGTGTTACCCGCCTCTCCATCGCATGCCCGAAATCCTGGCTGGGTTTTTAGGGCATGACCTAGCCCGTCCAGTTCCGCTTTGACTCCGCCGGCTTCGTTTTACCGCAGCGTCCGGAACCCGCGGGCTTTCGGTATGTGCACGTTCGGATATTCTAAAGGCTGGGTTTCCAGTACGATCGGGGAAAAAGGTGCCTGAAATTTGACGCGAGAGAAGGGGAAGACCGTTGGAAATACGCTACTCTGTCTGCCCCCATGACTGCCCGGATACCTGCGCCTGGCAAGTAGAGTTAGAAGGGGGCAAGGTGGTTCGGGTCAAGGGGGATCCGACTCACCCGGTTACGCAGGGGGTCATTTGCGCCAAAGCGCGGCATTATCCCGAGCGCCTTTACGGTAAGGACCGGGTGCTCTATCCTCGGCGGCGCAGCGGCCCCAAAGGGAGTGGCCGCTTCGAACGGGTAGGCTGGGAAGAGGCCTTGGCGGAAATTGCCGCGCGCTGGCGGGCTCTCGTGGCGGAATCCGGCGCGCAGTGCATCTTGCCTTTTTCTTATGCCGGCACGGAGGGGATTATTAGCAACGCGGGTATGGATCGGCGTTTTTTCAATCGGTTGGGTGCGACCCAATTACGGCGCACCATTTGTTCCGTGGCCGGGAGCGAAGGCTATAAACTGGTGTACGGAGAGATGCGCGGGGTCGACCCTTTGGCCAGCGTTAAGGCCAGGGTCATGATCTTCTGGGGAATTAACGCCCTGGAGACCAATCTTCATCAAGCGCTGCTGGCCGACCGGGCACGCAAGCAGGGGGCCCGGATCATAGCCGTTGACGTGCACCGGAATAAAACGGCGGATTGGGCGGACGACTTCTATCATATTCTGCCGGGTTCCGATGGAGCCCTGGCACTGGGTCTCGCCCATGTCATTTTGCGGGACGGGCTGGCCGACCTGTCCTGGGCTGGGCGGAACACTTGTGGCTTGGATGAATTCAAGACTCAGGCCGGCCAATATTCACCGCAGCGTGTGGCTGGCCTGACGGGGCTGAGACCCGGTCAGGTTGTCAAGCTGGCCCACGATTACGCGGAGAACCGCCCCAGCTTCATTCGACTTGGCAATGGACTGCAACACCATGACAACGGGGGGATGAATACCTGGGCCATAGCGCTCTTGCCGACACTCACCGGTGCTTGGCAGGACGTGGGCGGCGGTGTTTTAAAGAGTAACTCCGCTTATTTTCCGCTCGATCGCCAAGCCTTGGAAAGGCCTGATTTGCGGTCGGGGCAGCCCCGCTCCGTGAATATGATTCAATTGGGGGAGGTATTAACTGAGCTCGAACCGCCCATCCGCTCTCTCTATATCTACAATTCCAATCCGGCGGCAGTGGTGCCGGACCAGAACCGGGTCAGACAGGGCTTGGCCCGGGAGGACCTGTTCACCGTGGTTCATGAGCAGGTGTGGACTGATACGGCTCGCTGGGCGGATATTGTCCTGCCTGCCACCACCAGTCTTGAACATCAAGATTTGTATGTAAGTTATTGGCATACAGTCATACAGTGGGCGGAGCCGGTCATCCCGGCCCAGGGAGAGAGCCTGCCCAATATTGAAGTTTTTCGCCGCTTGGCCGGGGCCATGGGCTTTACGGATCCCTGCTTTCAGGACTCCGGCGAGGAGATGGCCAGGCAGGCCCTGAGTCTTCCTTACTGGCGGGAACAGGGCATTACCTTGGAACGGATACGGCAGGAACGTCAGGTGGCGCTCAAAATACCTGTTTTGCCCTTTGGCGAAGGCGGCTTTGCCACGCCTTCCAGCCGGGCGGAATTGCGAAGTGAAAAAGCGGTGGAACTCGGGCTGCCGCCACTACCGGTTCACCGCCCTCTGCTGGAAGGCCCTGAAACGGTAGGAAGCTGCCCCTTGACCTTGATCAGTCCGCCCAATCATCATTTCCTGAATTCCACTTTTACCGAAATTGAGGCCCTGACGGAAGGAGCCGGGGAGCCCCGTTTGGAGATCCACCCGCGGGACGCGGCCGCGCGGGGTATTCTCGAAGGGGATCCGGTCAAAGTTTTCAATGACAGGGGAGAATGCTCACTGAAGGCCAAGGTGCTGGATTCTGTTTTGCCCGGAGTCGTAGTGGCCAGCGGGGTTTGGCCCGGGCGGGCTTATCCGGGAGAGCGGGGAATCAACGCCCTGACACCCGCGCGGGAGGCAGACCTGGCCGGTGGGGCCGTCTTTTTTTCTACGTTAGTGGAGGTGGAAAAAAGATGAAAGTAGGGGTTTTGTCAGATACGCATCTTCAGGCCGGGCAGTTCCTTCCCCAAATCGTCTGGGACTCCTTGGCCGGGGTTGATCTGATCCTTCACGCCGGAGACAGTGTAGTTCCGGAGGTTCTGGCCGACCTCAATTGCCTGGCTCCGGTGATTGCGGTGAAGGGTAACTGTGACGCGTGGGAGTTGCAGCACTTGCCGGAACGCGAAACGGTGGATTGCGCCGGGGTAAGGCTGGGTCTAACCCATGGTTACCGGGGCCGGGGACGATCGATTCAGGAAAGGGTCTATCAGACTTTTGCCCGGGACAGGGTTCAGGCGATAGTGTTCGGGCACAGTCACAGTCCCTGCCTGGAATGGGAAAATGGGGTCCTGCTCTTTAACCCGGGCTCACCCACGCAAAAAAGGCGGGAGCCTTATTATTCCCTGGGAGTGATTGAGGTGAACCAAAGCGAGATCCGGGCCCGGCATGTCTTTTTCGGAGAAGACGGTCAGGCTGTTGTCGGCGGGTAAGTCTATGAAATACCGAAAAAATAAGGTCAAACGCGAACACGGGATCATCCAGGATGCTCTGGCTTGGCTGGAGGAGTTGAGTCGATACCCGGAAGTGAGCGATATCATTCCCGGGGTGATTGAAATCAGCCGTTCACCCGAGCGGGGGATCGTTTATAAATACCAGACGCAAACGGGTTGCAAATTGCTCCTGAAAAGTAACGGCTCGATTCAGGAGGCTTTTGTCGTTACTAAAAACCCCGCTTGGGTTCGGGACTGGGTCGAAAAACGCTGGGGCCTGGAGTCAGCCAAAAAGTCCGGGTGCGATCCGTCGGACGTGTCCCGCGAAGGACGCAATAACGAAGGAGAACGAAATCCGGATACGAAGGCAAAGTCCGAGTCGAAGGCAGGGCTCGAGTCAAAGGCAAATTCGGGGTCCAAGGCGGATTTGGGGACAAAGGTGAATTCGGGGTCAAAAGCAAGTTCGGAGTCAAAGGCCAACGCGGAGTTTGAGGCGAACCTCGAGGTAAGAGGAAATGTCGATCATGGGCGCAGTTTCGGCCGGAAAGAAAGCCTGTCCGTGTCAAGAACCGAGCCGCCGAAGAAGCCCGGTTCGGGCCGGAGTTGTGGCCGCTCCCGGGGACAAGCCAAACGACCGCGCTCGCAAGGGATACATCTGTTCCAGGCCCGCCCCGGGAAGGTCAAACAGGCGGGCGGGGTCCGGGCCTCGGCAGGAGATCAGGAAGCGGCTAATATCGGCCGCCGGCTCGACCCTGCCGCGGCGAAAGCGCTCCGTACTTTGCAGAAACAGCTTGAGGCGGAAAAGGGGACCCCAGCGAGGAAAGGCCTTAGGCAGAACAAACGCTAACAGAGTGCCACGCTGCAAAGAAAGGAGCGATGCTGGTAAGGAAGAAAAAATGCCGAGAACCGACAGCCGATGCATAGCCGGACTCTTTGCCAGGCAAACTGGAAGAAAGGAAACCGCTTTTGGGGGGGCAGACTGCGTGGAAACATCTATGGAGACATCTTTTGAAGTGCTCAATGACATTCTCACCGGGGAACATCTGGCTATCGAGCAGTACCAGGCCTATATCGATGCCCTGCCGGCCAGCCCGTTGCGCAATCATTTGGTGGCGATCTTGACGGATCATAAAGGCCATGCGCAGCGGATTGCCTATTTCATCCAAACGAACGGAGGGCATGTTGAAGAGGGCAGCGGCTGGCGGGGAAAGGTTTCCGTCTGGCAAACAAAACTTAAAAACATGAGAGAAAACCGTCCGCTCGAGATGTTAGACGAGCTCTACGGAGAAGAAAGTGAAGGGTTGACCCGGGCGCAAGAGATGACGCGGCGTTATTTGTCGGCGTCAGAACAGGAAATGATGGACGCTGTTTTTGCGGACGAAGAGCACCATCTGCGCCAGTTGCAAAGACTGAAAGAGGATCTGTTACAGTGACATCCTCCCACGGATAAAGCTGGATGAAGCCGTGGGGTTTTGCGAGGCCGGAATGAGGGGCATGGGTATTTGGTACCTTGACGGCGAGTTTGGCGTCATGGGGGTCTGAGACAAGGAGGCCTGACAGGAAAAAAAGCGGCCTTTCAGCCGCTTTGCTAATGGACGAAGATTCTGATTTGACTTTCACCATTCCTAAGCGTCTTTTTCCTGTTTTGGTACGGCTAACCTTTTGCGGGCCAGCATTTCGGCAACCCGCCCATTATCCCCTAAGACAATTCCTTTGAGGCGCCATTCACGGAACAGCTGCCAAAACTGCTGCTCCGAGATTCTCCGCGTGAAGCGTTCCGCCTCTTCATCATAGGGCCAAAAGACATCGACCCATAAAGTGCCTCTGTTGCTCAAAACAAGCATGAAATGTACAAGCTCCGGACTGGGAGCTTCCGTATCCCGAATCAAAATATGCGAGCGGCCGGACGGAAAATCGGTTCGATTGTAAACCAGCTTCATTTACTTTCCCCCTTCATGCCAGCTCCTCTCATGAGCTTTAGCCAACAACTCAAGTATAGCATTTGGCGGCGAAAAAAACGACAGGAATGTGCTTCAGCGCATGAGTTTTTTCTGGCGTACAAAAACCTGTGCCTTATCTTATGCCCCTGAGCCGGCGAAGGTCACTGCCTGGCGCAAGAACTTGGGCCTGATTGGCCGCGGTCACAAGGCGCTCCGTCTTTGAGTCGCGGCGGGTCGGGTTGACCGGGATGGTATGGCGGAGGAAGGCTCGGGACAAACTAAGCGCGCACCGTGGCCCAATGGGCAAAGGTGTCACAGGGTTTGGGAGCCGCTTGGCGGAATTAGGATGAATGGGGTGATGAGGATGCTGACAGTTATCCATACGTTTGACGGACCGGATAAGGACCGTGTCTTGGCAGACATCAAGAGGGGGTTGGCCAGCGTAGAGAATATTGATGGATTTAAATTCGCTTCGGTCAATCAACAGCTGAACTCCTCCGACATTATGGTCATGTCCAAATGGGAAGACAGAGCCGCATTTGAGGCCTGGCGGGGTACGGTGGGGGACAATGCGGCCTACAGGCAGTCAACCCCGCAGGTCTTTGAGGTGATCGAAGAGAAATACTGACGGCCGTGTGAACCCCCGGATTCGGCAGTTCTACCTTGGCCCATCTGACCTTGGCCGAACCAAATTCAAGGCAGGCTCCGCTTGAACGCGCTGTTCCAGAGCGAGGGCCAAGCGTCGGCTGACGCTTCCCGGGGTTACCCGGAATCTGTGTTCATCCAAACGGCTGACGGGCATGATCCCCAGCAGGGAATTGGTCAAGAAGACCTCGGATGCCTGTTTCAGGTCGTCCAAATGATAAGCCCCTTCCTGCCACCTGAGGCCGAGCGCTTCCGCCAATTCCAAGACCAGGGCGCGCCGGGTGCCGGGCAGGCAACCGCAGGCCGGAGACGGTGTGCAGAGCTGTCCCTCCCGGACGAAGAAAAGGTTGCTGAGGGTTCCCTCCGCCAATTCCCCGCGGCTGTTGCACCAGAGCCCTTCTCCAAAACCGCGTTTGACAGCTTCTTGTTTGGCGAGGAGGTTTTCCAGATAGTTGGTGGATTTGATGCGGCATAGAGGTGAAGACTCATTGCGCTGGGTGGACAGCAAGGTTAAGGCCAAACCGTCCTCATATTGCTTCGGCGTGTACCCGATCAGGCGTGAGTGCAGCAAAAAGGATGGGGGAAGGGCTTGCGCCGGGGCTCCCCCGCTCAGGGTTACGCGCAGGGCGAAGGGTGCCGGGGGCACGGCGGCCCGGGACAGATAGTTGATGATGAAATCTGACCAAACAGGCAGGCTGGGTATTTCCAAGGAGAGAAGTTCGCCTCCCCTTTTCATTCGCTCATAGTGCTTAGCCAGAAAACAGGGTCCCCGGCCGGTGACCAGAATCGTCTCAAACAAGCCATAACCAAAAAGTGTCAAACGGTCTTCACTTGCAACCGCCGGTTCGGGATAAAGCCGCGGGTGGGCAGGGAGTTCGGTCATGTGAGATTTTCCTTTCGACAGCCCCGCATGCGGGCTGTTTATCATTCTTCAGCCTTCAATTGCCCGCCCAAAGCTCGGAAAAGAGCCGCGGCTTTATCAAGGGTTTCCTCATATTCGGCGGCGGGAACGGAGTCGGCGACAATCCCTCCGCCGGCCTGGAGATAGGCCGTCCGGCCGCTTAAAACAATGGTCCGAATGGCGATGTTCAGATCCCAGGAGCCGTCAAAGCCTAGATAGCCGATGCTCCCGGTGTAGATACCGCGCTTAAAGGGCTCCAGTTCCTCAATGATCTCCATGGCGCGAATTTTTGGGGCCCCGGTAATAGAGCCGCCGGGGAATATTGCCCGGATGATGTCGGCTGGGGAAAGGTTTTCCCGCAACCGCCCTTTGACGGTAGAAACCAAGTGCCAAACGGTGGGATACTTCTCCAAGCGAATCAAGTCCGGAACATGGACGCTGCCAAATTCACAGACGCGGCCGAGATCGTTGCGTTCTAAATCGATGATCATGGTGAGTTCCGCTCTGTCTTTGGCACTGTGAAAGAGTTCGTCCGCCAGGTCTTTGTCTTGTGAAGGGGATGTCCCGCGCGGCCGGGTGCCCTTAATCGGGCGTGTCTCTATTTCACCGCCCGGATCGATGCTGATGAAACGCTCCGGCGAGCTGGAGAGGATTTGAAAAGCGTCATAGGGCAGAAAAGCGGCAAAAGGGGAGGGGTTCCCCCGGTGGAGTTTGTGGTATAAGGCCCAGGGGTCTCCGTCAAAAGGCAAGGAAAACCTCTGACTTAAGTTAGCTTGGTAGATGTCGCCCGCAAATATGTAGTCGATCACCTTTTCTAAGTCAGCCAAATAATCCGCCTTGCTAACCCCAGCGGCAACCGTGCGGGCAGCGGCGGGGGCCGCCGTGGGGATATCAGGCGGAGTATCGTCCTCCCGGCCGGGCCGGAAGCTTTCTAAAAGGCTCGTTAAGCGGTCCAGCCGGGAAGTGGCCAAAGCCCGCGAACATTTTCCGTCTTCTTGCATGCCGCAGGCCGCCAAAAAATAACGGTTTTGATGATGGGCGTAGACCAGGATTCCGTCGTACCAAGCAAAGCTCCAAAGAGGAAGTCCGAGATCGTCGACAGCTTTTTGCGCCAGGTCCTCCAAAGCATCTTTTAAGTCATAGCTGAAGAAACCGACGGCCCCGCCGGCAAAAGGAAAAGGCGCCTGATCCGGCACGCGCAGGATGGCATGAAACCGGTCAAGAACCTCAAGAGCGTCTTTGGACGGCGGCAGAGAGAGGAAGCGTTCCCCCGATTCGGGCCGGCAGATTTCCACCTCGTCCCTATGGGCGGTTACTTGAAGGAAAGGAAAAGCCCCGAGAAAAGAATAAGGGCCCAAGCCGGGATAATCTTCGCCGCTGTCCAAGAAAAAGGGCAAAGGGGCGTCCCGGAAAGCGTCGAGCAGCCGGTGAGGCGGGAGATCGGAGGCAAAAGGCCTTACTTGCCACACTGTTTGGCGGTCCGCCGGCCCTGCCTTTCTCTGCCAAGCGCGGGCATCCGAGACGGCGTTTTGCAGTAACTTATGACCGGCTTCCGTCAGAATGGCCTCCGGATGAAATTGTACGCCTTCGAGAGGGAGAGTGCGATGGCGGACGGCCATGATTTCCCCGTCCTCCGTTTCGGCCGTGACCTGTAAAATGTCGGGAAGGGTAGAACGTTGCAAAACCAGAGAGTGGTAGCGAGTCACTTGCAGTGGGTTGGGAAGTCCCTTGAAAACACCGAGCCCATCGTGATGGATGAGCGAGGTTTTGCCATGGACCGGAAAGTGAGCACGGATCACGTGTCCACCCAAGGCTTGTCCGATTGCCTGATGGCCTAAGCAGACTCCCAAAATGGGAATGCGGCCCTGAAAGGTGCGAATCACTTCCAGGGAAAGTTGTGCTTCATTCGGGGTACAGGGTCCGGGAGACAGGACGATCAGGTCGGGGCGCAATTCCTCGATTTCACTCAAAGTACAAATATCCCGCCGGCGGACGGTGACTTCCTCGCCGATTTGGCCAAAATACTGGTAGAGATTATAGGTGAAGGAATCAAAGTTGTCTAAAATAAAAATCACGTCTGCGAGATCCTTCCTCACTGTCTCAGATGACAATATAGTTTTAAGTCTTGGGCGTGACGGCGGATTGGGTCTTCAGCATCTTGAGGAAGTCAAGGTAGGCTGGGGTCAGATTCGGGTCGGAAATCCCCTGCAAGGCCCAGGATTTGTTTAAGATCACACGCCCGACATCCGGGCCTTGAACCTCCACCTGGATAGACCGCACATCCACGGCCATGGTTATACCGTCAATGTTCAGAGTCATGGACTTGCTGTGCGGAAAAACGGACATGAGATAAACGGAAGCCGAGTTTGAATCGCTAGACGTCGCGTCACTGTGCAGGTCGCTAATTGTAAAAGACGCTTCAAGCAATAGCTTATGCAAGACAGCGGTGTTGGCATTCCAGGGAAGTTTGATGGGGGAGGCTTGGCTGGTGCCGTCGGCGGCTACCTTGAGGATAGAATAAGTGCCGTCGGCCGAAAGAAACGGCAGGTTGGCACAGCCGGAAAGAATGAATGCGGCGATGACAAGGGGTACAAGCAACCGGAAAACGCGTCGGAGATGTTGCAAATGGCATGACCTTCTTTCGTCCTCAGAACTTGAGGCCGGTATTAGTATCTCCACTGATGTTTTCTTCCATGTCCCATTCCGCAAGCACACACTAAAGTATATTCGCCGGGCATGGCCAAACTCCTCCTTTTCATTGCGGCGGGGCCGGAAAATGTGTAGAATGTCAGCAGGAGAGGGGTCGACATGTTTTGAAGGAAGAAATTGTGGCGGTTGATGTTGAGACAACCGGGCTGGATCCGAACCAGGATGAGATTATCGAATTTGCGGCTTGGAGAGTCCGGGAAGATGCTTCGCCGGAGGTATTGCACTTTTTCGCGCGTCCGGCCCGGCCTGTTCCCGAGCGGGTGCTTCGCCTCACAGGGATTTCTCGGGAGGAGTTGGAAACGGCGGACTCTCTCTCCGCACACAGAGAGGAGATTTTGGCTTTTCTCGGCAATTCCGTGCTGGTTGGACATAACCTATCCTTTGATATAAATATGCTGGAGCACGGACTGAAAGTGCATCTAGATAACCCGGTTTGGGACACTTTAGACCTTTCACGCATTTTTTTTCCGTCCTTAAAATACTATCGCTTGGCGAGTATAGCTGAAAAACTGCATCTGGACACGAAGGGCCGGCTGCACCGGGCCCAAGAAGATGCCTGGGTGGCCGCGCAGGTCTTGGAGGCGTGTTGGCAAAAAGGACTGGAATATGACTTGAGCCTATTCAGGCAGGCATCGGTTTGGCTGGAAGGCTGGACCGGAAGAGGGTTCTTTGCTTCCCTGGAGAGGACCGTGCGTCACCGCTTTCCTGACCGCCCCATTCGCACGGATTGGCGGCCAGAACAGGCGCGGGATTCGTTGTTTCCCGGGACCAAACCCCAGGGCAAAATTCCCGAAGCGGCGGATTGGGTAGGGCGGTTCCTGTCAGCTTCGGGGAGCCTGGCCCAGGGTTTGCCGGGATACGAAAGCCGGCCCGGCCAAGTCGTGATGGGCGAGAAGGTCACAAAGTCTCTGGTCCGTTCTGAACACGTCGTGATCGAAGCCGGGACGGGAACCGGCAAGTCTCTGGCTTACTTGACTCCAAGCCTTTGGTGGGCCAAGAAGACAGGACACAAGGTGATTATCGCCACCCACACCATTCCTCTTCAGGAACAATTGGCCAGGAAGGATGTGCCCATCCTGGAAACAACTTTGCCTTTCTCATTTCGCAGCCAGGTACTGAAAGGGAAGAACAATTATTTCTGCCTGCGTAACTGGTTAATCCTCAGCCAAAACCCGGGAGAATTGTCCCCGGAAGAACGAATAGCGGGCTTGAGCATCCTGACCTGGCTGCGGGAAACAGAAACGGGGGATGCTCAGGAGCTGCCGCAGAGCCCCGGGTTTCGCCGCCTCTGGCCGCGTATTAACGCGGAGACCTGTAATTATGCCCGCTGCCCCCACTCGGGAACTTGTTTTTTTCTGACAGCCAAGCAAAGGGCGGAAGACGCCGACCTGCTGATTATTAATCACTCCTTGCTTTTTTCTGACATTAAAACAGGGGGCAATGTTCTGCCCGAGTATCATTACGCGGTGGTGGATGAGGCGCATCACCTCTACAGCTCGGCTTTGGAGCATCTCGGAACGGAAATCAGCTTGGAAAAAGTGAGCCGCATGCTGGACGGCATCCATCGCCCGGGCGGCCCCTGCCTTTATGCCGGCATCAAGGCCAACTCTTCCCGCTACTCCGTTCTGGCTCACGGGGTTTGGGAACGTTTTGCGCTGCGGTTGGAGGATGTCCCGGGTCAATGCGCTTCTGTCCGGGAACAGGCGCGCGGCCTGTTTCAACTGCTGGCCGGTGTTTTGGGCGAGAACCAGTCCTTACGCTTGGTTCCATCTCATAAAAGCGAGGATTGGTGGGGGGTCTTAAAGGTGCAAGCGGAGAACTTGAGCGGGCGTTTGGGCGATCTCGGCCAGACATTCGCGGCCCTGCAGGACCTGACGGAGCGGGAGGAGGCCTCAGAACTGGAGACACTGCGGGCGGAACTGGGCGAAAATTTCAGGCTGATCGAGAGCCTTCTGGCCGATTTGTCGACTTGCATGGATGTAGAGGAAAGCGGACGGGTGATTTGGCTGGAGAAATCATTTGCTCCGGTCTGGAAAAGCACTCCGGTCGACGTCAGCGCCATTCTGCGGGAGAAACTGTTTGACCGGTTGGATGCGGCGATTTTGACCTCAGCTACTTTGAGTATTGCGGGCTCTTTTGCACACTTCCTGACTGAGTTGGGATTGGCAACGGCGACAGCCACGCTCACCGTGGATTCTCCCTTTGATTATGACCGGCAAATGCAGTTTTACATCGTCAAAGGACTGATGGACAGCAAACGCTATGAGGGGTTTTTACCCGAAGACGTGGCTGAGTTCACGGCCGAAATCGCGCGCCGCATGGGTGGCCGGACTTTGGTCCTGTTTACCTCACATCAATTTCTGAGGGCGACGAACCGGGCGTTGAGGGAGCGATTGGAGCGGGTCGGCATTGAAACCTTGGGACAGGGGATCGACGGAGCGCGCAGCGCCATTTTGGAGGAGTTTAGGCGCAACCCGCAGAGTGTCTTGCTGGGCGCCAACAGTTTTTGGGAAGGGATAGACATTACCGGTGAGGCCCTTTCTTGTGTCATTTTGGTAAAACTGCCTTTCTGTCCCCCGGGCAGACCCTTGATGGAAGCCAGAGCTGAGTTCTTGGCAAGACAAGGGAAGAACGCTTTCCGCGACTTGTTTCTGCCCGAGGCAATTATTCGTTTCAAGCAAGGTTTCGGCCGCCTTATTCGTTCCGGGGATGACCGCGGGGCCGTAGTCCTTCTCGATTCGCGGATCACGGAAAAGAGTTACGGCAGATTATTTCTGTCTTCCCTGCCTGTGGCAACCCATGTGCGCGGGGACCGGCAACAAATAATTCGCAGGCTCGAAGCTTGGTTGGGGGGTGGAGACTTTCCTAATGCCCCTAAAGATGGTACACTTAAGGCGGTGCGGCTCTGGGACACGCATAGAGGGCTCTGAAACTGGGACACGCAAAGAGGGGTCTGAAAGAAAAGAGAACGGGTTCGGGCCGGCTCCCGATAGGGGTATAATCGGCGGTGCGGGTATGCTCGGTGGTACGGGTACAAGTGGCGGTAAGCCGGCGCTGACAGAGTGAGAAAACAGGAGGTTATCTGCAGTGAAACAGTACCCCATCTCCAGGGATGGTTGGTTTTATCTATTTGTTTTAGTTGTGTTTGGGGTTCTGGCCTATTTCGTTTGGCCTTGGCTGGTCATTTTGCCTTTGGTGCTTTTCCTGTTCGTGGTCTATTTTTTTCGCAATCCTGCCAGGAGCGTCCCCGCGGGCGAATCGACTTTACTAGCACCTGCGGATGGGGTGGTGATGGATGTGGAAAGAGTTCTCGAAGACCGGTTCCTTCAGGGGGAAAGTATTCGTATCCGCATCTTTCTCAGTTTGTTTAATGTTCACGTCAATCGCGCACCGATGGCGGGCCGGGTGGTGTACCGCGCTTACAGGCCCGGGAAAATGTTGCCGGCTTTTAAAAGCCACGCCTCGGAGCTCAATGAGAAGAATTTCATCGGTTTGGAAAACGACCATTTACGTGTTTTGGTCACGCAGGTGACCGGTTTTGTGGCAAGAAGAATTGTCTGTTGGGTAAAGGAGGGAGACGTCTTAGCTAAAGGGGAGCGTTTCGGCCTGATCAAGTTCGGATCGGGCACAGAACTGTTCCTCCCTCCCTATGTGGAGGTGACGGTAAAGAAAGGGGACAAAGTACGCGGCGGAACTACTATTTTGGGGAGAGTGAAGGATTGATGAGTGACAGGCCTCTGAATGCCCGCGTGATTCCCAGCATATTCACCCTTTTGAACTTATTTTTCGGCTTCGCGGCCCTAATTTGGACAATAGATCGGCATTTCCATTTTGCCGCCGGGATGATCTTACTTTCTGTTCTTATGGACAGCATGGATGGCAAGGTGGCCCGCAAACTTGCGGTCAGTTCGGACTTTGGCAAAGAATTGGATTCGCTCAGTGACTTGGTTTCTTTCGGGGTCGCCCCCGCTATCCTGATCTATACGGTCTTCCTGCGTTCCAATCTGGGACTCTGGGGTGTTCTTATTGCCGCGGTTTTCGCTTTGTGCGGGGCCATTAGGCTGGCCCGGTTTAATGTCATGAATATCTCAACTCATTTTATCGGCGTTCCCATCACTTTTGCCGGCGGCTTTATGGCTTTGCTGATGTTTTTTAATGAATTTCTCCCTTGGTTTCTTTACCCGGCGAGTCTCCTCATACTTTCTTTTCTTATGGTGTCTACGTTTAAAGTGCCTAAACTGGGGAAATAGTGAGCAGGAGGTTTATGGGGGTTCTCGCAGTGCGGCGGCTCTAACCCGTGAGCGGAGGCCGAGAGCCACGGGCGGCAACCGCGTGACCAAAAAGCTGAATATCGCGTAACATATAGGAGTGAGGCGGCCGGAAAAAGCGGCGGCCACTGAGGTTGAGCCGAAAAGAGGAGGGGAAAGTCCCCTCCTTTGTTTGTCCTATCAGGCAGTGTAAGTATCCGGTAGGATAAGAAAACTGGCGTCGCAGTGTGATAAATAAGGGACAATTCACCCGTCACCTGCCGCGGGCATATAGTATCGCACGAAGAGTGTTTGCGGTAAGGGGGAATGGAAGATGGAGAATCAACAAGTCAGTTGGGCGAACGTCGGGCTGCGCATGGTTCAGGGATTGAGCACGACCATCGACGCCATCCGTCAACTCGATGCCCAGGAAGCATCGCTGGTCATGCGCCTTCTGGGCAAAACCTGCACGAAAATGATGAGTGACGGTGTGGGGCACCAGTTCGGCATAGCGCTCATTGAAACCAGTGCCCAATTGGCCGTCAAGGAATCGTTGGTCGTGGAAGATGTCTTAAAAATCATTTCATCCATCATAGGACGCCTTTATTTTACGGCCCAGACTGAGGATGAGAAGAAGCTGGTGGCCCAACTGGAGGAAACTGTGAAACAGTATAATTTTGGCTAAGGGGACAAAGCAGGCTATATAAGACAATATCAGGCTATACAAGACAATATAATATAATATAGTGGATCCATGCCCGCATGGTCGGAGGCCGAGGGAGTCTCGCGCGAGTTTCTGATAAAACCATGATTGACATATATTCTAAGGAAAGGGGGGATAATGGTGAGGATATATTACATTAGGCTGCCGGAATTTCTACTCAGCATGTTGAGAAAAGTTTTCGGATAAGCAGTCATGAAACCGTCATTTCCCCTCTAAAATAGTAATACCGAAGGAGGGGAAAACATGCAACGCAGCAGAAACCTGTGGATATTGCTTATCACCTTGGCTTGCCTGGCTGGGACGCTGGCTTGGAAATCGCCGCAGACGGTCATGTCGGCTCTGGCCCACCCGGCGTATGCCGATTCTCCGCGGGCGGCGGTCGAACATTTTTGGCATCTCATGGATAGCCGTGAGATCGTGACAGCCAAGGAGATGTTCGCCGGGGGGAACTCAGCCGAACTCCGGACCTGGATTCAACGGGTGGAGAAGAACCCTTTACTCTCTTTGCGGAACGTGGAGTTCCTAAACACGTCGGATGGTCGGGTTCTTGATGTGCGGGTCTCTTGGTTGTCTCCGCCCCACACGGTGCAAGCCGGAACATACTCTTTTGTCCTGGAGCCTCAGGGAGAGGAGTGGCGGATTGTCGATTTCAAGCCCGTACGGTGATTCGAATCCACGAACATAGCAGAGATATGATCCCCCTCCGGGGGGATCTTTTGTTGTTTATCTTTTCTTACCGGGAAAGCCTGAGGGAAGTGAAACGAAAGGCACCGCCCTTTGGTGGTTCAAGTATATTTTGACGGAGTCGTGCTCACACTGATGACAGGGATGCCGGCCGTAAAGAGGTCTATCGCATGGAGACCTATGATGAAAAGCACACCGTGGTGTGGTGAAAGTCACAGAGAGGTTGGGGGATCTATGTTACAGTAAGTCTGTAATCAGGGAGGAGGCGCGTCATATGGCTGAAGAGAAAAAAGAGGCACCGGAACTGGAGTGCTCGCATTGCGGGACGACCAGTGAACTCACCCCCGTGCTCAAATATGTCTATCAGGGTGAAGAAAAGACTGTGTGTGTGCGTTGTTTGCCGACGCTCATTCACGGATAGGGGGTTGAAATGCGCTTTACTTTGGACATGACCTTAAAGGACATTATGGCGGCCAATCCGAAGACGGTTGACGCGATGCAAGAGATGGGCTTGCATTGTCTGGGCTGCCCTTTCTCCATTAAAGAGAATCTCGGCAACGCGGCCCAGATGCACGGGATTGATCCCCAAGCCCTTTTAGCCAGGGTCAATGAGGTCGAGCAGGGGGAGATGTCCGCGCAAGCAAAGGCGAACGCCCAACCGGAGGCCTCGGTTCTGCAAATGGATAAGAAGACTTATGCCATCGCGCCGCACATTCCGGCGGGCGTAGCCACTCCCGACATTCTGCGCAAGATTGCGGATGTGGCGGAGAAATACCAGGCGGCTGCCCTAAAAGTGACCACAGCGCAACGCATCGCCATCGTCGGTTTGAAACCGGAAGACGTGCCCAAGGCTTGGGCGGATCTCGGGATGGACCCGGGCCACGCGGCCGGTGTTTGCGTACGCAGCGTCAAGGTTTGCCCGGGGAACACTTTCTGTAAACGCGGCCTGCAGGAGACGCTCACGTTTGGTATGGAATTGGACAGACGCTATCACGGTATGCCCTTACCCTCAAAGTTTAAGATTGCGGTGGCGGGGTGCCCCAATAAGTGCACAGACTCTGCCACGGTTGACTTGGGGCTCATGGGAACAAGCAAGGGGTACCATCTCTACGTGGGGGGCAACGGTGGAGTGAAGCCGCGCTTGGCTGATTTGCTCTGGGAAAATCTGCGGGAAAACGAACGCTTTCCCGCGGTAGAGGCTGTGATGGAATACTACAAAGAAAGGGCCAAGCCCCAGGAACGCTTGGGACGGCTGCTGGACCGTTTGGGGTTGGATGAACTTCGCCAACGGGTGAGCCGGGCTTTGGCTAAATAGGATAACCCCGGCTCTACAACCGGGGTTATCCTTACGCCGCGCTTGGGGGCGGGTATGGTTGGCCTAAGAGGGTCTATTCCCCGGCGTTTTCACTTTTCGATGGTGATGGCTTCGACTGGGCAGCCGTCCGCGGCCTCTTGGGCTGTGCCCTCGACGGCTTCCGGCACCGGGTTGACGTAAGCCGTCGCCAGTCCGTCATCCTCCATCTGGAATACTTCAGGGCAAATCGAGGGACAGGCGCCGCAGCCGATGCAGGTGCCTTTGTCTACTTTGGCAATCATTTCAGGCCCTCCTTTGGAGTGATTCAGTACCCGAACATAAGGCGAGTATCCAATATATTTTCTCCCTGAGCGAAAGCAAATATACGGTTAGGCGGGCTCACGGTTGAACTCCGACCCCCGGGGCCGATGGCTCTCTGAGCGGGGCCGGCTTGGGGACTGATTTTTTCCCGTAGGTTTGTTATAATACTGTCAGACGGAAGAGAACATATATGCGCGGAAAAGTCGCCTTCATCGCACGATCGAAACCGTGGGTTTTGGGCTGCGTTTCTCCAAGACCGGGGACTATCGAGCAGACTTGGGGAATTCCCCAGTCGCTGGCGCAAGGGGGAGGAAGCGGCACTTATGGATGGAAAGACCAAAGCGAACGGCCAGCCTCTGATCGTTCGCTTAGCTCGGGAAGATGACCTGCCACGCCTCAATGCTATTTACAACTGGGCGGTGGAAAACACCGTGGCGACCTTTGATCTTGAATGCCGTGGTCCGAAACAGGCGCAAGACTGGTTTGCCTCGCATCAAGATGAGTTCTATCCCCTGTTTGTTTTGGTGACCGGCTCAACGATTGCCGGTTGGGGGAGCTTGTCTCCCTTTCATACACGGCCGGCCTACCGGTTGAGCGGAGAGTTCTCACTTTATTTGGCCCCGGAATTCCAAGGCAGAGGTTTCGGGCACGTGCTGTTGCAACACTTGTGTGAGGAAGCACGGCGGATCGGCTATCATACTTTGCTGGGGCTTATTTCCGGGAGCAATACCGCCAGCCTGGCTCTGGCCGGCAAGCATGGGTTTGCGGAGGTCGGGCGCTATGCGGAGGTCGGCTGGAAATTCGGTCGCTGGCAGGATGTGGTGGTGGTCCAACGGCTTTTAGCAACCAAGGACTAAATCCCATAATATACCACATCATTCCGGCTTATTTTCCCGGGCAGGGAAAACAAGGCAGAAAAACGCGAAAGTTATTTTCCATTAATAACCAAAAAAAGTGAGCGTTTACCGTATCCGGAGCAAAAGCCATCCCGCCAAGGCTTACTTATTTTTTACGATTTCGACATGTGACCTAAAGTATAATGTAAACACCGGAGAGGAACAGGGGATGTTCACGAATAATCCGGAATTAATTACATAAGGCGGGATGATGACGGAATGGGTAAGAAAGTAAAAATCATTGTCGCGGACGACAACCACAGTCTTTGCCAGATGTTGCAGGGCTATTTGCAGACTCAGGAAGACCTGCAAGTTGTGGGTCTGGCTTACAACGGGATAGAGGCTTGGGACATGATTCAAGCGCACGACCCGGATCTGATCATTGTAGACCTGGTTATGCCCAGCCTGGACGGGCTGGGAGTTTTGGAGCGGATCAACGCCAGAGCCATGGCCAGCCGGCCAAAAATTATCATGTTGACAGCCTTCGGACAGGAATCACTGACCCATCAGGCCATGATGATGGGAGTTGACTACTTCATCTTGAAACCTTTCGATTTAGAGATTTTGGGCAAACGGATCCGGGCTTTAACTCAGGAAGCTCCTGTGATTTCGGCCTCCTTTACTTCGACGGCCCCGGCAGTGACCTCGGTGGGAAGCGGTTTGAATTTGGGTGCCGAGGTGACATCCATGATGCATCAGATAGGCATTCCGGCCCATGTCAAAGGGTATCAGTACATCAGGGACGCCATTTTGATGGTTGTCGAAGACGTCTCGCTTTTAGGAGCCGTAACGAAAGAACTCTACCCCGCGATTGCCAAGAAATACGATACCGCTCCCAGCCGAGTGGAGCGGGGTATCCGCCATGCGATTGAGTTGGCTTGGGAGCGGGGGCACACGGAGACTTTGAAGAGGATTTTCGGCTACTCCATGAATATAGAGAGGCAAAAGCCGACTAATTCCGAGTTTGTGGCCCTGCTTGCGGACAAATTAAGAGTCATGAGCAAGGTCAGTTAGGAATACATAGATTTTAGAGCGGTGGACAAGGTTGTGGCAGGAGGTTGACGCCGTCTGCGGGGGTGGATGGCTTTAGGATAGATTATAATGGTGTTGCTAACCGTAGTATTGATGAACTAGTATTGATGAACTAGTATTGATGAACGTTGTATTGATAAATGTCGTATTGATGAACAGCGGCTGAGACCAGAAAAAGAGGGGCGGGTTCCTGAAACTTGCCCCTTAACTTTATGGGAAGAAATTAAGCCAAGACTTTGCGGCGAGGGAGGAAATCGGCGCTTTAAGGGAGAAAATAACGGTGAAAGATATCTAAAGCGAGGGGTGGACAGATGCGGGGACATTTTATAGTGCTCGAGGGAATTGACGGTTCGGGCCTCACGACCCAAGCCGCGCTAACAGCCCGCTGGCTTGAGGAACTCAACCGGCGTGCGGTGCTGGTGACCAAAGAACCGTCAGACGGGCCTGTGGGGTCTTTGATTCGCCAAGCGTTGAGCAAGAGGCTCAGGGATTTGGGCGGAGCGGAGCTGGCGCTTTTGTTTGCGGCCGATCGTCTGGATCACTTGGCCCAGCAAATCCGACCGGCCCTGGCCCGGGGCGGCGATGTCGTCTGCGATCGTTATCTTTGGTCGTCTTTGGCCTACCAGGGACTGGAGTTGACCCAGGAATGGCTGGAAAGCGTCAATGCGAAAGCTATGGCCCCTGACTTGACTCTCTTTATCCGGGTGGACCCGGAAATCAGTCTGAGCCGGATCGAAAAGTCCCGTTTGCGGACGGAACTTTTTGAACAGGAGACAACCTTGCAACAGGTTTTGCGAAAATTCGACGGACTGGTACAGCGTGCTCTGGCGCGGGGAGAAAACGTGGCGGTCATTGACGGCAACCAACCGGTTGACAGAGTTGCCGCCGCGATTCGGGGGGAACTCGCCCGTTTTGTTCCCAAACCGGCGGAATAGCCACCCGGTTTTGCCTAAAGTGCGCCGGCTTGCTCGGGGGCGACGGTTTAATGAGGGTCCGGGTGAAAAAATGGAAATTGTTCAACTCAAGCTGCGAACAAAAATCGCCCTCCTCTCGTTCGGCTTGGTTTTATTGTCGATCCTCGCGGCCGGCGGGATGATTGTGGAGCGCACTACCGAAGCGGCCCGGCAAGAAATCGGCCTGAGGGCGATGGCCATAGCGCGTACGGTGGCAGAATTGAAAGAAATCCAGGACAACCTGGGAAAGCCCGGGGGTTGGAAAGTCATTCAGCCCATTGCGGAGCGCATTCGCTTGGCTACGGGGGTGGAATACATTGTCGTTTTCGACATGAACCGGGTGCGCTATTCTCACCCGCTTCAGGACCGCATAGGGACACTGTTTGCCGACGGAGACGAAGGGCCGGCCCTGCGCCACAAGGAATATCTGTCCCAGGCTGTCGGAGTTTTGGGGCCTTCTATCCGCGCTTTCGTTCCGGTTATGGCTGATCAAGGCACACGCCAAGTCGGGGTTGTTACGGTTGGGATTCTCGTTCCCACAGTCAGCGAAGCCTTGCAGGCCTTGCGCCTGCAACTCTACTCCTCTCTCTTGGTGGGGGTGGCCTTGGGCTTGGCCGGATCTTTTTACCTGGCTCGGAATATTAAGAAGAATATGTTTAGTCTGGAACCTCCGGAAATCGCCAGAATTTTTGAGGAACGGATTGCCGTGTTACAAGCGATGGCGGAAGGGGTTATCGCCATCGATAAGGAAGGGATCGTCACCATCTTCAACCGGGAGGCTCAACGCCTTACCGGCGCTCCCGCGGACAGCGTCGGCAGACCCCTGGATGAGGTTGTAGCGGTTCCCGGCTTGAAAGAGACCGTCCTGAGCGGGGAAGGAAAGCTCAATCAGGAACTGATGTTAAATCAAAATCCGGTCCTGGCCAACTTTTTGCCCATCGTGGTCAGTGATAAGGTGGCGGGCGCGGCCATTACCTTCCAGGACAAGACGGAATTCAATAAGTTGGCAGAAGAACTAACCGGAGTGAAAACGTTTATCGAAGCATTGCGGGCCCAGAATCACGAGTCATTGAACAAACTCCATACGATCGCGGGGTTGATTCAGTTGCGCAAATACGAAAGAGCGGTGGATTATATTTTCTCGACGACCGAGGAACAAGAGGAAATCACTCGCTTTCTCAGCCGGAGAATTCGCAATCCCGCTTTGGCCGGACTTTTGCTCGGAAAGTACAACCGGGCCAAAGAGCTGAAAACCCAGTTGATTTTCGATCAGGAATCCAATGTGGGGGAGCTTCCCCAGATGGAAAGGAGCGGTTTGGTGGTCATTCTGGGCAATCTGCTCGAGAATGCGCTGGAAGCGGTGAGCGGAAGGGCCCTGCGCGAGGTTCACTGCCTGATTAAGCAAAGTGAAGAAGAACTCGTCCTTTCTGTGGAAGATACGGGTCCGGGAATCGCGCCCGGAGATCTCGAACACATTTTTGAACGGGGCTTTAGCAGGAAGGATACGGATGGTCATGGGATTGGCCTGGCTCTGGTAAAACACGCGGTGGAAAGTCACGCAGGCCGGGTGGAGGTGGAAACCGGAAATTGGGGAACCCGGTTTTTGATCAGGCTTCCCCTAGTCTGGTCTAACAGAGAAGGGCGGGAGTGAAGACAGGTGGATATGGGGGTGATATGGATGCCGGAGGAAATCGAGCTGGTTTTGGTGGAGGATGATCCTATGGTGATGGCGGTCAACGCGGAATTTGTCACCAGGGTGGGGGGGTTTAAAATTACCGGCAGGGCGACGTCCGGCCGGGAAGCTGTGGAGTTGGTCAAGTCACTGCGTCCGCGCCTGACCGTTCTGGACATCTACTTACCGGATCTCGATGGCCTGCAGGTACTGAAACGCATCCGTCTCGAAGATCTTCCCACCGACGTGATTATGATTACGGCGGCTCACGACGCCGATACCATACAAGAATTGCGGCGTTTGGGCGTGGTTGATTACATCATCAAGCCTTTTAAGTTTCAACGGATTGCCCGCGCGCTTGCCCAATACCGGGAGTACACGGAAAAAATGGCTTCCCGCTGCACACTGGACCAGGGCGATTTAGACAGCCTTTGGTGTCGCAAGAGCGGTGATGAGTGCCGGCCGGAGGAGAATGTACTGCCTAAAGGCCTGAGGCAGGTCACGTTGCGCCAAATTCTCGCTTTTCTGGCGCAAGAAAAGAGAGAGGTGTCCGCCGAAGAAGTTGCCGAGGGGATAGGGCTGGCGCGGGTCACGGCCCGACGTTATTTGGAGTATCTGGAGAAGAACGGAAAAGTTTGGCTGGAGAGCCGTTACGGCACTATTGGCAGGCCACTGAACAAATACCGGCTGACAGAACGCAACCGAGGGTAAGTTTTTATGTAGGGTAGGTCGGAAAATCAGGAAGGGCGATAACGTGCGCAAAAAGAGTATTTTTACCTGGACGGTTGTCTTGTTTTCGGCGTTTATTCTCAGCCTGTCCGGCTGCGCCCCACGGGTGGTGGATCATCAGCAGGTGGCCAAAAACGAGGAAATTGTCATCAAGTTTTCACATGTCACAGCGGCGGATTCGCCCAAAGGATTGGCGGCTTCGCGCTTTGCCGACCTGGTAAGGCAAAGGACCGGCGGCTATGTGGAAGTCCAGGTCTTTCCCAATTCGACCTTATACAAAGACGGGGAGGAATTGGATGCGCTGAAGCGGGGAGCGGTGCAGATGCTGGCTCCGGCGACATCAAAACTCTCCGGTCTGTTCCCGGACTGGCAACTGTTAGACTTGCCCTATGCCTTCCCGGACTTGCGTCATGTTCATCAGTTAATGTCGGGCCCGGTGGGGAAAAAATTGCTGGCTGAACTGCAAACGAAAAAAATGCTGGGCTTGGCCGTGTGGGACAACGGGTTTAAGGAATTTACCGATAACAAGCGTCCCCTGATCCAGCCCAAAGATTTTCGAGGGCTGAGATTTCGGGTGATGCCTTCACAGGTATTGGTGGATCAGTTTGCCGCCGTCGGTGCTGAGGCTTACCCTATGCCGTTCAACGATGTGGGCAAAGCTTTGGGCACGGGTCTGGTGGACGGCGAGGAAAATACGATCTCCAACATCTATACCCAGCAGTTCGACCGCTCGCAAAAATATCTGACCTTGAGTGACCATGGCTATCTGGGTTATGTGGTCCTGACCAACGCCGACTTTTGGCAGAGTCTGCCGGCCTGGGTCCGGAAGGTGTTACAGGATACCCTGGCAGAAGTGACGGTTTGGGAACGGGCCGAAGCGCAAAAAGTTAACGAGCGGCAGTTGAGAGCCCTGGAGAAACAAGGCAAGGTGAAGATCCGGCATTTGACGCCGGGTGAGAAGGAAGCCTTACAAAAAGCTTTCAACCCGGCTTGGGAGCACTTGGAGGCGGAAATAGGCCGCAATCTGGTTCAAAGCGTTCGGCCGGGCATACCGTGAACCCATGTGGATGCGTCCGGCTTCTGACCTCTGTCCCCTGGCACGTCAGAGACCCAGATAAGCGATGCGCAAACTCGTGTTATTTAAGAGTTCCGGGGCCGGCCCGGACATGGCTATGCGGCCTCCTTCCAGAACGTACCCGCGGTCGGCTCGCCGCAGGGCCTCTTCAACGTCCTGTTCGACGATGAGAACGGTAGTTCCCTGTCTGCGAATTTCCACGACCAAGTCCAGCAGCATCTCGACCACGATGGGAGCAAGCCCCAAGCTCATTTCATCCAAAAGCAGAAGGGAGGGCCGGGACATGAGGGAGCGCCCCAAGGCGCACATTTGCTGTTCTCCGCCGCTCAGCGTCCCCGCCCTTTGCCGCCTGCGCTCACCTAAGCGCGGAAAGAGATCATAAATGTATTTGAGGTCACGGCCAACATCCGAATCATGTCTTAGGTAAGCACCCATGAGCAGGTTTTCCTCCACGCTCATCCCGGTGAAGAGAAGTCGACCCTGGGGGGTAAGATTAAGCCCCAGTTTGACAATAGAATGTGTGTCCAGTCCGGAGAGCTCGTGGCCGCGATAGCTGATGCTGCCACTTTGAGGAGACAGTAAGCCCATAATTGTTTTGAGCAGAGTGGTCTTGCCGGCGCCATTGACGCCGATTAAAGCGATGATTTCGCCCGGCGCAATTTCTAGGTCGATGTCCCAAAGGACTTTTGTATCACCGTACCCGACGGTCAAACCCTTAATTGTAAACACCTAACTCCCCCCTCTTCAGCTAGAAGATTAACGATTTTGGACATAACGTCGACCGAGGTAAGCTTCCTGAACTTGGCTTGAAGCCACAACTTCCGCCGGAGGGCCGTCGGCGATCAGGCTGCCCTGGTGCAGCACCAGCACTCGGTCTGAAATATTCATGATGACGCGCATCAGGTGTTCGATGACGAGCATCGTGATTCCTTCGTTTCTGAGCTTGGCTAGGAGTTGAATGGCCCGATCCAACTCTGAGGGGTTCAAACCGGCCATCACCTCGTCCAACAGGAGTAACTTGGGTTTCAGGGCCAAGGCCCGGGCCAGCTGCAGGCGCTTTTGATCGGCCAGGGTCAGATCACGGCTCGGCTTGGCGATTTTGTCACTGAGTTCGGTCAAATCCGCCAGCCTTCTCACCTCCGCTTCCAGGCCTTTTCCACGTAAGCCCCGGGTCCAAGCCGCCAGGCGGATATTGTCACCCAGGCTGAGGTCGGTAAAAACGCGGGTGATTTGGAAAGTACGGGCCAGGCCTAAACGTGCAACGCGCCACGCCGGCAGGCCGGCGAGGCGGCGGGAAGCAAAAAGAATCTCTCCCCCAGTGGGTCTGTCCGCGCCCGCAATCAAGTTGACTAGGGTGCTTTTGCCGGCGCCGTTGGGGCCGATGAGTCCGACGACGCTGCCGGCGGCCAGAGAGAAAGTGATGTTTTCCAGGACGCGCAGCCCCCCGAAGTCTTTGCTCAGGTTCTCAACTTGTAAAATCGTCATCTTACCCGCGCCAAGAGAAGGAATGCTTCCCCGGACGCTTTCCTCCTTTCCCGGAACGATGGGATCCCAAGATGCCCTGGGGCAAGAAGAGGACTACTACAATGATGGCTAAGCCAAGAATGAGGGAGGAGGCGTTCTGAGAAACTGCCATGGCCAATTGGGTCATGATGCCGATGATCAGTGCACCTATAATAGGCCCTGCCACTGTTCCCGCTCCGCCTATCATGGTCATCACCAGCATGAGCACGGTGATTCCGGGTTCAAAGACAGTGGGGGGATCGATATAACTTTGCCAGATTGCGTAGACCACACCAACCATGCTGCCAAGGAAAGCCGAGAGGGCAAAGGCCGTACTTTTGGCCAGTACCGTGTTAATGCCGACGGCTTGGGCGGCTGACTCATCCGATTTGATAGCCAGCAGAGTATTGCCATACTGGGAATGGACGATAAGATAGGTGATCAGAGCGGATAAGCAAGCAATTGCCAGCATGATGTAGTAAAAAAGCAAAGGAGAACCGATCAGGGGTAGGGAGGTTCCCTTGCCTCCACCCAGAAACTGCAGGTTGGTCACGATCGCCAGGGTGGCTTCTGCCAGAGCGAGTGTAGCGATAGAAAAATAGTGCCCCTTGAGGCGCAAGATGGGCAAGCCCAGAATAAAACCCAAAACGCCGGTCAGCAGGACGGCGACAATGCCGGCCAGCCAATAGGGCCAATGCCAGTTGACGGAGAAAGCACCGGCCAGCATGGCCCCGAGGCCGAAAAAAGCAACGTTGCCGAAGGAGGGGTAGCCCGTAATCCCCCCGATTAAGTTCCAGCCGGCGGCTAAGGCGGCATACATCGCGATCTCGGTGGCGACTTGAACGATGTAGTCATTGGTGAGCAGGGGCAAGAGGAAGGCGCAGAGGAGGGCGAGAACGGCGATGATGAGAGACTTGTTTTTCATGCGGCCGCCCTCCCCAAGATCCCGTTGGGACGCAGAATCAAAATGAGCAGGAGCAAGCCGAAAGTGATGACATTGACATAAGTCGGCCCGAGTATGACCGAGCCCACCGCGTCCAGGACGCCCAAGATAATTCCCCCGACTAAAGGTCCCCAAGAAGTGCCTACACCGCCGAGAATGGTTACGACAAAGGCCCCAACCGTCAGCGGCCCGCCCGCGGCCGGGGAGAAGGCATTGCTCAAACCGTAAAAAATGCCGCCGACGGCCGCCAAGCCGGAGCTCAAGCCGAAGGTCAGGGCGTAGACTTTCGGGATCCTCAACCCCATCAGACGGGCGGGTTCCGTACTCATGGAAGTCGCCCTGATGGCTCGGCCTGCCCGGGTATACTCCAGGAAAAGCCAGAGCAGGAGAGAGAGAATGAGGAGAAAGACCAGGGCCAAAGTGCGCACAATCGGGAACTGCAGGCCGAGGAGGTGCCAGGAAGAGTTGGCATAAGATGTATTGACTGATTTGTAATCGGCTGTAAAGAGCAGGATCATAGAATTGGCCAGGACAAAATCCAGGCCATAGGTTAAAAGGAGGGTCATGAAAAGGTTCCCGCTGACAACTCTGTTGATGATGCCAAACTGAAGTAAATAGCCCCCGGCGAAAAAAATCAGAAATACCAGGGGCATGGCCAAAAAGGGGTCAAGACCCAGGCGCTGGAGCAAAACCAGGGCCAAATAGGCAGCCAAAATTTGAAAAGAGCCATGGGCCAGGTTAATGAGGTTCATTACGCCCCATTGCAGGGAGAAGGCCAGAGCGGAAATGCCCAATATGCCACCTTGCAATAGGCCGTTCAAAATGATTTGCAGCCATAAATGCATCATTCATCCCTCCGGAAAGTGAACTAAGGGCTCAAAGCGCTTAGCCAACGGAGGGCCCACTTGGAGAAGTGGGCCCTCGCTTCGCCGATTGAGCAAAAAACATAACGTCAGGATAGAGGTCACTTGTACGGCCTGCCAGTCCAGCACTCAGCAGGAGCTGAGTGCTGGAACTTGGGAGTCCTCGTGTTTCAACGCGGGGAGGAAGTCATATCCGGCTGTGGTTCACTGCCGCTTATTCCAGGCCGGGAGAGGCATATCCTTGAGGTTCTTGCTGAAATCGCCGGGCCAAACAGTGACGGTTTGGCCGTTTTGAACTTGTATGACTGGCAGCTTAAGGCCGGAAATGCTGCCGTTGGCCTCGACGGTGAACGTTCCGTCAAAGAGACTCACCGTGCCCAGATTGGCGAGGGCGTCCCTGACTTTTTGCGGATTCGTCGATCCTGCTTTTTCGATCGCCAGGCCCATCATTTCAGCCGCGGCTGAGGCCATGGCCGAATGGTAATCGGGTTCCACGCCAAAGGCTTCCTTATAGAGCTTAGCGTAATTGGCCGCCGTGCCAAAGACACTGTCTTTATAAGGAAGGTCAGGAGTCCAAAGGCTGGCGCCGAGGATTCCTTCGGAATCCTTACCTAAGGTTTTGGCGAAGGAAGGCATGGAGGGGCCGACCGTGAAAGCGATGGCTTTGAAGTTAACATTCATCTGTTTCGCTTCCTTGACCAGGAGGACCGCTTCTTGAAAGTGCCCGGTCCCAATCAGGGCATCCGGTTTCTTTTGAGCGATCTGGGCTAACTGGGAGGTAAGATCGGTTGCGTTGCTGGGGTACTGCGCTGAGTAGACCACATCAAAACCGTGGCTTTTGGCATAGGCTTCACCGCCCTGATCCGCTTCCTGGGAGAAAAGGTCATCGGCATGGAGAAAGGCCACAGTTTTGATCCCTTTCGTTGCAAGGAGGTCCAGTACGGAGCCCAAATACTCGCCAGAGTAAGGGTAAGAAGAAAACACGTACTTGTAACCGCGGGTAAAGATCGATTTGGCGCCCCCACCTGCCGCGATCATCGGAACTTTGTGGCGTTCGGCCACTGTCGTTGCCGAAAAGATATTGGGGGAAGCATAGGGACTGAGGAAGAGGCGTATGCCATCCTGAGTATACATTTGTTCAGTCAGGGAAGCGCTGTTCGTAGGATTGCTCTGATCATCCTTGAAGACGACCTCTACCTTATACTTTTTCCCGTTGACCTTCAGCCCACCCTGCTTGTTGATTAAGTTCTGCCACAGAGTATAGCCATCGTGGACAAGCTTGCCTTCATTGGCCAGACTGCCGGTACGGGCGTCCGGGGCTCCGATTTTAATCGTTCCGCCGGCCGAGTTCCCGGTCGAAGACGGGCCCGTGGCCGCGCTGCCGCAACCTGCCAGAATGAGGGTCAGGGACAACGCCGCAACCCCCAGCCAACCGGCACGTTTACTGGGTTTACGCATCGAACATCACTCTCCTTATCAAATTTCAATGGCCCTAAGGCCCGGCCTAAGCAAACTTTTTGTCTCCCCCCAAAAACGCTCGCTCGGCAGTTCTATTTTACATGCTGTTCAGATCATTGAGAATATTTGGAACATATTAGTCTTGTATTGGTCTTTTTGGTCATGCTTGGAACAGCTCAAGGAGCGGGAGGCTTTGCCCTCCTCCTTCCGGGAGTATATCGGGCAGAACAGTCGTCTGCGGGAGACACTGCTCTTGGCGGCAAAATGGGGAAATTCGAGCTGGCGCAGGCTGGGACGATTTTTCTGGACGAGATCGGTGATATGAGTTTGAACATGCAGGCCAAGCTCCTCCGGGTTCTGCAGGAGCGTGAAATTGAACGGGTGAGACATACGCTTTGATTTTGCTTTGCTTATTCCCAGAAATAGGGTAAGATAGAAAATAAGGATGTGATGATAAGGGGGGCTGAATCCATGAAGAAGAGAATTGCCATCGGCGTCAGTGATTTCCGGAAAATGCTCACAGGAGATTACTACTATGTCGATAAGACCTTATTTATAAAAGATATTCTTGAGGATGGCTCGGAGATTATTCTCCTGCCTCGTCCACGCCGTTTTGGCAAAACCCTGAACATGTCCATGCTGCGCTATTTCTTGGAACGATCAGCGCCGGATAATCGCGAACTTTTCGAGAACCTGGCAATCAGCCGGCATGCAGTCTGCATGGCTAAACAGGGGCAATACCCGGTGATCTATCTGACCTTTAAGGATCTCAAACATAATACATGGAACGTAACCTATGATAGCTTCGTACAGTTAATCTACACGGAGTATAACCGGCACCTTTACTTGATGGATTCACCCGTTATGAGCGATATGGATAAGAAGTACTTTCACCGGGTTAGCATGGAGGAAGGCAGTGAAGCGGATTACGCCAGTAGCATTAAGAAATTATCGGAGTTTCTGAGCAAACACTACGGAAAGAAAACCATCATCCTAATCGACGAATATGACGTGCCCATTCAGCAGGCCTATCTCAAACAATACTATGATCCGCTCATCTCTTTCCTGCGCAACTTTATGACCGCAGCGTTGAAAGACAATAATTATTTGGAAAAAGCGGTGTTGACCGGAGTGATGCGGGTCGCGCGGGAGAGCCTTTTTTCAGGGCTGAATAATCTATCCGTACAGACCATTGTCAATAAAGCCTACAGCACGCATTTTGGCTTTATGGAAACAGAAGTCGAAGAGATACTCAATTATTATGGCATAGGGCCCCAGATAGAGGAAGTTCGCAACTGGTATAACGGTTATATTTTTGGCGACACCGTGGTGTATAATCCCTGGTCTGTTCTGCAATATACGCAGAACTGGGAGGAGGGGTTGCAACCGTATTGGGTGAATACGAGTGACAACGAAATCGTCCATCGCCTGATCAGTCGCGGTGGACCTGATTTGCAGATGGAACTGGAGGACCTCTTGCAGGGCACTCCAGTGGTGAAAACCATTAATCAGAACATCTCGATGGGCGAAGTCGACAAAAATGACCAAAACGTCTGGAGCTTCCTGCTTTTCACCGGTTATCTCAAGCCTATAAGCCGGGATATCATAGACGGAGAGATGATCTGCGGCCTGGCGATTCCCAATCGGGAAGTTCAGACGATTTATCGCGATATCGTTAAATCCTGGTTTAGTGATTCTGTCCATTCAGAGTTTCTGAAGACCCTGTTAAAAAGCTTGATTAGTGGTCAGATCAAAGTTTTTGCCGGTCATTTCCGGGAATATGTACAAAGCAGCTTTAGCTATTTCGATACGGGCGGAAAAGTGCCGGAGAAAATCTACCACGCCTTTGTGCTGGGTCTCCTGGTAGGGCTGCGTCCTGATTATGAAATCAAATCCAACCGCGAGAGTGGGTATGGACGCTACGATGTCATGGTCATCCCCCGGGATACGGGCAGGGCGGGAATCATAATCGAGTTCAAGAGTGTCGAGCAGGGGGACGTGAAGGACTTGGAACCGATCGCAGAGATCGCTTTACAGCAGATCGAAGCGCAGGAATATCCGCGGGAACTGAGCGAGCGGGGAATCCATAAAATCATCAAGCTGGGCATCGTCTTTCGGGGGAAAGAGGTATGGGTGAGGGCCGGGGACTAGGAGTGGTGAACATCTTTTGGGGGTTTGGGCGCTGTCTTTGACGGTCATTTCCACAGCGGTATACAGAGTAGATTAGCTAAGAAATCTTCGCGGCGATAGGAGGGCAGCGGTTGGTGTTGGCGGAAATACCTACGACAGAGCGAGTGCCAGTATCGCTTCGGCAACGGGGCAGGGAGGGTTTTTGCGGTGGGCGAAGAGAAAGAAAGGACGGTCAGAGAGGAGAAGGTTAAGAAAGTTCGCTGCTTGGCCCCGTCAAAAAAAGATTTGAGGGTATGGGTGCGTGAAAATGAATGTGAAAGTAAATACGAATCTCACGGAAGGTACGGCGTCAACCCTGAAGGCTAAACCGGCGCTGCTTTTGCCACTGGTGGCTGGCATGACAACGGCGGTCATCTGGGGGATATCGTTTCTATTTACGAAGGATGCCTTGAATTATACTTTCCCCCTCCAGATACTCGGTCTCCGCTTTGCTGCTGCCGCTTTGACCATAACTCTCTTAATGGCTCTCAGGATTGTGAAGATAAACCTTCGGGGAAAAGGATTGGGCGCGCTCTTGGTGCTCTCGTTTGTTCAGCCTTTCCTTTATTTCATTGGGGAAACCTGGGGGGTTAAATGGACGACCGCTTCCGAAGCGGGAATGATCATCGGCTTGGCCCCAGTAGCCATCGCGCTCATGGCGTCGATTTTCTTGCATGAGCGGATGCGGCCGCTGCAAATGGTCTCCATTGGCTGCTCGGTGCTGGGAGTCTTCGTCATTGTAGGCGCTCAGGGACAATTTTCTTTGGGTGAACATCTCTTGGGGGTTTTGGCGCTGTTTTTGGCGGTCATTTCCACGGGAGTATACAGTATTTTGTCTAAGAAATCTTCACAGCGCTTTACTCCAGTGGAGATCACCTATGTCATGATGTGGATAGGAGCCGTCCTGTTCAATCTTATCGGGTTAGCGCAAGCTGCGCTGCAAGGGAACCTTTTGGGCTATTTGGCTCCTTTGCGGCACTCTGCCGTTGTGATGGCAGTGCTTTACCTAGGAGTATTATCGTCGGTCGGAGCCTTTTTTCTCTTCAATTACGCTCTCTCACGTTTAAGCGTCACTCAGTCTGCGCCACTGATCAACTTGACGACGGTGGTTTCAGTGACCGGAGGTGTGATTTTTCAGCACGATCCTTTCGGCTGGGTGGAGGCGGCCGGTGCGGTTCTCATTATCCTGGGGGTTTGGGGGACGAATTACATCCGGAGGTCCCCTTGATGTGATGCTAAGAAGTATGAGTTCGAACAGGATTTTTTCGGAGAAAGGTGTCTACATACATAATACGAATAAATGGACTATTTCATTGCCCTGATCTGCCACTCTCGTTCTGATTTAACTGCTTCCATATCAGCTGGAAATTTCAAGTTTATTACCTTTACAGCATAATCAGAAGCAACCATCGCATGTTCTCTCATATGACCGGTTCCAATAGCTTGGCCTACAACACGTAAAGCAGCCTGTAAAATAACATCTGTAGTTTCTTTAGCCAATCGGTGAACTTTGAATCCAGCCTGCCTAACATCATGCATACGTGCCTCACCTATTTGCCATTTTTCATTTGTGGCAAAGCCATCAATAATTATTGATTCATTTTCATAATCATAGCCAACCAATGATAAAATATGTTTTGCCAAATTTATGGCCCATTGAGCCAACTCCATCTGTGATTTATTTTCATAAATATGATCAAGTTGCTCTCTCAACTCAACAGCATCATTAATCTTAATTTTTACTTTTGTTGCCATAAAAACCCCTTCAAAAATTATAGTAGTAATATAATACCCTGTTTTAATAATCTAGCCCAAAGGCTACACCTTTTTAACCTCGGTCAATTGTTAAATAGACATAAACTGGTTTTGCTTAAATTAATAACATCAATAGTCTGCCCGTCTAGATGCACGGACAACTCCCCCCCCCCCTGATTACCACTTTTAACCATTATAACATGATTTTCAACACACAGTAAATGTGTTCCGGTGACTTTTTCAGCGTCCGAAAATAGAGATCTGCTTCTCGGTGTTATACTGGGTGTATACTTAAGGTACACGTTTGCCCAAGGAGTTGAGTGCGAAGATGGTTGGCGAGAATGCGGTAACCAGTAAAGTGATCACCCAGTGGAATCAGAAGATTTTGTTTGACATCTTGGACACGCTTCACGACGTGGTCTTAGTGATTGATTCAGATACCACGATCGTTTATGCCAATAAGGCTTACGCGGAGATGTTGGGTGTGCCGGTGTCAAAGGTCTTGGGACGCAGATTGGACATGATCGAGCCTGAAGCGGCTCTCACCCAAGTACAGCGAACCGGGGAGGTGCTTCACAACCGGCGGTCGTATCTGAGTTCTCTGGGCATTGACGTGGTAGGCAGCGCCTTTCCCCTGTACGAAGGGAATACAGTGATCGGCTCGGTGGGTGTCTTCAAAAATGTTTCCGAAGTGGTGCGCTTGACTGAAGAACTCCGGCATACCCGAGGCGTAGCGGACTATTTGCAGGAGCAGCTCAATGAGCGGGAGGCTCTGCCATTCTCTTTCCAGGAGTATATCGGGCAGAACGGTCGGCTGCGGGAGACACTGCTCTTGGCAGCAAAAGTTGCCCGCACCGATAGCACGGTGTTGATCCTAGGGGAAAGCGGGGTTGGCAAAGAAGTCCTGGCCAGGGCCATTCACAACGGCAGTCGGCGCCGATCCCAACATCTGATCAAAGTGAATTGTGCGGCGATCCCGGAGAACTTGCTCGAAAGCGAACTTTTTGGCTACGACGAGGGGGCTTTCACCGGAGCAAGAAAAGGCGGCAAAATGGGCAAATTCGAGCTGGCGCAGGGTGGGACGATTTTTCTTGACGAAATTGGTGATATGAGTCTGAACATGCAGGCCAAGGTTCTCCGGGTCCTGCAGGAGCGCGAAATTGAACGGGTGGGTGGAAATAAGACCATTAAGCTGAATATTCGGGTGATTGCGGCCACAAACAAAGACTTGGCTCAGATGATAGAGGAGGGAACATTTCGGCGCGACCTATACTACCGGCTGGATATCATACCTCTGTCTTTGCCTCCGCTGCGCGAGCGCAAGGACGATATTCCGGCTCTTGCCGCACATTTTCTGAACAAATACGGTCAGCAGTTCGACAATCCGCTCCTCACCCTGGCGCCGGGCACTCTAAACCTTCTCCAAGCTTATGATTGGCCCGGCAACGTACGAGAACTCCAAAATGTTCTGGAACGCGCTTCGATTCTCTCAGACGGGAGGGATATTGATCCCCAACATCTGCCGGCTCCCTTCCGCAGAGAAGAGGAACATACCGGCACAGTTCCGGAGGGTTCCGGTAGGTTGAAAGAGGCCGTGAGTAAACTAGAACGGGAATTAATGGCGTCGGCTTTAACGAAGGCCAACGGGAACCGGAGCCAGGCCATGAGGGCTCTGGGGATCTCCCGCCGGGCTTTTTATGATAAGCTCAAACGCTACAACCTTTAATTCGCTTTGCTTATTCCGAAGTCAGAGGACTCCGCCGATTGGCGATATTGCGGGTTATAGACTTCGGTTTCCCTCATCCCAGTTTGGTCAGAATAAGGTGCGGCTCAGACTTTCTGTCAATTTGGGTTTGCTTCCTTGAACCGTTCAATCAGCTTAAACTTCATGGCTTTGCCGGACAATGTGCGGGGAATTGCTTCTATGAAAAATACAGACTTTGGTACTTTATAGGTAGACATTCGTTCCTTGCAGTAGGTTATCAGCTCGGATGCGGAAAGAGTTCGCCCCTGTTTAAATTTGATCACGGCGGTGACTTTCTCACCCCACTTTTCATCAGGCAAGCCGATCACTGCACAATCTTCCACATCAGGATTGCTCAGAATGATGTCTTCAACATCTGTGGCATAAACATTGTAGCCTCCGGAGACGATCATGTCTTTTTTGCGTCCGATGATATAAAGATAGCCGTCTTCATCCAGCTTGCCTAAGTCCCCGGTTAAGAACCAACCGTTTTTGAAACTTTCTTTGCTCTTTTCCGGGTTATCCCAATATTCGCCCGCTCCGTCGGCAGTTTTTACGCTGACTTCACCGATTTCACCTTGAGGGAGTTCAACGTTCCGGGAGTCCACAATCTTGATTTCCTGCATTGGCAGCGGAGGTCCGACCGAGCTCGGTTTCAACACTTTCATGTCAGGCTTAATGACCGAAAGAGAGCCTGCTTCTTGAAGACCATAGGCATCATAGACATTGGGATTGATAGCTTCTCTAATTCCTTCCAATACGGGAAGGGGCAAGAACGATCCGACGCTGGCAACGGCCCTTAGGGAACTAAGGTCGTATTCCTTTAAGTTCGGCACATCCAAAAGAGCCTTGTACATGGCTGGAACCAGATAGATAATGGTAACTTGGTACTTTTGAATGGTCTCCAAGAGTTTGATCGGATCGAAATCCATGACAATGGAGTCCGCCCTGGCTAGCAGGAGTCCGGCGTTCCAGGTTACTCCTGTTAAAGGAGGAATGGCTGTTAGGCCAATATCCCGGTAGGTCATATCAAACATGAGCGCATAGCCAAGATGATTGTTGAAGTTGGCATAGTGGGTTCTGAGAAACACTTTGGGCGTGCCGGTCGTTCCGGAAGTGAAACCTAAAGTCACGGGTGTTGCATCCTGTATTTCGATCTGGGGCTCTGTGGGTTCTGACCGGAAAAGCTCTTCAAAAGGAATCGATCCGTCTTCCCGCTCTCCGATAACGTATTTCTTCAAGTCAAGAGAGATTGGGGACACTAAACCGGCGAACTTCTGCTCGAACACAATAACCTTAGAGCCAACGTACTTCATGATATTTTCGATTTCCATCGGGAGCAGGCGATAGGACACGGGAATCATGATGAACCCGGCTCTCGCACAGGCAAAGTACATCTCCTGTGTTTCAAGGCTCCAGCGGGTAAGAACTGTAATATAATCTCCCATTTTACATCCGGACTGCAGTAGGCCATTGGCAATTTGGTTAACCCGTTCGTTCATCTCCCTGTAGGTGCGTACAGTACCTGTTGTTGCGTCGATTATTTGCTTATTTGGGTAGGCTAAAGCGACGTTCTTCAGGATCTTTCCAAGACTCAGATTGCCGGTAGGTCTGGGGGTGTTCCATTCCCAATTCTTTGGCATGTTCAATAGCTCCCTTCTCAACCGATTCAGTTAGAGTCTGCCGGGTTCCTTCTTCTTCCGCAACCTTTTTCTCCAGGATGTTTCTGAGCTCTCTCTTCAATATTTTGCCAACGGGGTTGCGCGGGAGGGCATCGATCCTCTCTATTCTCTCGGGCAATTTGTAAACCGCCACCCCTTTTTCTCTGACAAACCGGGTTATTTCCTCCAGGGTCACGGTTTCGCCCCCGGCAGTAACAACAAAGATACATGCCTTTTCCCCCAGCATCTCGTCCGACATCGCCACCGCGGCAGCCTCCGCCACCTTCGGGTGGGATACCACCATGTTTTCAATTTCCTGCGCACTGATATTGAATCCGCCCCGTATAATGATGTCCTTCTTGCGGTCGAAATAGCTGAAAGAGTTGCCCTCCCTCAGTTGGAAAAGGTCGCCGGTATGGAAAAACCCGTCCGGCTCAAAAGCCCTCTTCGTCATCTCCGGTTGCTTATAGTAGCAGGCCATCACGCTGGGTGATTTGTACAGTAATTCCCCCACCTGGCCGGGAGTGGTCAGTTCTTTCCCGGTCTCAGTATCCACAATCTTTGTCTCAATACCTTTGAAAAAGGTCTCGAACGGCCACTGTGCATCTTTCTTGCCGAACTGCGGAAAGCTAATCCTGTCCTCAAGCGAGCCTGTAACGGCCCCGCTGGTAAGATTGGTCCCCTCGTTCTGTCCCCAGTTGTTTATTATTTCTATGCCCCACCTTTTGTAAAACTCTTTAATGGCGAAGGGGGGAGGGGGGGCCGATCCGGTGAGCATGACCCTGACGGATGAAAAATCGAATTCATTCACACGAGGGTGCTTAAGCATCATGATCAACATTGCCGGAACCATTCCGGTAAAATTTACTTTCTCCTCGATGATCTGGCGGATAAATACCTCCCCGTCAAACGGGTGGTGCAGGACAAGAGTTCCGGCTATCCTGATCCAGGGCAGATAAGCAACCGTGGCGGACATATTGACACAGGGAGCGGGCAATAGGATAACATCTCCCATCCTGCACTCATAAAGCACGAGAAACATGTTGCTCAGGGCATACCAGTTGTTGTGGCTGATAGGACACCCTTTCGGCTCTGCCTCTGTTCCGGAGGTCCATTCAATGAAAAAGATATCGTTGGGATCTATTTCTATCTGATCAAGCCTCCCAGGATCCTCCTGCCCTGCAGCCATTCTCTTGACATCTTCCAAAGAAATAACGTGTTCCAGTCCGGGAAGCGTATTTTTAAGTTCCCCGGCCATCTCAAGGTGGCGGAACCGGTTGAATTCCTTGAGGGTGATAAAAGCTTTAGCCTCCGTAACAGAAGCGATGTACCCGATTTCCTTCTGCCGCCACTGAACGGGGACAGGTGATGAAATAGCGCCAGCCCTTCCTATGGCCAGGTAAAGCATGGCCAGTTCCCAGCAGTTCGGAAGCTGGACCAGCACAACATCGTTCTTTTTAATACCCATTTCTACCAGTGCTGTAGCCATCGCGTCAACGGCCCTGCCGAGATCACTGTAGGTAACCCTTTCCGGTTTCAGACCGACCAGAACTTCCTTGTTCGGCGGATCTACCAGGGCGGTTCTTCCCGGAAACCACCTGACATTTAATCTGAAATCGTCCAACAGCGTTTCCTTCTTGCGCCAGCAACCCTTTTCGGTATACTCCCTGATAATTTCCTCTGCCGCTAGAATCATCTAATTCACCCCCGCAATATATGTCCGGGATAACGCTTTGACAAAAGGAGTCCAAGGACTGTCAGCAAATCGGGACCATTGATAGGGTGGATACTAAAGTCCCATAATCTGTGCGACAAGTTCCCTATGAAAATCACCGTCGCCGAACATTGCTTCGGCGTGAGCCGCACGCTTGAAATAAAGCTGCAGGTCAAATTCCTCCATAAACCCTACACCCCCCATGACCTGATGGGCCAGGGCAATAAGCTTTCGGTAGTACTCGCCCGCCAATGCCTTGCACATGGACGCCTCTTGGGCAAAATCAGACCCGTTGGCAATTTTCCACGCGGCCTGGAAGGTCATGAATTTTAGGGTGTCGAGGTAGATCAACATGTCGGCGCAGTGGTGCTGTACGGCCTGAAAGGATCCGATCGGGCGCCCGAACTGAACACGCTGATTCACATGCTTCAGCACCAGGTCCATAACCCTTTCAGCTCCTCCGCTCATCTCGGCGCACTTTGCGGTGGCCGCCATGAGAATTACCTTCTCCAGAATCCTCCACCCCCCGCCGGATTCGCCTAAGAGTTTGCTCGCGGAAACTTCGACCCGATTGAATACAACTTCAAACTGTTTGTCCCCCGCCATGGTATCCAAAGGATACAGGTTGATTCCCGGGCTGCCGGCGTCTACGAGAAACAGGCTAATCCCACTGCAAGGGTCCTCAGATGCTTCAGCAGTTCTGGCTGCACAGATAATGATATCTGACACATGGGCGTCAGCTACAAAAAGCTTGCTTCCGGAAAGAACGTAATTTCCGTTTTCTTTCCTGGCCGAGAGCTTGATATCCGCAGGAAAGCAGCGGCCTTCCTCCTCCATCCAAGCCATGGTCATAAATTTTTTGCCTAAAGCCAGATCAGGCAGGATAGTTTTCTTTTGTTTTTCATCCCCAGCCTCAACCACGGCAAATCCGCCCAAAACCACAGCGGAAAAAAACGGGCCGGGAAGCAGGCTGTATCCCATTTCGCTGAGGAGCACTACGAGGTCAAGAAAATTCCCTCCGGAACCGCCATACTGATCCGGAATAGCTATTCCCATCCAGTCAAGATCAGCCATCTTCTGCCAGAGTTCCTCAGTAAACCCCTTTTCATCAACAGCCATTTCCCGAACAAACCGGCCTGTGCACTCCTTTGCCAGGAACTTGCGCGATCCGCGCTTAAGCATGTTTTGTTCGTCACTTAAATCATAATTCATGGCACTTCTTTCCTTTCACTTTCCCGGAAGGTTCAGGCCCCGTCTGGCAATAATCGTTCTCTGGATTTCCGAGGTTCCGGCGTAGATGGTTTCCACCACGCTCCAGCGGTGGAAAAGTTCAGCCAAACCGTCCAATTTGGCATGCCTCGACCCTCGCTTGAGCAGGGAAAAAGAACCAAGAATCTCCATCCCCGTTTTTGTTATTCTCTGAGCCAGTTCAGTGGCGAAAACCTTTTGCATGGCGGTCTGGTAGTTCGGTATCTCACCTTTGTCCAGAATATGGGCCAGCCGGTAGTACAAAAGCCGGTTGGCTTCTATTTCAATCTGCAGCCGGACGAGCTTATCGCGCACCAGGGGATTCTTAGAAAGCAGCTGACCATTGACCATTGTCTCTCTGGCGTATTCCACAATTTCATCAAAAAGCCGCCGGTATGCCCCCAGCGGGAACATCCTTTCGTAGTCCAAGGCTGACATCAGGTAGTAAAATCCCTTGTTAAGCTCGCCGACCAGGTTCTTTTTGGGAACCGCCACGTCGTCATAAAAGACCTCATTGGTTTGCCATCCGGCCATTGTTATGATGGGGCGGATAGTGATACCGGGGCTTTTCAGGTCCACGATCATCATGGATACTCCCTGGTACCGATTGGCTCCGGGATCAGTCCTGGCCGCCAGCCAGTGATAATCGGCCAGGTGGCTGTGAGTATTGAAAAGTTTCTGGCCGTTGATGAGAAAATGGTCCCCATTATCCATCGCCTGTATCTGCAGCGCTGAAAGATCCGATCCTGCCTGTGGCTCCGTATACCCCAAGGAAAACTCAATTTCCCCCCTGGCAATGGGCAAAAGCCATTTTCTTTTCATCTCCTCGCTCCCATAATGGATAATCGTGGGCCCGGCCATGTGGGCGGCGACAAATATGATCGGAACTCTGGCGTAAGACATTTCCTCCCGGATCGCAAAGGTGACCATGGCTGATGCTCCGAGTCCGCCGTATTCTCGGGGCCAGTTGGGTGTAAGCCAGCCGTTTGCGGCAAAGCTTCTGATAAATTTGCGGCCCAGGGGACCTCCATAGCAGAAACCGTTGTTCAGGGACTCCTCCCTAAGCTCTGGCGTCGTTTCCGACCTAAGGAAAGACCTCACATCACCAACCAGTTCCTTCTCTTCCGGCGAAAAATCAAAGTCCACCTTCATTACCCCTTTGCTCTATAAACTCTTCCCTTTGGGCTTCCATTCCTGGACTTGTCCCCCTTCTTCCTCAACCATTTCCCGTATGTCACGAAAATAGTTGTCCCAGCTGAAATCCTTTTCCCATTGATAGGGCAGATCCTGAATTTGTCCAGGGACAGTGGCCGTGGAAAAGAAATTTAGAGTATCTCTGAGAATATGGCTCTGTAAAGGGGCGTCAAACGGCTTGCCGCAGGGGTGGCCCAGGGGATAATTAATAAAAACACTGCGAGGGGGTTTGACTCGTTCCATAATGTCCCTGCAAGAGCCTAAGTAGATCGTGGGTATTCCCGCTTCCTCAATGGTGCGTGCGATCAGTCCGACCGACTGATGATCTAACGATCAGGCGGGTACCAGCAGCACAACATCGGCCTTTTGTTCCTGTAATTCCTTAATAATTTTGGGCGCTGTTTCCGTTTGCAGGGCTGTCCGCTTGAAAAGACGTCCCATGCCCAAGGTAATAGCGTTAGGGGCCAAATCCTTAATAAGTCCCTGATCGGCTAATTCTTGGAGACGCTCTACCGGAAAGACGCAATTGAGATCTTTCAAGGCATCCCGATGATCAAAATAATTATGGGCCAGCCTCAGCTTTTTATAAGCGGTTTCAATGGGGATAAGACGAAAACCCAGGCCGTTTACCGCCCAGGGGTCAAACGGTTCCTGATCCTCCCGGAAAATACCGGCGGAACTGATGAGCGCTAAGCGGCTCTGGCCCAAAGGTTTCCGTAAGGGAGTGAAAGGGCTCGAAGAAAACTCCAGCCATTTGTAAGGGGGGAAGCCCTGGGCTTGATACGAGGCATCCAGATTTGAGATATAGTTCACGGGTTTCACGTTTTATCATCCTCCAATATCTATGCAGGAATAGCTAAGCGGGGGTCGACTCCAGTTGTCGTTTTAGCAAGTACTTTGTTTGCCAGTTGGTGTGCGCGGGATCTGTGCTTAATGAGCGGACAAATTTTCACACCTCCCTTCGGACCGAATCTTACCCTTGCGTTGGAAACGAATTGATTCTATAATAAATATACCGACCGATTGGTATAATAGCAAGTAAAATCTGAAAATTTATAAAAGAGGTGAAGAAGAAAGAATACCGGACTCCCTCTGTTCATTGTTCAGGCAATGTCAGGCATTTTGAGGGGCGCCGGTTTTTGCGTTGGTTATGGCTGTCTGGGAAGGGGACAAATTAGATAGAAGAAGGATAGAAAATTATGAAACATAACGGTAAGGAAAAGATATTGGATGTCATTCTCACCTTGTTTGCGGAAAAAGGGTACAAAGAGACCAGTATGCAAGACATTGCCGACCGCGCCGACCTGACCAAAGGCGGGCTCTATCATTACATTGACAGTAAGGAAGAGGCCCTATACCAAATTCATGAGCGGGCGATAGGGTTATTCGATCAGGGAGCCAGAGATATTTGCGCCAAGCCGGAAGAACCGGTCATTCAACTGGAGAGACTGATTGTAGAACATGTACGGTTGATTGACAGTCACCATAGGGAGATCAAAGTTGCTTATCAAGGCATCCAATTCTTAAGTGACGAACATAAGGTTGCCATTATCAAGAGCCGTGACCGGTATCTTCAATACTTCATTGACACTTTGTCCGAAGCAATGGCCCAGGGTGAGATCCGACCGGGAGAGGCCAAAATGATAGCCTTGTTTATCATGGGCGCGACAAATTGGATACATACTTGGTACAAAATAGAGGGTTCCAAGTCTGCTTCTGAGATAGGTGAACTTTTTGCTGGCTATATTTTGAACGGGATTAGGGGTCAAAGTTAATTCGCCCCGCGAGCAAAAGCGCGGGTTGTATGTTTAGTATACAGGCAAACGGTCGAGGCGTCGCTGTTTTGTATGCATTTCATACACGTGTCGTAACCCGCTGCGGTCTGCTTGCCAGTCAGGAGGGTTTTTTAGGTTTTGATATGCTTGGCACGACTCTTGCATCACTATTCTTGCATGACTCATGAGGGATACCATATTTCCGAATAATGCGAAAAGAAGGGGGCGGGCTTTCATATCGTCGGGTATTCATATCGCCGGGTACTCACACATCATGTCGTGGGATGCGGGCAAGCGACCCAACCGATGGCAGGGCCATGGAACACGAATTGGCAAAGGAGAATGAACATGAGAACAAGGGCTGAGTACATCGAACGGTTAGGCAAGATGAACCATAACCTCTACTTCAACGGTGAAAAGATCGATCGGTTGGATGAACGCCAGGAAGGTGCCATTAATGTCATGGGCTTGACCTTTGACGCGGTTTGGGATCCCGCCAGTAAGGACCTCTGTACGGCGACTTCCCACCTCACGGGGGAAACCATCAGCCGATTTAACCACATTCACCAGAGCGTAGAAGACCTGCATAAGAAGCAAGATATGACCCGGCTGCTCGTCAACAAGGTCGGACAGTGCATTCAACGGTGCATGGGTATTGACGCCGCTAATGCAATTCACGCGGTATCCTATGAGGCTCAGAAGTCCCCTAAGGCCAAAACGGCCTACCATGACAATTGGCTCAAGTGGCTGGAACGGTTTCAGAGAGAAGACCTCGTAGCCAGCTGTGCGCAGACCGATGTCAAGGGCGAGCGGCTGAAACGGCCGGCTGAGCAGATTGACCCTGACATGTATGTGCACGTGATGGAAGAGCGGAGCGACGGCATCATCGTCCGCGGCTGCAAGGTCCATATCTCGGAAGCCTCCATTTCCGACGAGATCTTGGTGGTACCGAACAGGGCCCTGCAAAAGGGGGAAGAAGCCTATGCCCTGGCTTTCGCGGTTCCTTCAGACTATGAAGGAGTCAAGCAGGTTGTCCATTTCCACAATTACCGCAAACGCGACACCTATGAGCGGGGAATCGAATACGGTTACACGGATTCTTATGTCATCTTTGACGATTGCTTCATTCCCTGGGAACGCGTCTTTCTCTGCGGGGAAACTCAGCACGGCGGCATCGCCGCTCTGTTGTTTGCCTTGTTCCACCGTCATTCTTACTCCGGCTGCAAACCGGCCATGCTCGATTATGTGATTGGTCTGGCGGCGCTGGCAGCGGAAATTAACGGAATTGAGAAGACCCCGCATGTGCGCAAAATGCTGTCCGAACTGATCATGACCGGGGAACTCGGCTACGCGGCCGGTTACACGGCGTCCGACCTGGGCAAGCCCGAGGTCTACATGCCCGGGATGGGTCTGGTACCCTATGGCCCCGGCAGCTACATCCCCAACTCCATCTACGCCAATGTTGGCAGATGTCTGACCGGTGAGGCCGTGTTCCACGAGCAAGAGATCTTGTGCAATATTGCCGGGGGCATGCCTGCGACTTTCCCTTACGAAAAGGACTTGACCAACCCCGAAACCAAAGCGCTGCTGGAAAAGTATCTCAACCGGAATCCGAAAATCCCCATCGAGGAGCAAATTAAGTTCTGGCTGAACTTCATCGATTTTGGCCTCTCCGGCTCGACGGGCTCTGTGCAGTACGGATCCTATCATGGGGGCGGATCCCCGATTATGGAACAGATCGCCATCACCTCCCAGTACGACCTGGAGTCCAAGAAGGACATTGTCAGGGCTATCGCCGGCATGGAGCCCAGGCCGAAGAAGAAATAAGTCGTAAGCTATTAAGTTAAAGGTGGGGTTAAATTATGATGATAACCAGTCATTATGAATTTTGGCCTAAGCGTTTACCACAGAGTTTGCTTGTACCGGAGACCAGCTTGTACGACAACCTCGCTGTCTCCGCCCGGAGGTATCCCGACAAAATTGCCATCCATTATTACGGCGGTTCGGTTTCTTATCGGCGCTTTCAAGATGAGGTTGAGAAGTTGGCCGGCTTTTTACAAGGCAAGTTGGGGGTTGCCCCCAAGGACCGCATTCTTCTCTTTATGCAAAATTCACCGCAGTTTATGATCGCTTATTATGCCATTTTACGGGCAAGAGCCGTGGTGGTACCCATGAGTCCGATGCATGTCACCGCTGATTTGGAGTTTTATATCAACGATTGCCAAGCCAACGTTGCTTTGGTTGGTCAAGAACTCTATGAACGCATTGCCCCGCTGCAGAAGAGCACTTGCTTACAGCACGTGATCATTGCGGCCTACAGTGATTACAGTTCACCTGAGTTTGATTTGGAGATTCCTCCTGAAGTGGGCGCAGCACGCCTGACCTTCGGGACTACCAACGCAATTTATTGGAACGAGGCCATTTCAGGGGGTTTAGAACCAGGCCCGTCAACAGTCTCTCAGCCTGACATGGCGCTTCTGCCTTATACATCCGGGACTACCGGCATACCGAAGGGGTGTGTTCACACCCATGGGACTGTAAATGCGAATACAGTCGGTTCAGCGGCATGGACCTCAATGACGGCCAGCACCACTTCTTTGACAACGCTGCCGTTGTTTCATGTGACCGGAATGCAGCACAGCATGAACGCGCCGATTTTTGCCGGGGGAACGATGGTGTTGCTGACCCGCTGGAACAGGGAGTTGGCCGCTGCTTTGATCGAACGTTTCGGGTGTACTCACTGGGTAAACATAGCGACCATGGTGGTGGATTTTCTGGCGAATCCGAACCTGAGCAACTATAATGTTAAATCTCTGGCGTTCGTGGGAGGTGGTGGCGCGCCTCTGCCGGAAGCAGTGGGTAAAAAGCTCTTTCAACTGCTGGGGGTGAGATATGCGGAAGGGTACGGTTTGAGTGAGACAGTTTCCCAAACCCATTTCAATCCGCCGGACCGTCCGAAGTTGCAATGTTTGGGCATTCCGTCTTTCGACGTTGATGCCAGGATCGTCGCTCCCGAGACATTGGAAGAGTTGGGATGCGGGGAAGCAGGAGAAGTGGTAGTGAGCGGGCCTCAAGTGATGAAAGAGTACTGGAACCGTCCGGATGAAACAGAGAAAGCTTTTATCACAATCGGAGGAAAACAGTTCTTCCGTACGGGCGACATTGCCAAATATGATGAGGACGGGTATTTCTTTATGGTGGATCGGATCAAGCGCATGATTAATGCTGCCGGTTTTAAAGTTTGGCCCACGGAAGTCGAGTCTATTATGTTTAAACATCCGGCTATCCGTGAGGCCTGCGTAATTGGAGTATTTGATCCCAAAAGAGGAGAAACGGTCAAGGCCTATGTCATTTTGCATGAAAGAGAACGGGGCAAGGTGACGGAACAAGAGATCATCGAGTGGACAAAGGATAGGATGTCGTCTTACAAGTATCCGCGCATCGTCCAATTCGTGGAGAGCCTGCCGGTGTCGGCCAGCGGCAAAGTTCTCTGGCGCAAGTTGCAGGAACAAGAAAGGACCAGGGCTCAAGAGGCGTAAGCGTGGAAGTCACCTCCGCTTTAGCAACCTGGCAATTATTTAAGAGAGGGTGAAATGATAGTGACTATGACAGTTAACACGGTGTTAGGTCCGGTAAGTGCGGATAAATTGGGGAAAACCCTGGTCCATGAGCACTTTGTCTTCGGCTATGCCGGCTTTGAAGGAGATACCACTATGGGAGCGTTTGACTGGCAAGCGGCTCTGCGGGTGGGCATTGACGTGGCGGAAAAACTTAAAGCCCACGGGGTAAAAACGGTGGTGGACGCCACGACCAATGAGTGCGGCAGAAACCCCGATCTCTTAAGAGAAATTGCGGAGGAGACCGGATTGCAAATTATTTGCTCAACCGGTTATTACTATGAGGCAGAATCAGCCCCGGCCTACTTCAAATTCCGGGCCGGATTTGGAGATGCGGAAACTGAAATTTACGAAATGTTCAAACGGGAATTGACCGAAGGGATTGGGAAAACGGGAATCAAAGCGGGGGTCATCAAACTGGCTTCCAGTAAAGATATCATCACTGACTATGAGAAGATGTTTTTTCGGGCAGCTGCCAAGGTCCAGAAGGAAACTGGAGTTACAATTATTACGCACACACAGGAAGGGACTATGGGAGCTGAACAAGCGGAACTGCTCATTTCCGCCGGAGCAGATCCCAGCCGGATCGTGATTGGTCATATGTGTGGCAATACCCAGTTAGCCGATCATGTTCGTGTCCTAAAAACCGGGGTTTTCGTTGGCTTTGATCGTTTTGGCCTGGAAGGAGTGGTTGGGGCGCCCTTGGATTCACTGCGAGAGGCGGTCCTGATTGGCTTAATGGGTACCGGGTATGACAAACAAATCCTACTGTCACAGGATACAGTAAACTTCTGGCTGGGGAGACCTCTTGTTTTACCTCCGCTTGTCCAGCAGATGCTGGCCAAATGGCATCCCACCCACATTTTTGAGGATGTAATTCCCGCTCTGAAAAAGGCGGGAATTACAGACGAACAGATAGACACGATCCTGATAGAAAATCCCCGAAGGTTGTTCGGCGACTAGGCAGGCAAAGAAGTGGATTTTTTCGCTCGCGCTGAAAAGGGAGGAGTCCGTATGACGGAAAGGAAGGAGTCCGTATGAATCCAACGAAGGGGTGGCCACGGTCTTTGTCTCCGGTTTTGGAGTACCGCCTGGGCGCCAAGCCACTGCCTGAGTACCTTCGGGAACATGCGCGGAGGACCCCGGATAAGCCGGTGATTCGATGGTACGGCAGAACCGTCAGCTATAGCGAACTGAATGTTCTCAGTGACCGTTTTGCCACTTTTCTGGCCGGGCTGGGTGTGAAGAAAGGGGATCGGGTGGCCCTCTTCCTGTCCAACTCACCTCAGTATTTCATCGCGCATTTTGGTATTCAGAAACTGGGGGCGATTGTCAGCCCGTGCAGTCCTGTCTTCAAAGAATGGGAACTGGAGTATCAGCTCAACGATCTTGACACCCAGGTTCTGGTGGCAGCTGACAGTCTTTACGGCGTAGTCGAAAAGGTCAAGGATAAAACCGCGCTCAAACATATTATCTTAACCGGTTACGGGGACTTTTTGCCGCTGGCTCCTCAGATAAACGTTCCTGATGAGCTTCGCGCACCCAAGCGGCGGATTTCCGGGACTTACGATCTGATGACGGTTCTTACGGCTGTGGCGGGCAGTGAGGCGCGAATCACCCTGTCGGCGGATGATTTGACTCTGGATGATTTGGCGCTGATGGTTTATACATCGGGGACCACCGGCAAACCGAAAGGAGCAATGCTAACCCATCGCAATGCGCTCTTCAAGGCAGCCGCCGCTGCTCAGGGCAATCAGGTAGGGGACAGTGATGTTCTGCTTTCCGTAGTGCCCCTGTATCACATTGCCGGAATGTTGATGGGGCTCAATGTGACGGTTTATGCCGGTGCGACGACCGTTTTGCTGCGCAGGTTTGACCCGGTTACCGTTCTCCAGGCGATCCATCACTATCATTGTACTTGGTGGTACAGCATCGCTCCCATGAATGTCGCTGTTATGCAAGTCCCTCAGGCGGGGGACTATGATCTTTCATCTCTCAAGAACAACATTGGCACCAGTTTCGGCATTACCCTGACGGAAGAACTCGACCGGGCCTGGCGCAGTTTTACAGGGGGGTGTTCTCTGCGCGAGGCTGCTTATGGTTTAAGTGAAACACATACCGGAGACACGTTCATGCCCTCAGAAGCGGTGAAATGGGGAACCCAAGGTGTACCAACCTACGAAACAGCGATCAGAATTATTGACCCGGAAACTGGGGCGGAGAAAGCTCCTGGGGAGATAGGGGAAATCCTGGTTTCCAATCCTGGGGTTTTTCAAGGATACTGGCGCAGGCCTGAGGCCACAGCCTTGACACTGAGAGAAGGTTGGGTTCACACCGGAGACATGGGACAACTGGACGAGGACGGATATTTGGTCTTTTCCGGGCGTTATAAGGAAATGATCAAGGTTTCCGGCTACAGTGTCTTTCCGGAGGAAGTCGAGGAGATGCTCATCCGCCATGAAGCAATTGCCCAAGTGGCGGTGATCGGTGTGCCGGACCCGCAAAAAGGTGAAGTCGTAAAGGCTTTTGTGGTCTTAAAGGCGCGGCAGAGTGTGTCGGCGGAAGAGATCATCACCTGGGCCAGGGAGCGCATGTCCCACTATAAAGCCCCCCGCTTTGTGGAGGTTCGTCAGTCCCTTCCGGTGACTGGGGCAGGGAAATTGCTGCGCAGGCTGCTTAAGGATGGTTCAGAAGGGTAGAAAATAACTTTGCGGAGGTGCATTGAAACGATGAAAGTGGAAGATATCAAAAGAATATCTGTGGTGGGCGCTGGCAATATGGGGCATCAGATTGCCATCAGCGCCGCCCTGGCAGGTTACCGGGTCAGTGTAACCGATATTAGCTCCGGGATGCTCAGCCAAGCGGAAAACTTTGCCAAAAAATATCTGCAGGAACGGGTTGAGAAGGGAAAACTGTCCCAGGATAGCGCTGACCGTGCCTTGGCCAATCTGACGTTTTCCCTAAGCCTGGAAGAAGCAGTCAGCGACGCAGACTACGTCATTGAGGCGGCGGTGGAACAACTGGATGTCAAACGCCAGCTTTTTGCGGACATTGATCGATTGGCTCCATCCCATGCTATCCTGGGCACAAATAGTTCCTTTATAGTGAGTTCGAAAGTCGCCGACGTAACCAAACGCCCTGATAAAGTGTGCAACATGCACTTCTTCAATCCGGCTTTGGTGATGAAACTGGTGGAAGTCGTCCAAGGGTCTCATACATCGGACGAGACCGCACAGGTCACGGTGGATTTGGCTCGAAAAATGGGCAAAAACCCCGTCTGGCTGAAGAAGGAAATTTACGGTTTCCTCGTTAACCGGATCCTAGCCGCCCTCAACAACGAAGCCGTCTTTCTGGCGGATATGGGAATTGCCACCCCTGAGGAAATTGATACCGCGGTGACCCAGGCTTTGGGACATCCCATGGGGCCGTTTCGCCTGATGGATTTAACCGGGATTGATTTGGTGTATGATATCGATATGGAGCGCTATCGGGAAACCGGGGACCCGAAAGACAAGCCTTCGCCTTTGATTGTTGAGAAATATGTCAAGGAGGAATGGGGCAAGAAAACGGGTCGAGGTTTCTACAACTATATGATTTAATATCGTTTCCGCAAAATATGCTAAAGCTGCTTTCAAAAAGAGAAGAAAGGATCTAGGAAGATGACGAAGCCGCTGGTATCCCTGGTGAAATTTCAAGACCCTTATGAGTCCGTAAAAAGTGCGATTGAGCTTTGCGACGGCTTGGCCGGACTGAAGAAGGATGACAAGATCCTGATTAAACCGAATATTGTGAGCTGGGATTTTGACCTGCCCTTTCCCCCTTACGGGGTTGTGACCACGAGCGTGGTGATGTATGCTGTGGTCAGAGTACTTAAAGAAGCGGGTTTTGATGACCTGACGATTGGTGAAGCACCTTTGCCCAACATACAAGCCAAAGACAAATCGATTTACGAGGCGATTGGCTATGATCAACTGGCTGAACGTTATGGAGTGCAGGTGGTCGATTTTAACAGGGAGAAATTTGAAGAGGTGGACTTCGGTCCCTTCAAACTCTCTTTGGCTCAAAGAGTTCTCGAAGCGGACAAGATTATCAATGTCCCTGTACTCAAAACCCATAATCAAGCTAAGGTCTCCCTCGGTATAAAAAACTTGAAAGGGGTTCTTAATCGCAAATCCAAGATGTTCTGCCACGGCACGGGTGAATTTGACTTGCTCCAGACTTTTCCCAGGATAATCGAAAAGCTTCCGGTCGCTTTGACCCTTATTGACGGGGTTTACACTTTGGAAAAAGGACCCGGACCTACGGGGAAAGCTTACCGCAAGAACCTTCTCATCGCTTCGCGAGACGCGTTTGCTTGTGATCTGGTGGGAGCTGATGTCCTGGGCTATAAAGGAGAAGATGTTCCTTATCTCAGGGATTTTGCCGAGCGGGCTGGGTACAGCCTCGACATCGGTGATCTGGAAATAGCGGGAGAGGATCTTGAGAGTCAGCGTCAGTTTGTAGATTATGACTGGGAATGGACAGAAGATGACACGGGTCCGGCCGGTTTTAAGAGACGGGGAATCAGCGGACTCGCCATCCGGAAATACGATAATTCTCTCTGCACAGGCTGTTCAATGCAGTACAATCCCATGCTCATTCTCTTGTCATCTGCCTATAAGGGAGTGCCCTTCCCCAATGTGGAACTGGTGAGCGGGAAGCAGCAAATGGCGGCCGGGGGATTTGATCATACCATTCTCTTTGGCCACTGTGCAGTGGCTCTGAATCGAGGGAATCCTCGGATCAAACAGGTCATTGCTGTAAAAGGCTGCCCGCCGGACATGAAACAGTTTGCCGAAATACTGCGCGAGGAAGGGATCGTCGTGGATGAGGCGGAATATATCAAATATCGCCACTATATTTTTAACCGTTACAAGGGGAAAGAAGAATTCGATTTGGACCACTGGACGGTGTAGGCCCGGCGTTTTGGGGATTCCGGACGAAAGGTGAGGCGGGCGAGTTTTTGCTCAGCAATGTGTCAGGGCGGCGGATACCTGAGTTAACAGTGTAGATTTACGCCATGAGGGTAGGCTCGAATCGACGGTCGACCGGGCGGAGGATTTGACGGTGGCTAAGTCGCGTGAGGCGTTCCGAAGAACCCGGAGAGAAGGAGTGAATGGAGTCAATGGAGTTAATGGAATTTACCACTTTGACCCTGGAGAAAAGGGAAGGAGTCGGCATTATTACTTTGAATCGACCGGAGGTCTTGAACGCTCTCGATTTTGATATGAGCCGGGATCTGGGCGAAGCGGTCGCGCGCGTGCGGGATGATGAGGAGGTGCGGGCCGTTATCCTCACAGGGGCCGGTCGGGCCTTCTGTTCGGGTGGGGACATCAAAGGCATGCTGGCGCGCTTAAGCCAGGGGGCCGCCGGTCGACGGGAGGCTCTGAAAACCGTCTACCGCTGGTTGATTGAGCTCATCAATCTCGAGAAGCCGGTGATTGCGGCCGTCAATGGTTATGCCTACGGAGCCGGGTTAAGTATCGCTTTAGCGGCGGATATTCTCATTGCCGCCGAATCAGCGGATTTTGCCCTTTCTTTTCTCAAACTTGGGTTGACACCTGACTTTGCCGGTGGGTATTTGCTTCCCAGAGCCATTGGTCTCAACCGGGCCAAACTCTTCACTTTGACAGCCGACAGTTTCGGCGCTGAGACGGCCCGGGAGTTCGGCCTGGTGAGCAAAGTGGTGCCGGACGGAGAACTGTCGGCTGAGGCCTGGCAACTCGCCCGGCGTTTGGCTGACGGCCCGACGCGCGCTCTGGGTTTAACCAAGATAATGCTGAATAAGAGCCTGAATTTCAACTTGCTCGATTTTCTGGAATTGGAAGCTTCCTATCACGCTCTGAGCGGCGGGACAGAGGATTTTAAGGAGGCCGTAAAGGCATTCGGGGAAAAGAGAAAACCCGAGTTCAGAGGACGTTAGGGATGGAAAGGCGCTAGCTGAGTCTTCTTTGCTTGCAGTTTGTTTAAATGAGAAGTATAATAGCCACATGAACAAAGGAAACAAAGGTGAAACGGCTTGGACGCTATCGATTTAAAGGCTATTTCTGAATTGGCGGTGAATGCCCGCATATCATGGGCAGACCTTGCGGTTTGTCTTGGACTGTCGAGCCCCGCCGCAGCAGAACGTGTGCATCGTCTGGAGGAGCAAGGGATAATTAAGGGTTTTGCCGCCGTCGTCGATCCCGAAGCAGTTGGCTGTGGTCTGACATCTTTCGTTGCGGTTACCTTGGAACGTCCGGAACACAGAAATCATTTTTTAGAAAAGATGGCGGAAATGCGAGAAGTGCAGGAATGCCACCATGTGGCTGGTGAGTATGACTATCTGCTAAAATTACGGTGCAGAGGACCACGGGATCTGGAACGTGTGGTGAGTGATGAGCTTAAGAGCATACCCGGTGTCGTTAGAACCCGAACTGCCATCGTGATGAGTACGCCTAAAGAGACACCGGTACCTCCCGTGTTCCCGGAGCACGTCGTTGATGTTTCGGCCCGAAGGTAGACGGGAGGCGGCGGTTTGATGAACTTTCTCTTGAAGGGTCTCCTCATAGGTGTCTCAATCGCGGCGCCGGTTGGTCCAATTGGCCTTCTTTGTATTCAAAGGACGGTGATGGGCGGCCGTGTGTCCGGGTTCGTAAGCGGTCTTGGCGCAGCGACTGCTGACGCTGTGTACGGCAGCGTGGCGGGTTTTGGCATCGGTCTCGTGTCGAACTTCCTGATCGACCAGCGAATGTGGATTCATCTGATCGGTGGCGCTTTGCTGCTCTTGCTGGGAGTCAGAGGATTCCTGGCAAGGCCGGCTGAACAGGCGGCTCAGACGAAACACACGGTACAGGGACTTTGGTGGAGTTATCTGTCCACGTTCCTGCTGACAATTACGAACCCAATGACAATCGTTTCCTTTATGGCCGTATTTGCCGCACTTGGCGTTGCAAATTCAGCGCATGAATATGCGAGCGCAGCATTGACGGTTGCCGGGGTCTTTTTTGGCAGCGCCTTGTGGTGGCTGGTTCTGAGCGGTATTGCAGGCTGGCTAAGAGGAAAACTCGACAGGGTGGCCCTCTTGTGGATTGGCAGATTGTCTGCGCTCGTTATCATGGGGTTCGGAATTTTTGCTATCGTGAGCTCAAACGCAGAAAAAATGTTCGGGTAGAAAAGGTTTTATGGGTACCGGGCTGAGTTTGGAAGGGTGGATTCTTTGGCGAGCGGAAATAGAGAACTAATCGTATTGAATATCACTGAGCTGCAGCTGCCCGGATTGGGCGACGATGTGCAAGCATGTAGCGGCAGTGCTTTATGGCGTCGGTGCCCGCTTGGACGAGGATCCCGCTCTTTTTTTCATCCTACGCAATCTGAAGGTTGAAGAACTTGTCACCCAGGCAATTGTGCGCAAATCCGAGACCATGCTTAATAAATCCGGCCGCAAGAGCAAGCGGATTATCGATAACGAGGATCTTGCCGGGATGTTTGGGATTGAGATGGATAAGGAAGACAAGGAGTGAGAGTAGGTATTGTTTTCCGGGGGAAAGAAGTTTTGGTGAAATTTAGCAAAGACAGAAGGTTTGCAAATGCTGGTACATGAAGGATTGGGAATTTATCAAATCAGGCTTCCTTTGCCTTTTCGGCTGAACCATGTCAACAGTTACGCGATCAAGGGCAAAGAGGGCTGGTGGTTGGTCGACACAGGCCTCAACACAGAATCCAGCCGACAAGTCTGGCAGCGATTTATGAAGGAAGAAAACGTCTCAGCGCCAGATGTCAAGGGGATCTACATCACTCATGCTCACCCGGACCATTTCGGAGCCGCGGGTTGGCTGCAGGGCCTGACGCAGGCCCCGGTTTTTATCAGTACGGTGGATGAGGCGGCCATTGACAGGATATGGCGGGACAAAAGTCAGAAAATGGTGGATGCGGTCAGCCAAATGTTTAATGCTAACGGCATGCCGGCCCCTGTTACCAAAGAAGCCACCCTGACGATGCATACGCTGGCGGCGGGTACGGATCCCTTGCCGCGGTTTAGTACGCTGGAAGAGGCCAGTACGGTGAGATTGGGTGATTTTGAGTACCGGACGATTTTGACCCCCGGCCATGCGGATGGGCATATTTGTTTTCTGAATGAAGAGTTCGGTCTTCTGCTCTCCGGTGATCACCTGCTGCCAAAGATTACTTCGAATATCAGTCTCTGGCCGGGTGGCAGCCCGGATCCGCTGGCCGACTACCTGCAGTCGTTGCGGGACAGTCTTCGCTTGCCTGTCGAATTGGACTTTCCCGCTCACGGTCAGCCCTTTAAGAATGTGAGAGAACGGATTCATGAACTACTCGCCCATCATCAAGGAAGACTGAATCTGATGAAAGGGCTGATAACGGGGGAAACAACTGTTTACACTGTCTGCCGCCAGGTTTTCGGCGAGGGTTTGAGTGCACATGAGGTGAGGTTTGCCATGGCCGAGACAGCGGCCCATTTAGTGTACATGGTTCATCGGGGAGAACTCGTCGTTGAAGAAAGGGAAGGCGTTTTTAGGTACCGCAAGTCTTCCTAAGATACCTTGGCTACTTGGCTAGGCTGCCCATTTTAGATATAAGGACTGCGATCTGATTATTCTCACAGACTCAACAATATCTGGATTCTGTCCTCCACAAGTTCTATCGTAGCAGAGGACAGCGCCCCCAGCCTGTTGGCCAGTCTATTCTTAGAAACAGAGCGTATGTCCTCACACTTGATGTAACTGGTTGATGTCAGGCCACCTTCTGGCGGGTGGACCTCAACATGAAATGGTATCCCTTTAGACCGGGTTGTTATGGGTATGACAACTACCAGTCCGGCGGGACCGCTGTTGAACAAATTGACGGACAAAATCAAAGCAGGCCTTGTGCCAGCCTGCTCATGTCCTCGAACAGGGTTCAAATCAACCAACCAAATATCTCCGCGCAAAGGATTCATCGCTCATCCTCGTCTAAGTCGTCGTTATAGGTTATTTCCCATTCTTGTCGTTCTGACAATTCCTCTTGCCATAATTCAGGCTTTTTTTTCAGTTCTGCAAAAGCGTCATTGGCTTGTTGCAGAAAAATTTGCCTGCGATATGCTTCTACAGCCTTGTCTAATGTGGTCTGTACAGGCTCGCCGGCTTGCAGGGCGACTTGTTTTAATACCTGCAAAGTAGAGGGATTGATTCTTATGGTTGTGGACATGATAACGCCCCCTCTTTTTAGCGTACGCTTTTTGGCATATCAGAAAGTAGAAGATCTGTGGCGCCCGTGCAACTTCGGCTTTTGCCTTCACCCAAAGGTTCCGCACAAGCCGAGCTTTGTTTGCTTTAGTATACGTCTTTGCATACAAAAATGTCAACCAAGATGTCGACTGAAGACTTTCCACCGTCTACCTTCGGATATCGGCTGCTCAATGGAGTTTTACGGCGACTCGGCACCAAAGTCTGGCGTCAAACACGACGAAAGCTTAAAATGAGTATGTAAAAGGCGGAACATGATTCCTATTAACGGAACGGCAGGATAGACGTGGCCCGGCGCCCTTTGCATTCACGCGGCGGAGCGCACCACCGATTAAGAACATAAGGGAGGAAAAACTACATGGCTGAAACTCACCAACATGTGCTTTATGAGAAAGAAGGTTACATCGCCAGGATCATCCTCAACCGGCCACAGGCCTTGAATGCCTTTTCTCTCCCGATGATCCGGGCTTGGGCTAAGGCCTTGGCGGACGCCGAAGAGGATCCTCAGATCCGCGTCGTCGTCTTAACGGCTCAAGGCAAGGCCTTTTGTGCCGGAGGGGATACTAAGACCATGCTGGCAGGCCGTGGTTTTATTGCGGAGGATGAAGCAGGGGAGACCTGGGGACCTAAAGCCTTGGACCGCAAGCATTCCCTAACACAGCACATTCATAAAGTGGCTCTCACTTTAGAAAGAATGGATAAACCCGTCATCTGTGCTATCCAAGGCGCGGCGGTGGGGGCGGGTTTGGATATGGCCCTCATGTGCGATCTGCGCCTGGCGGCGGAGAGTGCCAAATTCTCGGCGGGTTATGTCAGGGTAGGCCTGGTACCGGGTGACGGGGGGGCCTTTTTCCTGCCACGACTCGTCGGGACGGCCAAAGCTTTGGAACTGTTGTGGACCGGCGATTTTGTTACGGCTGCGGAGGCGGAAAGAATTGGTTTGGTCAATAGAGTGGTGCCGGATGAAGAGTTAGAAAAGAGCACTCTGGAACTGGCCGCCAGAATTGCCCAGTCTCCTCCGGTCTCGGTCCGGATGATCAAGCGGGCCGTTTATTCGGCCGAGCGGACACGGGACCTGCGCACTGCCTTGGATTTAATCTCATCACAAATGGCGATCGTGACCGAACTGGAAGACTACCGCGAGGGCCTGAGGGCTATGGTCGAGAAACGTCCCCCTTTGTTCCAAGGAAAGTAGGATTAACTATCTGGTCTGCCGGCAAGAATGCGGTCCTCACGGGGAGAAGGAGAGCCATCGGGGTGCGAAGGGTTGAAGAGTTTTCGCAGTGCTCTCAAAGTAATTTTGCATACGGTTCAGGTCTTGAAAAACCCGGGACCACAAGAGAGGGGAAAAAGGCGATGGATTTTGCTTTAACAGAAGAACAAAAGATGTTACAGGATTCTGTGCGGAAGTTTGCCCAGCGGGAGATTCTGCCTACCATGGAAGAAGACCTCAAAGACCACGTTTTCCGTCCGGAAATCGTCAAAAAGATGGGAGATGCGGGTTATCTGGGGTGCGGAATCCCGGAGGAGTATGGCGGTAACGGCATGGGGCTTCTGGATTCCGTACTCATCGGTGAACAGCTGGCTAAACTCAACGCGTCCTGGCGCTTGCCCTTGAATATGCAGAACATTGGTCCGGCTCTCACCGTCAATCAATTTGGCACAGTGGAACAAAAGGCTAAGTATATTCCGGGTTGGGTGAGCGGGGAAAAGCTCGGTTTCTTTGCCATTACGGAGGCTAATACCGGTTCGGATGTGGTCAGCATGCAGACGACGGCTACAGACCGCGGGGACCATTGGGAAATTAATGGCAGCAAAATGTGGATCTCTCAGGCACCACATGGGGACTATGGCTTGCTCTATGCTTACACTGACCGGAGCAAGAAGCACAAAGGGATCACCTGTTTCATCGTGAATCTGAAGGAAACTCCCGGAATTACGGTTGGTGAGATTACGACTAAGATGGGCTTGGCTAACGCACCGACCGGCGAGATTTTCTTCGATGGTGCCAAGATTGCCAAGGATTCCGTGTTGGGAAACGTGGGTGAGGGATTCAAGATCTGCATGTGGCAGTTGAACAACACCAGGATCAGTTGTGCCGCCGGAGCCATCGGCGTGAGCGGGGCAGCCCTGGAGGCGGCGGTCCAGTATGCGAATGAGAGGACTCAGTTCGGACAAAAAATAGGTGCCTTTCAGATGATCAAATCCTCTATTGCCGAGATGACGGCGGAACACCAAGCCGCCCAACTCCTGGTCTATCGGGCGGCTTGGCTCAAGGATCAAGGGTTGCCCAACCAGTTCGAAACTTCGATCGCCAAGTATTTTTCGGCTGAGTCCGCTGTGCATGCTGCGAACGAAGCCATGAAGATTCTCGGGTCTTTCGGCTATTCCTCGGAATACCCGGTGGAGCGGTACCTGCGTGACGCCAAGTCCTTCCAGGTCGTAGAGGGAACTTCTAATATCCAGAAGTTAATTATCGCGGGGGTGGCACAGGGGGAAGCGCCCAATCGATAGATTACCCCGCCGACATTCTTTAAATCGCGGACTGGGCATCCGGGCGAACGGAAGTCGGAGCGGTGGGAAAGAGGTTCTGCGATTCAAGTACAGGCCACCCGGCGAAGGGTGGCCTGTACTGTGAAACAGACAGAATCCCTGGTCAAATGACACCGCTCTCCCGGAATTCGGATATTTCCTGACTGGAGTATCCCAGTTCTGTCAGAATTTCTTCGGTTTGTTGTCCGAGTAAGGGCGGAGCAAGCCGATACTGGGCCGGGGTCCTTGACAGTTTGATCGGATTCCCCAGTACTTTGATTGTGCCGGCCTTGGGATGTCCCATCTCCACAACCATGCGGCGGTGTTTTGTCTGGGGATGGTTCACCACCTGAGATACTGCGTTGACCAGGCCGCAGGGTACCCGGGCGGCCTGTAGGAGGTCTATCCATTCCTGAGCATTCTTTTGCTTGAACAGCTTGTAGAGGATTTCATTGAGGTTCTCGCGGTTCTGAACCCGGTCATGGTTGGTGACGAATTTCGGATCCTCGTCCAGGCTGAGCCCGAGGGCGGCGCAAAAGCGGTGCCAGATGGCGTCATTTCCCACGGCCAGGACAAAGGGCTGATCCTTGGCCGGGTAAGCCTGATAGGGAACGATCGTGGGGTGGGCGGAGCCCAGGCGAACGGGGTCTTTACCGGTAGCAAAATAATTTGTGGCCATGTAGGTTAGCCAAGAGGTTTCCGTATCGAGGAGAGAAACGTCGACATACTGCCCTTGGCCTGTTTGCTTTTTGACCATAAGAGCGGACATGATTCCCAAGGCCGCGTACATTCCCGCCCCAATATCGATCAGAGCCACTCCGATGCGTACCGGCTCTCCGTTTTTTTCCCCGGTGATCGACATGAGCCCGCCGATTCCCTGCATCATGAGGTCGTAGGCTGGAACGCTTTTGAAAGGCCCGTCCTGGCCGAAACCGGATATTGAGCAATAAATGATTTCCGGCTTAACCCGGCGTACCGCTTCATAATCGATGCCTAAACGGGTTACCGTACCCGGCAGGAAATTCTCGACGATCACGTCGGCTTCCGAGGCGAGTTTAAAAAAGATTTCCCGCCCCTTTTCACTCTTCAAGTCGAGAGTTAGGCTGCGTTTATTCCTGTTAATACTCAGATAATAGGAACTCTCGCCCGCCACAAAAGGTGGGCCCCATTCCCGGGTCTCGTCACCCTTTTCCGGCATTTCGATCTTGATGACCTCGGCACCCAAGTCTCCCAGGAGCATGGTACAAAACGGCCCTGTCAAGACCCTGGATATGTCCAGAATCTTTACTCCGTCCAAAGGTGAAGGCACAGCTGACAACTCCTTTCATGCGCAGTCATATTTTCTCCTGCAGGGGATCAACTTTCGTATATCCACTAACCATGATCGTGGCATTAGAATCATCACAATGACATATCCATGTCGCGTGTTTCCCTCCAAATCCAAGTCTTGACTTCCTCCCCGCGTTGAAACGCGAGGATTCCCAAGTCCCCCGAAGGAGCTTGGCAGGCCGTACAAGTGGCCTCTATGCGGTCGCCGTTAGGCCGCCGCTTTACTTTTAAGTGTACGCCTCTTGATTGTTGCCAGTGGGTAGAGTCTAATGGGATTTAGGCATAGTGCGTGACTTACCCGTGATAAGTCAATTCCCGGACAGGCTTTGCGCAGAATATTAGCTGCCCCGTTTAAGTCAGCGTTTACGGCTTGCCCATTGGCACTGCGATAGAGTCCCCGTTTTACCCGCTTACCGCTGAACACGTACTTTTCTGTGTGTTCTGGGTCGAATTCCGGCAATAGATCCCGGTCCAGAAAGCTGGCCTTGGAAGTATAGCTCTCCGTAATCTCTACGTATTCAATGCCGTTCTTTTCACACAGGTACGCCAGAAACCGGCGAAATTTCCAGAAGGGAATCTGCACAAAGTTTTGATTGTTCACATGACCGATATTGATTGCTTGCTTCCAGCCGGGATTCACACCCACCACTACCCGCCCGATTTTGTTGTCGAGGCAATGCTGCAAAATCAAGTGACCGGCTTTGCTCAGGTAGTCGCGCATGAAGTTTTCCCGGTTGTAGGCGATCAACGCAAGCTTATCGGTTTCGCCTTTGATCCCTTGCAGGTCTTTCATTGATTGGAGTCTGGAACGTTCCTTGTTGTACCATTGATTGACTGATTTCAGCCGCTTTCCGTCGATCAAAAACGCGGTTCCAGTAGTACTAATACCGGCTGCCAGGGTATTTATCCCAAGATCCAGAGCTAAAGTTTCCGGCTCCCCTACAGGCTGGGCCTTATCCGCTGTTTTATACACAAACTCCGCTTCCAAGAAGCGGGCATGGTGGAGGGGGTTTAGGCGTACTTCCCGGATGGGCTGATTGGCCATACGATCTGGTACACGAATTTTGATGGTTAAGCCGGGATGTTCCTGCATGAACCGATTGGACATGGGTATCTGAAAATAGCCGTCGTGAACAGTGATCGCATTGGTCGAACAAAGAAGCTGGGAATAGCCGTCCTTGGGTAGATACTTGGGAATCTTGACTTTCTCCGCTGGATATTGCCCCAATGCCGCTTTTGTGCTGAGTGCCAGAAACGATTTCATATCTCCTAGCGCACTTTTCAGGATCTGCTGACTTACTCCGGCTTGGATCAAGTGGTAGTTCTCATTTGTTTTACACTGATGGTAGAGTTTATTGAAGCTCAGCAGTCTTTCCGTCGCAAAAAAGTGCTGGCGCAGAGCATAGAGCGCCACATTGTAGAGGTTTTTGGCATACCGGTGGAGCAGACACAGAATCTCATATTCTGCTTGCGTAAGCCCTTTAATCCGTACTTTCTGAGTAGCAAACATTTCTTTTTCACCCCCTCGCTAGTGATCTTGGCCTTCTTCGTTTGCATGTCGTGTTTTATGATGACTGTTCGGCCATATTCTACCACAAAGGGAGGACAATAGTTTGAAATTCTTTGCGGAAGCGCTCTCATCCCCGGAATCGAATTCCGAGGTTTTCCCGCGCACGTTCTATAATAATGAGATCTTGATTCTCCCACCAGCCATATGTTCCGTTAGCAGGAATACCGTTCCGCAAATTGGGGACAGCAAGCCCCTTTTCCCATGGCGCCGAAGGCTGCTGCTCTTTCACCCCGTGTATCCCAGTTTGGCGGAAATAGTTCCGGCAGCCTGTTTAACCAATTGGGTCAGGGTGCTTAAAGTCTCAGGAGTGAAGCGGAAAGACGGTCCGCCGATTGTCAAGCCGGCAATCACCTCCTTGTATTCATCAAAAATAGGCGCGGCTAGAGCGGTAACCCCGAGGTCGACTTCACCGACGGTGATGGCTATGCCCTGCGTGCGGATCTGAGCCAGTTCCTCCCGAAGTGCATCGGTTCGCATGAGTTGCAGATCACTGAGTCTGAGCAGGCGTTCACTTTCAGATATTGCTCAATAAATTCGGGGGACTGAAAGGCTAAGAGTACTTTTTTGGATGCGCCGCAATGCAGGGGCAAATTGTTGCCGAGGGAGGTTTTCCAGGTGATGGCTTGGGTTCCTTCGACAATTTCAATGGCCACACCGGACATCCCGTCCCGAATGGTCAAGATTACCGATTCCCCCGAAAGGTCGGCCAGATTCTGCATCACGGGACGAGAGACTTTGCCCAGTTTCATCTGGTTGGCGGCGATTCGCCCTAAGACCAGGACCTCTGTCTCTTATACACATCTGACGCTGCC
>LDXJ01000055.1 GCA_001029295.1 Peptococcaceae bacterium CEB3 | reverse complement strand
TCCGGCAGTGTGAAGTCCGTGCTCATCCCATAGAAGCCGTCTTTCATCTGGGCACGATGGCACGCTTCGAATCCGGGCTGAGGATTCTTAACAGCACCCAGGAATTTTGAAAATGTCACTGGGCGAATACTACNCCCCCGGAATCTGTGCGATTTCTCATAGCTCTTGATGAATGAATCGATTTCGAGCAGGTCATAGACGGCCTCCAGGAATTTGTATCCGTAGTTCAATCGCCGGTTTTCCTCGCAGTACATCCTTGCGGTTCCGGGAGCCTCTATTCGGAGCGGAACGTTTTCTGCTCTGTAATTGGCGTTAAATTCTTTGACCTTCGCCATGAAAGCATCGGGGTCTCCTTGATCTTCGAGATACCCGAAGTCTCGAATCGTTCGTTGTTTGGTGGCCATTCCCGGGCCGGGGCGATAGCCCTCGACCACGCGCACCTGCGTCCTGGGTGTTCCATTCGCATTCGTTCTTTTGTCTATTTTGACCATGTCACATCACCTACACCCATGTTAGCACATCATTAGCATAACATCAAGTATAATCACAAAAAAACGCGGACCTCCGCGTTACAAAAGGATTTGTTTAGCTGTTCCGGGCTAATTTGCTATGCCAACTGTAAAAGTCAGGTTATAACACAAAAGGGCGGACGGGGCAGGCGCGGACTCACAAGGCCCCGGGCAGAAGCGAAGCAGACTCGCCAGGCCCCGGAGCGGACCTATAAGGCCCCGCCGGAAGACGCGGGAGGCCGTTCCAAATGAACCCGGCCGGCTGCTGTGGCGATATCGAGGTCGACCTTCGTCTTGGCTTGAGCGTACCCCGGACTGACCCAGTCCTTATTTTCCAAAAACATCCCGGATCCCATGAAATCTCCGACAATCCCATTGACATGCACCCGCAGCCCCACGTTTTCCGGCACGACCAGGGTGATGTCCGACGCCCCGCTGTTAATCTTCCCCTGTTCCGTCAGGCCGGTATCCCCAAAAGTCAACCGGCACTTACACGCACCGGTGCTCAGATCAAAGCTCTCCAAGGGAATCCGGCCGAAGTCCATGTTGGCATCCATAGCGGCGGAATGGATGGTGAGGGCGTACTTTACCCCGCTCGCCAAGCCTAAATCCAAATCATCCTTTAGCCCTTCCAGGCCGGGGGCAGAGAGGGAAACCACAAGCGTATCCCCCGCTTGGCGGGAGGTCAGTCCCGGTCCGTGGAAAGGAGACGCGCTCTGCCAGCCGTACGTGCCTTGCATGAGCACCCGGTCTTTTCCCGCCGGAGCCAAAGGATGGAGATCAAGATGGGCACTGGCCAGATTCATCTTCACCTGCGCTTTCCCGACTCCTTGGGGCCAAGGGACATTGATCGGCAAGGAACCCGAACTCGGAGCCATGTTTTGGAAAGGAGCGAAGTCCGGAGCCGGTGGAAGGGTACGCCGGCCGGCCGTCAAAGAATACCCGGCCAAAATCACGAGAAATACCACTAAGATGGCGCTGAAAGGTACCCTTTTACCCAAAAGCAGACTGATCCCCAAAAGAATTAAGAGCACGGGCCAGAGGTCCGCCACATTAAACCAAAACCCCCAGCTGAGGATGCCAAAATTCATCAACAAAAAGAGAACCCCGAGCGTGATCAGCAAAAGGCCCTTGCTCAGCCAAGTCATTCCCTTCATCTCTTTCTCCCCTCCATCGCCGGCTTGCGCGCGGCCGTTTCCACCTTTATTACGTCGGGCAAAAGAGAAATGTTTCGTTTACATACCCCGATTAAACTGTTCCATGGCCTCGTCAATTTCAGCGCGCCCGACTCCTTCTTTCAATAGCCTGAAATCGATGGCATCTGCCCAGAAAGCGCATTTGCGGCTGATCTTGCGAAACGTCTTGGCCGTGGCCTTACTCGCCTTGACCCGGGCGTCCGCGTTGGCCTGAACGATCGAGCAGATATAGCGGGCTTTCAGACGTTCCTCCTTGTCCATGTTGTCGAAGGAACGGCTCAAATAGTCCATCAGTTCTTCGTAATAAGCCGAAAAGTCAGGCAGAGGCAGTTCGGATTCCATGTGCAAATATCCTCTTAGTTTCTCGAACAAATCTTCCACATCCAGCTTCCTTTCCTCATTTTTGCCATTTCATCTTGTGAAAAAGCCAAAGACTCGCTGCTATGATCAGCACGCACATGACGTAAAAGAAGACCATCCCGTAGGACCGGTGAATCAAGGGCATATTCTCGAAGTTCATGCCGAAGAAACTGGTCAGGAGATTAATCGGCAAAAGGACGGTGGCCAACAAAGTCAGGATTTTCATGATGTCGTTCGCCCGGTTGTCGAGCGCCGTTTGGTAAGCTTCCCTCAGATTTTCCACCAGTTCATGGGTTTGCCTGACGTTCTCCAACTCCCTTTGCGTGTCTTGCACAAGCTCCTGCCAATCGGACTGCCCCCTCGCTTCCTCGAGGTTGGCAATCCGGATATAGACGGACAGATGAGCATTGAGCGATTTTTTCAGGCCGACCACGCGCTGGTGCAGCGTAAGAATCCGGCTCTGCTGCCACTGTTTCGGCGCTTTGAGAATCCCCTCTTCAATCAAGTCCATCTGATCCTCAAATCGTTCCACAAGCGTCCGATGTTCTTCCAGAACCCGGGAGCCGATGAACTGCGCGAGATGGCTGGCATAAACCAAAAGCCCGCGGCCGGCTCTTTCTTCCAACTGCTCCCGTTTCAACCCGCCCCAGCCCAATAAGACAAAACTCTCCCGGCTGAGAAAAAAACGGATCGGATATTCTTTCCCTTCCTTGTCAAGGCCCCGATAACAGACATAGCTCAAGCCGGGAACCAATTTTTCCGCCCCAGGATGAATCCCGAGGAACCCCTGGTTGCGCCTGGGCTGATAAGCCTGATCGACCTGCTCTTGCAGCCGTGTCAGCGTTTGCGCCAGCGGCTCGTCAACTTCCCGGTTCAAAACCTTGGGAAGCTGGCCCCACTCCTCCGGGGCCAAAACCGTCAAGAGAAATCCTCCGGCCCGGCCTGCCCCCGCCGGGGGCGACTCCCCGGTCAGCGGCCGAAAGCCGCCCCTGTCAACCCAATACCTTTCCACAAAATCTCCCCTCCGGCCGCTTTCGTATCGTTCCCCGCGGCCGTTCTCGTATGCTTTCCTTCGGCCTTTCTCGTATGCTTTTATGCTTTCCTTCGGCCGCGCCTTACCGCTTCTCTTCAGGCCATCTCACACACCTTCGGGCTGTGTCTCGCACCTTTCGGAGGTATCCCCCATCTTCAGGCCGTTCGCACATCTTGAGACTGTCCCCACGTCTTGAAGCTCCGGCCATCTTAGGGGAAGTTGCTTTCGGAGGCTGTGCCTGATTTCTCTCCGAGCACCTCCGGCGAAGACACGGGCAAACTGGCTTCATCCGCTTGGTTCGGTTGGTCCGTCGCGGCCGGCTTGGCCGCCGGCTTGGCCGCCGCCCCGGGTGCGGGAACGAAGACCGGGCTTTTCTGACCGCGTTCAAATAAGGCTTGGGCAACCCGGCGGCTTTGGGCTCGATCTACCCGCCAATAACTGATCCCGTTATCCATGGCGAAGGAACCGGGCAGGGTTTGGGAGACTACCTCCAGGTCACTGTAGCGGCTGAGAGCGCCGCCCCAGGTCAATAAAGTGCTCAACGGAAGATCCGTATGTACGGCACGGTAAGCCTCGGGAATAAGCCAGGGCAGCTTGGCCAGGGTTTTCACCTGCCAGACCTCTTTGGTGACAGCCTTCAGGAAAGTCTGCTGGCGCATCGTCCGGGCAATATCCGCCAAGCGGTCATAGCGGAAGCGAACATATTGCAAAGCCTGGGACCCGTTTAAGTGCTGGGTGCCCTTTTTCAAATTAATGACTCCGTCCTTTTTGTCTCCGGTGACATAGTACATATTTTCGTCAACGGTGAGCGTAACTCCCCCCAGGATATCGATAATCCGCTTAAAACCCGCAAAATTCACTTCCACGTAACCTTGGACCGGCTCATTCAACAGCCTTCCCACAGTTCTGGCCGTAGCCCCCAGACCCTGGTCCAAACGAGCTACCGCGTTGATTTTCTCCGTCCCGTGACCCGGAAGATCAATCTGGGTATCGCGGGGAACCGAAAGGAGACAGAGGCGGTGAGCCGTAGGATCAAGATGGGCGAGAATCAAGGTGTCCGTATTACTAATATAGTGTTCACCAGGCCGATTGTCCACCCCAACCAGCAGGACCGTAAAAGGTTTGGCCTCAGTGCTGCCAGCCGCGCCCGGCTGAGCCGCATCCCGAAATGCCTGCGCCTCACCCGGGGCTTGTGCTCCTCCCGAGGCTTGCGCGCCTCCCCGAGCCTCACTGCTGCCGGAGGTCTCCGGACCCGCCGTTCTTTCGCCGCTGCCCGCTTGGGCCTTCCCGGTTCCCGGCCTGACCCCGGTCCCGCCGGTCCCCGCACCTTCCCCACCTTTGGGCGCCGAGAAACCCCCAAGCACGAGCTCCTTGACGTTCAGTCCCAGCCGGTTCAGCCAGGACTCTCTCACTACCCCCCGGTTCGCTCGGACAGCCGGGGCCCTGAGGCTTTGTCCTGACGCAACCCAACCCACAGCCACGGTCGATGCCAAAACAAATACGAGAAGGAAGACAAGCAGATATCTACGGCCTTTTCGGGAAAAACGTCGATCTCCCGCCATAACAATCCCTCCACTTCACATTTTCTCAGCCTAGTTTTTGAACAACCGGCTCTGCTTTATGCGAAGTGACAGCGATTTTTCACTTAAAGCCTGCTCAAAAGGCCCGGGGGATAACTCGGGCATAACCCCGTTCAAGTATGAGTCGGTTCATGCCAGACCCTGGTCAACTATGGCCCAAACTACACCCGGATCGCTCAGAGAAAACATCGACAGAGATGATAGGGAGCGCGGATGATGGGAAGCGCGGATGACAGGGAGCACGCGTGAGCGAAATCACAACGAAAGCGAAGAATCCCTGCTATACTACGGGCAGTAGCTAGAGCAGAAAGGGTGATTCAAGTGCTGCCCGGAAAAGGACTTACGACGGCTATGGGCATTCTCCCCCACACGGACCTGATCGGAGCGCAAAACTTGGCGCTTTCCCTCGATATTCCTTTTTGGCCCCAACTCCCCCATTTCCGTTTCAAAGAAGATATGTATGCCCAATTTGCCGAGCATTTCCCCGGAATCTTGATCGACGAGGAAAAAGAAGTTCTGCGTTTTTCCAACGAGCGTTTCGCCGCCGAAATCGACGCCTATCTGGAAGCGAGTGACGATCCTTCGTACTTTGCTCTCTCCGAGGAATTTTCCACGGCTTTCCGCCACTTTCTCACGCTTGATCTTTCGGCTTACCCCCTGGTGCGGGGACAAACCGTCGGGCCTGTCAGCTTTGGTCTGAAAATATGCGACGAAGAGCTGAAACCCATGATCTACAACGACTTTGTGCGCGAAATCCTTTATGACTTTCTTTACAAAAAAATTGCCTGGCAATATTCCCGGCTGCAATCGGTTCATCCTCACCCTTTCGTCTGGCTGGACGAACCGGGGCTGGAAATGATCTTTAATTCCTTCAGCGCTTACACGTCCGAGTTGGCGCAAACCGAATACCGCGCTTTCTTGGCCAAGCTGCCCGGACCCAAAGGAGTGCACCTCTGCGGCAACCCCGACTGGTCTTTTCTGTTGGGGGCGGATTTGGATATCCTCTCCGTGGATGTCTTCAGCTGGGGACACATCCTCATCCGCTATCTGGATGAGCTGGGCGAATTTTTGCGTCGGGGCAAAATCATCGCCTGGGGCCTTACCCCGACCCTCACGGCGGAACTTGGCCCAGAATCCGCCGCCAGCCTCACCTCCCGCCTCCTGGAATCCTGGGACTTTCTGGACCGGCACGGGATTGACGCCGACCTCATTTACGACCGGGCCTGGCTCGCTCCTTCGCGCTGCTGCCTGATCAATGCCGACGGGGCGGCCAGTGTCGAGCGCTCCTTCTCTCTCCTGAAGGAAATCCAAGGGGAACTGAGGCGAAATATCTATTCCGGCCGGAAACAGGCCTAAGGCCACCTCACTATTCCTCTCTATTCCTCTCTATTCCTCTCTCACCCGTCCTGTCTCACCCGTCCTCTCTCATCCGTCCTCTCTCATCCGTCCTCTCTCATCCGTCCTCTCTCACCCGCCGCATGAATTTCCGGATCAGATCGCGATCCTTGACCCCTTCTTTTTCCACACCCGAACTGACGTCGACCGCGTATGGGCGGGTTTCTTCGATTCCCCGGCGGACATTTTCCGGGGTGAGTCCCCCGGCCAGGATCAGGGGAAAACCCGCCTCAGTGATTTGCCCCAGCCGCTCCCCGGCCTCTTGCCAGGACCAGGCGGTGCCTGTCCCGCCAAATTGCCCCAAGTGGGTTGAGTCCAAGAGGATGGCTTGAGCAACTCCTTGCCACTCCTCCAACTCCCTCCCGGCCGCTGGGCCTGCCCCGGCCTTCCCCGGCACTTGCAGGGCTTTGATGATGGGAAAACCGGCCCCCCGGAATGCTTCCGCCCTCTCTTGGCCGTGCAGCTGCACCGCTGTCAGGCCGCACCTGCGGATAGCTCTTTCGATCCCTTGTCTCGGGCTGTTGACAAACACCCCCACCCTGGCCACAAAGGGCGGCAGGGCCGAAGTAATCCTGCGGACGGATTCTTCATCGATATGGCGCCGGCTCGAAAGATGAAAAACAAAACCCAAAGCGTCCGCTCCCGCTTCCACGGCCCAAGTCGCCTCTTCCCGGGAGCGGATCCCGCAGATTTTTACTCTCACCATGCCCCTGACTCCTTCCCGCTCGTTGACCCTTTCTCACAATGTTGCTAATACGGACCGGCACTCCGAATCTCACACGACTGCGTCAGACTGCATTAGAGTGCATCGGCAGGCAGCATTAGCGCCCTAACCCTCGGATTGCCCTTTTCATTCGACTCACCACTCAGCGCCTCTCCCGGTAAGCCGCACTCCCCTCGCTGACCAATTCTCCTACATAATCCCCCGGGGCGGCCCGGCGGACACAGGATTCTCCCACCAAGGCGCCGTTAACCCCGGCCGCGGCCAGGCGCTTTACATCTTCCGGACCGGAGATGCCGCTCTCGCTGATCACAACCGCCTCCGAAGGGATAAAAGGCAGCAACTCCAGAGTCGTCTCCAAAGAGACCTCAAAAGTGCGCAGGTTGCGGTTGTTGATGCCCAATATCCGGGCACCGGCCTCCAGGGCCTGTTCCACTTCCTGACGGTCATGGCATTCCACCAAGGCTTCGAGCTTCAGTTCGCGGGCCAGGCGCACCAGGCCGCGCAGCTTTTCTCCGCCCAGAAGCGCCGTAATCAGCAAAACGGCATCGGCCCCCCAAACTCTGCTTTCCACCAGTTGATACTCGGTCCACATGAAATCTTTGCGCAGCAGGGGCAGGGCGCTCAGCTCTCGCACCGCACTGAAATCGTGCAGACCGCCCCCAAAAAAGTCTTCCTCCGTCAAGACCGAAACAGCCCCTGCCCCGCCCGCAGCATATCCCCGCACAATCCCGGGCAAATCCAGAGCCCATTCGATCTTCCCTCGGCTGGGTGAAGCGCGTTTCACCTCGGCGATCAGGGCAAACCCCCCCGGCGCGAAAGGCCAGAGGCGACGAGGCGGCGTTTTTTGTTCCAACCGCTTCCACAGCTCAGACAAGGAGACTTCTTTCTCCGCGGCGGCCAGTCTCTTTTTCTTGGCGGCAACGATCTCATTCAAAATATCGGCAGGCATATCTCCACCCCTTTTCCCGCGACCACGCGGACACTTCCGGACCTAGTTTAACCAAATTCAGCGGAACCCGTGTTCTAATTATAGAGGACGAACCATCCTTTGGGAAGTGTTCCCTCAAGTTTTCGGACTGAAACCGGAAACCCACGAGCAAACCCGCCTTTTCCAGACGGTTGAAACCGTGGGGGCGGCGAGTTACGATTCTGTCACAAGAGCCCGCTTAAGGAATATAATACCAGTAGAAATCACAAAGTCGGCACTGTCTGGAGGTGTAAGACCGTGTTTTTTTCCAGCCTGAAAAAACAAAAAAAATGCGACCCCAAACAATCCCATCAGGCGAATCCCACTCCCGTCGAGGAGATCCGGGAGGAGACCACCGGCGAAGTTGCTCCTGAAGCCGTCGCCCAAACGGACAGCGCAGAAGCTGAGGCCGCGGAAAATACCCCCGGCGACTCCGACCCTTCCGCCTCGCGCGGAATCCTCCTGGGCAAACTGTTCCACAAACAGGAAAGCTTCGCCGGGCCGGAATCTTCTTATGAAAACGAATCTTGGGCACCGGAACCCTATGTCGGGCTTTTCCGCAAGAACAGAGCCCCAGCAGAGGAACAACTTCCCTCATCGTCCGCTGCCCAGTGACCAAGACCTCAGATGGCCGAATCAGAGGCCTGAGGTCAGCAGCCGGAAACCGGAGTGCATGTACTCTACGTCAGAGGTCGGAGATCAGAGGCCGGAGGTCAGAGACCCAAGACCCGCGACCGAGGCCGGAGGCCGGAGACCCGAGATCCGAGTGCATGTACTCTCAGCCGGCTCCCATAGGCTTGGCGAGAAGCGTCATTCTTTTTCTGCAGAAGTGTTTACGGCATCGAATTGATTAGAACTGATTAGAAGCACCACTAGAAGACACATAGCTCCGAATTGATTGCAACCGGATTGATTCTGACTGGGACATAGATCGAATGGACAAGGGGAGGGGGTACGGAAGGATGTCACACGGAGCCAGACTGTTTCATACGGCCTTTTCACGGCAGCCGCCTTATCCCGCACCCCCCGGACCCCCTCGGGCTCAATTCCCTCCCGGTCCTCCGCCGGCCCAATTTGCCTCCGCACCTTCCGCGGCTCGGCTTGCCCCGGGTCCCTCTCCCGCTCAATTTACCTCCACTCCTCCTTCGGTTCGTCCTGCCTCCGGTCCTCCCCCGGCTCAATCTGCCGCCTATCCTTTTCAGACACCCGCCCTCAAGCGGAACCACGGCTATCCGCCCGGCGCCTGCCTGGGCGGAACCTCTTTAACTTATCCGACTTCGGCTTATCCGGCCCCGCCCAGCCGCTCCCACCCTTCTTATTCCGCTGCCCCCCCAGCCGCGCCCCTTCCCGGGCGGCAGCCGGGCCCCGCCAACTTTGGAATGGTCGGACCCGCTCCTCCTCCCGCACAAGCGACCCCCTATTTTACGGGCACGTATTCCTCTGCTGCTCTTCCTTCTTCCTCGGGACTTGGCGCGGTCCTGGTCGCCATTCTCATCCTGGTCGTCCTCGATCTTGTGCTGGTGCGCCCTCGTAAACACCAACACTCGGAAAACCCGCCTGAGCGGCGGCGGTTAATCGGTCCCCCGCCTGGATAAACTAGGTCCGAAGCCCAACCGGGGCTGAGGAAAAGGGGGATTTTTTTCATGGCTGAACGCCGCAGCAAAAAGATGTCCGGCTTCTCTTTAACCATGACTGCTTTAGGCAGCATCATCGGAGCCGGTATGTTCCTGGGAGCCGGCTTGACCCTCCAAGCCGCGGGGCCTTCCGTTCTCTTGGCTTATGCCCTGCTCGGAATCCTGATGTATTTCAACCTCTCCTTTCTGGCCGAACTCTCCCTACTCGATCCGGAGGAAGGGTCCTTTCAAAGCTATGCGGGAAAAGCCTTCGGAACCGGCACCGGGTTTGTCATCGGCTGGCTCTATTGGATCTCAGGCATTCTGACTATGTCCAGTGAAGTCACCGCGGCGGCGATTTTCTCCGGCCGCTGGTTTCCCGCAGTCCCCCAGTGGATGTTTGTCATAGGCTTTGCCCTGGCCCTCACGGTCCTCAACCTGATCGGCGCCAAGGGATTCGGCCAAGCCGAATCTGCCTTATCCATCGTCAAAGTCATCGCCCTGCTCGGCTTTATCATCCTAGGGGTCGTCCTGGTTTTTACACCCTGGCTTCAACCGCCCACCGGCTGGCACAACCTCACCTCGGCCCCTTTCTTTCCCAGGGGCACGACCGGCTTTCTGGGTTCCTTGCTTCTGGTCTTTTACGCTTACTCCGGGACTTCGGTCGTGGGCTTGGCGATCAACCAATCGAAAAAGCCACAGAAAACCGTCCCCAACGTCGTCTTGGCCACTTCGATTTTGGTTACGCTCCTCTACGTCGGTTCCCTCTTTCTCTTGCTCCTCGTTCACCCCTGGTCGGTCTACAACGCTTCCGCCAGCCCCTACGTCCTCTCTCTCCAGTCCTCCCGCATTCCCTTCGCCCTGGACATCATGAACTTCGTCATTTTGACCGCCGCCCTCTCCGCTATGAATGCCAGCATGTTCGGCGTCTCGCGCATGCTTCACGCTTTAGCCGATAAAGGACAGGCCCCCAAATACTTTTTCCGGCTCAACCGCAAAAATGTCCCCCTGAGAGCCCTCCTCTTCTCCAACGCCTTCCTCCTCGGGGTCGGCATCCTGTCCTACTTAATACCCAACCAACTCTATTTGTTGGTCACCGGCGCCAGCGGGCTGCTCTCTCTCGTCAATGTCGTGACCATAGCTCTCGCCCATTGGAAACTCTATCCCCGCTTGGCCTCCCGAGCAAAAGAAGAAGCCCACGTCTTTCATGTCACGGGCTATCCGGTAACCAACGCCCTGGTCGGAGCGATCTTCATCCTTATCTTTCTCTCGGCTTTTGCTTTGCCTGATCAACGCCCTTCTTTCATCTTGGGCGCAGCCCTCATTATCCTCATGGGCATCGTCTACTTCGCCGTCCGTACTAAGCTCGTCCCGCAGGCCGGGAGGCCGTCCGCGGGAACAGCAGAGCGGAACACGGAAACAAACAGGCAAAACTTGCGCACCGAAGAGGGAAACCAAGAGCGGAACCCTGGTCTCCACCCGGTGGCAACCGCGACACAGGAAACCCTTCAGCAGGGCCTTGAAAAGAAACCCTTTTGGTTTCGGCGCCGGAAAAACCGCGTCTAAGGCAAAGCGAACATATAACCGTCACTCCGTATTTTGTCCGCTGTTTTGGTTCAGTAACCGGCAATCCAAGTGGTAATGGTCAACCGGGGTTCAGAAGTCGATGCCGCTGATGGCATATTCATACAAGAACACCTTAATAAGGCTCATATCGTTTGTGTCATAGTACGCCACGAGCAGGTCGTTGAACTGTGCCATGTTCTTTTCGGTAATGGTCAATATTCCGTTTCCGTTCTCGATCAAAATCTTATTGGCCAGCAAGAGGGAAGTCCTTTTATTGCCGTCCCAGAACATTTGCCGCCTTGCACCCCAGAGAAAGGCAACGATGGCCTTTTCCGTGGTCGTCCGGTCCGACGACAAGATATCGGTAAGCTCCTGCTCCACTTCTTCGCTGTCAGGGACCGGCGGCACATAGTCCATACCGGATATGCCCACGTTCCCTGTCCGTAGAACGCCCCATCCAAGAGCTTCATTTCTCGCAACATATTCATTAAGTTTGCAGACATAGGAAAGAGAAACCGGCTCAGAAACAGAGGAAATAAGATACCGCCAGGCATCACGCATGTTCAAAACCGCTTGAATGTCGTCCAGAGTAAGACCCGGCACATTCACACCGTTTAAGATAGTCTGCGTCTGCGGGAAGGTGATGTTCCGGCCTTCCATCCTCATACCGCAATAGATATTTTCATCCCATTTTTTCTTGGCCAAAAAGAGACTTTGCTCCTTGGTCAATTCATATTTATCCTGAAAATCGCGCATTTCCCATTACCCCACATAAATTATACCTCAACACTGTCACTGGACTTATATTAATATAACTTCCTTAATTTGACAAGCAGAATTAGGGTCCGGTTCGCTTATTTGGACTAAGCCTATGATCCGGACAACCTCGCATTCTACCGGTGAACCCAACGAATGCGCGATAACGGAGTTGGCATAATCAGCTCCGCAGCAAGTCCCGGACGACCTCCCCGGCCAAGAGAAGCCCGACCACGGAAGGAACAAAGGAAATGCTGCCGGGGATTTGGCGTTTTTGCGCGCAGTGCGCATCTCCACCCGGACAAATGCAGTGGCTGCGGCAGTCCGCTTCTATGGGCAGCGGTGTGAGCGGAAGATCCGGGGAAAATACCACCTTGAGGCCTTGGGTGATCCCTTCCTTGCGCAGTAATTTGCGCACCGCTTTCGCCAGTGGATCCCCCGTGGTCTCAGCAAGGTCCGCAACCCTGTAATTCGCCGCACTCAGACGGTTGCCCGCACCCATAGACGCGATAAGAGGAATTTCGCGCCGCAAACACTCTTTAGCCAGACTTACTTTGCCGGCAACCGTATCGATGGCGTCAACCACGTAATCCGGCCGAGGAGCGAGCAATCGATCCGCCTTCTCAACCTCATAAAATTCCTTGATCGCTTCGACTTTGGCTTTGGGATTGATTTCGAGAATGCGCGCTTTCATAGCCTCTACCTTGGCTTGGCCCACAGTTGAGCGCAAAGCGTGCACCTGGCGGTTAAGGTTCGTTAAGCAGATATCGTCATAATCAACCAGGATCAGGTGTCCCACGCCGGCCCGGGCCAGGGCTTCCGCCGCATAGGATCCGACCCCGCCCACGCCGAAAAGTATGACCGTGCTTTGAGCCAGTTTGGCTAAACCGGCAGCCCCAATGAGCAGTTCCGTTCTGGAAAACGCGTGTTGCATAGTCTCCTCCGTCGATCGATTTGATGCACCCGGAAAAAGCGAGGGGGACGCACTGTTAACACCCCGTGCGCAAAAATAAACTGTCCGGCTCCATCGTACCACCGGGCAGCTAATATTATATCTTGACACGCACACGATCTTCAAGCCCGTATTCCTGCCTGTGTCTTTTTCCCCGCCCCGTGCGGGGAAAGAGCCACAGCTTTGTTTGCCGCCGACCACTTGCCACAGCGGTCTCCCCAACGGGCCAGAATTTGCCCGTCCTCAAAAATTTCCACCACTTCGCAGCGGTTGGCACAGCCTGAGCACTCGAAGCTACCCGCCTGAAAGGTTGTTTCCGCCAACTGCAAGCCGCGGAAACGCGAACCGGCCCCGCTCCCCCCCTGCGAAGCCAACTGTTCCTGGGCCAGAAAGGCGGCGCCTAAGGCGCCCATGACCGCAAAGTGTTCAGGCACGACGACCTCCTGACCCAGTTCCTGCTCGAAGGCCCGGCGAATGCCAGGGTTAGCGGCCACCCCGCCCTGAAAGAGAATGGGGGAAATAATCTCCTTATTCTTGCCGACGTTGTTCAGGTAATTGCGCACCATGGCCTGGCAGAGCCCCGCCAGGATGTCCGGCAGAGAATGCCCCAGTTGCTGTTTATGAATCATATCGGATTCGGCAAACACCGAGCACCGCCCGGCGATGCGCACGGGATGCTCCGCCCGGACCGCGGTCGGGCCGAATTCTTCGATCGGGATGCCCAGGCGGGCGGCCTGCTGATCGAGAAAAGAACCCGTTCCCGCGGCGCAAACCGTATTCATGGCGAAATCGACCACCACCCCGTCGCGCAGGCAAATGATCTTGGAATCCTGCCCGCCGATTTCCAGAATGGTCTGCACCCCCGGGTGCAGCCGGGAGGCGGCCACAGCGTGGGCGGTGATTTCATTTTTGACCACATCCGCACCGAGCAGGGTGGCGGCGAGTTGCCGAGCGCTGCCCGTGGTGCCCACGCCGGCGATGTGGGCCTGAGAGAACTCGCTGCGCAGCATTCTCAAACCTTCCTGGATGGTCTGCATCGGCCGGCCCATCGTCCTCAGATAGAGAGTTTGCGCCACCCGCTCTCGTTCGTCCAATAGCACCAAATTCGTGCTGACAGACCCCACGTCGACCCCCAAATAATACTCATTTTCCCGCAACACTTAACACACTCCCTCGCTTCAACCTTCCGCTTTTCCGCCTCTCCAAGAGGTCCACAAAAGCTTCCACCCGGGTCTGCAGGCCGGCTCGTCCCGTGTGTTCATCCAGGGTTAAGGTCATGATGGGGATGGAGAAATCCGCTTGAATACGCGGCAAAATACCGGCCGCGACGATTTCCGGCATGCACCCCAGGGGGAGAAGCTGAATGATCCCGTCGAATCCCCGGCGGGCGAAATTCACCGCGGCTCCTACGGTTTCAAGACCGTGCCCCCCGACAAAGTGCCCCAGGTAGGGCTTGGCCAGACGCGGATAGGCCCTCAGCGGCCGGTAGCCCTGGGCCAAACCGCGAAAGACGTGCTGCCCCACCCAACCCGACAGATAAATAGACCGGTCCACTTCGACGCCCAAAGCACCCAACTGCTGCTCCACATCCAGAGAGGCAAAGGGTTCCAAGATAGTATAGATTTCACCCACAATCCCGACGCGGAGCGGCTCTTTGTCCCCGCTCCCGCCTGCGGCCTGATGATCCCGAATGGCCTGCGCCAGCCTGAGAGGTACTTGGTGCAGGGATGTATAACTTGTACCTTCGATCAGGTGCTGCCGCGCTTTGGCATAGAGCTTTTCCGCGGCCACGGCGTCGCCGAAACGCGGCCGGGCCGCGTGGACCAGGTCCTCAACTTGATCCAGGACAACGCTCTTCTCGTAGGCAAAGCGGACGGCTCCCACAATCCGGGCCCAGGAGTTCTTGCTCCCGGCCAGATAGCGGATGCGCTGAGCCAGCCCCCAAAGGCTGCCATCCGGCGGTTCGAGAATGACCACTTCAAAATCATAGCCGGCGTCAGCCAGGATTTGGCGCTCGCTTTCCCCATAAAAGCCGAACCGGCAAGGCCCGGTCCCGCCGGTAATGACAATGGTATCCGCGCCCTTCGCCGCCGCCTCGATATAGTTACCCAAGTTTATTTTTAACGGCAGACAGGCCGATTCGGGAGCCAGCTTCGTGCCGAGGTTGAGTGTTCCTTTGCCCGTCGGCGGCGGCACCACTACCTCTACGTCCAGCGCTTCAAACAAAGCTTGGATCACGATCCAGGCATTACCCATGTGCGGAAACGTCACTTTCACGCCGAACCCTCCTTTCCGTCATGTCCAAAAAGGCCTCCAACCGGGTTACGAGCCCCGCTTCCCCGCTGTGCTCATCCAGGGTCAACACCATATAGGGCTTATGTTCTCTGCGGGCTACCCGGGCCAGGAGGTCCTGGGTAATGGAATCTGTGCCGCAGCCAAAGCAAGAGAGATAGATGATTCCGTCCACCTCATCCCCCCGGCTGAAGAAACTGCCGGCTCCCAGGATCTTGCGGGCATGGCTCCAGAAAAGCGCTTTGCGCTGGCTTCGCAGTCCCTCCGCGATCCGCCCGGCTTCAACCTCTTCCACCAAGCGAACCGTGGCTTGGCTTTGCAGACGGCCGAGCAAATTGAGATTGGCGTAGGTCTCCTGTGTCAGGTAGGAATGACCGACGAGCGCAATCGTCAAAGACGGTTCCTTTCTTTCTTCCGGCGTGTTGCCCGTCGGTTCGCGGCCGGCAGCTTCCCTGCCAGCAACCTTGCGATTAGTAACTTCCCCGCCCACCACTTTTCGCTCGGTAACCTCCCGGCCGACAACTTCCCGCTCAGCAACCCCCCGGTCAGAACCCCCCCTGCCGACAACTTCCTGCTCAGTAACCTCCCGGCCGGTAACTTCTGCGCCTTGGCCTTCCCGCGCTGGCGGTTCTTTCCCTCGCACTGTCGCGGAAGCCAGGTTTTGTGAGCCCTCCTCCGCCTTTCGCCGCTTTGGCCGCACAACCGGATCAAACTCCTCCATGCTCTCCGCGAAACTCAATCCCTTTAAACGCGATTTTTCAAAGCGTTCCTGCCACTCGCCACCCAGTTCAAAAGCCCGGTGGACTTCCACCCGGCTCTTGCCCAAAGAAGCGCCGAAATGTTCCAACTCGGCCAGGAGGCGACGTTTACCCAAGCGCCGGTTGAAATTAACGGTGAGCACCGGCATGCCTTGGGGTACAGCCGGGAAAATGCTCTCAGGCAAGCCCAGCAGTTTGGGACAGAGATAAGTTTGCTCCTCCGTACTCACCATACGGGGCAGAAATAAAGCGTCAACATCCTTCAAGGCTTGAATATGCCCAGCCAGGATCTTAATCGGCAAACAGGTTTCGTCACTGGCTTTTTTGAGACCTGATTCCATAATTCTCCGGTTCGTCAGGGGTGAGGCGACAAGCTCCAGATTCAAACTCTCGAAAAACCCGGCCCAAAAAGGGAAATAGTCATAATAGTAAACAGCTCTGGGAAACCCGACTTTCACAAAGCAAGCATCCTTTCTTTAAACCTGTGTTCTCACTTGCCATAACCGCTACTTTTTCGGTTGCCTTGTCTTGTCCTGAGTGTGCAGCTTCTTAGGTCTGGTATTGTGAATGGGCACCGGCTCGCGCACCAGGATCGTCTTCAAAGCCTGCAAGTCCAAAGGCAGCAAAGGCCAAAGATAGGGCACTTCGAAGGACTTGGTTCTGACCAGAAGAAAGAACCAGAGGGCAAAACCGATGATCAAGCCGGGAACGTGAAACACACCTACCATGACAACCAAAAACAAACGGGCTATGCGGTTGGCCTGGGACAATTCATAACTGGGAGTGGCAAAGGTGCCCACCGCGGTGAAAGCCACATACATGATCACGTCCGGGGCAAACATGCCGACTTTGATCGCCACGTCTCCGATCATGAAAGCGGCAATTAAGCCAAGTGCCGTGGCCAGAGGAGTTGGGGTGTGAATCGCGGCCATGCGGACCAGATCTACCCCAAAATCCGCGATCAGGACCTGCCAAAAGAGGGGGACTTTGGTCGGTTTGCCCGGGGCCAAAAACTGGAGCCCATGGGGTATCCCTCCGGGGTTCGTCACAATGGCCAGCCAGACCGGCAGGAGAAACAGGCAAATCATGATACCGATGAAGCGGACCCAGCGCAAGTAAGCCCCCACAATCGGTTCCTGGCGGTATTCCTCCGCGTGTTGGACATGATGCCAAAAGGTCGCGGGGGCAATGATGACACTGGGCGAGGTGTCCACAATGATAATGACATGCCCCTCGAGAATATGCATGGCCGCCACGTCCGGCCGCTCGGTATAGCGGACGCGCGGGTAGGGATTCCACAGTTTGCTGCCGAGAATGAATTCCTCCACACTCTTTTCGGCCATGGGAATCCCGTCGATCTGGATCTTCTTGATGTCGGACTCGATTTTGTCGACAAGGTCGGCATTGGTCACATCTTCAATATAGGCAATACAGACATCGGTCTTGGAGCGTCTCCCCACTTGCACGAGTTTCATGCGCAGCCGGGGATCCCGGAGGCGCCTCCGGATCAGGGTCGTATTAAACACCATCGTCTCCGTAAACCCGTCCCTGGACCCTCTCGTCACCCGCTCAATATCCGGCTCTTCCGGCTGGCGGCCCGGATACATGCGCAAGTCGACAATGATGGATTTTTCCTGGCCCTCGACCAGGATGGCCATCGGGCCCGAAAGCATAAAGTAGAGCACTTTTTCCATCGTGTCGACTTCCGTGACCTGAAGATCGACGATCCGGCCCTTCACCAGCTTGTCCAAAGCATTGACTAGGAGATCCGATCGTTCCAGGTCAATGATAGCATCCAGAACGTAACTGGCCACATGAGTATCCACCATGCCGTTGATCGAATAAATGGCGACCTTCTTACCGCTGATCGTCATTTCCCGCAAAATAACGTCATAACTGTCGGGAACCCCCAGAAGCTCGTTCAGGTAGTCGACATTGTGTTGATAATTCTTGCTGATCGGAGTGCTTTTTTCTTGGTCATCACCCATCTCTCCACTACCCTTTCGGATTGAACGCTATGGAAACCAAATACCCAAACAGAACCGCCGCGGCAATCCCTACGGCCGTAGCGGCAACTCCTCCTGAGAGAGCTCCCATCAACCCCTCGCGGCTCACGGCATCCATAGCCCCTTTGGCCAGGCTGTAACCGAATCCTGACAATGGGACCGAGGCCCCCGCTCCTCCGATCTCGATGAGCGGTTTGTACCAGCCCAAAGCCCCCAGAATGGCCCCGCCCGTGACAAAAGTTACCAGAACATGGGCCGGAGTGAAGGAAGGTTTAGTCAAATCCATCAGAAGCTGTCCGATCACACAAATCACACCCCCGACCAAAAAGGCCGGGATAATCATCTGAAACAGAAACATGTCGCCACTCCTTTCTTACCCGCCGCTGACGACCACTCTTACCCCTCGCTTAGGACCGCTTTTATCCCTCGATGACGACGGCATGCCCGATGCCCGGAACCGACTCGCCCTGGAGTGAGGAGATCGGGGAGTGAAGGGCCCCGCTCCCGACCAGGAGCACCCTTTTCAAGCTTCCGGCTTTAAGCCTCTGCATAATATTGCCGGCAAACACCACGGCTGAGCAGCCGCAGCCACTGGCGCCCGCATGCACGTCCTGGCTTTTGTCATAGATCATCAAACCGCAGTCGGTGTATTCCGACCCGAGGGACATTCCGCTTCTCAGCATCACTTCCTTGGTCAGATCAGCTCCCACCATGCCAAGATCACCGGAGGCTATCAGGCTGTAATCTCCCGGCTGGCGCTGCAAATCCTGAAAATGGTTCAGAAGCGTATCCGCCACAGCCGGTGCCATGGCCGCCCCCATGTTGCCGACATCCGTCTCCCCGTAGTCGAGCACCCTGCCCAGGGTCGCCGCGGTGATCCTGGGACCTGTGACGCTTTGGCCCAGGAGGACACTGCCCGCACCCGTCACGGTCCACTGGGCGCTCAGGGACCTTTGGCTCCCTTGTTCCGTGGGCAGGCGGTACTGCCTTTCAGCCGAATCATGATGGCTGGAAACCCCAACCAGGACGTGGCTGGCAAATCCCCCGTCGATGAGCATACTTCCTACGGCCATGCCCAAAGCCATCGTCGAGCACGCTCCGTAAAGTCCGATAAACGGCAAAGCCAGCTTGCGAGCGGCAAAGTTAGAGGATATGATCTGGTTGAGTAAATCTCCCGCCAGCATATAATCCACATCGCTGAGCGGAATTCCCGCTTGCTCCACCGCTCCCTGCATGGCTTCCTGCAACAGTTTACTCTCCGCCAGCTCCCAGGATTTCTCCCCATTGATATTGTCCTGCCAGACCTTGTCGAAGGTCTTGCCCAACGGGCCCCGCCCCTCCATCGGCCCGACCACGGAGTAGGAGGCCAGAATCACCGGCGGGCTGGTGAAGGCTACCGTCTGGTTACCCACGCGTTTTAAATCCATAGTTCACTCATCCTTCTTCACGCTCTCTCCCAAAAAATCCGTGTCATCTCGCCCTTAGTGTCTCTTATCGTCTGCCCGGCTTTTTCATCTTCTGGCAGGGCCACATGACTGGCCTAGCACCGGGCTCCCCGGTTACAAGTATTCAATGGAGAAAGTAATAAATGATCCCCACCACGATGGAAGTGGCGATTCCGTAGACCAGCACCGGCCCGGCGATCGTGAAGAGCCTGGCGCCGACACCCATCACATACCCTTCGCGCTTGAATTCCAAGGCGGGTGAGACAATGGAGTTGGCGAAACCCGTCACCGGGACAACGGAACCGGCTCCGGCATATTTGCCGATTTCGTCGTAAATCCCCAAACCGGTCAAGAGCGCCCCCAGAAAGATCAATAGAGCCGTGGCCGCGGTCGAGGCTTGAGTCGGGTTCAACCCCCCGGCCACAAAAAGATTGATAATGACCTGACCGATAGCGCAGATCAGCCCGCCCACAAAAAAAGCCCAGATGCAGTTTTTTACCACGGTCGGCTTCGGCGTAAGTTTGGTTGACAGGTCCTTATATTCCTCAGGCGTTATCTTGAGCGTGGGCGGACGCATATTCTGAGACAAATCACTTCCTCCTTTCGGTATTCGGCCTGCCCCAAACTCCCTGTGGTTCCGGCGATGAGAGTCATTGGTCGTCTGCCTTGGCAGGTCCTTGCCGCGCACTTCGTCCCGCGGGTCGGCGTGGTCGCCAAGGTGCCTTCCTTTGTCAGGCGACGCCACCTTGACGCGACACGGGGTCTACCGAATATTATGTTTTGATTTTCGGACAATTATACCAAGACCCGCAAGACCTAAGGGAAGAAAACTTGGCGCTTTTTTCCAAAGTTAGAAGGAAAATTATGGGTTCCGTCGAATTCTCCCTTAGCAGAATGATCAAGGAGGGGATTTCCCGGGATGGAAAAGAACATAGAGCGTCAGACCCTGCTTTTGCGCTTGGACGGCGATCTGGACATGAAAACGGCAGAAACGCTGCGCCAAGCCATTGATAATGAGATTGAACGCCGCAAGGTCCGTACGGTCATCCTTAATCTGGAGAAGGTGCAGTTCATCGACAGTTCCGGCCTCGGCGTCATCCTGGGACGCTATAAAAAGCTGGTCCCGCTGGGCGGGAAGATCAAAATCACCAACGTTCCAGCCCACGTTTTCAAAATCATGGAATTATCCGGTTTGCCCAAGATTATCGACTTTTACCAAACGGAGGCGGCGGCCCGCGAAGAAGGAAGGGGAGCACAATGATGAAAGAAAATCAGTTGACACTCAGTTTTTCCAGCCTGGCGGAGAATGTGGGCATAGCCAGGATGCTCATCGCCTCGGTGGGAGCCCAACTGGACTTTCCCATCAACGATATTGAAGAGTTGAAAGTGGCTGTTTCCGAGGCGGTGTCGAACGCCATCATCCACGGCTATCGTGGCCGAAGCGGGCATGTCGTCCTCATGGAACTGGAGATTGATGATGACGCTTTGAAAATCACGGTGTCTGACGAGGGTTGCGGCATCCCCGACGTCGAACAGGCCATGCAGCCGGCCTACAGTACGGATCCTGAGCGCATGGGGCTGGGCTTTGTCTTCATGCAATCTTTCATGGATGAATTGAACGTTGACTCCACCGTGAATAAGGGTACCACTGTAAGCATGGTCAAACAGCTTAACCGCTCTGCCTCATCCCCCTCGAGTTAGGGAGGGATGGATTATGATACAGCGCCTGACAGAGATGAATTTACCCCGCTTTCCCCTCCTTTCGGACCGGGAAATGATGGAACTGTTGCACCGGGCCAAAGAGGGTGACGCGGAAGCCCGCGAACGCCTGATCAACTGCAACCTCAAACTCATTTTCAATCTCGTGCAACGCTTCGCCCACCGCGGTTATGAGATCGAAGACCTTTTTCAAATCGGCACCATCGGTCTGATCAAAGCCATCGATAAGTTTGATTTTACTTACGGCGTTAAATTCTCCACCTACGCGGTGCCCATGATTATCGGGGAGATTCGGCGCTTTCTGCGAGATGATCACCCCGTCAAGGTCCCCCGTTCCTACAAGGAATTGGTGTACCGGGTTAACCGGACGCGTGAACAGATGGCCTCCACCCTAGGCCGGGAACCCACCATTGGCGAAATCGCCGCCGAAATCGGTGTGGAGAGGGAAGAGATCGTATCCGCTCTGGAAGCGGTTCAGAGCCCCACTTCCATATATGAGACACTCTACCAGGACGACTCCGACCCTATCTATGTCCTCGACCAACTCCCCCTGGAGAAAGAAATCGAACCGGCCTGGTTTGAAAAAATCGCGCTCAAGGAAGTGCTTGATAAGCTTCCGGAGCGCGAGAAACGAGTCCTCTTAATGCGTTTTTTTGAAGACAAAACCCAAAGTGAAATTGCCGGCCAACTCCATCTCTCCCAGGTACAGATCTCCCGCATTGAGCGCACGGCCCTGCACCGCATCCGGGAACTCATGCAAGAAAAAGGCGAGGAACCTGACTAGAGGCTCCTTGCCAGAAAACCGATACGCGATACCCGACACCCGGAAATCGATACCCAATACCCGGAAAGTGACGTGTCGCCCGAAAACAACGGCAGGATGGCCCCAGACGCGACGGTAAGCGGTCCTTCGTAAACGGTTCTTGGCTTGCTCTTGCCGGTTGTTCGTGGTCGCCTTTCGCGAGCTGCCGCCTAAAAACCGAACACCGCCCGCAAGGTCCTGCCGATCTGCTCGTAGATTTTGGCCCGTCCGACGGAAGTCTGCGCTACCAGATCGACGGTCTGCAAAGGCTTATCTCCCTGATAGAGTAAAACCTCACCCAATTTTTGTCCGGCTCGGACCGGAGCCGTCACTTCGGGCTTCAGCTTCGTTTCGAGCCAGATATTTTTCCCTTTGCCTTTTTCAGTGGTCACCCCCAAGGGTTGGTCGGTCGTCGCCACGACTTCATCCTGATTCCCTTTCAGGACTTTTACCACACCCTGCTTCTGCCCGGCCGGGGCGAATTCTTTGTAAGCGTAGTTGGCAAAACCCCAGTTGTAAATTTTCATAGATTCGGCGAAGTGTCCCTTGGGTTGGGGTACCCCCATGACGACACAGATGAGCCCGAGCCCGTCGCGTTTGACGGTCGAAGCCAGGCAATAGTGAGCCTCGTTCGTCCAGCCCGTCTTAAAGCCCTCTGTTCCCGGATACCACCACAGCAGTTTGTTGGTATTCCAGAGCTTGAATTTGCCACCTCGCAGATCATACTCTTTGGTACCTGTGAGCTGCATGATGAGAGGGTATTTCAAAGCCTCGCGGGCCATGACGGCCAGGTCATACGCACTCGTGTAATGGCCCGAGGCCGGCAACCCGTAAGCATTGACGAAATGCGTATTCTTTAAGCCCAGCTCCTGGGCTTTTTTGTTCATTTCCTCCACGAAAGCCTCTTCGGTTCCGCAAATGTGTTCGGCTACCGCCACGCAGGCATCGTTAGCGGAGCCCACGGCAACCGCGTAAAGCAATTGTTCCAAGGTAAACGTTTCACCCGGCTCGAGGTAAATTTGCGAACCGCCTAACTTACTGGCGTTCTCACTCGACGTCACTTTGTCCGTCAGTTTGACCTTTCCCTCCTTGACGGCTTCGGCTGCCACCAAAAGAGTCATGAGTTTCGTCACACTGGCCGGAGGAAGCTCTTGATGAGCATCTTTTTCCCAGAGAATTTTCCCGCTCGCCGCATCCATCAAGACCGCACTGACGGCGTCCGTCTGCAGCTCCACGCCCAAGGCGCGAGCCGGCCGAATCCAGCCGAGGTTGCCTAAGGTTAAAACGAATGTGAGCAAAATGGCCAAACCTTTACGCATCGCAAACCCTCCTTAAACAGTCTGGCCATAGTATTCCCGAAAAGCCAGATTATAGAACGTGCGCGGGAAAACCTCGGAATTCGATTCCAGGGATGAGAGCGCTTTCTTTAAAAAACCTCATGCACATAGTCAATATTTGTGGTATAATGAAGCTGTGGATAAATGCATAAATACTCGACATGCGACTTACTTTACAAACTACCACATAGTATGGATACCCAAGTACAGACGCAAGATTCTTACGGGTAACGTAGCTCAGGCGGTTGAAGAATCACTTCAAACTGTAGCGCAGGAAAAGGAGTGGGAAATCATTGCGTTGGAAGTGATGCCGGATCATGTTCACTTGTTTGTATCTGCGCCGCCTAAATATGCACCGGCTGAAATCGTAAAAGCATTTAAGGGCTGGTCAGCTAGACGGGTACTCATGGCGTTTCCTAATCTGGCTCAAAAGACGGGCCGGGGGACCTTGTGGGCACCAAGCTATTACGTGGGTACCGCCGGGAATGTCTCGGCAGAAACCATTCGGCATTACATCGAAGAATGCCAAGATCACTAGAGAGGGGGTGAAAAAGAAATGTTCGCTACTCAGAAAGTACGCATTAAAGGGCTTACGCAAGCAGAATATGAGATTCTGTGTCTGCTCCATCGGTATGCCAAAAACCTCTGCAATGTGGCGCTCTATGCTCTGCGCCAGCACTTTTTTGCGACGGGAAGACTACTGAGCTTCAATAAGCTCTACCATCAGTGTAAAACAAATGAGAACTACCACTTGCTCCAAGCCGGAGTCAGCCAGCAGATCCTAAAGAGTGCGCATGGAAATATGAAATCGTTTCTGGCACTCAGCACAAAAGCGGCATTGGGACAATATCCAGCGGAGAAAGTCAAGATTCCCAAGTATCTACCCAAGGACGGCTATTCTCAACTTCTTTGTTCCACCAATGCGATCACTGTTCACGACGGCTATTTTCAGATACCCATGTCCAATCGGTTCATGCAGGAGCATCCCGGCTTAACCATCACAATTCGTGTGCCGGATCGTATAGCTAAGCAACCTCTCCGTGAGGTACGCCTAAACCCCCTCCACCATGCCCGCTTCTTGGAAGCGGAGTTTGTGTATAAAACAGCAGATAAGGCCCAGCCTGTAGGGGAGCCGGAAACTTTAGCTCTGGATCTTGGGATAAATACCCTGGCAGCCGGTATTAGTACTACTGGAACCGCATTTTTGATCGACGGGAAGCGGCTGAAATCCGTCAATCAATGGTACAACAAGGAACGTTCCAGACTCCAATCAATAAAAGACCTGCAAAGGATCAAAGGCGAAACCAATAAACTGGCGTTGATCGCTTACAACCGGGAAAACTTCATGCGCGACTACCTGAGCAAAGCCGGTCACTTGATTCTGCAACATTGCCTCGACAACAAGATCGGGCGGGTAGTGGTGGGTGTGAATCCCGGCTGGAAGCAAGCAATCAAGATCGGGCATGTGAACAATCAAAACTTTGTGCAGATTCCCTTCTGGAAATTCCGGCGGTTTCTGGCGTACCTGTGTGAAAAGAACGGCATTGAATACGTAGAGATTACGGAGAGCTATACTTCCAAGGCCAGCTTTCTGGACCGGGATCTATTGCCGGAATTCGACCCTGAGCACACAGAAAAGTACGTGTTCAGCGGTAAACGGGTAAAACGGGGACTCTATCGCAGTGCAGATGGGCAAACCGTAAACGCCGACTTAAACGGGGCAGCTAATATTCTGCGCAAAGCCTGTCCGGGGATTGACTTGTCACGGGTAAGCCACGCACTATGCCTAAATCCCATGAGACTCTACCCGCTGGCAACAATCAAAAAGCGTACACTTAAAAGTAAAGCGGCGGCCTAACGGCGACCGCATAGAGGCCACTTGTACGGCCTGCCAAGCTCCTTCGGGGGACTTGGGAATCCTCGCGTTTCAACGCGGGGAGGAAGTCAAATTGAAGATCGTTAGCATAACAGCCCAATTGCCCTCAAGCGAAAGCGCAAAAGTGTATATCAAATTGGGTATCACTGTTGTCTTGGGTGTCGCTGTCGTCTTACTTCTATAGATGCCGTTTTGAAGGCACTTTAAGATCCCTTGAACCGTGCCAAAAACAGGGCCGAAAATAGCCCAGAGGCGGGCGGTAGACCTTATGGCGGAGCACACAGCCACGCACCGCCGGGATCCCCGCCTGCTCGCACTGCTCTTGCAACTTGGGACTCCAGCTTGGTGCCTGAAACCAAATCTGTTCCACACCCGCAGCCTGGGCTTGTGCCACCAAATTCGGCACTTCTTCAGGGCTCAGACAGGGCACCGCAACCTGCACTTTCCCTGTCAAAGCCAGCAAATCGGGATAGACTTTTGCCCCTTCCCAGCGTTTTAACTCTGCGGCAACCAGATAAACGGTGCAGCCGAATCCTTGCAAAGCCCGCCAAGCCTTCCAGGCGTGCCGGTGATGGCGCAGTTCCTCCTTTGAGCCGATGACGGCATAACTCAACCCCGTATGTAAGGTTTCCGTAAAAGGATGGATCTTTTTCTCCCGCATCTCTCACTCCCCCCGCGCTTCTCTAAGAGATCTACGCTAGGAAAACAAAAGTTAGACCGGGAGGCTGGCCTCCTCCATCTAAAAGCACCTTAGAGCACCCGTATGATCTTTTCGACCAGACTTACAAATTCCTTCTCAATGCGCTCAGCCGTTTCCATCACTTCCAAGTGGCTGAGTTTCTGCGGCAGAATTCCCGCCGCCATATTGGTGACACAGGAAATACCGAGAACCCGCATCCCGCCGTGGTTGGCGGCTATGACCTCCGGCACGGTCGACATGCCGACCACATCCGCGCCGATCGTACGCAAAAAGCGGATCTCTGCCGGAGTCTCATAGCTTGGGCCCAGCATGGCGGCATAGACTCCCTCCTCCAACCGGACCTCTGCCTCCCTGGCCACTTGAAGTGCTCTTTCCCTCCATTCGCGGTCATAACCTTCGCTCAGATCCGGAAAACGCAACCCCAAATCGTCGAGATTGGCTCCTCTGAGCGGGTTGTCCCCCAGCAGGTTAATATGGTCCTTGATCAGGACCAGGTCACCCGGCTTATACGCCGCGTTGATTCCTCCGGCCGCATTGGTCACGATCAGCCCCTTCACTCCCAGGACCTGCATGACCCGCACCGGAAGGGTCACCTCCCGCAATGAATACCCTTCGTAAAAGTGGAAACGCCCCTGCATCACGACGACTTCTTTGCCCTGAAGCCGACCGAAAACTAACTGCCCGGCATGTCCTTCCACCGTTGATACCGGAAAGTGAGGTATCTCCCGATAGGGAATTTCCGTTCTATTCTCCACCGCCTTGGCCAAGGGCCCCAACCCCGAACCCAAAATAATCCCCAAGTCAGGCACTTTCCCAATTTTTCGCTGCACAAACTCTTTGGCCTCATTGATCTTGGCCATATAATCCTTTTCATCCGGTCTGATGGGCATGGTTAAAACCTCCTCAACTCTTTTTCGACCATTTTCCGTTTTTCGGCTGTTTTCCGACAGCGGCACAGGGGTCAAGTCTGAAACCCGTCGATAACATTAGCAACGCTGCAAGCGAAACTGGTCACTGAACTGTTTCGCACCGCAAAGCGACTCTCCAACGGACCGAAACGCACCCCCCTATGGCAACTGCCGTGATGTTAGTTGCCCGGTTCGGGCGCAGACCTCACTGGCTGCGCGGGTGTGCCCGTCGAAATACCTCCAACAGTCTCTGCCTGCTCAAGTGCGTGTAGATCTGGGTGGTCGAAATGTCAGCGTGCCCCAGCATCTCTTGAACGGAGCGCAAGTCCGCGCCGTGGTCCAACAGATGGGTAGCGAAGGTATGCCTGAGCATATGGGGAAAGACATTCTGCTCCAGGCCGTGGGCCTTCGCCCAGTCTTTGAGGATCTGCCAAAACCCCTGCCTGGTCAGGCGGTTTCCCCGGGCATTGAGGAAGAGAACCTCTGTCCGCCGCCCCCGACGAAGGCGCTCACGGGGTCCCCGCAGATAAGTGTTCAATGCCTGCACTGCGCATTCGCCCAGAGGAACGATTCTCTCCTTCCCGCCTTTACCCAAACAACGAACATACCCCACGTCCAGAGCCACGTCTTTTACACTGAGGTTCGTCAGCTCGGAAACCCGCAACCCACTGCCGTACATCACTTCCAGCATGGCCAGGTTGCGCAGGTCCAGGTCCGTACTCGAGCGGACCGTTAGTAGCTTGTCCATCGCCTGCTCGGACAAAACATGAGGCAGGACCTTATCCAACTTGGGGGTGTTCAGGTAAAGCGTCGGATCCTCAGTGCGCAGTCCTTCATTGAGCAGATAGGAAAAAAAACCACGCAGGGTGGCAGTTGCTCTGGCCAGGCTGCGTGCGGCTTTCCCCTCGGACCTGAGATGATAGACCAAGAGAAACAGGTCGTTGGCTTCACAGGTCAGGAGTCCTTCGCCCCGACCCGCCAGAAAGACGCTCAACCGCTTCAGATCCCGTCTGTAAGCCGCAATCGTGTTTTCCGACAGTCCCCTTTCCAGCTTGAGAAAGTTGAGATAGTTATTGATAAGCATCTCTTCTTCGGCCATACAGTCTCCACCTCCCGCCCTTCTTCATTTCTACATCGGGGCGGATTCTCCTCCCTCCTGGCTATGGATACAAGCAAAAGCACATCGTTGCGGCTGAAGCAGAGGTACGGGTTCGTCCCTTTCCGTAAGACAAATGCCAACCCCGGTTTTCGCTCGCCGCTAGCGACATCTATTCCCGCTAATATCGGCGAAAACCTTTTGTCCTGGGAAGCACTGCCACCGCCTGCACCAGGATCTACTCCGCCACTTTTCCTCCGGCTCTCGGTAAGATATGTATGACAAACTCGGTCCAGGGGCGGCTCTCCACCCGCATCGGATTCCCGCTCGGTTGACGTTCCCCGTGGTCCAGGGCCGACATCCAGGCACCCCACACTTGCGCGATCTTGGGCAGCAATAAAGCCAGCAAGATCAAGAGCAACAGAATTCTTACCACATAGAAGAAAAATTCTCCCCAGCTTTCCCGACGCACGCTCCTCCCCCCTATCCTTACAGTCTATGCCGGGGGGAGATTGTCATAGGTCATATTAAAGCGAAAGGACGGGAAAAGGAGCTGCCGAGCGGCGATCCCTTTTCCCGTCCCTTTTCGAGGAACCTAATATCCTTAACCCACGAATATATCCTTGACCCGCGAATCACAAATTACCCGGGCACTGCAAGCACCAAGTGCCTGTTTACAAAGGAACCCGGCAAACCAAGCAACAGTGCAAGCCGAGGAACCCAGCAAGCGGAGGAGCCCAGCAAGCCGTACCCTATGCCGCACGTGCTAAGAGAACGACCGGACGCCCACGCGATGATCGATGAAATCACCATACCCTGTGCCACACGTGCCAAGCGAACGATTTCGCAGAGGAGCGCAAAACCAGCGCCGGATGTTAGAGCAAAATCTCTTCCAAAGGCGTGTAAGGAAGGTTCAGGGCTTCCGCGACCGCCTTGTACGTCAGTTTTCCGTTCACAACATTGACCCCTTTGCGCAGGGCCCTGTTTTCCTGAACGGCCTTTAGGTAGCCCTTATTGGCCAGTTCCAGACCGTAGGGAAGTGTGGCGTTAGTCAGCGCGAAAGTGGAAGTGCGGGCCACGGCCCCAGGCATGTTCGCGACGGAATAGTGAACAACGCCGTAGCGGGTGTACACCGGGTCACTATGGGTCGTCACCCGGTCAATCGTAGCAATACTGCCGCCCTGATCGATAGCGACGTCGACGATAACGCTGCCGGGGGTCATGGACTTGACCATCTCCTCGCTCACCAGCCGCGGAGCGCGGGCCCCGGGAATGAGGACGGCTCCTACCAACAGGTCGGCCTGAGCGACACTGTGGGCCAGGTTGTAGGCGTTGGACATCAAGGTCTTGACCCGGCCGCCGAAGAGGTCGTCGATTTCGCGCAGGCGCTGGGGATTGTTATCCAGGATCGTCACATCAGCACCCAGGCCCAAAGCCATCCTGGCGGCGTTGGTGCCGACAATGCCGCCGCCCACGATGGTGACATGGGCGGGCGGGACTCCGGGAACTCCGCCCAGCAAAACTCCCTTGCCTCCGTAATGTTTTTCCAGGAACTGGGCCCCGATTTGGACGGACATCCTGCCGGCCACCTCACTCATGGGTACCAAAAGCGGCAAGGCGCCGTTGTCTTGCTGAATCGTCTCATAGGCAATACCGACTGTTTTCTTTTCCAGCAGGGCTTTGGTCAGTTCCGGTTCGGGGGCCAAATGCAGGTAAGTAAAGATAACTTGTCCCTCTTTAAAATATTGATATTCCTGGGGGAGGGGCTCTTTGACCTTAATGATCATGTCAGCCTCAGACCAAACACCCGCCGCTTCCGCCATCTGAGCTCCGGCTTGCACGTACTCGGCGTCTGTAATACCACTGCCTTCACCCGCGGTCTTTTCCACCATGACCTTGTGTCCGGCTTGGACAAAAGCATGAACACCGGCCGGCGTAATCCCCACCCTGTTTTCACTGTTCTTGATTTCTTTTGGTACCCCGATAATCATTAGCTAAACCTCCAATTTCTTATGCCGTCTTCCCGGCGACGCCACCCTAGCGACATCTTCCCGATGACGTCCGCCTGGCGACATTTTCCTAGCGACATCTTCCCGGTGACGTGTTCCTGACGACATCTTCCGATGATATCCCCGGAGACATCTCCGGCGACATCTTCCCGGCCGCGTCTGCCTTCTCACACTTTCCCGGTGATGTCCGCCGCGGTTTCCGCGGCACCTGCCCCCATCACGGCCCCCGTGATTCCCACCCTCGGTTATTATTCCTAATCCTTTGCGGCAAAATACTTTAATACTTTCTCCTCACAGGCCGAACAGGTGCACCCCCAAGAGGGAAAAATACCCCTGGGCGATGCCCACCAGTACGGCTCCCAAGGAAACTAGGGCAGCCGATAGGCTGTAATAGAAAACATCGCGTCTCAGAGACTCCCCTTTGCCGCGGCCGCGCAACAAGAGCAAGGAAAAGATCGTGGCCATGCCGGCGTCGAGCAACAGCAGCGGTATGGCGGCCAAAGCCGGCAGAAAGATCGTAACGACTGCCAGCGCAACCCCGGCCGCCCCCTTGACCTCAATGATAAAGCTGGCGGTAAACCCGAGAATGAACCCCCGGGTGAAGACGACCACATAGATTAAGGGAACCCCGACGACCGTCAAGCCCAAAAGCCAGATCCCAGCCATTATAATCAAGGTATCCCGGGCCAGCGCCAGCAAAAACTGAGGACTCAAGGCCGAAGGCTGGCTGAGCAGCAACGTGTCCAGAAATTGCCCGAGCCGGGAGGTCTCCTGCCCGCCCAAAGCACCGACTCCGACCGCTCCTAAGACGATTCCCGCCAGATAGACACTGGCAAGGGTTAAGTAAATTAACCAATACCGGCGAACATGCTCCTCCAACCTGTGCCGCATGAACAATACCCCTTTCCGGTTGCATCCCTTCAAAGGATATTTATTCCAGATTTCAGGAAAGTATGTCCACGACCCTGCCGAATATCCCTCCTCCGCCGGGCTCGACCCTGAGCTCTCCCCGCCGCGAGCCCAGAATCCAGCGGGCTGCTTTCTCACCGGCCACCCGCACCAAGTCCTCCGCTTCCGCCTCATGCAAGACAGCCATCTCTGTACCGAAAGCCCCCAGCAAGCGCCCGATCGTTTTCGGACCGATCCCGGGCAAACGGCGCAAGGGAATCTGGTAGACATAACGACCCCCGCCGGTCGCTGCCGACGGTCCGGTCGCGGACACGCCGGAAACCACGGCTCGGTCGGCGATGCTGACCAGGCGATCCAAGACCCCGGGAACCACATGTGCACTCCCGCAACGCGGGCAGACAAAAGCCGGCGGAGCCCCCTCCACCACTTTTTCACAGGCCAGACAGAAACTTCGGTGGTACTTGCCGACTTCCGGGTTTAAACCATAATTCGCCACCACCTGCCCAGCCCTCCGGGCCAGCAGATCCTGCCAACCGGCAAAGGAAGCTTCGCTCAGTTGCAAGGCATTGTACTCCCGGGCGATGTTGGGCAGGGAGTGGGCATCCGAATTGCTGAAGAGTTCCACCCCGTCCAATTCGCTGATACTGCGCGCCATGCTGCGGTCGGCACTCAGTCCGATTTCCAAACCCCGAGGAAGTTCGGGCAGGACCTCCGCCAAGCGCCGGCAACAGTTGCCGTAGATCCCTTTGTGCGGCGTAAAAGCGTGGGCCGGGAGCCAGACCCCTCCGGAGCCGAGAACAGCGTCTAACCAGCCTTCCACCGGCAGAAAGGCCTTCTGCGAACTGAGTTGCCAGTTCTTTACATAGGGCCGCAGCCGGCGCACATATTCCCCCACCTCCGCCAGGCCCGGAAAATAAGCCAGGAGGTGGGCAACGCCCTTGCCCACGGCTAATTCCGCCTCAACCCCCGGAATCACGGTCAGTTCTCCCGCCCGGTAACCGCCGCCCGCCAGGGGGCGAAGGATGCCCCGCGCCAAGAGGGTCTCAAAATCCCGGCGCACTCCGGTCGAGTGGGCATCCACAATTCCAATCAGTGAGAGACCTTTGACCGCACCCGCTTCCTCAAGAATACGCGGCAGGTCCAGCGAAGCCGCGGCCGTAATCTTGACCGCTTTGCCGTCCAGACTGCGTCCGATATGAATGTGCATATCCGCGTAGATCATTTCAGCCTTTCCGCCGCCAGCAAGAGGGCCAGGACCGTTTTCGCGTCCCGAAAACCACCGTCGCGAGCCCTGACCACAGCCCCCGCCCAGTCAAGGGCTTCCACCGCCAAGAACTCGTCCTCATCCGGAACGAGGGGGTCCCAAACCAAGTCCCGAGCCAGGTAAAGGTGCATAATTTCGTCCGAGAATCCGGGAGTAGTGTAGAAGGTGCCGAGGGGAACCATAGTTCCCCTGTAACCCGTTTCCTCCCTCAGTTCCCGCTCGGCGCAACTCAAAACCTCCTCCCCCGGATCCAACTTTCCGGCCGGGATCTCCAAGGTCACGTCCCCGATGGGATAGCGGAACTGCCTGACGAGCAAAACCCTCTCCTCCAACCGGGCCACAATCCCCACGGCTCCCGGATGCCTGACCACTTCCCGGGTCGTTTTTCCTCCCTGGGGCAGGCGGACCGTATCCTGTTCCAAACGCAGCATGCGCCCTTGAAAGACGACTTCCCGGCTGATTCTCTCTTCGCGCAAATCGGTGTCGCTGTTTTTCATGATTGAGCCAACTCAACTCCTAATTCCAAAGCCTGCCGGTTCAGCGGAATTAACTTGTGCCGGTGCTCAGGCAGCACTTTCTTCAGGGCCCCCACCACGGAGTCGAGACTCACGGCCCCCGTGACTGCCACGAAAGCACCGACCAGAATCATATTGGCCACGCGGGAATTGCCGAATTTCTCCTGGGCCAGATTGTCCACCGGGAGTTTCAGGACCCGCAGGTCCGTCCTTTGGGGTTCAACCTTTACGAGAGAGGAATTGAGCAAGAGCAACCCGCCCGGTTTGACACTCCCTTCGAATTTTTCCAAGGAAGGCCGGTTGAGAACAAAAAGGGTATCGGGTTCGTCGATCAAAGGGGAACTCACCGGGGTATCCGACAAGGTCACGGAACAATTGGCCGTTCCTCCCCGCATCTCCGGACCGTAAGAAGGAATCCAGCTGACCTGCTTGTTCTCCTCCATCCCGGCATAAGCCAGAAGCTGCCCCATGGACATGACTCCTTGGCCGCCAAAACCGGCCAAAATAATCTCCTGCAACATCAGGCCTTCACCTCCTCAGGTGCTTTCTGTACACCCAGGGGATAATAGGGAATCATATTATCCTTAAGCCACTCCAAAGCCTTGAGCGGAGTCAGGCCCCAGTTGGTCGGACAGCTGGACAGGACCTCGACCATGGCAAACCCTTTCCGTTCCAGCTGAACCTGAAAAGCAGTCTTAATGGCCTTTTTCGCTTTCGCCACTTCCTGCGGATTATGCACCGAAACGCGGGCGATGTAGGCCGCCCCCGGCATCGTAGCCAGGATCTCGGACATACGGATGGGGTAACCCTGTACCTCCGGATCGCGTCCGTTCGGGGCCGTTGTCGCTGTCTGACCGATCAGAGTCGTGGGGGCCATCTGTCCCCCGGTCATGCCATAAATCGCGTTATTGACGAAGATGGTGGTAATCTTTTCCCCCCGGGCCGCGGCGTGAATGATCTCGGCCGTTCCGATGGCTGCCAGATCTCCGTCTCCCTGATAGGTAAACACCACTTTATCGGGATGAACCCGCTTGATCCCCGTGGCCACCGCCGGAGCGCGGCCGTGGGCCGCTTCGTACATATCCACGTTAAAATAGTTATAAGCCAGCACTGAGCAACCGACGGGAGCGATACCGATAGTCTCTTCCCTCACGCCGAGTTCGTCGATAACTTCCGCCACCAAGCGGTGAATGATGCCGTGCGTACACCCTGGGCAATAATGCGTCTTGGCTGGGGTCAGGGACTTTGGCTTTTCAAACACCGTAATCATGCCGATCGCCCTCCTTCCTGCACCAACTCTGTGATCTTGGAGACGACAGCCCGAGTCGTGGGAACCATCCCCCCGGCTCGTCCGTAGAAGTGAACGGGCACTCTAAATTCGAGGTTGTAGCGCACATCTTCAACCAATTGACCCATGCTCATTTCCACCGTCAGGACCGCCTTGGCCTGCCGGCAGGCCGCCTGGATCTCCGCCTTCGGAAAGGGGAAAAGAGTGATCGGCCTAAACAAGCCGGCCTTAATTCCCTGCTGCCGAGCCTGATCCACTGCCGCTTTGCACACGCGGGCCGAGGAACCGTACCCAACCAGAACAATGTCGGCGTCATCCGTATAATAGCTCTCCGAGCGTGTCTCCTCCGCTGCCATCTGGGTGTACTTAGCCTGCAGTTTCAGGTTGTGGTCTTCCAGTTCCAGCGGATTGAGGTAAAGAGAATTGATGATATTAGGCTCCCGTCCTTTGGCTCCCTGGGCGGCCCAGGGCTTTTGCGGCAGTTTCTCCGGATCGAGCATCTCGGGGAACTCCACCGGCTCCATCATTTGCCCCAAAGTCCCGTCTCCGAGAATCATCACCGGGTTGCGGTATTTATCCGCCAGAGCAAAGGCCAGACCCATCAAATCCACCATCTCCTGGATGCTGGCGGGAGCGAGGACCAGAAGCCGGTAATCGCCGTGCCCTCCCCCTTTAACCGCTTGAAAGTAATCGGCCTGCCCCGGCTGGATGCTGCCCAAGCCCGGGCCGCCCCGTTGCATGTTGACGATGACACAGGGCAATTCCGCGCCCGCGATATAGGAAATGCCCTCCATCTTCAGGCTCACGCCCGGGGAAGAGGAGGATGTCATAACGCGCGCGCCCGCGCCGGCCGCTCCGTAGACCATATTAATAGCCGCCACTTCTGACTCCGCCTGCAAAAAGACCCCGCCGACCTCGGGCAGGCGCTTGGCCAAATAATGCGGAAGTTCACTCTGCGGTGTAATCGGGTAGCCGAAGAAAAAGCGGCAGCCGGCCCGGATCGCCGCCTCACCGAGTGCTTCATTCCCTTTCATCAGGACCTTAGCCATGATTTTTCTCCTCCCTTCGCACTGTAATCACCACATCGGGACACATCCGGGCGCAAAACGCGCAGGAAATACAGCTGTCCTGATCGATGACCGTCGCCGGATAGAACCCCATGGAGTTGAGGTGGTCGGCCATAACAATGATCCCTTTCGGGCACGCGGCCTTGCACAGTTCGCACCCTTTGCAGCGTTCCTCGTCAAACTCTACTTTCAGCATGAAAATCCCTCCTTCCTTCTCAGTGAAAAGGCGGCCCGATTCTGTTAATTTGTCCTTCCTCCGACTCCCAGGGGGGAAGGAGGTAGTTCCTGATCCGTTGCCTGGGTCCGACCGGCTTTTCCCCCTGCCTCCAACGCGCGGGTTCTGCCAGTTCTTGCTCCAAGCGCTCGGCCCAGCGTTCTGTCACCCCCGTCATCAGCACCGGCAAGTCTAAATCCCGGGCCATGGTGTTGACCTGAGCATACCCCGCCAGCAAATCCTCCCATTCCGTCTTTTCACCCAAATTGGGATTGCTGACGATCCCGTCAATCCTCAGCTGGGAGGCCTGCTCGATATCCCGTCGCAAGGCTATCAGGCCTCCCGCGTCCCCGGAAAAAGGCCGGTAGGGATTGATCACCAGAAACATGCGGTAACCGCGCTTCTGCAAAAGCGGGGCAAAAGCGGCCAAGGCCAAAGCACCGGCCGCGTCTCCCCCCACATCGATCAAGATCTCCCCCTCCGCGCTGGTCAAAGCGCCCAGTACCCGGGGGCTGACTACAGGCAGGTCGGCATCTTCCCAGCCTCCGTTCGGCATAATCAAATCCACCCCGGCTTCCGCCAGGAAGGCGCGGGCTTCCCGCGAACGAAAATACGGTTTGACAATGTCCAGGTCGACCACATGGACACGCTGCCCCGCCGCGGTCAGACTCACGGCCCGATTGAGCGCAATTTCCGTTTTACCGCTGCCGAAATACCCGGTGAAAATCTCAATCAAGCTTCCCGCCTCTTTCCGCCGCCAACCGCATGTCGGTCAACCAAATGCGCGCGAGCCCCAAAGCGCGGTCTGCACCGGGAATCTCCTGAACCGCCGGGTCAGGCGGCAGCCGCTTCCTGATGCGAGCCATTCCTGAACGAGAAGCCATTTCCCCGGTAAGAACGATCCTGTCCACTCTCTGCTTAAGCACCGCCCGCATCGCACCGATCTCTTTAACCACCTGATAAGCCATGATCTCTTCCCATTCTTCCGCAGACATCATCCCTTTATAGGCGGCCCAGCCGCCTTCCTCTTCCAGGGCTGACTCCAATTCCGCCCGGGTCTTGCCACCCGTAAAAGCCCAATGAATAAAGGGTTCCGTCGGCAGGGAGCCGCTGCATTTCCAGCCCATGGGCCCCTCGCCGTCGCGCGCATTGTTGACATCCAAAAGCCGTCCGCCGGCATAGGCCGCGACAGACACCCCTTCCCCCAGGCTGGCCACGATGAGCCTGGCCGACAGGTTCGGCTCCGACTCCCGCTCCAGCCGGCAGAGGGCTGCCTCGTGCGCAATCCGGTCATATACCCCCTTACGCTTGATGCCGGGGAAACCCGAAACCTCCGCCAACTCCGGCAGGTCCTCTTCCCACCACAGCGGGATGGCACAGAGGCAAGCGCCAAAGGTCCGCGCCAGCTTGTCAACCCGGCACGAACCGGAAGCGGAAGCCCGGAAATCCAGACCCGCAACGAGGACGACCTGCAAGGCGCTCACGCCCAAACCGCCCAGCCAACCCTCACAGGCCACTCGGAGCGCGTCCGGCTCTGTATTCTGATCCCCGGCCGCGGGGCCGTACGGAGGGAAACACCGGGACTCAAGGCGTTCTTCGCCCCGCCAAAGCGTCAATTCAATCCCCTTGACTTGTTCCACCCATGTCAGAAACACACCCCAGCACTCCGTCCTTTAAGATTATACACCGGATAAGCCCGTAGATCGAATCTCAATGCAAGAAAGCCTGCACTTCTCTCACCGATTATCCGGAGGAGTCCCGGAGCCTTGAAGGAGAAGGTTTCAGGTTTCCCGCCTCAAACCTAACGCAGGAAAGTATTGCTCACTTTGCCGATTTTGGCGATTCTCTCTTCCGCCATGCGATCTGCCGCCTTATACGTCGGGATATGGTCCCGCTTGGCGATGGCAATCACCCGGGCCACATTGTCGTAGACCATCTCGACTTTCTTCAAAGCGCGCTCGGCATTATACCCTTCCAGTTCATCCGCAACATTGATGACACCCCCGGCATTGATCACATAATCCGGAGCGTAAAGGATTCCCTTTTCGTAGAGTTCATCTCCATGGCGATCCTCTTTCAGGACATTGTTGGCCGCCCCCGCCACCACCTGGCACTTAAGCTGGGGAATGGTTTCGTCGTTAATGACGGCTCCCAAGGCGCAGGGAGCGAAAATATCGCATTTAACCCCGAAAATCTCCTCCGTCCGCACCGCCGTCGCCACAAATTCGCGGGCCACGCGTTTCACGGCCTCGCTGTTAATGTCCGTAACGATGAGCTTCGCCCCTTCGTCTGTGAGATGTTTGGCCAGGTAATAGCCCACATGCCCCAGACCCTGGATGGCTACCGTCTTTCCTTCCAGGGAGTCCGAACCGAACGCTTCCTTGGCGGCGGCCTTCATGCCGCGATACACGCCCAAGGCCGTGAGAGGCGAAGGATCTCCCGATGCTCCGTAAGACGAGGAAATACCGGTGACAAACTTGGTTTCCATGTGGATCCAGTCCATATCCTGAACGTTGGTTCCCACATCTTCCGCGGTGATATAGCGCCCGTTGAGAGCCTGGACATAGCGGCCGAAAGCCCTGAACAGTTCCTCTGACTTTTGCGTGCGGGAATCCCCCATGATGACGGCTTTCCCACCGCCCAGGTTCAGGCCGGCGGCCGCGTTCTTGTAAGTCATCCCTCTGGCCAGCCGCAGAGCGTCAAGAATGGCATCTTCCTCACTGGCATAATTCCACATGCGCGTTCCGCCCAAGGCCGGCCCCAAAGTCGTGTCATGAATGCAGATGACGGCTTTAAGTCCTGAGGTGTTGTCTTGGCAGAGAACAAGTTGTTCATAGTCGTATTTTTCCATATACTCGAAAGTTGTCATGTCCGATTACTTCCTTTCTCTTGATCCTCTGGCTTTGGTACAGCGTGTCTCAGTAGACACGTACCTCTTCTTTGCCGCTCAAGACCCGGTAAGCCCCTTCCGCCAAAGCCGTCAGTTCATCTTCACCCGGCAGCCGGAAGACAGGGGCCAAAGAACCTACGTACTCCTGAATGAAACCTAACAAAAGCTCCGAATGTGCCAGACCCCCTGTGTAAATAAGGCCGTCAATTTGCGGGAGAACCGCGGCCATGGCGCCAATTTCTTTGGCAATTTGGTAAGCCATCGCCCGAAAGATCCGGCCGGCTTCCTCGTCCCCCCGCTCTATGCGTTCTTCTATCTCTTGACCGGAATTGGTCCCCAAGTAGCCCAGCAAGCCGGACTTGCCGTTAATTTGCCGTCTCAACTCCATTTCGCCATACCGGCCGGAAAAACAAAGATGCAGAAGCTCCCGCGCCGGCAAGCTGCCGGAACGTTCGGGAGAAAAAGGTCCTCCATGATTGGCATTGCTCACGTCGACGATTCGCCCCTCTTTGACAGCGACGACGCTGATCCCCCCTCCCAGATGAACCGCGACAAAGTGACAGGTTGGCAACGGCTTGCCCAGCCCAGCGGCACAGCGGAGAATCGCCCGACGAATGTTCAAAGCGTGCAGAAAACTGACGCGGGGAAGCTCGGGCCGGCCGGAGAAGCGCGCCCAATCTTCCAGTTCGTCCACCGACGGAGGGTCGACGACAAAAGCCGGGATCCCGGCTCTGTCCGCCAGAGCCTTGGCCAGCACCGCACCGAGGTTGGAAGCGTGTTCGCCGTTTTTGGCCGTCAGCAGGTGCTCTAGCATTCTGGCGTTGACCGCGTAGGTCCCGCTGGGAACCGGATCGAGAAGCCCGCCCCGCGCTGCCACCGCTGCCAATCCGTTCGGACTTAGCCCCTGTTGGGAAAGAAAACCCTCCACCGCCCGGCGGCGTATTTCCTTTTGGTCCATGACGTTCCGGAACCGGCGCATTTCCTCGGGCGCATGCTGCAAAGTCTTGACCGCCAGCAGCTCGCCATCCTGGCTGAGACCGACTTTCGTCGAGGTTGAACCCGGGTTGATCACCAATAAATACATGTCTGCCCCTTCGTTTCCACGAGACCGTGCCGTGGTACTGCTCTCTCGCTGTTCCGCTTCTTTCCTTATGCAACCTTATGCAAGATAGATGCCAAAATCCAGGGCAACAGTAAAACTTTTGAATTGTCTAATTTAACGCCTTTTTCCGTATCCTGTCCCACCCTGTTAACAAGAGTGAAGGCCTATAAACTTGCAATTCTTTGCATTGTGCGCAATATATTGCTTGCTATAATTTGCCCACCGCAAGGCAATCTTAAGCACACGTCCCGCCTTTCCGGCAAAGCCGTGAGCAAATCCGTGCTATCGCCCTTTGGCGTTTCCGTAAGCTTGCGTAATCGATTAATCGATTGTTTAAGCAAGCCCGTGGCGCCGCAGTTTGTAATAAAAGTTTCGGATCGAAATCTTCAGGTTGCGGGCCGCCTGGGTTTTATTCCCCCCCGCTTCTCTCAAAGCCCGGCGCAGGACCTCCTCTTCCCAACTAAACTGCAGTTCCGCGTAACTACTCTCGTCCGGCCTCCCGCCAGCAGCGGGGTTTGAGGCGCCGTTGCCGGCTTGGCCCCCTCCGCCCTGCCGTCCGTCGAGCGGGGGTAAGTAACCGGCCTCCATGACCGTGTCGCCGACGCGCATGTTGATAATCGCCCTTCCTAAGACGTTTTCCAATTCCCTCACATTTCCCGGCCACTGATACCGGCTTAAAACCTCAAGGGCCTCATCCGTGACCTTCTCAACACCCCGGCCGTACTCCTGATTGAACCTGCGGATCAAATGGTGCACCAGGAGGGGCATATCCGCGCGGCGCTGGCGCAGCGGAGGGATCAATACCGGGATGACATTTAAGCGGTAATAAAGATCTTCCCGGAACTTGCCCAGACGCAGTGCCTCTTCCAAGTTAGCGTTCGTAGCGGCAATGACCCGTACGTCCACACTGACCGGCTGATTGGCTCCCACCCGCACGATTTCCCGTTCCTGCAGAACCCTGAGAAGCTTGGTTTGCAGGTTCAGGCTGATTTCCCCGATTTCGTCCAGGAAAATCGTCCCCCCGTTGGCCTCTTCAAAAAGTCCGACCTTTCCCCCTCTTTTAGCTCCGGTAAACGCCCCTTCCACATAGCCGAAAAGTTCGCTTTCCAGTAAGCTGTCCGAAAGAGCCGCACAGTTCACCCGGATGAACTGGCCTTTGGGCCGTGAGCTCAAGCGATGGATGGCGTGGGCGAACAGTTCCTTGCCTGTCCCGCTCTCACCTCGCAGCAAGACGGTCGCGGGGGTGGCGGCGGCGCGCTGCGCCTGTTCGACCGTCGCCCGGATCGCTTCACTCTCCCCGATAATATCCGTAAAAGTATACTTTGCCTCCAAATGCCGGATGATCCGTTTAGCACCTTCGAGTTCATCGGACAGTTTGCGAATCTCGGAGACATCCTGCAGCACGCCCACAGAGCCCAAAAGTCTCCCCTGAGCCAGGATGGGAGCCACATTGACGATCACTTCTTTGCGTTTGGGACCCACTTTCATACTGATCCCTTTGACCGCTTTGCCGGTGCGCAGAACTTTCATGTGCATGCTCTCCCCCCCCTCGGCCATATCCACCGTGGGAGGCTTGCCCAGGACATCTTCCGCGGTTAAACCCGTCAAGCGCGTGTAAGCCGGGTTAACCAGGATCCCCACGCCGTCTTCGTCAGCGACCGAGATGGCGTCTTGCGTGGAATTAATGATAGCCGTGAGGAGATTGCCCGCTTCCCGCAGATTATTGACTTGTGCGCTCAAACTCTCGAATTCGTCCATATTCCGGATGAAGGCGGCCACACCGCCCACCCGCCCGGATAAGCTTCGGTAAGGCACACTGCTGACCACGACCTGCTTGCCGCCGATTCGGGTCATCAGGTTAAAACTCGGGACCTGCCGCTGTCGCACCTCAGAGAGGGGTATGTCAGGCAAAACCTGCCCGTAAGCCAAGCCCAAAGCTTCATCTTTCGTTATGCCCAGCAATTTTGCCGCAGCCTCGTTGAAAACCGCAATTTTGCCGCGCCCGTCGATCGCGATGACGGCGTTGTCCCCTTCGCGTGCCAGACGCTCGACCTGAAGACGCGTAAGCACTTCTAATTCCCCCTTAGAACAAAGCTCGGCTGAAAAAAGAAAAGCCGAATCCGGCTTTTTCCTGGCGACAATGTCCCTTCATCAGAGCATCAGGTTCGTCATGCGCAATTTGTCCGCTACCATAGCTATGAATTCGGAATTGGTGGGCTTACCGCGGTCCACATCAATCGTATAACCGAAAAATTTATTCATGAGTTCGATGTTGCCCCGGTCCCAAGCGAGTTCAATCGCGTGGCGGATTGCGCGTTCCACCCGGCTCGGTGTGGTTTCGTATTTCTCGGCAATCATAGGGTACAATTCCTTGGTCACCGCGCCCAAGAGAGAAATCTCCTGTACGACATCGACGATAGCGTCCCTCAGATACTGATATCCTTTGACATGGGCCGGAACCCCCATCTGATGAATCATACGGGTTACTTCGACCTCCAGGTGTTTAGCCTCCCCGGCGGCACTCTTGGGGGACAATCCCGCGGCGAAAACACCGTTCGCAAGCACCATGTTCGCAGCTTGCAGGCCCGGGCCGACAGGGACAGGATCGTTGCCTGCCAGCTGCCGGATGCGGCGGCCCAATGTTTCCAAATCAAAGGGTTTTAAAATGTAGTAATCGGCACCAAGGTTTACCGCCTTCTGCGTCATTGTCTCCTGACCGAAGGCCGACAGAATAATGATCCGAGGTTTTTTGGCCCGGTCCTGTATTTTCTCCAAAACCCCCAGCCCATCAAGGTGGGGCATAATTATATCAAGAACAACCACATCAGGTTCTTCCCGATTAATCAATTCAACCGCTTCTTGACCGTGATAAGCGACTCCGACCAAATCCATGTCTTGCTGCTGTTTGATATATTCCTTTAAAACCTCAATAAAATCGCGGTTGTCGTCTGTAAGCAGCACTCGAACTTTGTGCATTTTCCCTTTTCGCCTTCCCTCCAACTGCAGCGATTCGCGGAGAATTCCGCGACGCTATGCCCTCTTAAATTGTTCGACATCTTTTATCCTATTCCTTCTCCGCCGACTGTGTATTTGCAATCATGATCAAAAAACCGGAGTTTAGAGCCGGAGGCTCGTTTGCCCTTTCCCGGCAAGGAAAGAGCAATAAGCCCCCGGTTTGGTCGGCCTAACCAAAGCCGTTCGGTGAGTCCTTTAGGCCGCTTTTCCCTCCCGGAGGAAACCCGAATCACGCAGCATGTTTTCGATGAAGACCCCGTAGCCGCGGGAACTGTCATTGACAAAAACATGCGTGACCGCCCCGATGAGTTTGCCGTTTTGAACGATTGGGCTGCCGCTCATCCCCTGGACGATTCCTCCGGTTTCCGCCAACAGTCTGGGATCCGTGACCCGAATAACCATGTTTTTACTGTCGGTCCGGTTCAACATAACCCGTTCAATGTCTATACTGTACTCCCCAATCTTCTCCCCGTGCAAAACCGTGTAGATTTTTGCCGGCCCGGTTTTGACTTCGGTCTGCCAGCCGACCGGAATGGGCTTCGAGAAGTAGGGGTTCTTCAATTTGCCTTGGAGGGTGCCGAATATCCCGGTGCGCGTGTTTTTCTCAATGGTCCCGCTAAAGGAAGAACCAAGGTCGAAAGAACCTACTTTTTCGCCGGGATGCCCTCGGCGGCCCTTTTCGATGGAGTGAATGTCGGAAGCGACCACCTGACCGGAGGAGACATCAATTTTCTGGTTTGTATCAGCATCATTGATCACGTGTCCCAAGGCGCCGTATTTGTTGGTAGTCGGGTCATAATACGTCAAGGTGCCGACACCGGCCGCCGCGTCCCTGACGTAGAGACCGATTCGAAAACGTTTATCGTCGGGACAGTAAACAGGATTCACTGTCCGTACCAGTACCTGCCCCTGGTGCCTGAACGTAATCTGCAGGCCTTGGTGATTTCTGCCGGCGTCATTCACCAGGCTGGCCACCTCCTGATCGGATTGCACCTCCTCCTGATTAATCTTCAATAAGACATCCCCGGTTTCAATCCCCGCGTCTCTGGCTGGAAAATGCTTTTTCCCATCCGGACCGACCACAGGCGCCTGCCCGACAACCATAACCCCTTTGGATTGGAGAGTGACACCGATGGATTCTCCGCCGGGCAGGAGACTCATCTCCGGCATGACTTCAACTTCGCTTGACTTTAAAGGAAAGATCCCGAAAAGCTTATAGGTGAGCTGAACGGTTTGAGTCGTGGGACCCGCCAGGGCCTTGACCGCCGGCACTTCGTTAAACTGAATCACATGGCTCCAAAACCCCGATAGCGCAGGTGCCGCAAGTTTTGTTTGAGTCTGGAAATCCGGAAACTGGGCCAACTGCTGAATGCTCGGGTTGAAGCTTAGGAAGGTACAGAGAAGGAGGCTCAAAATAACGATGAATCTTCTGGTTTTCACCTCTCCATCACCCTCCATGTTATTTTTTCCCTTTCTCCTTCGGCTCTCCTCGTTTTTCGGCCCTTATCAAGCGAAGTCTAATCTTAAAGTGTCCAAGTGACTTGTCTTTCATCCTATAAAAAGCGTTCCATCATTTCCTGGATTTTTTCAGTATTGGCATAAAACGGTATATTAATTTTTTGTTTCCGCTTGCCGGCCACCTGAGTGCCAAAGCTCCTGAGCATGGCGGCGGGAGATTTCACCCTCCCCTCCCAGCATCCGGGCCAGTTCCTCCACCCGCTCCTCCTGACCGAGCAGCCTCACCAGAGTCCGGGTTTTCCCGTTGACAACTTCCTTGACAATCCCGAAGTGCTCCTCCGCCAAGGCGGCCACGGCGGCGGAATGGGTAATGCAGAATACCTGTTTTTCCCGGGCGATTCGGCTGAGCTTCTCGCCGACCTTCTGCACCGTCCGACCCCCGACCCCGCTGTCCACTTCATCGAAGACAAAAGTCCCCACCTCTTCCGCCCGGGCCAGAAGCGCTTTCAGGGCGAGCATCAGACGAGACATCTCTCCCCCGGAAGCTACTTTGCTCAAAGGTTTCGGCGGTTCACCCGGGTTGGCGGAAAAATAGAACTCGATGTCCTCCGCTCCCTCCGGATGCACCCCGGACCGCGGAACGAAACGCACCTCTAAGCGGCTGCGTTCCAAGCCCAGCCCGGAAAGTTCCCCGGTCAACCCTCTTTCCAACCTGTCGGCCTCCTCCCTTCTTTTTGCGCTCAAGCGCCCGGCTAACTCCAGGTAGGATTGCAAGGCCTCCTTTTGGCGAGAGCGTACCTCCTCCAACTGAAACTCCAGATTGCCGAGATCCGCCAGTTCCTTAACCAGGCCGGATCGCAGCGTCAGGATCTCCTCAATGGAAACGCCGTACTTGCGCAGACGGTGCAGTTGGACCAGACGGTCCCCGATTTCCTCCAGCCTCCCCGGATCGAAGTCAAAGTCTTCCCGGTAAGCTCTCACCTGTTCGGCCAGATCTTCCAAATTATAATAGACCGCGTCGACCTGGTCCGCCATGCCGGCGCCGCGGCCGTCCAGACGAGCGAGCTCGGCCAGATCCTTGCGCGCGGTAGCCAATAAATCATAGGCGGCTTGTCCGCGCCCCGAACCTTCATAGAGACAGGCATAAGTCTCTCCCGCCAGGTTGAGGATCTTTTCCGCGTTGCTTAAACGTTTTTTTTCCTCAGTCAGCTTTTCCTCTTCGCCGGGGAGGGGATTGATCCGGTCGATTTCGTCCAATTGAAATTGCAGCATGTCCACCCGTTTTTGGCGCTCGGCTTCCGAGAGGCTCAATTCTTGCAATCTCTTGCTGATACTCCGGTAAACCGAGGCTTGCTTTTGTACCTCGTCTTTGAGTTCCTGTTGCTCCCGGCCACCCAGGGCATCGAGCAGATTCCTCTGAGTTTCCTGCCGCAGAAGGGACTGATGTTCCGCTTGACCGTGAATGTCGACCAGTCCCGCACAGAGGGTGCGGTAGAGGGTGAGAGGGAGCGTTCGTCCCTGAACCCGGCAAACATTCCGGCCTGAACTGTTAACCTCCCGGCCCAGGAAAAGCTGCCCCTCTTCAGCCGGATAGCCGGCTTCTTCCAACCTGCTGAGGATACTTGCGGGCAGAGCCGCAAAGACTCCCTCCAAGGTAGCCCGCCCCTGCCCGTGGCGAATATGTTCCGCCGAAGCCCGTCCGCCCAAAAGAACAGCGAGAGCGTCGATCAGCATGGATTTCCCCGCGCCGGTCTCTCCGGTGAAGACCGTAAGCCCCAGACTGAAATTCAGACGAATCTTCTCGATCAGGCCAAAGTTTTCTACGTGTAATTCCACCAGCACACTTAAGCCCCCTCAACCCATTAACCGTTCAAGGCGCGCCATCACCGCGGGGGTCGCCTCTTTGGGCTTAACGACCATTAAGATCGTATTGTCCCCCGCCACCGTGCCGATAATATCTTTCCATTCGCTGTTATCGATGAGTTCGGCCAAGGCATGAGCGTTTCCGGGAATGGTACGGATCAGGATGATGTTTTCACTGGAATTGACACTGATGACCGCCTCGCGGGCCAAGCGTTTCAAACGCTCGGAGTAGTTGATCGGGTGGCTCACCGGCGCCAGGGCATAATGGTACTCCTCGTTCTGCCCGGCCACTTTGACCAGGCCCAATTCTTTAATGTCCCGCGACACTGTGGCTTGTGTGACCTCAAATCCCGCTTGACGCAGTTTGTCGGCCAATTCCTCCTGGGTGTGAACGGCTTCCTGCGCGATCAGTTCCTGAATCTTCATCTGCCGGCGAGTTTTCATCACCCACCCCTTCCTTTCCACCGGAATCCAATAAGGAACCATGGCCTCAGCAGGCACAAGGAGTCGGCCCTAATCATGCCAACGGTCCATGAGTTTCTCCCTGACCACGGCGGGGAAACTCCGCCGGCCCAAGCGAATAAGTAAACCCCGCAAAGGGGACCTTTGCACCTTGACCCGTTCCCCCGGATGGAGGTAAAGTTCTTCCTGCCCGTCGAAAGTGACCCGGCATTTCTCACCCCTGGCCATCAGGATCTCGATCTCCTCGTCACAGCTGAGAATCATGGGGCGCGCCGATAAGGAATGCGCCGCCAGAGGGGTGAGGAGGATCGCTTCCACTTCCGGGCTGACGATCGGCCCCCCGGCCGATAAGGAATAGGCGGTCGACCCGGTCGGAGTCGCGATGATCATACCGTCCGCAGGATAACTGACCGAGGGCTCTCCGGCAAGATTGGCCTGCAGGGTGACCAGACCGCAATTCTGATCTCTGGCGAAGACCACATCATTCAAGACTGTATATTGAACCGTCTTGCCCGCGGTCTCGGCGACGGCGTTAAGCATTAAACGGCGCTGCAGTTTGTACTCTCCGGCCAATACCTTAGTCAGCGCCGGAAAAATTTCTTCTTTTTCGATCTCGCAGAGAAAACCCAAGCGACCCAGATTGACACCGAGAACCGGAATCCCCGGGGCGGCCATGGCGCGGGCCGCCTCCAGCAAGGTTCCGTCTCCCCCAAGCGAGATGACAAACTCTACCTTTTCCTCCGCCATCAGCCGGGGTTCCTTAACCAGCCGCCACTTCCCGGCTTCCAACCACTCTTCAATCCGCCCGGCCATCATCCTGGCATGGGGTTTGGCGGCGTTTATCCATAAACCTACCCCGCGCAGCCGTCCCGAGCCCGGACTTGCGACCCCTTCCGCCCGCCTGCCCTGATTTCCCTTTTCATCCTCACTGCCCATGCCTATTGGTCCCCTTCTGTGCCTCCCGCACAACTCTCGCTATTTCCTCCCGATCCGGTTCCGGGGAAGGCCCGTTCCCAAGCCACATCAAGTACTCTACATTTCCCTCCGGCCCTCGGATCGGGGAATAATCCAGGCCCTTCAGACAAAAACCCAACTCCAGCGCGTCCGCCACTACCTCCGCGATAACGCGCTCCTGAACCTCCGGTTCCCGCACCACACCGTGTTTACCCACATATTGCCGGCCCGCCTCAAACTGGGGTTTGATCAAGGCTATCACTTCTCCGGCCGGTTTAAGGATGCGACGCATCGCCGGAAAGATCTTTCTCAAGGAAATAAAGGAAACATCGGTCACAATCCAGTCCACTTTCTCCGGCAGGGCGCTCTCCTCCAGATAACGGGCATTCACCCGTTCCATCGTAACCACCCTGGGATCGGTACGGAGTCTCCAGGCCAGTTGCCCATAACCCACATCAATCGCGTAGACCCGCTCGGCCCCGTTCTGCAGGGCACAATCCGTGAATCCTCCGGTCGAAGCCCCGATATCGGCGAGCACTCGGCCGACGAAAGAGAGCCCGAAGGCCTGTACGGCCTTGGCCAATTTTAATCCCCCACGGGAGACAAAAGGTATCGTCTCCCCCCGCACTTCAACGCGGGCTTCCCCGGCCACTTCCTGCCCGGGTTTATCCGCTCTTTGCCCGTCCACAAAAACCAGGCCGGCCATAATCGACGTTTTGGCTTTTTCCCGGCTCGGGGCTAATCCGCGCCTGACCAACAAACTATCCAAACGTTCTTTGCCTTTTGCCAAGACTTCTCCTTCTTTTCTCAGCGGGCCTTCAGCCGGACTAGGTCGTGCAGGGAGCCGCGGGAGGGTCTCGCCGGACCGAGGAGACGATCCGCGGCCGCCAAAATCCCTTTGACGGACAATCCCTGGCTCTGCTGTAGGACCGCAGTGGGACCCTGCTCTACGAAATCGTCATACCCCAATCGTTCCACCCGCACATCCGTGACTCCGCGGTCAGCCAGGACCTCAAGCACGGCGCTCCCCATCCCCCCGTCCAGGATGTGGTCTTCCACCGTGATCAGGTGTTTTGTCTGGCGGGCATAGTCTATGATCAGTTCTTCATCCAGGGGCCGGAGGAAACGCAGATTGATCACCGTCGCCTCCCAACCGCGGTGGCGCAGTTCCTGGGCCGCAGCCAGGCAGGTGTAGACCAGAGGCCCGGCGCTGATCAGAGTCAGGTCTTTTCCGTCGCGCAAGACTTCGCCTTTTCCGTGGGGAATCTCCCGCAATTCCGGCTCCAGGGCGACTCCCTGACCGGCCGACCTGGGATAACGCAGAGCCACAGGCCCATCCAGCTTCAGGGCGGTAAAGAGCATATGCCTGAGTTCGTTTTCATCTTTCGCGGCCATAAAGGTCAGGTTGGGAATGACGCGCAAAAAAGAAATGTCAAAAACCCCGTGGTGGGTGGGACCGTCGTCCCCGACAACTCCCGCCCGGTCAATGGCCAGGACGACGGGGGCCTTCTGCAGGCAGACATCGTGCAGCACTTGGTCATAGGCCCTCTGGTAAAAGGTGGAGTAGATGGCGACGACAGGCTTCAACCCGCCGAAGGCCAACCCCGCCGCAAACGTAACCGCGTGTTGTTCCGCTATGCCAACGTCGAAGAAACGTTGGGGAAATTCCCGCGCAAATTGATTCAGACCGGTACCGCCGGGCATAGCGGCCGTAATGGCCACGATCTTCTCATCTTCCCGGGCCAAGGCGCAAAGCGTTTCCCCAAAGACCTGAGTGTAGGTGGGCGGAGTCGTCCCTTTGAAAACCTCCCCCGTTTCCCGATTGAAAGGCCCGACCCCGTGAAAAACATCCGGATTCTGCTCAGCCGGTAAGTAACCTTTGCCTTTCCGGGTTAGAACATGAACCAGGACGGGACCCTTTTTCTGTTTTGCCAGTTCAAATACCTGTTCCAGCAGGGCCAGATTGTGGCCGTCTATCGGCCCCAGATAAGTAAAGCCCAGTTCTTCGAACCAGAGGCCGGGGACGAGCAAATACTTGAGACCGTCCTTGGCCTTTTCCGCCGCTTTCGCCACTTTGTTGCCGATGCGGGGAATGCGTTTGAGCAGATACTCCACCTCCGCCTTGCGCTTGTCATAACGGGGATCCGTACGCAGGCGGTTGAGGTAAGAGGAGATGGCACCGACATTCGGCGCGATCGACATTTCGTTGTCATTCAAGACCACGATGAGGCTCATGTCTCTTTCACCTGCATAGTTCAAAGCCTCATAGGCCATCCCTCCGGTCATCGCTCCGTCGCCGATCACCGCCACGACATGGTATTTTTCGTGCAGCAGATCCCGTGCTTGGGCAAAGCCTACGGCGGCGGATATGGAAGTGCTGGAATGCCCGGTGCCAAAAAAATCATATTCGCTTTCCGAGCGTTTGGGGAATCCGGACAAGCCGTTAAATTGGCGCAGGGTTTTAAAAGCGGCCAACCGTCCCGTGAGCAGCTTATGCACGTAGGTTTGGTGCCCCACATCCCAAACAATTTTATCCTTAGGAGTAACGAACGCGCGGTGCAAGGCCAGAGTGAGTTCGACGACTCCCAAGTTCGGCGCCAAATGACCGCCGTTGACAGAGACCACCGAAATCATCTCTCGGCGGATCTCCTCTGCCAATTTGGCCAGCTGTACCGGATCCAGGGAAAGTAAATCGCTTGGCTCATGAATGCTTTCGAGCAGGCCCATGCTTTTTTCCTCCTCGTTTTTTTCCTTCTGTAATCTTCCAGCCCGTAAACTTTTCAATCGTCGCCAAGATCCCTCCCACAGTTCCGATGATCATGTTGGCCTCCTCAATGGCAAAGGACTTACCTACCGCTTTGCTGGTCACCATGACGGACGCAATCAAAGCCAACATTCCGGTATTGAGCCAGATTTCGCCTGGGCTCAGCTCAGGATAACTGTGCACCAGATTCATGGCTATGCTGGCTCCCATCGCTCCGGCCAAAGTGCCGGTCACGTCCCCTACTATATCGTTGGCAAAATTGGCTACCATGTCGGCATGGCGAACCAGCGCAACCGCTTGTTTTCCTCCGTGGACCTTATTCGCCGCCCGGGCGTGATGCGGGGGCTCCGTGGCCGCCGTGGCCGCGATGCCGATAGTATCGAAGATCACGTGAACCAGAATCACCACCAGCAAAAAGACCCAGGCTATAACCAGAGAAGTATGCCGCAAAAGCACCTCAGAGCCGCCTGCCACGACAGAGGCGATCAGGAAACTCACGATGAAGACCATAAGAAGATGCTTAAGCTTCGGTTTTTTCCGACTCGACAAACGCGAGACCTCCAATTCAGAAGTCGGAAGTCGGATGCCGGAAGTCAGAAAGAACGTCCGGGCAACCCTTCCGGGAAAATTCTCTCGGGAATCTGAGCGAATCTTTGCCCTGGGCTCAGACGATGGTTCCTATGATCACACCCACCAGAGCGCCGCCAAAGACCTCTAAAGGAGAGTGGCCGATGAGTTCCTTCAGCCTTTCCTGAGAAGGATCCGAACCTTGATACAAACGTTCGACCAACTGGTTGATCACCTCGGCTTGTTTTCCCGCCGCCCTTCTTACCCCGGCCGCATCATACATGACGATCATGGCAAAAACCGCCGCCACGGCAAAAATGGGGGAGTTCCAACCGTAGTACTTGCCGATTCCGAAGGCCAGGGCAGTCACCGTGGCGGAATGCGAACTGGGAAAGCCGCCGGAACTGAACAGTAATTGCAAGTCCAGCTTTCCGTGCAAAAACAGATGAAGGAAAACCTTCAGCACCTGGGCCGCGAACCAGGCCAACAAAGCGGAAAACAAAATCGTATTGGTGAAAATCCCTGGAAACATGGTGTGTATCCACTCCTTAGCGCCTGCGTTCCGCAATAAAATCGGCCAGGTCCCGCAAAAACTCCCCACGCTGTCCGAATAAGCGGAGAGACTCTTTCGCTTGTTCCACCTGGCTTTGGAGATGTGCTCTGGCCCCGGCTAAACCCAAGAGTGAGGGATAGGTAGCCTTGCCTTTCTTCTGATCGCTGCCAACCGGTTTGCCCAGGATTTCACTCTCTCCCTCCACATCCAAAATATCATCTTTAATCTGAAAAGCCAACCCCAGGGCCTGGGCATAGTCGGTTAACGCCGCCAGACGCAATTCGTCCGAGCCCGCCAAAATCCCGCCCAAACGGGCCGACACCTTAAGCATAGCCCCCGTTTTGTGCCTGTGAATGCGCTCGATCTCCGCCAAAGAGAGGCTCGTCCCTTCCCCTTCCAGGTCAAGCACCTGCCCATAGACCATCCCCCGGGGACCGGCCGCTTCCGCTACTTCGCGCAGCACGCGGACCTGCAGTTCGGGTGCGACATCCGCCGGCCGAGAGAGCAGCTCAAAGGCATAAGTCAGAAGAGCGTCCCCGGCCAAGATGGCCGTCCCCTCGCCAAAAACCTTATGATTGCTTAGGCGGCCGCGCCTGTAGTCGTCGTCATCCATCGCCGGCAAATCATCATGAATCAAAGAATAAGTGTGGATGAGTTCCAGCGCGGCGGCTGAGGGTAAAACCTTTCGGGCATCTCCCCCGTTCATTTCGGCCGCAGCCAGGGCCAGGACCGGCCGGATGCGTTTTCCGCCGCCGGCCAGCGAATACTTCATACTCTCTGCGAGTACATTCTTTTCCCAGGGCAAAGTGTTGAGAAAATCCTCAACTAAAGTCGCATATCTCTGCAATTCCTCTTTGAACACTTGCGCCCTCATCCTTCCGACGGGAAATCCACTGGCTTGATTTGCAGTTTCCCGTCCTCTTCCACCAGGATTCGCATCTCCTGTTCGGCCTGATCGAGCAAGCGCGAACAATGCCGGACAAGCCCCACCCCCTCCTTAAACAAGGCCAAGGCAGTCTCCAAAGGGACCTCCCGCTGTTCCAAGGCTTTCACGATCCGCTCCAGGTCTTCGATCCCGGCTTCGAAGCTAAGTTCCCGCCCTTCCCCGGCCTGATTCGTGCCGGTCTGTTCTTCGACTGTCCCCTCCGGTTCTCCTGTGGCTTCCGCCCACAGCCCGTCTTCCGTCATTTACCCATACTCCTTGTACAGCTAACTTCCGCCCATGCCGCCGTCTTTCTGTCTACCGTCGGCGGCACATTTTGATGCCCCAATCAACCCATACCCGCGCGGATCGATCCGGTTACAACCCGCTGCAATCCGCTGCAATCCGTTACGACACCGGGCCACCCCCGGTGTCTTTCGTCAAGACCCGACATTGCAAGGAACCGGAGGCCAGACGAACCCGGAGTACGTCTCCGCAGTTGACCCCCTCGGCCGAACGTACGAGCTTGCCTTCTTGTCCGTAAGTCAGGGAATACCCCCTGTTTAAGATAGCCAAAGGACTCAATAAATCCAACCTTGTCCCCAATATTTGTAGTATACCATTTTTATCCGTAATAAATCTAGCCATGTTCTCAGACAGGGCTTCGGAAAGAGTATCCAGTTCTTGCCGACTCCTTTCGCTGCGCCAAAAGGGATCCTTCAGGGGCGCTTTCCGGGCGAAATACTCCACTTCCCGGCGTTTCCAGTCCAGTTGTGCCCTCATGTTCTTCAGCAAAGCCGCGAGTGAAGAGCCGACTTGATCCTGCAGGTCAGCCAGCAGGGGTACCGCCAGCTCGGCCGCGGCGGAGGGGGTGGGAGCCCGCAGATCCGCCACATAATCGGCAATCGTCACATCTGTTTCGTGCCCCACCGCTGAAATGACCGGGATGCGGGAGGCGGCAATCGCCCTCGCCACCTCTTCCGTATTAAAAGCCCAAAGCTCCTCCAGCGAGCCTCCTCCTCGGCCGACAATAAGGACATCCGGCTCGCCGAACCTGTTGAAGCGCTCGATCGCCAAAGCCACTTCGCGCGGAGCCGTTTCACCCTGGACCGCGGCCGGGGCCAGCAGCCAGGACATTTTGGGATGGCGCCGGCGCCCGATATTGAGGATATCCCTGAGCGCGGCTCCGGAAGGGCTGGTCACAATTCCGATACGTCGCGGCAAGAGCGGAACCGCCTTCTTGCGCGCGGGGTCAAAAAGACCCTCCCGCCCCAGGCGTTCCTTCAATTGCTCAAAGGCCAGATACAATTCCCCGATGCCGCTGGGCTGCATATCCGAAACATAGAGTTGGATATTGCCGTCCCGGTCATAGAGTCTCAGGTCACCCCGCACAACCACTTTCAGGCCGTTGCGGGGCTCGAAGCGCACCCGCTCCGCCCGGCTGCGAAACATCACGGCTCGCAGGCTGGAGTTTTCGTCCTTTAAAGTAAAATACCAGTGTCCCGACGGCCGGTGGTTCTTATAATTCGAGATTTCTCCGCTCACCCAGCAATTGCGAAATTCGGCACGTTCCAGCAGCGCCCGCCCTATTTCCGCCGTTAACTCGCTCACTGACCAGATTTTCGGCATATTTTCACCTCTTACCCGTTTATGATAAAGTAAGAGAAAGCGAATTTCAACTCCCGCGACGTCGAATACGTCGACGAACATTTTTCTTATACCCGCAAAAGTTCTAAAGATTTGTGCTATAATCGACGTAAAATAGGATAAGATTTGCCAATTCAGTCGTGAATTTCCCCACGACAAAAAATAAAGGAGAAATGAGGAGAAAGAGAGGGATAGAAGTTTGAAAAAGTTCGTCCTCTTTGCTATTGTATTGCTTGCCGCCTTTTGGTGCCATCCGCCAAACGCCCAAGCCAGTCCTTTGGCCTTCTCGACTCAACGCCTGGCCGGGCACGACCGGATCGGAACGGCGCTCAAAATCGCGCAAGAAGGCTGGACTTCGGCCCAAACGGTTGTTTTATGCGAGGAGTCGGATTACGCGGATTCCATCGCCGCCACACCATACGCTGTGAGTTTAAATGCTCCCATTCTCCTCACCTCGGGCGATGCTCTGGATCCGCGGGTAGTGGCCGAACTGCAAAGACTGAAACCTCAAAAAGTCATCCTCCTGGGCGGAAGCGGTTGTCTGCAGCCCGCGATCGAACAGGAGCTCAGCCGCCTCTCTTTGAAGGGGGAACGCATCGGCGGCGCGGATCGTTATGAGACCTCCATCCTTCTCGCCCAACATTTGCACAGTGATTCCCTAATTTTGGCCAACGGGGATAATTTTCCCGACGCCCTGTCAGCGGCCAGCTACGCCGGGATCAAACAAATACCCATTGTTCTGACCTCCAAGACCTTTCCGGCCTCGGTCGTTAAATATTATGACCAGGTTCACCCTCAACATTTGCTGGTGATCGGCGGTGAAGGAGCCATCCCCGCGGCGGAGTTAGCCAAATATCATTTCAGCGCCGAAACCCGTTTGGGCGGTCAGGATCGTTACGACACCAATTCCAAAGTGGTCGCATACATGCAGGGTGCCATTCAGTCCAATGATCTTTTCCTGGCTTCCGGTCTCACCTTCCCGGACGCCATAGCCGGTACGGTTCTCGCGGCAAAATTAAAAGCTCCCCTCTTACTGACAGAAAGCAACGACATCCCTCCGGCGATCTATCGTCTCCTGCGGGCACACATGAAAGTCGCGCCCCCTTCTTCCCCGGGAAATCCATCAGGGAATAGTTCCGGAGACACCTCGGGGCAGACTCCGGGTGACCCTACCGTCAACCCTGATTCGGGCGGAAATTCAACCCTGCGAGGAACGATTAACGCGGCGGCAGGCTTGAACCTGCGCAGCACCCCGTCCACAACCGGCAGAGTTCTCGGGGTCATTCCCCAAGGCACCGTCGTCAGTCTTTCCGCCCGGCAGGGCCAATGGTACCAAACGACATATCAAACCAGCACAGGCTGGATCTTCTCGAGTTATGTAACCCTCGCAGCCAGTTCAAGCGCCTCCGGCTCCACCCCGGCTCAACCCGGCAGCGGGACTTCCGCCGCCGGCTCCGGGAGCCCGATCAACTCAGCCACAGGCATTGATTTGTCTCCGAACGGCACCGTTTATATTCTGGGAGGATCCGGCGCCGTAAGCCTGCAAGCACAGAACATTATCGAAGGGAAAGCTTCTTCCGCTTACCCCGAGAATCTCCAATCTTTCCCCCCGCTCCCGTCGCAAATCACACCGCCTCCTCCCGCGTCAGGCAGCGGCACTCCTCCGGCAGATCCCGGCCCCGCCACTCCACCGGTCGTTACCCCTCCGGTCGTTACCCCTCCCGTGGCCAGCCAATATGACCCCTCGAAAGAAATCCCGGTTGATCCCTTTCAGGGTATTCCGGCCCGGGCCCTGTCAGGCAAGACTATCGTCGTGGACCCCGGACACGGGGGTCCGGATGCCGGAGCTGTCGGACCGAACCATACTTATGAAAAAGACAACAACTTAGCCATCGCCCTCGCCTTGAACGCAATCTTAAAACAAGCGGGTGCCAAGGTCGTTTTGACCCGCGACAGCGACGTATCACCGGCAACGCCCTTTTCCGTCATTGCCGATCTGCAGGCACGCGTGGATATAGCGAATCAGAGTCACGCCGACTTATTTATCAGCATCCACAATAATTCTTTCACCAACCCTGATGTACAAGGTACGGAAACCTACTTTTCCTCTGATAACCCCAAACAAAACGAGAGCCTGCAACTGGCCCATTGCATCCAGACGGCTGTGGTCGACACGGTTCACACCAAGGATCGGGGCATTAATGACGAAGCCTTCTACGTCATTAAACATACGACCATGCCCGCCGTTTTGCTTGAGGTGGCCTTTATTTCCAATCCCTATGAGGAAGCGAGGCTGCAAAACCCCACATTCCGCAAGAATGTCGCCGCAGGTATCTTTCATGGCATCTATAATTACTTTAAGAATCCGCTTCCCACAGACTAGATACCAGTCAGGAATAATGCCCCCGGCATCTGATAATATTTACCTACACTCATCCTTAAGCTCCCTCATCTCGGCTTGCCCGTCTTTGAGTTCGGCGATGGGTCTTAAGATCTTCTGATAGTATTCCGGGTTGCTTCTCACGTAAAGGTTTTCCAAGAGATTGTTATATTCCGCTTCCGAGAGCAAAATGACATTGCCGCCACTCTTCCTCGTAACTACAATTGTTTCAAAATCTTCATTGGCCTTATCACAGTATTTTTTCAGGTTCTCCCGCAGGGTGGAATAGTTGACTGCCAGCATTGAAACACCTCCAATCGTAGTGTAAAGACTGCGAGCACCGTGCTTGAAGGGATCCGAAAGGATTACGGAGTATGAGCTATTCAGTGGAAGTCCCCGACCAGACGAATGCAGAGCGTATGGTACATTTGTATTGTCAGATTGTGGCAGGCCTCCTGCGCTGCAGGACTAATGTCCCGCCAGCACAACAGATGGAATAATAACTAACCACGCAAACAGGTACATCAGATTCACCGGAAAGATGCGAACGTCGATCTTCTCGCCGACGACTGTTATCAGTAGATCCAAGATTATCGTTGCTATGAGGGAAACTACGCCAACCTCGAGCAGCATTATTGCGTTTGTGGGTGTGGTGAAAGCGTGAATCATGATCCGAGTTGTTAGGAAGAAGGATACGAAACTACACACAGGAACCGTGATTATCGCGAGGGGCGCGGGAACCCGCTGGATCATGGCAACAGTATGTCTCAGATCTATAGATATATTGTATAGCCTGAAATAGGCAAGGAAAAGTACACTCCCCAGTATCCAAAGCCCCACGTACCCTATGAGGGGAACGAGAACAAAGAGTGCCGTCATAATTTCCACCTAACCTCTCAACACAATGAGCAAGCCATCCCTTCTCAGAATACCACTCGTCCATATCATGCACAAGCCGAGCTATCTCATGCGGCGAAGTCGCTGGCGGCCCATTCCACATGTGCATCGCACCATATCAAGGAAAGTGAACATAGGGCAAATGTCCAGCAGCCGGAAACCTTCCCCAAAAAATAGCCCGTTCCGATTCCCCCCTTGTGATTCAGGGAGAAAGTGGAACGGGAAAGTGAAAACCTACCGGAAAGCGAACCCTGCGGCTGCGGAGAAGGCGCGCTCACAGGGACTGAAAAAAGCGAGTGAACTCCTACAGTCTGCTCTCCACGACCGCTACCGTGGCGGCGCAGATTTTACCGGCTTCCTCGAACAGGCGGGCACGCTCTGCCTTGACTTGAGCTTGGTAGCCTCCGTCTTTAATCTGGGGTAAATTGATGTCGACACTGAACATGGCGGCCTTCAAGGCGCTCTCCGCCAAATAAGCGGCCACCCCGACATCGCTGATCGCCCCTTTGTTGCCAATGGGGGCCAGCTCCTGGGCCAGCTTCAGGACTTGGAAACAGTTTTGAGCAATACCCAAAGGAGTATTCGTTGCGGAAACCAAAGCCCCCTGCATCTTTTGCGCCCGGGCGGCTTTTTCTCCCTCGCTGTTCTTGGGCAGCTTGAGGACGGCCATGAAATTGGAGAATTCGTCAATATCCTGGCTCAAACCGCTTTTCAAGTCGTTGAGGGCCGTCTGGGCTTCCGCCAAAATCCTTTGAACCTCGGGTTCGACTTCTTTGTACTTCTCTTTGCCGAGGGTCAGATTGGCGACCATCGAGACCATCGAGGCCGCCAGAGCACCGACAAAGGCGGAAACACTTCCGCCCCCGGGCGTGGGCGCGGAGCTCGCCGCCTCAGCCAGGAGTTTTTCCGTGGTCCACTGCCAAAGTTCTTTTCCGGCCATTACTTCTGATTCCCCCTCTGCAAAGCAATACCCTGCAAGACATTGCGCATGATCAGGGCGGTCGTCAGAGAGCCTACCCCGCCCGGAACCGGGGAAATCAGCCCTGCCACATCCTTGACCGCCTCGAAATCCACGTCCCCGCAGATTCCTCCGGGAATCTCATTGATCCCAGCATCGACGACAACCGCTCCGGGCTTAACCATATCCTTCTTAATAAGCTTAGCCTTGCCCACCGCCGCGATCAAGATGTCCGCCTGGCGGGTATGGTAACCGAGATCCGGAGTCTTGGAGTGGCAAATCGTCACCGTGGCATTGTGTTTGAGAATCAGGAAGACCAGAGGCTTGCCAACGGTTTCTCCCCGGCCGACGATGACCACGTGCTTGCCGGCTATTTCCACGCCCGAACGCAAGAGGATCTCGATGCAACTCTGGGGCGTAGCTGGGAAGAGTCCCTTTTGCCCGCTCAGGATATAGCCCCTGTTCACGGGATGAACCCCGTCCACATCCTTTTCCGGCAGCACGGCCGCCATGATCCTCTCTTTAGCAATATGTTTGGGCAACGGCAGCTCGATCATGATGCCGTGTGTTTGCGTGTCCCCGTTCAGACGCTCGATCAGAGCGAGAACTTCCTCCTCCGCCGTGTCCGCCGGAAAAGTAAAGAGTTCGAAAGCCATCCCCAAACCCTCGCTGACTTTCTGTTTGGACTTGGCGTAGACCACAGAGGCCGGGTCGTCCCCCACCAATATCACCGCCAGTTTGGGTTGGACCCCTTTTTCCTTCCACTGTCCGATCTCCTGCTGAATTTCCTCTTTCAGAACTTTCGAGACCGCTTTGCCATCCAGTAATTGAGCCACCATACACTCCCCCTTATGTTTCTGCACCCTCTCCGCCCAAGCGGAGATTTCGCTTTAGTTTTTGTTCTTCAAGTACTCGTCAATCGACGCCGCAGCCTTCTTACCGGCGCCCATGGCCAAAATGACTGTGGCCGCACCCGTGACGATATCTCCGCCGGCAAAGACTCCCCGCTTCGATGTGGCCAGAGTTTCCGGATCCGCCACAATGTTGCCGCGCCTGTTCAATTCCAGGCCGGGTGTGGATTTGGTCACCAAAGGATTGGGACCCTGACCGATAGCCACAACGACCGTATCCACTTCCAGCTCAAATTCCGAACCGGGAATAGGCACGGGAGAGCGTCTTCCGGAGGCATCCGGTTCACCCAGTTCGTAGCGCAGGCAAGTCATACTCTTCACCCAGCCCTTTTCATCACCGTGCAAAGCGACCGGATTGGTGAGGAGGCGGAAATTGATTCCCTCTTCTTCCGCGTGATGTGCTTCTTCCGCCCGGGCCGGCATCTCTTCCCGGGAGCGGCGGTAGACGATGGACACCTCTTCCGCACCCAGGCGCAATGATGTTCTGGCACCATCCATTGCCACATTCCCTGCTCCCAGAACCGCCACTTTCTTGCCCACCTTGATGGGAGTGGCGTATTCGGGGAATTTATACCCTTTCATCAGGTTGGTTCGGGTCAGGAATTCGTTGGCGGAGTAAACCCCGAGCAGGTTTTCCCCGGGAATTCCCATGAAATAAGGAAGTCCGGCTCCCGTGCCAATGAAGACGGCGTCATACCCGCTCGCCATCAGCTCGTCTACCGAGGTAATCTTACCAACGACCTCGTCGGTCCGGATCTCCACGCCCATTTTTTTCAGGTTATTGATTTCGGTCTGGACGATCTCTTTGGGCAAACGGAACTGAGGAATACCGTACATAAGCACCCCACCCGCCACATGGAGGGCTTCAAAAACAGTGACCCCGTGTCCGGCCTTGGCCAGATCCCCGGCGCAAGCCAGACCCGAGGGACCGCCGCCGATAATCGCCACTTTTTTGCCGGTCGGGGCCGGTTTTTCCGCATGGCTTTCCCCAAACTTAATTTCGTAATCCGCCACAAAACGCTCCAGCCGGCCGATGGCCACCGGTTCGCCTTTCTTGCCCAAGATGCACTGGCTTTCACACTGGCTTTCCTGCGGGCAGACCCGTCCGCAGACCGCGGGCAGGGAATTCTTCTCTTTCAGCGTCACCGCGGCGGCCAAAAAATCCCCTTCAGCCACTTGTTTAATAAAATCCGGAATCAAAACCTCCACGGGACAGCCGGAACGGCAGGTCGGTTTTTTGCACTGCAAACAGCGCTTCGCTTCTTCCACAGCCATCTCTTCCGTATAGCCCAAGGCCACTTCGTCAAAATTATGGGCCCTTACCGCCGGATCCTGACAAGGCATGTCGTGACGCGGAATTTTTAAAGCCATGACTCAATGCCCTCCTTCTTGGCCGCAGGCACCGTGTGCTTTGGCTCTGTTTTCTTCATCCTTGTAAAAGGCCAAGCGTTGCATGGCCAGCTCAAAGTCGACCAGGTGCCCGTCAAATTCCGGCCCGTCCACACAGGCGAATTTGGTCTCCTCACCCACTTTGACCCGGCAGGCACCGCACATCCCCGTACCGTCGACCATAATCGGGTTCATGCTGACAATCGTCTTGATCCCCAAGGTCTTGGTATAGTTCGCCACGGCCCTCATCATCACCATCGGTCCGATGGCCCAAATGACCTGCACTTTATGTCCTTGGGCCAGGATTTGATCGAGGCCTGTGCTGTGATATCCTTTGGTCCCCAAGCTGCCGTCATCCGTGACGATCACTACTTCATCGCTCACGGCTTCCATCTCTTCTCTCAGGATCAGCAAGTCCGCGGTACGAGCGCCCAAAATGGAGATAACATGGTTGCCGGCCTCTCTCAGAGCGCGCGCGATGGGATAGATCGGGGCGATTCCCAGTCCTCCTCCCATACAGACCACGGTGCCGTAATTCTCAATATCGGACGGAACCCCCAGGGGACCCACAAAATCCAGGAAAGAACTTCCTTCCCGCATGTTGTTAATCATACAAGAAGAATAACCCACGTCTTGAATCACGATGGTTATGGTGCCCCGCTCCCGGTTGAAATCCATAACCGTCAAAGGGATGCGTTCGGACTTCTCATCCATTCGGACAATGACAAACTGGCCCGCTTTGACTTTGGCGGCAACTCTCGGGGCTTCCACCTCGAACAGGACGATGGCGGGAGCCAGTTGCCTTCTTTTCACTACCTGGTACAAGTACACTCCTCCTCCTGAAAAAACTCAAACATATTACTATTCGCCACCCGTTGGACAAAATCCTTCTCACAAGTCAGAGCATTGGGCAAAATACGAAAATCCTCATAATAGCCCGCCGTCGACAAACGATTCACAAACAACAGGATGACGAGGGGGAACGGCGCCGGCACCCTGGCAAGAGCCACGATGCCGGCGGGGCCGACCCGGAACACGCTATGTCGGAGACAGCGCCTGCTCGGCCAAGAAGGCCACCCCAATGGCGTTATCCCGGCTCCAAGCGGGCTCCGCCCAATAGAGCCTAGCAGTCTGTTGCAACCGCCGGCCCAACTCACGGCGGATAAACTTGTTGGCGGCGACTCCCCCTACCAGCAAAACTTCCGTTAAGCCTGTTTGGGCACAGCCCGCCAAGATCAGTTTACCCACGGTCCGGGCCAAGCATCCTTCCACGGCGCGCGCCACGTCAGGACGGGACACCCCTCGGTCGACCAAACGCTGGGCCGCGCTTTCCACCCCGGAAAAGCTCACTTTCAACCCTCGCACCGAGGAAGGAAGCAGAGACTCCGCACCTGGGGAAGCTCCCTCAGCCAATTCCTCCAAACGCTTGCCGGCCGGAAATTCCAAACCCAAGCGCACACCCACCCGATCGACAAACTGTCCGGCGTGCAGATCGGTGGTTCCGCCAAGAAGATTTAAGTCGAACCTGCCCGCCTCTCCGCGCCGGGCCTCGATCAGTTCCGTCGTACCGCCGGAAAGATGCAGCACCAAAAAACGCGCCGCCGCGGGACCCCCGGCAGAGGCCAAACCGGCCGCCAGATGCCCTTCCTGATGACTGGTGAGCCAGAGCCGGGTTTGACGGGCCGCCGCCACGGACCGAGCCAGGGCCAACCCGGCGGTAAAAACCGGCATGTAGGAACCCTCGATCCGGCGGGGAGCACTGCTCACCCCGATGCCCGCCAATTCGCTCCAGTAAGAGGACGGAACTTTTTGCACGAGCAAGGGAAGATTCTGCACATGCTGAAAAAAGGCCGCTGATTGAGCCAAACCCGTCTCCCCCTCGGGGACCTGCAAAACGAGCCTCTCTTCCCAAACGAGCCTTTTGGCGCCGACGATGGCCAAAGAAGTCGTATAAGCCGATGTGTCTATTCCTAAGTAATACATTTTTACTTTCAATCTCCGACCAACTTGTCCAAAACACCGTTGACAAATTTGGCGGAATCGTTCCCGCCAAAAAGTTTGGCCAGTTCAATCCCCTCGTTGAGACTCACCGGCCGCGGAATATCGGGGCGGAACAGAATCTCAAAAGCCGTCAGGCGCAAAACATTGCGGTCGACGTTGGCCATGCGCTCCAGATGCCAACCCGCCGCAATCCGCGCCAGTTTCTCATCGATTTCCGTCCGGTGCGCCAAAGTTCCTTGAACCAGTTCCCGAGCGAAAGAAAGGTCCTCCGCCGGCACGGCGAATTCCTCTCCCCAACGGTCAAGCACCGGCCCGGGATCCGCCGCTTCCCCTGTCATATCTAGTTGGAACAATACTTGAAGCGCCGTCTCGCGCCCTCGTCTGCGACTCATATTCTGTCAGCGACTCTTCCTTTCGCGAGGAAATCGCCGTCCTCCTTTCACCGGGCTGCGGCCCTTTGAAGATTACTTTTGAAAAAACCGGTTCAACCAAGCGGTCAGATCCCTGTGCTCGTCATAACGTTTCCCCAGCAAAAAACCGGCTACAATAAATAGGGATAAGACCAAGGCCCGCCAGAAACCCAAAATGACCAGAAAAAGTCCAAAAACAAAGCCGCTGGAGGTTCCGACCAGCTTTCCGGGGTGTTCGTTCCAGGACCAGGAAAAAAAGCGGGTAACAGTCTGCCCGAACTGCTCCTTGAAACTCATCGCACCCGTGCCGGGCGGGCGGTAAACATACCCCTCACCAGCACTTTCACCTCGGCTACTTTAATCCCGGTATACTGTTCCACATCGCTTCTCACCGCATTCTGCAACTCCTCGGAAACCTGAGCCACGGCAACACCCGGATGCAATTGGCCGGACACCCTGACTTCCAATCCTTCCGGCCGCTCTCTGAGAGCGGATTCTACCTGTTGAACCCCGGAAACGCCCTGGGCGGCGCGGGCAATGATCTCCCGCAAGGCTTCTTCCGTTATCCGTACTTCACCTAAACGGGAAGGCAACGCAAAAGACGGGGAGCTTTCACGCGGGCGCAGGAAAAAGAGCAAGCCCACCAGGACCAGGAGCACCCCCGCGGCCATAGTCTCCCAGGCATTTTCTCTCATATATCCAATCAGCTGACCCGTCCAAAAATAGGGCAGAAACCACCCGCTGCCTAAGGCCAAAACCACCAGACCTGCCAGGATGATGATCAATCCCAAAGCCAGGGCCGCCAATCTCCGCCACCTCCTTCAGAAGCCCCCCTGGCTTGCCAAGGGGGCCGTTCTTCTTCTTCCCGGAGTTCCCTTCCCTTGTGCCAGGCAGGTGCTGAGCTAATGCTTCGCCCGAAATGCGCATACATCTCAGACAAAAGCCCTTATCATAATCCTGGCGCTGACCTATCTTTTGCCCGGAACTCCTTTTTCGCTGCCCGGCGGAATCGGAATCACTTGACCCTATTCTCTTCTTCCTTTACCTCCGGCGCGGCATGGAAATTGACACCTTGGATGTGTACATTCGTCTCTACGACCGTCAAGCCGGTCATGCTCTCAATGGCATCCTTTACGGCTTCCTGAACGCGCACGGCGACATCCGGGATTCTCACCCCGTATTCGACGATAATGTAAAGGTCAACCGCCGCCTCTTCCTGGCCAACTTCTACTTTGACCCCTTTGGCCAAATTCTTGTTGCGGGCCAGCATATGAGCCAGGTCACCCACAAAACCTCCGCTCATTCCGGCCACTCCGTCCACTTCGGAAGCGGCCATTCCGGCAATAATCTCCACAACCTCATCGGCAATTCGAATGACACCAAGGGAGTTCGCCATCTCGGGTTTCTCCATGTCGTCACCTCTCCAACCGTATTCAGCCACTCTCTTCAACACTCTTCAGGTTCCCTGTCATTATAGCAGATTTCCATTTCGCTGGCAAAGGCTCATCTCAGGCCTGCCCCCCGTATCTGTGCCTGCCCTTTCACGGCCCGCCCCGTCAGTCACTAAGCCGGGCCTTCTTTGAGTTTATCGATGTTCGGCTTAAGCTGAACGAGTTCACTCACCGAGAATCCGGCGCTGGATAAAATTGGTATAGACTTCCCCGCGGCGAAAGAAAGCATTATCCAAGACTTTGAGATGAAAAGGAATCGTTGTCGCTACCCCTTCGATCACAAACTCTTCCAGCGCCCTTTTCATCCGCTGTACAGCCTCGTCCCGGTCGGAGCCCCAAACAATCAGTTTCCCGATCATGGAATCGTAATGCGGGGGAATTCGATACCCCTGATAGGCCGCACTGTCGACCCGGACCCCCGGCCCCCCCGGAGCGTGGTAAAGTTCAATCGTCCCGGGCGAAGGCATAAAGTTCTTCTCGGGATTTTCGGCATTGATACGGCATTCCATTGCCCAACCCCGCATCTGCACGTCTTCTTGACAGAGCCCCAACGGCTCTCCCGCAGCCAGGCGAATCTGTTCTTTGACAAGGTCCATGCCGGTGACGAACTCTGTCACCGGATGTTCCACTTGAATCCGGGTATTCATCTCAATAAAGTAAAAGTTCTTATGTTTGTCCAGCAAAAACTCGATCGTGCCGGCATTGGAATACTTAGCGGCCCTGGCCGCTTCCACCGCGACGCGACCCATGCGCGCGCGCAGTTCGGGAGTCATGGCACTGGAAGGAGACTCTTCCAGCAGTTTTTGATTGCGTCTCTGCAGAGAGCAATCTCTTTCCCCCAGATGGACCACTTCGCCGAATTTATCCGCCAGGATCTGAAATTCGATGTGGCGCGGTTCCTCGACATACTTTTCCAGGTAAATCTCGGAATTACCAAAAGAAGCGTGGGCTTCAGCCCGCGCGGCCTGGACGGACTTTGACAGTTCTCTGGCATTTTGGGCCACGCGCATTCCCTTGCCGCCGCCCCCAGCTGAAGCCTTGATAAGCACAGGGTAGCCGATCTTCCCGGCGATCTCCTCCGCTTGGGCCAGATCATCCACAGGTCCGGGCGAGCCGGGCACAACCGGAACCCCGGAGGCTATCATGGTTTGGCGAGCTTTGGCTTTGTCTCCCATATTCTCGATCGCTTCGGCCGCCGGTCCGATGAAGGTGATCCCGCAAGACTCGCAGATCTCGGCAAAGCGGGCATTCTCGGCCAAAAACCCATAACCGGGATGGATGGCATCGACCCCGGTTAACTCGGCCGCGCTGATAATGTTGGGAATGTGGAGATAGCTCTTGCTTGTGGCGGCGGGTCCAATACAGACCGCCTCATCGGCTGCTTTGACATGCAGGGACTCCCGGTCAGCCTCGGAAAAAACAGCCACCGTCTCTATGTCCAGCTCGCGGCAGGCCCGGATGATTCTCAGGGCTATTTCGCCGCGGTTGGCAATAAGAATTCTCTTGAACACATCCCGCTCCCCTTACTCTTCAATTGCAAACAACTCTTGACCGAATTCGACAGGCTGACCGTTCTCCACCAGGATTTGCGCGATTTTGCCCTCGACCTCCGCCTCAATCTCGTTCATCAACTTCATGGCTTCAATAATACACACGGTTTGCCCGGCTTGCACTCGCTGACCCACCTCGACAAAACTGGGTGCGTCCGGTGCCGGAGCCCGGTAAAAGGTGCCCACCATAGGTGCTTTAACATAAGTATAATTCTCCGACCGGGCCTCCGCCTGGTACTTGCCCGCCGCCGAGGCCAGGACCGGCACCGGTTCGCCCCCGGAGCCCGTCTCTGCGGCCGACCCCAATCCCTGAGGCGCCGCCGGGCCGAGCGGAGCAAAAGCCGCCGTTGCCGCCCCTGTACCGCCTTTTTTAATGGAAATCCTGACTCCTTCACTTTCCAGGTTCAACTCCGTAATCGCCGTCTCGTCCAGTATACGAATAAGTTCTTTAATCTCGCCCAAATTCAACTTTGCATCCTCCTTCGCGGCCGCACCACCTTGCACCCGAGTCTCAGCGAGTCCCGCCTTGCCCCTTTGGGAGCGCTCTCCGAAGAACTTGCGCGCCACTTGCGGAAAGAGCGCGTAGCTCAGAACATCTTCGGGCGACCCGGCCAACTCTCCCAGATCGCGCCTGGCTTTCTCCAGTCCCGGCGCCAGGCTGTCGGCCGGCCTGGCCGTCATCGGGCTCTCGTCCCCGATGATTTTCTTTTGAATTTCCCGGGCCACCGGAGCCGGGGGACGGCCGTAAAGTCCGCGCACATAGGCTTTGACCTCGCCGGGCACTAACTTATATCTTTCCCCGCTCAAAACGTTTAATACAGCCTGTGTTCCCACGATTTGGCTGGTCGGAGTGACAAGGGGGGGATAGCCCAACTCCGCCCGCACCCGCGGAATTTCCGTCAAAACCTCGTGGATGCGCTCCACTGCCTTTTGTTCCTCCAATTGCGAAATGAGATTGGAAATCATCCCGCCCGGGACCTGGTGCTCAAAGACCCGCATATCGCTGATACGGGTGAGCCCCCGGTCAAAGCCCCGTTTTTTGCGCAACTGCTCAAAGTAGTCCGCAATCTTGAACAGATAGGGCAAATCCAACCCTGTCGCGTATTCGGAGTCCTGCAAAGCTCTGACCACCGTCTCCACGGGAGGCTGGCTGGCCCCAAAGGCCAGGGGCACGCTGGCCGTGTCGATCACGTCGACTCCCGCCTCCGCGGCTTTTAAGTAGGCTCCCACTGCCATTCCCCCGATATAATGGCTGTGCAGCTGAACCATCACTCCGAGTTCCCGTTTGAGCAAAGTCACCAGTTCGTAGGCCTTGTAAGGGGTCAGAAGTCCGGCCATGTCTTTAATGCACAAAGAATCCGCACCCTGCGCCACCAGGGCTCTCGCCGTCTCAAGGTAATGGGACACCGTGTGCATCGGGCTCACGGTATACGCAATCGCGGCTTGCACGTGGGCTCCGGCCTCTTTCGCCGCCTCGATAGGTACTTCCATATTGCGCACATCATTGAGCGCGTCAAAGATGCGAATAATGTCTATCCCGTTCTTGACACTGAGGGCGACGAATTCCCGCACAATATCGTCGGGATAATGCTGGTACCCCACTAAGGATTGACCCCGCAGGAGCATCTGCAACGGGGTCTTACGCACATAACGCTTGATCAGCCGCAACCGTTCCCAAGGATCCTCCCCCAAAAAACGCAGGCAGACATCGAACGTCGCCCCACCCCAGACTTCGAGCGAGTGAAAGCCCGCTTCATCCAAATCGGCCAAAACCGGAAGCATGTCTTCCGTGCGCATCCTGGTTGCCCACAGGCTCTGGTGCGCATCGCGCAAGGTTGTATCCGTAATTCCTACCGCTTTCACCGCTGCAACTCCTCTCAGACCCTTTCTCCTATTAGAAAAATAGGTGAACATTTTCACCTATCGCAGGATCCATGGTCTATTATATGGGGTCACAGCGCGGCTTTGCAACACAAGCGCCTCAAGTATACAGTATTTGTCTGAATCTCCCCATGGCTAAAGCCGGCTGAAGCCGGGGGCATGCAGCTAAGCTTTTTGGTCAAGGGCAGGTGAGATATTTGCAAACAACTTGCACCAAATCGTCAGGACAAAAAGGCTTCACAATGAAATCCGAAGCTCCCCGACGCATCGCCTCCTTCACGATTTCCCCCTGAGCCAGGGCACTGCACATGATTACCCGTGCCGTGGCATCACAAGTCAAGATTTCACTGAGGACCTGAAGGCCGTCCGCTTCCGGCATGGTGATATCCAGAATGACCAAGTCCGGCCTTTGCTTCTTGTACAGTTCAATGGCTGTCAGCCCGTTTCCCGCTTCCATGATCTCAAAACCGCCCCGGCGGACGAGGATCTGCCGGATCATCAGCCTCATAAAGCTGGCATCGTCCGCCACCAGAACTCTGTTCATCTCGGATATCTCTCTCCTCCAACCGGGCCCGATTCCGTCGTAGGGGGCTTACCTCTTTGATTGATTCGTGCTCCAGTCACGATTTCCTGCCGCCGCCCGCAAATATCTTAAGATCAGAAACCGTCCATAGCTTCAGAAACTACCCATAGCTTCGGAAACTACCCACAGTTTCAGAAACTGCCCATGGCTTCGACGACTACTTTGGCGGCCGGGATATGCAGAAGCGTACAGACCGTACTGTGTATTTCTTCCTGGATGCCGGGATCTTTGGCTCCTTCCGCCACCACCAGCACGCCTTCAATATTCGGGCTCTCCTGCATAATCGTCACAGGTTGGGTTGAGCCGTTGGGGAGCACAAGAGTGTCCGTTTCCGTCGTTTGCGTGGACTTGCGGGTGCCCCCGGTCTTATCCGTCTCTTCCGTCGTGCTTTTTGTCACGCTGGCATTTTTGCCGTAATCGTTTTTCAGTCCCGTTGCCAGGGTCACCATCACTTTGACTTGCCCGACCCCGTTGATTTGGCTCAAGTTATCGGCCATTCTGTTTTCCAAAGCCTGCTCCAGAGCGCTAATCTGGCTCTGGCTGCCTCCGGAGTTGTCCTTGGCGGCGGGCAGGGTTTGAGCCACAGGTTTGAAAGCCGGCGTGTTCGGCCCGCCCCCTTTGCTCCAAAAGATCAACCCGACGGAAACCACGATCCCGGCCACCATAAGTTTCAAAAGATTATCGTTGTGTAAGAGGGAATCCAGCCAACCGCTCCCCTCTTTCTTGGCCTTTCCCTCCCGGCTCATTCCCTCACGATTCATTCCCTCTTGACGCATTCTCTTTTGATTCCCGCTTTCCCCCTTTGCTCCCTCGCGGTCCATTCTCTTACGGTTCGTCCCCGTCCGCCTGAACCCCTGTTTTCCGCTGTCCTTGCGGCCATAATCATCCTTTTTCCCCAGGCCCCATTCTTGCAGGGTCAGGCGCCTCTCAGGTTTGTCAAACATGAATTTCCCCTCCTCTTCCTCAGTTTTCTCCGGCCATTTGGACATCTACTTTTGCCGGGTCTATTTCCATCAAAGCCGATACCCTGTCTTTGACCTCTTGAGCCAGCGGATTCGGCGCCGGGGCGTGAGGTTGCGCCGGGCCGCTTCCATCAATGACGATCGGACGAATTGGCCGGATGTCAGTGGTCGTGGTAAACAGCGTGATGCTCACTTTGGTCAGGGGTGGCTGCTCCATAAGTCCGCCCCCGTCATTGGCAAAATCAATCGTCACATTTGCTCTGTCCACCCCCTTGACACCGAGAGCCAAAGCCTCGATTTGGTGTTGGAGAATCTGGCGATATTGAGCCAGTACGGCATCTCGGCCAAGTTTGTTTCCCTGCCCTTCGGCCGCGAAGACCGGCAAATCCTGGGGAGATGATGACGTCCAGGCCGGTATGTTCAGGGCCAAAGGCACATGCAGAAGGTCGGCCAGCGGGTTGAGTATGGCGGAAATGACAAACAGGCCCATGACTAGCCGGACATACCCTCGCATGGATTTATTGGGCAGGAGCATCTCCAAAAACGTCGCGAGAAGAAGGATGATGGCCAGATTTCTTATGAGATTTTGCAGGGCCTGCATTTCAATCTTTCCCTCCCCGGAGCCTGCGGTCAGTGCAGCATCAAGGCCAGATTGCCCGAACTCACGACCACGACGATTGCGATAAAAAACATGACGCCCACTGAGGCCAGCGCCGCAAAGATGTAGGTCAGACTCTTGGCCATATCCTGCAAAGCGTTGGCTAGGGATTGCTCTCCCAAGGGTTCGATCAGGGCAGCCGAAAGGCGAAAGACAAACATCATGGCCAGGATTTTTACCAAAGGCCCCAGGCAGATGATTAACAGGGCGATGAAGGCCACCACGCCCAAGGCGTTCCGGAGCAGCAGCCCCGAAGTCACAACCAGTTCTACCGAGTCCTTGAAGAACTTACCCACCACCGGAATGAGATCCACGGAGTACTTGGCCGTACGCAGGGTGACACCGTCCGCTACCCCTCCCGTCACACCCTGAAGGGTCATCAGGGCGACAAACAGGGTCATGACCAACCCCAAACTCACTTTGCCGCCGAATTCAATCAGCCCCGCCAGTTTATTCAGTTTAAACTGTTCCGATATCTGGTTAAACAAGCGCAGGACGGCTGCCAAAAAGAACAAAGGCAGGACGACATTCTTGAATAAAGTGGCCAGAAAAGTCAGACTGGCCATCACCATTGGCCGGAAAAGCGCCGCTGTGGCGAAGCTCCCCATAGCCAGGAGCAAAGTCAGCATAGCCGGAAAGAGGGCCTGCATCAGCCCGACCATTTGGTCAAGGGCCCCTCGGGCGGTTGCCAGCACACTTTGGAAAGCGGCCATCGCCAAACTCAAAAGAACCAGGTAGGATAAAAAGCGGGACAATTTGCCTACCGAGCCGTCAAAGGCCTCCTGCAGCTGCTGCAGAACCGCCAGCAAAACGGCGAGGACCAGGAATTTTCCGATTAAGGGAGCGGTTTTCAGAATTTCTCCGGTGAGAAATGTCAACAGGCTGCGCATGATGTCCTGAGGCTTCAGATCCAGTTTCCCTTGCTTAAGCCCTGCCAACAGTCCGGTCAGGGAGAATCCGGGCAAAGAGGTCTGAGCCTGTTGGTCGATACTCTGCAAGAAGCCCTGCATTTTGCTTAAATCGACCTGCTGTGACAAATCGGTCCTTTGATTCGGGTTTTGGTCCGTGCTCTGATTCAGACTTTGGCCCGCACTCGGATCCGCGCTTTGGCTCAGACCTTGACTCGCACTTGAAGCCGGAGTTTGAACCTGGTTTTGACCGGCACTCGGATCCGGGCTTTGACCCGAAATATTGACGCCTGAGTTCTGAATCCAACCGGGCGCGACGGGATTCTGTCCATTGTCCGCGGCCAGCAAGGAACGAGGAGTTGTCCCAAGCGTCAGGAAAAAAAAGAAGAAGATTACGCCCAGTTTGACTTTCAAAGAGCATCACCTCACGGCAGCAGCCGCACCAGAGATTCCAAGATGGCAACGATAATGGGTATCGCCAAAATGAGCACTCCGATCTTAGCTGCGAGTTCCACTTTGAGGGCCAGGGCCCCCTCCCCCGCGTCCCGGCAGATTTGAGCCCCGAATTCTGCCAGGTAGGAGATTCCGACGATTTTCAGGACGATGATCAGGTAATAGGAGCTGATATTTGCCTGGTCTGCCAAATTCTGCAAGAGGTCGACGATCACCTTGATTTTTCCGAGAACGAGGAGAAAGATGGCTATGCCGGCCAATATGCTCAGTTGGACGGCAATCTCCGGTTGAATTTTCCTCAGTACCACGGCAATAATCGTCACAAGCAAGGCGACCCCGACAATTTGCCAGATTTCCACCTTCAGTCCTCCCCGTACACTAGTACAATTGAAACACGCTTTTCACCAAGGCAAACAGCTGGGACATTCCTTGAAGGATACTGAAGAGGACTAAAATAATCCCTGCCACAGTCACAAATTGGGCAATTTCCTTCTTTCCCGCCTCATTAAGGAGGGTCACAAGGAAACCGACAAATATCCCGATTCCGGCTATTCTAAAGATCATGCTTAAGTCCATCTTCATACTCCTCCCAATCCAGAGGCCGGAGGCCGGAGGCCTGAGGCCAGAATGATCCAGTCGCCCGAGGGTCTGCTGTTATCCCCGGAGTCTGCTCTCAAATGAGAAAGATGGCACTGGCACACCCTACGAGAAAACCCATATAGGCCCACATTTTTGCTTGTTTTTCAGCCCAAATGACCACCTGTTCCCGCAATAAAGCCAATTGTTTCTGGACCATTTCCAGTTGTTTATGCTGTTCCTGTTGATCGGAACGTCCCAACCCTTTGCCGATATCGAGGACGATCAGCCAGTCTTCGGGTTTGAGCGCAAAAGCGCCGGTCTGCCGGGCGATCGTTTCTTTCCAGGCGGGCCAAGCCGCCTCGCCCATTTCAATCCGTTCTTTAACCTCGGCGAAAAAACTCCGCCACGGGCCCTCCACCCTGTTGGCAATACCGGAAAACGCTTCCGGTAAAGGGGTGGCACCCCAGTATATGTCCGTATCCAGCAAGGCCAAAGCGGTCAGCAAAACGCGGATTTCCTCGGGCCGGCGCCTGACTCTAGCCGCAAGCCAGAGCCCAATTCCTCCGAAGGCGGCGATCAATCCCATCGCTCCCAGAATAAGCATTTCTTTTTCCACCTCATCGTCATCGCTCAATTTCACATCTACCGGTTGGCAACCCGACCCCAAGGCCTTACTTCCTGCCCCCGGGCAAGATCCAAAACGCTTTCCACTGTTCCGGGGCCCCGCCGCCTGCTGAGTAGAACCGCCCGCTCAAAAATCCCGCCCACCAGCAAATCCCTTAAGATAGGACGGCAGCGCGCTTCTTCCAGGGAGCCGGCGTGAGCCGTACTGAGAATGCTGACGCCGCTGCGCAAGGCCTCCGCTATGGCCGCAACATCCTCGGCATGTCCCACTTCGTCAACAGCCACCACCTCCGGCCCCATGGACCGGATCAGCATCCCCATGCCCAGCGCCTTCGGGCAGGAACCTAGAACATCCGTACGTCTCCCTAAATCATAAGCCGGCACTCCCTGCCACAGTCCGGCCAATTCCCCGCGCTCATCGACAACACCCACCGCCTGTCCGGGAAGGCCCAACTCCGGCACCCCGTTGCTCAACCACCGGATCAAGGCCCGGAGCAGGGTCGTTTTTCCCGCTCTGGGAGCGGAAAGGATGATCGTGTGATGAAGCCTTCTTTCCGAGGAGATGAGATGCGGCAGAATATCCAGCCCCAACGCTCGGATGTCCTGGGCTAGGCGGAAATTCAACCCCGTAATGTGTTTAATCGTCTGTAAGCTCCCCTGCTTCATAACGGCCTCTCCCGTGATCCCCACCCGGTGCCCCCCCGGCAAGGTGAGAAAGCCCTGACGCAGATTTTCCGCGGCGGCATAGAGCGAGCTTTGGGTCAAGCGGTCCATGGTTTCGGCCAGGTCTGACAGCTCTACCCTATAAGCGTCTTGGGCTGGGGCGGGCTGTCCGGTCCGGTCCAAAAAAAGATCCTCGCCGGTCAAGCGGAGCAAGAGCGGCTGGTTAACCCGCAAACGAATTTCCTCCACTTGAACGGGGGCAACCTCCGTCCGGGCCAAAATCTGGCCCGGGCGCCCGCCAAACCAGCCCAGGAACTCGTCCCAGCCAAACCCCGCTTCCACGGCTCCATCATCCCCGTTCGAGGAAGAAACGGACCGGGCCGGTTTCCGAGAGTTAACATAGTGAAGCGGCACGTTCTGTCCCTCCTTGATAGAAGGTATGTCCGCGCCGCCCTTTTTAGAATCAAGAAAACTCGGCTGGTGCGATCGCTCAAGCGAGCGATCGGCCGAATCACGGCGGCTGCCACAAGTTTTCTTATCCCGCGGAACCAAAAAGAGCACCTCGCTCCCGCGAGATGCTCGACCTGAAAGACCCTTCCCTGCTTCACCCGTCCCTATCCCTTTGACAGAACCGTAACCCGCCGCAAGCCCCATGGTTTTGACCGTCGGGAAAAGGCGGGTTTGCTCGCGTCGCCTGCGGCAGCTAGGCCCGCTGCACATAGTTGCCGGTACGCGTATCAATGATGAGCACATCCCCCTCATTGACGAAGAAAGGTACCTGCACAATGGCTCCGGTCTCCACTGTGGCCGGCTTCGTGCCGCCCGTCGCCGTGTCCCCTTTGACACCCGGTTCCGTCGCCACCACCGCCAGCTGAACGCTGTTGGGAATGTCGACTCCGATCACATCACTGCCAAAAAAGAGCACCCCTAAATTCATGTTCTCCTTGAGCCATTTGACCTGGTCCCCTATTTGATCCGCCGTGAGAGACATTTGCTCATAGTTTTCGTTGTCCATCACCACGTAATGTTCGCCGTCTTTATAGAGGTACTGCATCTCCCTCCGTTCCACGTGGGCCCTCGGAACTTTTTCGCCGGCATTGAATTTGCGTTCCACCACCCCGCCGGTTTTTACGTTTTTGAGCTTTGTCCGGACGAAAGCCGCACCTTTGCCCGGCTTCACGTGTTGAAACTCAACAATTGTATAAACGTCCCCGTCTACTTCGATCGTCACACCCGTCTTAAAATCATTTGAAGAAATCATTTGCCTCATTCCCCCTAATATCGTGGTTGCTTAGTGAATGCCAGTGAATGTGCCCCTAAATCTCGGCCCAATTGGGCCGATTTACTTCAGCTTCGGCCCACAAATTCGCTCTCAGCTTAGCTTATCCGCTTTTCTCCTTTTGTACCATGCCAATCGTGCAATTCCAAACTTCAAAAAAGCGAAGCAAACCGCCAGGTCCGCCGCCTATGGATCCCCGGACCGATCGAGCGTATCTCTGATTTGCCGAAATTCTTCTCCGCAGGCTTCCAAACCGTGCTCTGCAAGCAGCCTGCCAAGGACACGCGTTCAGTTTGACTCCGCACAAGCATTCTTTGAAAGCTTGCGCTTCGGCGATAGTGTCCACAGGACACTATCGTGATGTTCAGCTTAAGCTGAACGAGTTCACTGAATGACCTTTACTGAATAATGATCAGATCCTTGGGAGCCTGGGTCAGGATCTCGCATCCCTCTTCCGTAACGACGACCATATCCTCTATCCGCACGCCACCCCAGCCGGGAATATAAATGCCCGGTTCCACCGTGACCACGTTCCCCGGCTGCAGAAGCCGTTCCTCCCGCATGTTCAGGTTCGGACCTTCATGAATGGCCAAGCCCACGGAATGTCCCAAGCCGTGCCCGAAATACTCCCCATACCCGGCCTCCGCGATGATCCCGCGAGCCACCGCGTCTACCTCCCGGCCCGTGACCCCGGGCTTCACCGCCCGGATACCGGCCAGCTGGGCCTTGAGGACGACTTCGTAGATTTCCCTTTGTTTCTCATCCGGCTCCCCGAAAACAACGGTTCGCGTAATGTCGGAACAATACCCCGCCAGGACAGCTCCGAAATCAAAAGTTAAAAACTCGCCTTTTTCAACCCGCTTGGAGCTTGCGGTTCCGTGTGGCAGAGCTCCCCTCGGGCCGGACGCCACAATGAAATCAAACGAACGGCCGCTGGCGCCCGCGCGGCGCATGGCAAATTCCAATTCCAAGGATATTTCTTCTTCCTTTTGGCCCACGGCGAGCTTGGTCAAGATCACGTCAAAAGCTTGATCGGCCGCCCGTACGGCCCGGCGGATCCGACTGATTTCCTCCTCATCCTTCACCGCGCGCAAATCGTTGATCACCTCGGGCCGGGACACGAGTTCACTCAGCGGCAGGTGCTCCGCAAGCTTAAGATAGGCGTCATGGGTGACAAAATCCCCCTCGAACCCGACCCGCTTGGTCCCTTGGCCCAGATCCGTCAACGGGGCGAACGGATCCGCCGCCACCCTCACAATCTCAAACCCCGGGGCTTCACCGGCAACCTGTTCTATGTAGCGAAAATCCGTCAAAAGATAGGCACGATCCGGCAGGATGAACACTGTCCCTTCCCCCCCGGAAAATCCGCTCAGATAGCGAAGATTTTCCGGCCGCACGATCACAAATCCCTCAAGCCCCTCTATCTCCATCCTTTTACGCATCTTATCAAGGCGGCGCTGTGTCACAAGTTCCATAGCTGTGAACTCCTTTCTATTAACGTACATTTTCGGGGCTTATCACCCACAAGATTTTACCACAATTCTTCGGTCAAGGATAGGGGCTGAACGGGCGAAACCCGCCCCGAGAGCATGTGCGTGCCCGTTTCCTTCGCGTGACGTCCTGTCCGCCCTTCGTATATTTATGGAAACAAAAATTGTATGACAATAGTGTCGAAAAAAAGTCTGCTGTTTTGTAAAACTTCTTGTTAAACCCTGTTCCATTTTGTCGCAAGACGGTGTATAATCAATTCAAAATATAGAATTATCGCGAACAACTTGAATTCCCCAGTTTTTTTAACTCCTCCCCCTTTTTTATTCAACCTCCCCTTGATTTAAATCCCCAGCTCATATTAATACAATGTTCTATTCCAGAAGTAGAAGTTGTATTATTAAAAAAAATCCAAAAAAGAGAGGTGGATTGCTTTGTCCGCAAAGGCGGGACAAAGCGCGCGCATGAAGCAAGGGCTCAAAAGGGAACTCGGTCTGCTCGATTTAACGATGATGGGTTTGGGCGCCATCATCGGCTCCGGCTGGCTCATGGGGGCCATGAAGGCGGGCAACATGGCCGGTCCTGCATCTATTTTCGCCTGGCTGGGCGGCGGCGTTGCCGTCATGTTCATCGCCTTGGTCTATGCCGAACTCGGCGCCATGTTACCTGAATCCGGAGGACTCGTTCGTTATTCCCAGTACTCGCACGGAAGTTTCGTCAGTTACATGATGGCTTTTGCCCTTATCCTTGCCGATTCTACGGTTATTGCCATCGAGGCCGAAGCCGTTGTCCAGTATGCCAGTTATTATCTCCCTGCCCTGTACAACAACACAGCCGGTATCATGACAACCAGCGGCTGGTTCGTGGCGGCCATCTTGATCATTCTCTTTTTCTTCCTCAATTATCTCAGCGCGAAGGCTTTCGCCAAGAGCAATACCTTCGTTACGACCCTCAAGTTCCTGACTCCGGCTTTGACGGTCGTCGTCCTGTTGACTCAATTCCATGCCGGAAACATGACCTCAGGCGGCTTTGCTCCCTTCGGCGTAGCCTCGGTGTTTGCCGCCATCTCTTCCGGCGGGATCGTCTTCTCTTACTTTGGCTTCCGGCAAGCCGTGGTTATGTCCGGGGAAGCCAAGAATCCCCAGAGGGATGTGCCTTTGGCGATTGGTCTGGCAATCGGCATAGGAGTCATCCTTTATATTCTCCTCCAGATCACCTATATCGGTGCCATTCCGGGCAGCGCCATGGCCAAAGGTTGGGGCCACATCAATTTCCGTTCGCCTTTCGCCGAGTTGGCCATTCTGCTTAACTTCAATTGGCTGGCCGCGATTCTCTTTGCTGATGCGGTCATCTCCCCCGCCGGAACCGGAAACATTTATATGGGCACCACTTCCCGGCTGATCATGGCCCAATCCCAGAACGGTTTCTGGTGGAAAGTTTTCAAAAAAATTCATCCCAAGTCCGGAGTTCCCCGCCCCGCTCTTTGGTTAACTCTTCTGCTGGCCCTCTTCTGGACCGCACCTTTCCCGTCCTGGAGCAAACTGGTCGGGGTCGTTTCCGGGGCTGTCGTGTTCACTTATATGATCGGACCGGTCAGCATCATAGCCTTGCGGCGCCACGCTCCCGGACTGCACCGTCCCTTTACGCTTAAGGGAGTCTCGCTCATCGCCGGCATCGCCTTTGTCGTCAGCACGCTCATCATCTACTGGAGCAGCTGGTCCACCGTTTCGGTCGTCATGCTCGCCAACCTCTTCGGTCTCGTCCTCTTCGCCGGCTTCCTCTACGTCCGGCCCGATCTCCGTCAGGACATCGGCAAGCACATCAAAGCGGGCATCTGGCTGGTCGTCTATATGCTGTTCCTGCTCGGCCTCAGCTATTTGGGCAGCTCCAAGTTCGGCGGCACGAATGTCATCAAGTACCCGATGGATCAGGTGGTCGGCATCATCGGTGGTATCATCTTCTTCATCTGGGGCACTTCCAGTGCTTTCTCCACCAAAGAACTGCAGGAAACTATAGCTGAACAAGGGAAAGAAGTCGCCTAAACCCGACTGACTTCCAACGCCGAAAACAGAGTTCCCCCAGCGAAAGACAGCAAAGCTTCGGGAGAGCACAAAGCTCTCCCGAAGCTTTCTTTTTCCCCGGGGAAATTCCCTGTCAGCGCTCCGTCTTGTGCGTGGCCCGGCGAAAAACCCAGTACTTCATGAAGAGGAAGCTGGCCGTGGAAGGGACCGCCATGGCTAAAGCTTTAGCCGCGTTTTGCACCACCCAGTTGGGCAACTGCCAAGCCGTCAGTTCGTGGAAAGCCGTGAGAAACGTCAAATTGCTGAGAAGCAAGCTGATCCCCGCCTGGACCAGGAAGTAGGCTTTTTCCCGGATATCCTGGCGAGCGTGCTGCCGGAAAGTGAAGCGGGAATTCCAGACATAACTGTTCAGAATCGCCAAAGTATAGGCGAAAGTGTTAAATAGGATTAGAAGTCCGTCATTGGTCGTCGGCCAGAGGTAGAGGATCAGATCCAACATGCCGATATCGATGACAGCGTTCAGCCCTCCCACCACCAGGAATTGGACAATCTGCCCCGGATAATATTTAAAAGTCCCTTTTTTCGATGTCGGCCACACGGCCGGTCGGCGGTTTTTTTGCACACCGGGCTCCATTTCCACTTCTAAATTTTCGTTTCCGGTCAATACGGATGCCATCGCCGATATCCTTTCTGAAGATCTCGTCTGTCTTCATCCAAATGTCTGTCTTCATCCAATCGTGAGACTCCCACTTCTACAAGTGCGAGTGGTTCCCTTAAACCTTAATTTTAACCGGAACTTTTTAATACATGATCAGTAAACGGTGAATATCTTATGTGGATTCTCTTATTATAGCACATCCGCAATCCATCTTAACCTTTTCCTTACGTTCTCCCAGGGAAACGTCAAAGTCCTGTGGCTGTCTTTACCCTTTCCAGCACTCTTGGGTCAATGAGCGGCTCTGCAGTGCAGGCTCACCAACAGTGACGAGGCCCCGATTGACTTTAACGAAATCCCAAATATTCTCCGGCTTCTCCGGCCGTCCGCACTTAGGGAGAAGCGGAGTGCCACCGGCCTCCGAGGCCTGCTGGCACCCCCATGGGCTATACCCGGTTAAGCCGCTTCAGGACGCACTTTCAGGAGTGGCTTCTCCCGTTGTGCTCCCTTGTCACCATCATTTTCACCCACTGCGGTAAATCCGCTTTCACCTGGGCGGCTTCTTCAGACGCCAGTTTTCCGTCTTTGACCGCTTGGTCTAGGTTAGCGGCCAGCGTCTCCTGGATCTTGCTTTCCAGGGTTTCCACCGCTATCCCTTTTTCCCGGGCAAGCTGGGCCAAAGACTTCCCACTCTTTAGAGCCGCCTTTAGCTGGGCGGAATCCAGCCCGAGAAGGCTTTGCACTTGATCGCGCATTCCTTGGAACATCCCGGCGTGCTTCGCCGCGGAAAACGGAGTTCTTTGAGCTTCAGAAGACTTCCGTCCTTCGCACTTCCACGATTTGGAGATGAAAGACTCAACCCTAGCGGACAGCTTGGCCTTGACGGCAGCCGCTTTTTGCGGTTCAAGCCGGCCGTTCTTGACCGCGGAGTCTATCTTCTCGGACCAGGCAGCCTGTAATTTCCCGGCCAACGTTGCCGAATCCATACCCTTGGCGGCAGCCACGTCTTTCAAGCTCTTGCCACCCTGCAACTCCGTCCTCAGTTCTTGAGGCTGTACCCCGAGAATACCCGCGACGGCCCCCAGAACGAAGGGACAATCCGGCTTAAAGTGTTGGCTCTGCTGGGGTTGCGCGTGAACGACGGGCGGAGTCACCAAGGCCGCGTTTTGCCCGGGCAAATTCGTCCCACCTGTGGAAGCGGCGGCTGCTCCAGTCACTGCAACGGTTGCCGCCAGCGCGAGAACACCGACCAGTGCAAATCTCGGCAACTTCATGCCAGCAATTCCCCCTTTAAGATTTTTTTGTGGCCACGCTAGCATTATAACCACCTGTTCTTAAAGGAATGCAAGCAAAGTCTTAAGATTTGATGGACAGCGCAACACTTATGAAGCCCCTTTACTGGCAAAGTAAAGGGGCTTCCCATTTCCGGTTCCTGCAACCTCATGCAAACCTCTGACTATCTCATGTAGACCCTTAATTTTCCGATGCAGACCCCTGTCAAAACGGCCCTACGAGCGCGCCCTCACGGGACCCAAAAAAACAAAAATAAAATTTGGCTGGGGTGGCTGGATTCGAACCAACGAAATGCCAGAGTCAGAGTCTGGTGCCTTACCGCTTGGCGACACCCCATTACTAACTTAATTATCATACCCCAAGAGGATACAGTTGTCAAACCCCAAATGAAATTGCTTTGCCCAACTTCCCGGCCTCCGACCTGTACGGCCATGGGGACCATGGGTAAGCTCCGGGAAAAACGGCCGAGATTGTGATATAATGAAGCGTAAATTTAACGACATTGGAGTTTTGACATGAGAACCAACCAGGAACCCCTCTCCCGACGCTTATTGTGGCTCATGGCTATCGCCTGCGCCCTCTCGGTGGCCAATCTCTATTACAGCCAGCCCCTCTTAGCAGACATGGCACTCACGTTGCACGTCTCCGCCCGCGCGAGCGGCGGAATTCCCATGCTCACTCAAATGGGCTATGCCTTAGGGCTTTTTCTCTTTGTCCCCCTGGGGGATATGAAGGAGAGACGTTTCCTCATTGTCGCGCTGCTCTTTGCCGTTGCCTTAGCCCTGCTCGGGGTTGCGGCCGCGGAAAACCTCACCTTGCTCAGCCTTATGAGCTTCCTCCTCGGTGCCACGACGGTGGTGCCGCAGCTCATCGTCCCCTTGGCGGTCCAGCTGGCCGCTCCCGACGAACAGGGCAAAGTAGTGGGAACGGTAATGAGCGGTCTTCTCTTCGGCATTCTCTTAGCTCGAACGGTCAGCGGCTTGATCGGCCAGCATTTCGGTTGGCGAGCCATGTATGTCATCGCCGCCGGCCTGATGTGCGGCCTGGCTCTGCTTCTGCGCCTGGGACTGCCAGAGTCTAAACCTGCCGCCACACTGAGTTACCCTCAACTCTTTCGCTCTTTACGGAAGTTGTTCTTGGCCGAACCCGAATTGCGTGAAGCCTCTGTTATGGGAGGCCTTCTTTTCGGTGCTTTCAGCGCGTTTTGGACGACCTTGGTCTTCTTTCTCAGGCAGCCCCCCTATCATCTCGGAGCCCAAGGCGCCGGGCTCTTCGGTCTGGCGGGTGTCGCCGGAGCGGCCGCCGCCCCCTTGGCCGGCCGTCTTGCCGACAGAAAGCCGAGGACATCCCGTCGCCGTCCACAGGCTCGGCCGGAAAGCGACAGCGCCCGCCGGGTAGCCGGGATCGCCGTCTTGATCACCCTCCTTGCTTTTGCCCTTTTTACCGTGGCGGGCAAAGAGATTTGGGGGTTAATTCTGGGCGTGATTCTCCTCGACCTGGGAGTGCAATCCACCCAGATCTCCAACCAGGCCCGGATCTACCGTTTGCGCCCGGACGCGAAAAACCGGCTCAATACGGTTTATATGGTCACTTACTTCCTGGGCGGCGCCCTTGGGTCATGGCTGGGATCCTTCGCTTGGAGCGCTTGGCGGTGGACCGGAGTGAGCACGGCCGGAAGCACTATGGTTCTCCTCAGCCTGGCAGTCTGGGCTCTCGGCCTCCTGCCCAAGCACCCCGCGCCTGCCCTTGAACCCCTCCGTTCCCAGGACTCCTGAAACACCTGACGCGCGCTCTTGAGGCCCACAGTCCGTTTTGGCAATCCATTTGAGGTGCGGCGGCACCTTCTTTGTCAAGATATCGAAGTATGACTCTCGGCGGAAAGAAGGATATTATTTTATGGACTATGACGTTATCGTGGTGGGAGCCGGACCCGCGGGGATCTTTACCTGCTACGAACTCAGCCAAAAAGCCCCTCAGTTATCTATTCTGCTGATCGAAAAAGGACGTGACATCTATCACAGGAATTGTCCTATCCTGAAAAAGGCCCTTGCCAAATGCCCCCCGCCCAACAAACTAAAGGAAGCGGCCGGTTGTTCGCCCGCCTGTTCTATCACGAATGGATTTGGGGGAGCCGGCGCTTATTCGGACGGCAAATTCAACATCACGACGGAGTTTGGCGGCTGGTTGACCGAGTACAGGTCTCCGTCCGAGGTCCTCAGCCTTATCAAATATGTCGATGACATTAACCTGAAACATGGGGCCAGGGCACCTTTGACCGACCCCACTACCCAGGCGGTGAAAGAAATAGAGCGCCGGGGGTTGGCCGCCGGGCTCAAACTCCTGCGGGCCCAAGTAAGACATCTTGGCACCGAGCAGAACCTGGAGATTCAAAAAGATATTTACGAATTTCTCACACCCAAAATGAACATGATTTTTGAAACGGCAGTGACCGAACTTCTGGTCGCCGACGAAGCGGGGACACTCCGGATCAAAGGGGTTTTAACCGCTGGGGGAGACTCTTACTATGCGCCTTATGTCGTCGCCGTGCCCGGCCGAGACGGCTCAGAATGGCTGGCAGCCGCTCTGCAAAAATACGGTTTGGAAATGACCAGCAATCAGGTGGATGTCGGGGTACGAGTCGAAACCCTGGATACCATCATGGAAGAGATCAACGAGAACCTCTACGAAGGCAAGTTTATCTACCGCACATCCGTGGGCACGACCGTGCGCAGTTTCTGCAGTAACCCGTCCGGCCACGTGGTGATTGAGAACCACAGCGGGGTCATGTTAGCCAACGGCCATGCTTACAAAGACAAAAACCTGGGCAGCACGAACACTAACTTTGCCTTGCTCGTTTCGCATCATTTCTCTTATCCCTTTAATAAGCCGACGGAATATGCCAAATTCATTTCCCGCCTAGCCAATGACCTCTCCAACGGCAGCGTCCTGCTCCAGCGCTATGGCGACATTCTCAAAGGCCGGCGCTCCACCGAAAAACGGATCGCTGAAGGCTTCATCGAGCCCACCCTGAAAGAAGCGGTTCCCGGCAACTTGAGTCTGGTCTTGCCTTATTCCACAATGAAAAGTATTATAGAAATGATCGAGGCTTTGGACAAAGTGACACCCGGGATCGCCTCCGAACATACCCTTCTCTACGGTGTGGAGGCTAAATTCTACTCTTCGCGACCCAAACTGACAAACTCGTTCGAAAGCGAGATCGCTGGGCTCTACGCGGGAGGAGACGGGGCCGGCATCACGCGCGGCCTGGCTCAGGCCAGTGCCTGCGGGGTCGCCATCGCCAGGGAAATCATCCGCTCACACACCTAGAGCGGGTCAGCGAGCCAACCCCAGGTTCCGACGCCAGGTTAGGCTCTGGTCAGCGGAACATCCGTCAGCCGTTGGCCCGCGCGTATCAAGCATTCCTCACACAGAAAGGAGTCGATAGTCATGGATTTTCTGCAACTCGCCAAAACGCGCTGTTCCGTCCGAAAGTACCTGCCCCGGAAGGTGGAAAGGGAGAAACTGCTCAAGATTTTGGAAGCCGGCAGGATCGCACCTACCGCCGCCAACATGCAGCCCCAACGGCTGCTTGTGGTGGAAGAAGACGAAGGTCTGGCCAAGTTGCGCAAGGCCGCCAATATTTATGACGCACCCCTGGCCATTGTCGTTTGCTCCGAACGCCAAGTCGCCTGGAAAAGGCCCTTTGACGGCCAGACCACAGTTGAGATCGATGCCTCCATCGTCACGACTCACATGATGTTGGAAGCTGCGGATCTCGGTTTAGGTACGGTTTGGGTCGGTTACTTTAAGCCGGATGTGATCGCCGCAGAGTTCCGCCTGCCCGCGAGCGTCGAACCGATCGCCATCCTATTAGCCGGATATGCCGCAGGCGAACAGGCCTCCCCCGACCGACATGAGCGTGACCGCAAACCCCTTGAGGAACTCGTGTTTTATGAGAGCTATCAGGCCTGAATTAGCGATGATCCCGCAGACCGCCGCAACCTCCCTTGGGACTTCGCCGCTGCGAAAACGCGAAGAATCAGCAGTTTTTCCCTCAGGACTTCTCCAGCAGTTCCCCATGATATCTCGAAGAGTCCCTCAGGATATCTCAAAGAGTCCCCGCAATTCCGCTTCCGTCAGCTTAGAAACGAAAGTTTCACCCGGTTGAATCACTTGTTCGATTAACTCTTTCTTCTTTTCCTGCAAAGTGCAGACCTTTTCCTCAATCGTGCCTTGGGTCACCAGCTTCAGGACCTGAACCGCCTTTTCCTGCCCAATGCGATAAGCCCGGTCCGTCGCTTGGTCTTCGACTGCGGGGTTCCACCAGGGATCGAAGTGGATCACCATGTCGGCGCCGGTTAAGTTGAGCCCGGTTCCGCCTGCCTTTAGGGAGATGAGAAACACCTCCCCTTCCCCCGCGTTAAACGATTTAACCATGGGGGAGCGGTCGGAAGCCTTGGTGGAGCCTTGCAAATAGAAATGTCCGATCCCCTCGGCGAGCAGATGCCGTTGAATGATATCCAGCATCGAGGTGAACTGGGAAAAGACCAGCAAGCGGTGCCCGCTGCCCAAGGCTCCCGCCAGGATTTCCTGAAAGAGAAGCATCTTCCCGCTTTCTCCCGAATAATCTTCCAGGAACAGACCCGGGTGACAGCAGATTTGGCGCAGCCGGGTCAAAGCCGCCAGGATTTTAAGCCGGCTGCTCTCAAAGCCGGAGGACGCAATATCGCGGACAATACTCTGCTTGGCCTCCAGGAGAAAAGCCAGGTAGATTTTCTTTTGGTCCTCCGTCATCTGGACGACCAGACGCGTCTCAATTTTGTCCGGTAATTCCACCAGAACATTTTTCTTCAAACGGCGAAGAATAAATGGGGCCACCTGCCGGCTCAATTCCCGCAGCGGGCCTGCCCCTTCCTCTTGTGCGGGGGAGACATCAAACTTCTTAGTGAATTCCGCGTGCGAATAAAGGTATCCGGGCAGGATAAAGTTAAACACAGACCAAAGTTCCGAAAGGGAATTTTCAATGGGGGTACCCGTCAGGGCAAAATATCCCCCCGCCTGAATCCGGCGCACCGATTTGGCGTTAACCGTCTGCGGATTCTTAATGTGCTGAGCTTCATCAAGAAAGCAATAGGAGAACTCGAGGTTGTCATAATATTCAATGTCCCGGCGCAGAACAGGGTAGGAAGTCACGATCAGATCCCAGTCGCCGATATCCTGCAATTGGGCCTGTCGTTCCGACGGTGCACCTTCAATGACCAGGACTTTCAAAGTGGGGACAAATTTCTTCGCTTCCTCCAGCCAATTGTAAACAAGCGAAGTAGGAACGACAACCAAAGCCGGCTTACCGATGCTCTCCCTCTCCGACAGGAGAAAAGACAGAACCTGCAGGGTCTTGCCTAACCCCATGTCGTCCGCTAAAATTCCTCCCAGCCCATAGGAAGCCAAGGTTTTCAGCCATTTGAAACCTGTCTTTTGATAATCCCGCATCACTCTTTCCAGGTGAGCGGGGACTACGAATTCGCTGTCCTGAGGTTCGAGGATACTCTGCACCAGCTGCTTAAACGCCCCATTGCGCGCGACCCCTTGAAGTCCCGAACAGCGCAGAAAATTGTCTATATAGAGGGCCCTGTACTTTGGGAGACGAATAGCTTTCCGCCGCAGATCCTCGACCGGCAGTTTCAATTCGTCCAAGAGTTCGGCGACATCTTCCAATTCCGGCTGATTAAGCGGCAGAAAGGAACCGTCACGGAGCCGAAAATATTTCTTCTTGCGTCGCAAAGCCTGAAAAATATCGACCAATTCACTTTCATCGATATCTCCATACTGAAAAGAAACCTCCAGCAGGTCGAGTGATTCATTCAGACGCACGCGTCCCGAGAAAGACACGGAGCTACGCAGTCTGAAGCGAAAATCATCCGAATAGTAGATTTCCGCCACTTTCTGCAGCTGCGGCAGATACACGGTCGCCAAGGTGAAAACCTTCTCGTCGTCTTCGAGGTGAATCCTGCCTTGAGAGACACTGAAATCCGCCTGTTCCAGAATCCCCAGGACTTGCTCTTCCCGCTCCGCGGCGCGGACGAGAATGAGCTCCTCCCCGGTGCTTTCCTTGGGAGCCTGGCCCCGGACCGCAAAAGGATTGATCACTGTTAGCCCGTAATGAAATTCGACCCGGGCCCCAACTCCTCTGCCGGCACCCCGCTCAAAATACACCTCGGTCCGCAAGTCCTCCCGGCAGAATTTCGCCGCCAACTCCGGATCAATCGAGACATCCCCCGCTTTTGCCAAAGCGGGAAGCACTTCTGAGACGAAGAATTCTTTCTTCTCCCGCGGAAGCAACAGAGCGGACCTTTTCCTATAGCCCAAGGCTTTCAGCAACTGGCCGGTAAAACCTTTTGCTGGCGCGGGTCGGTAACCCGGAAAATCTCCTGCCCGTAAAGGAAATAACCTCCCATCCCTCGTCAATGGCAGCGGCACCTCCCCGGCAGCCAAAGACAACTCCATACATATCCTGATCCCGGGTCTGCAGGGAAAATTTCAAAGGGAGCGTTTCTTTACGCAGGCGCACCTCATGTCCCAGCTTCCGGTCCACACTGAGAGTAAAGACTTTGTCCCCAAGTGTGTCCAGCATCCTTTTCAGGGACACCCCTTTTAGAACCATATACCTTTTGCCAATGACTGTGGAAAGATAAGTATACTCCCCGGTCCATTCCTGATGCAGGGCATATATTTGCCCTAACAGATCGACGACGGGACGATCGTCCTTCTTAAAAGCCTGCTGCAGAGGCTCAAAAGTGAATTCCTTGCCAAAAAACATTGGCCTTTCCTCTGCGACAGCACGCAGAAAAGCAGGGATATCCTTAACTACATAGAGCCGTTCCCGGCCCACTTTAAACGACACATGGGCGGAAACGCCGGGGATTAGGCTGAGTGACAATTCCACGGCGAAATTGATCTCTTCCTTCGAATTTCCGGGACGAAGATTTTCAAAAAAGGAGAGGAACTCCTTGACGGCAGCCGGAGTCCCGGGCCGTCCGGGCCGAGAACTCGAAAACTCGGCCTGCGCTGCCTTCAAAACGGCAACCACGTGCTGGCAAACCCCTGCCCCTGTATAGGAAACGGCACACCCGCACCGGCATTGAAGGGCACCTGGGTGTTTAAATTCTATCCGGACCGGGTAAGATGGGGTGCTTTCGACCCGCGCCTCCAGCCTGCGATTCTCTTCGTCATAGGAGAGCCCGCTCACCTTAGCGTCCGAATAATAGGACACTCCCTGCTCATAGACCTGATTGTCAGCGGCTAAGATTCTAATCTCACTGTCTGAAATATTCAAAAGACCCATGGGATTACCCTTTCAATATCTTTTATCAACACCTTAAACCACCTGTTGACGGACGACAGGTGGTGTTGTCTTACGAGATTGTCATGCCTCCAGGCACAAGTCCTCATTCAAATGGATGATGGCTTTCGCATACATTTCCCGGTCAATCACGAACTGCATATTCACTTGACGCAAAGACTGGGAGACACAGTTGATGTTGATGTCATGCTTAGCCAGAGTATTGGAGGCCCGGGCCAGAATCTTTGGCATGGCGATATTCGACCCGATGACACAGACGATCGCCGCCTTTTTCACCCGCACCGCCTGGTAGTTCGCTTCCAGCTCCGCCACTAAAGACTCGCTGAGGTCCGTTTCCCAGATCACCAGCGAAATGCTGTTGGCATTGGTGGCTTTCATGATATAACTTATTTTATATTGTTGGAAGACCTTCATGATCTCCAGGTCGAAGCCGATCTCTCCGACCATGGAGGTATCGTGAATCTCCACCACCACAATTTTGTCAGAGCCGGCAACGATTTCGATCTTCGCTTGCGGACCGATATAGTCTTTGGAAATAACGGTTCCGGGGTGATCCGGCTCGAACGTGTTCTTGACCCGCAGGTTAATCCCGGCCATCTCCAGCGGTTTGGAGGCATTGGGGTGAATCGCCTCCATCCCGATATCGGCCAATTGATCGGCCACATCATAGTTGGTCCGACCCACCGGGACGGCTTTGTCCACCCCCACGATTTTCGGGTCGGCTGATGACAAATGATATTCTTTGTGAATGATGGCCTCGTCCGCCCGCAGGTAGGTGGCAATGCGCGAAAAGGTTATTTCGGAATAGCCCCGGTCAAATTGACGCATAATCCCCTCTTTGCCTTTCGTGTAACCAGTGGCGACTATCAGGGTCTGGGCCGGATCGACATAGCGAAACGACTCTCTGATTCGCTCGTCGATCGTAAGCTGTTTCGGATCCCGGAAACCTGTGAGATCGACCAGTTTGGCCCTGGTCCCCGTGTTTTGCAGGATGTTCACCGTATTGAAAGCGGAATGCGCTTCCCCGATGGAAGCCAGCAGTTCCCGTGCCGCGGAGAAGATGCTCTCCCGGCCCACGTAACCCGAAGCCAGAATGTCCTCCATACTGCCCAGATAAGCCTCCGCCTGCATCACCCGGTCCAGGAGAAACTCCCGACAGGTATGAAAGTCAAGGCCCAGGGCTGTCATCTCCTCGTTCAGAGCCAGCAATTTTGTCAACAGTTCCTCCAGTGCTCCGGTATAATCCTCTCCCCGGACAAAATATTGATAAATTCCGGGGTCTCCGCTCTTTTTATCTTCAAGCAGCATATCAGTAACACCGGCATAGGCGGACACGACAAAGACCCGACCGTAACGGAACTTGGCTGAGTCCGGAGCGCCAATGATGTTACTTAGCACGTCCGCAAACTGAGACATTGAAGTTCCTCCGATTTTCTCGACCGTCAGCAAAAAACACACCTCCGTTTCTAATTAAAGCATGTTTACCGTATCGATACAAGCGCACGTTTTATAAAACGCGGCTGGGGCCGCGAGCGGTGACCATCAGCTCAGTCCGGGCTTACTCGAGCTTCTGACGATATCCTGATCTGTTTGCCCAGGTTCCGCTGACATGAGATTCAGGCTCTGTCCGGGCTTACTCGGGTCCGGGCGGAATCCCGTTCCCGCGCTCTCCCGGTCCCTTCCGAACCGCCGGTTGGACCCTTCCGTTGACTTCCGTCCCCGATAGGCCACGCCCTTGGCTTGGCCCCCCGGGCACAGCGGGAGCCGTCGCTTCCCTCTTTTTATCAGTGGGGCCGAGAAGCCTCGCCCTAACGATACTCTGGGCACCGTATTTCTCTCTGACCTTATCGATCACCCGCGCTAAATGCTCTTGATCCTCCCGCTCATCCGCAAACAAAGAGAGTTGGCCCTCCTCCTGATTGGCCAGCTGGTGCACAGACACTCCGATCAGCCGAAGTGGCTGCTTAAGCGCAATCGCCTGAAACAAACGGCAGGCTTCACTGTAGATAACGTCGTCCAGATTTGTCCCCTCAGCCAAAGTGCGGGAGCGGACCAAGGTGTGGAAATCCGCATAGCGAACCTTCAGCGTGATTGTTCTCCCCTTGAGCTTCTCTTTGCGCAGGCTCCGACCTACATCACAGGCAAGCTCCAGCAGCACACTCTCAAGAAAATCCCGCTCCCCCACATCTGCGCCAAAAGTCGTCTCCCGCCCGATCGACTTCGTTTCCCGCTCACTTTCCACCGGCCTCTCATCCCGGCCGCGCGCTAACTCGTAGAGTTGTCCGCCTAAAACCCCGAAGAGGTGCTTGAGATGAGCCAACTCCAACCGACGCAAATCCCGCACCGTTTTCACATTCAAGCGGTGAAGGCGGTCGGCCGTTTTTTGCCCTACTCCCCAAATCCTTTCCACCGGCAGGGGATCGAGAAAATCCTGCACCCCTTCGGCCGGAACAACCACAAAACCGTCAGGCTTGCGCAAATCCGAGGCCAGCTTAGCCAGGAACTTGTTCCCCGCCACTCCCACGGAAGCTGTCAGGCCAAGTTCGTCCTGAATGCGCTCCTTTATTATATGCCCGATCGAAGCCGCCGGACCGAAGATAGCACCGGAGGCTGTCACATCCAAAAAAGCCTCATCCAAAGACAACGGCTCGACCAACGGGGTGTAGGTGAGAAAGATCTGTCGGATCTGCCCCGACACCTCCCGATACTTCCGCCCGTTGACCGGAAGGAAAATCCCCTGAGGGCAGCGACGCCAGGCCTCCGCCAAGGGCATGGCTGAGTGAACTCCGGCCTTGCGCGCTTCATAGGAAGCAGTTGACACCACACCCCGGCTGTTGGGCTTCCCCCCCACGATCACCGGCTTGCCCCGTAAGGACGGGTCATCCCGCTGCTCCACGGAGGCGTAAAAGGCATCCATGTCGACATGGATTATCCGGCGTTCACGCGCTTGCTTAGCCACCTGCCTTCACCATCCGTTACCCTCCCCGGTTGCTTCGGGGCAATCAAAACTCCGATGTTCCTGCCTTTGTCCTCATTTTAGAAGTCGGGATCGTTTTCGACACCGCACAGACAACCCCGGTCAAAACCAGCGTAAAACCGACCCAGTGATACCAGGCCAGACGCTCCCCCAAAATCACTCCGCTGAGAAGGATGCCGAACACCGGGGACATATTACCGAAAATCGCGGCCCTGCCACTGCCAATCAGCTTGATACCCTGAAGGTTCAGCAAGTTCAGTGAACGCCACCCGTTCAGTATAGCACAACCACGGCTCCCGGGCACATCGGAAAAAAGGCAAAAGAACAAGCGCTTGACAAAACCGTTTGCCACGATTATCATGAAACAACAAAGCAACCGAGAACTGAATAAATCTCTTATCAAGAGTGGCGGAGGGACTGGCCCGATGAAGCCCGGCAACCAGCTGAAAGCATGGTGCCAAATCCTGTAGGATTTGTTCCTAACAGATGAGAGCAGAAAAACATCTCTTCCGTTGGGAGAGATGTTTTTATTGCGTCCCCAAGAGTGTAACCAATATTTCGCACGAGTGTATTTCTTTGAAAGAGGGTGTTTTCAATGGACGACATCGTTTGGTTTCCGGTGACAGATCAGAGTAGAGAACGCTTTGAGCGCATCTGTTCTCTAACCGGACAAAGCAAAGAAGAGTGGTTTGAACGGGCACTGCTGGACACCGAAAGCAAATTCAATTTGTCAATCAATACTTCTATTCCTGAATGGAGGAGAACCTCTCCACCGCGGCTTGGGCTTCGGTAAAGTCCGAGGCTACATAGAGAGCCCTCAATAATTCTTCTAGACGGACCAAATCCTGGATCTGACAAGCTGCCTCCTGCAGGGACTTAGAAGTCATACTATGAAGACTAAAATTAATAAAGCCTTGACAATAGTATATATTGTCATATATACTATAAGTGAGGTGATTAGAAATGAAAACTGCAAAATTATTTGTTAATGGTCAGAGCCAAGCTGTCCGCTTGCCGAAAGAATGCCGTTTTTTGGGTAACGAAGTATATATTCAAAAAGTGGGGAATGCTGTTATGTTGTTTCCAAAAGAGCTTGCATGGGAAACCTTTCTCAACGGTCTTAACAGCTTTACCGAGGATTTCTTTGCAGACGGACGTAATCAGGGTGTTCAAACGCCGAGGGAGACGTTATGAAATACATGCTGGATACAAATATTTGTGTGTATCTCATAAAGAAAAAGCCAGAAAATGTGCTAATAAATCTCCATTCGAACATGGGCGACAGCGTTGCCATTTCTGCGATTACTCTTGCAGAACTCATACATGGTGTGGAAGCAAGCGCATACCCGCAGAAAAACGCACTTGCACTAAATCAATTTTTGTCCATTGTGGACATCTTGCCATTTGATGATGAAGCGGCTGCCGAATACGGGAAAATTTGCGCAACCTTACGGCGACGAGGGACTCCGATTGGAGCTATGGATATGCTGATTGCAGCACACGCGAAGGCTAAAGGACTTATTATTGTGACTAATAATGTCCGTGAATTCGAGCGAATTGAGGGCCTTGGGCTCGAAAATTGGGTTAGTGCATGACTCGGCTTATTTTGCGGCAACCCTTTCCCCACGCGCCAGCAACACAAGCGAGGTCAAGAGCAGCGCCACTCCTGAGAAAAGATAGGCCCTGTTGACTCCAATCTTATTGGCAATAAGAGAAAGCACTCCCACGGACACCAGGAAGGCTACCCTGGTCGTGGCAAAACGCGCGCTGAAAACCCGTCCTCGCATCGAGGGCTTGGTTTCCTCCTGGAAGATGCTTTGGATGGGAATAAGAAAGAGAGAGTTGGACACACCGCTGAGAAAGAAGCAGACTAGGGCCAAGGGATACCAGGGATAGAGCCCCAAGACGGAAATCGTCACCCCGGAGAGGAAAAAACCGGCAAAAATCAGCCCTTTCTTGGAAAAGCGTCCACCCCAAGCAACCATGGCAAAGCTGCCAGCGGTAATCCCTACGGCCATGGTCGCTTCCAAAACCCCCAGCCCCACCGGCGATACTCCCAGAGCCTGCAGGGCATAGACGAAAACGAGGGGATTAAACCCACTGAAAAAGAGCAGGACTATGCAATAGGTCAAAAGGGTGTCGGCGAGAATCCTGGTTTTCATTATGTAGGCCAGTCCCGCCACAATATCCTGCCAAACGTGATGCGCTTCGGACCCTTCGCTGCCTGTTTCTTCCGCGGCACCTCCTTCGCCTGCCGCCTCTCCTCTGACAGTCATTTCGCTTTCCACCAGCCCCTCGGCGCTTCCTTCAGCGTCATCCCCTACGCTGGCCTCCGGCGCGGCGGCTGCGGCAGCCACAGAGTTCCGGGCCTGTGAGATAATATCCGGCACCGCTTCCTCGACGTCCGGCGTGTTCTCCGCACCGGCACCTTCACCGGCGGCCCTGCTCTTCTCAAACTCAAAACCCATAAGGAAGATAGTGAACGCCGAAACCAAAAACGTAAAGGCATCCAGAAAGAAGACATGTTCAATCTGCATCAGCACGGTCACGATACCCGCTAGGGCAAAGCCCAGCACTTCCGTAATATTCTGGGCTGATTCGTCCATGGAAGTGGCCGTAAGAATATCCTCTTTCTTGAAAATAGCGGGAATGACGGCCATTCGGGCCGGACTGAAAAATAAGTTCGCCGTGGTACAGAGAAAAGATATCAGGTAGACCAAATTGAGCGAATACCCGATGACAAAGGGGATGAGACTCACTAAGACGGCCCGGCTCAGGTCCGCGGCAATCATGGTCTTCTTCTTATCCCAACGATCCACATAGGCTCCCGCGATCAAACCGAACAGCAGATAGGGAAGAAATGTGGCCAGGGTCACCTTGCCCACATCCAGAGCGCTGCCCGTAAGGCGATACACTAAAACACCCAGAGCTACGTAATGAAGTTTGTCTCCCAGGGCCGAAACAAATTGGCCCGTCAACAAGAGGCTGAAATCTCTCTCTTTCAATAGTTTCCAAGGTCTGGCCGGGCTCGCTTCCACCGCCAACTCCACATCCCCCTCCGATTTGTTTCTGTCCAAGAATTGCAAAAAGGCACAATGTTTCTGCAGTCTAAATTCGCTGAATACGTACGAATTCCTGCCGCTCTTCGAGCTTTTTATTTTAAGTAAGAAATTCGGCTGGTTCCGAGAGCACTGAAAAAAGGAGCAGGCGCCCCACCGATAGGGTGCCTGCTCTATAACAGAATATCACGCGGAGATCGAGCGAGCCCGAACATTCGTCAGCCCTCAGCTCTCCTAGTCATTATCATCAGGCTCTTTGTCCTTGGCCAGACCCGCACCCCTAACTATCTTCAACAAGTTCACCAAACCCTGTGATCCCAAAAAGATTCCCAATCCGATAACGAATTGGACAATCACGCCGGTGAATCCAAGCGGACCGAATAGTCTAGCTGCTGAATTCGGCAAGCCCTTCACCAGGTAAAGATTTACTAGATCGGAAACCAGCTTCGGTAATGAGTTGCCCAGCAACAATAATCCCAGAACAGAAAAGGCCACTCGCTGAATGCTATTTGCCGTAATTGCCGAATCTTCTCGAAACTTAGGTTCGCCCTTTACCATGGTTGCCCCAAGGTTGTCGGACAAGAGCCATAATAACACTCCAAAAACGATAAGAAACAAGAACGGAGAAATCATCAACAATACATTATTGCCCGGCCCTTGCTGTGGAGCGAACCAATACATAGCTGAGACGTTGAGCATAACGTTGATCCCTTGGACTACCAGGTAGACACCTAGAATCTTACAGGCAAGAGCGGCGATTTCCTCTTTACTCACTTCTCTACCCCCTTAGTCAGTGTTCTACAAAACCGCCAAATGTACCCCGTATTCGTTTTGATTATACAGTCATTCCTACATCTTGGGAAGTATCTTATGCCGATTCCGCTCTTAGCGGTGAAGGCACTTTTCCGCAAAAAAGAGCAAGCGGCTCTCTCAGGACAACCGCTTGCTCCTAAATTCTACCCTACCACGTTTTACGTCTTAAATGCGGACCGTATCCCTAAAGCATATGCTGCCGGTCGCACTTACCTTTTACTGGCGCCTTTTGTCACTGTATCCCTTGCTGTACCCTCTCAGTCAATGGGTTTCAAGCGGCAGAGGAAGTGGCGTAAGACCTTGGGTTCGTACGTGAACTCCAGCCCTTTCACTTGATCCCGGCGTTCCCAAATCTTGACCAAGGCGTCCACCACGACATCCATATGCCGATCCGTGTAAACCCGGCGCGGGATCGTCAGGCGCATGAAGTCGACACCGGCCTTCTTTTGCTCCCCGGTCTCGGGATCCCGGCCGAGCAGCAGGGAACCGACTTCCACCGCCCGCACGCCGGATTCAATATAGAGTTCGTTGGTCAGAGCTTGGGCTGGGAACTGTTCGGGGGGAATGTGAGGCAGAAATTTGCCGGCATCGACGAAAACCGCGTGTCCACCCACCGGCCATTGGATCGGAATTCCCCGCTTGCGCAGCTCCTCACCCAAATATTCTACCTGGCCGATTCTGCTCTCCAGGTAGTCCACGTCAAGCCCTTCCTGAAGTCCGACGGCCAAGGCTTCCATATCGCGCCCCGAAAGCCCGCCGTAGGTGACAAACCCTTCCATCGGCACACAGGTAGAGCTGGCCGCCTGGTAAAGCCCACGGTCGGATTTGATTCCGATTAAGCCGCCCATGTTAACTATGGCGTCTTTTTTGGCACTCATGGTGAAGCAATCGCCCATGGCATACATTTCCCCAACGATCTCTTTGATTCTCTTGTTCTCGTACCCGGCTTCCCTTTTCTTGATGAAATAGGCATTCTCAGCAAAACGAGCGGAATCGAAATTGACTACGATCCCGTATTTGTCGGCAATACGCCGAACTTCGCGCACGTTTTCCATGGAGACAGGCTGACCGCCGGCAGAATTGCAGGTCACCGTGATGATGATGAAAGCGATATTTTCCGGGCCTTTTTCCTCAATGAAGCTTTCCAATTTGTTTAAGTCGAAATTTCCTTTAAACGGATGGGGCGTCTCCGTATCGAAGGCCTCATCAATGACGAGATTGACCGGGATAGCTCCGTTCAGCTCAATCCAGGCCATGGTCGTATCAAAGTGCATGTTGCCCAAAACGTATTGCCCTTTGTGCTTAATCAGATGGGGGAACAGGACCTGCTCCGCGCCCCGGCCTTGGTGAGTGGGGAGAACATATTTATAACCGAAGATGTCTTGGACGGCATCCTTAATCTTAAAAAAGGACTTGCTGCCTGCATAAGCTTCGTCACCCAGCATCAAAGCGGCCCATTGATGATCACTCATGGCCCCGGTGCCGCTGTCTGTAAGAAGATCGATGTAGACGTCTTTAGACTTGAGCGAAAACGGATTGTATCCTGCCTCTTGCAAGGCTTTAATTCGTTCCTCACGGGAAATCATGCTGATGGATTCAACCATCTTAATCCGGAAAGGTTCAGCTTTTCTGCTCATGAGTATTTCCTCCTTTGCCAATGCGGCAAGTATAAATTATATGCAGTATTTGTCATGCAACTCTTATGCCAATAGGTTTTTTCCGTTACAGCCGCTTTTATACCCCTGAAAAAGACAACTCACTTAAGTCTGGTGCATATCCTTGACAAGTATTCTTATCAGAGGAGAAATATATTTACATCTGACCTAAAACGAAAGCGCCGGAATCTCCGGCGCTCTTTTCTAGACAAGTCAGAACTACTTGCCAACTTGGTTGAGTTCTTCACCCACTTTCCCTTCGCCAGACTTCTTAATTCTAAAGCCGATCCAAAGGAGCAACACCCACACGGGCGCTACATAGAGTGCCAGCCTCATATCGGGAATCTGGGACATGAGGACCACGATCAAGGCAAGAAATGCCAACGCAATATAGTTGGTCACGGGATAACCCGGAGTTTTAAACTCCAGCTTTGTGGCATCCTTCGCTTTACGGAACTTCAGACTGGTGATGACAATCACGCTCCAGCTAATCACCGCCGCAAAGGTCGCTATCGACATTAGATACATGAAAACCTGGCCAGGTGCGAGGAAATTCAAAATGACCGCCACGAGGGTCAAAGCCGAAGAGAAAAGCACGCCGGTCACGGGAATGCCGTTCTTATTAAGACGGCTGAAGGCTCTGGGAGCATTGCCCTGCAGAGCCAGACTGTAGAGCATACGACCATTGCTGTAGATTCCCGAGTTATACACAGACAAGGCTGCCGTAAGAACCACCACATTTAAGATCGTAGCCGCCGCAGGGATTCCCATCTTGGCGAAGATCTGAACGAAGGGGCTCCCGCTCATCCCCACCTTGTTCCAGGGGAAAATAATCATCATGATGGAGAGGGCACCGACGTAGAAAACAAGAATTCGCCACATGACCTGGTTAATCGCTTTCGGAATTGACTTTTTCGGATTGTCCGCTTCACCGGCGGTAATCCCGATGAGCTCAATTCCCCCGAAACTGAACATTACCACCACCAGGGATAACAGCAGCCCATGGAAGCCATTCGGGAAAAATCCTCCGTGTCTCCAAAGATTACTAAAACCGGTGGCTTGCCCGTTGATGCCTGTGAAAATCAGTAAGATGCCAAGAATGATCATACCTAAGATAGCCGAGACTTTAATGATCGTAAACCAAAACTCAAATTCGCCGTACATTTTCACATTCACCAGGTTTGCCAGCGTTATAATGACTAAGAAAACCAGGGCGGAAACCCAGTGCGGGATGCCCGGGAACCAATAATTGATGTAAATCCCCACCGCCGTCAATTCGGCCATGCTAACGATGACATAGTTGAACCAGTAATTCCAGCCGGACAAAAAGCCGGGGAACTCCCCCCAATACTTATAAGCATAATGGCTGAAAGACCCAGAAACGGGCTCCTCAACAGACATTTCCCCCAACATTCTCATAACCCAAAAAATGACCAATCCTCCGATTAGATACGACAGCATAATCGCCGGGCCAGCCAGCTTGATGGTTTCAGCCGATCCGTAGAATAGCCCGGTGCCGATGGCCCCGCCTAAGGCAATCATTTGGATGTGCCGATTTTTCAGTCCGCGTTTCATACCTTCGTGTTCCGTGTTCACTGGATTTTGCCTCCTTCTGTTTCCTTCTGTGTATAATTCCTCGGTAGATGCTGCATCTAGTACATGCATTCATTAACACGAGGCATGCAAATTCAGTGCCAGTCAGACAGGATAGAACTCCTTGCGCCTCTAAGAAATCAGTGAATTCCGTAGATCCGCATCTTATTTAACACGGTGGTATTCGACACGCCCAAAACTTGCCCGGCCAGGCGGGAGGACGGATAACGGTCCAGAACCCGGGTAATGACTTCCTTTTCCACCTGGGCCACAATGTCTTTCAACGGCGGCCATTCTCCCTTCTTAGGTATTTCCACATGCAAAACGTCTTCGCCAGTGTCCTGCCCTTCTAACGTTCCGGCTCCGCACTCGGCTCTCTCACCAATTCCTGTTCCTTTACCGGCTCCTACCTTCGGTTTACCGATATCCGTCCAGGCATACAGATGGTCCGGTTGAATTTCCGGGGCGTCTACCAGATTGACCAGCCTCTCCAGCGCATTTTCCAGCTGGCGCACATTGCCGGGCCAATCTTGGACGGACAAGATATCGACCGTTTCCCTGGCCAGACGCGCCTCCTCTTTGCCCAGTCGGGCGCAAATCTTGCGCAACAAATGCTGAGCAATGAGGGGAATGTCTTCCCTCCGCTCTCGCAAGGGCGGAATTTGCAAGGGAATAACGTTGAGACGGTAATAAAGGTCCTGGCGGAATTCGCCCTCCCGGATCATCTCTTCCAAATTCCGATTCGTTGCCGCCACGATCCGGACGTCGACCGGAATTTCGTTGCTGCCTCCCACGCGCCGCACCGTTCCACCCTGCAACACCCGCAGCAGCCGGACCTGAACCTGGGGGGATATTTCCCCTATCTCATCGAGAAAGAGTGTGCCGCCTTTGGCCTGCTCAAACAGACCCTTGCGGCCTCCTTTCACCGCGCCGGTGAAAGCGCCCTCCTCATAGCCGAAGAGCTCACTCTCCAATAGGGAATCCGGCAAGGCCCCGCAATTAATGGCCACGAACGGCCCTTTGTGCCGCGGACTCTCGACATGAATCGCGGTCGCAAACAGCTCTTTCCCGGTACCGCTCTCACCCCGGAGGAGAACCGTGGAGTTCCCTTTGGCCACCATGCGGGCCGCGCCTACCAGTCCCACCATCTGTTCGCTTTGACAGATGATATCCTCAAAGGTCGTCAGGCGTTTGCCTTTATCTACTTTAGAGAGGATCTCCTCCACCTGGCGGAAATCCTTAATGGTGGCCACCGCGCCGATAATCTGCCCTTTCTTGTTGAGGACCGGAACCCCGCTCGTCATAAAATGGATCAAATGCCCGTTGCGCTTTATCTTACGCTCCATCAGGCTGTAACTGCGCCCGGTCGCCAGGGTCTCGACCAGAGGCGGATTACCGGTAAATAAGTCATCTGCCGTCAAGTCAAGTGCTTCTTGTTCCGTCACATGGAAAAGCCGGCAGGCCACCTCGTTAATGTGCGTAATCTTACGCTCACGATTGACGGCCACAATGCCCTCGCTGACTGAGTTCAGGATTGTTCTCAGTTCGTGTTCCCGCTCTTCGTAGGGCATCTGCTCCCGGAGATGCACGGTGAGGACTCCGCTTAAGGAGGCGAGGTCCGCCAGCAAAGGTTCAGCGGACTGCCCCTCCGCTAAGCGGAACTTGATCATCATTCCATCCACGGATCCAACTTCCATAGCGATTTTGTCAATGCCGTGTTTTTCAAACACTTCGAAAACATCGTAACCCAAACGGGGCCGGTCTTCAAAATCAATTTCAACGATGAATTCCCGCATCGCCGCAATCGTCCTTTCTTTCTTCCAAATTCAATAAACGGGCCACCAATCTCGCCGAAGTTGCCTGCAACATCAAAGTGAGAAATATGGCTGTAAAAGTTACCGCCGAGATGACCTGAGCCCGCGGGATCTGTGCGGAGACGAGAGCCCCGGCCAAGGCCGCGGGTATTACCCCAGTCTCCCTCGTCCACATCAAATAGAGAACCTCACGCGCGTTCCACCGGGCCTTCCGGTCCCAAACGACGGAGAGAAGGACGGCGAGAGGCCGCGCCACGAACATAAAGAGAATAACGACCAGGAGAACTCCCCAGCCATACTGAAACAGCACAGCGAAATTCACCTGCGTGCCGAGGATGATAAAAATCATAATCCGAAGAATTCTTACCAGGATGTCCTTAAAACTCACATGTTTGGCATGGGCTTCGCCGTCGATACTCAGATTGAACAGAGCTCCATTACCATGCATGATACCGACGATAAAGACGGCCATGAAACCGCTGAAACCCAAATCCGCAGCGATGAAATAAGCTCCCGCGACCGCGGCCAGCGCGATCTCGGCATTATGGCCGTCCAAGAACCCCCAGCCGTGTTCTGAAACGAGCAGGAAGGACAAATAGCCGACTATGACTCCCACGGCAATGCCGCCGGCAGCCGTCTTGGCCAACTCGAAAACACCCTGCGCCAACGAAAATGAACCCCCGCTTATGATTCCCATCAGGGCGAAAGTCATAATGGCCGCGGCCGCGTCGTTGAAGGCCGATTCCGCAATGATCGTCTGTTTGAGTTTGGGACTTATACTCATCTTCTTGAAAAGCGGGACCAGAACAGACGGGTCCGTCGACGCGATCACCGTGCCCAGCAGCAAGGCGGAGAGAAAGTCTAAATGCAAGAGGAGCCCGCTGACATAGCCTGTGACAAAAGCTGAGATTATAACTCCCAAAGTCGCCAGGAGGGCCACGGAGATCTTGACTTGATTCAACACTTTCAAGCGAATTTCCCGGCCGCCGTCATAAAGGATGTAGGCCGCGCCAAAAGTCAGGATGAATTGCCCTCCGGCAGGGAATTGCTGAAAATTAACCACGCCCAAAATCTCCGGCCCCACGATGATCCCAATAAAAATAAACAGAACCGTGTCCGGCACTTTGATTTTCTGACTGAATTTCACCGCGATGACCCCGCTGACGATGGCTATAGCCAAGGAAGCCATCATCTGATCCGTCAATAATGTCAAATTCCCCCCCATATTACATTTCTCCTCTCCTCCAAACCGTGCCCCCTTAATGCCCATCAGAAACAAGCCCGACAGCCTTCGCCCGCCAACAAAGGAAAAGGACACCCACCTCAAGACGATCCCACTGGCCAGAGAATCGGCGGGGGTATCCAGCAAAGATTCCACTCTTATTGTATCGCATAGAGGCCAAATTGGGAAGGACAGGGAACAGGGTACACTGGGTTTGCTTCATCCTCGAGGCTAATTAACTCCCCTCACAGGAGTTCCACAGGCACCTGGGGGCGAACTGTAAGACTACAAAGGCCCTCTGCCCGAAATCAGCGTCTCGACCTTGCCGACACCATCGTGGCCCTTTTATTCTTAGAGACCACCTTGAACACACCAAAGATAACTTTTGGTTGGCGCAGCTGCAACATAAGCAGAAAACGCAGCGTCTTGATTAGTGAAGGTCAGAAAGCAGAGGGGTAAGCAAGTGGTTGACATGAGGCAAAAGGTCCAGTTATTTCAGAAGGGTGACCAAGGAGCTTTCCGAGCTTTAGTTGAATGGATGCAAGATGAAGCTTTTCGGGCCGCTTACCTCTGGAGCCGGGATCGCACCACTGCTCAGGATATTGTGCAGATCGCTTTCCTCAAGGCCTGGGAGAAAAGATCAAACCTCCGTAATCCCGCGCTTTTTAAAAGCTGGTTTTACCGGATTCTGCTCAACAGTTATCGTGACCTCGTACGGAACAAATCCCATTCTGAACAAACCTTTGGCTTGTGTGCGGACCCGGTCACATCAAACCATGGTCATGGAATATTACTCTTTTCAGCGCCATCGCGCAGTCCCGAGGAGGCAATGGTTCACCGAGAACGGCAGATGGAACTAGACACACTTATTATGGCGTTGCCCGAGTTAGACCGGCAAATTCTTGCTTTGCGCTATGGCCGTGGATTGAAACTTTCTGAAGTCGCTGCTGTTCTAAACCTTAGACAAGGGACTGTCCGGTCGCGCGTGCACAGGGCACTCAAACATTTGCGTTCCACATTGACTGCACAGTTGAGTGACGAAGGGAGGTAATTTAGTGAACACGGTTTTCGAACGCATAGCTAACCTTGCTAAGCTTAAGGAAAAGAAATCGGCGGACAAGGCTACCGAGAACATGCTCAAAAAATATTATCAAAATGTTCAAGACGCCGGCGGAGGGACACCGGAAATATGGGAACTCATTCTACCCTGTCTCGACAGTACACCAACTGAGCCCGAACGTTTACAGGAACCGAAAACGCTTAGCCCACGGCTGCTTAGGCGCCGTATAGCCGGAATTGTGGGCGCTTTAATCGTCCTAAATATCGCCAGTTTCTACTTCATCCCTCGCTGGGAGGTGGCTGTAGCTTCAATGCTTCCGGGGAACCATAGTGCCACCTCGGTCACAGGGGGTATTTTCTACGATGACCCTGGATTGCTTCGTACCTTCCAACAAGGTGCCTTTCAACCCGTGGGACTGAAAGCCACCGCCGCCGGTATCACTTTGGAAATTACGGACTTTTATACGGACAGCAACCGCACGGTGGTGGTCTACAGAATTACCCCCCCAAAACCAAGTTCCCGCCAAGGCTTGGTCATGCAAAACTGGGCAATCGCCACGAGTAATCTCTTGGACGTGCAATTGAACTCGTCGGCTCAACAAACTTCTGTTCGAGATTTCCCCGTTTATCTGAGCGACCAATTCGGTGACCACTATGAGATGAGAGGCATAACCGGTCAAGGAAACGGATACGGGTACATTGAATTTGGGTCTCTGACCAGCCTTGGCCGACTAACCGGACTGCGCCTCTCGCTTAATGTTAGTGCTATGCAAGCAATTCTGGCGCCCAAGGGACCGTTTGCCGCGAAAAGGGCGGAGACACGGACAGGTCCATGGAAGATAGCATTTCTCGCCTTCCCTAATCACGTTCCGCATCTTCACCTCACACCTAACTTCACCGTAGAGGAGCATGGAGTCACGTTTACTCTCAGATCAGTTAGCAATGCTAACAGTGACTCTGAGCTAGAACTGGAATCTGAAGGAGCGAACAACGGAAATTCTCCAGGTTTCGCCACATTCAGGTTTTCCATAATAGCGCCGAACGGGAAACCACTTGACCCGACCAATTCCGAATCCAACGGTAAATCATGGTCACTAATGTTCCCTCCTTTGACAACCTCAGGGACTTATACTCTCGTGATAAAAAACAAGGATACCATCTGGAAACTGCCGTGGTCCCAGCCCCAGTGGCTTGCCAATCATCCGAAATGGACCGGCTCTGACGCGACACCGCCCATTTATCGAGGAACCGACTGGAAGAGTGCTGCTAACCTCCTTGATTTTCCAGCGTACAGCCCCCCACCGGGATATATTGTTGAAAAAATGACAGTTGTCCCGGACAACCGGGCTATCCTTTCGGGAAATGAAACGACCACTCCCCTTGCACTATATGCCACGCTCAAAACACCCGACGGTAAACAAGTGCAGATCGTAGAGAGCCGCACATTGCTCACACCGATTCCTGAATTCATGAGTTTAGATCAGTTTCTGGCAAACCTTCGCAATAGCTCCGGAAGCGGTTTCCGGGGATTTCATTCAACCCGTATCTCGGGCATACCGGCACAGGAGTGGAAAGTGCTTGTCAAAACGACTGATGGCAGGAAGCCTTACTCGATGCTTTATCTCTATCCCACATGGGGCAGCGTTGAACTGGAGTCCATCAATCCTCACGAGAGTGTGACCCTAATGGAATTGCGCCAAGTCGCCACAGATCTGCTGGCCGTCAAGTGAGCATCCCGCCGGAATGCGCTAAGTCATTTCCTAAACCTTCCACTCTTTTTCACTTGCTTGCCCCACTTGGCAAGCTCCTTGGCCCATTGCTGCTTGTGTCAAAACAAGTTCGGCTGGCACGCAGCCGGCAATTAGCCCTATTCAGCCGTCTTGACAAGTTCCAGAAAAGCCGGAATGCGCGCGGCCCGCTTATCCGCCAAGGCCACCAGGAGGAAGGTCACAATCGCCACAGGCCAAGCGAGATAGATGGGATGGGGAACAATATGGGTAGAGGGAACGAATTCCCAGACGCCCAAATAGAGGATGCCGGTGAGGATAGTCCAAAAAGCGCTCGATCTCCGGCACAGGGCGGGAGCAAACATCGTGAAGAGGAGAACCACGGTATAGGCAGAAGTCAGAGTCAACCCGATGGTCAAGGTATTAAGAATTCCCGAAACGGTGGTCGCGAGCAAATAAGTGATCACGCTGACCGCCAGGACAATGATCCGGGAAGCGGCCATGCGCTCTTTGTCACTAATAGTCGGTTTAAAGTAGCGCTTCCAGACATCCTCAATCACCAGGGTGGAACTGCCCAGCAAGAGCCCGGAAGCCGAAGATACATCCGCGGCCCAGAGCCCGGACAGCGTAATCCCGGCCACAATGGGGTTCAGGGAGAGCACAACTTTGGGTAAAGCGCTGCTGGAGACGATGCCGGGGAACTTGGCGGCGGCAATAATCCCCATAAAGGCCGAGAGAAAGCCCATGGGCATGATTAAGAGGCCCCCAATGACAAACCCGCGCCGGGCCGCCTTTTCATTGCGGGCGGAAAAAGCGATTTGCACGATGGCCTGAGTAGAGAAAGCCTGCGTAATCATCACGGCAAACCAAGCTGCGACAATCATTACCCCCACTCCGGCCAAAGGCTGAAACCAAGGCCCCTGGACCGGCAAGGACATCCGAACGGCCTGGAAACCGCCAAAGTGTGACAAAGCGGCCAGTGTGCCGATTATAATGCCGGCGTAGATCACGATCACGTTGACCACATGTGTCAATCCCACGCCCCACATCCCGCCTATGAGTGTAATGCCGACAAAGACGATGGCAGTCGTCAACATTCCCGTATGCGGATTGAAAAACCTGGGCAAAAGGGCCGTCAAAATCGCTCCCCCGGCAACATATTGCAGAGAAGTAATCGTGATTTGCACCAGTAACTGGCCGATGACGGCTATAGTTCTTCCCGCTGAGCTGTAGTACTTTTCAAATAACTCCGGGATGGTCGATATTTTCATTCTGCGGTAACGTCCGGCCACCGTTAAACCCACTAAAATGCCCCCCGCGGCCCAGGCCACATTGTACCACCCGGCCGATATCCCCGCTGTATAGGCGTTCTGGGCCACCCCAATCGTGGAAGAACCCCCAATGGCGAGCCCCGCCAGGTTGACCGCCACCAGGAGCATGGGCATGTTCCGCCCGGCAAGCAGATATCCTTCCGCCCCGTCTCTCTTGGCGAGGCTCTTGGAAAACCAGGAAACCACAAAGAGCAACATGATATAACCCATAACAATGACCAAAGGCACAAGGTGCATACTTAATCCCGTTCCTTTCTCTTTCTCCAGCCTCTATGAGTTCACCGGCCAACTTCACCGGACTTCTCCGAGCGAAACAGCGGTATCGTCGCTCCTCCATAAGGCATCACAATGATATCTTGTTCTTTCCCAACCCCGGCTGACTGTAAGGCATCCTCCAGGCTGTTGACACCGAAAATGCCCATAGGCTTGACCAATTTAGGGTCGATCGTGGAGAGAAGAACTACCTGGGCTTTACGTGCCGCCTCAACGGCCGCGTAAAAAATGTAACCGGGAATAGTAAAATTCTTGCGCAGTTCCGGATCAAGGCGCCCCTCTTTTAAAGGACTGCTCCAACCGAAAAACTCATCGGCCCCCGCCCCTTCCCGGCACTCGGCCAGCATGAGAACGGTGCCGCCGGGCTTCACAGCCAGGGAGGCGTTGAAGAGTGTCTTAGTTCCCTGATACAAGGAGATATCTTTCGGGTAGCCGCCGCAACTGGCAATGACCAAATCGGCCTTTCGGTCGATAGGTACTCCGTATTTTTCATCCGCCCAGTGGCAGCCTTCTTCCCAGGCAGTGAGCCAGTGTCCGGCCACCAATCTGGCTATCGTGCCATTCGTGTGGACAATGGAATTGATGAGGAAAGTCGGGTTCACCAGGCGGCAACAATCCACCATGTCTTCGTGCAGCGGATTTCCCGCCAAAGCCCCAACCCCAATCAAAGGATTGGAACGCTCCGCCTCCGGGTCCAAGGAGTGCAAGTGATTTTCCGCTATGGTCCGCCGGCTGGACACACCCGGGACGATGGACTTGCGGCCGCCGCCGAAACCGGCCATCAAGTGATGGACGATGGCACCCGTAAGGATCACCTTGCGCTCAACCACCAACCTGTTGACGACGACTCGGGTTCCTCTTGGGGTGGTACCTACGGAAACCATCTCCGAATGGTCACAATCGTGATCCAGCACCGCCAAGCGCCGGAAAAGCTCGCGGCCAAGGATTTTCTCTTTTTCCGCTTCGGTCTGAGCCCGGTGGGTTCCCGTCGCGATCAGGACCACGATGTCGGCGTCAGAAACTCCTAAACGGTTCAGCCTGTCCACGACCGCAGGTAAATACTCTGACAACAAGACCTGCCTAGTGATGTCGCTGACAACAATGGTAACTTTGTCCCCTCTTTGGAATAACTCATTGAAAGGCTTGGAGTCAATCGGGTGATCGAGGATATGGTTCACCTCTGACGGAACATCGTCCAGGGTCTGAATTTCTCGGGCTTCGAGCACCTGAACCACATTTTCCTCCTTCAGCGGCAAAGTCAAAAATCCGTCCCCGTATTTAAGGCGAAATGCTTTTTCCATCAGTAATATCCTCCCGCAAACAAAAGTCTTGGCAAAATGAAGTCCCCGCGAAAATAAGGTCCCCCGGAGAACAAATCCTACCGGAAATCAAAATCCAGCCGATGACAACAGTCCATCTGAAAAAAATTAATAGCACCCCTCAGGGGTGCCCACTATCTCTACACCTCCCTGCCGTCCTACCCATACTCGTCAAACGTGAGACTCTCACTTCTACAAGTCGAAGTGGTTTCCGATACTCTGCTTCGGTGGGGGTAGACTCCTCCATCTGAAACTCGATGTTCAGCTTCAGCCGAACGAGTTCACTTGTTCGAAGTCTGAGAAACAAGCCGCCTGCCGCGTTTCAACTTAACTCCGTCATGCCATATTTCAACTTCCGGCTTGCGGTCTCAAGTTTCGGACCCGTGCGTTGTATAACACGCAAGTCAGAGAAGTTCCGAGTATAACAGTCTTTCCCCCAGTCTAGATGATCAAACACCTCCTGTCAATAACTTTCGACCTTCATCCTTCACTCTTCACCCTTCGACCTTAAACCGTGACTATTCAGGGGTTAAGAATTCCCCAAAATAGCGGGTTGCCTTGCCACTGCACAGCACGCTTACAGCGAGCCGGAACTGCGGAAGCTGCCGCTGATGGAGTCAGTGCCGATGCAGCCATTGCCAATGAAGCCGTTCTGTCAGCACACTCAGCGTTGCTTTGCCGGCTTCGCCTGCCCCGGCCCGGGCTGTCCGGGCTCCAGCACCGCGTTCAGTGCCACCACCACTTCGGCCCCGAAAAGGACAATAATGCTCACAATGTAGGCCCAGAGGGTAAAAAGCATAATGAAAGTCAGGCTGCCGTAGATCATCTCGTACACTCCCAAGTGGCCCGTATACCAAACGAAAACTTCCCGCGACAGGTAGATGCCGAGGGTCGAAATTAAGGAGCCTGTCACCAAGGAAGAATTCCTCAACCTGTGGCTGGGCAAAATCCGAAAACAAAAATAACAGGTGAGAAAGAGGAGAAGGGGAAAGAGTACGTACGAGGACATTTGCACGAAATCCAGGCGGAGATAAACCGCCCTCAGCCCCACCCTGCCCACCGGATGCATGAGCGAGAGAGTCGAGGTTAGGGAAGAGAGAAGGGTCAGAAACAACAACAAACCCAGCATGATAAAACCCACTAAATACTGCTTTAAGAACGAGCGCGGTTCCCGCACCTCCCAAATGGCATCGAGAATCCGTTGCAAGGAGACAAAGCCTCCCACCGTCGTCCACAGAAGCCCCAATCCGCCGATAAGGCCGATTTTATTGTTCATTAAGGCCAAGTGCGTGATGTTCTCCGTCAGGTACAATTTTCCCTGCGGCAGTGTAGGCACATAGGATTCCACGACATTAAGAAGAAAATTCAAGATGACGGCATGTTGAACGAAAAAAAGCGAAGCCCCATAGACGAGCAGAAGGGCCAAAGGAATCATGGCCGAGAAACCAAAAAAAGCCATCACCCCGGCATAAGCACCGATATTGTGTTTCATGATCGAACTTGCCAGATAGCGAAAAAACTGTCCTGTACGTTTTAAGACCATGCCGTCAGCCGTATCCTTCCCGTCAGTCCCCAACCCGAACCGGGTCGGGATGCTGCAGTCTCTCTTGTACCGTTACACTTGTTCTTATACTATATGCGCAGTTTTCCCCCCATCTATGCGAAGTATCACTGGAGCGATTCCCCCTCAGTCCCTCTGCCGCAATCCAATCATTACCCGCACGGCGTTCCTCTCAGACCTCGCGGCGCACCCTTTAACCATGTCTACGACATCTGTTCGATTTTCAGGCTCGGTTGTTCCACTTCACTGGTGAAAGCGTTCTGCGCGTTTTTCAGCTCGATCAGCGCGACGTTTTCTATAATGATGCACCCGTTTGACCAGCCTGCTAAACTGTGCAAAAAGTCATAAATTAACGCGCGCAGCCGCCCGAATCGGAAAACGGCCCAAGTTCGACCTTTAAGGTCAGGAAAGGTCAGATTTAGAGGTTGCTCCTCTGCCCGGGCTGTCGTATATTAAGGTCAGAAAAGGTCAGTGACCAAACCCGCAGTTGCGCGGTGCGACCGCTGGCCTGTAACAACAATAGAAAGATCAAAAAACTTTCGGAGGTGGCAAATATGTTTGGCCTTACACCTTATCGCCACAGCGCGATCCAAGTACCGGAGAATCTCTTCCCTGTAGAAAACCTTTTCACTAATTTCTTCACCGACCCCTTTTTCTCGAATGCCCCTTGGGGAATGAGCGAGATGAAAGTCGACATCAAAGACACGGAAAAAACCTATGTACTCGAAGCGGATCTCCCGGGCATCCAGAAAGAAGATCTGCGTCTTGAATTCGACAACGGCTGCTTGAGCATCGCCGTGGAACGCGATGAGCAGACCAAATCCGAACAAGACAAATACTTGCGTCAGGAGCGCCGCTACGCGTCAACAGCCCGTACCTTCGCTTTTGAGGATGTGAACCCCGAGCAGATCAGCGCTCATTACGAAGACGGAGTTCTCCAGGTCACCCTGCCGAAGAAAGACGTTTCCGAAAAAGCGCAGAGGATTCAGATATCCTAATTTAGCTGGGATCCCGGCACTCCCTGAAGACTATCTGCCCGCTGCCCGTGACTTTCTCTTCCAGGTTAGGCCCTTAATCGTCATGACGGCGCGGGGCATCTGCCGCCGCGCGACTCGTAACCCTACCGGCCCATGACCGGTAGGGTTTTTGTCGGGGCATCCTGCCACGTTTTCAACGCACCGCCGCAACCGCGACGACGGCAATCGGCAACAATCGGCGGCTCTCTCGTCCGGAGAATAAGTTTACTTGGCTAAATGACAGGCTGCCAGGTGACCGTCGCCCAGATCCCTCAGGGCGGGGACCTCCTGCCTGCATATTTCCTGAGCAAACCGGCAGCGGCTGTGGAAGTGGCAGCCCGCCGGCGGATTGATAGGACTCGGCACATCTCCCTGGAGGAGAATGCGCTGCTTCTTCGTCCCGCTGACCTGCGGCTCCGGAATGGCGGACAGCAGGGCCTGGGTGTAGGGATGCTTAGGCTCAGCGTAAAGCGCGCTTGAGGCAGCGACCTCGACAATTTTCCCCAAGTACATCACCGCTACTCGATCGCTGATGTGCTTGACGACGCTCAGGTCGTGGGCTATAAAAATATACGAAAGATGCAGCTCGTTTTGCAAATCCTCCAGCAGATTTATAATCTGTGCTTGGATGGAAACGTCAAGAGCGGATACCGGCTCATCGCAGATAACCAACTCCGGCTCGACGGCCAAGGCCCGCGCTACCCCGATCCTCTGGCGTTGACCCCCCGAAAATTCGTGCGGATAGCGTTTGGCATGCTTGCGATTCAATCCGACCAAGTCCAACAGCTCGTAGACCCGCTTTTCCACACCTTTCCCTTGAGCCAAATGATGAATCCTGATTGGCTCCGAAATGATATCATGAACCAGCATCCTCGGATTCAAGGAAGAATACGGATCCTGGAAAATGATCTGCATTTCCCTGCGAAAGGGACGCATTCCCCGGGGCGACAACTTCTCCAGATGCTGACCCTTGTAAATGATTTCCCCACCCGTCGGATCGGTCAATCTCAGAATGCTTCTCCCTGCAGTCGTTTTGCCGCAGCCGCTCTCGCCGACCAAGCCCAGCGTTTCACCGGGGAACACCCGGAAACTCACCCCGTCCACGGCCTTGACTTGGCCGACGACTTGCTGCAGCACCCCTTTCTTGACCGGAAAATACTGTTTTAAGTTCCGTACATCCAGAAGGACATTTTCTCCGCCCTTTTCAGCCTGATCCACTATTTTATCCTTGATCGAATTAGCCATCTCTTTCCCCCCTATGCCTCATAAAGGTGGCAGCGCACGAAATGCCCCGGGCTCAGCCACTTTCCGGACGGTTCCTGACGTTCGCAAACGGGCTTTTTATGGGGACAGCGCGGCGCGAAAGCGCACCCCTCCGGCAGGTTGCCCAGATCCGGCGGCATGCCGTCAATAGGGGTCAGCCGCTGCTTGCCCGAGGCATTCAGCTTCGGCAGGGAAGACAAAAGGCCCCAAGTATACGGATGTTTGGGCTGTTCCAAAACAGTCGTGACATCGGAGTACTCTACCGGCTGTCCGGCATACATGACCATTACGTTTCTGCATACTTCGGCGACCACTCCCAGGTCATGCGTGATCATGATCGTGGCCGTCTCAAAATCTTTCTGCAGCAAACGGATCAAATCCAGGATCTGGGCCTGAATCGTCACATCCAGAGCGGTGGTCGGCTCATCCGCGATCAGCACCTTGGGGTTGCAGGAGAGCGCGATGGCGATCATCACCCTCTGTCTCATTCCGCCGGACATCTCGTGCGGAAAGCGCCGGATCCTGTCCTCCGCCTCGGGTATGCCAACCTTTTTCAGCATCTCAAGGGCCACATTCCAGCCCTCTTTTCTGTTCACCTTACGGTGGAGTACAACCGCTTCGGCGATCTGCTCCCCGACTCGGAGAACGGGATTGAGCGAGGTCATCGGGTCCTGGAATATCATGGCAATGTCATTGCCCCTGATTTTCTCCAATTCCTTGCGACTCTTTTTCAGCAGATCCTGGCCTTGGAGCCGTATCTCACCCGAGATGACCCGGCCGGGCGGCTTAATCAAGCCCATAATCGAAAGCGCTGTGATGCTCTTGCCCGAACCGGACTCACCCACAACCCCGAGAGACTGCCCTTTTTCCAAGCGAAAATTGACGCCGTTCACGGCCTTGACGACTCCGGCCTCCGTATAAAAGTATGTGCGTAAATCCTTGACCTCTAAAATAGATTCCGCCACCTTCACTCCTCCTAATCTCTCTCATAGCGACAAAGGCGCAGATACTATGCCATCCGCTCAATGACTCAATACGAAATCCTCGGGTCCACCAGCGCATAGATAATGTCCACCACAAAATTGGCAATGACAACGGCCACCGCGGCGACCAAGACCACACCCATGATCGTCGGCATGTCCTGGTAATTGATGGCCGTCACTGCCATCTGGCCGATCCCGGGCCAGCCGAAGATGCCCTCGGTCACGATCAAGCCTCCCATCAGAGTTCCCAAATCCATGCCCGCGTAAGTGATGAGCGGAATCACGGAACTGCGGAAGGCGTGTTTTAATATCACGGTGGACTGGGACAGGCCCTTGGCTTCCGCCGTGCGCACATAATCCGTCCCCAGGACTTCGAGCATACTCGTCCGCACCACCCGGACGTAACCGGCTGCTGAAGCCAAAGAGACGGTAAACGCAGGCAAGATGACGTGGCTTATCCCCCCGTAACCCCCAATCGGCAGCAGGCTCAGCTTGTAGCCGACGACGAAGAGGAGAATATACCCTATCCAGAAGGTTGGGGCCGAAGTCCCCACCAAGCTGCTGATGAGTATGACGTGGTCCATAAACTTGCTGCGCTTAATAGCCGCGTAGATGCCGGTCGGAACCCCAATTAAGACGTTGAGAAAAAATACGCTGAACCCTAAATACATCGTCTTGGGGAAGGCTGTCCGCAACTCGCTGTTTACGCTCTCATTTGTACGGTAAGATATCCCCAGATCACCATGCAACAAATTAACGAAATAGTGCTCGAACTGCACAGGGACCGGCTTGTTCAAGTCGTACTTTTCCTCAATCGCTTTAATCACTTCCGGAGACGCTTTAGGACCGGCAATAGTCCGGGCCGGGTTGCCCGGAACGACAAAGTTGATGACGAACGCAATCAAGACAATGAAAAAGAGCGTAACGATCATCCAGAATGTCCTGCGTATAAGATAACTGAGCATGCTATCCCCTCTTTTCAGCCAAACACCCGGTTCGGCTTATCTTTGTTAGAAAGCGCACTTGGTTCGCCCACGCGTTGGTTCGCCCACAGCGCCGCTTCCCTCTCCCAACGCATCTACTCTCACAGACCCGGGTGGAGCGGCCATAGGCTCATCCGGTTCTGGTCATTGACAAATCTCTACCAGGAAGCGGTGCTCCTAGAGACCTAGGGGCACCGCTCTCTTTCTCAACACCGAGGTTATTCACTTGCTGACATCTGTGGCAACGAAGGTTGCTCACTCAGCCGCGGCTCGCTCAGCCTTTGGTTGCGGCCTGCTCGGCCTTCTGATCGATCCACATCGTCCAATAGTAGAAGTAAGGATAGACGGGATGCAGTTGCGAATTATGCACCCAAGGTTGAATGAGGTAAGCTTCTTTGTCGTGATAGAGCGGGACAATCGCCGCGTCATCGAGAATTTGTTTCTCAACCGCCTGATAGCCCGGGATCGCCTTCTGAAGATCCGTCACCGTAGCCAGTTGATTGAGTTGCTTGTCCACGGTGGGATTGCTGTAACCCACATTGTTGTTGGAAGGAATCTGGTTGGTGTTGAAGAGAATGTTCAGGAAGTCGTCGGGATCGGGATAGTCCTGCATCCAGCCCCCGTAGACCATATCTTCCTTCCCTTTCGTCACCTCATCAAGGTATTTCGGGAAAGGAACACCGTCCAAAGTAATCTTGATGCCGACCGCCGCCAGCTGAGCCTGGATATTGGCCGCCAAAACGTCACGGATGCTATTCTTGACATAAACCATCGGGTGTACGCCGGGAAGCCCGTTGGTGTAGCCGGCCTTTTTGAGAAGTTCCTTGGCCTTGGCCGGATCATACTTGTAACCTGACGGGTTCTCCTGATAGCCGGGCATGTTGGGCGGCAGGATGCTCCACGCCGCTACAATCCTTTTGTTGTAGAGTTTGACTAAAGCGTCCTTGTTAATGGCATATTCCATGGCTTGTCTGACCGGCTTCTTGTTCCAGGGCGCTTTCTTGATATTGCCGCCGATATAGAAATAGTCGTTCTCGACCAGGCTGGTAATATCGTTTTTCATGTTCGGATCGTTCAGTGTGCTCACGTAGTCCGAAGTCGGAATCAAGGAGAAATCCTGCTTTTTGTCCTTAAATTTGAGGTAAGCCACGGAATTCCCATACCCGAGCGTCCAGGTAATCCCGGCCATGTAAGGCAGCTGCCGGCCCTGGGCGTCTTTCAGATAATAATGGGGATTGCGCACCAGTTCAATGTCCTGTCCTTTTTTCCATTCCTTGAACGTGAATGGCCCTGTGCCGATCGGATGCAGAGAGAGAGCTGCCTGATTCGGCAAGGCCGAAGTGTACTTCTTGTCCACGATGAAAGCATAGGGCATGGCCAGAACATCAACAAATGTACGCGTAGGCTGGGTTAAGTCGAACTCAACCGTGTATTTTCCTTTCTCAACCACCCCGGAAACAGTTTTCGCCTTACCGGTAAAGACATCGTCCATCCCTTTAATCATGGAGAAATAGGATTCTCCGGGCGAAGCGATACTCTTCGAGGCTTCACGGTTAAAGGAATATACAACATCGGCAGCCGTGAACGGATCCCCATTCTGGAATGTGACATCTTTGCGCAGCTGGAAAGTGTAAGTCTTGCCGCCGTTAGTGATCGTAGGCATGGCCGCCGCCAGATCCGGCACGATCTCTTTGCCGGACTTATCCCACATGACCAAGCCGTCATAGATGTTCTGCTGGATATCGTAGGAATCAGTATCCCCGCAGTCGGTGGGGTCCAAAGATTTGGGATCATACTGTTTCCAGGTGCGCAGCACCCCGCCCATTTGAGGAGTGGCATTGCTGCTCGCTGACTGCTGTTGAGTCTGTGGCGTATTGGTTTGGCCACACCCGCTCAAGGCAGAGACGATCAACATAGACGCGGCCAGAACCCCGGCCACCGCCGATTTCTTGGCTCCAAGCTTTTTCAATCCTGTTTCCCCCTTATGTTCTTTGAGACGTAGGTACATTGTAGACGTAGATACATTGCAACGCGCGTAATACGCGGGCACTATGGTCTTCCGGCCGCTCCCCCCTTTACTTAATTATTTATGGTTCGTGACATTAATTATGGTTCGTGGCGCAACGGTCCCCCCCTCCGCGGTTCACTCACGGGCACGCTTCGCCTCAGTTGGCTGCGCTCACAGGCGCCGGGCACGCAGCTCTCCGGAGGCGGGCCGACCGGAACTAACGCCGCAGGTGAGGATCCAGCGCGTCACGCAATCCATCCCCCAGTAAATTGAACCCCAACACGGTAATCAACAACAGGATGCCGGGATAGATGACCAGCCAGGGTGCGGACGTAATCCAAGAAGCGCCGGTTTCAATCATCGTTCCCCAACTGGCGGTCGGCGCTTGAATTCCCAAACCGAGAAAACTCACGGTCGCTTCCCCCATAATCGCCCAGGAGACACCCAGCGCAAAGAGAGCAATGATCGGAGCGATGACGTTGGGTAAAATGTGCTGGAAAATGATCCGGGGAGTCGACACTCCCAAGGCACGGGCCGCCTGGACATACTCCATTTCTTTGACACTCAAGACCTGGCCTCGTACGAGGCGGGCATACTGAGCCCAGCCGACCAGGACAAAGCCGATGATGATGGATTCCATGCCGGGGGACAAAACCGCCAGCAAGGCAATCATGAGGAGCAAGAAGGGAAAGGCCAGGACAATGTCAGTCAGGCGCATGACCAGGGTATCCACGAATTTCCCGAAATACCCGGAAATGACGCCCAGGAAAATACCAATCACCGCGTTGAGGGAATTAATCACGACCCCTAAGGTCAAGGAAATCCGGGCGCCCCAAATCATCCGGCTCAGCAAGTCGCGCCCGTTTTGATCCGTTCCCAACAGGAAAAAGGAACTCGGTCCCACCGGGGCTCCCATTGAAGTCAGTCCCCTGTTCATGTACTGATGGTTCGGATCATGGGGCGATATGACCGGCGCCAAGATAGCCATCAGAGTCATCAGCGCCACGATCACCAAACCCGCCATAGCCACCGGGTTCTTGCGCAATCTGCGCCAGGCGTCTCCCCATAATCCCACTGATTTTTTTCTTCTTCCATAGTTCCCCTCCGCCCAGTTTCTAGTCGTTAATCTTGTCGAATTATTAAGCCTCGTCAAAATTAACTCTCCTCAAGATTAACCTTGTCTCACCGACCCGACCGCTTTCCCAACAAATCTTCTTTTGAAACCGGATCAGGACCTTACCCGACCCCGTATACAGTATTATACCGAACTTTGAAACATCTTAGCTAGATCCAATTGTACTCAATCAACCCCGTCCTGTCCATATGTAAATTCAAATTTTTACTTCTTCGGCTTTCAATTAGAATTTCCTTAAAATGGCTGGAATCTCTTTTAGAACTGCTTACCAACGCTCCCCATTCACCGGGTTTTAAATTCGCATGTTAAAGCGTTAATGAAGATATTAAAGCGTTAATGTATAAAGATTAAAATGACGGACTGTATTGGACAGCTTTACGGTGGAAATTTCCGGACAGGATGAATTCTATTGGGCAAAAATACGAACACTAAGGAGACCTGAGAGCCATAGACCTAACTGATCAGAGATTCGGGTTCCTCAGCGACATGGACGGATTAAAAAGGATCAACCTTGCGGAGGAAAATCTGGAAATGGAAAAAAGCAAAAACCGAGCCTTGCTCGCGAACCCCGCCCGGAAAACGACTTCCGGAACACAAGCCCAAGCCAACAAAAACCACCCCAAAGGCCGCCTCAACGTTTTGGGTCTGACCATGCTGGGGATAGGCGGTGCCGTCGGCTCCGGAATTTTCGTGGCCAGCGGCATGGCCATCAACCAAGCCGGACCGGCCATTATTCTTTCGTTCATAGTGGGCGGAATCCTCTCAACCTTGGTCATGATCATGCTGGGAGAAATGAGCGTGCGCGAGCCCACCAGCGGTTCCTTCAGCGTTTACGCCGGGCAATATTTAGGCCCCGCTTTGGGCTTTATCTCCGGCTGGATTTACTGGCTGGCCGGTATTCTGACCTTGTCCACAGAAATGGTGGCAGCCGCTTTAACCGTCCAGTTCTGGCTGCCGACCTGGCCCATTTGGCTCATTAGTCTCATCATTGCCGCTGTTATCATCGGCGTCGGCCTGCTGAATGTGCGGGCTTTTGCCCGCGTGGAAGAAATCCTCTCCTTCATCAAGGTAGGAGTTCTCCTCATCATTATCATCATGGGGGCAATCCTTCTCAGCAACCTCTGGCCCGGCATCAAATCTCCCGGGTTAACCAATTTTGTGGGGTATGGCGGTCTGTTTCCCCACGGTTTAACCGGGTTCTTAACTTCACTCCTGCTCGTCCTTTACGCCTACGCCGGGGAACAGGTCATCGGGCCGGCCACCGGTGACACCCGCCATCCCGTCAATACCATTCCTGAAGCCATCGGCGCCATCAACATCATCCTGGCCGTCTTGTACCTAGGATCCATCACCGTCCTGGTCGGACTCGTTCCCTGGGATCGGATACCCCAAAAAGCCAGCGGTTTCGTCTTCCTCTTCCGACATTTGGGCATGTACACCATCACCGGCATCATCAATGCCGTGATCCTGATCGCCATCCTGTCGGCCATGAATTCCAACATGTACGGCGTGCCCCGTATGCTCAAATCCCTGGCCGAGCGCCACGATGCCCCCTCCTTCCTGGCAAAAAACAACCGGGCGGATGTTCCGCTTCCGGCTGTTCTCGCGTCCAGCGCTTGTCTGCTGATCGTGGTGGGGATCTCTTATCTCCTGCCTCAGAACATTTTCGCCTACATTGCCAGTGCCAGTGGGGTCACGCTGTTGTTAAACTGGCTGATCATAGCCATCACCCATATTCGCTTCCGCTGGAAGACCGCTCACAGCCCGGAAAACCGGCAGCCTAAAGCGGGCGGCTTTCCCTACAAGGCCGCCGCGGCCATCGTACTCTTGCTCGTGATTCTCGGCACTGCGGCCCTGACTCTCAACCAGTTGGTGGGACTGGCGGCGGGCCTTATCCTAACCCTGGTGTTTGCCGGCTTCTATTTTTTCCTCATCCGCAAGCGACATCCTGCCGGAACCTAGGCCACGGCCAAAAGCCGTGGGATTCCGTGGATCCGTGGTACAAACGTTTTGACGAGACTTCTTCGCCCCGGATCGGCCCAATCCGGCCGTCAAGCTGTGTAAGTCTTTTGCTGTCCGAACCGGGCAACCCGCCGATCAATCCGCTGTGCAAGACTCTCCTAATGTAAGACTTTACTGCTGCGGTAAAACTTTCTGTGTGCGACTTTCTTACTGTGCTAAAACCTTCGCCCCGTCCGCCAGGAACGCTTTCTCCCAATTTTCAACATAAACACCTGTTGCCCATTCTGCCATGACGACGCTTTCCCCTGTCCTCAGGGCAATTCTGGCCTCGGGATTGCCGCTCAACTGACCTTGATGCATAGCATAGACGTAAAGCTTGCTTTTTGTGAGGACGAGAGCCAAATTGCGGTTGGGGGACGTAAAAGCATCCACCGCGTCAGGCACTCGGTCTTTGACGTTCTGCCAACTCAAATAGAGCGTATCATAAAAGATAAGTTTGGCCGGAGGAATGAGGTTTACGTTGAAGTCCATATGGGCCGGCTTTCCTTGCCCCTGGTAGTTGATTCTTCCCTGAAAATACCAATGCCCGTTGCGCCGGATTAAGCCGAAATTCTGGTCAAAGGGGTCCGCGTCCTGGTCGGAAAAGCCTTCTCTGCTAAGCAGCCGGCTCGCTTGGGCGCGAGCCGCACTGAAGACAGCCGCTCCGCGGCGTCCCGCTACGTCCGAAAGTTTGATGCCGACAGACGAGGAGATTTTGTCAACCGGAAGCACCTGTAAATCCTGTTTCGTCCAAGTTCCCCCGCCGTTGGTCCGGGTACCTTGGCCATTGTTTTCCACCGCGACGTAGTCGTTTCCCACGTAATCGATTTTTCTCCGCAGCGTACCCGCCCTGTCCCGCCACCAGCCGGCATCGGGAGCGGGCTTTTCCTTGCCGAGGGTCTTGGTGGACACATCATAAGCCAGAAAGACATCCTCAGTCCTCGCCGCTTCTTCAACCCAGCGCACCTCCAACTGCCAAAACCCGCTCCGGCGAGGAAAAAAGATGTCCTGACGCTGTAAAACGGGACGAAATTTTCCCGCGCGGGAGGCGAGCCAAAGGGTGCGATAAACATACTGGCGGCTGGGTTTGCCGTTAAGCATGGCAGTCACAGGCGCCCGCAAGCCCAGAAGTACTCCCGATGAAGCGGATGAACTCCCCTCCGCAGCCTGGGTCCCCCCGCCGGCTATCGCCGCTATGAGCGGCAAATCCACTTGCGGCGACACTTTTTCCAAGTAGAGGGCCCTATTCTGGATGAAAGCAATAGCGTGGGAGGAATCAATCTCCATGACCTCGACCAGAAAGTTTTCGGCACTAGACAGGGTGACGACATAAACTTCCCGGCCGTTTGGCACCAGGGGACTGGAAAGATTGACATATTTGGACATGAGGTAATCTGTGGAGTTAACCCGCTTGATTTTATAGTCGGGATTGTGCCAGACGTATTCACCCAGAGCGGCCACATTCGACGCGAATTGAGCCGTCTTTCCCACCCAGGTTTGACTGCCCCCTTCTTTCCGGCGGCCGGTCTCCAATTCCCGTTTGACGATCCATTCCCCTTGCAGCGGAGAATTGTTATTCACCGGGGGAACGATTTTTCCGGCTCCTGCCCAGGAGGAATCCGAACAGCCGCTCAGCAGAAGTATGGTCACGAGAAGGCCAAGGAGCAGCTTCGTTGGGGCTAGCATTCGCCTTGGGGCAAGTGTTCGCCCGGCGCGCGACACTCTAAACGCTTCGGCGATCGGATGCTTCCTCTCGGGGTATACTGATAACGACTTTGGTCCCTGCCGCGAGTTGACTGGCAATTTCCAATCTGCCTCCCATCAGAGTAACTATTTCCTGACATATGGAAAGCCCGATGCCGTTCTTGGAACCTGAACTCCTGCCTTTATAGAATTTTTCTTTAACTTTGGGAAGTTCATCGGCTGCTATCCCGCATCCGGTGTCGGTCACGGTAAAGATAAATTCCCTTGCCTCCGCTTCCGCGGTCAGCGTGACCCGGCCGCCCGCCGGGGTAAAATTAAAGGCATTGTCCAAGACATTGATAAATACCTGCTTCAACCGGTTGGCATCTGTATGAAGAACCGGCAAATCTTCCGGACAGCTGACAACGAAGTCAATATTCTCCCGGATCGCCCGAGGTGTCAACTGTTTCTTGATATGCTCGATGAAATAAGTCATCTCCGTGTCGGTCTTTTGCAGTTTGACCCGGCCGGAGACAAATTTCGAAAAGTCCAGAAGTTCCTCCACCATAAGGGTAAGGCGCTCGCTTTCTTTGGCAATAATCCCCAGACCGTCGTTCAGGGTCTCCTTACCTTGGAAATTCTCGTTCTGCAAGGTAATGGCCCAACCCATAATCGAAGTCAAAGGTGTACGCAGTTCGTGCGAAACCGAGGAGATAAAATCGTTCTTAAGCTGCTCCTTTTTTATAAGTTCCTGGGCCATATAGTCGAGTGTCTCCGACAGTTTACCGATCTCATCAGAGCGGACTTTCCGGCTGCGTATGCTGAAATCGCCGGCCGCCATCTTGCGCGCCGCTTCGGTAACTTCTTGGAGCGGAACAACTATTGTGTTGGCCAGAAAAACACTGATGAGGCCCGCTATCATAATCACGACTAAGCCGATGCCAATAAAGACTGAAGCCGTATTTTCCACATCTTTATCGACTTCGCGCAGCGAACTGATAAAACGTAAGGCCCCGACGATGTTCGGGCCTTCTCTCAACGGGTAAGAAACCGCGAGGACCTTTTGCCCGTTCAAGGTTCCAATCCAGGACCCTGCTCCGCCTTTAAGAGCTTCGCCGATGTCCTTGTCCATCACTTTCCCCTGCGGGATCATGCCCAGCGAATCCATCACAATCGTCCCGGATTTGTCGACTATCTCTACCTCAGCATTGCTTTGGTTCCAGAAAGCATCGACATTGTACAGCACGTTCTCTTGCAACGAGTTGTCCGAGAAATACTTGGCGTAGAGATCGGCGGAGATCTTAATCTGGTTTGTCAGGCTGCTTTCCAAACTTCCGTAGAAATTCTGGCGCACCGCGTAAATCAGCAGAATTTCCAGGATAGTTACGGTGATGATGATGATGAACATGAAATTAGCGGTCAGTCTTGCCCTGATTCCGTTCATCTAAAGCTCCTGCTGCCAGCGGTAACCGGAACCCCAGACGGTCTTAATATGGGATGGCCGGGAAGGGTTGTCTTCAATTTTTTCGCGCAGGCGGCGGATGTGAACATCCAAAGTTTTCGTATCACCGAAATAATCCTCACCCCATACCCAATTGAGCATGTCCTCCCTTTTCAGGGCCTTGCCGGGATTCTCCATAAACACTCTGAGCAAAGAAAACTCAATGGGCGTCAAGTCGACTTCCAGATCCTCTTTGAAAACTTTGTTGGCTTGGATGTTTAAATGGATGTTGCCGCATACGAGGACGCCTTCGCCCTCCTTAGCGCCCGCGGTACGCCGCAGAATCGCCTTGACCCTGGCGATAAGTTCAAGGGGGTTGAAGGGTTTGACCATGTAATCGTCAGCGCCGAGCTCCAAACCCAAAATTTTATCGGTATCCAAACCCTTCGCCGTCAACATGAGCACAAAAATATCCGAAAACTCTTCCCGAATCTTTTGACAAACCTCCAGCCCACCGATTCCCGGCAACATGAGATCGAGCACCACCACTTTCGGCTGAAAACTGTCAACCAGGCACAAGGCCTCTTCCCCGCTGGCGGCCTCGCTGACCGTAAAGCCGGCCGCATTCAGGTTCAGAGTTATAAAGCGGCGAATGGGCTCTTCATCCTCAACCACCAGAACCCTGGGTTTGAATTCCCTCATCGAATACCTCCACCTTCACAGAAACTGAATCTCCCCATAGCTAAAGCCAAGCTATAGCCAGGGGCATGAGGGCGAGCTTTTGGGTCAACACTGCCTCAGGCGGTCGTCCGTTTGCCGCCGCATCCTCATTCCATTGTAAACCATGGAAAGTATTTTGCGGGAATTTTTTTGAAAACAGTTTCTATCACGACTCCGTGGAAGCCCACGTCCGCTATTGTCGTGCGAAGAGGTCAGGGAACCTTTGGCAAAGATACTTGGGTCTCGTCCTCGTTGCTTTTTTTCGATACCATAATGATGTAGCACAGTCCGTAGCCCAGCAAAGAAAAAAGAGAAGCGGTCAAAAAAAATCCTAGGCTCATAACGGCACCCGGTCTCCCAGACAGACAGTGGCACAAGGACCGGACTCACCCCAACCTTAGTATGGGCCGTACAGCCACCCTGCTGCCGGAGCGATTCCTCCGATCCTCTACGGCTCAGCCGCCGCAAACCGGGCTTTTCACTCCTTTCTTCCTCAAAATTCCGGAATGGACTTTCCTCCCAACCCCTTGTCCCATGGCCAATGACACAAGCGTGCACCACACTGAGATGAGCCACCCCGCACTCGATCGATGCTCTCGAACAAGCCGCAGCCTGCACTACCATAAGAATACACCGAAAACCTTAAAAATCTCTTACAGAATGCTTAAATAAAAGTTACAAAAAAGTTAAGAAAACTCGGCAGGCGCCAAGCGTCAGCGCGGGCGGCTGACGCAAGTTTTCTTAAATCCTACGGAATATCTGCGCTTTTATGGAGGGTTAAGAAAACTCGGCAGGTGCGATCGCTCAGCAAGCGATCGGTTGAATCAAGGCGGCTGACGCAAGTTTTCTAAATCCTACGGAATAGCTGCGCTTTTATGCAGGAAAAGAAAAAAAAAAGAAGGGGGCCGACCTCACCTGGGTCGGCCTCCCGCTTTTTTAGACCAGTCTTCCCCTTTAGGGGTTAACCTTGCCCATTGGAACTGATTTGACCCAGGGTCACCTGAGCCTGTTTCGTCTGTCCGTTGCGAATGAAGGTCACCGTCACCTTGTTGCCAACCTGATACTGGTAGAGGTCGTGTACGAGATCAGCCGAATTCTGCACAGGCTTGCTGTTGATCTTGGTAATCACATCTCCGCGTTTAAGGCCGGCTTTTGCGGCCGGGCCATTGGCGCTGACCCCGGCAATGTAGGCCCCCTGAGGCAGATTGTTGCTTTGGGCATAACTGTCATACTGATCATTGACGGTTACCAGCAGAGCGGGATGGGTCGCAACACCCGTCTTAATTAGTTGTTCAATCGTGGGCAGCGCATCGGAAATCGGAATCGCAAATCCCATACCTTCAAAACCCGGCTGAGCGTATTTGGCAGAGTTAATTCCGATAACCTTCCCTTGATAATCCACCAAGGGACCGCCACTGTTGCCCGGATTGATAGCCGCGTCCGTTTGAATCAAGTTAAAGCTGTCTTCACCCTGAAGGTTAAGCACCCGATTCGTAGCTGAAACCACTCCTGTGGTAACCGAACGAGCAAACTCATTCCCGCCGGGATTGCCGATCGCCACAACCGGTTCACCGACCTGCAGTTTAGAGGAGTCCCCCAGGCGGACGGCTGTCAGACCCGTGGTGCTTGGAATCTGCAGCACGGCCAAATCCGTACGCGGATCAGCCCCAACCACCCTGGCCACCAAGTTCTTGCCATTGCTCAGACTGACGACAATTTTCTGCGCCCCGTCAATCACGTGATTGTTGGTCACGATGTACCCTTTCTGAGCATTGATGACAAATCCGGATCCGCTGCCGATTTCTTGCAAGCCCGAACCGGAATTACCGAAATTGCTCTGACTGGCCTGATAGTTCGCTACCCCGACGACTGCGGGAGCTAAGTTTTTGGCGATCTGCTCCACGGGAAAATTGGTTGGACCGGGGTTGACGACCGGCGTCACTTGAGCAGAAGACTGAGCTGTTAAAGGAAGGTCACCACCGTTGAACCCGGAGGTGAAGAACAGGGCTGCCGCTCCTCCCCCCATGGCGCTGAGCAGGCATAGACCCGCCACCACGGCAACAATCCGTTTGCCGGAACCTTTCTTCCTCGGAAGCTGGGCGGTTCCGCTTCCCCCACCACCGGGCACTACACCGGCCGGGTTCGGAGAGGCTTGTCCCGCTCCCAACCCAGTACCGGCCCCGCCGGCGGAACCACTTCCCGGAACGTTAGCCCATCTTAGCGGCTCCGGGCCGCTTCCTTCAACAGTGCCCCGACTTTCTGGCGTGAAACCGCTTCCAGGCGCGTTACCCCCAATTTGCGGCGCCGAACCGCTTCCCGGAACGGTACTCTGACTTTCAGCCGCGGGCGGCTGTTCTCCCGGCGCACCGGTGCCGCCGGAGTGAACCACTCCATATCCCTGACCCACCAACGTTTGGTTCAGGTCTTCCGGCTGCAGCACACCGGTGTTTATGGGAGCTCCGGAGCTCCCGTTCTCCCCAACGGAAGTCCCCTCGGCCGCCGTATCGCTTCCGGTCTGCGGATGCTCTCCGTTCTGCGGATACCCCCCAGTCTGTGGATACCCTCCGGTCGCCGGCTGCTGCGGAAGCCCTAAACCCGCCGAAGACTCCTCCACGTGCCCTTGTTCCCCGCCAATCCTCTCTTGTTCCCCGCCAAGCCCTTTCTTCTCATTCCTATCGTCGGCCGGGGTCAAGTTCATTTCGTCCTCCATAACCTAACCTCCTATGCGAAATTTCTTCAGCCATTGCCTGCGGCTGTGCTAAGTTGATACAACAAGGATAACGAAAATTTGTGGCATTGACAGGTGTTTTCTGTGAAGATTTTTTGAGGTTTTTGCTAAAAATCATGACCGAACTCGATGTTTCTGGGCAACGCCCCGGACGCAAAGGCCAAACTCTGCTCGACTTTGCAGAACCAGTACGGAGACTCTGAGTGAACTGGGAACCACTCCCGCTTGTAGAAGTGGGGGTCTCATGGCTGGATGAAGTTCGGGATATAAGTAAAGAGGACTGCCCCTCATAAGCAGTCCTCCTGTGTTTTGAAATCGTGTTTCAAGAGTCGTATTTCAAAAATCATGTTTCTGAAGTTGTGCTCTTTGACTTCATCCCCGCATTGAAACGCGAGGATTCTCGAGTTCCAGTACTCACTAGGAACTGACATGTTCCTTTTCACTGAGATGAGGACGCGGGGCGCTTATACCCTTCCCATTCTCGTCTCCTCAGCTCCACCCTGCGGATTTTGCCGCTGACCGTCTTGGGCAGAGCGGTCACAAACTCGATCTTGCGCGGATACTTGTACGGTGCGGTGACACGCTTGACGTGTTCCTGAAGTTCTTTTTTCAACTCATCACTGGCCTCATACCCGGGAGCCAGAATGACAAAAGCTTTCACGACCTCGCCCCGAAGGTCGTCCGGGCTGGAGACAACCGCCGATTCGGCAACGGCGGGGTGCTCCAAAATGGCACTTTCCACCTCAAACGGACCGATCCGATAACCGGAGGTCAGAATGACGTCGTCGGAGCGCCCGACAAACCAGAAGTATCCGTCCCGATCACGGTAAGCCCGGTCCCCAGTTGGGTACCAGTCGCCGCGGTAGGTGGAAGCGGTCCGCTCCGGATCCCCGTAATACTCTTTGAAAAGGCCAACCGGCCGAACGGGCTCCACCCGAATAGCCACGTCACCCTCTTCATCCGCCGGAGCTATATTCCCTTCCCGGTCAACAACCTGCACATCAAATCCGGGCGTCGGCTTGCCCATGGAACCGAAACGGGGCTCGAAATAGGGGAAATTACCCAGAACCAGCACGGTTTCCGTTTGCCCGTAACCATCACGAATGACCAGACCAGTCGCCTCCTGCCAAACCTTGATCACTTCGGGATTCAGCGGCTCACCGGCTCCGACACAGTGACGAAGCGTGGGGAATTTGTACTGCTTTAGATCTTCCAGAACCAGCATGCGGTAGTTGGTCGGGGCTCCGCAAAGGGTTGTAATGGGGTACTGTTGCAAAAGTTCCAAGGTCTTTTTGGGGTCAAAACGGTTCGAATGGTGAACAAAGATGGCCGCCCCCATGTTCCAAGGGCCAAAAATGCTGCTCCAGGCAGCTTTGGCCCAGCCGGTATCACTCAAGTTCCAGTGCAAATCATCCGGTCCCAGATCAAGCCAGTATTTTCCGGTCACCATATGGCCATAAGGATACGACGCGTGGGTGTGAACCGTCATCTTCGGATAGCCGACCGTCCCCGACGTGAAATACATGAGGGCGTTTTCGTCGCTCCGGGTATTTGCCGTTTCAAACTCGGAAGAAACCCCACTCAAAGCCTCATCGTAGTTTACCCAGCCCTCGCGCCGGGCAGCCGCGATCATTTTCACCCGCAGCGAGGGACAGGCGGCCAAAACTTCTTCCAGCTTAGGCGCTGTCTCTTCGTCGCTAATGAAAGCTGCGGCCTGAGCCGCCTGCACCCGGTATTGGATATCCTTCGCCGTCAGCTGGGTGGTACCCGGAGCAATCACGGCGCCCAGGCGCAGGGCACCGATGAAAATCTCCCACCACTCCGCATAGCGGGGCAAGATTACCATAATAACGTCTCCCCGCCGGATACCCAAAGCCTGCATCGACTTGGCAAAGCGCTTGGAATTCTCGCTAATCTCCCGGAAAGTCTTTTTCACTTCCCGTCCGGCATCGTCGACCCACCAAAGTGCCAGTTTCTCCGGCGTTTCAGCCCAGTGGTCTATGACATCACGGGCGAAATTGAAATATTCACCCACTTCCCATTTGAAATCCCGGTGCACCTCTTCATAGCTCGGGCCAGACTGCGAATCCTCCGCCACCGGACATTCCTCCTTTACTTTCCGCTTCCCGGTCTTAAACAGTGGTTTCCTATTTTGTATTTACCAGCACTCCGCAGAAGGCTCCGACTTCTAAAGTCGGAGATGAATGCGGGTTGCTACCCCAAAATAGGGAGCAGTTTTTAGTGCATTAAGCCGAGAACTGCCAAAACTCGTGGGTCCACATTGCCAATGTTAATGCCGGGTTTGTGTGTGAGCATCACTTCTCCTACCCATCAGAGATGTTTAAACACTCACCGCAGAGCCTGGGACGTGTGGAGGATCCCAGGGTGCCTATCTATTCCGGCTTAACGTAATGGTTCGCTGTCCCCTTTCGGTAAACATCCCGACCACTGAGGCTAATCAACCGGGCTTGAGGGCGTATAAGCCTGGCTTACACGTTTCCCCAAGCCCCCACTTCAAACGCCGATTAATGCGTTAAGTGGGGGTAGTTGACCGGTTTTGTATCTGCCGATTCAGTATTTTAATTCGCCGACCACCGGCAAATTCCTGCTAATATTTAGACTGTTTCCACTCTTCTTTATCTGTGGACCGGGCCTCCCTGAGCGCCGCCCCGGGCCTTGACAAGAAAGTCTTCTCCAACTATACTATTCCTGTTACACATACACTGAATATCTCTGTCAAGTGTTCTATAAAAGGGGATGGCTAAGGGTTAGGTTAGGTTAGGTTAGGTTAGGTTAGGTTGGGTCAGATTAGATTGGGTTAGATAAGTTAAGGTAGATTAAGTCCAGCTAGTTCAGTTAAATAGATCCTCATCAAGAGCGGCTGAGGGACTGGCCCGATGAAGCCCGGCAACCGGCAGATTTGCTGCAGAGGTGCCAATTCCTGCAAGGCACGGTCCTTGAGAGATGAGAGAGGCGTACTCGTTATGCCTGCAGAAAATCTCTTCTCTCGAAGAGATTTTCTTTGTCCTTTTTTAATCGCATATATTCAAAAGTACATGAAGAATAGTGGAGACCGGGACCGCGGAAGTACAAGGAGTATTGAAAAAATAGAGTAGAGCGGGGGTAAAAGACATGCCAATCACCGTACCGGATCATTTGCCTGCCATGGAAATCTTGCAGAAGGAAAACATCTTTGTCATGGGCGAGAGCCGAGCCTTTCATCAGGATATCCGGCCCTTACGCATCGTCATATTGAACCTAATGCCGACCAAGGAAGCCACGGAGACCCACCTGCTCCGTCTCCTCGGCAACACTCCCCTACAGGTGGAGATCACCCTATTGCACCCGATAACTCACGAATCCCAACACACTTCTCAGGAGCACCTTAACGCCTTCTACAAGACTTTTGCCGAGATCCACAGCCGCCGTTTTGACGGTATGATCATTACCGGCGCCCCCATCGAACACCTGCCGTTTGAGGAGGTTAACTATTGGCGGGAACTGCAGGGCATCCTGGACTGGACCGTCAGCCACGTCACCTCGACCTTTCACATCTGCTGGGGAGCACAAGCCGGTCTCTATCACCATTACGGCATTCCGAAGTATTCCCTGGAGCGCAAAATATTCGGCGTCTTTCCGCACCGGGCCAATAAGTCCGGCCTCAACGGCATGACGCTCTTGCGCGGGTTTGACGACCTTTTTTACGTACCGCATTCCCGCCACACGGAAGTGCGCAGGGCAGACATCGAGCGGGTCCCGGATCTGGAAATCTTGGCCGAATCCGAAGAAGCCGGTGTTTACATCGTCTCTTCGAGGGATGGCAGGCAAATCTACGTCACAGGACACTCCGAATATGACCGCGGCACCCTTAAAGCCGAGTATGAGCGTGACCGCGCCAGAGGTCTGGAGCAAGCGCCGCCCCGAAACTACTTCCCTCAAGATAATCCCGACCGTCAGCCCCTGCAGACCTGGCGCTCCCACGCCAACCTTCTTTATTCGAACTGGCTCAATTATTACGTTTATCAGGTCACTCCGTACGACCTGGATACGTCCAAATAGCGAAAGAGTCTAGTGAAATATTCCGGCTGTCCGGACGACAAATGACTCTTCTGGCAGGACTTCTACAGGCTATCGCATGGGATGCTATCACCTTGGCAGTAAGAGCCCATGTGCCTCCCGGCGATGTCGGGCGAGGTTGCGCCAGCCATCGGCGAGCGAGCCCGCGTAACAATAGAGGCAACCGTGACGGCAGGTCCCGTAAGCCCCGATGTCTTTGCTCCGCACGCAGGCACACCCCGGGCGCTGCCCTTTATCTTTGCTCAAAGACAGGTTGACCCCGAAAACCCGGCGTATATACTCCCCGTCAATGCAGGCACCCGGGCGCACCCCATAAGCCAGCCAAGCACTCCCCTCACCGCAGCTCGTCACCTCCAAACCCGCTTCGCCGGCAATCTTCGCCAATTGTCCCAGCAAAGTCCCCAGTTCTTCGGCCGGAACCCGGGTGCGCACCTCGATCCCTCTTCGGGCCAATTCTTTAAAGCGGGAGAGCGTTTGGCGGTAATCATCGACCATGCTTAGCACAACTCTTTCGGTCGCGGGAGCGAGTTGTTCGGTCAGGCGGGCAAAATTCCGCAAGTGATAGGCGGCATCTGTCACATTGCTGAGTACGATCGGGTCGTAACGCCAAATAACTTTCTCCGGACCCACAATTCGGGCCAGCTTATGAAAAGAAGCAATGGCAACCTCCGGCGCAGGCGCCAGAGGTTCAAAGACGTGTTCATAGCCGGTAATGGTAAACTGAAAGTAGTACCTGAAACCTCGCCGCTCAATTTCCGGCAAATGGGGCAGGAGAGGGCGCGAATCCCTGGTCCAAAAAACAATGACATCCACATCCTCGGGGAGCAAGGAAACCCGGCTCACTTGCTTGCTGTTAAAAGGGTTGGTAACCGTGCAGTACCCTGCCCGCAGCCGACCCATAAACCAGGGACTGAAAAACGCCGGCAAATCCGTGCGCCGGCTGGCGGATATAATCATCTGAAACCGATCCTTCCTCCAGGCTGCCTAGACTCCCTCCCTCCGGGTTGCCTCTACCCGTCTGCCGCCCAAGCCCTTTCGCCTTCCTAGTCTATCAACAATCAGCCTTCGAGCCCCTTCGCACTCCCGGTCTATCGCCAAGTGGTCCCCCGCGCCCCTCCGCACTCCTGAGCGTCTCGCCGAAGGCTCACCGAGACCTCGCGCGCAACCGGCTCATGGACGGACCGAGTGTTCGCATCCTTCGGGTGTTCTAATCCTCCGGGTGTGCCAAGTCCTTCACACCCTGATAGATGAGTTCAAATAACTCCGCCAGATCCTCCTTGGCGACAGAAGAGAAGGCGATGCGCAAGTCAGAATCCCCCAGAGAAATCACTCCCACTCCATATCGCCGCAGAAGATGGAGCCGCAAGGCTTCAGCCTTGACGCTCTTGAGCCTCAGGCACATGAAATAGCCCGAATTAAAAGGGTAGGGTTCCCAAGCCCGGGCAAATTTATCCGCAGCCAAGATCCTCTTTACTTCCAAGGCCCTTTCTTTCAAGAGGAGGTACTTTTCCTCCTTCTCTTCTCTAAAGGTATTCGACTTAAGGGCGCGCAAAACAAAGGATTGGGAAGGACGAGTCACGCTGGAAACCGTACCCCGTATACACCCCATGACTTTATTTTCCAAAGCCCGATGAACTTCCGGATGCCCGGCGGAGAATGTCAAAAAGCCAACCCGGAAACCCCAAACATACTCCTCCTTGGTGGCACCGTCCACTTTGACAGCCAAAACCCGAGGGTGAATCTGGGCCATACGTCCGAAGAGGGATTCCTTGAGCGAGTCTTCATAGAACAAACCAAAATAAGCGTCATCCGTGACCACGACCAGATTGATCCCTGCTCCAGCGGCTTCCCGCACGGCCTCGACAATGCCCGAGGCCTCCCGCTCGCCCGGGGTATACCCGGTTGGATTGTTGGGAAAGTTGAGAACCAGAATCGCTTTCTTGCGCGCTTTTTGCTTAAGGAGAGTTTCTCTCAGCCCCCGGACGTTAAACAAGCCCTCAGTGGAAAAGAACGGAAACCTCTCCACCTCGGCCCCGCGGCGCACGGAGAATATCAAGTTGTAGTTCCCCCACAACTTATCCGGCAAAATCACGACATCCCCGGCCTCGGCAAACATGTCGGCGACGATACTCAAGCCGTGGGTCAAGGCATTGGTCACGACCGGCTGGCTGAACGACTTATCCCGTAAAGACGGGTTTTCCGCCAGCATTTTATCCCGCCAAGCCTGTCTGAGTTCCGGTTTACCCGCTGCCGGAGCATAAGGGTAGAGTTCGCTCGGTTCGTAAGCAGACAAAGTCTGTTGAATGGAGGGCAAATAGAGGGGCTGACCGTCCTCGGTCGCGATTCCAATCGTGGCGTCAAAACGGTGTGCCTGTTCTTTTGCTTCGGCCGACTGGGTCAAGATACCCTTGGGAAAATAAAGTTCCCGCCCCAGCCCGGAGAGCAGCTCGTAGGCGTACGGATTTCCCCGGCGTATTTTTTCGTTTAATTCCTCAGCAATAGGGTTCATCAATTCGCGGGCGACCCCGTGCCTTATCCGGACCGACACAGGACACCGCCCTTCCTCCTTTCGTTCGGCGCAACTTAGCCCGCCCCGCGGCCGACATACCATACTGTTATTATCTATATTCATTATCATTCTACATTCGGCTCATAATATCCTGCAATGGAGGGCCGAGGAAACCCGGATAAGGCCACTGCCCGACGGGATGCCCTCCATAATACAAACCCCGGATCACCTTATGATCCGGGGTTTTTCAGCAAGCGCGTCTGATCGCAACAGCCGGTTATTCGTCGAAGGTCAGGAATGGCCGAGGCAGGTCAGCCAGAGCGTTGACCATCAAATCCACCAAGCCGCCGTAATGAATGTTGAACTTGGTCGTAGCTTCATAGTGCTCGAAAATGTCCCGAATCGCTCCTTTGCAATTAGAACAGGGAGCGCAGACATATTTCAGGATGGTCGGGTCGGCGGCCGTGTCGGCGAAAGCGTCCAAAATTTGCTTGAACTTCATCCGGCTGCTCACCTTGTTACGAAAATCAGGGAAATTGAGCGAATTCATGATGGCAAAACCGCTGCCACCCCCGCAACAGTAATTGTAAACCCCATGGGGGGTCATCTCGCGGAATTTGGGGGCAATGATCTTGAGAATATTTCTCTGGGGTTCAACGATCCCCATACCCCTGACCACATTGCAAGGGTCATGCAAAGTAACCGGGAAATCGTTCCGACTGGGGTCAAACTTAAAGGCTCCCTTTTGCACCGCATCCCAGAGTAAGGGCAGGAAGCTTTCCACCGGAACTTTATCCTCTCCGTAAACTATACGGTCACCGACCAGAGCCGCCGCTTTATGAGCGTGCCCGCACTCCCCGATGACGATGCGCGTGACGCCCAACTCTTGGGCCGCTTTCTGCTGTTCCTGTACGATTTTCTTGGCCTGCGTGTCATCATACCAGATACCATAGTTCACACTGTCATAACCTATGAGCGAACTGCTGAGGGTCCAGTTCAGGCCGGCCCGCTCAAAGAGAATGGCGAAAGCCGCCGGGTTCTCCGGCCAGGAGACAAACTCACCCGCATTGTGAATGAGGAGAATATCGGCGCCCTTTTTATCCACGGGAACTTTAATCTTGAGCCCTGTGCGCTCTTCGATATCCTCTTCCATAAATTCAATGTTGTCGAGAAAAGCGGCCTTGTTGATCCCGGTCGAGGATCCGGTCTTAAGCTGCAGGACGCTTCCTTTATTGTGCAAAGGGGTGGGCGCGATTCCCATCTCCTGACTGAAGATCTTGCGGATTTCCCGCGCCATGATGGAATTGTCCAGTCCCAAAGGACAGGTCTGAGCACAACGGCGGCAGAGATTGCAACGGTAGGCCAATTCGCCTAAGCGGGCAATCGTCTCCCAGTTGACATCAATGTCCGCACCCACAAATCCGCCCAGCAATTTACCGCTCTTGGTAAAGTACTTCTTGTAAATCTTGCGCAAGACCTCGGAGCGAAAAATCGGACGATAAAGTTCATTGTGCCCGGACGCCTCATAAATATGGCAGGCTTCCGAACAGGTGTTACACTTGGCGCAATACTCAAAGGTCAGACTCAAAGGCTGCAAAGAACTGTTATTCGCATCCGTGAAGATCTTCTCCAAGCCGCTGAGGAACTTGCGCACGAACTCGTCTTCTTCCTCTTTGGTCTTGGGTCGCTGCAAAGTGTCCACACCGACAAAACCGTCCAGAGTCGTACAATACTTTTCTTGCCACGCCGGTTTGATCTCTTTAAAATCCGGTTCCATGCCGGGCTTGTCATAAGGGGCGGGCAGATCCATCAATTTATCCAGCTTCGTCAATTGCCCGTCGGGTCGCCCCAGATCCGAAGGCTTTAAATCATTAACGTTTTCCATAGGAACACTCCTTTAGCCTCAGTTAGTTTTGCCCGGAGTGGCACCGTTCCCCTTGATATGCGGAGCGGACCACGAAGTGTGCGGCCGGTAGCCCGCGGCTTTCTCCACTTCTTTACCTATGGCACTGCCGGGCGTGTTCGGGCTGTTATCCCAGAGTACCTTATGGAAACTAAAATACTTGCCGACATAGTGGCTCATCTTGCTCAGTGGAATATAGAAAAACATAATACCCAAAAGGACAACGTGTAGAACCCCCGCCCCACTCAAAACTAAAGGTTGAAGAGAGAGGGCCTGCTCCATCACCCGAAGAGGCCGGTCGAAAGAAGGAGCCAGGCTCCAGGCGTAAATCCCGGTACAGAGAACCACGAAAATGAGCAGCAAATTGAAATACTCCTGCGGCGTGGTGTAACGCCTGAGAGAGCCGTCCGCCATCCGTCTGATCAGCAGAGTTGCGGAGCCGATAAGCGCTAAAAGGAAGCCGGCCACCCCGGCGATGCCCAAAAGTATCTTGAGGACCAGTATAATGCCCGCCCCGGCACCCATGACCGCGACTCCGTTTAAGCCGGCCACCGCCAACACGGTCAAAAGCACAGTCCAACCCATCAGACAATAGATCCCCAAATGAAAAGCATAGGAAAGCCACCACAGGGGACGTTGATTGTCAAACAGTTTCTTAATGAAGAGCATCTCTTTCAGCATGTCGATGATTTCCGCCCCATGAGAAACATGCCTTGGCTTGCGCCACCACTCCAGTTCCTCGTAATACGATCCTCCGTATTCCAGTCTTCCGCCCTCTTTAGGTATTGGATACAAATCCAACCGTCCGTGCATCGGCATCTTGGCATACTCGGCAGCTTTATAGGCGGAAAAAGCCAGAAATAAGATGATGGCCAGTAAACTGTACAATGTCAAAAACATTGCCCTAATCCCTTCCTCCCATTTGTTAATAATATCACTTTCAGTGTAAACATCCCCGTCCCATCTGTAAAGTTAGCATTTCTTATGCCACTATTCGAAAAACTTATGCCTACTATAGCCGGGACCGCCGGCCCTTCCCCAAAAAACGGGGTGATAAAGATGGCGGGCCGGGGGAGCGACGATGCCCATAGGGTCCTTCAGGCGAAGGCCTGCCAAACCGCCATTCCCCCCTCCATAAAGGAAATGTCTCCTTTGACTTTACTCTGGAGAAAACAAGCGGCTTCATAGGCCCGGATACCCAAACCGCAAACGGTAACCAAGCCGGAGGACACCGGCAAGTCCCGATAGGTCTCTCTCAGCCGGCTCAGCGGCATATGGATGACGTTGGGAACCTGAAGCGGATCGGCATCAACCTCATCCTGTTCGCGCACATCCAGGACGAGGGGGCCGGTCCCTTCTCGGATGAGCCCGCGCAACACCCGTGCGGAGATACTGTGCACTCTGCCGGTCCTTTTATTCTCCAAGGCATAAGAGGCCTGGATCACCGTGTCCACGGCTGTGGCGAAAGGAGGAGCGTAGCCCAAATCCAAATCGGCCAAATCCCGCGCCGTCGCTCCGAAACTCATCGCCGTGGCCAAGACGTCCAGACGCTTAATCCCATCACCCAGCCCGCACACCTGGGCACCCAGCAGTTTTCCGGATGTCCGTTCGGCCACCAGTTTGAGGACAATACCGGCATGGAGAGCGTAATAATGGGTTGAGTCATAGCCGCTGGCAACCAAAGCCACGCAGTCATAGCCGGCCTTTACGGCCTCCTCTTCACTGAGTCCCGTCCGCCCGACGTTCAAATCAAAAGCCTGCATGACAGAAGTTCCCTCAACTCCGGCAAAAGACGAGTCCAATCCGGCCAGTCTGTCCGCAATAACCCGGCCCTGTTTGGCCGCCGTCGAAGCCAAAGGAATGAAGACGGGTTTTCCCGTCAGGCGATGCTTTTGCTCAGCGCAATCTCCCGCCGCGTAGATATACGGGTCGTCGGTCTGCAGGTGCTCGTCGACCCGAATCGCACCCGCCACTCCCAAGGAGAGCCCAGCCTCCTCTGCCAGACGCACATTGGGGCGAACTCCCACGCTCATGATCACCAAATCGGCATCCCAGCGTTCATCCCGACTGCGCACTCCGGAGACCCGGCCTTTGCCGTCATCCTCCAATTCCGTCACCAGGCAGCCCAAGCGCAAGACGACGTGCCGTTTCTTCATCTCTCTCGCCACCAGGGGGGCCATATCACTGTCCAACAGTCTCGGCAAGACCTGTCCTTCTGATTCGCAGACCGTCACATTCACCCGGGCATGGCTTAAGGCATCCGCCACTTCCAACCCGATGAGACCCGCCCCGATAATGGTGACGTTTTTCACCTGCTTTTGCCTGACCAACTGCCGGATGGCCGCCGCGTCATCCGGGTGATGCAAGGGAAAGACACCCTCCAGACCGGTTCCCGGCAGCGGCGGCAGGAAAGGCCGCGCGCCAGTCGCCAGAACCAGGTAATCATAGTCCAGAGACCATTCTTCCCCCGTCGTCAGAGAACGCAAGGAGACCCTTTTCTTGTCCCGCTCTATGCTTTCGGCCCGGGTGGCCGTCACGACGTCGATCCCCTTGTATTTGAGAAAGTATTCTCGATCACGAAGTACGCCAGTCGAAGTCCGCATGAGTTCATCCATTTCGGGAACCATATTGCCCAAATAGAGCGGCAAGCCGCACCCGCCGTAGGAAATCAGGTTCCCCTGCTCAATAATAACGATCTCCGCATCTTGCCGCAGACGGCGCAGACGGGCCGCAACCTTGGGTCCGGTGGCCACTCCCCCAATAATGACAACGCGCATTTGTCCCACTTTCCTTTCTCTTTCGCTTGTCATCTCTTAGTGTAGAGGAGTTATTGCCCAGTGTAAAATTTCTATTTCTAATAGTCGCCATTGTCTAATCTCATCAAGACCCATCTTATCAAGACCCATCTTATCAAGACCCATCTTATCAAGACCCATCTTATCAAGCCCCCAGTTTCTTTTTGATATGTTCGATTAAAATGTGGGCGCTCTCCCAATTGGTTGCCAAGGGAATATTATGCACGTCACAAAGACGCAGCAAGGCGGAAATATCCGGCTCGTGCGGTTGAGCTGTCAAAGGATCGCGCAGGAACACGACCATGTCCAGCGTTTGGCTGGCGATGCGGCTGCCGATCTGCTGATCCCCGCCGAGGGGCCCCGACAAGACCGTGGTTACGTCCAGACCAGATTCCTGGCGGATGAGTTTTCCGGTCGTACCGGTGGCGGTCAACTGGCAGCGGGCCAAAACCTCCCTGTGGGTCTGAACAAACCGGATCATTTCCGCTTTCTTGGCATCATGGGCAATCAACGCTAAGCGTAAAGTCCCTGAACCGTGATCCAAAACCGACGACCTCCTTTGCTTCGCTAATCCATTAATCCATTATAACACACCTGTCGCAGCCGGTAAAAGGCCGGGAGCTTCGCTCAACCGCCCTCCCCGCAAAGTCAAGATCCGGTCCATGTGTGACAGCACGCTCCGGTGATGAGTAACGAAGAGCACGGTCCGGTCCCGGCAGAGGGCAAGAAGGTCGGATATTACGTCGTCTTCCGTCTCAGGATCTAAACCGGCCGTCGCTTCATCCAAAATAAGGATAGGAGCGTCTTTGAGCAAGGCCCGGGCAAGCGCCAAGCGTTGCCGTTGTCCGCCGGAAAGCCGGAAACCGCCTTCCCCGACGAGGGTATCGTACCCGTCGGGTAAACTCATGATGAACTCGTGCAATTTCGCTGAACGGGCCGCACCGATCAACTCATCCTCTGTCGCTTCGACTTTCGCCAAAAGGAGGTTCTCCCGCAGGGTGGCGTTAAACAAATAGGCGTTTTGGGCAACAACACTGAACCGGCGGCGGACTTCGTCGGGCACAACCCTCCCGATCTCCTCACCTTGCAACCGGACACTTCCCGTTTCGTAGTCCCGGAAGCGCAGGAGGATGTTGACAAGGGTACTTTTGCCCGCCCCGCTGGCTCCCGTGAGGGCCACCCTCTCTCCGCGCTCAAGGTCAAGATCGAGGCCGCGCAGAACCCAAGGCCCGCCGGGCGAATAACGGAAAGAAAGGTTCCGGATACTGAGGAGAGCCGCCGGCGCTTGGCCGCTTTCGCGAGGATGGGTGCGATGCCCACTCTCTCCCTTCGCCGCCGGCACCGGGGTCACACAAACGCCGAACCGCGGTTCGATCAGTTCTCTCAGGCGTTGGGTCGCGCCCAGGCTTTGTTCAAGATTGGGAAAGACGAGCGGCATCGGCAGCAAAGCCTCAAAACTGCTGGAAACCGCCAGAGGCATGGCCGCCAAGAAGACCCCCGCCAACCGCCCGTCGATCACGTCCCGAACCGCCAGGATGAGAACAAGCCACATGCCCAGGTTCATCGTCAGGCCTGTCAAAGCGGCCGCCAGCCCTTCGAGAAGCGCCTCTCTCCGCTGGAGCCGGCCCAACTTGCGGCTCCGGTCCGCCAGGTCCCTGAGCCGCTCGGCGATCAAGCCGAAGGCGAGAATGTCCGCCATCCCTTGGACGCTGTCCAGCAAGCCTAAATACAATCCGGCCCGTGCTTTTGGCATTTCCCGTTGAGTACGACGACCCACGGTTTTAATCAGCCAGGGTATCCCTATCCCCCCCGCCAAATAAAAGAGAGCAAAGACCAGGCCATAGAGCGGATTAAACCGGACCAGGAAAAGACTCGACCCTATAAGAATAATGAAAGCGACGACCGGCGGAGAAAATACGCGCAGGAAAAAGTACTGCAGAGCTTCGATATCCGCCCCAATCCGGCCGAAAAGGTCCCCGCTGGCAAACGAACTCACGCCGGCCGGGGCTAACGGTTCCAACGCCCGGTAAAAGGCAACCCTGATATTGCTCAGGATTCGAAACGTTACGTCATGTGAAACATAGCGTTCAAAATAACGGGAAACCGCCCTCAACAAGCCGAAAAATCGTACGCCGACAATAGCCACCATCAAATCGAGAATAGGCGGATGCTCCGCCGCCCGCGAGATGAGATAAGCCGAGGTCGTCATCAGCCCGATATGGCTGGCGATCGTCAAAGTCCCAAGCAGCAAAGCCAAGAAGACACGCCCTTTGTAGGGAGCGAGTTGGCGGAACAACCAAAGGATATGGCCCATCTCGGTTTCTCCGCCCGAGCCTCCGGTCCTGTGCCTCTTCCGGTTGCCGTTCCTTTGTCCGTTCCCGCTCCCATTTCCTTCTCTGTGCCCGTTAGCTGCCTCGGTATCGTTCTCTCTCTCCCGCCCTGCCTCTACTGCCCGTGTTGCCACCCTTTCCGGCCGTTTCTCTTCTTCTTCTGTCCGCCGCTCTCCTTCTTCGCTCTCCCGTTCTGCCTCTCTCTCCGCCCGTTCTGTCACCCTCTTTTCCGCGCTCTCCCTCATCAGCCCCTCCTCCAAAACGAGGACCCGGTCAACCCAAGCCAGAGCGTTTTCACCATGGGTAACCACCAGGACGGTCCGGCCCCTGCTCAGGCTTTCAAGACTTCTGTAAAGCCTCTCCTCGTTGGCAGCGTCGAGACCCGTAAAAGGCTCATCAAGCAAAAGCAAAGGCGCGTCTTTAAGAAACGCCCGGGCTATAGCCAGCCGTTGAGCCTGCCCACCGCTCAAACGCGTTCCCTTCTCCCCAATTTGTGTCTCATACCCATCCGGAAGCAAGGAGACAAACTCCTCCACCCCCGCCTTCTTAGCCGCCTCCAGCAGTTCCGCCCGCGACGCGTCTCTCCGTCCCAGGCGGATGTTCTCGTAGATGCTGGCGGCGAAAAGATGCGGATGTTGGGGAACATAGGCCACCTGCCGCCGCCATTCCTCCTTACTCCAAGCCGGGAGAGGCAGGCCGCCGGCCGTGATCACCCCCCGGTCCGGCTCCGTAAAACCCATGAGGAGGCGGAGCACCGTACTTTTTCCCACGCCGCTCTGCCCGGTGAGAGCCACGCGTTCCCCCCGTTCCAGGGAAAAAGAGACCCCTTGCAAACAGGGTTTGCTCCTTCCGGGATAAGTGTAGCTCACCTTCTCAAAGGATAGGGAGCCGCCGGTCTCCCGGGCCCCCGAGGAAGCGAAGGGTGAGAGATCCCCGGTATTCCGGGTCTCTGCGGAAGCCGCTGAAAACCCGCCCGGCTCGGGAACTTGCACCGCCAACAAGGCAAAAACCCTGTTAGCGGCGCTGACCCCGCTCAGGCTGGCGTGAAACTGCGTTCCCAGCGCTCTCAGGGGCTGATAAAGTTCGGGCGCCAACAGCAAAAGAAACAAGGCGGTGGTAAAAGAAATACCCCCCGCCAGAAGGCGCAGTCCCAGGGCCACGGCAACCAAAGCGGTACTAAGCGTCGCCAAGAGCTCCAGCACCAGAGCCGAAAGAAAAGCCACCCGCAAAACTTCGAGAGTCGTCCGGCGAAAGTTGTCACTGACCCTGCCGATCACCCGGCTTTGAGATTCACTGCGCCCGAACATCTTTAAAGTGGACAACCCTTGCAAAATATCGAGAAAATGGGCACTCATCCGGCTCATCTCCCGCCAATGAACCAGCGCCTTCTTCTCTGCCAGCTTGCCGATGAGAACCATAAACAGAGGAATCAAGGGTGCCGTAATGAGGAGAATCAAAGCGCTCGTCCAGTCCGCGGGAAAGACAAAGAAAAGGATGATCGCCGGTATGAGGACCGCCAAAACCAGTTGGGGCAGATAGCGGGCGAAATACTCCTCCAGGGCCTCCACTCCGTCTACCCAGGTGTTCAGTATCTCCCCGCTCCGCTCGCCTTGAACGAAAACCGGGCCGAGTTCAAATAAGTGTGCCGCCAACCGTTTCCTCAGCCGTTCCTTGATCGCCGCCGCCCCCTCATGCGCCAGGACGATACCCGCGCCCTGAGCCGCGGCCTTAAGCACCACGACTGCGAGGACGGGCACAAGCAAACCCCTGAGGGAAACCCTGCTCACCGCCACCGCCAAATAGCGCGCTTGCAGAACCGAGAGGACGGCGACCAGCCCGCCCAGGATAAGGGTAGACCCCAGATAGCCTTTGACAGTCCAGGCCTCACGCGCCAGCCTTTTGTCGAGCACTCTCAAAACCTCCCCTTTCCCGTGGCCCTTCCCTGCCTCATGGGGCCTTCCCGCGGCTCATGTCAATAGTGCAATGTCAATAGTGCAAGTTCTTGGAGCTGACGCGCCGCCGGAATACCCAGTAGGTCCAACCTTGATAGAGGAGCACGAAGGGAACCAGAATTAAGGCGACCATCGTCATGATCTTCAGGGTATACGGACTGGAAGCAGCATTGTAGATGGTCAAACTCCATTGCGGCCGTAAACTGGAAACCATGACCCGGGGGAAAAGTCCCCAGAAGACAGAAGCCGTGAGAAAAAGTACGGTCAAGGCATTCAAGACAAAAGCCCAGCCGGAACGGCCCCTGCGGGCCGCTGCATAAGACAGGATCAAGGCCAGCGCGGACAGAATCAGGACGAACCCCGCCCCTCCCCGGGTAAACAGATCCGTCTGCACATAGGTGAGCAGCGCGAACACCAACACGAGCAGGATGGTCACAATCCCCGTCACCTTTGCGGCCCCTTGAGCCCTTTCAACCAGTGGGGTCTCCGTCTTTAGGCTCAGATAGAGGGCCCCGTGGTAAATGAAGAGAGAAAGAAGGGCCAATCCTCCCGTGAGGCTGTAAAGGCTGAGCAGATCCCAAAAGCTCCCCGCATACTGCATTGCGGCATTGATGGGCACCCCGTGCACCAGATCAGCCACGGCGACCCCCCAAAGCAAAGCCGTCACCAAGCTCCCGCCGAACAGAAGCCAATCCCAGGTTTTGCGCCAGATCACGCCATCATCGCTGCTGCGGAATTCGAACGAGACCCCGCGCACAATGAGGGCGACCAGCATCAGGGCCAGAGCCAGATAAAACCCGCTGAACAACGTTGCGTACCAATTGGGAAACGCCGCGAAAATCGCCCCGCCCGCGGTAATGAGCCAGACCTCGTTCCCATCCCACACCGGACCGATACTGTTAATCAGCACACGCCTTTCATCATCTGTCCGGCCCAAAAAAGGCAAGAGCACACCCACCCCGTAGTCAAACCCTTCGAGAAAGAAAAACCCGATAAAGAGCACCGCGATCAGAATGAACCAGAGTGTATTTAAGTCCACAGTGACGCCCCCCTTTCCATGCCTTTACCGCTTTGATCATTGACCGTTTCCTCAGGCCCCCTGCGGATATATTTCAGAAGGAGATAGCCGTCGGCCACCGCCAATACCCCGTAGACCAAAGTGAACAGGATCAATGTGGTCAGGACTTCCCCCGCCGAAACCGAAGGCGAGACGGCGGAAGCGGTTTTCTGCAACCCGTAGACAATCCAGGGCTGCCGGCCCGTTTCGGCCATGTACCAGCCGGTAAAATTGGCAATATAGGGCAGAGGAACGGTCCAGACCAAGGCCTTGAGAAAACGCGTCCTTCCTTCCAGAGACCCCTTCTTTCTCGAGAACCAGGCCGCCAGCAAGGCCGCCAGGACCAGCCACACCCCGATTAAAACCATGACCCGGAAACTCCAGAACATCGGCGCCACCGGCGGAATGTAGTTGCCGGGCCCGTATTTTTGTACGTCCGCCGCCTGGATCTCCTTGATTCCGGTCACTTGGCCCCGGAAACTGTTGTGAGAGAGAAAACTGAGCATTCCGGGAACTTTGACATCCATAGGATTGGTTTCCGTCCTCTGGTCAATCGCCGCGACCACTGAAAAACCCGCGGGGTTTTCGGTTTGCCACTGAGCCTCCGCCGCCGCCATAGCCATGGGCTGAGTCCGGACCAAATATTGCCCCTGCAGGTGCCCAATGGCCGTGGTAGCCAGAACGCTGACCAAGGCGAAAATCACGGCCAGCCGGAAGGAGCGCCGGAAAAGGTCCTGATACCTGTGGCGCAGCAAATGGTAGGCGCTGACCCCCAGCACGAAAAAACCCGCTGTCGTAAAACCGCTGAGCACGGTGTGGGGGAACTGATAAAAGACGTGCGGGTTCGTCACGACGGCCCAAAAACTGCTCATCTCAGCTCGGCCGTGGCGCAGCACATAGCCCACCGGTTCCTGCATAAATGAGTTGGCGATGAGAATCCACAGGGCCGATAGGTTACTGGCGATGGCCACAAGCCAGATAGTCAAGGCATGCACTTTCTTCGGCAGCCTATCCAAGCCGAAAACCCAAACTCCCAAAAAGGTGGATTCGATAAAAAAGGCCAAAAGGGCTTCAATGGCCAGGGGCGCCCCAAAGATGTCCCCCATGAAGCGCGAATATTCCGACCAATTCATGCCGAATTGGAACTCCTGCACCAGGCCCGTAACAACGCCCATAGCAAAGTTGCTGAGAAACAGCTTGCCCCAGAATTGGGTCATTTTCTTATAGGTTTCGTCACCCGTGCGAACGTACCGGGTCTCCATGATGGCGACCAATACGGACAGACCCAGCGTCAGGGGAACAAACAGAAAATGATAAGCGGTGGTTATACCGAACTGCAACCGGGCTAAGATCAATTCACTCATTCCGTTCTCTCCTCCCGTAAAAAGTCTTTTAGCTCTTCCTTCTGTAGTTCTGTCCCGGCCTCACAGTAGTCCTGTTTTGGCCTCATCACCCTTGCCCAAACCCTTACCCCAAAAAGGGCTGATGCCGCTTCGCATCACCTTCTTCCCCATAATTAAGTATGTATCCGGGAACCGCAGGGGACCCGGCGCTTCCCTATTATTTTATTTGCTTTAAATACATTTGTCAACTTATTCTAAATATCTTATCGTTATAATTCTAAGGTACTTCCGCGCTGCACTCAAACCCTCGCCTATCGCCCACAAGCCACAAGCCATAGTACATAGTACATAGTACATAGTACATAGTACATAGTACATAGTACATAGTACATAGTACATAGCCCTAACAAGCGAACCCTTTCCCCCTTCTGTCCTCACACGGTGGACATTCCTTTGGCAGACTCTTTGAAAAAGAGCGATCCTCGCTCGAAATCTGCCCGCCCGAAACATAAAATCCCCTGCGCCTGTCCACGATAACACAGGGCGAATTGATGGATTTGATTCCACAATGTAGAATCAAATCGTGTCAACTTGTTTTCCCCGACGCCAAAAGCTATACTTAAGCCTGGAACTTGCGCAACCGGAAATAATAAGGTAACGGCATTTAAGGGCAATCGCCGCTGACCTAGGGGTGTTGCATGCTAAACAAAAAAATCTTGAAGAAGGACAACTATCTCCTCTATATTCCGGTGAAAAAACACCGGCACTGGGAACTGAGGAACGATGTGGTATTCCTGGTCTTTGAACACGACAAACCCGCGGAGAGGTTTGTGCACTGGCTGGTCAAGAAGCCCACTGTCAGCGACCTGGAACTCGACAGAGTCGGCTCGAAAGTTTGGCAGAATATAGACGGACAGAATACCGTCTACCAAATTGGCCAAAACATCGGCCGGGAATTTGGCCAAGCCTTCGATCCCGACTTTCAAAGGCTTATGAGGTTTCTGAATTACCTAAATAAGAAAGGCTGGATTTCTTTCACCAGAGGTCCGCAAAGCTAGGAGGATTGTCAGATGGAAATTAACCGGAGAATTGACGCCCACAAAGATGAACTGGTTCAAGCCGTACAGGAACTCGTCAGGATCAAGAGTGTCCAAGATGAACCGCAAGCAGGAATGCCGTTTGGCCCCGGAGTCGCGGAGGCTCTGGACAAAGCCCTGACCATTGCCGGGAAACTCGGTTTCAAGACCGTTAACCTGGACGGTTACATCGGTTATGCCGAGTATGGCACGGGAGATGATTATATCGCGGTGTTGGGGCATCTGGATGTCGTCCCGGAAGGTGACGGCTGGCTCCATCCCGCCTATGGGGCGGAAATACATGAGGGCAAGATCTACGGCAGAGGAACCATGGATGACAAAGCCCCGACTCTGGCCGCACTCTTCGGGCTCAAAGCCCTCAAAGACTTGAACCTTCCTCTCGCCAGGAAAGTCAGGGTCATCTTTGGCACCAATGAGGAAAGCGGCTGCAAGGAAATGGAATATTACTCGGAAAGGGAAAAAGAACCGGTCGGGGGCTTTACCCCGGATGCCGAATACCCCATCATCTATGCGGAAAAAGGGATTACAATTTTCGACGTGGTGAAGAAACTCGAGTCCGGCGGAAGCATCACTTATATCCGCGGCGGCCAGAGGGCCAATGTGGTCCCCGATTATTGCGAGGCCGGTCTCGCCGTCAAGGACGTGGAACGGCTCCTGAAAACCGCGCAGCAATTCGCCTCTGAAACAGGCTATGATTTAACGGCCGAAAAGCAGGGGGAAACCGTCGTCATCAAATCAAGAGGTGTCGCCGCCCATGGCAGTCTGCCCCAACTGGGCAAAAACGCCATCATGCAGATGTTTCAGTTTTTGGGCACGCTGCCGTTCGGCAGCCCAGAATTGACCGAGTTCATCAGCTTTTTCAACCGCAACGTGGGTTTTGAGACGGACGGACATTCCTTTGGCGTCGGGCTGGAAGACCGAGAATCAGGCAAACTTTCCTTCAATGTGGGCACAATTTCCATGCGCGAAGATGAAGTGAGAATGTCGCTCAACCTGAGATACCCCGTTACCTTCAAATATGACGACATGATGACTCCGCTGAAGGCCCGCCTGGCGGGGACCGGGATTGAGATCGAAAACATGATGCATCAGCCCCCTTTGTTTTTCCCGGAAGACCATCCTCTGATCAAGTCCCTGCAGAAAGTCTACACGGAACAAACCGGGCGGGAAGCCAAACTTCTGGCCATCGGCGGCGGCACCTATGCCAAAGAGATGCCGAACATTGTCGCCTTCGGGCCCATTCTTCCCGGAGAACCGGATCTTGATCATCAGGCAAACGAATACATTAAGATCGAGGACCTGATCCAAAACTCCAAGATTTACGCCCATGCCATTTATGAATTAGCAAAGTAAACGCCGGTGTGGTGAACTCTACGCCTACAGCCTCGCAATCTTCTCTTGCAGCCATCGTCCGGCACGATGGCTGCTTTTTTTCCTAAGTGCAACCTCGGCTTCTGCCCGCGCTGACGCTTGTCCCCTAGGGGATAAGTGCGACTTAGCCTTGCGGAGCAAGGCAGTCTTCTTTAGCACCAAGCCGGGTTTTCTTCATGTTGGTTTCAAAAAAAGTGGAAACACGCTGCCAACTGTGCTAATCTAAAAGCATCAACCCCCGGAACCGCACCCTGGGGGTTCACTCAGTTCCAAGTGGATGAATTCCGGGCCCCGGCCTTGCGGCCGCCTGACTGCCGCCAGAGAAAACCGTCATTGAGGAGGATTTCCATGTCCGATCACCCGAGAAAACCGCACACTCGCCGCCCTAAAAACGTGACAAGACGGCGTCTGATCCGGCGTACCCTAGGGATCATTTTTGGGGTTCTTGCCCTCGGCCTTCTCGCCTTCGTGGCTGTCGCCGCCGCTAAGACCCCTCAGTGGGACCCTTCGGCTCTCACCGGGAGGGAATCATCGATCGTCTATGATATGAACGGAAAAGAAATCGCCCAACTGCACGCGGGAGTGAACCGCCTGGTGGTCAAGTCCCAGGACATCCCACCTCTGGTTAAGCAAACTTTCGTCGCTGTGGAGGACAAACGTTTCTATTCCAACTTCGGCCTTGACTTTCAGCGCATCATCAGTTCAGCCATTGCCGACCTGCGGTCAGGCAGCGCCAAGGAAGGCGCGAGCACGATTACCATACAGCTGGCCCGAAACGCTTTTATCGCCAACCCCACGCAAAAGACCCTTACCCGAAAAATCCAGGAAGCCATACTCGCCTTGGAACTCGAGCACCGTTATACCAAAGATCAGATTTTAACTTTTTACTTAAACAAGATCTACCTGGGAGAGTCTGCTTTCGGCATCCGGGCCGCGGCCCAAGCTTATTTCGGCAAAGGCCTGAAGGAATTAACGCCGCCGGAAATCGCCCTTTTGGCAGGTCTTCCCCAGGCACCCAGTGGCTACGATCCCTACATGCACCCCAATGCGGCTAAATACCGGCGCAACGTCGTCCTGGGCGTCATGAAATCCGCCGGACTAATCTCCGCCGCCGAATACACCAAGGATTTAAACGCGCCGTTCAGCTTTGTCGAACAAGTGAAGAAATCCCACGGTCAGGGGGTTAAGAAAACCGGAGCCGGAACGGGTGCCGCTTATCCCTATCCCTATTTCATCGATTATGTCGTTTCCCAGTTGGAACACACCTATAACCTAACAGCCCAACAGATTTTCTCCGGCGGCCTCAAAATCTATACCACGGTTGACCCGAAAATTCAAGCGGCAGCGGAAAAGGTCTATTCTGATCCGGCCAACTTCCCGCCCTCCCTGCCAAACTCGCTCATTCAGAGCGCCATGACCGTCGTTGACCCTTCCACCGGCTCGATCCGAGCCATGATCGGGGGACGCGACTACACTCCCATGGGGCTGAACCGGGCTTGGCAAACCCTGCGGCAACCCGGTTCGACGATTAAGCCTTTGGTCGATTATGCCCCCGCTTTAGAAAAAGGCGGGTTCTACCCAGGCACAGTCCTGGACGATATGCCGGTGACTTTCAATTTAGGAGGAGGACAAACCTGGACTCCCACTGACTTCGATACCGCCACTGTGGGTTGGAAAGGCCTCATCACCATGCGCTTCGCCTTGGAAGACTCAGTCAACGTTTATGCCGCCAAACTCCTTCAACTGATCGGAGTCGATTATGGCTGGCAATTCGCCAAAGAGAGGCTGGGCCTGCCCTTGACCAAGGCGGATCGGGTGGCAAGCCTGGCTTTGGGCACAGCCCGCGTCTCCACCCTGGACATGGCTTCCGCCTACGGCGTCTTTGCCAACAATGGCATCAGGGTAACTCCCCACGCCATTACCAAAGTCCTTGATTCCAACGGCAAACCATTGGTTCAGCCCACCATTGTCACTCAGAGGGTGATGAAAGAAACCACCGCTTACCTGATAAACAACCTTTTACACAGCGTCGTCACTAACGGCACGGCCTACAATGGCAACATCCCGGGGTGGTATGTCTGCGGCAAGACGGGAACCACTTCCCTGCCGGCCAGCTACGGAAACAAGGTGGGCAGCCCGGACGCCTGGTTTGCCGGCTACACACCCCGCTACTCCGCCGTAGTCTGGATGGGGTACGACTCTGACCCGGACGGCCACCACTATTTGCACAACGTTTTTGGGGGCTCATATCCCGCTGAAATCTGGAAAAAGGTTATGGAGACAGCTCTGCAGGGGCTTAAACCCGAACCCACCATTCCCCAGCCGCCGGGTATCGTGAGCGGACAGATAGACACAAAATCCGGACTCTTGCCCAGCAGTCTTACCCCGCCGCAGTTCATCAAGACCGAAATCGCGGCCGCCGGTAACTTTCCCACGCAGGTAAGCAATGTCTGGGTTCAGAAGGAAGTCGACGCCGCCAACCCCAGCTATTTAGCCGGTCCAAACACTCTCAATAAAATCACCAAGGTCTTCCTTAATCTTCCGGACCGGGATCCTTCCATCCCCTGGCCGCCCGACGAAGCGCCTTACCGTCCGCCGACAGCTTACGCACCCGGCAGCGGCGCTCCGGGAGCTGCAGCCGGGGCCCCTCCCTCCGGCAACCCGGGTGGAAACAACCCGCCTGGAACTTCGGGCCCGCCCGGGGCAAACGCGATTCCCACGCCGGCCTTGGCGCCGCCTATCTCATATGATGGCAAATCCGGTCAAGCCAGTGTCGGCCTCAACCTGCCCCCGGGAAGCAGTCAGTATTCCGCTTTCCTCTATGTGCAACCCCCCGGCCAAGCCGCGGGCGAAACCATTCCCATTCAAAATCCCGTGGAAGGAAACTCTACTGTCCAATTTCCTCTCGCGTCCCCTAAACATGCTCCCCCGGCCGGCATCTACCGCATTTACGCCTTTCTCAAAGATAACACCTCCGGGACAGAGGGACCCCGCTCCCAACCTGTTTCACTCAGGATCAGGCGGTAAAGACATGTGGCCGCGATACAGACGACAAATGCACCCGACGCAACCTGACCCCTTAGCCATTTTCGGTCGATCAAAGCGACAACCTATGTTTCATCTTCGCTATGTCCCCTTGACATTGTCCGGATGAGGGGTCATATCGCAGCAGCAAACAGGACAAAGCCGAAGGCAGCCTTCCCCCGTTCTTTTGCGCCTCATCTGCCACATACTCCCCCCAAGCCCTGCGAAAATCCCGCGCTTCCGTCCCGTGCCCGTAAGACCAATTGGCAACGCTCACGAAGCGGCTTCCGACACCACCCTCCCGGATGGCCTCTTCTCCCGTTTCCGCCATAACTTCTATGCCGTATCCTTCGTCATCATCAAAATACCAGACAAAATATAATTTCCTGTACTCGGCTTCTTGGCCGGCCAACGCTCCGGGTTCCACTGCCCCACCCGCTTTCTCGTCTTTTCCACCCATTATACTCCGGTGTCTGAAAATGAAAAGGCGTCGGCTGCACCGTACCCGCCTGCACTGTACCCCCCCCGGTCGCGTCTGGCTTACGACCGTTCATCGTTGTTTTTCGACCGTTCACCCGCAAATCTCTTGACTTTTGCCAAAGCAGAAGTTCTACTAGCACAAGTTTTCTGAAAGTACGTTTTTGCACAAGACCGGGTGTATAATGTGGTTGAAAGATAAATTTATCTGTACACCACCGGGGAGGTTGATTGATATGACTGCTTTTCAAGTTCCGATCGAGATTTCCAACCGTCACGTTCACCTGACGCAAGAGCATGTGGAAGCTTTGTTCGGGCCCGGCTATACTTTGACTCCATCTAAGTTTCTCAGCCAGCCCGGGCAATTTGCGTGTGAGGAAACCTTGACTTTAGTCGGACCGAAGGGGAGCCTGAACGGGATTCGCGTGCTCGGACCGGTACGCAAGCAGTCTCAAGTCGAGTTGGCAACCACGGATACTTTCAAGCTGGGCGTTCGCCCTCCCGTACGCGATTCAGGCGACTTAGCGGGAACTCCGGGCCTGGAACTGGTGGGGCCCAACGGTAGGGTTGTTTTGGCGTCCGGGGTCATCGTAGCGGCCAGGCATATTCATATGATGCCCAGCGATGCCGCTCAATATGGGGTTGTCGACGGTGCCTATGTGCGGGTTGAGATACCCGGTCTGCGCGGAGGGATTTTCAATAATGTCCTGGTGCGGGTCAGTCCCAGTTCTCATCTCAATATACACATTGACACGGACGAGGGCAACGGGTTTTCAGTCCGCAACGGGGATATGGTCCTGGTCACCACGGACGGGCTGACATTGGCCGCCCGCTAGACGCCTCGCGTTTTCTGTCCGGTTCAGTCAAACAACGAAAAAAATCAAACTGGGAGCGTGTACCCGCGTTGGCGGTATCCATGCTCTTTTATTTTTTCTCGATAGTTTAAGACCGGATGTGAATTAAGCTTGACTAAATCTTAACACGATTTTCGCATAGCTTTAAGGACTCTCTCAAAAACTTTCTTTATAGTTTATAGAGGAAGGTTAATACTAAATCTGGAAGGCGTTACACCAGGACGAAGGAGATAGCGTGAAAACAATAGAATCGCTGATTACTTAGAGGAAATCTAAAAAAAGGCGGACTAACCCCTTGGAGCAAAAAACGAAAATTTTTTAGGCAGGCTTTAGAGTAGAATCTAAAATATCCGAAGCTTGAACAATCCCTTGTGATATCAACAGACTGACAGCACGCTTCAGGGCTTTCTCCTTTTGCTTGTCGCGCAATTCCACTGTCATATCGACCTGGTAGAGGTCACAGGGATTGAAAACCTCGCCGGTAGAAAGCATGTGGTAAATTGCTGTGAGGATCATCCTAGCGATGGCGATAATGGCTCGCTTCTTTCCACGCCTCTTCGCAATGCGCTCATACTTGATTCTGTAGTAAGGGTTGTCCTTCGCTTTGACAGCAGCGTGAGCAACCTAAACGAGGGC
>LDXJ01000054.1 GCA_001029295.1 Peptococcaceae bacterium CEB3 | reverse complement strand
CACCTTCTGCTTGATGTATTCATAGGGGACGGAGTAATTCATGCGATCGATGGAAATGTGGTAGTTCGGCCCGACCGTCGCCACTTTCCATGTTGCCAACTCGAACGGTCTTGGCGGCAAAGGCTGCAAAAACGGCTTCTCGTCTTCGAACACCGACGCCCGGCTGCCGTCTCTCTTCTGAAACGGCTTATGGTTAAAGGCCTCCAGCCGCTCCCGAATAGCAGTGTTCAGCTCCGGCAGGGACAAGAACTGCTCATTGCGTATAGCGGCCAGTATAAACGTGGAGATTACGCCGACAGTGCCTTCCACCATTGCCTTATCCTTAGGAGTGCGGACTCTTGCGGGGATGACCGCCGTACCATAATGTTCCGCAAGCTCTCTATAGGTCTGGTTCAGAGAAACTTCATGACGCCCATGCCTGTCTACGCCGGTTTTCAGGTTGTCGCACTGAATGATCCTGGCGACGCCGCCGAAATACTTGTAGGCGTTGACATGGGCTGCTGTCCAGCATTCCTGATTCATGGAGAAGAATGCTTCCACATAACTGTAGCCGCTGAAAGGCAGTGTTGCCACAAAAACATATGCCGGAATCGCTTCGCCTGTATCCGTGTCAGTTACGCTAGCCGTGTCGCCCGCCCAGTCAACCTGCATGATTTCACCGGGCTTGTGGTTTAGGTGCATGGTAGCGTTTGTTTTGACCAGAAAATCGTTGTAGTACTTGTTGAACTGTGTGGACTGATACGGTATCTCTCCTGCATCTCTGCAGGCATCGCAGTATTCCAGCCACAGCAGATTCAACGTGACGCCGTTTTTCTGAAGCTCCCGGTGAACATACTCGTAGTCCGGCATTTTGAAAATAAGCTTGCCGGTGATGGCGGGAAACAGCAAATTGGCCAGTTGCTTGTCCGACATGCTGTCAGGCAAAGGATACTGAAGCTGCTTCTCCTTTGCCAGCCGGAGCGTTTGGATGACGGTCGTTCTCGAACACCCGCATGCTTCGGCAATCTGAGTTTTGTTGAGTCCAAGGCTGTCAAGCCTCAGAATCTCGCGGTAATTGGTCATGGTGATGACCTCCTATGTTGTATTCACGCGTTTGCGTGTAACAACATAGTACCGCTCAGGTGGTGTTCAACGGTACCGGTAGGCGTGTTCAATCTCGGCGGTGGGGTGTTCAACTCGTGCGGTCGAGCTGTTCAATTTCATGCGGAATATTCAGTGCGGGACTTATTGCGAGGTTTGCGAGTGGCGAGAGCAGACAGGCTGTCCCGGCTGCCAGACAGCGGGCAGCTGGATGTTTTGGGGAGAATGCCAAGTGGCAAAGTGTTCAATCGCAAAAGGTTACATTCATTGCGGTTTCTGTGGAGAACTGCCCTGTGCCAGTTTGCAGAGCGCCTTTGACAATCCGGAACATGGGGACAATGGGGAGCGCTTGGCAAATTTGAAGGCATGGGCAAACGGAGGGGAAACGTATTTGGAGTTGACAGGAAAAGGCAAGGAACCAGAACAGGACTGAGAGTTGAGGGATAACCGTCTGTAGATTCTCATATTCCGAAAAGAGGATATTTACGCCCTTCTGAAGAAATAAGGAAATAAGGGTGAAAATGTCTGGAGAGAAACCGGAGGAAGACAGATGAAGACGATTGGCTTAATCGGAGGAATGAGTTGGGAATCGTCATTGGAATATTACCGCATCATCAATGAAGAAGTGAAGCGTCGGCTGGGTGGCTTGCACTCGGCCAAGTGTATTCTGTACAGTGTGGATTTCGAAGAAATCGAGACCTGCCAGAAAAACGGGGAATGGGAGAAAGCGGGCCGGATCTTGGCCGATACTGCCCGTAGTCTTGAAGCCGCCGGGGCGGATTTCTTTCTCATTTTGACGAATACCATGCATAAGGTCGCGGCAGAGGTTAAGGCAAGCGTCCGGATTCCTTTGCTTCATATTGCGGATGTCACGGCCCGGCGAGTGCTCGCAGACGGCAAAAAGACGGTGGGGCTTTTGGGAACAAAATATACGATGGAAGAAGACTTCTACAGAGCGCGCCTTGAAGCTCAGGGCATAAAGGTTTTGGTTCCGGAGAAAACGGACCGGGATCTTGTCAATACGGTCATCTATGAAGAACTCTGCATGGGACGTATTGTGAATGAATCAAGAGTAAAGTACAGAAGAATCATCTCAGATTTGATTGAACGAGGCGCCGACAGCATGGTTCTGGGCTGCACCGAAATTGGGCTGCTGGTTAAGCCGGAGGACTCCAGTGTCCCGATATTCGATACCACGTTGCTTCACGCGCAAGGGGCAGTCGAATTTGCGCTTAGTTAGAAATTGCTAATATCCTTGCGTTAAAGACGAGGGAATCCGTTGTACCAAGGTTAGAGTTTCTTTAGAGTCGGTTGTCTGGGATAGGTTTGTCACACAGAGGGTTTGCGACATCGGGTGATTGCAGTATGAGCTATACCCCGAGATCGTGAACCCTTAGATTTTAGAGACGCGGTGCCAGAACTGAGGAGGATGATGGAGTGAAAATTACGCTGAGAGAACTCACGAGAGAAGATCTTCCTGCTGTCCAGGCTTTGCTAGAGAGATGTTCTGCTTACCTCACTTTCCAGGATGAAGAGCCGGTTAAACCCGGTGCGGCTCTGGAACTGTTCAGTGAAAAGCCTGATGGCGTAGAGGAAAGTGACAAGGTTCTGTTTGGCATAGTCAATGAAGCACAAGAATTGGTGGGTTTGTTTGACGTGCTCCGGGGTTATCCGGACCCGAAAACCCTGAATCTCGGCTTAATGCTGTTGGAGCCGGCCAGCCGGGGAAAGGGGATCGGGGAAAAGGCCTGCAAGGCCCTTGCGACATATGATAGAATGCCACTCGAAGGTGCCATTCGAATTAACCATTTGGCCGGGATGGTATTTGACAAATGGCTCTTTCAAGGCCGGAGTGGGAGGCGGCCTCTGCCAGTTTTCCAATCTCATATACTGGATGACGCTGCACACCCCATTAACCGTCACGGAGCGTTGGCGGCATACGCATGGCGTCTTTCCGGATTCGCAGCGGAATTCGCCCTTCGTGGGCGGCGCAACCGTGGTCTACAATTCTTGGAGAGCAGCGGGTAGGGGTATGCCTGTGGTTTGTTGCCTGTGCACTGAGCACCATATGAAAAGGAGGAGGAAATGCCGTGCCTTTTGGGGCCTCACCGTATGACCTGATGCCTTCACTCTTTCCCGTTTTCTTTTTCTTGATTTTCGCCTTGGTCATAGGAACCATTCTTTTTAGCCTTGTCAAGGGGATAAGGACGTGGAACTACAACAACTCCCAGCCGATCTTGACGGTTCCGGCCAAGGTTGTTGCCCGGCGCGCAGACGTGTCTAGCAGTATGAACGACGTTGCCGGAAGCAACGGAATGCAGCACCAGTACCACACCCACACGACCCACTTCCTGACTTTCGAAGTGGAAAGCGGCGACCGCATGGAGTTCCAGGTCAATGACAATGATTTCGGCATGATTGTCGAAGGTGATGTGGGAAAGGTCACATTTCAAGGCACCCGGTACTTAGGGTTTGCCCGGGAAAACAAAACGGGCTTTTGATTGGTTGCAGAGAGAATCGACTGTACCAGAGAGAATCGGCAGTACAGAAAAGTGTAATCCTGCGAATCCGGAATGAGAGGATATGAATGCAGTAACCAGACTTCGGGAACACGCGAACCGTTATAGGACAAGCGCTAGTAGAACAATTTTGGGTCCAAGAATTGGGCTAGCCTCAGTGGTCAACATTGTGGCTGAAGAATATAACAGGAGGGCAGATTATGAGATGTACTTTAAATGGTGTTTCGTTGTATTACGAAGTGGTTGGAGAGGGTACGCCGATTGTAATGCTTCACGGCTTCTATCCCGATCATAGACTTATGAAAGGTTGTATGGAGCCAATAGTGAAGAACTATCAGGGATGGAGACGTATCTATTTGGATTTACCGGGGATGGGACAGACTCCTACAGATCCAAGTATTGATTCTTCGGATAAGATGCTAGACCTTGTTGTTAATTTTCTCGATGCGATAATTCCTAACGAAAGATTTCTTGTTGCTGGAGAATCATATGGTGGGTATTTGGCGAGAGGAATAATAAAAAAAAGACCGTTAATGGTTCAAGGTCTGCTGCTAATATGTCCCGTAATAGAACCGCAAAGAGAAAAACGAACCGTGCCACCCCATCAGGTTCTCGAACGAGATCCTGAGCTTATTGCAAGTCTCAGCGCTGAGGAAGCAGTTGAATTTGAATCTATGTCTGTAGTTCAGAGTGAAAAGATATACGAACGTTATAGAGATGAAATATGGGCTGGTGTTAAATTGGCAGAGGCGAACTATCTAGAAACATTAAGAGAAAAGGCCTATTCTTTTGAATTTGACCCAGATTCATTAGACAAGCCGTTTGAAGGTCCAACGCTGATGCTTATGGGTAGACAAGACGCGTCCGTAGGCTATCGAGATGCATGGAGAATAATCGATAATTTCCCTCGCGGAACATTTATCATTATGGATAAGGCTGGCCATAACTTGCAATTGGAGCAAGAATCATTATTTGAACAATTGGTTATTGAGTGGCTGCAACGGGTTAGGAAAGAGAATGCTTAAAGGGAGGGCACGTCCTATAACAGCGGATTACCGACACTTGAATAGATGAATGCGGTTAGGACGCGTCGGTAATACACACAACTTTATATGACATTCCTAAGAACGGAGGGGTGAGCATTTTGAAATTAGCAGTTCTGGCCGATATACATGGAAATTTAGTGGCACTTCAGCAGGCTATTGGTGATGCAAAATCCCAAGGTATTCACCAGTTTGTGGTTCTTGGAGATATTGTGATGATTGGACCAGACCCTGGTTCCGTACTGCATATTATTAGGGAGCTCAATCCCTTTTGCTGGATTAGAGGGAATACGGATATGTGGTTTGAAGAAATTAGTGACGATACAGATCCTGAGACATTGACACAAAGGGATAGGGAATTATATGCCTATATTCAGTTTGCTAAGAGTAATATGAAGAGTGACGAAATAGCGTTTCTAAACAGTCTTCCGATGAAAAGAACGATTAGTATTGATGCACTTAAAATATTATGTGTTCATGGTTCCCCACGATCAGTGCTTGAAATGATGGATGGGCGCAGACCCGTTGAAGAGTTAGGGCAGATGGTAAGGGGAGTAACTGAAAACGTAGTTTTATGCGGCCATTCCCATCATCCTTATATTGGGCAGGTTGAAGGGAAAGCAATGTTCAATGTTGGAAGCGTGGGGCGACCTTTAGATGGGGATAATTCTGCTTCGTATGGAATAATCGATCTCAGTGCACCTAAAAAACCAAAGTTTGAGATAAGAAGAGTTCAATATTCTATAACAGATACAGTTTCACGTGCAAAGAAAATAGGGTTTCCTTACACTGAAAAGTATGAAAAAGTATTAATGAATGCGGCGAATAGTTAACGGCAACGTGTTAAGGTCAGGGATCAAGGGCCCGCCTTTGGCAAGCCGCCTGCATTTTGGAAGCAAACGTATGGATACAAATGTTTCTTTTTGGCTCGTTGGTTTTGGACACTTACAGGGAAGACTCCGATATAGATATTGCCGTAAAAGGATGCTCGCCCGAAACATACTTTGCTTTGTGTGGCTGGCAGCCGAGTCAGGCTGGAAATAGGGTAGGGTGAAAGGGTCAGTTCGATATCCGCGCAAAGAAGTAATGCGAGACCAGGAACGGCAAAGGGGTTACCTCGATATTGGTGTAGCCCGTTGCCAGCAATAGCTCTCGAATTTCATCTTCGTCCGGCAATCCCTCAAATCCATCGTGGCAGGCTATAAAGAAGCTCATAAGGTTCTGGGAAACCTGTGTTGGAAATACCCGCCTAAATGGGGGTTCGTTTTGTCGTAAGGCGCTCAGGATTCCGATCTCTCCCGCCGGCTTCAATAGCCGTTTCAAGTTGTTCAACAGTCTTTTTCTCTCTTCCGGACTGAAAAAATAAATGTTGTTGTTCAGCAAACACGCGTCAAAGGTTCCCAACTCCTCACCGACGTGAAGTGCGTCTGCGCACACTATTTCCAGGCGGTCGCCCCAAGACCGGGTATGGTTCCTGGCCCGGTCAGCCACAACCGGGTTGAGCTCGATGCCAACTCCTCGCAGGGAAGGACAAGACTCGAGCAACTTGTTTAAATACGATCCCTCGCCACACCCAATATCGAGGACCCGCCGCCATTTGCTTTTTTGGCATTTGTGTTTTAAGAACGGCCAGACGAAAGGTTCTGAAGCCAAAGAGGCCTGCGATATTAGTTCTTCTTCCATTTTCGGCTCAAAATTGAGCTTCTTTTCCTCTCCGCTCAGCAATTCAGGCAACTTCGCGAACCCCGGGCTCCAATGATGGACAAACTCCTGGAACATTGCCTCCAGCCCTTGAGAGCGGTATGTTTGTACCGCACGGCCTAGCCTCGAAACCTTGTATGAGAGATTATCCTTTGTCAGCAATTCTTGGCAAAAAGCTTGCTCCAGCCAATGGTCAAGCAAGACTTTGTCCCAGGTTGGATGCAAGGCCGCTAAGTCTTCCAAACTCCGGCGTTCTTCCAATTCACGCCACAAGTCCAGCTCAAAACCGGTCTGGACAACCCAAAGGAATCCCAGGTTTTCCATCAGAGAGATTGTTCTCCCCAGCAATGCTAGCATTCCAGGTTCCAAACGTCTCACTCCTCTCCGGGCCATATTTTAAAATTATGCTCGGATGTTTACATTGGTGTCTGGCAAAAAGAAGATATTGAACGGGTCCCAAAAATGGCTTAACATGGACTTAGCCCCTCACGCCGCGTCAAAGGGGAAAGCCCGGGTCCGGAATGAAAGCGGCCTGGTCACTTTTGAGGGGAGTCGGCACAGCAGAGCATTTTACGAAGTTATTCCCTTAGTGCCTTCACTCGGATGCGAACGTAGTCCGCGAACCAGTTCCCATCTGCAAATAATTTTGGGTTCAGTTTTTCCTCGATTAGGGAGTAAGCCTCTGATTTTTTACCATCGGATAGCCCTGAGAAAAAGGCATCGGCAAACATATCAAGCCAGTGTTTTAATCCGTTTTCACCATCTTCCAGCTGAGTCGGTCGATCAAAATGAACCGCATATACGACCCGGAAGCCTTGTGTTTCCAACAAGGAAGCGTATTCCCCAACACTTGGGTAATACCAGGGACTTGGTTCCGGTACATTGCCTCTAAAAGAAGAAATCACTTCGTAAACCGCTTTGCTTATGGTTTGTACGTTGCCTTTTCCACCAAACTCCGCTACGAAACGGCCTCCTTGTCTCAAGGCCAGCCAAACGGACTCGGCTGCCTTAGAAGGTTTAGTCATCCAATGAAGTGCGGCGTTCGAAAAGACTGCGTCGAACGGCTCGGTCACGCGAAAGGTTTCGCCGTTCTCCACTTGAAAGGTTATATTAGGGTATTTCTGAATGGCCTTTTTAACCATGGATTCAGAGTAATCTATTCCTACGGGAATTGCGCCTGATCGATGTATTTCGTGAGTTAGGTCGCCGGTTCCGCACCCCAGGTCAAGTATTCTCTCGCCCGGTTGAGGATCTAATAAGGTTACGACATCTTTACCGAGTTTCGAAACGAAGCTGATTTTGTCATCATACAGATTTGAGTCCCAGTCACTTGAGCTTTTCTTTGAGCCCATTTTTTCTCACGCTCCTTGTTCGGGTTAGGATCTTAAAAAATCTTAGAATAAAATCTTAGAATCAATTATAAAGAGAAGCAAAGGGGTTCGCAATCGTTTGTCACGTCAAGGTGTTATGAGTATCCATAAATTAGGTCAAACTGGCAAACATCTGTTTTTATCTATGTTGTGTTACAATAATAGTACCAGAGCGGCAAAAAAATGTAGCTGAAAAGTTTCGGTGGCGGCCGGGAGAATAATGAGGAGGGTGGTTTGATGCCGGAAGTTAACATAAGGTTGTGCCAAATGGCCGACCTGCCTGAGGTGGCTGTTTTGATGAGTGAGCTGAGGGAAGTGGCCCGAGGCGGTGAAATTGATGTCGCACAGATCCGGACGCTGTTTTCCGAGATGGAAAAGTTACCCGAAGTATATTTGAACTTGATTGCGGAGACCGCTGAGGGGGTGGTGGGTTACCTTTCGGTGGTCTTCTATAAGACGGTATTTCACAAAGGAGGAACGGCCCTGATTAACGAGCTAATCGTTACCCAAAGCCAGCGTGGGAAAGGGATTGGATGCGCTTTAGTTAAGAAGGCCAAAGAGGAGGCTTTGGCAAGAGGCCTAGACGAGATCGAAGTTGGGACAGAGAATACCAATGAGTCAGCACAGAGATTTTATCGTGCATGTGGATTCACTGAGGAATCTTTGTTAATGGGAATGGACTGGACCCACGACAAGATTCTTTAATCGGGAATGCCGTATGCCGAAGGTTTCGCCGAGCAGATTGTTAACCCACCGATGTACGGTAAGTTGTTGTCAGTGGTGGAAGGAGCATAGAGGCTTTGAAGCATGTTTTGATTACGGGTAGTACGCGAGGTATCGGTCTTGGCCTGGCGAAACGTTTCATCGAAGCCGGATGTAAAGTGTCCATCAACGGGATGACTGAAGAAAGCGTTTCTTTGGCTATTCAAACTCTTCAAGGGATTTACCCCCTGGCCGAGATCCAGGGTTTTGCAGGAGATGCCGGAAACTACCGGGAAGTGGAAATGATGTGGGACCAGGCGGTCAGCGGTTTTGGTGAGATAGATATATGGATCAATAATGCCGGAATCGACCAAGAACGAAAATATGCCTGGGAGATAGAATCCGCTGCTTTTGAGCGAATAATGAGAACAAATCTGCTGGGGGTGTTCAATGGCAGTACGGCAGCGTTTAAGCGGATGCTGGAGCAGGGGAAAGGACAAATCTTCAATATGGAGGGCTTCGGCAGTGACGGCATGATGCGGGAGAAGATGACACTCTACGGAACTACCAAAAGTGCCGTTCGGTATTTTAGCCGTTCTTTGGCCAAAGAGGCCGGCAAAACGCCGATTAGGGTAGGAACGTTGAGTCCGGGTATGGTTGTGACTGATTTTTTGCTTAAATCCGCCCAGGCAAACCCCGATGCTGAGAAAAATAAAAGGTTGTTCAACATCCTGGCGGATGATGTTGACACCGTGACCCGGTTTCTCAGCGCGGAAGTATTGAAGAATGAAAAGAATAATTGCCATCTGGTGTGGTTAACTCAAAGGAAAGTGCTTTGGCGGTTCCTGAGGGCACCTTTTATGAAGAGGGACCTCTTCCGTTAGGACTATGTCTGGCGATTCAGGCAGAGGAATAAGCGGAGGAATCAAGCTCAAAACGCAAGCCCAGAAAACAGGGGCAGCATTAGGCGACGCGAGCCGAAAGCCCCGGAAATCGCGGTAGACCCCATGCCCCAGAAACGTGGCACCACCAGAGGATGAAGACTAGTAGGCGCAGAATTTTCAGCGGCTGAGGAACTGGAAGCTAGCGGGCGTTCTCGCGTAGAACGGCCAAAAGGCCCTTTAGCGGGCATGAAACCGGACGAGCCGCCGCCAAAGATGAGGAGGCAAGGAGGTAGAATGCGGAGGGTTGACGGTTTTGCTGGTGGGGTGACGCGGGATGGGTGGAGAAGAGAGGATGAAAAACGGTGGCTCAAAGATCTGTCTATCGGTCGCAACGGCCGGTGAGGCGCTCGGGGCTGCGCCTATGGTTGGGGAAGATATATTTCACCTGGCGCCGTTATTTTACCTGGTTGTTCAACCACTCGATAAAGTATGCCATGACTAGCCAGGCAGGCCGGCTCGAGCATACGGTGGCGGTTCACAAGACACCCTTGTACCGGCCGCTTCGTAACGTGGATATGTGGCTGCAGGAGAATAAAGTGAATAATCTTAAATTGGCAAGCGCGAAACTGGACGGACTTATTCTTAAACCTGGGGAGACGTTTTCCTTCTGGCGTTTAGTGGGAAAACCGACGAAGGCGAAGGGCTACTTGGAAGGCATGGTGCTGACCAAAGGTACCTTCGTAGCGGGGGTGGGCGGGGGTCTCTGCCAACTGTCCAACCTTATTTACTGGATGACTTTGCATACCCCGCTCACCGTGACGGAAAGGTGGCGGCACACGCACGATGTCTTTCCGGATGCCAACCGGACGCAACCGTTTGGCAGCGGGGCCACAGTCGTGTACAATTATGTGGATCTCCAGATCAAAAACGAAACCGGGCAGGACTATCAGCTGTCGGTTCGGGTGGGGGGTACGGAGTTAGAAGGCGAATGGAGATGTGCCCAATCTTGTCCCTATAAGTATAAGGTTTACGAGAGTGAACACTTGATCACGCAAGAGTGGTGGGGAGGGTACATGCGGCACAATGTGATCCGGCGCAAGGTGTTCGATTCCGAGCAGGGGCAACCGGCCGATGAGTTCGCCGATGAGTTCATCACAGAAAATCACGCCATCATGATGTACGAACCCATGCTCACCGGGAACCAGTGAGTCCCCCAAGGAGGTATTTGCGATGAATGAGGAAATTGGAATATTTAGCAGTAAGAGGGTTGAAATACGGCAGGAGGATATTACCAAAGTGGCGGTCGACGCCATCGTCAATGCCGCCAACAATAGCTTGCTGGGAGGTGGCGGGGTGGATGGGGCCATACATAAAGCGGGGGGTCCGGCCATATTGGAGGAGTGTCGTCGCATTAACAAGAGGCAGGGTGGCTGCGAAACCGGGGAAGCCGTCATCACCACGGGCGGAAATCTGCCGGCCAAATATGTCATTCATACCGTGGGACCGGTCTGGTACGGCGGAAAGCAAGGAGAGAGCGAGAAACTAAGAAGTTGTTACAGGAACTCCCTGAAGCTGGCACGGGAGAACGGGATTGAAAGCATTGCCTTTCCGAACATCAGCACCGGAGTCTACGGTTATCCCAAAGAGGAAGCCGCCCGCCTGGCCATTGACGAAATCCGGAACTTCCTGCAAAATAAAGACAGAATCAAGAAGGTTCTCTTTGTCTGCTATGACCGGGAGAACTATGAAATTTACTGCCGGCTGGCGGAAAAACTGCGGTAGCCGCTAAAGCCCGATAAATGCAGCGCGGTGAGAGGATGAAATGGCGCCAGCAGAGGATGAAAACGAGCGAGCGTTGCAGAGCTGCCCGTTGACTTGGGACTGTCTGTAATCAACGGAGTTTTTGGGGCAGAAGGAGCTTGAAAATGAGACTTAAAGGACTTATCTGTGATCTGGATGGAACACTGCTCGATACACTGCCTGTCTGTTATCTCAGTTTTCGCGCAGTCTTCCGCAGGTATCTGAATCGTGACTATACTGATCGGGAGATCGATCAACTCTTTGGTCCTTCGGAGGAGGGAATTTTTAAGAAACTCGTCCCGGACAAATGGGAAGACTGCTTGGCAACCTATCTGGCAACATACGATAAAGTTCATCCCGAGTATGCCCAGCCGTTTCCCGGGATCGCGGAGGCGCTGGGTTTGCTGCAAAAGAGACGGGTAAAGCTGGCGATCGTCTCTGGCAAGGGACCGCGGAGTATGGAACTTTCTTTAAAACATTCCGGGCTGGCACGATATTTTAAAGTGGTGGTAACAGGCTCGGAGCAGGGTCCTGTTAAACCTTTGCGGATTAGAAGAGTGCTGGAAATATGGGGTAGTGCTCCCGCTGACGTGGCTTATCTCGGTGATACACCACATGATATGAAGGATTCGCGTGAAGTTGGGACGATTTCCTTGGCCGCGGCTTGGTCAGGAACGGCCAGAGCCGCAGGAATTTCCGCTACGGAAGCCACAGCGACCTTCGCTGAGGTGAGGGATTTTATCCGCTGGATTGAAGAGAGCGTTGAGTTCACCTAAGCGCCGCAGGTCTCTCCGTTACGAACGACGGGCGCGGGGGACGGAGAAGAGGAGAATAGGGGAGCGGGGTAAGGTTGACGAGAATGGGGCGGAGGGAACCGAAGAGAACAGGGGGCGGGATAAGGTTGACGAGAATGGGGTAGAGGGAACCCTAGACAATAGGGGAGCGGGGTAAGGTCGAGGAGCATGGGGCAGAGAGAACCGAAGAGAACGGGGCGGAGGAGATTGAAGTTGAACGGATTGACATGAATAGGCTGATAGAGCGTTTCTTGGGGAAAAAGGCCGGCGGCTTTACCGTGGCCCTGATCGTCGTTCTTCTTATTGCCAACGGATGGCTCCTCAGCTTGCGTTGGCAAAAAGCGAAGGCGGAGCGTTCAGTTTTGCCCCGTTATCATTTCTATGCGGTCTTTCCAGGCAGTAACGATCCTTTCTGGGCGCAAGTGAAACAAGGGATAGCCCAAGCGGCCGCCGCTTCGAACTTGGCAGTGGAGTTTAGTAGGCCAAACCCCGGGGATAACGCGCGTATTCAGGACTATCTCACTATTGCCAGACTATCCCGCGCAGACGGAATCATTGCCCAGGGGTCCAATGATCCCGCGGTTGTGCAGGCTATTGACAGTGCGGTCAAGGCGGGAATTCCCGTCGTGACGGTGGAGACCGACGCCAAGAACAGCGACAGGGAATCTTTTATCGGGGCCAATAACTACGTAGTCGGCGAGCAGGCGGCCCATCTGATCATTCAGGGAACCGACGGCAAAGCCAGGGTAGCCGTGATTATGAGCGGGAATGCGGAAACAGACACAGCGGCCCAAAATAGTATGTTAAACGGGTTTCTGACCACTTTGAAAGAGGCGCCAGACGCGCGGCTGACTAAGGTCTTCACGTCCAAGCCCGGAATACTCAATACGGAAGGGATAGCCCAGACGATTCTGCATGAGCAGGGTGTTAATGCCATCTATTGTGTGGACCCGCTTTTTTCAGTTGGGGTGGCTCAAACCGTGATTAATGCCAACGAGGTCGGCCAAATAACCATAGTGGGTTATGGACAGTCGCCGGAAATTGAAAGCTACATCCGACGGGGTGTTATCTACGGTGTTGTGGCGGGGAATCCGTTCAAGGTCGGGTATGACAGTATTAAAGCCCTGCTTGAGTTGAAGGAGAAGCATCACACGTCATCGGTGGTCGATACGGGGATAAGAATCGTTACCCGGAGCACCCTGAGAAACGAGGAAAGGAAGCCGGTTCCCGCTGACAACGGGTAAATAGCATGAAGACATGGCAGAGGTATTTCCGCCTGACAGGGATCAGAAGACAACTGGTAGTGTTTGCTTTGGCCGTGGTCCTGATTTTGTCGTCCGCTTCCGCCTATTCTTATTATGAGGCTCATCTAGTCATGCGGCAGACGAATGATATTTTCCAAGACTATGAGTACGTGAACAACCTTTACACGGCCATGAATGCCTTGGAGGCGGACCTTGAGGATTATTTGGCGACCCAATCTTCCTACTCCCTGATGAATTACTACAGCGCGAATAACAAGTTGCAAACGTTGATGGAGCAAAGGCGGTTCGGGGTGGGTACCGACGAGCGCAGCTTGCAACTTGAAGATGTGTACAATATGACCAAAGCGTTTTTGCATGAGGCGGACGCGGCGGTCTATGCCCGCCGGGGCGGTATGATCAGGCTTGGTTTGAGTCATCAGGCGGAGAGCAAGCAGATTGCGGGCTATATTCACAAGGTTATGAATGACCTCATCTACAGTACTCTTAATAACGAGACCTTGAAATACCGGGGCTTAGAAAAGAGAGTTACGGCGAGTATGTTGATTGACTTGGCCTTGATCGGTTTCGCTCTGGGGCTTAGCATCGTTCTCATTTTGATCTTTACTTATAGGATTACCAGACCCGTGGTAGAATTAGCCGAGGCGGCCCAACGGATTTCCCGGGGAGATTTTGATGTCAAATTGGCAACTGCGGCTCCCAATAATGAGATCGGAATTCTGGCCAAGACCTTCAATCAAATGGTAATTAGTTTGCAAAACTATCTTGCTAACATGAGGCAGAAGGCAGTGACGGAAAATCGCCTGCGGGAACAAGAGATGCAGAATCTGCGCATGCGGACGCTGCTCCGGGATGCGGAATATAAGGCCCTGCAAGCCCAGATAAATCCCCACTTTTTTTTCAACACTCTCAACCATGCTGCTCAATTAGCCATGCTGGAGGAGGCGGAAAAGAGCTACACGTTTATTCAGCAGGCGTCGGATCTGTTTCGCTACAGCCTCAAAGGCTGGGAAAGCCCTGTTACTCTAGGCGACGAGGTAAAAAATGTTTCCGCCTATGCCTACATTCTCAAGGCCCGTTTCCAAGATCGCGTAAAATTCGAATTCGAGATCGACGAGGAGACTCTGAGCCAGCCTGTTCCCGGGTTAATCCTGCAGCCTTTGGTGGAAAACGCCTTTATTCACGGCTTGGAACCAGTGACTCGCCAGGGTCTGCTCAAAGTACGTGTCTTCCGGGACGGAGAGCGGACCAAAGTGGAAGTTATAGACGACGGGCAAGGCATTGGCGAGGACAGGTTGGAAGAACTGCGACATCCGCCGGCAATGAGGGAAAGCGGCCAGGACAGAACGGGGATTGGGCTGCACAATGTCCGGCAGAGGTTGGAGATTTTTTACGGTCAAAGTGGGGCAAGCCTGCTTGAGATCTACTCGCAAGCCGGTCAGGGAACACGGGTGTGTCTGAATCTACCTAAACTCAGGGGCCGGAAGTCAGAGGCCGGAGGCCGGAAAGAGGTGGAGTGAACCCGAGTGAACCCGTTCAGCTTGAGCAGAACATCGCGATAGTGTCCTGTGGACATTATCGCCGAACCGCAAGCTTTCAAGAATACTTGTGCGGTGAGGATGACTTCAGTGACGAAAGCATCCAGTGGAGGGTTTCGCCGAAGCCGCTTATCCCAAAAGGATACTTCGCGGGGAAGGGCTGAGTCTACCCCCAACCGAAGCAGGGGACGGGGGTACCCACTCCCACTTGTAGAAGTCGGAGCCTTACGGTGCACCACGCACAGCTAATGATGATGGTAGCCGCGCCGAAAGCGTTGTTGTCCGGTGGACAAGGACTGCCAAGGGCTGAGTCTACTCCTACCGAAGCAAGGTGCGGGGGGTACCCTCCCGCTTGAAGAACGCTGGTAGAAGTAGGAGTCTCGGGATTGAACCGATGCGAAAGGAGGGAGGAACCTTGCACAAACTCTTAGTGGTTGATGACGAACCGATTGTGTTAGAATCCATACGGTTTATTGCCGAGCGTCACCTGCCGCAGACCTTCGCGGTAGAGGGTGCTTTTTCCGGTTCGGAAGCGATTGAAAAGTCCGAGACTTTTAAGCCGGATTTGGTTTTTATGGATATTCGCATGCCGGGTTTGAATGGCATAGAGGCTATCCGGGAGATCCGCAGCCGGCACAAAGAGTTAATCTTCGTAATCATCACGGCGTATGATCATTTTAATTATGCCAAAGAGGCCCTTCAATTGAACGTCTTGGATTATCTTGTCAAGCCCATTCGCAAGGAGCGGGTGGTGGAGGTTCTCAAGAAAGCTTTCGGGCTGCTGGAAGAAAAACTCGAAACTATCCGACGTACGGCGGCTTTGAAGGAGCAATTTGCCAAGTTGTCTGTGCATTTGGAAAACGAATTTCTCTACTCACTGCTCTTGGGCAATCAGGTTACCCCCGATTTGGATTTTTATGAAGGAACCTTTGGGATGGAGTTGAAACGAGGTTACCTGATCCTGCTTCAATTGCAGGAAACTCCCGAAAAAAGCAGTGACCCTGTCACCTTCTCGCTCCGGCGGCACGCGCTGTTTCAGGCGTTTAGGTTCGCCCTCAAGAGCCGTTGCGCGTGTTTAGTCGGTGCCGCCACACTGAACAGAATGATCGGTTTTGTTCCCGCGGCGGAAGCAAGTGATGAGTATGTGCTCCGCAACAGGGCCATTGGATTGGCCGAAGCCGTGAAACAGGAGGTTAAAAGTGCCGGGTTGCTGTCCTGCCTGATGGGGATAGGACGGGCCCATTCCTTGCCGGATTTTTTGAAGGGATATGAAGAAGCGGAACGCGCCCTTGAAAGCGGAGCACTTCAAGGCCAGAGCGGTGAGGAGATCTTTCATATCAGCGACACGTTCCCTTTTGTCAAAACATACGCCCTTTATCCTTTGCAGAAGGAACGCTTGCTCGTGGACAGGGTACTGCTCGGGGACGGTGCCGGCGTGGAAGAACTGTACCGGGAACTTTTCGGTGGGCAGCAGGAAGGTACCCTGACGATGGCTGGTTACAAGCGGCGCTTGAGTGAATTGGTTGTCGTCCTCACCCGTGCTTTGTCATACCAGGGAATCTCGGAGGCTGAAAGTGAGGCTCAACTCTTAGCCTGTCTCGAAAACGAAGACTGGCAGCTGGTCAGTGCAGGCTTCGGCGGCAGATTGCTGGCGCTCACCCAAAAACTGAAGAAACTGCAAGAGGAGAAAGTGGCCAGGGCTTCTTTGCGTATGGTTCAATATGTGGAGAAGAATTACGCGTCCGACCTCAAACTTGATGACGCCGCCCAGATGATGAACATGAGCTATCACTATTTCAGCAAATTTTTTAAGCAGCATACGGGGCAAACATTTACGGATTATTTGGCCGGCATTAGAGTCGGACGGGCCGAGGGACTCTTGGCGGGGTCGGAAGTCAGTATTAAGGAGGTGGGTTGCCGGGTGGGCTACAAAGATCCGAATTATTTCAGTAAGATCTTCAAAAAGCTGACAGGCTTGACCCCCTCAGAATACCGGGGGTTGGCGGGCGGAGGCCATGATGCGTTTTAATAAGAACTATGGGCTGAATGTCTTACTCTTAATCCTTCTCCTCTTGACAGCCTTTAATTTCTACGGAGTTTGGTGCGGCAGGCCGCCGGCACGGCCGGCTGCCGCTCAGCAACCGCAAAAAGCGAGGATCAGGATCGGTATTTCTCTGGGAACGCTGAAGGAAGAGCGCTGGGTGCATGACCGGGACATTATGGTGGCCAAAGCCAAGGAGGCGGGGGCTGAGGTTTATGTCCAGAATGCCAACAATGATGATACTGACCAGGTCGATCAGGTCAAATATCTGATCGGGAAAGGAATTAAGGTCCTTATCCTCGTGCCCAATGACATGAAAAAAGCTGCGGAAATTGTGAGTATGGCCCACAAAGCGGGCGTGAAGGTGATTTCATATGACCGGTTAGTGCTGGATGCCGGAGTTGATCTTTACCTTTCCTTTAACAACGAGGAAGTCGGCAGGCTCATGGCCAAGGCCCTGCTGGCGGCCCGGCCGACGGGGAACTATGTCATTCTCAACGGGGCTCCCAATGATGACAACTCTCTTCAGATCAAAGCGGGCTATGACAGTGTACTGGGCCCGCGTGAAAAAGACGGCAAAATTAAGGTCCTGGAAGAATATTTTACGCCCAATTGGCTGGAGGAGTTGGCTTTCAGGAAGATGGACAGTGTCCTGCAGAAAAACCGGGATGTTCAGGCGGTTTTGGCGGGAGATGACAGTTTGGCGGGGGCTGCCATTGAGGCTCTGTCAGAATACCGTTTAGCGGGAAAAGTTCAGGTCGTCGGTCAGGATGCCGATCTGGCGGCTTGCCGGCGGTTGGTCCAGGGTACCCAACTCATGACGGTTTACAAGCCGATCGATAAACTGGCGTCTCTGGCCATCAAGATGGGGCTGAGGCTGGCCAAGGGAGAGCCATTGGGCATCAGCGCTACGATGTCCGACGGAAAATACTTAGTCCCTTATAAATTCATCACCCCCATAGCCGTCGAGCGTTCCAACCTTGATTCCACGGTGTTGAAAGACGGTTATCAGAATCGAGAAGATGTTTACCACTAAAGTTGCCAAAACTGGCGAAGTAGTAGCTCAAAGGTACCAGTCGTGGACGATAGCTACAACCACTCCCATAAAGCCTGGCAGAGAGCCCTCAGACACGTCGATGTGGCCGGCAGGGATGACCAAGACCGGGCGGGCCGCGCCAAAATGGGGGTCAAAATGGGGGTAGCCGATACCAGTCTTGACAGCATGACTTAAGGTTAAAGATGACCAGTGAATCGCAAAAATTTACTGGTCATCTTTTTTGTAAATTTAGATAAGTCTGTTCCATATACCATAAAATAGACCAGAGGTAAACTAGCTCTCTACGCGAATATATAGTTAAAGTAAAATAATCTGGGGGGAAGTAACAATGAAGAAAAATTTCAAATCGGGTCTTCTAGCTTCTGTGGTCATCTTGACAACGCTGGCATTGGCAGGTTGTGGAAACAGTGCAAGTGCAAATGGCCCAAGCCCAAACGGCTCAACCAAAAAAGTAAGTGCCGGTGCAAGTGTTGGTATTGTCCTTCCAACAAAGGCTGAATCAAGATGGCCGATGGCACAAAAAGAATTTCAACAAGTACTGCCTGGCGCAACAATTTTATACAGTAACGGCGATACAGCCACCGAAAAAACCAACGTTGAAAGCCTTATATCAAAGGGCGTTAAAGTTATTGTTATCTGCCCACAGGATGCAACAGCTGCCGCGGCTGAAGTCAATGAAGCACATGCTAAAGGCATCAAAGTTATCTCCTATGACAGACTCATAATGAATACACCACATGTTAACTATTACGTAACATTTGATAGCGAAGCTGTTGGTGCAGCTCAAGCTAAATATTTAGTTGATCATGCTAAAGGCACAGGTAATCACTTATATCTATACGCCGGTGCTCTTTCGGATAATAATGCCTTCTTGTTCTTCCAAGGTTCTTGGAGCATTCTTCAACCAAAAATCGCCGATGGGACATTCGTAATTGAGAACTCAAGTGTTGCAAATTCACTGAAGAACACAGCAAAGCTTTCACATAATCAGTTAGCCCAAATCATTGGCCAAATTACAACAAACTGGGACCCGGCGACTGCTAAAACATTAGCACAAGCTAATCTAGCAAAAGCAGCATCAGCTCAAAAAGGTACTGTTTATGTTCTTGCTCCAAACGATGACACGTCACGTGCTATCACAGATACATTCAGAGCAGACAAAGCAGTTACGCAAATTTACTCAACAGGTCAAGACTTCACGCAGGCTTCATTGCAATACATTTTGGATGGCAAACAAAGTATGACAGTTTGGAAATCAGACAAACACCTGGTTGACGACGTAAAAGAAATAGTCAATGCGATCAAAAATAACACAAAGCCATCAGTTATCGTCACAACATACAACAATGGTAAGGCTGATGTACCTTCAACAAAAGCTCCTTTAACTATTGTTACAAAAGCAAATGCTGAAAGCATCATCAATTCTTCAGGATTATACACTGTATCTAACGGTAAAGTTAATCCTATAAAGTAATTTAGGGTAGCATCCGCCGCCCCCATGTCAAGCCTTGCTCTGGGGTCAACCAGCTTAAGCCGTGGCTCCATGGGGGCTCGCGGCTAGCTGCATTGTCAAGCTGCGCTGTTAGCCGCGTGGCCGTGGTAGAGATTGACCGGATGAATTTGATCCAGGAGGATGAAACCGTTGGGAAATATCGATTACATTTTGGAAATGGATAATATCGGGAAGGAATTTCCTGGTGTTAAAGCACTCGATGGCGTAAACTTCAAAGTTAAACGCGGAGAAATCCATTGTTTAGTTGGTGAAAATGGCGCAGGAAAATCAACGTTAATGAAGATCCTCTCCGGTGTTTATCCGGCGGGTACTTTTAGCGGAAAAATCATTTTAAATTCTAGTGAACAACATTTTAATAACGTCTCGGATAGTGAAAGAGCGGGAATCGCTATAATATACCAAGAACTGGCTTTGATACCAGAGCTAACGATTTACGAAAACGTGTTTTTTGGACACGAACTCAAAAAAGGCCAGTTTATTGATTGGAACGAAACAATTGTGCAAGCAAAAGAAATGCTTAAAAGAATCCGCGTCAATATCAACCCGGAAACTAAAATAAAGGATGTTGGTGTTGGAGTTCAGCAACTAGTTGAAATAGGAAAATCTTTAAGCAAAAAAGTTAAAATTTTAATTTTGGATGAACCAACCGCGGCGCTTAGTGAAGTTGATTGCGATAATTTGTTTCAGATTCTAAGGGATTTAAAAGAACAAGGCGTAACCTGCATAATGATTTCTCATAAATTGAGAGAGGTTATTTCTATTGCCGACACAATAACAGTGTTAAGAGATGGAAAGACAATTATATCAATTGATGCTACTGAACGTAAAGTTGGAGAAGGCGAAATCATTAAGCATATGGTCGGCAGAGAGATCGAAGATATTTATCCAAAAAGGAAAGACATTAAGGTTGGAGATGTATGTTTCGAATTGAAGAATTGGACCGCTTTTGATCCGAGCAAAGGGCGTAAAATTCTCCACAATATTGATTTTTATGTCCGGCAGGGGGAGATTGTTGGAATTGCAGGACTGATGGGTGCAGGACGTACAGAAATGGCTCTCAGCATTTTTGGCAATACAAAGCATTATGATATACAAGGTGCATTATACGTTAACGGAGCTAAAAAATTTCTTAACTCTCCTAAGAAAGCCATTGAAGAAAAGATAGCATATGTCACTGAAGATAGAAAAGGTAATGGTCTTGTATTAATTCAAGATATTAAATTTAACACTACACTCGCAAATCTAAAACGGTTGCTGAAAGGCTTCTTTATTAATCAACACGAAGAAGTAAATCTTGCCAAGAAGTTCTTCAAGGAAGTTGGAATCAAAGCTCACTCTATCGAGCAAAGTGTTGGAACATTGTCCGGTGGAAATCAGCAGAAAGTCTCATTGGCAAAATGGCTCTTTTCGGCACCAAAGTTGTTGATTTTAGACGAGCCGACACGTGGAATTGACGTTGGAGCGAAGTTTGAGATATACACAGTTATGAATGAACTTGTTAAACGAGGCGTAAGCATCATAATGATCTCCTCGGAGTTGCCGGAGATATTGGGCATGAGCGACAGGATATTTGTTATGGCTGATGGTACTATAACCGGCATTCTAGACGCTAAAGATGCAACAGAGGAAAAAATCATGGAAATGGCTACGGCCTGATATGGAGGATATTATGAATAAGTCAAGTAAGTTTTTCAGAAGAAACATACGCGATTATGGTATGTTCATCGCTCTAGCTGTAATATTTATCCTATTTACATCACTAACAGGTGGAACGTTCATTTCTCCCAATAATATTTCAAATTTGATAAATCAAACAGGCTATATAGCAGTTCTTGCCGCAGGCATGACCCTTGTAATCATTATTCGCCATATCGACTTATCTGTTGGCTTTCTTTCCGGTTTTTTGGGAGCCGTTGTCGCAATTCTAATGACGAATTATAATATCCCGGCTATTCCCGCAATAATTATCATATTGGCTTTTGGCGGGGTCATTGGTTTGATCTTCGGTTTCCTGGTTGCTAAAGTGGGTATTCCCTCGTTCGTTGTGACTCTCGCTGGGATGATATCTTTCCACGGTTTGCTCTTATTTGCTACCCAAGCAGGCGGCACAATTAATATCACTGATCACTTTTTCAACGAAATAGGCAATGGATTTATACCGAGTTTCGGCAGAATAGCTGGGCTAACTACGTCAACTCTTATGATTGGTTTAATTGGTATATTATTGTTTATTTATTTTCAGATTAAAGAGCGCAACATCAAGAAACAGTATAATTTTGAGGTTTCGCCAATAGCGTTCTTTTTCGCTAAACTTGTCTTTGTCTCGGCGATGATTACAGCACTAATACTTGTTTTAGCAGTAAATAGCGGTATTTCCTGGACTCTTGTTATTGTTGTTGCTGTTATTTTCGTTTTTTCGACTGTGTTGAATAAAACTGCGTTAGGGCGTCATATTTATGGCATTGGCGGTAATCCCGAAGCGGCCGAGCTTTCCGGAATTAGTGTTGTAAAAGTTACAATATACGTATTTGTTATTATGGAAGTTCTAACAGCTCTTGCGGGAATACTGTTTGCTTCAAGAATGCAAAGTGCTTCACCAACAGGTGGTACAGGTTTTGAGCTCTTGGCAATTGCCGGCGCATTTATCGGCGGATGCTCTGCCAGTGGTGGAGTTGGTACGGTTACGGGATCATTAATAGGCGCTTTAGTTATGGCATCGCTAACCAACGGTATGGATTTAATGGGACTTGGAAGTTCTGTTCAATATATGATACAAGGTCTAATACTAGTTTTAGCTGTTGTATTCGACATCATGACCCGTAAGTCACGTTTAAATAGCTAAAAGCTAACAACATAATTCCATTGCCACCATTTTGGCAGTGGGGGTGGTCTTCGTCATTGCCGGCGACCACATGGACCTCCCGGTCGGTTCTCTGTCAGGGTTTACAGGGTTTACTGGAGCGGTTGTGACGATTGAGCAAGTGTGGTATCATTGGGGTAAAGTGGCGCGGTCTCGGATTTCCCTATTTCTGATTTAGGAGAACAAGAGGAAACATGGGCGAAGAGAACTCTCAACAACACTATATCGGCATCGACGTCGGCGGCACAAACAGCGTTTATGCGGTGGTGGATCAGGACGGAAACCTATTGCAGCAAAGGAAGGAAAAGACCCGGCCGGAACGAGGAGCGGACGGCATCCTTGGGGAATTGGCTGCGCAGATCAGGGAATGGACAACAGCGGACCCCCGGATTGGCAGCGTGGGGATCGGGCTGCCGGCGGTCCTTGACGCGGAGCATGGCATAGCCAGGGAATGTGTCAATCTTGGCTGGTATAATGTCGATGTCATTCATTCCCTTAAGATTGGGGACCTTGGCCTGCCGGTTTATTTGGAAAATGATGTCCGCTGTGTCGCACTGGCGGAGAAACGTTATGGCGCGGCGGCGTCCAGCCGGAACGCCATTTGCTTGGCTCTCGGGACCGGTGTCGGCGCCGGCATTTTTATAGAGGGAAAATTACTCCGCGGTGCCAGCGGCGGGGCGGGGGAAGCGGGGCACATCGTCGTCGTTCCTTTCGGAGGTGAACGCTGTGCCTGCGGCGGTACCGGTTGCTTGGAAACCGTGGCCTCGGCTGGGGCTGTGGTACGTCAGGCTGAACAGGCTCTGAGGCACGCCTTGGCGGCCGGCGAGCCTACGCTCTTGCGGGAGCCTTTGAGCGGCCGGGCGGTGAGTGAGGCTGCCGCTGCCGGCGACCGCATCGCCCGGGAGGTTCTGGCGGAGGCCGGCCGTTTCCTGGGGGTCGGACTCGTGACCCTCATTAACCTCTTTGAGCCGGAGTGTGTGGTCATCGGCGGAGGAATGGCCTTGGCCGGCGAGCCCCTTTTGGCTCCGGCCCGGGAAATTGTCCGGACACGTGCCATGGCTTATGTCGCGAACCGGGTGAAAATAGTGCCCGCTCAGTTGGGGGATTTGGCCGGTGTCATCGGGGCGGCAACCCTGGGGATGCCCGAAGTCAGTGAAAGCCGGAGTTCAAACCGATAACCTGGCGAAAGCGCTGACGGGGAATTAAAGAAACTGCACAAGCAGAAAAAGCCGTGCGAACAGACCCCAAGAAGGTTACCTACTAGTGAAGGTTACATAACAGAGTGAATTCGAGAGCAGTGAACTTGTTCAGCGAAAGCTGAACAGTGAGACTTCGATGACGAAAGCCTCCTGTGGAGGGTTTCGTCAAGGCCGCTTATCTCGAAAGGAGGCTTCGCGGCGAAGGACGGAGGCTACCCCCATCGAAGAAGAACACTTGTAGAAGTGGGAATCTTACGATTGGATGAAGTGACAGGAAAGTAAGAAAGGTGCAGAAAAATATGATTAAACTGGACATTCCCGGATTGGGACTCTTGAACTTAGAGGTGGCGGTTTTCGACTACAACGGAACTCTGGCTGTCGATGGGCAAATGCTCGGCCCCGTTGCGGAAGGAATCCGGCACCTGGTGGAAGAGGACGGCTTGGAGGTTCACATCCTGACTTCGGACACTTTCGGTACGGTGACTCAGCAGTGCCGGGAATTGCCCGTGACCATCCAAGTACTGCAGAGCAGGGAGCACACGGCCGAAAAAGCCGCCTATCTGGAACAGTTCGGTGAACGCCAGGTAGTCGCGGTGGGGAACGGGTCAAATGACGAGGATATGCTGAAGCGAGCGGCCCTAGGCGTCGTTATCGTCGGCGGGGAAGGATGCTCATCTCGCGTTCTCATGGCAGCCGACGTGGTGGTGAACCGGGTCGAGGATGCCCTGGGCTTATTGTTAAATCCGAAAAGGCTGGTGGCCACACTTAGGCGCTAACCCGAAGGCGACGCTCGCGCTCGATTTTCGGCCTTTAGGACATTTTTGCGGCAGGGAACGCACGCTTCCGATGTTTCTGAAATACTCTTCCGATGTTCCCCGCATTGGCACAATGGGGGGGACAGTCGGGTTTTGTCGCCGTCTCAAGAGAAAAGAGGTATGTAAAGTTGAACCCCTGCGGAACCACTAAAGCCCATATTCTGGAGAAGGCCCAAATTCATGGCATTTCAGTTTATTTCGGCACGGGAGTGAATCGCGTCAATTCACCGGCCCAATTTTTTGTGGCCTGGGGACGGGAAATTTTGGCCGGCGGTTTGATCCATACCTATAATAGTCAGTCTTCGGAAGAGGGGTGTCTTTGGTTTACAGAAGAGGACGAGGCGGAGATCGCTTACGCCGAAGTGCAAAGAAGTTTGAGTGGCTAGTCGCGCAAAGAAGGGGTTTACCCGGTCCGGTGAGGAGGAGTTCTTCGCGGTCATATGCAAAAGTGTACACTCATGACTGAGTCACGAGTGTACAGGCGATGTCCATCAAGGGGGAGGTGCATAGGGTGAGAGGCTTATGCGGCAGCTTTCCGAGAATGTGATTTCGTTATTTCGGGGGTTTTCTGGGAATCTGGCCTGTGGCGGGAGTTTCTTCGTGGGGCGGGGCTCGGAGAGGTTCCTTTCAGGGAGAGTTTAGCTCCTTTCGCTGAGCTGTCTCATCTTCGTGTCCGGCATTGCCCTTGAAGGCGAGATAACAAAGGCCATAGCCCAAAATGGAAAAAGTGATGGCGGTGACGAGAAAGTCAAAATTACCCATTTGCTACCCTCCTGTCTTTAGGTGTTCCGCAATATGCACATGTAACTCTGAAAGGAAAATCTGAAAGGAAACCGCATGAGCGGCTCCATTGTTAGCTAATAATACAAAGACCATCGGAAACGTTCGTCTATTAATATAGACGTTTAAGACCGACGTTTTGTGTCGGTCTGGGATCTATTTTGCGAAATTTTCTCCGGCCGTACGGGAAACCATGCTTGTCTGGCAAGATCTATTTGTTCCGTGAAGAACTGTTGTTCCCGGAAGGAACTATTTTTTCCCCTGCAAGGCTTCGTCCTTGCTCAGCCCGTGACTGTCACGGGAATCCATGCTGGCGCTGTCGGCCGGATTGTGGGGAGTCGGCCTGGGGTCGGGATTGGCCGGGCGTCCGGGCATTTTTTTCTTAGCCAAAATTGAACCCTCCTTTCAGGATTTACCTATCCTAGTTTGTCCGAAGAATGGGAGATTTATCGGATGGTGCGGAGGGTGATGGCTGACCGACCGACATTCGCTGGACGGAGATTCGCGGGTCAGTGGTCGTCTGCCAACCGATGACATAGGTTTGAACCAAATGGTACATGATAGTATTTTGTTATTGCCGCAATCAGAAAACAGAATTTGACATGGCTTAAAAACTGGCTTAGTCTTTAAGGTAGGGCGACAGTTTATGATAAGTATAATAATAAGTGGGTGGAGGTGTAGAATACCTGTCGTTGTGAACCGATTCACCAAGTGTCCGGAGTTTTCAAAACCATGAAAATTCGCAGTCCACACGCTTGCTCTTGTCCGCTTGCACACGTGTGTACAGGCACAATCAGAATATCTTGTTATAGAAATCAAAACTATTTATTTTACAGCAAGGCTGGGAGGAGGTTTAATAGAGGTAACAAAGTGCTTATTAGCACAAGAGCAAGCAAAGTTTCTGTAAGCCTCTGAATCGAATCGGAGCCAGATGGGAGGTAAGGGAAATGTACATCGTGTCGATTGATGAGGAAGTGTGCACAGGGTGCAACTCTTGTACGGAGGGTTGTCCCGCTCGCATTCTCGGATTCAATGGAGAGAAGGCTTTCGTTGAAGGCGACGAAACGGAGTGCATGGGTTGCGAAAGTTGTATATCCGTTTGTCCAAGCGGAGCGGTTTCCATCACAGAAATGTAGGAACCGTCGGGTTTTATACTATCCAGTAATTTTAATGAATAGGGGGTCGTGTTATGCCGGATAAAAAGACACCAAAACTGGACGAGCTGGAACATGGGCCGTGGCCCAGTTTCGTGACAGAAATAAAGAAGGCGGCTGTCCGGAATGAGTCGGCGAAAGACTTGCTGAATCTTCTGGAGCGCTCTTATGATGACAAGAGGGGTCACTGGAAACATGGCGGCATCGTGGGTGTCAGAGGGTACGGCGGCGGAGTTATCGGCCGTTATACGGATCTTCCGGAAGAGTATCCTCACGTGGCCGAGTTTCACACCATGCGGGTCAACGCGCCCAGTGCCTGGTTTTACAAGACGGAAACCCTGCGTACCCTTTGTGATATTTGGGAGAAGCATGGCAGCGGGTTGACCAATGTCCACGGTTCGACAGGGGACCTTATTTTCCTCGGCATGAAGACGGAAGAACTGCAGACGACCTATGACGAACTGAGTGACGCCGGGTTTGATTTGGGCGGATCCGGGTCCTGCTTGCGTTCCCCGAGTTGCTGCGTCGGGCCGGCCCGTTGTGAGTCGGCTTGCTATGATACGCTCGACGTGTGCTATGACTTGACGAGTTCCTACCAGGACGAACTGCACCGGCCGATGTGGCCTTATAAATTCAAGTTCAAAATGTCCGGTTGTGCCAACGACTGTGTGGCCGCCATCGCCCGAGCGGACTGCTCTATCATCGGGACCTGGCGGGATTCGATCCGAATCGATCAGGATCAGGTCAAGGCCTATGCGGAGAGCGGCCTGGATATCCAGGGAATGGTCTGTGACAAATGTCCGACCCGCGCTTTGAAATATGACCACGAGAAGAAAGAGCTCCACGTCATCGCCGAGGATTGCTCGCGCTGCATGCACTGCATCAATGTCATGCCCAAAGCGGTCCGGCCCGGCAAAGAAAAAGGGGCGACTATTCTTTTGGGTGGGAAATCCACCATCGTCCAGTCCGCCTTCCTCTCTTGGGTCATCGTTCCTTTCATGAAAATGGAGCCACCTTATACCGAGTTGAAAGAGATGGTTGCCAAGATATGGGATTGGTGGGATGAGAACGGCAAAACCCGTGAGCGGCTGGGCGAACTGATTTACCGCATGGGCATGACTAAGTTCCTGCGTGAGGTAGGGTTGCCGCCGGTGCCGCAGATGGTGTTCAGGCCTCGTGCCAACCCATATGTATTTTGGCCGCAAGACGAAATCGTTAAATAGTTTCAACAAAGAAAAGGTGAGGTGAAGGACTATGTCAAAAATTGATGGTGGGCCGCCCGACTATAAAAAATTGTTGCCGCCGATTATTACGGAAAATTACGGTCAATGGAAATACCACGAAATTCCCCGTGCCGGAGTTTTGAAACATGTCAGTGAAAAGGGAGATACCCTGTACAGCGTGCGGGTAGGTTCGCCCCGTTTGGTCAGTATTGACTATATCCGGGATATCTGCGCTCTGGCAGACAGTTACTGTGATGGTTATCTGCGCTTTACCAGCCGCAACAATGTCGAGTTCCTGGTCAGTGATGAAGGCAAAGTCGAGCCGCTAATCAAGGAATTGGAAGCGAAAGGATACCCGATCGGCGGCGTGGGGAACGCCCTGAGCAATATTGTCCATACGCAAGGGTGGGTCCATTGTCATACACCCGCCACCGACGCTTCGGGAATCGTCAAGGCGGTTATGGATGACCTCTATGAATATTTTGGGCGGACGGACCTGCCGGCGAAATTGAAAGTCGCCATGGCCTGCTGCCTCAACATGTGCGGTGCCGTTCACTGCAGTGACGTGGCCATTCTGGGTGTACACCGTACTCCTCCTCGGGTAGACCACGAAAAGATCCGGAAAGGCACGGAAATTCCGACCTTGGTCGCTGCCTGCCCGACGGGCGCTATTCGTCCGGATCCGAAAAATAAGAGCGTCGTGGTCAACGAAGAGAGATGTATGTATTGCGGCAACTGCTATACGATGTCTCCCGCTATGGAGATCCTCGATGCCAAGAATGACGGTATCGCTATTCTGGTTGGCGGGAAGGTTTCCAACGCCCGCACGGCCCCCAGCTTTTCACGCCTGGTTATTCCCTTCCTGCCCAACAATCCGCCCCGCTGGCCGGAAGTTACGGCCGCGGTTCGCCATATCGTCGAAACCTGGCTGAACAACGCGCGTAAAGGCGAACGGGTCGGCGAATGGATTGAGCGCATCGGTTGGGAGAGATTCTTCAGCTTGACGGAAATTCCGTTCACTGACAAACACATTGACGACTTCATCTTCTCCAGAGAGACGTTCCGCACGACGGCTGCTTTCAAATATTAGGATAGCTCTTGTGAGGATAAGGATCCGGATCCGGTACAGAACAGTGGGCTTGGGTCGAGGCCCAGCGCCCATGTTGAAAAGAAAGGGGTGTAAACCCTATGGAAAAAGGACCGGCCAACCCTGAAGTGAAGGAAAAAGTTCTGGCCTACCTGGACACAGTCGAGAAAGCGAAGAGCAAGGAGATCGCTGCCAAAATCAGCGTACCCAAAGCGGATGTCGACCTGGCTGTCAAGGAACTGGCTATGGAAGACAAGGTGGAATACCTGTATATTACGACGACGTTTGTCGCCCTCAAAGGAAAAGTTAAGCCTCCACAGTAATTTTTGGCTCTTTCAGCAGCTCAGGCGCGATTCCGCTGGGACGGGAGCGTGCCTGAGCCCGGTGATGCGAATCGGGAAGTTGAGGGTGGGTGCGGCCACTCCCGGCCTCTGGCTGCGGGTTTCAAATTCCACGTTTTAGAGGGGTGCTGAAGGTGGCTATTGAAAGTATTCGCACAATCCTTGAAAAAAAATTCCCTGAACTACTGAAAAAATGGCTCGACAGCATCGAAGGGTCCTACCCCGAAGGGGCAACTGAGTTATTGAAGGACAAAGAAGACCGTTTCCGCAATCCCGCCGTTCACAGGATAGCCGACAATGCGGCCGAGATTCTGACGGAACTGCTGAATGGGTCCAATCCGAATAATTTTGTGAAACCTCTGGACGGTATAATCCGCCTGCGGGCCGTTCAGGACTTAACTCCTTCCAACGCTGTGGGGTTTCTGTTCGGCTTAAAGGAAATTATCCGTTCGGCGCTTCCGGGCGATTGGACCGGAGAATCCCGGCTGGGCGAACTTCGTGAATTGGAAGATCGGATTGACGCTTTGCTCCTTTTAAGTTTCGACATTTACGAAAGCTGTCGCTTACAGGTTTTCGAATTGAGAATGAATGAGATGAGAAGAATTTCCGGATTTAACAGGCCTGGCGAACGAGCGGAAGAGAACCGGAAATCAGATCAAACCAATAACCCCTAAGGAGAAATGAGGTGTGAGATGAAAATCTGGTCTTCTTTAGTGGCCGTACTGGCGCTGGTTCTCATTGCCTGGCTGGGGACGGGGGTCGCCGGACTGTATACCGTTTTCGGCGTGGGTATACCCTATTTGGCTTTTCTGATCTTCGCGCTTGGCTTTATCTATCGCATTTTAAAGTGGGGACGCTCTCCCGTGCCTTTCTGTATTCCCACCACCTGCGGTCAGCAGAAATCCTTGCCCTGGATCAAGCAAAACAAAATTGAAAATCCTTCGGGGACGGCCGGAGTCGTGGGAAGGATGATCCTGGAGATCCTGTTTTTTCGTTCGCTTTTTCGCAATCTGAAGACAGAAAAAAGAGGAGATAAACTCGGCTTCGGCTCAGCGAAATGGCTGTGGCTGGGTGGGCTCGCTTTCCATTGGTCTATGCTGATCATCCTCCTCAGACATCTCCGGTTCTTCCTGGATCCGGTCCCTTCACTCCTTCAGGGACTCGATGGCTTGGACAGCTTTCTGCAAATAGGTCTGCCCATCCTGTATATTACAGATATTATCATTGTAGCCGCTTTACTTTATCTTCTGGCGCGCAGGCTCTTCGTGGCGCAAGTCAGATATATTTCCTTGGCGTCCGATTACTTTCCCTTGTTTCTTCTCTTAGGAATAGCCACGTCCGGGATCATCATGCGCTATTTCCTCAGAGTGGACGTCGTGAGTGTGAAAGAACTGGCACTTGGGCTTGTGACCTTGAGACCGACGGTCCCCGCGGATATTGGCAGTATCTTTTTCATTCATATTTTCTTGGTCAGCAGCCTCTTTGCCTATTTCCCCTGGAGCAAATTGATGCACGCGGGGGGGATTTTCCTCAGCCCGACGCGCAACATGGCGAACAACAGCCGCAGGGTCAGGCACATAAATCCGTGGAATTATCCGGTCGACGTTCACTCCTATGCCGAGTATGAGGCTGAGTTCAAGGAGAAGATGAAGAAAGCCGGAGTTCCGGTGGAAACGGAGTGAAAGAGTCATGGCGAAACTACCGAAGCAGGAAGACTTATTACAAATTAGCTACAAGCCTCCTAAGACGCCCTGGATGGATTTGCCGGTAGATTTCAAGCCCGGAACTTACTGCCATGGCGCAAAAGGCAAAGATCTCCAAGCCGTGGGGTTTCCCAATGCCCGGGATTGGTCTCCCGGCGAGGAAGATTGGAAACTGCCGGAGGAGTGGAAGGATACGGTTCTGGAGGGGATGGCTGATCGTCTGGGCAAATACCGCTCATTTCAGCTGTTCATGGATGTATGTGTCCGCTGCGGAGCCTGTGCCGACAAGTGCCACTTCTACATGGGCTCGGGCGACCCGAAGAATATGCCGGTTTTGCGGGCCGAACTTCTGCGCTCCGTTTATCGGCGCTACTTTACCAAGTCAGGGCGCCTCTTCGGCCGTTTGGCGGGAGCGCGGGATTTGACGGTTGATGTATTGAAGGAGTGGTGGTACTACTTTTATCAATGCACGGAATGCCGCCGTTGTTCCGTATTTTGTCCATATGGGATTGACCAGGCAGAGATCACGATTATGGGGCGTGAGCTCCTTAATCTCCTGGGTCTTAATACAGAGTGGATTTCAGGGCCGGTGGCCAACTGCTATATGAAAGGGAATCATGTCGGACTGGAGCCCCACACCATGGTGAGCAATATAGAGTATTTGGTGGAGGACATTGAGACGCTGACGGGGATCAACATTACCCCTTCGTTCAACCGCAAAGGGGCTGAAATACTGTTTGTGGTGCCGTCGGGTGACTATTACGCCGACCCGGGCATGTATACCTGCATGGGTTATATGATGCTATTTGAGGAATTGGGACTTGATTATACCTGGAGCACCTACGCCGGCGAAGGGGGGAACTTTGGTTTCTTCACTTCGAACGAGATGGCAAAACGCCTTAATGCCAAGATCTATGCCGAGGCGAAACGCCTGGGGGTCAAATGGATTCTGGGCGGTGAGTGCGGCCACATGTGGCGGGTATTGAACCAGTATATGGACACCTGGAACGGTCCGGCGGATTTTCTGGAAGAGCCGGTTTCACCCATTACGGGGACAAAGTTCACCAATGCGACTTCCACGAAGATGGTGCACATCGCCGAGTTTACAGCGGACCTCATCAAGCATAACAAAATTAAGCTGGATCCCAGCCGGAATGACAACCTGAGGGTGACTTTCCACGACTCCTGCAATCCGTCGAGAGGCATGGGAATTTTGGAAGAACCGCGCTATATTATCAAGAACGTCTGCAATAATTTCTTCGAGATGCCGGAAGACACCATCCGGGAAAAGACCCTCTGCTGCGGCAGCGGCGCGGGGCTTAATCCGGGGGAAAACATGGAAGTCCGGCTGCGCGGAGGGTTCCCTCGAGCTAACGCCGTCAAGTATGTTCAGGAAAAGCATGGGGTCAATATGTTAGCCAACATCTGCGCGGTCGACCGGGTGGCGCTGCCCACCCTGATGGATTACTGGGTGCCGGGCGTGGGCGTCTGCGGGGTGCATGAACTGGTCGGAAATGCCCTAGTGATGAAGGGCGAAAAGAAACGCGAAACTGACATGCGCGGTGAGCCGCTGCCGGAAAGGGGTGCTGAGGCATGATTTACGGTGGGAAGAAGATATTTGCCGGGCTTTTCATCTTTGTCGTCCTGCTGATTTCACCCTTTCTGGCTAATATCGGCAAAGCGGATGCCCAGCCCAATCCATCCTTGAACACACCGACGATTGACGCTCTGGCGGCCAAACAATGTGTCGGGTCGGCGCAGTTCATGCGGACCTACCACATGCAACTGCTCAATGAGTGGCGTGACCAGGCTCTGCGCCACGGCGAGTACACCTATGTAAACAGCCAAGGACAAAAGTTCACAATCAGCCTGGAAAACACCTGCCTTAAGTGCCATTCCAACGAGCAGCAGTTTTGCAATACGTGTCACACCTATGTCGGGGTAACGCCGTATTGCTGGGAGTGCCATCAGAAAGGAGCTACGCAATGAAGATCGAACGGCGTGAATTCCTGAAGCTGGGCGCTGCTGTCGCCGTCGGCCTTGGCGGTGGTATGACGCTGGATGTACTCACGAAGGCGAAGCCCGCGGCTGCCGAGACGACAACTGATGCCGTCGGGACGAAAGTGAGTTCCAAAGCACTGCATGCCAAACGCTGGGCTATGGTCATAGATGCGAGCAAATTTAAAACTGAGGCGGATTTCCGGCGGGTGGAGGAAGCCTGTGTCAAGGCCCATAACATTCCGGATTTCGGGCCCGATAGCAAGCATCAGATCAAATGGACCTGGGAGGAACCCTTTACCAGAACTTTTTACGGTGTGGACGACCCGTACTTGCCGGAAGCCATCAAGAAAGAGAATTTCCCTGTGATGTGCAACCACTGCGAAAATCCTCCCTGCGTCAGGGTGTGTCCGACTCAGGCGACCTTTAAACGGCCGGACGGGATTGTGGGGATGGATTACCATCGCTGTATCGGTTGCCGGTTCTGCATGGCGGCTTGCCCGTTCGGGGCCAGGAGTTTCAATTTCGTGGATCCGAGGCCTCACATTAAAGATATAAACCCCGACTTCCCGACCCGGACCAAAGGGGTTGTGGAGAAATGCAATTTCTGCATGGAACGCCTGGATCAGGGCTTGATGCCGGTCTGTGTTGAGGCATCCAATGGAGCCATGTTCTTTGGCGACCTGGATGACCCGACGTCGGATGTGCGTAAGATCCTGGATACGCATTACGCCATTCGGCGCAAACCGGAACTGGGGACGGGGCCGTCGGTGTTCTATCTGGTCGGAGGAGGCGGAGCCGGTGCTTGAAAAAGCTTTGAGCGGAGGTAAACGGTACTGGACCTGGGTTGTCTTCTTGCTCCTGCTCATTCTGGCTGGTTTTCTGGCCTACATGCGGCAGTTTGAGATTGGCCTGGGTGTCACCGGGATGAGCAGGGATGTCTCCTGGGGGCTGTATATTGCCCAGTTCACTTTCTTGGTTGGGGTGGCCGCTTCGGCGGTGATGGTGGCGATTCCATTCTACCTGCACGACTACAAGAATTTTAAAGAAATCGTCATCTACGGGGAATTCCTGGCGGTTTCCTGTGTGGTCATGTGTATTCTCTTTATCTTCGTCGATTTAGGTCAGCCGATGCGGATCATGAACGTGATCCTGCACCCGACGCCGCACTCCATGATGTTTTGGGACATGTGCGTCCTGTTCGGTTATCTCGTGCTGAACTTCGTAATCGGCTGGACGAGTCTGGGGGCGGAGCGCAAGGGCTTTCCTCATCCGCACTGGGTTAAGGTTCTGACCTATATAGCTATCCCTTGGGCGGTCTCGATTCACACGGTTACGGCTTTCCTCTATTCAGGCTTGCCCGCGCGAGCGTTCTGGCTGAGCGCGATCATGGCGGCCCGCTTTCTAGCCTCGGCCTTTGCCGCGGGTCCGGCTCTCTTGGTAATTTTTCTGCTGGTTTTGCGTAAGGTTTCGAGCTTTAAAGTAGGGAAGGAAGCTCTGCAAGCCCTGGCTAAGATTGTAGCTTATGCCATGATTGCGAATGTCTTTTTCTTCCTCCTGGAAGTGTTCACAGCTTTCTACAGCCGTATACCGGAGGACATGGCCGCGTTTCAGTACCTCTTCGGAGGCCTGGACGGCAAACACAACTTGGTTCCTTTCATGTGGACCGCGGCGGTTCTGGCCTTGCTGGGCATCGCTTTGCTAGTGATTCCGCGTACCCGGAAGAATGAAGGCGTTCTGCCGTTTGCCATGGCGGCTGTTTTCATCGCGGCCTGGCTCGATAAAGGCGTCAACCTCATTCTGGCGGGCTTCGTGCCCAATCCTTTCGGGCAAGTGATCCAATACGCTCCCACGGCCACTGAGCTAATGATTGTCGTCGGTGTCTATGCCATCGGCCTCTTGATCCTGACTGTCCTCTATAAAGTGGTCCTGGGGGTTCGGGAAGAGCGGGCCTAGCGGGGCAGGGCAGACAACTGTCAAACAGGTGGGGGCTCGTGGCGAACAGCGGTTTATGGAGAAGACGAACCGGAAACGGCCCCGGCGCTTAGCAATCGGTTCTTGACGAACTGGTGGCTAGTGGACATGAGGGGCCTGAAAGAGAATGTTACCCTGAAAGAGAATGTTACCCTGAAAGAGAATGCAACCCCGAGAGAGAATGACCATGAAGGGGGGTGATTCCGGGACCCGGAGCAGGTTTGTGACTTAACTTTTGCCTTGATTCTCAGGAATTAGGCGCTGAATTTATTAATCCTAAAGGAGGAAGAGAAATGGCGGAAATAGTTGTAGGAGACAGGCACATTCCTTTGGACGAAGACGGGTTTTTGGAAGACGCGTCCATGTGGGACGTAGAGGTGGCCAACTTCCTGGCCAAGACGGAGGAGGTCGAGCTCACTGACGAGCACTGGGAGATCATCAACTATCTGCGTAAATATTACGAGGATTTTAATGTCGCGCCTCCGGTGCGGAGAATGGTGAAAGACAGCCACCGCGACCTGCAAACGATCTATGCCCTGTTCCCAAGCGGCCCAGGAAAGGGAGCTTGCAAGATCGCAGGGCTGCCGAAGCCGACCGGATGTGTTTGATCAATGACCGGGTGCGCCTGATTGAACGGATGCAGGCTGAGTGGGAGCAAGGAAGCGTTCTGAGAGCGCTTCCTTGCTGACGCGGGCGGAGCTGGAGCAAAGCGCGGAGTCAAGGAGGGAGCCGGATGTCGACAGTGACGAGAAGTGAGTTTATTCAGCCGGACTCCGGCTGCGAGGGTGTTATGCCGACCCCTCCGGGGGGCAGTCCGGGGCTTCCGCTTGCCGAAGCGGGCGCCTTAGACCCTGACGCAGTCGAGCGTTCCGCTTCGGGTATACCCCGCTTGCTGGTTGGTGCTCTGCAAGGCCGGAGCGGAAAGACGACCGTTACCTTGGGACTGTTGCGCGCATGGCAGCGTCGCGGTCTGATTGTACAACCCTTCAAGAAAGGCCCGGATTTTATTGACCCCGGCTGGCACACAGCCGCTGCCGGCCGTCAATGTCGGAACCTGGACAGTTTCCTGATGAGCGCGGAGAGCATCGTCAACTCCCTGGTGAGAAATGCCGAAGGGGCGGACCTATGCCTCATTGAAGGGGCGATGGGGCTTTTTGACGGCCTTGATCTGAAGGGGAGCAGCTCCAGTGCCGAGATCGCCAAGATTACCGCCAGCCCGGTCATATTGGTCGTGGACTCGACCCGCATGACCCGGAGCGCCGCGGCCTTGGTATTGGGGTGCCAGCACTTTGACAGCGAGATTCGGATTGCCGGGGTTATTCTCAATAAAGTGGCCAGAGCCCGGCAAGAAAAGATCATGCGGGAAGCGATCGAAGCGTACTGCTCAATTCCTGTGTTGGGGGCTCTGCCGAAGGATGAACGATTGACCGTTCCGGACCGGCATCTGGGTTTGATCACTTGCCAAGAGAGCCGCGGGCCTGAGGAAGTGTTGGACAGGCTGGCGGACGCGGTTGCCGCGAATGTCGATTTGGCGAAGTTATTTGCTCTGGCTGGCCCGGATGAAAGAGAAAGGACTCGCAAAAGGAATCTCTCCACAGAAGTGCACGGAGAAGCGCGGGCAAAGGCCGAAGCGGTACCCGCAGGAGAATCGGTTGAAGGGACGGCTGAGAAGAGCCCTGCGGCCGAAGAGGTGACCCTGGGCATAGTCCGCGACCAAGCTTTCAGTTTCTATTATCCGGAGAATCTTGAGGCGCTCAGGAATATGGGAGCGCGTTTGGTCCTCGTTAACAGCCTGACAGACGCTGAGTTGCCGGATACCGTGGACGGGCTGTATATCGGCGGAGGTTTTCCCGAGGTGTTCGCCGCCGAGCTGGAGCGCAATGTTTCGTTGCGCTTGGCTATCCGCAAGGCTGCGGTGAGCATGCCTATCTATGCTGAGTGCGGCGGGCTCATGTATCTGGGCCGGACTGTTGTGACCGGAACGGGAAGGTATGAAATGGCGGGTGTCTTGCCCGTGGATACCGTCATGGAGGGCAAACCCCAGGGACATGGCTATACAGTGATGAAGGTCTCCCCCGGCTGCCCCTGGTTTGAAGAAGGAGAGTCGCTGCGAGGACATGAGTTTCACAATTCCCGCCTTGTCAACGTGCCCGGTGATTGTCACTGGGGTTTAACGGTGGAGCGGGGACACGGTATAGACGGTGAGCATGACGGATTGATGAGGGGCCGGGTTTTTGCGGCTTACAACCATATTCATGCTCAGGACAATCCCTCTTGGGCCGAGAGTTTTGTACGCTTGGCCAGAGAGTATCGCAGGGAGAAAGCGGTTGATCTGAAGGACGGGAAAGTGGAATCGGCTTGCGCATCTTGAAAATCGCCTGTTTATAACTTTTATTCGTGGTATAATAATCGTTATAGAGTGTCCGCCGCAGTGGTCCGGTGCTTCGGGAAACGGCGGAAAGGCGTCTATGCGGGCGTGGTCTGGCGTCTGCATTTGTTTGCGTCCAGTTAAAGGAGGCTTTCGCGGATGTGCGAGCAACAGTTCCTCGTCTTCAAAACGGTAGCCGAGAGTAAGAACATTACGCTGGCGGCCAAGAAGTTGCATATGAGTCAGCCGAGCATCAGCCTGCAAATTCAGAATTTGGAAGATCATTATGGGGCACGCCTTTTAGATCGTACGAACAAAGGAGTCACGTTAACCCGGGCCGGGCAAGTTTTCTACGACAATGTCTGCAAGATCCTGGACATGCTGCACGAAGCGCGCGAACAGGTCAATGCCCTGGGTGAAGACAAACGCAGCGAGGTTTATTTGGGAGCGACTCTGACGATCGGGGAGTATGTGCTGCCCCATCTTTTAGCATATTTGTACCGGGTGCGTCCTGACATCGACTTCAAGGTAAAAATAGCCAATACGGAAGTGATTAGCCAGGATGTACTGGAAAAGAATATTCACATCGGGTTTATTGAGGGCCCGATCCCTCCCAACAGGGACTTAAAAATTGAAAGTTTTTGGCAGGATGAACTGGTGGTTGTCATCCCGTATCACCACCCCTGGGCGGAGCGTGATTCTATTAGCTTGGCGGAACTGCCGCAGGAGCGGATGATCGTCAGGGAGGTTGGCTCCGGCACCCGCAAGGTCATGGAGCTGGCACTCGAGGAACAGGGGTTTGACCCGAGCCTGCTCAACATTACGATGGAGTTGGGCAGCACCCAGGCCATTAAGCAAGTGGTCTCGGCCGGTCTGGGTATGACAGTTCTCTCCGCCCTCACCGTGCGGCGGGAATGCGACCAAAGGGTATTTAAGGCCTTACGCATCCAGGATGCTCCGGTTTATCGGCCCTTAAATATTCTGACCCACGCCCAAACGGCGCAGACGAAAGATGAACGTTATCTAATCGATCTTGTCCACAATAGGAAACTGCTGTCTGAGGTGATCAGCATGGACTATTGTGCTATGGACGGGCTCGGAGCGGTTTCAGGTTGGACGAGCGTTAAAAAAGCGGATCGGGTGGTAAGGGGTGCAGGATCTGGAGATAGCTCTGGTGCAATTCCGGGCTGAAGCGGAGCAGACTCAGAAGAATCTGGAACGCATTCTCAGGCTGGCGGAAGAAGGGGCCGGGCATGGGGCCAAGATGATCTGCTATCCGGAGATGGCGCTTCAGGGGTACGCACCGGAGACAGCGCAAATGTACGCTGAAAGGATAGAGGGAGATAAGGCCCGGATGATTTCTGAGCAGGCCGCCAAATTAGAGGTGGCTCTGCTGGTGGGCATGGCCGAGAAAGCGGAGGGTTTGCAGAAGCCCTATCTCTCCCAGTTGATTGCCTTCCCGGACGGCAGAGTCGAGGTGTATCGCAAGACACACCTGGGGCGGCAGGAACGCAGGTATTTCACGCCCGGGAACGAACTTCCGGTATTCGAAGGGGTAGGGGTGCGTTTTGCCGTTGGGATTTGTTGGGATTGGCATTTCCCGGAAGTGGCGGCGATTTACTCGCTCAAGGGAGCGGAAGTTCTTTTTGCGCCACACGCTTCCCCGGTCGTGTCCGGTGACCGTAAATCTATCTGGCTGCGCTACCTGGGGGCCAGGGCTTACGACAACTCTGTTTACCTGGCGGCGTGCAACCTCAGGGGAGACGACGGGAGGGGCCGAAGGTTCAGCGGGGGGGCACTGGTACTTGGCCCCAAGGGGGATGTTTGCGCTGAGGATTCAGGAAATGAGATGGGTTCGGAGATTGTTTACGCGCATCTCGGGGGTGGACGGCTCAATGCCTTGCGCAAGCATAGCCGAACTTCAATGAAAGAGAGCTTTTTTCTCGCCGATCGGCGCAAAGAACTCTACCGAGAATTAATAGAACTTGAGGTACCGGATGATTGAAAGCGGGCGCCGCTTTCAATCATTTTTCTTTTGTCTGCTCCCGGTAATTTTTAGCATTTCTCAGTAAGAGTGTGTGCGAGGGATAAAGGCAAAAGTAAGAGCGGGAGGACAGGCATCAGCTCGCCTGGGAAAGCTTGACACACTAGATATAGGCGGATAAAATAAGAAGCACACTATATATGGGGGGTGTAACGGTGAAATGCCCATTTTGCGCCAATGAGGACACCAGGGTCTTGGATTCGCGTCAGGTCGAGGAAGGCACCGGAGTTCGGCGACGCAGGGAATGTGACCGCTGTTCGCGGCGTTTTACGACCTATGAGAAATATGAAGACGCCCCCTTCCTGGTGGTCAAAAAAGATGGCAGCAGGGAACCCTTCCTGCGTGCCAAGATAAGCGCGGGCATGTTGAGGGCCTGTGAAAAAAGGCCTATCTCGACCGAGCAAATCGAACAGGCTGCCTTTGAGATTGAGAAAAGTCTCCGTAACCAACATGAACGGGAAGTGAGGAGTTACGAAGTAGGAGAGGTTGTCTTGGACAGGCTTTTTCAGTTGGATGAGGTCGCTTACATCCGTTTCGCTTCCGTCTATCGGGAGTTTAAGGATGTGCAGCGGTTTATGGAGGAGCTCAATGATTTGAGGCAACGACGGGCCTCCCATCCTTAGAGCAGGAGTGTGATTTGAGTCGCCTCGCTTGGAGCCATCAAGTTCGCCCCAGCGTCGTGCCGGCGACGAGATGAAGAGAGGTTGGCCGGGCCCAACTGCCGGGGTGCGGCTGGGAACGATACTAGCAGTAAGTTTGAGAAAGTCGGGGGATTCGCGTGAATTTTAACGGAAATGTGCCGAAGAACTGGCCCAAGGCCAACTTGACCGACAATGCCCGCGTGATTCTGGCTAAACGTTACCTCAAACAGGAGAAGGGTCAAGTCGCGGAGACGGCGGAAGACATGTTTTACCGGGTGGCGAGCGTGATTGCCGCCAGCGAGGAGAGGTTCGGCAGGGAGAAAGAGGAAATCCCGGCTCTGGCCAAGGATTTCTACGATATTATGGTGAGTCTTGAATTCATGCCTAATTCTCCGACCCTGATGAATGCGGGGCGGGATCTGGGACAACTGAGCGCTTGTTTTGTGCTGCCGGTTGAAGACAGTATGGAGGAGATTTTTGACGCCATAAAGAATGCCGCTATCATCCACAAATCCGGCGGAGGGACAGGTTTCAGCTTTTCCCGCCTGCGTCCCAAGAACAGTGCGGTTCGCTCCACGGGAGGAGTGGCGTCCGGACCGGTGTCCTTTATGAAGGTTTTTAACTCCGCGACGGAGGCGGTCAAACAAGGCGGTACCAGGCGGGGTGCCAACATGGGAATTTTACGGGTCGACCATCCGGACATTCTCGAATTCATCTCAGCCAAAGAAAATAACAGGGAAATCACGAATTTCAACATATCCGTGGGCATCACAGAGGCTTTTATGGCGGCAGCGGAGGCAGGCCGAGACTACGACCTTGTCGACCCCCATGTGGGTAAGCCTGTCGGTACTCTGCCGGCCCGCGCAGTCTTCAACGAGATTGTGGACCATGCTTGGCGCAACGGGGAGCCGGGGATCGTCTTTCTGGACCGCCTGAACAAAGGAAATCCGACCCCGCGGATCGGGGAGATCGAGGCGACCAATCCCTGTGTTTCCGGGGAGACGTGGGTCCTGACGGATATGGGACCGGCCCAGGTCAAGAATATTCTGGGCCAAGAGACTAAACTGGCACTTAACGGTTCGTATTACGGGACTTCGCCGCAAGGGTTTTTTCCGACTGGGGTCAAACCGGTCATACTCGTGCAGACCGACAGGGGCTATACCCTAAGGGTTACGGCCGATCACTTAATACGGGTTGCCAAAGAAGTAACCCGTTACAGAATTGCCGAGGAGTGGCGAGAAGCCGGGAAGTTGCAGCCCGGAGATCAAATCATTCTTTCGGATAACCGGGGAATTCGCTGGCAGGGTAAGGGTTCTTACGATGAAGGCTATGTGCTTGGTCTTCTTCTCGGAGACGGGACTCTTACCGAGAAGGGTGGGATTATTTCCGTCTGGGGAGAGGGGGAAGAGGCCGGGTCCCTCATGCAAGCGGCGGAGAAGGCGGTTGTCGGCTTGCCCCAGCGTTCTGATTTCCGAGGCTTCCAGAAACCGGTGGCCGGACGGGCAGAACATCGCCTGCGTCTGTCTTCTATAAGGGATTTGGCGGCAGAGTATGGAATCTACCCCGGTAACAAGCACATTACATCTCGGATCGAGGAGACAGGGTATGACTTTCACAGGGGATTTTTGCGCGGGCTCTTCGATACGGATGGCACGGTAGTCGGAAATCAGGAGAAAGGTGTCTCGGTCAGATTGTGGCAGAATGACCAGGCAGTTCTTGGAACTGTACAGAGGATGCTGCACCGTTTAGGCATCTGTTCCACAGTCTACGAGAACAGGAAACCGGGAGGTGCTAAGGCACTGCCGAACGGACAAGGTGGATACAAGAATTATGTGGTTCAACCGGGGCATGAGTTGGTGATTTCCGAAGACAATTTGGAAGTATTCTTCCAGACGGTTGGCTTTAGCCAGGTTAAAAAGCAGCAGGCGCTTTTCGAGAAGCTCACTGCCTTCCGGCGCAATCTGAATCGGGAGCGATTCCTGGCTAAGGTAACGGGATGTCTGCCGTCGGGAGAAGGGCCGGTCTACGATGTTCAGATTCCAGGAGTTCATGCTTTTGATGCCAATGGCATCCACGTGCATAACTGTGGTGAACAGCCCCTGCTTCCTAATGAAGCCTGTAACCTGGGTTCCATCAATCTGAAACAGATGGTGACGGAGAAGGCCGGCAAGGTGACCGTGAATTGGGACCGTTTGAGTTATGTCACGCGCTTGGCTGTCCGCTTTCTCGATGACGTCATCGAGGTCAACCAATACCCGCTGCCGATCATCGAAAAAATGGTGAAAGACAACCGCAAGGTCGGCTTGGGGGTCATGGGTTTTGCTGACATGCTCATTTTGCTGCAGACCTCGTATGCATCCGACGATGCCGTCGAATACGCCGGAAAGATCATGAGCTTCATTCAAGAGGAGGCCAGGAAGGAATCGGAGCGCCTGGCAGATGAGCGGGGTGTTTTCCCCAACTACGAGGGGTCTGTTTACGACGGGGTACGCCGCCTGCGTAACGCCACCCTGACGACAATAGCCCCCACGGGGACGATCTCCATGATCTGTGGTGTTTCCAGCGGGGTAGAGCCCCTCTTTGCTGTCGCTTATACTAAGACGGTAATGGACGGAACTCCTTTGGTCGAGGTGAATCCGATCTTTGAGCAATTCGCCAGGGAATACGGTTTTTACTCCCAGGAGATGATGCGGAGAATCGCCGAACGGGGGACGGTACTCGGTTTGAACGAAGTTCCCGCCTGGGTCCAGGAGGTGTTTATCACCGCTCACGAGATCGCGCCGGAATGGCACATCAAGATCCAGGCGGCGTTTCAAAATTACACTGACAATGCCGTGTCCAAAACCATTAATTTCAGGCGGGCGGCGACCCGGGCGGATATCGCCGGGGCTTACCGCCTGGCTTACGCTTTGAACTGTAAGGGTCTTACCGTCTACCGCGACGGCAGCCGGGAAGAGCAGGTTTTGTCAGCCGGCGCAAACCCCGGTGACAGGTCCGAAGCGGGACACGGACGGACGGGAGTCACAGGTTCACCGGCCCCGACGGTTGACACAGACTCATCGGGCCGGGTGGGTGTTCCGCCTAAAGTTCCCTTCGTTCCGGAAGTCAATACGGTCATGCCGCGTCCCCGCCCCGCAATTACGGTGGGGGTTACGGAAAAAATCAAAATCGGCTGCGGCAACCTCTATGTCAGCGTCAATGCGGATGAGAAAGGCATCTGTGAGGTCTTTACCAACACCGGCCGGGCCGGGGGCTGCTCTTCCCAGTCGGAAGCCACTGCCCGACTGATTTCTATTGCCTTACGTTCAGGCATTTCAGTCGACGCCATTACCGAGCAGATCCGGGGAATCCGTTGTCCGGCTTGCATCAGGCGGGAAGGGGTGAATGTCACTTCCTGTCCGGATGCCATAGCCCGCGTGATCAAGAAGTACATTGACACCGCGAACGGAAACGGCTTGGCGGGAAACGGACTGAATGAAAGTGCGGCTAAGGAGCAAGATTCCAACGGAAGCGCTTCCGGTGCTCCGGGGGCTAACGGAGACGAACTGAACGGCCTGAATGATCCTTATCTGAAAATGGTCAATGCCAAAGGTCTGACCAAGGCCGAACGGGCGGTGGTCAAGAAGGCCCGGGCCGGGGTGGCCGTTGACAATGCTTGCCCGGAATGCGGTGCGCCGATTAACCACGAAAGCGGCTGTGTGGTCTGCACACACTGCGGTTACAGCAAGTGCGGCTGAGCCGTCGGGGGGCGGAGGCAGGATATTAGCGCGGAACACAGAAATACTAGAGAAATACCATAGAAATACCCGGCGGGGAAAAAGAAGGGGGTTTTTGAGGTGGCTCTAAAAGTTACGGTTTTGGTGGAGAATACGGTGGGAGTGCCCTTGGGACTGTTAGGTGAGTGGGGTCTGGCGCTTTTTCTGGACTTTGGGGATGAGCGTATCCTGCTTGACACCGGGGAACAAGGGAACTTAATCGGGAATGCCGAAACCTTGGGCATTGATCTGAAAAGAATTGACAAGGTCGTGCTCAGTCATGGGCATTATGACCACACGGGAGGACTGCTCAAACTGCTGCAGTACCGGGGCCACGTACCGGTATATGTCCACCCGGACCTCTTTGCCGGACACTACGGGCGGGGCTTCAACGGTGAGGGGGATAAGTACCTCGGAGTGCCTTTTCGCCGGGAACAGCTGATGAGCGCCGGGGCGGAATTCCACTTTCACAAGGAGCCGCTTGAGTTGAGGCCCGGATTATGGCTCAGTGGGGAGATCCCGCGCCGGACGGATTATGAACGAGTCGATGAGCGCATGATCCAAATCCGGGACGGAGAGACCGTCGCGGACACGCTTCCTGATGATTACAGTCTGTATTACGCGAGTGAGGGCGGGCTGGTTATCTTCCTTGGCTGTGCTCACGCGGGGCTGGTCAACATTGTGGAGCACGCCAAACAACTCACGGGGCAGAGAAAGGTCAGGGCTATTATCGGCGGCACGCATTTGGGACCGGCCAGCCCCGAGCAGCAACAGAAGACGATCGAGTATTTAAGGACCCTTAAGCTGGAAGTCCTGGCCCCCAATCACTGTACGGGTCCGGCCATGCTGGCCAAACTGGCAGGGGAGTTTCCGCGCCAGTTTGCCTGGGCCGGTGCGGGCAGCACTTTCGAGTTTTAGTACCGAGGAGGCTCCGCAGTCGGGTTATTCGTCGCGGGGCGCAATAGACCGGAATGGGGTGCGGCGGCCCGGAAAAGGATGGGCCGCTCCCCCAGCATTTTTACCCCTTCAACCCGTTCGAAGCCCGTCAAACCGGGCGCCGTAGCTTCCAGCATATGTAGGGTGAGGGGGGCGATGGGCAGACGGCGGGCTTCTTCAAGGGTGAAGAAACCGAGGGATCGGACCTCATCTTCATCCCCCTTGGCGTTGCCGCTCAGATAGCTGAGCAGAAAGATGAGATAAAGATCATGGGGCTGGGGCGGAGCTTCTTCGCCCGGACGGTCTCGGACGGCGATGAGAGTGGAAGCTTTGCTTTCGATTCCGGTTTCCTCCCGGACTTCGCGGGCCACCGCGTTCTCAATGTTTTCCTCCGCCTCGACATAGCCGCCCGGGATGGTCCAGATTCCCCGGCCTGGGTTATGGGCACGCTGCACGAGCAACGCTTTGCCGTCGTGCCAAAGGATTCCGCCCACACCGAGGGTGAAATCCCCCCAGTGGACGAAAGAGCAATCAGGGCAGAAAGCGCGCGCCTGCCCGCCGAATTCTTTGCTGCCAAGGGGTCTGCCGCATTGCGGGCAGAAGTGGTATGTCACCGGATGCATGAGTGTTTCCTCCCGTTCTTTACTTAGATTTTCAGTGAGCTGTCACTCGTTCGCCGAAAGCGATTTTCCAAGAAGCCGTAAAAGATGAAGGCCAAGAGGCCGATGGAGACAAAGACGAGGGCCAAGAGCCAGATTTGGGAGCCGTGGCTGCGGTCAAAAACGATGCCACCCAGAACGGGTCCCAGCATCCGCCCGCCCGAAGCCGCTCCGCCGACAATGCCCTGATAAGTACCCACCCACCCTTGGGGTGCCAAAAAAGCGGCGGCTGCAGGTACGGCGGGCAGAATCAGCATTTCGCCTAAGGTCAGGCTGAGCATGCCGAGCAGATAAGCCGCATAAGGTAAATGGCCCCGGAGAGCCAGGAATGAACAGGCAATGAGAAAGCAAGCAAGGTAAAATTGGCGCCGGAAGCCGTAGGCCCAAACCCGAATGATCCAATTGGTCAGGGGCTGAAGGGCCACGATGAAGATCCCGTTCAGGGTCCAGAGAAAACTGTAAAAGGGGAGGGAAAAACCCCGTTGAGTCATGATGACGGGTACGATGGTCGTCCACTGGCTATAGCCGCCCCAGACGAGCAGGATTCCCATGGCTAAAGCCAGCAGCGCGGGGCTGCCGGGAGCGTGGAGGACGGCGGAGTGATTCTTTCGCTTCTCAGGCATCTTTTGAACCTTGGCAGGCGCCCGGATAGCGAAGACCACGACCATGAAGTAGATAATAAAGGAGATGGCGTTACCGAGGAAAACCCAACGAAAAGAAATTTGGGCCACCAGTCCGCCCAGGGCGGTTCCTACCGCGTTGCCGGCGTTGTTGAGAACATACAGGTAGTTGAAACCGCGGCGACCTCCCTCGGGCCAGATGGTTTGAACGAGGGTGTTGAGGGGAACGAAGACGAAACCGTTCATCAGGCCGAAAAGAATGATGCCGGGGGCGTAGACCGGCCATATGGGGAAAAGACCAATGAGGGTCACAATGAGCGCGGACCCGGTCAAGCCCAGGAGCATCATTTTCCGAGCTCCCAGAAAGTCGGCCAGAAAGCCGCTGATAAACTGGCCCAGTAAATTCATTCCGGATTGTAAGGCGATGACCATTCCGGCTTCTGTCAGGGTCCGGCCCAGCACATTGTGCATGAATATGCTGTTCAGAGGCCACATCAACGCACTGCCCAAAGAATTAACAAAGCCGCCGGCGACCAGAATCTTGATGGTACGCGGAAGGTCGGATTTTTGCAAAAGAGTCTACCTGCCTTTTCATTGACATCTTGTCGTTGTTAACGTCCTCCAAATTCTTACTTCGACGCCCGGAGAAAGATACCTGCCGTCTGGTCGAATGATTTCTGAGCCTGGCACGGGCAAGGGATTTTGAGTATAATACGGAGTATAGATCATCACAGAAAAGAGCAGACATTTGGCGGAAAGGTAGGGGATGAGGCTTTGAAAGAGGTTACGATTTTCACTACGAAGACTTGACCGCACTGCAGAACCGCGAAGGAGTTTCTTTCGCAGAACAGAATTCATTTTGTCGAGAGGGACGTCCAGAAGGATGCGCAAGCCGCTTGGGAACTGCAAAGACGCAATATCAGCGGGGTACCAACTTTTCTGATCGGCGAGGACGTCATTGTGGGTTTCGATCGGCAACGAATCCTGCAACTGGTGGATCACCGCCTGGCGGACTGTCCCCAGTGCGGACAGAAAATGCGGGTGCCGGTGGGAAAAGGTGCCCTTCGGGTCAAGTGCCCGAAATGTGCGCACCAATTTGTCGTTAATACTTAGCATTGTTATCAATACTCGAAAAGAGAAACGGATAGGTAAGAACAACTGATCCCGGACGAACTGACGTTCCACAGAATTATTGCGGCCGCGGCCGGGGTGCCAAAATCACGCCGGCGAACGCTTGGGGTTGGAGTTTTTGCCTCTCCATTGGGGGGGAAAGGTCATGAAAGTGCCGAGCTTTGAGTTACAGGTCAGGGTCGCCCGCTTACAGGACCATCTGCGCGCCCAGGGTATCGATGGGGCCCTGCTGGTGCAGCGGGCCGATACTTTGTACTACAGCGGGACAGCGCAAAATGTACACCTCTATATTCCTCAGGCCGGGCGCCCGCTCGTGCTGGCCTACCGGGATTTTGCCCGGGCGCAGGCCGAAAGTTCCTGGGGGGTCGTGCCGTTGACCGGGTTGTCGAAATTGCCGGAATTTATCGCGGGGGCGGGCAACCCTTTACCCAATGTTTTGGGCCTGGAATTCGATGTTCTGCCTGTGTCTCAGTTTGAACGCTATCGCAGGCTATGGCCGGAGGCTGCTTTCCGGGATATTTCCGCGGCCATTCGGCATCAAAGGGCGGTGAAGTCCGATTGGGAGCTGGAACGGCTCAAAGAGGCGGCGGAAATTTATCCCCAACTCTTAATCTACGCGCGGGGGGTTTTGCGGCCCGGTATGACGGAACTCGAGTTGGAAGGGTTGCTCGAGGGGAAGGCGCGGGCCCTCGGTCATGGCGGCTTCGTCAGGACCAGGGGGTTTGGTTCGGAATTCCATTTCGGCGCGGTAACAGCTGGAGCGAGGGCGGCTGTCGCCGGGGCTTTTGACGGTCCGGTTGTGGGGGCGGGGCTTTCGCCCGAGCATCCGGGCGGCGCTTCGGTCGCTGGGATTGCCGAGGGCGAGCCAATTATCGTTGACACTGTCAGTGTTGTGCGCGGGTATCAGATCGACCAAACGCGCATGTTTGTCCTGGGCCGTCTGAGTCCGGAGTTAACCGAGGCCTACCGGGTCGCCTGTGAGATCGAGGAAAGGCTGCGCCGGCTGCTCGTCCCGGGGCGGGTTGCGGGACAAGTTTATGAAGAAGTGTTGACTTGGGTCAAGGACAATACACCCTATGCGGAAAATTTCATGGGCTTCGCACACAGCCGCGTAAGTTTTGTCGGTCATGGGGTCGGCTTGGAACTGGATGAACTGCCTACCATCAGTCGAGGTGCGAAAGACACCTTGGTGCCGGGGATGGTCATCGCCATTGAGCCGAAATTTGTTTTCCCCGGTGTCGGTGTGGTTGGAATAGAGGACACGGTCTTGGTTGAGGGGAGTGCAGGGGCATCCTTTCTGTCCAAGGCTCCCCGGGAGCTGCAAATTGTCGAGACGGATGGAGACGCGGGTGGACAAAAGGTTGATGAAGCGCTAAGATAGGAAACACCGACATTAGCAGAAATGGGCGGGGAAAGAAGGGAAGGTGAAAACCATGTTTAAAAAGATTTTGGTGCCGACCGATGCGTCCGAGTTTTCGCGCCGGGCACTGATGACGGCGCTCGAAATCGCTCGCAAATACGACTCGGAAATAGTGTTGATGCATGTTACTTATACCCCGCAAGCGTACTGGGGATACAGTATTGCCTACGGCATCTCGGTGAGTGAAGAGGAATTGAAGCGAAATGGAGACCTGGCGCTGGAAGCTACTCTGACCGGAATCGAGACCGAGCCGGTCAAGGTGACGAAAGTATTACGGTCCGGACATCCGGTGACGGCCATCCTGGAGCAGATCGAGAGCGACCCGGTGGAGCTGATTGTCATGGGAAGCCACGGATATGGGCCGATTGCCGGCTCGGTGCTGGGAAGTGTCAGCCAGAGAATCCTGCAACGCGCCAAATGTCCGGTCATGATCGTGAAATAGCTTCCCAAGGCAGCCGCACAATCCCTTTTGAGGCTGCGAATATGGTAAAAGTCCCTGCCACGAAGGCAGGGATTTCCTTTTTGCACCGCGAAATAAACAGTTGACAGGCAGGGCGGAATCCGGCGGCATCAAGAAGAACCGATTCGCGGAGGTGGCGGCATGGGCGGAGAGAAGGAAATTTGGTTGGGGGAAGAGGAGATTGACAGTCTGCTGCGGGGAAAAATGTCGTGGTCGGATGTGGTTCCCCGTACGGCGGGAGTGCGGGATACGCCAAGGATTCGCCGGCTGGGGGAGCCGCGGGTCAGGCCGCGCTCCGGGGGTGGCGCGGGCGTGCGGGCATGGGCCCTCGAACATATTGCCCGTCCGGCGGAGCGGTCTTCGGAGGCCGATTTCCGGGCGGAGGAACGGGGCGCCCGGGACGTGACCGTCCTGCTGACGGTCATTGCGGTTTTAACCGTAGGCTCCTGGTTGTATTTCGCCTTGCTGAGCTGAAGTGCCCTTTTGCCGAAGTGCCTTTTTTCCATTGAAGGGATATTTTTTGCGAAAAAGGTTGGCAAAATACGAGAAGTTGGGTATGATATACGTAAGGTCAGAGAAGGTCATAAGGTCAAAGAAGGTCATTAATTTATGGGGAATTTGGCGGATCGGATAGAACAATATATTAAAGAAGCCATGGCCCGGGCGGAAGAGGGATATGTCGTCCTGCAGCGCGGTATCCTGGCGGAGGCTTTTGCTTGTGCCCCCTCTCAAATTAATTATGTTTTGGATACACGCTTCACGGTCGAACGCGGCTATTTGGTTGAGAGCCGCCGGGGTGGGGGAGGGTACTTGCGGATTGTTCGTTTGGAAGTCGCTGCGGACGGGCTTCTCCATGAAGTGATGGGCCAGCTGATAGGGGACTCTGTGTCCCAGGAGCGGGCTAACAGTTTGCTGGCGCGCCTTTATGATGAAGAGATCCTCACGGCCCGGGAAGCGGCCATTATCAAAAGCGTTTTGTCCCGGGAGGCTTTGGGGGGCCGGGGCCCTGAAGAAAACACCCTGCGGGCCCGGCTGATGAAACGAATCATTACGACCCTCTGCCGCGAAGATCTTCAGTAAGGGCTGCGGGGGGTGAAGAAAGGAAGAAAGGAAGAAAAGGGGGGACAGCGATGCTTTGCCAAAACTGCCACGAGCGTGAAGCGAACGTGCATATTGCCAAAACTGTGAACGGGCAAACCCAGAACCTTTACCTTTGTGAACAGTGCGCAAAAAAGGTGCAGGAAGCGAATTTTATGTTTCAGCCGGGGCTCATCGTGCCGGATTTCCTTCAGGCCCTTTTTGGCTTCAGTTCGGAGTCGGCGCCCCAGCAGGAACAAGCTTGTCCGCGCTGCGGGATGACGTTTTCCCAAATAACGCGAGCGGGAAAGTTGGGCTGCAGTGTTTGTTACGAAACCTTCGGTCCGCAGATAGAGTCTCTTGTCCGGCGTATTCACGGCGGGGGACAACATGTGGGTAAGATTCCAGGGCGGAAAGGAGCGGTCCTCAAAGGCAAAGTCGAGTTGAAACGGTTAAAGGATGACTTGCAAGTCTTGATTAGGGAGGAAAAGTTTGAGGAGGCCGCAATTGCACGCGATCGGATCCGTCAGTTGGAACAAGGTACGGGGGGGTGAGGAGATGGAGCGCAAGGATCTTCTTTTGCGGCGCAGTGCCTGGATGGAGGAAACAGATCGATCAAGGGTTGTCCTGAGCAGCCGGATCCGTTTGGCCCGGAATCTTGAAGATATGCCGTTTCCTCACGTCTTGTCGGCTGAACAAGCCCAAAAGGTGGAAGAAAGGCTGGTCCGGGCCTTGGAAACAGTGGCGGTAGAGGGAGAAAAACTGACCTACCTGTCGCTCGGCGATTTAACGCCGATCGAACGGCAGGTTTTGACGGAAAAGCATTTGATCAGTCCGGCCTTGGTTAACAGCCCTGCCGGACGGGGGGTGGCGCTGGCCGCGGACCATCGGGTCGCCGTAATGGTCAACGAAGAGGACCACATACGGCTTCAGATCCTTCTTCCCGGAAACCAACTGGAAGAGACTTTTCGCTTGGCCGATGTCCTTGACGACGGTCTGGAAGAACACCTGGATTACGCCTATCGGGAGGCGCAAGGATATTTGACCGCCTGTCCGACCAATGTCGGAACCGGTTTACGGGCTTCCGTGATGGTGCATCTTCCGGCCTTGGCCATGACCAACCGAATCCAGCAAGTTCTCGGTGCTCTGGCACCTTTGGGGCTGGCCGTACGGGGGTTGTACGGCGAGGGTTCCCAGGCTTTCGGCCACATTTTTCAACTTTCCAACCAAATCACCTTAGGCAAGAGTGAGGCGGATATTTTGGCTCATTTGGGGGCGGTCACCGGGCAAATCGTTGAGCACGAACTTCAGGCCAGAGCGGCTTTGCGGGAACACGCCCTGTTGGCTTTGGAGGATAAAGTCTGGCGGGCCAGGGGAACATTGGAAAAGGCGCGCCTTCTCACTTCAGAGGATGCTATGCATCTTCTCTCACATGATCGGCTGGGAGTGGACATGGCAATTCTGCCCAAGCCGCAGAGAACATTTGCCGCCCTACTGGTTGAATCTCATCCGGGCTGTCTGCAGTATGTTCTGAACCAAGAGCTGGATGCGGGTCAACGGGAAGCAGAGCGGGCGAAATTCATCCGGGAGGCTTTTGTGCCTCAGGCCGATTCTTAAGAGCGTTGAACAACATTTTAAGAAAGGAGTATTGTTATGCAAGGCCATTTTACGGAAAAAGCGCAGAAAGTCCTGGGTTTGGCCCAGGACGAAGCGAAACGCATGGGTCATCAAGTCGTGGGTACGGAACACCTCCTGCTCGGACTTGTGCGTGAGGGGGACGGAATTGCCGCCAAGGCCCTGGTGGCCACAGGGGTGGATCCCGAGAAGATCCGTTCGCAGATTGAACAGTTGGTGGGTACGGGAGAGCCCTTATCGGGACAGGTCGCCTTCACGCCGCGGGTGAAGCGGGTTCTGGAGCTGGCCAACGAGGCGGCTCAGCGCCAAGGGGTCAACTACGTAGGGACGGAACACCTGCTTTTCGGGCTCATTATGGAAGGCGAAGGAATTGCGGCCCGGGTCCTGGCCAATCTGGGCGTCAACCCGGACAGAATCTGGAAACAGGTCGTCAACCTTTTGGGGGGCGAACCGGACGACAACATGATGCAGGGGGCGACGGCCCCGATCGGAGTTTCCGGTAAGAATTCGCCGTACGGGAATACGCCGACGCTGAACGACTTTGGGCGCGATTTAACGGTTCAAGCCAAAGAAGGGCGTTTAGATCCGGTGGTTGGCCGGGAGAAAGAAATCGAACGCGTCATTCAGGTTTTGAGTCGCCGGACCAAGAACAATCCGGTCTTGATAGGAGATCCGGGAGTGGGGAAAACGGCGATTGCCGAGGGGCTGGCCCAGTTGATCGTCCGCAACAAGGTGCCCGAGATTCTGAGCAACAAACGAGTTGTCACCCTTGACCTTTCAGCGGTGGTGGCGGGAAGTAAATACCGGGGTGAATTTGAGGAGCGTCTGAAAAAGGTCATGGAGGAGATCCGAACCGACGGCAACGTTATCCTCTTTATCGACGAACTTCATACTTTGATCGGAGCGGGCGCAGCCGAAGGGGCCATTGACGCCGCCAATATTCTCAAACCGGCCTTGGCCAGGGGTGAGCTTCAGTGCGTGGGAGCGACGACTATGGATGAGTACCGGAAATACATCGAGAAGGATTCCGCGCTGGAAAGGCGCTTTCAGCCGATTCAAGTGGGAGAGCCGACGATTGAAGAAGGGATTGCTATCCTCAAGGGGCTGAGGGATCGCTACGAGGCTCATCACCGGGTGGAAATTACGGACGAGGCCCTGGAAGCGGCGGTGCGCCTCTCCGACCGTTACATTTCCGACCGTTTCCTGCCGGACAAAGCCATCGATTTGGTGGATGAGGCGGCTTCCCGCGTTCACCTCGCCGCTTTTGTCGCACCTCCGGACTTAAAAAAGCTGGAAGAGGAGATCGAACGACTCAAGAAGGAAAAAGAGGCCGCCGTCCTGAGCCAGGAGTTCGAGAAAGCGGCTCAGATTCGGGACCAGGAACACAAACTGCGTGAGCAGGTGAACGAACAGCGGGCGAATTGGGAAAGCAAACGGGACGTAGAAAAATCGATGGTTACGGCGGACGATATCGCCCAAATTGTCGCCAGCTGGACGGGTATCCCCGTGAAGAAGCTGGCCCAGGAAGAAAGCGAACGTCTTCTGCATCTGGAGGATACGCTGCACAAGAGGGTGATCGGGCAGGACGAAGCCGTGGCCGCGGTGGCGCGGGCCGTGCGTCGGGCCAGGGCAGGGTTAAAAGACCCCCGCCGACCTATTGGTTCCTTCATTTTCTTGGGGCCAACCGGGGTAGGGAAGACGGAACTGGCGCGGACTTTGGCCGAAGCGCTTTTTGGCGATGAGGAGGCCATGGTGAGGATCGATATGTCCGAATACATGGAGAAACATACCGTATCGCGTTTGGTGGGGGCGCCTCCGGGTTACATCGGGCACGACGAGGGCGGTCAGCTCACGGACGCCGTGCGGCGCAAGCCCTACAGCGTCATCTTGTTGGATGAAATGGAAAAGGCTCACCCCGAGGTTTTCAATATCCTGCTCCAGGTCCTTGAAGACGGCAGGTTAACGGATACCAAGGGAAGGACGGTGGATTTTCGCAATTCCGTCGTCATCATGACTTCCAACGTGGGCGCAGCCTTCCTGCGCAAAGAGGCCTTAGGTTTTGCCGCTCACCGGGACGAGGCGACCGAGTACAAGAACATGAGCGCGCGGGTCATGGAGGAACTGAAGCGGACGTTTCGGCCGGAATTTCTCAACCGAGTGGACGAAATCGTGGTCTTTCATTCCCTGCCGGCGGAGGCCCTTCTGCAGGTCGCCGGCATACTCATGCGGGACGTAAACAAGCGTTTGAAGGAACAAGGGTTTGAGCTCAATGTGGAACAGAGCGCTTTGGAGATCATCGCCAAGGAAGGCAACGACCCGACTTTCGGCGCCCGGCCTTTGCGGCGGGCTATCCAGCGCCTGGTCGAAGATGAACTGTCCGAGAAGATTTTGGAAGGGACCTTTAAGGCCGGTGACAAGATCGCGGCGAAGGGCGAAGACGGAAAGGTTCGCTTCGCAAAGATTTAAGGGGTTTGAGGCGAGAAGACTCGACAGCCTGTAACGCGAATCAAAGGGAGTTCTCGGAACAAGAACTCCCTCTTTTTTGGTGTACAGGCGGAGCGTTGATAAAATCCTGGGGTGTATAAGGGCAACTTCGCTTTCTGCTTCGCCCCTGAAGGGCAGGTGTTCTTGCCTTTGCTAAGTTGCCCAGCCCAAAAGACCGTTGTCTGGACTTGTAGGAAAGGTGTGTTAGTGTGAAGACAAAAGCCGTTTTCCGCTGTTCTCGCTGTGGTTACGAAAGCCCCAAATGGGCGGGAAAGTGTCCGGGATGCGATGCCTGGAACACGCTGGTGCAAAGTCTCCCGCGGGAAAACAACAAAGAGGCTAAGGATGCCAAGAGTCCGAGAAGGCTGTCGGAGCTCAGCTCCGGCACGAACGAGCGAATTGTTACACATATGGAAGAGTTCAACCGGGTTTTGGGGGGTGGCATTGTCCGGGATTCGGTGACGATACTCACGGCTAAGCCCGGAGCGGGAAAATCAACTTTGCTTTTGCAAGTGGCCGCCGACGTGGCGGCTCAAGGGTACAAGGTTCTCTACGCCTCGGCCGAAGAAAGCGACAGCCAGATTAAAGGCCGGGCGGACCGCATTCTCGGCAACAGGCAAGCCGGAAACATATGGGTTCTGGCCGATACCGGCATGGACAATGTCCTCGCCGTGGTCAAGAAGGCAGATCCGGACTTGGTGGTCATAGACAGCATCCAGACTTTTGCCTTGGAAGCCTATAACTCCCGGCCCGGTTCACCGATCCAGACGATGGAATGCGCGAATGAACTGGTTCGGCTGGCCAAGGGCGGTGAGCGGCCAAGGGCCGTCATCATAGTGGGACAGATGACCAAGGAAGACGAGATCGCCGGACTCAGGGCCTTGGAACACTTGGTGGACACCGTTCTCATCCTGACGGGGGAAAGCGGGGAGGAATTGCGGGAAGCGTGGTGTTCCAAAAACAGATTTGGCAGTACGGGTGAAATGGGTTTCTTCTCGATGACAGACGAAGGAATGCGCTCCCTTGACAACCCGTCGGAGTTCTTCATGACGGGACGTACGGAGGGAGGGGAGGTTTGCGGCAGCGCACTGACAGTGATCAAAGAAGGAACCCGGCCGATCATTGTCGAGATCGAGAGCCTGGTTTCGAATTCTTTTACCCCCTACCCGGCCCGAATCGGGGAGTGTTTGCGCCGTGACCAGTTGAACACCTTGGTTTCGGTTCTCGAACAAAGAGGCGGGCTCGACCTTTATAACAAAAATGTCGTCATCAAGACGACAGGGGGGTTGCTGTTTAGGGAGCAGGCGGTTAATTTAGCCACCATCATGAGCATTGTTTCTTCCGTCAAAAATATCCCCATTCCCCCGGACTGCGTGTTCATCGCCGATGTGGGCCTTACGGGAGAACTGAAAAAAGTCCCTGCTCTGGAAGGGAGGATCCGGGAGCTTGACCGTATGGGTTTCGAACGGGTGTATATTGCGCGGGACGGTATCAAACCATCTTTGAAATTCGATCGGGTCGAAGTGTTCCAACGGAACACCTTGCGGGAAGTCATTGCCGAAGTATTCAGAGCCTGAGCGCGGACAGCCCATGTCAAATCCAGTCTGAGTTTACGTCATGCTTTGACGTCAAGAGGGGTCCGGGTTTGGTTGTTTTTGGGTCACGTCATGTTAAAGATGGTGAGGGTCGAGAGTTTATTGATCTCCCCCTTTAGGACGTCTTCCAGGGAGATGCCCAGGGTGTTGGCAAGAGCCGCGATATAAAAAAGCTGTTTCCCAAGTTCCGCCTGGATCGTGTCCCTGCAGTTGGCGCAAAGTTCTCCTTGCAGGTTGCTGTCCAGCAAAAGTTTAAGATCGTAAACAGAAGCGTCTTCCGGAATTCGCTTTTTATGGGCTTCCACGGCCAGACAGCCGCAACTGGTGACGGACTTGACGACGGCTCGGTTGACTCGGGCGGACGCTTCCTGCCCTTTGGAGAGGACATCCAAAATACTTTGATGGCGAATGAGAAGGGACCTAACCGTTTCTTGAAATTGCTCTGTGAGTTGTTCCATCGTGTTGAGTCCTCACTCCTTTATTTCCCCACATTGCGCTCGCTTCAGCTTTCATTATAACGAGCGTGCCTTAGTATTGTCAATTTTGATATACCCATTGACACTGATATAATATTTATGATATAATCTAAAACTTTTTGCCTTGAACAGTTCAGTCTGTTATAATGAGAGGGAACCACTCCCACTTGTAGAATGTGGGGGCCTCACGATTCGATGAAAAAGGAGGTGGTAGAGTGTTTCAAGTTGGCGACAAAGTCGTTTATCCCATGCATGGGGCGGGAATTATCGAAGCGATTGAAGAACGTGAAGTCCTGGGGGAAATCCGTCAATACTATGTCATGCATTTGCCGGTTGGAAATATGAAAGTTCTGGTTCCACTGAACAATGTCGGTCCCCTGGGATTGCGGGGAGTTATTTCCAAAGCCGAAGTCCAAGGAGTGTTACGGGTGTTGAAAGATGAGGCGGTCGTCTCGACCCTGGCCTGGAACCGACGCTACCGGGCGAATCTGGAAAAGATCCGCAGCGGCAACATTCTGGATGTCGCGGAGGTTGTCCGCAGCCTGGCCCAGCGGGAAAAGGACAAGGGACTCTCCACCGGGGAAAAGAAGATGTTTGAAAACGCCTGCCAGATCCTGGTGAGTGAACTGGTTTTAGCTGAAGAGAGTGAAGAAATTCAGGTGAGGCAGTGGTTAAATAAAGTTTTGGCTTAAGGTTTTGGGGTCTCTTGAAAAATATGGCTGATCTGAAGTATAATAGGAAGGACTTTTAGCCAAAATAGGGTAAAAGGAGGTGAAATTGATGATTCGCAATCTCATACGCGTTATCATCACCCTACTGTTTGGGGCTTTGGGTTTCTACCTGGACTACATGTTTTTACGCCTCGATGTCCTGAAGTCTTTGGGCTGGCAGTCGCCCTCGACTGCTCTTTGGACCTACGTCGCCATGATCCTGATCTTCGCTGTGGTGGGCTTCTTGGTGGCTCCCGGCAGCATTCGCGGATTCCTGAGCCTGGTCAAATGGATGGATTCACGGCTTCAGAAGATCCCGACTCACGACTTAATGGGTGGAGTAATGGGGGTCATCATTGGACTTATTATTTCCAGCTTGTTCAGTACCTCGTTTATTAGTATTCATTTTTTCGGACCGTTGCTGTCGATTATTTTGAGCCTTGTGCTGGCCTATCTGGGCTGGACACTCGGTGCCCGCCGCAAAGAAGAAGTTCTTGGCTTTCTCAATGTGTTTCCCAAGTTCCGGGACAAGGATAAACACGGGGAAAAACACAAAGAGAGTGCCAATAGCAAAATGTCCGGGTCTGTCGCGGACACCGTTCCTAACTACAAAATATTGGACACGAGCGTTATTATCGACGGCCGCATAGCCGACATTGTTCAGACTGGGTTTGTGGAAGGGACGCTCCTTGTTCCCAGCTTCGTGCTTGAGGAACTCCGGCACATTGCCGATTCTTCGGACTTGCTCAAGCGTAACCGGGGCCGCAGGGGTTTGGATATCCTAAACCAGATCTCCAAGGAGACGGGTATCAAAGTACAAATTCACGAACAGGATTTTGAGGACATCGCCGAGGTGGACAGTAAGTTAGTTCGCCTAGGGCAGGTTCTCGGTTCGCCGGTATTGACCAACGACTACAATTTGAATAAAGTAGCGGAGTTGCAGGGCGTCAAAGTGCTCAATATCAATGAACTGGCCAATGCCGTCAAGCCGGTCGTCTTGCCGGGTGAAGAGATGTTGGTTCAGGTCATGAAAGAAGGCAAGGAGCCCGGCCAAGGTGTCGCTTATCTCGACGACGGGACCATGATTGTGGTGGACATGGGACGGCGTTTCATGGGACAGCACATTCCGGTTCTGGTGACAAGCGTTCTGCAAACGGCGGCCGGCCGGATGATTTTCGCCAAACCCAAGGGTTTTAGCGAGAAGAAGGGAATGGGAATCCCGCCTGCGGACGAGGTGAACGCGATTGGATAGTGTGGGAGTTATTATTCCCGCAGCCGGTCAAGGTACCCGGATGGGTGTCGGGGTGCACAAGCAGTTTCTCTCACTGACCGGGATCCCGGTTCTGGCCCACACACTGAAAATCTTTCAGGAAGCGGAAGGCGTCAAGGAGATTGTCGTAGTAGGGGCCGCAGAGGATATCGCGCAGATCCGGGAGCTCGTACGAAGCTTTCGTTTCGGCAAAGTCAGCGCGACTCCTACTGGGGGGAGACAACGTCAAGAATCTGTCCTAGCGGGGCTTCAGGCTCTCAGTGAGACCATCGGAACAGTGGTGGTCCATGATGGGGCCCGGCCCCTTTTAACGTTGGCGGAACTGAACCGTTTCTTGGAAGAAGCGGCAGGATCTGTCGCGACCATTATGGCCGTGGAGGTCAAGGATACCATTAAGAGAGTGGATGAGGCGGGTTGGGTCCGGGAAACCCTGCCACGCCCGGAACTTTGTGCGGTTCAGACTCCCCAACTGTTTCAGAGGCATGTTCTGCGGGAGGCTCATCTCAAGGCTCGGGCGGCCGGCGTGGTGGCTACGGACGACGGGGCGCTGGTGGAGTGGCTGGGGCAGCCGGTGAAAGTGCTGCCCGGTTCGTTTGAGAATATTAAAATCACGACGCCCGAGGATCTCTTCTTGGCGGAGAGGATTCTGGAGAAGCGCCGTGCCGAAACCGCGGTGGCGCGCGGCGTTGCCACCGGTACCTCATCGACAGAGGTTGGACCCGATGCAGCCGCAAGTATGGGCGTCTTAGCGAATCAGGCATCCGGGGGGGAAGACAAAGAGATTATCCGGCGTAGCGAGAGAGAACGTGAGATTATCCAGTGCAACGAGACCGAAAAGGAGATTATCGGGCGGACAGAGAGCGAAAATGAGATTGTCCGCCGGGAAGCGGATTTTTTGCTTGAACCTGTCGGCAAGCGATCCGAGGAGCGTGGGGCGCGAACCTCGTCTTATCGGGTCGGCGTGGGTTACGATGTTCACGCCTTGGTTGAGGGCCGCCCGCTGGTCTTGGGGGGAGTGAAAGTCCCTTATGCCCTGGGGTTGCTTGGGCATTCGGATGCGGATGTCCTGGTGCACGCGGTCACGGATGCTCTGCTTGGCGCTCTGGCCCTGGGGGATCTTGGAGCTCATTTTCCCGACACAGAGGAAGAATATCGGGGGATTTCCAGTCTGGTCCTTTTGGAGCGTGTGGCGGGTTTAATGAAAGAGCGGGGTTACAGGCTGGGAAACCTGGACAGTATTCTGGTCGCGCAAAAGCCCAAGCTCGCGCCCTATATCCCCGCGATGCGGGCAAACGTCGCGCGTGCACTGGCAGTGGCCATGGAGTGTGTTTCGGTCAAGGCGACCACCACCGAACGTCTGGGCTTTGCCGGCCGGGAAGAAGGGATCGCCGCCCAGGCGATGGTTCATCTGGAAAAGACAAGTTTAAGAAAGTCTGGAGAGGATTAGCTATGGAACTTCGCGTCAGATTCGCACCGAGCCCTACGGGCCCACTTCATATCGGAGGTGCCCGTTCCGCTCTGTTTAATTATCTTTTGGCCCGGGGGTCCGGGGGAACCTTCATCGTGCGCAGCGAGGATACGGATTTGGAACGTTCCAGCCGTGCCTCGGAGGAGAATATCCTGGCGGCCTTGCGCTGGCTGGGCATCCAATGGAACGAAGGGATCGAGGTGGGGGGAGAATACGGACCCTACCGCCAAACGGAGCGTCTGGCCTTATATAAAGAATATACCGATAAGCTGCTGGCAAGCGGCTGGGCTTATCACTGTTATTGCAGCGAAGAAGAGTTGGAAGAGGAACGCCGGGAATTAATCGCCCGGGGAGAGACGCCGCACTACCGGGGCAAATGCCGGCATTTGACAGAGGAAGAGCGGGCGCGCTATGAAGCGGAAGGGCGCAAACCGGTGGTCCGCTTTCGGGTCCCGGCGGGAAAGAAGGTCGTCATTCACGACCGGGTGCGAGGAGAGGTCGTTTTTGAGAGCGATGGCATCGGGGATTTTGTGATTGTCAAATCCGATGGTATTCCCACCTACAATTTTGCCGTCGTGGTGGATGATACCACGATGAAAATAACCCATGTGATCCGGGGAGAAGAGCACCTTTCCAATACACCTAACCAAGTGTTGCTGTATGAGGCTTTAGGCTTTCCCGTCCCGGAGTTTGCCCATATCTCCCTTATCCTCAATACAGAGGGCAGAAAAATGAGCAAGCGGGACGGTGATACGGCGGTCATCGATTATCGTAAGAAAGGATACTTGCCCGAGGCGGTGGTCAACTTCATCGCTCTGATGGGCTGGGCTCCTCCCGGCGAGGAGGAGTTTTATACCATTGAGCGGCTGGCGGAGGTTTTTTCCTTGGATCGGGTGTCCAAAAGTCCGGCGGTCTTTGATGTGAACAAGCTCAACTGGATCAACGCTCATTACATAAGGGAGGCGTCTGTCGAGCGTCTGTCGGAATTGGCACTCCCCCATTTGCGAGAAGAGGGGCTTTTCCCGCCGGGGCCCTTGGGTCAGGAACAATCCCGCTGGTTGGAAGGATTTCTGACGGCTATCAGGGATCACTTGGATTATATGGCTCAGGTGAAGGATTACATCCATTATTTTTCCGGCAGGGAGGCCCCGGCTCCGGACCCCGAAGCGGAGGAGATCCTGCGGGGAGAACAGGTACCTGCCGTCTTGGCCTTATTCAAGGCGAAGCTCCCGGAGGCGGCGGAACTCAGCGCGGAAAACAGCAAAGCTATTTTGAAACAGATTACCAAGGAATTGAAGTTGTCCGGCAAGCTCGTCTATATGCCGATCCGCATCGCTCTGACCGGCCAAAAACACGGGCCCGAGATTGACCGTATCATCTCCCTTTTGGGGCGGGAGAATGTCCTGTCCCGGCTGGCGCGAAGCGAAGCCCGGTTGCGGTGAGACGCACGCCTTGACATGCACATTGTATTCAGGTATACTACAGAAGTACACTCAATAGAAAGGAGGCTTGACCCATGATGGCGCTCATCGGCATTGAAGTGTTTTGCCGTAATACCGGCCTTGTCGGCTCCTGCGCAAGTTCATACGTCGGCCTTCGCAACGGTGAACCAAAACTAAGGACCTATCTGATTTAGCGGATTAGGTGAATTGGGTTGTTGGTAACGGTAAGTCGCGGGGTCGTAAGATTCCGTGACTTTTATTGTTTTTGGCCCGAAATGGGGCTACGGCCCCCGGTTTTGAGGGCGGTACTATGTGGTCAGAGAAAGTCATGGATTACCCTTGGGCTTTGATGCTTGAGGGGGGCCATGACTTATTTGTTTTTGTAGAAAGAGAAGGAGAGTGGAGTGGGAGATGTTTCGCGACTTGCTTAAACCCTACAGGGGGCTGCCGAAAGAAGTCTACATTATCTTTATCGCCAGAATTGTCAATGCCTTGGGTTGTTTCGTCATGCCTCTACTCACCCTGATCCTGACGGAAAAAGTCGGGTTGTCCAAAGAAGCGGCTGGTTTGTACATAAGTGTGGCGGGATTTTTGTATATGCCCGCGTCGATGTTGGGGGGGAAGTTGGCCGACAGTTTTGGCCGCAAGAACTTGATTGTGATTTGCAGTTTTTTGGGGGCGATCCTTTACATTGTCTGCGGTTTGCTGGGGCCCTCGTTGATCATGGTGTATGTTCTGATGTTTGCGGGGGCTTTTATGGCGATGGCCGATCCGGCCAATGTTTCGCTCCTGGCAGACCTTACGACCCCGGAAAACCGCAACGGAGCTTACTCCCTTATTTATATGGGGTGGAACATCGGTTTTGCGGTTGGGCCCGTTTTGGGGGGGATGCTGTTCAAAGACCATCTGGCCTGGGTCTTTATCGGCGACGCGGCGACAGCCTTGTTGGCTTTGGGCTTAGTCGTCGTCTTTGTCAAAGATACCCTGCACCGCACACGGGAGGAGATCGGCGATGAGGGCAGGCGCTGGGAACGCCGGGAGGAGGGATCGATTTTCAGCGTGCTCCTCAAGCGGCCGGTGCTCCTTTACTTTGCCCTGATCATTTTCGGCTATAATTTCACCTATGCCCAATGGGCTTTTCTCTTGCCGATGCAGTCCGTGCGGAACTTCGGGGCTGCCGGAGCCCAATATTTCGGGCTGGTGGCGGCTTTCAACGGCTTGATCGTGATGGTCTTCACACCGGTGGTGACCCGAGTGACGGAACGGATCAAAAATATGCGCCGCATCGTTTGGAGCGGGTTTTTTTACGCCGTGGGTTTTGGCCTCTTGGGAGTCGTGAACTCCCTGGCCTTAACTTTTCTCTGCGCTTTTATCTTTACCATCGGAGAGATTGTGCTTTCCATCAGTGCCACCCCTTTCTTAGTCAACCACACACCCGCTTCGCACCGGGGGCGCATGAATGCTTTGATTCCGACCATTATGGGTTTGGGCTATACCCTGGGGCCTTTGGGCATGGGGCAGATGTTGAGATATGTCACGATGCAAACGGGCTGGCTCCTGGCCGGAGGTTTAACTTTAGTCTGCGCTTTTCTTATGTACGGGTTGGAGAAGTATGATGAGCGCTGTCAAAAGAAGGGTTATTCCGGCAAAGCGGCGCAGGCGGACCGCGGGTAGCAGAAGCCCTGCGAAACAGTTGCTTCGCGGGTCAATTCTTCCTCATGGTAAATATTCTTCAAGTGTTTCGCTATCGCCGGCACTTGTACATCAAACGGCCTCCCGCGCCACAGGTGGGCTGGGAGGGGCCTTGAAAGTAGAAACCGGTGTTTAGGACCTTCTCAACAGGGGCTTGCCGAGCCGGTTTGCCAGGGAAATAATGAGAGCGGCCAAAAAGGCGGTGCCGAAGCCAGGAATGGCCAGGCCTGGCAAAAGGGCGGCCGTGAGCATGAGCATCCAAGTATTGACGATTAGAGTGAAAAGCCCCACGGTGAGCAAATTCAAAGGCAGGGTCAGAATGATGAGAAGTGGACGCAGAAAGAAGTTGACCAGCCCCAGTAAGAGACCGGCCCAGATGTAGCTCAGGGGAGTGGCCGCGTGAATGGGCAGAAATTGAGCAGCCAGAACAAGAGCCAGAGTGTTAAGAATGAAAGTCAGGAGTTGTCGACGCATAAGGTCCTCCGTTGTTGTAGCCGTGGTCAGCCTTGTGACTCCAAAATAGGCGGGTACATGGGTCCCCCGGGTGGTCCCTATTCGCACGGTATATCGTGGAACGAGTTTGAGAGTTGCTTCTTCACTTCAGGACGAGATAAACTATAACTCCGGCCGTTTCCACATCGATGAGCCTGAGGTCTTTGTGGCGGCGCAAGTCTTGCAGCATTCCGGCCCCCAGTCCGGAAAGGCCCCGCGGGAAAGGGACCTTCCGGGAGGGTTGTGCCCATCTTTGCCAAACCCCCTTACCCAGCCAGGCCAGGCGGCCGAGGGAGACCAGGAAATCTTCCAGGACAAACAGGGGCACGGGCAGAATCAGCTTGGGAAATCCGGGTGCTTTCAGGCCGATAACCAGGAAAGAGGCCTTATTCCACACAGACTTCCACCTTGACCTTCCCTTCGTGCTCATCTTCGGTCTCAATATCTACGAGTTTGCCGTCCGTTGTGCCCTCTTCCAGCAACTGAACCAGTTCCTCGACATTGACCTCATAGGGGTCAATCCCTTTCTTCTCCATTTCGGCCCTGGCCTCGGGGGGAATGAAGGCCAGAGCATAGCGAACCAGTTTGGAGGCGGATCTGATTAAACTGAAAGGTATGTTGACATTGACCTTGGTACTTTTGTCCCCGATGACGCGAATTCTGAGAAAGCGTTCCGCGGTCCGGGCGGCGGCACCGGTTTGAGCCGGCGCGGCCTGGGGTGAATTTTCCTGGGCGTGAGCTGCCCCGACCGAGGTCGCTCCGGTCCTTCCTTCTTCATCCTCAAAGGCTTTAAGCAGTTCCATCCCCTCCGCGGCACTGATTTTCCCCTCCTGGATCATCTCCAGGATTTTTAACTTCTCTTCACCCATAGCATGATCACTCCTTTCGTTCCTTTACTCAATCATGAAAATTTTTGTTTCTTAACCGCCGCGCGGCCTCGTGGGCAGAGAGGTCTCCCCGCTCCAAAGCAGCGAGAATTTCCAGCCGGCGGTCACTCTCTTCTTGATTCTGAGGTCCGGTTTTGCCGGGGCCGTAACCCAACGCTTCGATCACACTGTCCAAACGGCCGCGCACTGTGGGATAAGAGATTCCCAGCACTTTTTCCACTTCTTTAATGTTTCCTCGGCACTTGATAAAAGCCTCGACGAATTCCAATTGTTCGGCTGGCAATTGACAGAACTTGCACGAGGAAAATTCTCCCTCAACCTTGGTTGGGCAGTGGGTGCAGGCCAGCTTGGTGACCACCAGTTCGTGATGGCAAACCGGACAACGGTGGGGCATGAGATAGGGCATCGAATCACCTCTTAGGTTTTTGCGCTTTGGCTCTCTTGATGGTTTAACAATAGCACATGGGTTTAAATATGTCAACGTTGGAGTTAATAATATAAATATGGAGATTAATATTATTAAGGGCATGACCGGAACACAAGCGGGACGTAACTGGCAATAAGTAACTGGCGATAGGCAATAGACAATAGGGAACAGGCGGCAAGACGTATGAAAGACTCTTTTTATGAACATGAGGCTGTCACCTTCTGGGTGGAGCTTTCCCGGGTTGCGGTATCCCTTGCTTGTGAGCCCCGGAAGGAATTGGCGCGGAAGATCGCGAATACTAGAAAAAAACGCAGATGGCACAAACAGACGCCAGGCAGAGCGTTTGACAGTGGCCGGGGGAGGGGAAGCATGGCAACGGTTTATCAGGTATGCGCGATTGTCATTACCATTTTCTTGGGGGTATTGGGTTTTGAATTGGCACTGGCTCTGTATTCGCTGCGCCGGCTTACGGAAGAAGCCAAACGCACTCTGGAGGGTGTCAATCATCAGCTTCCCGAACTGCTCGATAATGTTCAGGCGGTTTCTCGGCAGGTGCGCAAGACCGGGGACTTGGTCGGATGCGGTCTCGGCCAGGCGGCGGCGGGTATCGAAGAAGTGAAAGGGGAACCGTTGCGCTTTTTGGCCTCACTCCTGGCGCTCGTCAAAGAAGGGTGGAGTTTGTGGCAGAATATCCGGAGCCACCCGAGAGACGAAGGCTAGTTAGGCAGAGTTGGGCAGAGGTTAGGAAGGGGTTCGGCCGAGGCTAGAAAAGAGTCGGGCAGGGGCTGGCCGGGATAAGATTGGGCGGAGGCTAGAAAAGAGTCGGGCAGGGGCTGGCCGGGATAAGATTGGGCGGAGGCTAGGGAGACGCTGGGTAAAGGCCAGGCGGGGGTTAGAAGAAGGCTCGACGGAGGCTAGGAGAAGATTAGGCAGGGGGCCGGCTCGAGGGCTATGGGTGGGTTATAGTCAATCCGGATGTGACGATGTGTCATTACGGGCAGGGGTGCGGGTAACAGGAATAGTAGTGTAGCGTGGTTCGGAGGCGCCTGTGCGATCTTGCAAAGTGGCAAGCAGATCTTCGACCAGTTGTTTCCCTTTTTCCAGCCACTCGGGTTCCTCGTTCATTAGGACATCCGCCCGTTTTTGCAGGTTCCGGCGCAGCTCGCGGCCGGTTGTGGGGGCGAGCAGGAGAGCGACTGCCGCTCCTGCCAAGCCGCCGATCAAGGCGGCGGTTGTGATTGCCCCCAGCTTGTTGTGTGGGGATTTTTCCATAAAAATCATCCTTTCGCAAGTGAGTCACCGCGGGTTTTGCGGCAAACGCGCCATGGGCTGGCTTATTGATGGACAGAGTCATAGCCGACTGAGCGGCTTGACCCTGTGCTAATAGATTCGCCGCGAATTAACTTAGTGGGTCAAATGATTACGGGGCCACGGTTTACGTATTCACATATGTTTACGGAAGATCTTTACCATATTTCCCGGCTTTCCGGGAAGGATTTTTTCCAAGGTCTTAATCAACCCGTCAGGTAACCGTCCGTAAAGGTAGAGGGAATGAACCCTACCGAGAAGGTTTTTGTGAAGGGTGAATTCAAGCGCGGCTTCAAAACCGGCTTGCCCCGCCAGGGTGCGGATTTGCCTTGAGCTAAAGCCCCAGCACTCTGCGTCGTGCGGGCCGTGGAAGTGGTCTGAGGCATAAGAGTCAAACCAGAGGAAAAACCCTTTGGGACTGAGGTGATCCCGGATGTTTTGCAGGGTTTTCTGGATCACTTCCTCCGACTCTAAGTGCATAAAAACATCGAAAGCGGTGATGAGATCGAACTTCTCGCTGAAATTCCAATCCTTCACGATATCGCCTTGAATGTACTCGATGTTGGGGGAGAAGCTCTTGGCCAGTTCAATCCTGTGTGCGGATAAGTCAACTCCTTTAATATTATCCGGGTGTCCCGTAAACTCGGCCAAGAGCCGGGTGGTGGAGCCTGAACCACAGCCCAAATCCAGGATCTTAGCGGCAGTGATATTGACATTGTTGTCAAGCAGCAAATGACAAGTTCTATAGAGAGTATAGGCAATGCCTTTGAACCCGTTGAAGCCAATGGGATTAATGATCGCATAGATATTGTTCTGCGGTGGTAGAGCCTTTTCCCGACCGCCATACCTCGCTCTTACGACATCAAGATATGATTTCATCTCATCTCTCTCCTTGTTAGGATTTTTCTCTTTCCTCTTTCCTTTTTTACCTTCCCACTTTTTCGGAACCTCCGGATTCCTGCTGCCGGAAACATTCACGTCGTCCGCAACAAGCAGGTTCCTTGCGCAGCAGCCACTTTTTTCTACGTGTTTTCGCCATTAAGATTCTTGTTCGCCGCCCTTAACCGGATTCCTGCTGCCGGCTGGCATTCACTTTTTAAAGTGGGAGATCAATGTTGCCGTTGAGAAGAAAACACTGGAAAAGGCTGGTCCTCATCTTTAAGGAAGATACGATTAGGTTGGCTCAGCAGTTACTTGTGAGGACTTGGGGAATATCAAAAGGGGAGGATATCGAGAAAAGCCGGGATTTGGCGATTTAGGGGTAATGCGCCGAACAGAGCGCGCAGAGTTGACAGCCGGGGTTTGATTTCCTATAATTTAAACATGGGAATGTGATGATGGGGAAGAGTACGGCAGGAGATTCATTCAGCGAGGGTGGAACCGGTGCGAGCCGCCTTGGAGAGACTCCCGGAAGTGCGCCTCGGAGCAGGTTAAATGAAGGAAAGTATTTTAACCCGTAGAGGCTGCGTTAAGGCCCAGAGTGGAACAGCAGACTTTTTTGAAGGTGCTGTTCAAACAGAGTGGAACCACGGAATCCCCGTCTCTGGACGGAGGGTTCCGTTTTAATGTTTTTCGGGATCGAGGGAATTCCGTTGGAGGTGAGGGCCGATGTTCCGGCAGTTGCGTGACGACATACGGGTCATTTTCGAACGGGACCCGGCGGCAAAAAGTGTAATTGAGGTTATTGTCTGTTACCCCGGATTTCATGCCCTCCTTTTTCATAGGATGGCACATTGGCTCTATGAACGTCACCTCGTGCTTTTGCCCAGAATGATTTCTCAATTGGCCCGATTTTTGACGGGGATCGAGATTCATCCCGGGGCCAAAATCGGGCAGGGATTCTTTATCGATCACGGCACAGGGGTGGTCATTGGCGAGACGGCGCAAATCGGGGATAATGTGACCCTCTACCAAGGGGTTACTTTGGGGGGGACCGGGAAGGAGAAAGGGAAGAGGCACCCTACGATTGGCAACAATGTCGTCATTGGCACGGGGGCCAAGATTCTCGGTTCGTTCAAGGTCGGGGACAATGTCAAAATCGGCGCGGGTTCCGTCGTGAATAAGCCGGTGCCCAGTGATACTACCGTGGTTGGGGTGCCGGGACGGGTGGTTGTCCACAAAGGAGTTCCGGTCAAGAGTCCTGACCTGCGGCATGACGAGCTGCCGGATCCGGTGGCCGAAACACTCCAGTGCTTGATGGAACGGGTGGAAGCGTTGGAGAGGCGCTTGCGGGAAAAAGAAGAGGGGGAACGCTTGAATGTCTTTGAGCTTATACAACACCATGACCCGGAGAAAGGAAAGGTTCCAAGCGAGGGAGCCGGGGAAAGTGGCGATGTATGCCTGCGGCCCGACGACGTATAATTTCATTCACATGGGCAATGCCCGCATGCTCGTCGTTTTCGACATGGTCCGCCGCTATTTGATGTACAAGGGTTATGAGGTCCGTTATGTGCAGAACTTTACCGATGTGGACGACAAGATCATTCAGAGGGCCCGGGAAGAAGGAATTCCGCCCGCGACCCTGGCTGAAAAGTATATCAGGGAGTACTTTCACGATGCGGAGGCTCTGGGGATCCTTCCGGCCACGATTCACCCGAAAGCCACGGAGCATATTCCCGAGATGGTGCGGATGATTCAGGGCTTGGTGGAGCACGGGTTGGCTTATGTCGTGGAGGGAGATGTTTATTTTGCGGTCGACCGTTTTCCGGCTTACGGAAAGCTCTCCGGACGCGGCTTGGATGATATGCTGGCCGGGGCCCGAGTGGAAGTTGATGAACGTAAACATCACCCGATGGATTTTGCCCTCTGGAAAAAGGCCAAAGAAGGAGAACCGGCTTGGGAAAGCCCTTGGGGGTTGGGCCGGCCGGGTTGGCATATCGAATGTTCAGCCATGTCCTTGAAATATCTCGGCGCGGGCTTCGATATTCACGGCGGGGGAGGGGATCTGGTCTTTCCTCATCATGAGAACGAGATTGCCCAGTCCGAAGGGTATTTACAGGGAGGGATATTCGCCAGGTATTGGATGCACAATGCCTTTATTACGGTGAATAAGGCCAAAATGTCCAAATCCCTCGGTAATTTCTTTACGGTGCGAGAAGTATTGGAACATTTCCCGGGAGAGGTCCTGCGCTTTTATCTTCTGGAAACACACTACCGCAGTCCCCTTGATTTTGACGATGAAAAGCTGATCTTGGCGCAGAAAGGACTGGAACGTCTCCATACCAGCGTGCGCTTGGCCGGAGAGGTCCTGGAGGGAGGAATCGGTTCGCAAGTGCCCGAGCCGGGGGTGCGGACGAGCGCGGAAGCTCGGCTCCGGCCGGAAGAAAGGGTTCAGGCACGAGCTGGGGTTCAGGGCGCGAGCGGCGGGGAAACGGAGATTGAGGGCCGAGCGGCGGCGGAGGTTCTTCAGGTCGCGGTCGAAGAAGCGCGGGATGCTTTTGTCGACGCCATGGATGATGACTTTAACTCTGCCTTGGGGCTGGCGGCCTTGTTTGAGTTGGCGAAGGCGGTTAATTCCCATGTAGGGATGTATCCCTACCGTTCGGCGGAGTTGGCGGCCGGGCGCTCCACTCTGTTGGAACTGGCCGGGGTGTTGGGCTTTGATCTGGCCGGTCCGGTCGAGAAAGTTGAGGAAAGCGACAGGCTGTCCGGGGTGATGGAGGTCCTCTTGCAGGTGAGGGATCGGGCCCGGGCGCGCAAAGATTGGGAGACGGCGGATTTCATTCGTACCGAACTGAAAAACGTGGGTATAATATTGGAGGACACCCCTCAAGGAGCCAGGTGGCAAGTAAAATAGGCCGCAGCGGCCGGAGAAAGGGGAAGGGCCAAGTTGGTCCTCAAGAAATGAGAAACTGGCGGGAGTTTAACGCGTTGGCCCTGGCTTATCTGGGAGACGCGGTTTATGAGTTATGGGTGAGGGAGCATCTTTTGGAACTCGGGCTTGTCAAGGTCAAGGAATTACACCGGAAAGCCGTGGAATGGGTGCGGGCTTCGACCCAGGCCCGGGTGTTAGCCGGGCTCCTGGACGAACTTGAGCCTGAGGAACAAGAAGTGGTCCTCTGGGCGAGAAATGCCAAAGGCGGCTATCCCAGAAATGTGGATGTCCTAACTTATCGCCACGCCACGGCCTTTGAGGCTCTGGTGGGGTATTGGCACTTACAGGGCCTTAACGAGCGCATGGAATGGGCTTTTGCGCAGGTGGAAGCGGTTTTGCCGGTCTTGCCCGCAGTTGGCAGGAAGTAAGGGACTCACCGGGGACCTACATTCCCCGGCATGTCCGGGCTAGTCTTTAGTAGGGCGGGAAGGTTGCGGCCCGGCAGGAGAGAAGTGTTAAGCTGGGTGTGCGGCTGGGAAGAGGCGCACCGAGCAGACAAAACAGAGAAGACAAAACAGAGAAGACAAAGCGGAGGACACAAAATAGAAGAGACAGTACAGACAGGACAGAACAGACAGAGCAGAGGAGACAAAACGGAGGAGAGAAGGGAGATTCCGCTATGGAAGTCAAGCTCATCACGACGACACCTAATTATCTGCGGCTGATTTGGCTGGCAGCCAGAACCTGTTACAGCCCGCTGTCTCCGATTGGGCTATTAGAACAGGAAGCGCCGGTTGATGAGATGCTGCGCCTTGTGGATCATCTGCTGAAAAAGAGACACCTCAGCGTCCTTGAACATTGTACGATGACGTTCGCCGTAGAAAATGTATCGCGGACTTTGTTGGCGCAATACTCCCGCCATCGTATCGGGGTGAGTTTATCCGTCCAAAGCCAGCGTTACGTTTCCGAACGGCATGAAAACCAAATCTTTGACTTTGTGCTGCCTGATGAGATCGACCGGACAGATGAGGCGAAAAGGGCCTTTTTCCGGGCGATGGACCAAGCTCAGCAAGCTTACAACGAACTTCTGGCTCTGGGCGTGAAGAGAGAAGACGCCCGTTTTGTCCTGCCGGGCGGAGCGGGAACGAATTTCGTTACATCCTTAAATCTGCGCTCTTTTCTCGACGTGTACCAAAAGAGAGTTCTTACGCCGGGAGCACAATGGGAAATCAAGGAGATGCTGCAGCGGATGGCAGGGCTGCTATTGGAAAGGGAACCCTGGCTGGCTCCGTACTTACGCCCCGAACTTTAGTCAGAAAGGACGGAATCAAATTTGCCGCAAGAGGGGAAGTGTCGCTGTGCCGGATGATATCATCTACGGGCGCAATCCGGTCTGGGAAATCCTTAAGGACGGTAAACCGTTGAATAAGGTGCTTTTTCAGAACGGCCTTAAAGGAGAGCAGGTACAGAAGACGCTGGATATCGCGCGGGAGAGAGGCATCCCGTTTCAATTTGTCGAGCGTTCGGTTCTGGACAGATTGAGCGAGGGCGGGCGTCACCAGGGCATTCTGGTTTACACTGCTCCCCGGGCGTACGCGGAAGTCGGGGACATTCTGGTCCGGGCACAGGCGAAAGGGGAAGAGCCGTTTATCCTGGTTCTGGATGGGGTTGAGGATCCCCATAATTTGGGGGCCCTCTTGCGCACCGCGGAAGCGGTGGGGGTTCACGGGGTAATCATTCCCAAACGGCGCAGTGTTCCCGTGACCGGAGTTGTGGCCAAGACGTCAGCCGGAGCGGTAGAGCATATTCCGGTAGCCCGTGTTGCGAATTTGGTTCGGGTTCTGCAGGAACTGCAAAAGGCCGGCTGTTGGATTTGCGGCGCGGATGCTTCGGGCACAGATGTTTTCGCAACCGACTTGACCGGACCTCGGGTGCTGGTGATCGGTGGGGAGGGCAAAGGCTTAGGGCGTCTTGTTCGGGAGAGCTGTGACCAAGTGGTGGCTTTGCCCATGTTAGGTGTGATGACCTCCCTGAATGCCAGTGTCGCCGGATCGGTTCTTCTCTATGAGACTCTGCGACAGAGACTTGCCAAAGGCTGACAGAATCCGGTCGTTGCTGAAGACGGATGGGTTCGGGGACGGGCTTCGGCGACAGAACCTCTGAAAGTTCGCCTTGACGCTGTTCTCGCGCGTCGAGTATAATTATCTTATTCTTTGGGTGGACAAAGCAGGGTCCTTTGCGAAAAAAGGAATAAATCGTATATACCGTCTTCATCACAATGATACGGGGGGATTTATTTTGATACTAAACGCCCAACCAGAGGTGCCGGAAGGGTGCGACAGCAGTGAAGTCATTGCGGATGAGGGGGTCGTCGAACTAGCCAAGGACGGTGACGCCACAGCTCTTGAATACTTGATAGGCAAGTACCGGAATTTTGTCCGGGCCAAAGCCAGATCCTACTTTCTCATCGGTGCCGACCGGGAGGATATCATTCAGGAAGGCATGATTGGCCTCTATAAGGCGATTCGCGATTTTCGCGGGGACAAGTTATCATCGTTCCGGGCTTTTGCCGAGTTATGTATTACCCGGCAGATTATAACGGCGATTAAAACGGCCACCAGACAAAAGCACATACCACTCAATTCGTACGTCTCTTTAAATAAGCCGATATATGATGAGGATTCGGACCGGACCTTGCTCGACGTAATTTCCGGAACAAGGATCACGGATCCCGAAGAACTCATAATCAGCCGGGAAGAGTTCGATGACATTGAGGAGAAGATGGGCGAAATTCTCAGTTCGCTGGAGTGGAAGGTTCTCATGTCCTACCTGGAAGGGAAATCTTATCAGGAAATCGCGGTCGATTTGAGGCGGCACGTTAAATCCATCGATAATGCTCTTCAGAGAGTCAAGCGAAAGCTGGAACGCTACCTGGAACGCAGGGATTCATGAACCTCATCATATTACAAGGTGTTGCAGCCGGTTGGGGCAGATACTTGGTGAGAGTACATAAATTTCCGGTCAACAGGCTCCGCACGCGATCAGAATCGAATTTGATCTTGCGTAATGCTTCGGTATATGGTAAACTATACGAGTGTCGCGGGTCGGGGCAACAAATCTGAATCAACGGTTTCATAACAAGCCGATGTAGCTCAATTGGTAGAGCAGCTGATTTGTAATCAGCAGGTTGCGGGTTCGAGTCCCATCGTCGGCTCCAGCGAAAACATAGACACCGCAAGGGTTTGCGGTGTTTTTTGTTTGGCTGATCTAGCCTAAGAAAGGGTTATTTACTGCAACCATACTGCAACCCGGAAAAAGATCTCTGCCAAAATGATTCAAGGTTTACCAGCTTTACGCAAGTGCATATCCATTTTAGCGGCTGCCTGCTGTTTCGTTTTTCTCGTTACGTGCGTATATATGTTCGTCGTGCGAATATCGGTATGCCCTAGAAGTTCCTGTATGACCCGGATGTCTTCTCCGTCTTCCAATAGCCTGGTCGCAAATGTGTGACGAAGAGAATAAAGCTTGACCGGGCGAATGCCGCACTTCTTGAGACAGGCTTGAAACGACCTGTAAAAATTTCTATACTCGACACATCCGCCGGTCGCTGTGGCAAAGACATAATCGTTATCTGTGTATTGATCACCTGCCAAGGACTTCTCCTTGGCTTGTTTTATTCGGTGAAGTCTGAGTGCGACGGCAAGCCGTCTTGCTAAAGCTAAAGTCCGCTTGCTTTTTGGGGTCTTCGTATCCTGTGCTATTATTTTTGTCTTATTGGCGGTTTCTGGATCCTCGTCTAAAACCCGCGAAAGAGTTTGCTCTATGGTAACGGTTTGCTCCTTTAGATTTATATTGGACCATTTCAAGGCCAGCACTTCTCCGGGGCGTAGTCCGGATCCAATGGAAAGCAGATATCCGGCAAAATATCGGTAGTCCATGATTTTTTGTAAAAAAATATCCATTTCCTCTGAAGACAGAATTTCAGTTTCAGGAGTTTCTATGGGGGGGCGATCTGTTTCATCCGCAGGATTCCAGAAGATCAGTTTGTTTCTTCGAGCATCCACAAGGCATTTATGGAGAATCGCGTGAATTCTGGCAATCGTGGTGGGCGAGATCGTGCCTTCCTTGTTATCCAATCGCGGCACTGTTTTTAGAGAGTTATAAAACTGTTGAATTTGGTACGGTTCAAGTTTCGAGAGCCTATAATCTCCAAGCTCAGGAATAATACGATTGCGAATAAATGTCTCATACGCCCGCCACGTGCTAGGGCGATTCTTTTTTTTGACGTATTGCTCAGTCCATATATCCATCCACTCCTTTAGGAGCATTTTAGATGGATCTACGAAGATCCCCTTATTGACTTTGTCTTGGGCTTCGTAGACTTTTTCAGCCACTTCCTTCCTGGTCTTGCCATAAAAGGTGATACGTTTCAACTTGCCGGTTTCAGGATTACGACCGGCAGTGACCTGTCCCATCCACGTTCCGTCTTTTCGTTTGTAGATTGTTCCTTCTCCGTTGCTCTTCTTTTTAGGCACGGTTAATTCCCCTCTTTCATTTTGAAGTGACACTCCACAACGGCCAAAGCCGTGTAGCTTCTTTTCTTCGGGCTACCCGTGGGTAAGCAGTACTGGAAGTATGTGCGGCTTGGCCGCTACCTCCTGTGTATCGTAGTTCCCGACGGATAACCCTGGGTGGTGCCACTAACCCATCCAGACTCTCCGGCCCTGCGGCTGTATAGAGAGGCCGGATACCTGCCGGTTTCTCAGCAGGCTTTATACCGGGCAAACAGTTTTGCTCCAATATTACGGGATGCGTTCAAGTCGGCGTTTCCCCGATGTCCGTTGGTACAGGTGAAAAGCGGGGCCCCCATCCTGTACTCTTTCGGTATTTCGCCTTCGTTGTGCCGGTAAACCTCTACTCCGCATTCCGAACACAGCTTGCTGGTATTGCGGGGATTGACCCTGGACGTAATGATCCCTTTCTCCCACGCCTTGTAGCGGGTGTATTTGAAAAGGCGTCCTTTCAGCCAGTAAGCCCGTTTCGTGTTGCTGCGCTTGGAATATCTCCCTTTTTCCGGTTTCAGGTTGACCAGGTGCTCAAAGACGATCACCGTGGCCCCGTATTCCTGCGCAAACTCCACAATTCTCCGGGAAAGCCTGTGTGCCTCGTAATCCTCGATGTTGCGAACCTTGTCCCACAGTCTGACGTTATCCAGAACGTCCTCCGGAAGGATCTCGCCATACTCCGACCGGTGGACCGCCACTTTCCCCAAGAGACGATTCCTACGGCGTTGGAGAAAATCCCCGCCTTTCCAAAACCTGCGGGCTATCTCCGTACCGTCGCTCTTGAGAATTGCGCCGACCGCTTGCCGGTCTCCCAGATTCAGATCCACAGCGCAGATTCTGAGTTCGGGATTCTCCACTTGTTTGGCAACTTTCTGCGGCTTATCGATCTTCGTTTCCACAGGAAAGTGAAGGTGAATGATGTTTTTGTGAACAATGGCCTGGGGACATCCGGTGTTCCATCCTTCGGGAATCCCCCGGCCCTGCATCTCAAACTTTACCCAGGCCCAGGAGGACCCGGTATAGAGCTTGAGCAGGATACGGTCTTCGCCAAGTCCTTTCATCATGCCTTGGTAAAAGGTCGTGTGCCGATTCCACTCTCTCGGCGGCACGGGCGGGCGGCGGTTGTACTTCTTACCCTTGGCTTCACGTTGCGCTTTCTTGGTGTGATATTTACGGAGCGTGGTGTAGAAGGATCGTGCCGAGCCTAGCGCGGCATTGATCGCCGCCCTGCGAAACATGGCAGGAACCTCGTAAGGCAGCGGCATGATCGGATCCGGGTTATCTTTTGTGGTAACTGTAATGATTTCCAATACTCTCAGTGATTCCTTATTTTTTTGTTCCAGCACTCTCTCGTGCGCCTGGATTACCTCAAAGTAGAAGGCCGCCACCTGGTTAAACAGTTGTTGGGTTTCCTGAAACCATTCTGGCTTCCTTGAGTCCAGCCGTTTGATGATAGTTTTCGTGGCTTTTGCCATGACTCGCAACAACCCCTATCAACGGAACCTCTGTTCTAATTATAGAGTAAGAACCCTCTTTTGGGAAGTGTTTCCTTGGGTATTTCGGGCTGAAGCCTACGAATAAATCCGCCTTGTGTCTATGGTTGAAACCATGAAATTTGCGGCGGGTTAGGCTTCTATCAGCAAATCGTTAAGGCCCTTCTCGGGATACAAAATATTCCCAAAAGCGTAGCCAGATAAACATCATTGAGCCTTCTTAAAGTAAACGGACTTCAGCGAGCGTTTAAAAGAGCTTTCAGAGAGAAAAGCAGAAAAAACGGCTCAAAATAGCTGAATAACCTTTACAGGATAGACGGCTCGCGGTATAATACCAGCAAGGAGAAAGGACCGAACATGTTTTCCCGGTGTCTCTGGGATGTATCATTCCCGACGACATACCGTCGGTTGAACTAATCGTATCGTTCATACTTTTAATAGGACCGTTTGTATTTATAATAGCAGAAGGAAAGAAGGGTAGGCTATTTGCAAAATAATTTTCAGTTGCAAAATGAAGTATTGCCAGAATCCACGTTTGGAGTAGTTTTCTTTCATTCAAGAACTATTATAATCAATACAGAGTATGCCTGGACAAAAACCTCTAAGTATTACACTGCGTTGTTAGAGAATGCTGCCGAAAAAGGCTATGACTGCAAACTAGAGATTATTGGTGGCGAAGCCATTCTCCACCTGTCCATGCCAATGAAATACCCTTGCTTACGAAAGCTTCTTGCATAAACTATAGACGTTGGTTCTCTGTTTTAACAACCGTCTCGTCCAACACTTACCTGTTCTAAGTGCTGGACGAGTTTTTTTGCCTAATGGCTATCTAGTGAACCTCGGTCTTGTGGTTTCCCACCTTGTGCCTCTTTGCCAGGGGGGAGTTTCTTTAGTCTATCTTTTTAAAAATGCGAATTACCCGTCCGATAATCTCCACGTTCTGGCTCTCCAGAGCCTTATATTTACTATTCGCGGGTTCAAGCCTGATTTTGTCTTTCGTTAAGTAAAACCGTTTGCAAGTTACTTCTCCATCAATGCGGGCAATAACGGTTTGGCCGCTTTCGGCGGTATTCTGCTGCTGGACAAGTACAGTATCCCCATCCTCGATTCCTACATCAACCATGCTGTCACCAAAGACCTCAAGGCAAAAAGCAGTCTTGGGATCTTCCAGGAACAAACGGGGCAAAGGGAGATAGCCATTAATGTTTTCCTCAGAAAGCACCGGGATACCGGCTGGAACGCTCCCCAAAACAGGAATATTAAACACATTACCGCTACCGAAACCCGATAATCTTGACTCTGCCACGTACTTTCGTAGGGTGACGGCATTTTTCTGTTTAAAGTCAGCGATAATTTCATCTATGGTTGGAACCTCGACATTGATATGCTGCCCATAACCGATGAGCTTTTCGAGTGTTTCGTATGACGGGAACCGGGTGTCATTTTTTTTAGCTACGTATTTTTTGAGAGAACTGGCGGAGATTTTCAGTCCACTAAATTGGAGCTTTTGAGCAAGCTCTTCAAAAGAATCTGTTCCTTTAATAGAAGTAATTAGCTGTATTATCTTTTGGTTATTCATTAGGGACACTCTCGTTTCTCTCTTATTTTTTGAGCCTTCTAACGGATAAAGCTAGGGGCTACAGTACGACAGCCTTTGGTACCGACAAACACCATATATAATACACAAAAACGGTGTACAGTGCACACATTGCCAGACAACGCTAGAAAAAAAGTCACCCTGGAACACAGCGAGTGCTTGACAGGACACATAATGGTGTACTATACTATTTCCATAAACAGTGGCTTTTATACGCAGACAAAAAAGATTATCGGGGACTTAGTGTCTTCTAGAGCAGTGAACCGAACACAGGGAGGGACACGATTCTTCAAGACAAGTTAGGAACGTCGCTATTTAATGCGCCGGAGGTTAGATCTTACCCAGCATAGTACACATAGCGTGTTCGAGAAAGGACAGAAAACACTTATGGAAAAAACAAAAATCGAAAAGCGTACACTCACCATCGCCGAGGCAGCAGAATTTATTGGAATTTCCCGGAGTCTTGCTTTCCGTTTAGTAAGAGAGGGAAAGTTGCCAACGATCCAGCTGTACACAAAAAGGTTAATTCCTATCAGTGTTTTGGAGAAATGGCTTGAAGAGCAAATACGGACGCCAAAACACGCTTAGCCTGAAAGACGAAGGGGAGGGGGACCATGGACGAACCAGTAGTCAACTACCCCTACTTAACGCCTTAATCGGCGTTTGAAGTGGGAGCTTGGGGAAACGTGTAAGCCAGGCTTATACGCCCTCAGGCCCGGTTGATTATGCCTCAGTGGTCGGGATGTTTACGGAAAGGGGACAGCGAACCACTACGTTAAGCTGGAATAGATAGGCACCCTGGGATCTCCCACACGTCCCAGGCTCTGCGGCGAGTTTTTAAACAACATAACAGAGCCGTGAGAAAGAGAGTGATGTCGAGTGGAATCATCAACTGATTATCAGTCCAGACCAGAAGTATTGCTATCGGCAAAAGAAGTGGCGCAAGAATTCGGCATTGGCCGCGACCGGCTCTACCAACTCGCGCACACTGTAGCAACGACAGGCTTTCCCGCCCTTTGGTTTGGACCCAAAGCGGTAAAATTCCCCCGTAACGCACTCCAGGAATGGCTGGGAAGCGAGAAAGGGCGATTGGCTTTGTACCAGGCGATGAAGGCAAAGTAGATAGCAAAACGCATCTATCAGTCCACACAATCACCACCAATACGTTAATTCGCGAAAGCCAGCTAGAAATTCGGGGTCGAGGTACCCACATTCTAACACAACTCTCGCGCGAAATAAGTCGAAAAGGGAGGCGGGTGCAGGATTAGTGGCGCTGAGGATCGTCGGAGCGACCCACGAGGTAATCGAGCGACACGTGGAAGAAGTCGGCGAGAGCAAAGAGCGTATCTATCGACGGCAAGTTAGCACCGTTTTCAAATTGACTGACGGCGGCCTTACTTTTCAGCCCTATAGAGTTTGCCAGTTGTTGCATAGATATTTTGTTTTGCTGGCGTAGTTCTCTTAGGCGATTACTAAGAATTTCCTTGTTAAACATCTAAAAACCTCTTGACGGTTAAGTAATACTAAACTAAAATAGAATCGAGGGTTAAGCATAGCTTAACCAAGGACGTGATAAATATTCCTAAAAGATTAAGGCTTATCCAGGCTAGAAAAAATGCTGGACTATCTCTAAGGGACCTTGCTGAAAAGGTAAATGTAAGCAAGGCCATGATAAGTCTCCTTGAAAACTGTCATTGCAATCCTTCGTGGGATGTGGCTCAACGCCTCGAACGGTTCTTTGGTATCCCTGCCAGCGAGCTTCTGGCTACGGAGGAAGGACCACGGCAGGCTAAAGCCGGGGAGGGTTAAGAGAAAAAATCCTCATGGCTCAGAATTTGGACATATTGGGATTATCACTCCGGCATAGGAGGTAGTCTAATGAAACTGAAAAATAATCGGCTAACTGTACGGCCATCTCTGCACTCAATGTCCGTTTCCCACGCTCAATGTCGTAGTAGTATTGCCGCGATATTCCTAAAATCTTGGCAATCTGGATTCCGCTTAGATCCTTCTCCAGCCGCACTTGGCGGATGCGGTTTTCAAACTTGCGCAAAGCCGATACTCCCTTGGGAAAGTTAGCAAATAGCTAACAACAGAATACCAGTTTTAGGTGGATATTGCAACGGGGTATAGAAATGGTGTCAGCAAATAGCTGACATATTTAAAAGAGAGGGGTTGGTAAAACGTGGTGATTTCAGATGCCATTAAGAACGTTTTAAACAGGCGAGGGATGACCTCTGCCGAGCTTGCCCGGCGTATGGGCTGCACACGCCAGCATGTCTCAGACCTTTTGGCGGACAAACGCCGCTGGAATGAAACAACGCTTATGAAAGCCTGTGAGGCTCTAGGAGTGGAACTAGCGTTGGTGGACGCAGATGCACAGCAGAGAACGGCAAGCTGAGTTCGGTCAGGAGAACACAGGTAAGCGCAAGCGAGAGAGGGTTCATGTAAGAAGTCCGGCGGCAATCTTTCATAGCTCCGGCAGAAGCGTGTTTTTCGGTGAAGGAGGGGATCGTTGTGGGGTTCACATTCGTTATTCAGGTTCCGTGGGGTATGGAGGCAATCATAGCAGCACTTATTGTAAAAATGCTTGATTTGCTGGGTAATCCTGGAATAGTAGCAGTCCATGCCTTTGAGTCTTCTAGGCAGGTGCTTGACAAGAAAGGGTTGCGTGCTAAAAGGGGAATAGCAAAGTTATCCTCATATATTTTCGTAACCACAGCAAGAACGGACCACAATGGAAAGGGCATGGACCCGGAATGCTACCAGTGGCTTAAAGGGCTTAAAGAAAAAGGACTTCCTTTCTACATGCACATTCTACATACCGCCTATATCGAATACCACGAATGGAAAGAGTTCCAAAAAAGCATGAATAATAGCCTGGAGCCGGAAGTCGATATTGTCCTTAGTGAAAGCAAGGAAAACCGCAAACAAAACTGGATTGAGCGTGTCAAAGGACTCAAAGAATACTGGAACTGCCTCGTGGATGCGTATACCGAAGCCCATGAACCACAGGAACAAACCGAGACAAACGAACCCATAAGTATCCCCGAAAGCACCGTACAGGATCTGTCTGCCGAAACCATGGAACCCGAGAAAGCCATTGAACCCGCGATCCGTCCGGAATCCGCGGTTGAGCAGGAAAATCGCGAAACGGCTGCAATGGTCAACCTCGTGCGGAAGGCCGCCGAAGCTGTCCAGACGGTCCAAACCTGGATGCAAACAGCCAGCGCCAAGTATGACGCCATTGCCAACCTTGTGAAAACAACTGCCGAGGCCCTGGAGGAAAAGGCCGCACAGGTAAAAGACGAAGTTGTGCTCAAGCTCCAAAAGCTGGTCTCCGGCGTGAAAATCAAGACCACTCCCAAAAGGATGATCTACACCGTCCCGCAAAAGCTCTTTGACATGCTTGACTTGGGCAGTACCCCGACCGTGCAAATGGCCCTGCTGAAACTCACCGCCTTTCTCAAATTTGTGAAAAGGGAAGTGAACAAATGGCAGACGTAGGGCAAAAGGAGACGGTCCGCCTAAAAGGGACGATCAAAAAGATTATCTTCCCGCGTGTAGTGACGACAGAAACAAGTTGGCTGATTGCCGTACTTGCGGGAAACACGACAGAAGTCACGATCAAAGGGGCCATGTGCGGAATCCACGAAAAAGACGATATTATCATCGAAGGCCAGTGGGTGAACGACAAGAAATACGGTCTGCAAATTCAAGTCACCGGGTGGGAAAGACCCATCCCCAATACCCGAAACCAAGCGATTGACCTCTTATCCTCCAGTGTCATAAAAGGATGCGGTCCCAAATCGGCGAAACTTATCGTCGATACCCTCGGAGACGGCGCGATTGAGCGTATCCTCCGGGATGGCGCAGCTTGCCTTCGCCCCATCAGGGGCATTGGACCCAAGAGCGCGGACAAGATCGTCGCAAGTCTCTCCGAAAACTTCAACGTCCAAAACATCATCAAGCACTTGGCTCAGTACGGCGTGACCGTCACCATGGCGATCAAGCTGCACCAGGTGTACAAGGGCAACGCTGTGCCCGTGGTCCAAGCCAATCCCTATGAACTGACCCACCTCAGCATGGTCGGCTTCGACAAGGCCGATGAAATCGCCCGGAACATGGGTGTGTCCGAAGACGCGCCTTCCCGCTGTCAGGCCGCTGTCCTGCACGTTCTAAGGGAGTATGACGGCCACTGCTACGCAGAGCATGACGCGCTGGTCCGTGACACCTTGACACTGCTCAACAAACGATCTAAAAATGTCCTGGGTGGCAATGTCATCGACAGTGCGCTCTACTACCTGCAAAAAGCCGGTAAGACCGTGACCGAAGACGGCAGAGTGTACCTGAAAACCCTTTATGAATACGAACGCATGGTGGCGGCTAGGATTGCCGATCTGGTCACGACTCCCTGCCCGGCAGTGTCCCCAAGCAGAATTGCGCAGGAGATCGTGAAGTATCAGGCAAAGCACCGGCTGATCCTCAATGCGCAACAGCAGGAAGTCATATACAGCCTCTTTAAGACCAACTGCCTAATATTGACAGGTGGCCCTGGAACTGGTAAAAGCGCAGTCATAAAAGCCGTGGTTTCCATCTACCGTCAGATCTTTCCGCATAAAATGATTGCCCTCTGTGCGCCCACAGGCCGGGCCAGCCAGAACCTGCATAAGACAACGGGTTACGAGTCTAAGACGGTTCACCGGCTCTTAAACTGGGGTGTCAGAATCTCAGAAGACGAGGGAGTCAACCCCGAAAAGGCCAGGAAAGACGAGCTGAATCCACTCGAAGAGGACTTGATCGAGGCAGACGAATGGTCCATGGCGGATATTGAGCTGGCCAGCGGCCTCCTGCGGGCGATTCCGCGCGGAGGGAAAGTCCTGCTGGTGGGCGATCCGGATCAGCTGCCCTCAGTAGGGCCTGGAGCCGTTCTGCGAGACATGCTGGACAGCGGAGTCATCAAGAGCGTAGAGCTGACAGAGATCTACCGGCAGGAAAAAAACAGCCTCATCACGGAAAATGCTCACCGGGTCAAGCGGGGTGAAATGATCTACACCGTGCCCGGCAGAAAAGATTTCTGCTTCATTGAGCGTCCGGACGCGGAAAGCACTCAGCGGACCATCCTCGCAAGCGTGAAGAGGCTCCTTGAGCTTGGCTACCGTCCGGAGGATATTCTCGTCCTGTCCCCCATGAAAAAGGGCATAGCGGGGGTCGTGGCGCTGGATGAGGCGATCAGAGCACTCGTGAACCCGCCGCGCGGCGACAAGAAAGAACTTATCGTTGGCAACAGAGCCTTCCGGGTGGGAGACGTGATCATACAGAACCAACGGAATTCGGTGGATAAGGGGCTGTACAACGGCAACATGGGGATTGTCAAAGACATAGGCCCTGACCCAGCCGATCCGGAAGGGAGTGAAGAGGGACTGCTCTGTGACCTCTGGGGAGAGGAAGTGTGGCTCAGCCGTGAAGACATCATGGACTTTAACTTCACCACGGGCTACTGCATCACGACGCACAAGTCCCAAGGAGGCCAGGCTAAGGTGGTTATTGCGCCGGTGATCACGAACCACTATATGATGCTGACGCGGAATATTCTGTTTACAGCCATGACGAGGGCCGAAGAAATGCTGATCCTGGTGGGGCAGAAAAAAGCGGTAGCCATAGCGATAAAGAACAATACTCCGAATCTAAGGAGGACGTTCTTGGCCGAGAGGATCAGGGGATTGGTAAGCCAGAGAAAGGAGGGGGAAACACTGCTCGGATAGAGCGGAGAAAATGGCAGTTTTCAGAGGGCAAGGTACAAATAAGAAAAAGCAAAGGCGAGATAGGCAATGGCTCGGAATTCAGCACGCAAAAAGCCTTTTCTTCTAGGGGCTTTCTGAGCATCCAAAAAACTAGTACAATAAGGCAAGGAGGAAAGCAGTATGTTTGAGAATCTACGCGAAGCCTTAACGGTCGATCATGGCGGGTTCATTGATCGACAGCTTCAGTTAACGAAAATTAAGTCCTGGAAAGACTACTTCAACAAAAAATTTCTCGCAAGGGACGATGGCGCGATAGCACGAGAACTCATCATTAACGATGATGCTCTTAGTGAAATCGAGAGAAAAGCGTTTGCAGAGCTATACAACGCTCTCGTACACATTGCTCAAACGAAAAACCTGGGAACTGAACTAAATATGAGGCTTCTAACCGGAGAGCTTTCTATCATTATTAACCGTGGGGAAATATCGTTGCGATTCGGCGTTTTCAGCGATATGGGCGAGGATTCGGTATTGTGCTTAAAATATAACAAGGTATCTAATCTAACCTGTGGCTTTTTAAGCATCTTGTCCGCACGGTGGCATCATATTTTTGTCGAGCAGATGCAAGCTCAAATTCTCAAGGATATTAAGACCATTTTCGGACTCATCGGCGAAAAAACTTGTTTGAGCGAAACATACGAGGTGGAATTTAATCAGGCGCAACTACACACTGAAAAAGAGAACAACAGAAAAAGGATCAATCAAATGCCCACGGGGTGCGGCTTGTGAAGAAAAGAAAATGGCTAATACACATAATCCTCCCAGTATACATTTATTTGCAAAACCGCAGTCTTGCTAAAGAGATGTACCGACTCACCATACTCGGCGGAAGAATTGCGGCGAAGGCAGCCGACAAAGAGGCAGCAAAGGAACTTGGGCACACAGAGAAAACCGTCTGGGAATGCCTGCGGTTTCAGGCAAACATATCCAAGAAGCTCAAAACGAGGGCGGACGAGTACCCGTATGCAGGGGACATGCTTCGCCAACTGGACGATCTGGAGATTCGGAACCTAGAGGACTGCAAGAAATACGGAACGCTGCTCAGCGAATTGGCGCGGGAAGTGATCTGGCATACGGGACCAATGTACCTGCCAATTCTGCCTTTCATCCCATACGTTAACTACTTCGATATTTTTATCGCCATAATACTCTTTTCGGTTGCAACGTTGGCGATTGTGTACTTCGTACACGTGTTGTAGGCAATTAAAATATTTTTTTACAAGAACAAAAAAGAAAGAGAGGTTTTTTAAGTTTGAAACAAAGAGGTAGTGGCTAGGGAGTAAAAAGCGTACAGCAAACAAACCATTCACATTTTGCGGATGGCAAAAAATAACATTGGGAGTTTTCGGGTTAAGTGATTACGGGAGATTCGTCTGTTATTGTGTAACCTCTTTTCCTGAGAAGTTCCAGAGCCTGCGCCTTTGTCAGAACCTTAGATTCATTGACAGGGCGGTGCTCCAGAAAGCCTTCGGGGGTATATGGCTCCTGCTTATGCAAGATATTCCAGATAGCGGTCAAGAGCATCTTGCAGACAGCGATGATAGCCTTTTTGTGACCCCGGCGGGTCTTGATTCTGTGATACTTCTCTTGGAATTCAGGGTGTTCCTTAGACTTGAGAAGTGCATTTGCAACCTGAACAAGAAGAGGTTTCAAATAACAGCCGGCACGAGATATACGGGTGGATTTTACTTTTCCTCCACTCTGATCATTGCGTGGACAGCATCCAGCCCAAGAAACAAGATTCTTAGATGACGGAAACACGGACATGTCCGGACCAATCTCAGAGAGAATGGCAATGGCAGTCATCGGATTGGAATTGAGCCCGGGAATGGTACGAAGTAAATCCAGAATGGCTGAAAAAGGTTGTACAAGTAAAAGTATTGCCTGCTCGATTTCCCTTTTGTGGTTTTCAAGTTCATCAATGTGTGCGAGACATTGACGCAGCTTGACAGCCTGCTCGGGAGAAATCGCACCATCCACGGCATCCTGGATCTCTTCGATAGGGGTTTTGCAGCGTCCATTGACAAAGGGAGCGACATCAAAGGGTTCACTGGGGTGGTCAAGGATGTAGGTAGTGATAGATCGGGCAGACTTTCCAAAGACATCACTGAAGACATCATCGAGCTTTAAGTTGGAAACAGTCAGGCAGTTCTGGGCACGGTTCTTCTCGCCGGTCAGCATATTTGTGATCTTGAAGCGGTAACGCATCAGGTCACGGAGATGCCTGATTACAGGAGAAGGGATAAAGCTGGGTTTGATCATATCGCACATAAAGAGGTCACAGATCCATTTGGCATCTTTGCGATCCGTTTTGTTTCCTTTTTGAGGTTTTGTGTACTTGGGATGTGCCAGGGTAACAAAACAGGTCTTTTCAAGGATGTTGAATACGGGAATCCAAAACTTGCCGGCAGATTCCATACAAACTTCGGTACAGGAGAATTTCGCAAGCCAATCAGCCAACTCTCTAAGGCCTTTGGAAAAGGAAGAGAAGCGAGCTTGCTTATACTCAGTACGGCCATTTGTATCAGTAATACCGATGCAGGCATAGATCCAGCTTTTGTGGACATCAAGTCCACAGCAGTTTTTGCGAAAGATTTTGAACAAAAAAAGTACCTCCTGCAAAAATACTTGTAGGGCTGGCAGGGACTGGTCATCCGGCGAAATCGAGTCAACTTCGGAAGAGATAAGTTTACGGGCTACTGTTTTGCGCCATTCATTGATGCCTTAACGGATGACCGACACCATATAGTAATACGGGGTTGCCGCTATACAGCCCCGCCACTCACCTCCTCGGGTTCTGTAGTATACCAGTGGCCTACAAGAGGAGGATAACATAAAAAGAGTGAAAGGATGATGGGTTTTTGTTTCATAACCCCATCGGTGCCTTTCGCAGAAAGGCGGGTTTATAGTAATGGACAATTCTTTTTTTACGCAGCTTGCCAACTTTATCCAAAACACTCTAATCGTCGGAATAGGACTGGTCGGATTAGTTCTATGTTTGGCCGGTGTTCTTACCGGGATCATCAGGCGGAAATGGCAACTCGTAGGCGGGGCCGTTGTCGGTGGCCTCATCATATCTACGGCAATGCCGCAGAACAGTTGGCTTAACATTGGGCACATCAGTTGGCCGTCTCTTTTAGCCAACGGTAGTGCCAACGCTCCAACGTGGGTTCAGGTCCTGATTGGTATGGTTCTGTTCGCCTGGGTGATTGTTGCTTTTGCGCAATTAATCGCCGCGCCGTTAAAGCCCAAAAAGTAATAGCGAAAGTAGAAATAGTGACATCCGCCCACGGCTAAAACCGTGGGCTTTTGCTGTCCAGCAGGTGTAGGAAACAAAAATAGTTTTTCACAAGGACCCAAAAAGGCTTGTAAACGGCCCAAAATGGCGATAAAATGAGGAAAACAGGGTGGGGCGAAGCCTACCCTAAAAAATTGCCACAAAATGGAGGCCCGTGAGGGCTTCTTTTTGTGTGCTCAAAACGGAAAAACGGCAACACGAGTTTGAGCCTTGCCGCCGGAGGGTCCCCAGAAGGGGGCTCTTTTTTTGTTTAAGTAGAAAGGAGATGTGTAAATGGCAGGCAAAAGGAAAACATCTGGGAGCGAAAAAGCACCCAGGATAGATGAAAGTGTTGAGCTTGCAATTGACTGGGACGATGACATTACCGACGATCTTAACGATCCGGAAAAAATTAGGGCAGCACTGGTGGATGGGCAAGCACCCAACCGGGATAACGAGATTGCCGTTCTCGACAGAATCAACATAGACGCAATCAACGCAGAAGCACGTAAAGCGGCAGAGCAGGGGTTTGCCCTATACAAAGTGAGAAAATCCAGCAGTGTCCCCTTCACACAACTAATCGGAGACAACATGATTGCGCTCAGGGAAAAAGATTATTTCACACTGGGTGAACTGGGACTTCTGATAGATCTCATGCCGTACTGCGAAATGCACTCAAACGCTATCGTCAACAAGCATAACGGACAATTCATGACGGTCACTGAAATTGCAAAAAAGCTCAGACGTTCATTACACAACACAAGTGCGCTAATTAACTCGCTCATTAACAAGGGCGCAATTTACGAATTCGTTAGTCGGGCAGAAATCAAAAAGTATGGAAGACCATTGAGTGCACGTCCACTATTTTTTAATCCCGAAATTGTTTTTGCCGGAAACAAAAATAAGATCAACAGCACACTCTGTAGGCTTAGTATGCGCCATGATCCGTTCGAGAAAAGCAATATCCCCCTGGAGCACAAAGTGTGGCTACAGCGCCATGAGGAATTCGGTAAAATGTACAAACGAAAGACATATTTAAAACTCAAGAAGGCGCTTCCGCAGAGCACAGAGCAGGATTGAGGGTACCTCAAAATTCGGATACCCCCCTTAACAAAGACTTTTTTTGGAGGGGGCGTAAAACAAGGGGTTAGAAGGATCAGGACATACCCGAAAGTTCGGGTACATCTGCCCGAACTTTCGGGTACATCAAAATGCCCTAAAACCCGCGTCACAAGGGCTTCATAGGGCCTTATGACCAGGTTTCCCTTTCTCACTCTGTTAAATATACGAATTCCAGGCACCTTTTCCGGCACACGAAAGAAAGAAGGGATGGATATGAAAATGAGCAACATCAAACCTCTATTTCCCAGGATTAATGGCGAGAATGTCTACGTGTTAACACAGGCAGAGTATCTTACGGGGGCAGAGAAGGCGCTCATATTCGACCTGCAATATTTGTGCGGAGTCGGATCAAATGCACTCGCCAACCCAGAAACCGGCCAATACATGTCCATTGGGGGCATGGCTAGGGAACTGAAGCGAGATCGAATTTCCGTGAGCAAATGGGTAACATCCCTTCTTCGCAAAGGAATCATACTGCAAATCATTAACCGCCAAGAAATCGAAAAATATGGCCGCCCCGTAACCGAACGGCCACTATTTCTCAATCCCGAAATCGTATTCCGGGGGGACCCCGAAAGGATCAGCGGGAACCTGTGTCGGCTGGTACTGGAAAACGATGTTCTGGAAAACAGCGGTATCCTTTTGGAAAGGAAAGTGTCAACCACCCCATGGCTAAAGCCAGGAGCTTGTAGGGAGCGATCTTAACAAGCTCAGTTGACCAGCCTAAGTCCTTCGGAGACTACGTTATCGAGGTCACGACACCCTGGAATGCGTGCAAGTTCCAGGCAACTGTCGCTTAGCATTAAACAGGTGTACAAGGGTTAAGCCAGTGTGTTAAGCGCAAAAAGCCCCGATAACATTGGCGAGGCAAACATTACCCTCGAAAGGGGAGAGAACAGAAATGTTCGTATTAGTACTGGACACTAACAAAAAGCCGTTATCACCGTGTCATCCGGCGATAGCGCGGAAACTTCTCAAACAGGGTAGGGCAGCAATTTTCCGACGGTTTCCGTTTATGATTATTCTGAAAGAGGCTAAGTCAGATGCAAGGCCAATCGGACTGCGGCTCAAGATTGATCCTGGCGCAAAGACAACTGGATTCGCACTTTTGCTGGAAAACGGTAACACCGGGACCGTTCTTTGGGCGGCAGAACTGAATCACCGGGGCTTCGCCATCAAGAAATTACTGGCTAAGCGCAGAGGACTGCGGAGAGGCTGTCGTAACCGGAAAACGCGCTATCGGGCGTGCCGATTTCTAAACCGGCGCAGACCGAAAGGTTGGCTTCCACCCTCGCTACAAAGCCGTGTCGAGAACATCACAACCTGGGTAAACAGGCTGTGCAGACTGGCTCCCATTGGAGCAATCTCAATGGAGTTAGTCCGGTTCGATACCCAAAAGTTACAAAACCCAGAAATCTCCGGGATAGAGTATCAGCAAGGCGAACTCTTTGGTTACGAAATCCGGGAATACCTGCTGGAAAAATGGGGCCGTAAATGTGCCTACTGCGGCAAAGTTGACGTACCGCTGGAAGTCGAGCATATCGTACCAAAATCCAGAGGAGGTACAAATCGGGTGAGTAATCTAACGCTGGCCTGTCATGCTTGCAACTGGAAAAAAGATAACAGGACAGCGGAAGAATTTGGTTTTCCGGATATTCAAAAGCAAGCAAAAAAGCCGCTGAGAGACGCAGCAGGCGTCAATGTCACACGCTGGCAGTTGTATGAACGTCTTAAAGCAACTGGCTTGCCGGTCGAAACTGGCACCGGGGGACAGACGAAGTACAATCGGGCACAGCGAAACCTACCAAAGACACACTGGCTAGATGCGACTTGCGTTGGCAAGAGTACGCCGGGGCGGATCGTGATTCCCGCAAGGCCGATTCTAGTGATTGCCGCCGCCGGGCATGGTAAGAGGCAACGGTGTATCACAGATAAATACGGATTCCCAATAAAACACGCTCCAAAAGCAAAGTTTTTCATTGGATTTCAGACGGGTGATATTGCAAAAGCCATGATACCGAAAGGGAAATATGCTGGTACGCATACGGGACGCATAGCCATCCGCTTTAGACCTAGTTTTAAGCTCAACGGGTTTGATGTACACCCAAAGTACCTCAAAATTATTCAACGCGCGGATGCGTATGAGTATCAATTGGGGGCGCAGGTTTCCTCCCCACGGATGAATCCGGGGGCACCCACCTGCGCATGATCGGTGGGATCATCGGTCGTTTGTTTCCGCTCGATACGCATGGAAAAGAGGGGGAAACACTGCTCGGATAGAGCGGAGGAAATGGCATCTTCCAGGCAACTTTCAGACGCCCACGGCTAAAACCGTGGGCTTTGCCGTCCAGCAGTCGTAGGAAACAAAAATATTTTTTCACAAGACCCAAAAAAGGCTTGTAAACGGGCCAAATCCGCGATAAAATGAGAAAAACAGGGTGGGGCGAAGCCTACCCTAAAATATTGCCACAAAATGGAAGCCTGTGAGGGCTTCTTTTTGTGTGCCCAAAAGTAGGATGTGAGTGCTAAAACACAATAATCCCATAATTGGCTGGAACTTAATCAAGAAAAGTCGTTGCATGGTGCAGCGGCTTTTCTTCATGTAGAGGGGAGGTAAACATGGAAGAGACTAGAACCCAAGTCATCACGATCAAACTCAAACTCTTTGAACCTACGAAAGCCAAGCAGGACATGTACCAGACCATGGCCGACAGGACAACCGATTTTGCAAACCGGTATCTCGGAGTGGAGAAACCCATGCGTCCAAAGTCATCAGCGGATGCCAAAGCATTCTCGGAGCCCTTGCCAGCCGTTGTCCTGTGCCAGGCCATCCGGGACATCGAAGCCAAGAAAAACGCGAAATCATTCAAGCGGCTTTGGCCGGACTTCAACAACCAGAAGTTCCGGGTAGAGAAAGAGACCCTGCAGGGCGGCGGAGCCGCCTGGAAAGTCTCCTTCCCCACCCTGGAAAAGCGGGTGGGTGTGCCCATCCAAGTAGAGAAGTACCAAGTCAAGTACCTGGAACTTCTGCTTGCCGGTCAAGCCAAACAAGGCACAGCGCAGCTTATCAAGTGCGGCAGACGGTGGTACATCCACCTGGCGCTCACCGTCAGCGTGAAAGCGGAGCAAAAGCCGCCGAAGTATATGGGCGTGGACCTGGGGCTCATCGACCTTGCGGTTGCAAGTATCCTCGGATCTACCCTGTTCTTCAGCGGGGCGGAACTCGCCTACATCCGGCGACACTACGCAAACCTGCGGAAAAAACTCCAGAAGAAGGGGGCGCACAAAGCACTCAAGAAACTAGCGGACAAAGAACACCGATGGATCACCGCCATGAACCACATGATCAGCCGGAGGCTGGTGGAAATGGCTAGGCTCCACGGAGTCAGCGTCATCCGCCTGGAAGATCTGCGGGGTGCCCGGTGGACAAAAAGCCAACGAAAAAAACAGCGCAAAGACGCGGGACGGAGTCTCCACTCCTGGGCCTTCTTCCAGTTAAGGCAGTTCATCGGATACAAAGCGGCTTTGGCGGGAATCGAAGTAGAGCTTGTCAATCCGGAGTTAACCAGTCTCACATGCAGCCGGTGCGGAGAAGTAAGAACCAGCCGCCCGGCGGGCCGGTGGTACACGTGTCCCCGGTGCAAGCAGAGCAAGCACATCGACGCAAATGCCGCCGACAACATTGCCCAGGCCATCAGCGGGTTAGCGGGCGAGTGTATCCAGGTGCCGACCACACTCAGGAGGAAGAAGACAGCCAAGCGCACAAGAACTGTAGCCGCGTAACTTAGCAGCCTGGTCAACAGGGCTGCCGCCCGGCAGGGTAGAGGGCAGGTGATCTCTTGAACCCGCCGGGGCGGGCCGTTTGGCACGGCCCTCATGGGAGAACGGATGAAGGGCGGCAGAAATGCACGCGCGGACGCGAAACCCGACCGAACCCTGGCGTGAACCCGTGAGGGCACGGAATTCCAGGGAATCCTCGCTATTCAAAGCGGGGAGGATGTCAAGGGATGTACAACTAACCAGACCAAACCCATAAAACACGCCTCGCTGCCGGAGGGTCCCCAGAAGGGGGCTCTTTTTTTGTTTAAGTAGAAAGGAGAAATGTGTAAATGGCAGGCAAAAGGAAAACATCTGGGAGTGAAAAAGCACCCAGGATAGATGAAAGTGTTGAGCTTGCAATTGACTGGGACGATGACATTACCGACGATCTTAACGATCCAGACAAGATTAGGGCAGCACTGGTGGATGAGCAAGCACCCAACCGGGATAACGAGATTGCCATTCTCGACAGAATCAATATAGACGCAATCAACGCAGAAGCGCGTAAAGCGGCAGAGCAGGGGTTTGCCCTATACAAAATGAGAAAATCCAGCAGTGTCCCCTTCACACAACTAATCGGAGACAACATGATTGCGCTCAGAGAAAAAGATTATTTCACACTGGGTGAACTGGGACTCCTGATAGATCTCATGCCGTACTGCGAAATGCACTCAAACGCTATCGTCAACAAGCATAACGGACAATTCATGACGGTCACTGAAATTGCAAAAAAGCTCAGACGTTCATTACACAACACAAGTGCGCTAATTAACTCGCTCATTAACAAGGGCGCAATTTACGAATTCGTTAGTCGGGCAGAAATCAAAAAGTATGGAAGACCATTGAGTGCACGTCCACTATTTTTTAATCCCGAAATTGTTTTTGCCGGAAACAAAAATAAGATCAACAGCACACTCTGTAGGCTTAGTATGCGCCATGATCCGTTCGAGAAAAGCAATATCCCCCTGGAGCACAAAGTGTGGCTACAGCGCCATGAGGAATTCGGTAAAATGTACAAACGAAAGACATATTTAAAACTCAAGAAGGCGCTTCCGCAGAGCACAGAGCAGGATTGAGGGTACCTCAAAATTCGGATACCCCCCTTAACAAAGACTTTTTTTGGAGGGGGCGTAAAACAAGGGGTTAGAAGGATCAGGACATACCCGAAAGTTCGGGTACATCAAAATGCCCTAAAACCCGCGTCACAAGGGCTTCATAGGGCCTTATGACCAGGTTTCCCTTTCTCACTCTATAAATATACAAGTTCCAAGCGCCTTTTCCGGCACACGAAAGAAAGAAGGGATGGATATGAAAATGAGCAACATCAAACCTCTATTTCCCAGGATTAATGGCGAGAATGTCTACGTGTTAACACAGGCAGAGTATCTTACAGGGGCAGAGAAGGCACTCATATTCGACCTGCAATATTTGTGCGGAGTCGGATCAAATGCACTCGCCAACCCAGAAACCGGCCAATACATGACTATCGGAGGCATGGCGAGGGAACTGAAGCGAGATCGAATCTCCGTGAGCAAATTGGTAACATCCCTTCTTCGCAAGGGAATCATACTCCAGATCATTAACCGCCAAGAAATTGAAAAATATGGCCGCCCCGTAACCGAACGGCCACTATTTCTCAATCCCGAAATCGTATTCCGGGGGGACCCCGAAAGGATTAGCGGGAACCTGTGTCGGCTGGTACTGGAAAACGATGTTCTGGAAAACAGCGGTATCCTCTTGGAAAAGAAAGTTTGGATCGAGCCAAAAGAGCAATTTGGGCGGCTGTACAGTCGGCAAGCGTATCTGGAGAAGAAGCGGAGGAGCGCCCCAAAAGGGAGAAACAGCAAATAGGGAACGCTGTTCCCAGCCGTGAGAAGGAACCATGAATAGATACATCCCCTCGATAACGCAGACGGACTGGGGATGGCAAGTAAGGGGTGCCAAACAAGTAAGGGGTGCCAAAAAGGGGGGTACGGCGAAGGGGTGCTTCGCCGCATTCAACCCAGGACAGAACCGGGAAAGGGCCCCAAAAGGGAAGAGTTCTTTGGGATCTCGTTTTTCAGAAAGGCTTTTTGGAGCCTTTTTTCTTTTTGCCGTTGAGGAGGTGATAAGATGCAGTTCCATGCTCAAAGTCTCCCTCAGTCCCAGGTTAGTATCTTTGAAACAGTACGCAACGTACCCTTAAATGCTGTCATCCAACGGTACGTAGACACGGAAATACTTTGGAAGTCGGGACACCTGTGGATTCTCTGTCCATTTCACCAAGATAAAAATCCAAGCCTAAGCATTAAGGGGCAATACTGGAAGTGCTTCGGCTGTGGAGCAGGAGGTGATGGAGTAGAGTTTGTTGCTCGACTTCACAACCTACCCAAAGTTCAGGCAGCTAAGCAAATAGCCGAGGATTTCGGTCTTCCCGCAAACACATCTAAGCAGCAACGCCAACAGATTGCAACGGCCAAATTAGCCCGGCAAAGGAAGAAAACATTCGATGCGGAGGTGGAACGCGCATACCAGGATCTGTGCGATGTCCGGATCGAGTGCTGCAAGGCCATTGACAGTACCGGGGAATACGGACTTCGGTACGCCTTCGTTCCCGACATGCTCGACACATACTTGGATATTCTCCAGTTCGGCACGGATGCCGAGAAACGGGAATTCCTCGCGTCTGGCGTGGTACAGCGCTGGGTAAGCAAAATGCTGGGAAGAACACGACCACCCTAACTTGTCCTTTTTGGACAAAATCGGCAGCTCCTGCCAACCAAACCAACTCAAAAAAACGAGAAACGAAAGAGGGGAGAATGCACATGCAAGTAACAGCACTGGAAGCGATGAAACTCCCGTTGGGTGCCCTGGTCCGGGTGGAACCCCGAGGCAAAGAGGGGGACACCAAGTCGTTCATCGGGATCGTCGAAAGCCAGAACAAGAGATTTTTTACGGTGCGCGGCAGATACTGCCAAAGCTACCTCAAAATTGACCTGGTGCTCGGTCTGATTCTGCTAACCGATCCCGGCAAGAGCCGGAAAAGGAAGGAGGCAGTCTAATGTTTGTCGCTTTTGTTTTTGTGGCCGAAGAGAGTCAAGCCCATCTGGATAAGGCATACGAGACCTACAGGGTGGGCACCGAGTTTAAGACACGCGAAGATGCAAGGGATGCGGCGGAAAAGTACATGGCGGAACTGCAAGGGCTCTACGGCGAAGGCTACCGATGGGAGATCTGTGTTGGCTCCCCCGAGTAGATCCTCAGCCGCCGTTATTGCCCTTGCAACGATTCTTTTAGCGTCCACCGTCCAAGCACAGCCAACCGTCCCCTGCGCGTCTGTACAAGGCAGGGAAGCGGCAGTACGGGCAAATCTAGCCTGTCCCCCGCCCGCACAGCACCAACTGCCCAATAAGCTCAAGGTGATCAAGGCCATAAGGAGAGTACCCGTACTCCCAAAGGAAACCGTATCGCGGGGAAAGCCCGCAGCAAGTAAGCCGGAAATACGCTGGATGATCGTCACGGCATATACCAAAAACGACAAAACCATGAACGGGTGCGGGATCACAGCCTCCGGTGCACCGGTCGAAGAAGGTGTCACCATCGCGGCCCCGCCGCAGATCCCGTTCGGAACGCGGATCTTCATCCCGGCGCTAGGCCGCACGTACACAGTTACAGATCGGGGTGGTGCCATCCGGGGGGACCATCTCGATCTGTACATGAACAGCCGGGCGCGTGCGATCAAGTTCGGACGGCGGCGGCTGAAGGTAGAAATTCGATTACCGAAGGAGGGATAAGGAGATGGGATGGGACAAGCAAAAAATCAGGCTGTTCAAGATGCTGGAACCGTACAGCAGTTGGGGAAACGAGGACGAGGAAAAGCACAGGGAGGCAAAAGAGGCTCTGTGCCGGTTTTACGACGCGCTCAAGAAGTGCAAGCCGGACAAAAAATACCAAGTGGCCGGACGATCCGGCGTGCACATGTCTTATTTTCCCAACCTCATCCTGGTTAAGAAAGCTCTCGTGGAACAGCGGTATACGCGAGCGTGCCACGAGCTGGGGACGTTGACAAGAGCCCTTTCCGAGGACACATTTGGAAAAATAATTGGGAAGTTGAGCAGGGAAAGGCTTCCCAAGGTAGAAATTAGGAAGGAAAGAAGGAAAGATAGGGGGCAGGAAAATGTCAACAATGTATTTTGCAAAGCTGAATTTTAACTCTGAGATTTATAAGGTGTATGACGACGCTTCTTTAAAGGGAAAATTGCTAAACCAAATATATCAAGGTTTAACGGAAAAGATCATGCATGTAGAAAACAATGAGAAATATAAATTCATAACGTTGACAAAAAACCCAGACGACTTTTGGATTTCTGGAAGATTGGTTTTAATTACCCCAGGAATTAATACCAGTTATGATGAAACTAGTGACGATATTGTTGAAGAGTTGATTGACAATAAAGCTGCCTATGTTGCATTTCTATTTGATTTAAATAAAGAAGAAATTGCTTTTGTTCCGAAAAAAGACTTCGGGCATAATATGTTTATAAGAGAGTTTAAGGCTTTATTGGAATTAGCTGTTCCCGATATGGAAGTTGAGATTTATTTAGAGAAGAATGTCAATATGCTGCTGCAAAGAATGAAACAATTGGCACTTATCCAACAAGTTCAGGTTCATATAGTACCTCCCAACGGTGATAAAGATGATTTTGACGCTTTATTCAGTACGGGGTCTGATGAAATTAGAGAAACCTGGGCAACAAAATTTGGCATTTCGTTGGTTGCGGCTGCAAAAACTGGTATCAATGCTTCGAGCAAATACATTAGGAAATTAGTAGCGGCGGTATCCAAGGGTTATGGTAAAATGGAGGTTATAGGGAAAGACGTTGCCGGGACTAGAACAAAGGTCACAAGTGACGAGGATGCCCTGTATACTAAGGCTATTCCCGACAAGGATAAGGACAATTTGGTAGAATTTCCCCGGTATGCCAGAGCAGGCATTGTAGAAATGCTCGAAAGCAAATCCACGGTTGAGATTGCAACCGGAAATACGGGCGGTAAAAGTTAGAATAACTGGGAGTGGGTGAGTTTTGTGGCAGGCGAATTGTCCTCGGACAAAATTGAATATTATTACAAGAAGAATCGGTTTATTAATTTACTACTTATAACTCACAAATGGCGAGATCTGCTGATACGAAAGGAAGCGGCTTTTTCTATTGTCTTAGCGGTCTTGTCCACTTGGTTGGTTTTCGTTATATATATGACAACGGCTACAAAAGATTTTTCAACGTTCGTTAGTAATCTTACGCTGACATTGGGTGTAGGGCTTATTAGCATTTTGGGTTTTCTGGTTGGGGGTCTGGCAATAATTGCGGGGACCGTCGGCAGTAAAGTTCTATATAACATTAATTCGGAGAAGAAATTTGATCATCTGATGTCTATTATCTTTTCTTTCTACTTTGGCGGTGCGGTTACAGGAGTAACTTTGGTTATATTTATTGGGACTTACTTGTTAGTCCATACTCCTTGGGATATTTCCTTGCCGGGTGTCATAGTAATTTCGATTATCGCATCATACTTTTTCTGGTTCGTTGTTGTATATTCGATAATGTTACTTGGCACCCTTTTGAGGCTGGTGATTATGACTTATAGATATGGCTATGATAATACATTCCCTGATATGAATGAAATCGCAAAGCAAAAGTAGGAGATTCCAACCGTATGCCAGGTGGGTGCAATAAACACAACGAGGGCCGAAAGGCTCTCTTTTCGTGTGGAAGTAGGGATAAAATGTTGAGTCTGCAAATTGAAAAGCGAATTGAGGACAGTTCGGCTATCGAAGCTGTCCGTACCAAATACTGCAAGTATGTCGATCCCGCCACCGGGGTCCGCTGCAATCAACCGGTTTTCGGCCAGCCCCACCACATCAAAAGCCGGGGCGCGGGCGGGGACGACATTAAGGAAAATCTGATCAGCCTTTGCGGGGAATGCCACCGGAAGGCGCACGACGGCAACATAGCGCGGCAAACGCTCGTGCAAATCGTTGCCGACAGGGAGGGAATTGGGTATGATGAGGTTTGTGCAAAAATACGCCTGTATCCATCCGCCCTAGAAAAACCATCGAAGCCGACAGAACTGCCGGAGGGCGGTGCCCTTCCCCGGCAGGAACCCAGTCTGGAAGAAATGATCAGCGCCTATGTCCAGATCGACGAACAGGAGAAGAATGCTCGCTGGATCAAGGGGCAACTGCTTTCGGCCATGCTCGATTCCGGCGTACAGCAGGGCTGGCTCGCCTCCCAGGTAGGGAGCAGCACGGCGCAGATTCGGGAACTGGTGAAGGTTTACCGGGCTTTCCCGCAGGAGGGTATGCGCGTCCCCTCCCTGAGTTGGTACCACCACCGGGTCGCGGCCAACTCTCCTGATCCTGCTAAGTACATCCAGGAGGCCGCCGATCAGGAACTGAGTACCCGACAGATGCGCAAAGCCATCTTGGAAGACGAGGGCAAACAGAACATTGTGCAAGAAGAGCAGTCCGCCGAACAGAAACAGGCGGAAAAGATCCTGAAGACAGTCGATGCGTTTTTGGCGAAGGGGGGTGAGGCCGCAGAATATCTAAAGGCACAACTTGCAGTCCTAATTCAGTGTACACAAGAAACTCAGAAAGAAGGGGATACACTGTTATGATGGGAAAAACACACATTGCCGGGGCTCTGGCCGCCTGGTCACTCTTACACCCGGCAGTATCCGGTACTCTGGTCACAGCCCCCCAGAATATCGCCGTTCTTACGGTCGGACTGGGGGGCGCGGTTTTGGGGGGACTCCTGCCGGACATGGATCAGCCCGGAAGCACCATTGACCGGGATCTCTTCGGGCCGCTGGGCAGCTCGCGGGCCGGGGCCATGCTCGGCGGACTGTTCCTACTTGCACTCAGCGTGTGTCTGCGTATCCCGGCGCTCGCAGAACGGGTTGTCAGCGTCCACGCAGCCCAGAGCCTTGTCTTACGTTACGGCGGCAAGGCAAGCCTAATTCTCGGACTGCTGGGGGCTGTCCTGGTCATCATCTCGTCTCTCAAGCACCGGGGAATGACCCATACCCTTTTGGGCATGGCGCTTTTCCTTTGGGGCGCGGACACGCTTCTCGGTTTGTCACCGTTTCTGGCACCCTGGCGCGTGCCGCTGCTCATGGTCTTCGGAGCCGGATACCTGAGCCACCTGCTGTTAGATCTCATTGCCGACGGGGTGCCGCTGTTGTACCCGCTGTATAAAAAGCGCATTCATCTGCCGGTGTCGATCAAGACCGGCAGTCTCTGGGATGTTGTGGTGATCCGGCTGGGGCTCTTGGCGTGGTTTGTGTACGCCGGGGGACTGCCGATCCTGCACATGGTGGGAATCTCGCTGTAGTGAGCGAGTCTCATAGAAAAAACCAAAACGAAAGAAGGATGTTTATGTCCAATCAAATGCTCAACCAAAATCCTCGTAAGAGCCCCGGTGTGGCGGCGGTGCTCAGTTTCCTCATCAGCGGCCTGGGGCAAATCTACAATGGTCGGATTCTTCGGGGTCTCATCATCATCGGCATTCAGTTCATCAATGTACTGCTCATGTTTGTGTTCATCGGCTATCTTACCGGCCTCATCACCTGGATCTGGGCCATCTACGACGCATATAAGCTCGCCGAAAAGATCAACCAGGGAAGTATTCCCGGAGGGGGAATTTCCGCGTGAAACGCTCGCTCGTTTTGCTCTTGGTGGGGCTCATCGTGGCGGTGATCGCCCTTCGCGGCACACTCCTCCCGGTAAGAGCGTCCACCACACCGCCCGTGAGAGCAGACCCGGCGGCTGTTCAGCCCCAGGTACATGCCATTCTGCCACAACCGGTTTCAACGGCCAATCAGTCCAGTGAGGTAGGCAAAACCATAGCGTTCGACAAGATTAGTACGATTTCCGACAAATCGTACTATCTTTATTTTTTCAGCCCGACCTGACCTGGCTGCATTAGCTTCGGGCCGAAGCTCAAGAAGTATTTGCAACTGTCAGGGAAGGCAATGCCGGTGTGGCGGGTGGATGTGTCCGTCCTGTCCCAGGCCGACATGGACAAACTCAAGGCGGAATATGGGGTGGACCGTGTTCCAGCCGTATTCAAAGTTGAGAATGGGACGAGAAAGGAGGTTCAACTCGGCACCGTCCTGGCCGCTGTCAAAAACAAGTAGAAGGGAGGGGAGATGGACAAAGTGGAAGCCACTGCCAAGAACGAAAAGATCGCAAGAACGATTGTCAATCTTCTGGCCGAAAACGAATGTACGCTGGACGCGGCCTTTGAGATCCTGGATTATGTGCGCGATACCGTGCAAGAGCGAACAACCGTACAGAACATCCATGAGAAGCTGTTCGTTTCGGCACAAGAAGTCTAGCACTATCTGCATCAACCATAAGGGGAGGGAAGAGGACCGCTGTCTTAGCGGTTCTCGCTTTTTTATGTTTGCACATCTTTTTAAACGGTCCAATCTACGCAAAACCAGCATCGTAGTGCTGGTGGTTATGGCCTTGCTCATGGCCCTGCCGGTCGTGGCTCTCGCCAGCAATACAACAAACACGACAACAAACGTCATGGCCGGGGTTCAGGCGGCGATCAGCGGCAATTCCGTCAATGGGCTCACGACCAGCGCACAGAACGCGGGGAATTCCGTCGTCGGTTTTTTGCGGACTGTTGCAATTGTCTTTGTGGTCGTGATGCTCATTGTAGTTGCCTACAGCTTGATTTGGAGTCCGAATGTCAAGACCATTACGGACATGAAGGGCAGAGTCGGAGCCTTAGTGTTGGCATTGATTGTTGCCTTTATGGCAGAACAAATTGTGGGAACTTTGATGCACTGGCTCGGCCTAAAGGCATAGGAGAAAAAACACATGTACAGAGAAATTCACGAGTTACCTTATCAATCGGGCCTCAAAGAGATCTTTTTCTCTTTGGGCCCCCTTGCTTTTTCTTTAGGCGAGTTCGCCTGGATTGCCGCAGGGGTCATCGTCAGCTACAAAATGACGCAGATCGTGCCCCCTATCCCCCTGCTGCCCTTCCCCTTGAAATACCTGCATTACCCGATTCCGCTGCTGGTCGCTTATTTCTTCGCCAAAGCGAGTCACCCTGCCACCGGCGTACCGCTGTGGAAATACATCCTTCGCTGGGTGGCTGTGCGGCGGCGGCAGAGAGTCTTCTACTACCGGAAAATAAACACTGCGAAGGGGGGAGATCGTCATATATAACCTCATCGAATTGGCCGTCACCTTAGCGGCCATCTTTGCCTTTTTGAAAATCCTCACCGTCACCAAAAACCGTGGCAGTGCTCCCCGAAAAGGCGAAAAAGGCGAAGGGGGAAAAGCGGACCCCAAGGAACCCGACACCACCCAGGCCCTTTTCGGGAAAGAGACCGTGGTCAGCCCCGAGGGGATTGTGGAAATCAACGGGACCTATCGGGTCTGCCTCTATGTCTCGCAGGTCAACATGCGCACCAACACGGATCTGGAAAAATACAAAGTCTGGACATCGTTTCGGAATTTCCTCAACGAGGTCGGAATGCCGTTCACGCTCGTGCAGCTGTCCCAGTTTGTGGATATCCGCGAGTATGCCCTCAATTACCGGGACCAGTTGGGAAAAGGACACCTTACCCCGGAACTCGCGGAAAGCGGCCTGAACGTTGCCCGATTCATCGAGAGCATGGATGAAAACCGGAATTCCAGGGATTATCACGGCTACATCACGTTCCACTACGATCCGGACTCCGATTCCATCGACTCCGGGGTGGCGACCGGCAACGCCCGGATGGATGAGGTAATGAGCAAGTTAACAGGGAAGAAACGGATGCCGGAGGGCGAGCGCAAGAACCTGGCCCGCATGATGCTCCAAGAAGCGGCGAACATCACGCGCAACTATGCCGAGCAGATGGGGATGCAGTGCCGACAGCTCAATCGGGGCCAGGTATACGGGCTGGCTTATAAGATCCTCCAAAAGGATTATGCCAGCTTTTCCAGCCCGGAAGAGGCAAGTCAAGCTCAATGCTTCACCGCGTTTTATGAGAGTGAGACGGCCAAAGATCTTGTGCTGGAATTTGCCGACGAGGAGGAGGGGGTATCCTAATGTATTTTGTCGATGAGGAACATGAGCGAACGTTCAGAATACTCGTTGAGGAACACGACCGGACGGGAGACCGGGAATATCTGGCAGCGTATTACGTCTTGACGGCGGACGAGGAACTGCGGCGAAAAACACTCCGGTTTGTTCGGAAAGATGGGATCCCGTGGCTCTTAATCTGGGAGCAGGACTGGTCCAGCGGATACCAACTGCTGCTGAAACTCGCTGAGCACTTGTTCATGGGAGGCGAAGTCGATCTGGTGCGTGGGGTGCGGACATGGGGCGATACGCTGTACAAGATAGCGATACAGGCGATTGAGGTGCGAAGGAAGGGGATCTGAGTGCAGAGAATCTGTTTTAAGTGGGACGAGAACGAACTGGATATTGCCTACGAGATCTACTTTGCGCAGAGTAAGAACGTGCTGCATACAAAGAAGTCTTATGGGCCGGGATTAGCCACTCGAAGGACACTGCTTGCCTGTCTTAACACTTCTGTCCGGCGAAAAGGGGTTATCTGCCTGTACAAAGAGCATTTTCCTGAGCATTTTAAGGATGGCAAGTGGCAAGGCCGAAATGCCGTGGTCTTCGTGGATTATGCGCTAAAGAAGTTAACGGACGATAGTTTCGTTCAAAATTCCAAGTGGATTACTCAATTTTCCTTGTCCATTAGGAACGAGAAGTGGCTCCAGGACGCTATCGCCCTAATGGGACTTAAAATGCTGGAGAATCTATTCGCTCATAATGAACTAAAAAGTTCTGTCGCTGTGGCGGTTATGGAGGAAATGGCAAACTATCGGCAGATGATGAAGGAAGTGGAAGCGATTGTAAGGCGGGTAGCGGACAGAAAGGAGTTCGACGATTTCTCTCAAAGTCTGATCTCCAAAAGGCTTGAGGTAGGGGGAGAAAAGGGGCTCAAGTGCGCTTTGGAGGCGTATGGCAACAAGGAGGAACAGGGGATTTACGAGAGGTATAGAAGCGCCATTGAGCAAGTCTTTTGCAGCATAGTTCGGCAAAACACTCAAAACACACCGGCCTCCGGAGGGTAAGGCCGGTGGCCGTCGATGCGCTCAAGCTCATAGGTATCCTCTCGATGCTCGTCGATCATGTTGGCTTTGGTTTCTTCCCACAGTACCCTATCCTGCGAATTCTGGGCCGTCTCGCCTTCCCCATCTTCGCCTATGAAGTTGCGGAAGGATATACCCGAACACGCAATATCCGCCGATACAAAGGGCGGCTTTTTCTTTGTGCCCTTGCGGCGCAGATCCCGTATACTCTCTTTTTCGGAGGGCATAGAGGGGATACCCTATTCACCCTTGTTTTTGCCCTCCTGCTCATAGAAGCTCTGGACAAAAGGAGACTTCTGCTGGCCGTTGGGATAGCAGTCTTAGCCTCTGTTGTCCCGGTGGACTATGGCTTTGTCGGCGTTGCCATGCCGGTGCTGTTCTACCTGGGCCGGGACAATCCGGTTTTCCTCGCCATAAGCCAGGGTATTGCGGTAATTCTTTTGGCAATCCGCTCGAACTGGCCGGTAGACTTTGCGGCCTATGCTGGGGTTTTGCTGGTCCTCTGGTTCAGGGAGCACCCGGTTTCTGTCCGACTGAATAAGTGGTTCTTTTATGCCTTCTACCCTGTGCACCTGCTGATGCTCGTTATTTTGCGAAGCGCGGTGGGATAGAAGCAGGAAATGGAATGTGGAGTCAGTATACCTTGGGGAACATCCCCAAAAGGGGAGGAAAAGAATGGCCTTAAAAACAACAATCAAGAAGAGTAAACCGACGATTCAACCGGCGGCTGGTCCGTCCAGTCCGGAGAACGCTGCTGCCAAACGAGTGGACGGCAGGAAAGCCCAACCCGGTATCTATGACGGCAAGCCTGAACCTATCGACTTTGTGGCCCCCTCCGTGGTCAAAGAACTGCTGCCCACCGACATTTCCGACGGGGCGGTGGTCGGCGAATACATGGTGGAAATCGGCGGCACGTCCACCATCCACCGCTACTATCGGTCCTTCTTCGCGGAAATCATGTCCGGCAACACCTGGGGCGGGATGCTCGACGAACTCTCGCGGGGGAACTTCGGGGATGGCGACGTAGATATTGCCATCCATGTCCGTCCCGCTTCCACTGACGTGGAACTCCAGGAACTCAGCCGCAGACTCCGGGGGCTGCTCTCGGACATTGCCCTGGCCGGTGATCCCTCGAAGATCGACACCATGCGCGACGAGGTTGAGGACATCAAAACCCGGCAGAAGAAGCTCAGGATGGAGATTGAACGTTCGTTCAAAACGTCCATTCAGGTCATCGCCAGCGGCACCGACTTAAAAAGTTTCAAGATGTACTGCAACGCGCTTATCAAGCGGTTCGCGGGCAAGTCTATCTATCTGCGCCCAGCCGACGGCCAGCAGTTGGCGGCCCTGCAAGCCATCCTGCCCATTGCCCCGCCGCAGGGGATGCAGAAGGAGCATTTTGTGACTTTGGAATCCTCTAACTTAGCGGATTTCTTTCCCTTTGCGCAGGGGGGGATCACACACAAAACCGGTGTGATTCTTGGCCTGGATGGATTAGGCAGACCCGTCCGCTTTGATCAGTGGCACCCGTCGCTTCCCTGCCAGCACATGGTTGTCTTAGGACGCACCGGCGCGGGAAAAACTTATACGACTCAGATTATCATGCACCGGAGTATGCACATTGGCCGCAAGGTAGCGGTCTTAGACTGGAAGGGGGAGCACAAAGACTGGTTTCTGCTCAGCGGTTTACCCTATATTGAGTTCAGCGAACATTCCCCGAACCGGGTCAACCCCTATGATTTGGAAGTGACTCAGGACGTGGATGGTACCCGCTATATCGACATCGAATCGGTGTCGAACAACGTGCAGGCCCTCGTGTTCAAGATGATCGGCAGCTATGACCGGAGTGTTCTCACAGGCCGGGTTAAAGTTTTCATCGGCGAGGCTATCAGGGAACAATACGCCGAAGCCGGTATAACAAAAGACCCCAAAAGTCTGTATCAAACAGCGATCTCAAGTGAAAGCATATCCACCCGGCAGAAGAAACCCATGCCGGAATTAGGTGGACTCTACCTCAAAATGGCGGCAAGTGACATCGAAAGCGTACAGCAAGCAGCGGAACTCCTTAAACCGTTTACTCGACATGGTGTCAGCCCGTCTTACGCAATTTTTGACGGCCAGAGTACCGTGGAACTGCGAGGGCATCCTGGCTATGGCTTTGCCCTAAATCGTCTGGACAAAGACATCATGAGGCCGATTGGGTTATCGGCTATGGCCATCTGGCTTAACGAAAACTTTGCCAAAGCGGACGTGAGCCAGGCGAAAATCATCGTTATCGAAGAGGCGCAGAACATCTTTGACGACGAGGATGTGGGCGGGCCCTTTGCCGAGACGGCTTACCGGGAATTTCGGACCACCAACACCGGAGTCTGCGCTGTCACCCAGGGACTTGAAGTCTTTGCCAGATCGAAGGCGGGCATCGCCGCGATCAAAAACTCGCCGGTAAAAATTATTGGCAAGCAGGAGGCGGTGGACATTGAAACCATCCAGGAACAGCTGCGTTTGTCCGAGGGCGAATCGGGCTTTCTGCTCAATGCCCGGCGGGGAGAAGTCATTCTGCGTATCGAAGACGAGTCGGATGTGGTCTTTACCCAAGCCTCCGATTACGAGCACATGATGTTTACGACCGACCCCAATGACCCCGCCTTTTGGCAGCGCAAAGACCTGCTTAAACTGCTTAAACAGAAGTTGGGCGGAGAAGTGCCTGAACCCGGAGAAGTACCCGAACCGGAAGCCGTGCCCGAGCAGAAGGGGGCCTAAACCAATGTATCGAATGCCCAAAAAGTACAAATGGGTGGCCGTCCTCATCTTGGCGGTCATCCTCGTGCTGGTCATGTCCTCCGTGGTCATGGCGGCGACAGCATCCACTTCAACGTCGCCCACGCCGCTGCTGTCTAACAAGAAAGTTAGTAGTTACTACGCGAACAGCAAGAACAAGCCCAATTATGGCGAGAGATTTATCGCCGGAATCCTCATCGGCTCGGTCAAGTGGGTCATGAATGTCTGCCAGCTTTCCGATCCGGTGGTGCTGGTTTTTAACGTCGTGCCGAAAGCCGACGCGTCGAATCAAATGCTCGCCCAAGGGCTCTACAGCCAGGCGAATAAATATGTCCTGGGGCTTTTTCCGAAGCCCTTTTTTGATGCAGTCAGCGTGCTCTATAACGGGTTTAAGTATCTCCTGCCCTATCCCTTGGTGATTGCGCTCATCCTCTTTGCCATCATGCACATGATTAACTCCGGCACGGCACAAGGGAGAGCCAAAATCAAAGACAATGCGAAGTTTATCCTGATTGCCCTCGCCACGGTGCGCTTCGGGGCGTATATCTGGAGCTGGATCATCCTCTTAAACGATTTCTTTGTCAAGCTTATTTGGCTTTTCATGATGTCGCACGGAGTCAAGCCCACCTTCTTCATGGACATGATCTGGGGAGCCGGGCAGAAGGGATTCGATGCTGCAACTCAGATGCTGGGGATTCCCATGGTCATCCTGCTCATCTTGGCGGCCATGATGGTGCTGGCGCTTAACTATCAGTACACCATGCGCTTTATCATCTTGGGTTTGCTCATCATGATCTTTCCGCTGGCCGCCGGGCTCACTATTTTCCCCGGATTTCGGCACGCCTTACCCATGTGGTTTAAGGAGTTTGTCGCCAATGTCATTTTGCAGTTAGCTCACGCCTTGGCGCTCGGAGTTTTCTTCATCACGATCTACTCTAAAGGGATGCAGAGCTACAGCGGAGTCTCCTTTTGGCTCATGATCACGTACTTTGCCGGAATGCCGACGATTGCCTCGCTCATCCGGGAGATGCTGGGCCTCCAACCCGGCGGCGGCAGTCGGGCGGTCGCGGGTATCAGCGCTATGGCGGGTATTGCTTCGGTTGCCGCCATGGGGCGCATGATGACAAGAAGTCCCATTAAAGGACAAGTCGGAAAGGATGCCGGAGGAGCCAGCGGAGGAGACGGCGGAGCCCTAGGCGGTATCGGCGGTGCCATGGGCTCTGGAACAGCCCTGGGCGGCTTAGGTGGGGCCATGGGAGCCATGGCTGGCGGTATCGGCGGCGGTAAGGGTGGCAGTACTCCTCTCTCCGGAGCCACGTCAACGCTTGGACGCATGGCTCAAGGAGCGTTTAACACAGGCAGTACGGTCGCCAGAAGCGCGGGGGCCGTGGCCGGGAACAAAGCCGTGCGGACAGCTGCCAAAGTCGGTCTGGGGGCTAGTGCGGCAGTTGCTGGCGGTGTCATGTCCAGTATGATCAGCGGCAAAGCCACGCCCGGTGCCATGCTCGGAATTGGCGGCGCGTCTCTTGCGGGCAGACACGGTGGCAAACTGGTCGGCAATGCCGCCGGGAGTGTCGGCGGGCATATCCGCACGGCGGCGGAAACCCTCTCTGCCGGAGGGGGGCTGGGGGCTGTCGGCAGGAATATCGGGCAGAACGTCATGTCGAAGTCTATAGAGAAAGGCGGTATGCTGGCCGGGGCCACCTTTGGATATCAGGGAGCTATGAACAAAATATCGTCAAGACCGGGAAGCGACGACGTACCGCTCTATGATGCGCCGGGATTCTTTCAGGAGAATCGAGAAACAATTCAGACCGCGCAGAACAGTATGAGAGAACTACAGCCGCAAATGGACATGGCCCAGGCCAAATATGAGCACTCGCTTGCGCATAACGGAGCGGACGATCAGAAGACGAAAGATCTGCACGACCAGTATCAGGGGCTCAAGGGCATGTATGATACCCATGCCGCAGATGCGACCTTGGCACGGATGAGAATGCGTTCCCACGATGAGCTGAAAGCGTACGTGGGGAGCAAGAAACCCGGCACCACCGGGAACAATTCGTCTTACAGCGCAAACAGGGGGGTTGCCTGATGCCCCGTGAAAAAGACTTGGTCAAATCTGCCGGACGAATGCTCAAAAAGGCCGGAAAGAAATTCGGCAAGAAGGCGGCACGCCACATTCTCAAAGCGACGGCTCCCTATTGGGGGCCGCCGGTGCTTATCCTCTTCATGGCCTACATGGCCTATGTGATGTTATTCAGTATCCCGGCAGAGGCGATGCACACGGTTACAAGTACAATTACTAAGGTCGAAGCATTTCTCGGAATTACCGCTTCGCCGGATGCTCAAAAAAAAGCCGAAGCGGAGAAAACCTTGCTCACGCGGTACAAGACGATTGCGAACACCTGGGACAAAGGGCTCACACAGAACCAGCGCAGTCAGGTCATGGTCTATAAATTTCCCTGGTCCATGCTCATGGCCGTGGACCGGGTGGTCAACGATGATGCGGTCTGGGAGGGGAAGCGGAATGTTCACCCCCATCCCCAGGCCGTCTTTAATGCCCTGCAACCCCAGTTTAGCTGGAAGGATTCGACCATCACCACCGTGACGGTGTCCTGCCACAACGAGACGACGACGGATAAACAAGGCAACAAGAGCAGTCAGCGGGTGTGCACCACCACGACCAGCAAAAAGCAGGTCAAGCTGGTCACAGCCGCCGATACGTTCGAGGGGCATTTCAGCTATGCCTACAAGTGGCAGACCACCACGTCGCCGGGGCCGGGCGGAGGAAGCGTCACCGTAACCCGCGAGGTAGTCAAGCAAATCACGCCGCCGAAGGTCCTTTATCTGCCCCTGAAAGCCTACTTAAAAAAGGCGCGGGGTATCAAGGATGAGGCGACATTCGAGGTTGTGACTCACCTTGCCATGACGTATGACCCAGAATACGCGATTAACCTGGGCATACAGGGCGGACAGAATTTCGCGACCTCGCCGACCTATGCCCTGGCCTACGCGAACGAAGTGACCCTGGTTCTGGCGCAGCACCCAGACATCCCGCAGCCCTTGTTCCTGGCGCTCATTGCGCATGAATCGGTTGGCAACTGGCGGGCAAAGAATTACAACAAATCAGACGGCACCACCGATGCGGGACTCTGTCAAATCAACTCGACCAACTGGGCTGCTTACGGACTCGCGAGTGATCCCTTTAATGTAGTGCGCAACATCAGCGCCGGAGCGTCCATCCTCGACAATGCGCTGAGTCAGTACAACGACATCACCCAGGCCCTGTACGCCTACAACGGCGGCACAGCCTCCAATGGGGAACGCTATAATCCCACGTATGCCCCGTCAGTCCTCGCGATTTACACCCAGCTTCAGTCCACTCCGGCCTTTGCCGTGTACGTCCCGGCCATGGACGGACAGCCCTGGACACTGCTTGCGGCGGAGCAGGACAATACAACGTGGCAAGCCTACGGACAAAGCGGTGTGGATTTCACCAATCCGTCGGAGATTACGGTCACGGACGAAAGGACGGGGAAAAGCGAGTTGGTGCCGCGCACCGGCGGAGACGGGACCCTGTGGGCTAACGAGGCTGCGGTCTATCATCCGTCGCTGGGCGTGCAGAGGGGGGATACGATGAATGTGCAATTCGATGACGGAAAAGATGTGACGGTGAAAGCACAGTGATCGAAAAACGATATAGAAAGTGGAGGAATGCAACATGCGAGAACTTCTGTTCTCAATAACCAAAAAGGATTTCAAAATGCAGTATTTTTGTGCCGGAGGACCCGGCGGGCAGCACCAAAACAAAACGGCCTCAGCGTGCCGGATTGTGCATCCGGCCAGCGGGGCCGTAGGGGAGAGCCGGGAAGAACGGAGCCAGCACCAGAACCGCAAAATTGCGTTTGAGAGGCTGGTGAAGACGCGCGAGTTTCAGCACTGGTACAAAATCGAGGTTGCGCGAAGGTTGGGCCGGTTAGTCGATGCGGAAAAAGAAGTAGAAAAGTGGATGCAGCCGGAAAATCTCAAGGTGGAAGGGGTAGGTGAGAACGGGTGCTGGGTGGAAATGCCGATAGAAGAGAATCGCTATTCCCAATCGCTTCCCATCGTACCAGGCGAAGGACCATCGATCCAGCGTGTATAAGAAAGCGAAAACAAAATCGCAGAACAAGACTAATAGTCCTCATTGCAGGGCTATTTTCGTTAGTAGCCGGGATAGCCGAGGCGCATACGATACTTCCCCAAAAGGCGCCGGCAGTTAAGGTAGCGGTTTCGGTAGTGCCCATGGCACAAATAGTGGCGCAAACAGCCCCGGAGAAATTGGGGCAGAAGATTCTCACCCCGGCGCAGAAGGCGGAGCGAATGCCGCCTCCCAAACCGAAACCTGTTCCGAAGTCCGCGCCGCCGCCAAAGCCGGTACTGCCGCAAGGGGTTTTGGTGGTGGTAGACAAAAGCACGTTCACACTGAGCCTTTTCCGGAACGGCCACAAGGAAGAAACCTTTTCGGCTGGGCTGGGGAAACCGGGTGAACAAACCCCAACCGGAAAATTCCGGGTGATCTCCCGCGAAGTCGATCCGGTGTATCACCCTGGTGGCAAAAAGCCCCCGGTGCCCGGCGGCAGTCCCGAAAACCCGCTGGGTCCCCGCTGGTTGGGGCTGGATGTTGGACACAGCGAGCCGGATTCCATTGGTATTCACGGAACGACAAAAGGGGCGGGAGTCGGGCAGCCGCAGACGGAGGGGTGCGTGCAGCTCAAAAACGAGATCATACTGAAGGTGTTTGACCAGGTGCCGCTGGGAACGCCGGTGTGGATAGGGACAACGGCTGAGCTAAGGAACTGGGGGGTGTAGGCCATGGCAAAACGGATGCCGAGAGTTTGCAAGGAATTGCCCAAGATCACCGAGGAGGCGAAAATCCGTGATGTCATTAGAAAAATTAGTTCCTATCGGAGAAAAGTACAATCTTAACGAACAGGCGGTAAGGGCGATTATGGCGTTTCTCTCTAAGTTAAAGAAGCAGAATGTAATCACGGCTCCTTTAATGTCTCGTAAAACTTCTATACCCTTCTCTAAGGTAGAAACAATTCTACCGGAGTTAGTTAATGAAGGAATTCTTACCTATTTTATTGTTGTGGCTTGTGAAAACCCTGATATTGACGACGGTCAAGCAGAACATTATCAGCACTTTAACTCATTGAAGGATTATGTCAGGTTTTTGGGTGCCACCCCCTGTCCAGTATGCGACTGCGGGTATCCTTTTGGTAAAAGCGCCAGAATAGGGTACAAGATTGCAAGATGAGTGTACGTTATCAAAAATTAAGTGATCTAACACGCGTATAAGAGAGAGGTATTGTTAAGTACCTATAGAACGGGAGAACCCCGGAATTAATTCCGGGGAAGAGAGCGCGTCCCATAGCTCAGATAAAATATTTTTTCACAAGACCCCAAAAAGGCTTGTAAACGGCTCAGAACCGCGATAAAATGAGAAAAATGGGATGGGGCGAAGCCTGCCCTAAATAATTGGAAACACATGGAAGCCTTTCGGGGCTTCTTTTTGTGTGTCTAAAAAAGGTACGCGCATACCGGGCTTCAAAAACTGGGAAGGAAAGGAAGGATTTCAATGAGAGACGTATTTATGTTTTGCAACGAATCGGAGGACTGCATATGCGAGAATGTCTGCTGCCAAGAGTGCGATCAAAGAACTTCCTGCGCCAACCGCTGCCAAGCCGTCCGGTACAAGCAGAAAGTGTACTCATCTGAGGGCACGCTTCTCCGGGAACTGGATGCGCTGGCGGAGCGAACCGACAACTGGCGGGGGTGTGCCCAAATTGAGGAGGTGGTTCAAAGGAAAACAATGTATTCCAGAGAATAAGGAAATAAGGAATGGAAACAAAAGAAGGAGAAAGGGGATTTTTGCATGTTTAAGAAATTTCTTTGTTTGGCAATGTCTTTGGTATTCGTGTTGGGAGTAGGGGCAACGACGGTTCAGGCTGCACCACAAGCAATTAATCGTTTTTATGGCGCAGATCGCTTTGGGACAGCGATTGCAATAGCCAAGGAACTCAACAAAAACCCACAGGAAGCACACAGTGCAATGTTTGTACCTGCATACGATTTCCCGGACGCTCTAAGCGCTTGTACGTATGCTACTCAAACAAAAGAGCCGATTCTGCTGAGAGGAAACGGTGTGAGTGATTCCATGGAAAGCCTTATGTTTGCGAAAAATATGAGTATAAGCGAAGCGGATTATGTGGGGGGAATAGATGCGCCTCCTGCTTGGAAAGGAGATGTTGGAACACCTATTTCCAGGATCATACATTGGTTAAAGAAAAATGCGGGAGTTGTGAGCGAGATCGGATGTGGGGCCCAAGACCGATTTCTAACCAACCAGGGTGTTGTCTACATGACTTTGGGACAAGAGGGCATCAACGATCAAAAACCGTCTCAAATACCGATGGTGATCGTCAATGGTTACGATTTTGCGGATGCCTTGGGAATCGCACCAGAAGCCGCAAGGATGGGCTGGCCCATCGTTTTGTCTGAGAAAGACAGTATACCAGATTGGTCTCAGTATACCGTATTTCCTCAGATTCTTAAGGAAGATGCGCCATCAAAGATCTATGTCGTCGGGGGTGAGGGTGTCGTAAGTGATAAGGTGATTTCGCAGGTCAAAGCCGTTCTTCCCAATGTGCAGATAGAACGATTGGCTGGAGCAGATCGTTTCAAAACGCTTGGAGTAATTCTCAAGAAGTTTTTCCCGAAGCCGCACCAGATATATCTAGCGGACGGGTACAATTATCCGGATGCGTTAGCGGGGGCTCCTTTAGCGGCAGCGAATAATGCCCCCATTGTTTTGATCGATCCAAACGCGAAATCGCTGCCGCCTAGTGTATATAACTATCTGGTCTCTTTACGCCAGCAGGGCATAGATCCCCAGATTAATGTTTTTGGAGGGACTGCTGCCGTTCCAGATCGTGTTGTTCAACAGGTAAGCGATGTTCTAAACGGAAAGGGGTGAGCAAAGTGATCGTCGGACATTTCGACGGAGCCAGCCGAGGCAATCCCGGCCCGGCGGCCATCGGCTGTATCCTGCTGGACGCGGAGACGGGGGAAGTGCTCTGGGAAAAATCTCAGTACCTTGGAGAAAAAACGAACAACGAGGCGGAATACCTGGCGCTCATCGAACTCCTAAAGTATCTCAGAGAGACCAAAGCTCGTGGGGTGTGGGTTCGGGGCGACAGCCAACTTGTAGTCAACCAGGTCAACGGGAGTTGGCGGGTGAAAGAGCCGCACCTGTGGCCTCTGTGTGCCGAAGCCAACGAACTTATCAGCGAGACTCGCATTGCCAACCTCAAGTGGGTGCCGAGAGAGCAGAACCGGCAAGCAGACCGGCTTTCCAACGAAGCCCTCAACGAAGCCCTCAACCAGGGCACCAAGACCGAGAAAAAGGTATTCGATATGGAGAAGCTGGAACACCTTTCGGGGGCAATTTACGTTGCGCATGGCACGAAAGATTACGCTGTGGATTTAGAGAATCATGCCTGTACCTGCCCTGCGTTCCAGCGAAGCAAAAACTGCAAGCACTTGCTTGCCCTAGAAAGGATGGTGATCCAAGATGTGTCTCTGCAGAACCTGTAACGGCAGAACCTGCCAGTGTGCCAAGTGTTCCAACAAAACCTGTGTTAACCGCAAGTACGACTTGTGCAGGAGGGAACTCGCAGTCTCCCTCCGGAAAGAAAGGATCTGATTTTCAGTGAGAAAGAAAACCGTGGCAACCCTTCTATCCCTGCTATTCCTCATCCTTTTGGCCGTACCTGCTTACGCGGCGGGTACGACAACAACCACCCCTGCTAACACAGCTACTCCGGCTAACACAACGGCCCCATCTTCTGCCCCGTCTTCCTCTACGGGACCGTTTTCCTCCTTGTCCAAGAGCAATTACGGAATGCGGCCAATCAAGCCGATTGATCTCAATGCGCTTGGCAATAAAGCTGTCAACTTCGGCAATCAGAGTTACAACTTTCTTCTCAAGGGGAGTATCCCCCTGTTCGTCTGGGCTGTCGGCGGATCTGTGCTGCTCGTTCTGCTCGGGATCTTCCTCGGGAAGCGGGTAATCGCAGCCGGGGTCATCGGAATTCTCATCAGCCTAGGCGTGGTGGTGCTGATTCATTTCCTGCCGGAGATTGTGTTGACGGTCAAAAATGGGGCAGGAAACGCGCTTCAATAATTCTCGTGGCAAAAAGAAGAGGAGGGAAACTGTGAAGAAACTGCCGTACTGGTGCTATGCACTAAAATCCACAATGGGCTATATGTCTTTTTGGTTCTCCGTCTTAACGGGCTTCGTTGTTCTTTCCTTGTTGAACATGTTGCTAGCAGAAAGGATACCGGAGTTCAACCTGCTTGTGATGATGGTGCTATATGCCTTTCTCGTTTATTCGATTTTCCTTTTCAGAGCTAGCAACAATGCCGTTTACAGTCGTTTTCAGCATACGTTGCATATGAGCGTTCGGTGGTTTTGGCGTTATTGGCGGCTCGATTATTTCAAAGAACATGCCAAAGTAGCAGAATTGCTCAAACAGGAGTTTATCCAGGCGCTACAAAAGTTGGCCAAGAAAAACAAAAGGATTAGGGCAAGCACCCATAAGTGGGTTTACAAGAACGTAATTTGTTCCCCCGAAGTGCAAAAGATTTACGATGTCAAAGTTGTTGGCCTTGGCGACGCGAACGACCCGGATCATTACATTGTCACAGCGCATAACATCCTATCGCTCATGTCCCCCTTGTACATCTTGCGAAACTGGGGTAGGGTAAGGAAATTTGCCATGAAAAAGCGACTGGGGTATGAGTTGGAACTTATTCCGCGCATGTCGAAGCTGCCGTAAAAACGACAGGAAAAGCGAAAGTAGCCCTCCCAACTTGACAACGGGGGCTACTTTCGCTCTCTTAGTCCACCTATAGGCCGCCTAATGTGTGGTGGTTTCGTTGTACCGGGGGGACGCGGGATATGAGCAGTATCTCGCGTTTTCTCTCGCTCATATTATACGGCCAAATACGGGAAATATGCAACAAGAACACTCGCTCAAGATGAGAAAGGGGGGGGATCTCATGCTCATTAATCAAGATGTGCTGGAATTGTTTGGGCTCGACATGCCCTTGGATGAAGAAAGAACAACTGAAATTATAGGATACGCGCGGGAAAACCTCGGAATTTGATTCCGGGGATGAAAGCGCGTCCCAAAAGTTTTGCTAAAAATATTTTGTAAAAAGGCCCAAAAAAGGCTTGTAAACGGCCCAAATCCGCGATAAAATGAGAAAAACAGGGTGGGGCGAAGCCTACCCTAAAATATTGCCACAAAATAGAAGCCCGTAAGGGCTTCTTTTTGTGTGTCTAAAAACAGGAGGTGAGGGAGAAAGCACAAGAAATTGTAATTGCCTGGAACTTAATCGAGAAAAGTCGTTGCATCATGCAGCGGCTTTTCTTCATGTAGAGAGGAGGTGAAGAAATGAAACAGACTGACGAAGAGAAAGGCCAAGTCATCACAATCAAGCTCAAGCTGTTCAATTCCACGAAGACGAAACAGGACATGTACCAGACCATGGCCGACCGGACAACCGATTTTGCGAACCGGTATCTAGGACTTGACAAGCCCATGCGTCCCAAAAGCTCAGGGGATGCTAAGCTGCACTCAGAACCCTTGCCAGCCGCTGTCTTGTGCCAGGCTATCCGGGACATCGAGGCCAAGAAAAATGCCAAATCGTTCAAGCGGCTCTGGCCAGACTTCAACAACCAGAACTTCCGGATAGAGAAAGAGACCATGCAGGACGGCGGAGCCGCCTGGAAAGTCTCCTTTCCCACCCTGGAGAAACGGGTTGGTGTGCCCATTCAAGCAGAGAAGTACCAAGTCAAGTACCTGGAACTTCTGCTCTCCGGTCAAGCCAAACAAGGGACGGCGCAGCTCATCAAATGCGGCAGACAGTGGTACATTCACCTGGCGCTCACCGTCAGCGTAAAAGCGGAGAAGAAGCCGCCGAAGTATATGGGCGTGGACCTGGGGCTCATCGACCTTGCGGTTGCAAGCATCCTCGGATCTACCCTGTTCTTCAGCGGGGCGGAACTCGCCTACATCCGGCGGCACTACGCAGAACTGCGGAAAAAGCTCCAGAAGAAGGGGGCGCACAAAGCTCTTCGGAAACTTGGGAACAAAGAGCACCGCTGGATCATGGCCATCAACCACACCATCAGCCGCAGGATCATAGAGTTTGCCAAAGCGCATGGAGTCAGCGTCATCCGCCTGGAAGACCTGCGGGGTGCCCGGTGGACGAAAAGCCAACGGAAAAAGCAGCGCAAAGACGCGGGACGGAGTCTCCACTCCTGGGCCTTCTTCCAGCTCAGGCAGTTCATCGAATACAAAGCGGCTTTGGCAGGAATCGAAGTGGAGCTGGTCAATCCGGAGTTAACCAGTCTCACATGCAGCCGGTGCGGAGAAGTCAGAACCAGCCGCCCGGCGGGCCGGTGGTACACGTGCCCCCGGTGTGGAAAGGTTAAGCACATTGACGCAAATGCCGCCGACAACATTGCCCAGGCCATCAGCGGACTGAGCGAAGAGAAACGGGCAAAAACAATACTCAAGCCCAAGACGCGGAGAAGAACGACAGCCGCATAACTTAGCAGCCTGGTCAACAGGGCTGCCGCCCGGCAGGGTAGAGGGCAGGTGATCCCTTGAACCTGGCGGGGCGGGCCGTTTGGCACGGCCCCAATGGGAGAGCGAATGAAGGGCGGCAGAAATGTACGCGCGGACGCGAAACCCGACCGAACCCTGGCGTGAACCCGTGAGGGCACGGAATTCCAGGGAATCCTCGCTTTTTTAAAGCGGGGAGGATGTC
>LDXJ01000053.1 GCA_001029295.1 Peptococcaceae bacterium CEB3 | reverse complement strand
GATTACAGGAGAGGGGATAAAGCTGGGTTTGATCATATCGCACATAAAGAGGTCACAGATCCATTTGGCATCTTTGCGATCCGTTTTGTTTCCTTTTTGAGGTTTTGTGTACTTGGGATGTGCCAGGGTAACAAAACAGGTCTTTTCAAGGATGTTGAATACGGGAATCCAAAACTTGCCGGCAGATTCCATACAAACTTCGATACAGGAGAATTTCGCAAGCCAATCAGCCAACTCTCTAAGGCCCTTGGAAAAGGAAGAGAAGCGAGCTTGCTTATACTCAGTACGGCCATTTGTATCAGTAATACCGATGCAGGCATAGATCCAGGTTTTGTGGACATCAAGTCCACAGCAGTTTTTACGAAAGACTTTGAACAAAAGAAGTACCTCCTGCAAAAATACTTGTAGGGCTGGCAGGGACTGGTCATCCGGCGAAATCGAGTCAACTTCGGAAGAGATAAGTTTACGGGCTACTGTTTTGCGCCATTCATTGATGCCTTAACGGATGACCGACACCATATACATATACGGGGTTGCCGCTATACAGCCCCGCCACTCATCTCCTCGGGTTCTGTAGTATACCAGTGGCCTACAAGAGGAGGATAACACAAAAAGAGTGAAAGGATGATGGGTTTTGGTTTCATAACCCCATCGGTGCCTTTCGCAGAAAGGCGGATTTATACGTATGACCCAAATTGAACAATGGCTGAGAGAAGAAGGCAGAGAAGAGGGCAGGGAAGAGGGAAAGTTGGAGACGGCCCGAAATGCCCTGAAAAAGGGACTTTCATTGGCAGACGTAGCAGAGATAACGGGTCTGCCTCTGGAAACTGTGCGGAAGTTGAAAGCTGAGTTCCTGATCTAACGTAAGTGTTTGCAACCGCCTCTTTACTATAGGGCGCGATTTGAAAGACGCGACTCCGGAAGAACGTTTCGAAAGCCGGTTGGTGCGCAGCCGTCCCAATATTCCTGCATTTCGCAAATAAGATTTAGTGTAATACCATAAATCGACATAAAAGGAGATAATTCCCTCCTGAACAACCAAACAATTGAGATATATGATAGTTTTAACCGATGCTGCCCAGTACGGGAATCCTTCTCAGTTTGATGGCGGCCGACATGATAGCGCATCCACGGACCCTAACCCCAACCTATAAGTTTGAAGAGATGGCTGAGCAATGGCGTACCGGGCCCTAATTGGGGATTGAACCGTCCCTTTTGAATGATGACCGAATGGGTCGGGCGATGAGTGTTATCGGGGTGGAACCCCAAACCATGCAAGAAGTTTTGCAAAACATGGTGATAGCATCAGGGAAAAAAGCGGGTATACCCCTTAAGAAATTTATTTTGGTCACAACCTTTTTGGAATTAGACGGGAAGTTTAAAGGTGCACCTAAGGTGGGGCGAGGGCGTGGCAAGGACTCCTTCGCCCAGCTCATCAACTCGACGAGCTGAACTGTTTTGAGTTTTTTAGCATACCTGTCCATAGATGCCACTCGGTGGTCAATCTTTTGCCAAAGATCCTGAGATAAAATCGGTCCCAGCAGTTGAAAAAATGTGGACTCTGTGGTATTCTTGTCCTGCATTTTTGACTCCTTACACTTAGATTTGGACAAGAACTACCCATCTCTAATTGTAAGGCTTTTTTGTGCCAAAATACAGGATTCCTAGCAGATTTTTGTCTTATTTCTTTTAGTATCGTGGCAAGACGCAGCTTGACAAACTTACCTTAACTTCATGCAACGCTAGTGGCCTTATCTATAATTTTTGTATTATACCCCATGAATTCTAAGAGCCGTATGGCATTTTTAGTAGTTGCTCGGCCTTCATTGAGCCTGTAGTCAAACTTAATGCTATCACCCCCTATTTGTTCTTGAAAATGATAGTTGTCAAAAGATGTATCCACCATTTCGGTCAATTCGTCGTGTGTAGCTATAACTGCCAAACAGTTCTCGGTTTTGAGATAATCACGAGTGAAACAACTCCCGTAGGGTTATAATGCTTGATTTAGTGATAACTATATTTCCGTCTTTTTCAATGAACGCTATCTTATCGTCTTCCGTCAAATGTAGTCGCTCACGGACGGCTTTAGGAATGGTAATTTGTCCTTTTGATGTAACCCTTGAAACTTCCATGTCCATACCACTTAACTCCTTTCGACATACTATCCTTACTTTCCTTACTTGTATTATAACACGGCACAGAAACGTTATTCAACCATAAGTACCGGTATATGTTTCTATGGAAAAAGAACAGGGTGGTAGGAATACGTCAAAACGTGTAGAATAGCTTTATCGATAAAGGATAATCGGGGTGAGGACATCGTGGATTACATTTTAAAAGTGATCGTCGTGATAGTTATGGTTCTGCTGATCACGAGACTCTTGATGGGCGCGGCTAGATGTCCAAATGACACTGCCATCCTTTTGCTGTCCGAAAATATCATAGCCTTCCAAATATATATGAGCTGACGCCGCGGGTGCTTTCAACCCCGTAACCATTTTGTAAGAATACCTTTACTTTTTTGTAACCATGCGTTTGGCCATAACCCTATATAATGAAAGTGTTGGCAGCCTGAAGGAGCCCTTGGAGGTAGGAGATGGAAGGGTTTAGCAATGAAGAGGATGGCTTGGTTTTTTTGTTTGGCGTTAGGTTTCCTGTTAGTCAGCGGTTGCACCCCGGCGAAAGTTGCGGAAAGCCCAAGCGGGGTGAACACCGATCAACAAAACAACGTAATGACATACGGACCTGGTATTACAAGCAATCATGATTCTGCAAACCCAGAACAGTTGGCGAAACAAGTATTCGAGAGTTTCCTTCAGTACAAGGAAGGCAAAAGTTATCCCGAAACAGGCAGAATTAAGGACTACAGAATTGAGTCCATTAAGATAGAAAATAGTAAGGCCGCAGATTTCGTTTTTAGCGTTTCTTACTCCGTTCTGCCTGCAACGGATCAATATTGTCTGGCGGGCAACGGTAAAAGACAAAGAGACGGCTGGATTTCTCACCTGTTTAACTTTGTCAAAGTTGAGAGGAAGGGTAATCTGCTCAGAATCGTCGAGACGGCAACAAGCCCGATACCGGATTCAGCCAGTCCTATGGGCGACACAAGCATCAGGTCCATTCAGTATAAACTGACAGGCAAAGTGCCTAAGGGATGGCAAGTAGTCCTCTCCGGCCAATATGGGGGAAAGATTACTAAAAGCGGAACGTCGGTTGGTCGGATAGAAACTGTCGGTTACCACGATGGTTTGGCCAGTCTTCCTAATCACAGCTCGGTCATAAGGACGGAAAATGTGATTTCCGGGGCCGGACAGGGGAAACTTTACATTATCGACCGGTCGATGCCGGCGGCTTCCCCGACGCAAAAAACATGGCTCCAAATTTTTGCTGCGGTTCCGATTGCCAGTCGGAACGAGGCCCTGGGCGTTTGGGTCGATACGGATAAGGCGTCATTAGAAGGCGACGTGACGGCAATAAAGACGATTCTTCAGAAGTTGGCGTTAAAGCGATAACCCGTTCCCCAGATGGGCCTTACACCAAAGGAATACGTCTTTATGAGCCGAATCCCTCGGAACCGGCTGGTTCCCCTAACGTCAATAGACACTAATGCTCAACTTGGTGACTGTCATTCCACATTTCCTCCCGGACTTTCTCCAGGTCGTTAAGCAATTCTTCTTCTGTGATTACCTTCGCCTGGGCTTCTGCGCTCATCGAGTCTAAGAACTCCCGTAGGGCTATAATACTTGATTTTGTGATAAAAAAAGCACATGGTGGCAGGAATACGTCAAAACGTGTAGAATAGCTTTAACGGTGATAAAGGATAATCGGGGTGAGGACATCGTGGATTATATTTTAAAAGTGATCGTCGTGACATTGATGTTCTTGCTGATCACGAGACTTTTGATGTGGGCAGCGAGTCATGTCCAAATCGTGGAGTTCTTTGAGGATTTTTGGAGGAAAATAAAAAGGTCCTAGAAGATTTGAGACGCTAGCTGGGTTCAGGTACCCCTGTTTGCTTCATAAGGGGTTATCACCCCCTTGACACAGCCATCCCTTTGATATCTTCTTGCCCCGGCCCGTTTTAGGCGTTAAAACGATAACCTGTTCCCCAGATGGTCTCGATATAGACGGGGTTGGCGGAATCCCTTTCAATCTTTTTTCTTACTTTCTGAACGTGAACCGCTACGGTCGCCAGGTTTCCGTAACAGTCCTCTCCCCAGATCGTATTGAAAAGGTGTTCTTTCGTGAAAACGATATTCAACAAAGCATTCACGTTCGTTATCTAGCATTTTAAAATTCCTTTCGGATTTTATGTAAAGATAAAAAGTAAAAGGCTAGCCCCGAATTGTAACAAACGGGCCAGAACTCACAGGAGTCTTGGCCTCTTTGTTCTATTCGGCATTATTAAAAAACATAGTCCCCTATATTCGCACCAGCGGTAGAAAAATGTCATCAGCCACTTTTTCTAAGAATTCCTGAGTAATAGCATCGCGGCTGATAAGCAGTTTCGCTCTCAATAAGTCGATTGGTAATGTCACTACAATAGAAGGAATCTCCGGACGTGCCTCGCCCCGTGCAATAGCTTGCTCTATTATGGATGACATCCATTTTATAACTGATTCATCTATGTCCTTTTGAACGTCAAAGGATGGGTCATATCCGCTTGCCGCATCACTCAGCATCCCGAGGATGACATCCTTCCCAATTTCTGAAACCTGGACGATAAACCAATTCATTAAAGCTAAAACATCTGCCCGTAGATAGCCGGTGTTTGGCGGTTCTGCTGTGATTAAACCGCATCTGCGGAGAACTGCCAGTACCAACTCAATCCTGCTGTTCCAGCGCCTATTCAGCACACTTCGGCTTGTCTTTGCGCGCTCAGCAACTCCTTTCATGGTAAGACCGTTGTAGCCAACTGCATTTAATTCTTGCTCAGCGGCATCGAGTAAAGCATTCTCAAGCTCACTACCATACCTCCGGGAATCCGCATTTTCCGACGATGCATTATGCTTCATATTTTCACCTTCCATCTTCAAGATACACATTGCATCTTGTCATCGAATATGGTATACTTAATATTAAGATACACTGTGTATTCTACAACGAAAATGAGAAGGAGTCAATATCTAGTGGATGACAAGGCCAAGGAAAAAATGATAGGCAAGCAAAAAACAACCAACCCTTTTATCTCTCTTAAAAATCGAGATTTTAGAAATTATATAATTGGTTCAAGCATATCGCAAACCGGACTCTGGATACAAAATGTCGCACAGCCCTGGCTTGCATATACTTTGACAAAATCCCCTTTGCTATTAGGTATAGTAGGAGCTTTGCAGGTGGCCCCAGTTCTACTTTTATCACTTTTTATAGGTCCCATGATTGATAAGTTAGATAAGAAAAGAATATTAATATTTACACAGGTATCCTCAATGCTCTTAACACTGATTTTCTCAATCTTGGTTTTCACTGGAATTGTACAGTATTGGCATATCGTTTTGCTTTCTATCTTACTTGGCATTATAAATACGCTTGATTTTCCTACCAGGCAGGCATTTATTAATCAGCTCATTGAAGATAAAGCTCAGTTGCAAAACGCCATTTCTTTAAACTCGTCGATTCTAAGTATTACCCGAATCATAGGGCCTGCACTTGCTGGAATCGTCATGGGATTCTGGGGTATCGGTGTTTGCTTTCTGATTAGGGCTATAAGCCTTGGTATTATCGCTATCAGTTTATTGTTCATCCATCCGATTAAAATTAGCAAAGCCATCTCAAAAAGTAAAAATTTGACTGAAATCACAAATGGTCTTAAATATGTATTTAAGAATAAGGTAATACTTAGCGCCTTACTAATTTTAACAATTGTTATGACCTTTGGAAATAACTTAACGGTTCTTGTTCCCGTATTTGCAAAAGAGGTATTGCATAAGCAAGAAACCGGCTATGGTGTTTTAATGTCATTTATGGGAATTGGGTCGTTTTTTGGTGGTATGTTCATGGCAAGCATAAGCAAAAAAGACTCAGTCAAGGTATTATTGTATGTATTTCCTCTTATAATCGGTTTGTTATTAATAGCAACGGCATTTTCAAATAGTTACTTGACAACCGGATTGTATTTGGCGTTAATGGGGTTCTTCTTTATTGCTTTTACGGCAAAGGTCGTATCAATTTTACAAATGAATACAACAAACGAATTCATGGGAAGGATGATGAGCCTCTTTTCGATGCTTTCGACGGGTTCAGCATTAATAGGTAATGTATATGCGGGATTCTTTACAGACCGATTTGGAGCCGGAATTGGCTTTATTGTATGCGGCGTAATTATTGTCATTCTTATGTTACCGACATTTTTGGCTACAAAATCCATTTACTCCGATCATCCCTCGGAACCGGCTGGTTCCCCTAACGTCAATAGACACTAATGCTCAACTTGGTGACTGTCATTCCACATTTCCTCCCGGACTTTCTCCAGGTCGTTAAGCAATTCTTCTTCTGTGATTCCCTTCGCCTGGGCTTCTGCGCTCATCGAGTCTAAGAACTCCCGTAGGGCTATAATACTTGATTTTCTGATAAAAAAGCACATGGTGGCAGGAATACGTCAAAACGTGTAGAATGGCTTTAACGATAAAGGATAATCGAGGTGAGGACATCGTGGATTATATTTTAAAAGTGATCGTCGTGATATTTATGGTTCTGCTGATCACGAGACTTGTGATGTGGGCAGCGAGTCATGTCCAAATCGTGGAGTTCTTTGAGGATTTTTGGAGGAAAATAAAAAGGTCCTAGAAGATTTGAGACGCTAGCTGGGTTCAAGTACCCCTGTTTGCTTCATAAGGGGTTACCGCCCACTTGACACAGCCATCCCTTTGCTGTCCGAAAATATCATAGCCTTCCAATATATCATTGAGTGGCTTCTCGTGCGTAAGCATAAAGCGTGCGTCGAGTTGACCCTCCTGAATCTTGCGGATCATCTCTGAGATGCCTTCGCCCCGGTGAACGCCCATTTTAACGGTAAGGTTCTTTGCGAACATTTTTTCCATAGGAATCATTAAGGGTTTAGAGAATACCGCGACTGTGGAGATAATGCCACCCATTTTGGTTATTTCCGCAGCCAGTGCAAACGTCGACTCAACCCCGCCCGATTCTATGGTAGCATCCACACCGACCCCATTGGTGATTTCCCGAATGATTAGGTTAACGTCTTGGCTGCCGGAATTGATGGCAATATCAACGACGTGGTTTTTGAGCAGAAGGTCCAATCTCTCGGATAACAAATCAATAGCGATGACTTTTTTGACGCCAAAGATTGATTTGGCGATCAGGCAAGCCGACATCCCAACGGGTCCGACGCCTATAATCGCTATCGTTTTTTCACTGTTTGCTTCAGCATTTTTGACGCCGAACCAGCCTGTTGCCAGCATGTCCGGTACTAGAATAACGTCCTCTTCTTGGAGACCAGGGGGGATGGGATCGCAAACCCTGTCTGCTTGGGGAATGAGAACATATTCCGCCTGAGCACCCTCGAGTTGGCCGAGACCAAAGATCCCATACTTTTCACATAGGGCCGGCATGCCGCTTCGGCACATTTTGCATGTCCCACAAGCGGCTGCCGGACGAACAACGCACCGTGTACCAGGCTTGAGGCGTTTTACGGAGGAGCCTGTTTCCACGATCTCCGCACAAAACTCATGACCTACAATTTTCGGCACCGAAACATTGGGTAGGTTTCCTCTTACCAGGTGAATGTCACTGGTGCAAATAGCTGCCAGCGTCACCCTTCCTATGGCATCGTTTGGATTCGTGATCTGAGGTGTCGGTACGTCCTCAAGGCCGTAGCGGTTTGGTCCGCGATAAACAAGGGCTTTCATGGTTTTTTGCAGCATTTCTTACATTCTCCTTAACTAATCAATACTGTCTCGCGGGTAACGGCAAGAGAGAAGGACATGGCACTCAGCCCCAGATCCTTCTTGCCCCGGCCGGTTTACGCGTTAAAACGATAACCCGTTCCCCAGATGGTCTCGATATAGGCGGGGTTGGCGGAATCCCGTTCAATCTTTTTTCTTACTTTCTGAACGTGAACCGCCACGGTCGCCAGGTCTCCATAACAGTCCTCTCCCCAGATCGTATTGAAAAGATGCTCTTTCGTGAAAACGATATTCGGATTGGAAGCAAAAAAGAGCAAAAGTTCGTATTCCTTGGTCGTGAACGAGACCTCTTTGCCATTGACATAGACTTGATGAGAGGCGGTGTTGATTTCCAATCCGCCGCGATTGATGACCTCCGGAGCCGTTGTCTTGCCGGTAAGGCGTTCATACCTCTTCAAATGGGATTTGATCCGGGCCATGAGTTCAGCCGGACTGAACGGTTTTGTCAGGTAGTCGTCCGCTCCGGAATCCAGGCCTCTGATCTTGTCAATGTCCTCACTGCGGGCGGAAACGACGATGATTGGGATCTCCAGCTTTTTCCGGACCTCTTTAATGATTTCAAATCCGTCTTTCTGCGGGAGCATCAGATCGACAATGAGGATATTGTAGACGCCGGAAAGGGCTTTCTTTAGCCCTGTTCCTCCCTCTTGAGTGATTTCCACTTTATAGCCATTCAGCTGAAGGTAATCGCGCTCCATCTCGGCGATATTTAGATCGTCTTCTATGATCAAGACGTTTTTCATACTTCGTCTCCGTTTTCTTCGTCGCTATTGACCGCAATGCTCTGTCGCCCTGCAGCCGCTCCCGGAGGCTCACTGGTTTTTTTGTCGCTACTAACAGTAATGTCGGCGACAGGCAGCTTGATCGTAAAGCAAGTGCCGCCTTCCGCCAGATTAGAGGCCACCACTTCGCCGTCCTGTGCCTCAACCAGTTCCCTCGCGATGGCCAGACCAAGTCCCGTGCTCATGAGGTCCTTGGAGCGTTCCGGATCAATCCGGTAAAACCGGTCAAAAATATAGGGGAGTTTGTCTGCCGGTATGCCCGGACCGTTGTCCCGGATGCTCAGGCAGACGTAGTTGCCCTCTTCGTACAAATCCGTCTCTACGCGCAGGTTAGTCGGGCCGTATTTCACAGCGTTGCCGATGATGTTTCGAATAGCCTGCTGCACCCTCTTGCCGTCAATCCGGACCCAGGGCGTCCCTGTCGCGCGATCTCTATAGGTAAACTCATAATGCCTGTCCAGCAATTCCAACTCAAATTCAGCCATCAAGTCACTCATGAATGGGCGTATCTTAAGAATATCATAGTTTAGGTCCATTTTGTCCAAATCCAGCTTAGAAAACAGAAACAGGTCGTCGATGAGCTTGTTCATGTAGGTCGAATTATTGTAAATCGTGCGCAAATAGCGTTTGAGCTTTTCCGGTTCGGTTACGCTCCCTTCCAGGATCATTTCCAGATAGCCCTGGATGGAGGTCATCGGGGTTTTGAGATCATGGGAGATGTTGGCTACGAGCGTCTTCCGATTCTCCTCGTACTCGGCATTGATCCGTTGACTTTCACTCAGTCTGGCTGCCATGTTATTGAACGAATGGATTAATTCGCCCAGGAACTCACCCTCAATACCGGACTCAAGGGCGACGTGATAATTTCCGCGGGCTATCTCGGCAAATCCTGTTTTCAGCTGGCTGACCGGTTCAAATACTCTCTTCTCCAGGCGCCAGAAAAAGAATAGCTGTGCGCCTTGTATGAGCACTATCAAAAAGGCAAAGACGATACCGATAGCCCGAATTCCGACCCAGCGGAAGAGAACGTACAAAATCAGGAGGTTTAAGATCAGAGCGAGCGGGCGTAAAAATCTCAGAGAACGGTGCAGCCGCCTGAATTCCTCAGGGTGGTGAATTTTGCGGTGCCCCCCGTGCAGGCCCGCGAATTCCTCATGGAATTTCCGCTGTTGTCTGTGACGTTCTTCCTGTTGTCTCAAGCGCAGTTCACGAATTTCACGGAAATACTTCTCCCGCAGCAAAAAGGCTTCCTTCCGTTTGGCAAGCGGGGAGTCTGCGGATTGCGCCTCCCGCTTACTTCTCAGCCCTGAGAAGTAAGCTTTTACGTTCTCTGTGAGTTTTCCTTTCATTCAGCCACCCTCACCTGCTGCTTCTTTTAACATCCTATCAAAGCGGTCGAATAAGACAAGCGAGGGGCGCGAAATTCACTGGGAATGTTCAACGCCCCTCGTACTCTCTGATGGACAGCGTCCGTGTACTCGCGACTTCAGTCATGAGCTGGGGCGCACTCGCATATGACACGCGGGCCTGTGTGTTTCTTACCAGGCTAACTGCAGCTCTCCCTGCAGGCTCAGGTCTTTGGAGGTTCCGGGTTCGCCCTCCGTTTTTCCTTCCACTTTAAAGGTTACCTTTTCAACTTCTTTCTTCTTGTTGATCTGCAGAGTCAGTTCCGCGGCAGGTTTTTCCATGGCCGCAAATTCCTTGAAGGGCAGTGGAACATGGTGTTCATGCTCCGGCCCTTGGTGCATTTCGGCATGCATGGTCTTAAACTCCGCCAGAAATTCGCCCGGATTGAGCGTGAGCCATGTCTTGTCCTCCCGTTCACTGACCTGCATCGTGTCAAGCAGGTTTAAGAAAGAAGCGAGCGCCGTCAGCCTGTGCTTGATTCCCGGATGCCTAATCCCTTCGCGACTCATCTCCTCAGGTCCGAAGTGGCGGTGCATATGCCTTCCCCAATGCCGGTGCATTCCCGCCATCTGTTCCGTTGAATTGAATTCAAGGCTGGTTTCGTGCTTGATCTTTTTCCCTTCTGTGTCGAGTTCCGCGCTGATCTTCGCCTTGACTGCCCCGGCGGCGAGATCTTTCTGAAATTCATTGCGGAGGCTTAAGAAGCGGACTTGATCCTTTTTCCCTTCCAGGACCAGGGAACCATTGATACTTTCCTTTTCTTTCATGGTCGTAATCACATCGTACAGCAACTTGAGCTTGTTCATTTAATGACCTCCTTCGCTTGGTTTCGAGGTCATTATAACGGGGAACTTTAAAATCCCTTTAAACCGCGTATAAAAATTCTTTAAAAACTTTACAGCAGACCTTCCAGGGTTGTGTCCTTGAGCAGTTTATGAACAATGTTCTGGCCGGGAAAGGGGCGTCCGTCGGCCAAAGTTTTGGCTGCGGCGGCCAGGACGCGGATATCATATTTCGAAGGATAAATCGGAATCACCTGTTTTTCCAGGCCCAGTAATTGATACACTGCCATCATGGCGGTGCGGACCGAGTATTCCACCGTAAAGACACAATCGTCGGGAACTTCGGCAAACTGACCGAGAAAGGCCAGGTTCGTGCTGCCTTCGGGAACGACGTCCGGGCGGTCGCCCTTGACCCGGGGCATGAATTGACTCGTGATATACGGCATCATACAAGGGATGACCTTGGCGTCTTTTAATATTTCGGGGATTTTGTCCCGGAGCCCCATGTGATATAGTAGCTCTGTGGCCAGCTCCTCGCCGGTGCAATCTGACATTTTCTTCTTGACAAAATTGCCGGCGTTGTCCGGGAACAAGCCGTAGGCCCACAAAACCAAGACCTCTTTCGGTTGGTTGATGAAATGGGGCTGCTTAGAGCAGGTCCAGCTCATGAGCCAGTTCGAGTCTTTGATAGTGACCACTCCTCCGGTGGCAGGGCCACCTGTGAGGGGATCGTTCCCCGTAAATTCCTTAAGGAATCGGTTCATCAGAGGGCTTTTAAAGGTCAGGGTGAAGGATTCCCACTTAGTCTTATCAATGTCACCGCAGAATACCTCCGGATGGCCAAAAGCCGGGTCTTTGGCCGCGATATTCTTCCAAAGGGTCCAGCAGCCCGGATTTGTGCTGTCTCGGTTCAAAACAGCCGGTTTGTGCATACTACCCAGGGTGGAGTTTTCGGTCATTGAGCCATTGATGACGAACACGAGAGTGTTTTCGTCAACCCGGATCTTATCGGGCTTACCCTGGCGAATGAGATGAATCCCGGTTACCGTCTTTTTTCCGCCGGTGATCTGAATATCCAGGTCCGTCACCTGGGCGCCCAGATCAAAGTTCACGTTCTTCTCTTTTAACCAGGTGAGTAAGGGAAGAATCATGGCATCATACTGGTTGTATTGGGTGTGCAGAATTCCCTTAAGTTGGTTCATACCCGGCAGCATGTGCATGAAACGCTGCATATAACGCTTCATTTCCACCACGCTGTGCCAGTTTTCGAAGGCGAACATGGAGCGCCAGAAACACCACATGTTTGTTTCCAGGAAGGACGGGTCGAAGAATTCTTCAACCGTCGTGGTGCCAAGGCTCTCCTCCGTCGCCAGAATTAGCGCCGTTATTTGTTTAAGATGCGAGTTGGACAATCCCAGGGTGGAAAAGTCCGCCTTTTGGCCGCATTGGTGGGTTAAACGGTTATTGGACACATTGGGCTCCGCCAGATTAAGCTCGCGGAATTCGTCCAGGACTGTCCTTTCCGGGTTATTGAGTGAGGGAATAAAACTGTACAAATCCCAGGTGCATTCATAGTGCTCTTCCAGTTCCCGGCCCCCGCGGATGATGTAACCGTGTTCGGCGTCTCCGGCTCCATCCATGGCCCCGCCCAGGATCGGGGTCTCTTCTAAAATCGTGATATTCTTTCCATCCATATGCCCGTCACGAATCAGGTAGGCCGCCGCGGCCAGAGAGGCAATCCCGCCTCCTACGAGATATGCTTTTTTATTTTCGATTCCTGCTCTTTTTACGGGGTTGACGCGTTGATAGTTGCCCATATGCCACCATACCTTTCTTCATGTTTGGAGTTCTTAGCTTCCTTAACTATCTTAGCCCGCTAAGAAGCCGCATGGAATGGTCAATAGCTTGAGTTTGCGTAATCTCGTCACAAAAGATACAAAGTGTGCAACGAATTTATCCCGGCAAGGGGAAAAATAAGGTACGGTTCTGTCAAGGGGGAGCGGGGGTGACAAGGCCGTGGAAGATTATGCCATCATGCACCTCGCCGATCGTTCTCTCCTGCCTGAAAAGAGGCAGACACAGAATGTGCGGACGGAGACACGCGATTTTGATGAGTACTCCGATGCTCCCCTGGTTAACGGTCGTGGTCTTTGCGCGGGAGCGAAGGTGACATGGCCGTGGAAAAGCCGTGGAAATGAGGGGAAACCGTAAGGGGGGAATAGTATGACCCATTCCGTCATGACGGAGATGACGAAAAAGGTACTGGCGGAATCATTAAAGCGCCTTATGACGACAAAGTCACTCAACAAAATTACAGTTCAGGAAATCGTGGATGAATGCCATTTGAACCGCCGCACCTTCTATTATCATTTCCATGATGTTTACGAACTCTTGGGTTGGATCTACAAAGAAGAAGCCATTGCCCAGTTGCAAACCCACGATGATTGCGATACCTGGCAGGAAGGCTTTCTTAATATATTTTTATACATCCAAAAAAACCAGGAAATATGTCTCTGCACTTTTCATTCTTTGGGACGCGATCACCTGGAGAATTTCCTCTATTCGGTCGTCTACGGTTTGGTCAAACATGTAGTGATTACCATGGCGGCCGACATGAGGGTGGATGAGACCTACAAAGACTTCCTGGCCAATTTTTACACAGTGTCTTTTGTGGGGCTTCTCCTTCAGTGGATACAGAGGGGTATGAAGGAAAGGCCGGAGCAAATCATAAGAAACCTGTCTGTCACCGTGCGCGGTACCATGCTCAATGCCTTAAAACAATATGAGGAGGAGAATTCTTGAACCCGGCGGCGCGGAAGCCAAGAGAGAAACCTGAGCGAAACCCATTAAACTTGACACCGTCGTCATTTTCGACCGGATTCGTGAGAATAAAGCCAAGATGAGACGGGGGGACGCCCAAAGAAAAGAAGCTGCACGGCTTTAGCCGTTGTGGAGTGTAAGAAGGAGGGTTCTATGCAGATGAGAAAACGAGGGCTACTAATCATTTTGCTGGGGGTACTTACTTTAACAACTTTGGGGTGTGGCAGACAAAGCAGCAGTGTGATTCCTAAATATGTAGATATACAGGATGTGGTCAAAACCGCTTTTTTGACAGATAAAGGGTATACGGACGAAATTTCGAAATATATGTCTAAAGAGGTGTTTACTAGAATAAATTTATATAAGGATTATCCAGTCAACCGGCCGGAATACTCGAAACCGTTTAATATCGATTTTAACATTAGGGAGCAATCAGAAAAAAAGAAGAGTGGCATTGTCTACGTTAACATGGTTTATTCAGTTACTATAAAAGACTCAAAAAATACGATGGTAGGTGGCGCGAAGGACGCTCCAATAACATTCACTGTTCAACTTGGACCTAGTGGTTGGTACATAACCCAGGTACAAGAAGAGCCTTGAGTGCGGTGACCACGGTAGTTGACGGATAGCGGATTACCTTTCGTATCCGGACTCTTCGAGGTGGTGGCGGTCATGATCATGGAGCATGTCATCTATCGGCCCGCTTCCGGTAAGCTTGGGTCTTCGTAGTCCTCCGGGGTCGCGGAAAGCGAGTCTTGAATCGTAACGAATCGCTTAGGTAATCGCCACACGTACAGACTGAAAACCCCCCCTCGAGCGGCGAGACAACCCAACGAGACAAAGAAGCTGACGGATATGTCGCTCCGAAGCGTAAAGTGAAGCAGACAAGGCTAAGAAAAATGCGGGGCAATTCTTACAGCCAGCGCCGGGGGGGAGAGCGTTGAACGATCGTCCACTGGAGCCGACCTTGGGTTACCGCTTCAATGAGCAGACTACCGCTTTCACGGACATCGTCGTCTGGGCACCGGCCAGCGGCAAATCGGTCAGGGTCTACGGGATCGTTTTGAGTACGGCTACAAATAATACTAGTACGCTTACCGTTAAATTCGGCACCGGAGTTTCGGCCAAGACTCTCTTGAAACTGCGGATGGGTTCTGACTCAAGTCAAGTTTTGCTGTTCCCGGTTCCCATACAGGGACTCGCTAATCAAGCCGTGTCTTGGAGCAGCACTCCTGCGGCAGAGGTGACGTTGTCTCTGTTTGGCCAGGAAGTGTGATCAGTTTGATATAGGGGCTTGACAAGCCTTGGCAAGAAAGCTAAACTGAGAGTGAAAAATGTGAATATGCATACTACAGGTGCCCATAAGGGGAGAATAGGAAACCGGGTGTGATTCCCGGACGGACCCGCCACTGTGAAGGTGAGCTGTTGCCATAACCACTCCAAAAGGGGGAAGGGGCAAGTTAGCGATGAGCCTGAGTCAGGAGACCTGCCTGTAATGATCTATACCAGCCTCGCGAGTAAGGTTGGTTAGGTGAGGATAATGGTAAAATCCACGCCCTATTTCGGCGTGGTTTTTTTATGTGACAAAAAAAGGAGGATGAAAAGTATGACCCAGCTCAGCGCCGCCCTAAAAGGCGTAATTACGCCGGAAATGGAATCTGTGGCTGCCCAGGAAAAAGTTACACCGGAATTTATCAGAGAGGGAGTGGCGGAAGGGACGATTGTCATACCCCGGAACGTACGACGCCAAAACGTCACCCCCACCGGCATCGGGAAAGGGCTAAGAACCAAAGTAAGCGCAAGTGTTGGTTTGTACGGCGACAAAGGAAGCCCGGAGAGTGAACTGGCTAAGATCAGAACAGCCGTGGCAGCGGGAACGGATGCCATCATGGATCTGAGCGTCAGCGGCGATATTGATGCCATGCGCAGGGAAAGTCTGGCTAATACAACAACGCCGCTGGGAACGTTGCCTTATTATCAGGCAGTGGCTCAAACGGCCCGCAAGTACGGCTCATCCCTGAAGATGGAAGTTGACGAATTATTCGAAGTGATCGAACGGCAGGCTGCCGACGGTGTCGACTTTCTGGCACTGCACTGCGGCACGACCATGAGCGTTGTGGAGCGGGCAAAACAAGAAGGCAGGCTTGATTCTCTGGTAAGTTTCGGCGGCTCCCACTTGATCGGCTGGATGTTGCATAACCGGCAGGAAAACCCGCTCTACGAACATTACGATCGGGTTTTGGATGTTGCCCGGAAATATGACGTTACTGTCAGTCTTGCGGACGGGATGCGTCCGGGCTGTTTGGCTGACTCGCTGGATGGGGCTCAAGTCCAGGAACTGGTAGTCATGGGCGAACTGGTACGGAGGGCGCGGCAAGCGGGGGTGCAGGTCATGGTGAAAGGACCCGGGCATGTTCCTTTGAACCAGCTAAAAGCGACGGTGACTTTGCAAAAAAGCCTGTGTAAAGGGGCTCCCTACTTTGTGTTCGGTCCTGTCGTGACGGATATTGCCGCCGGCTACGACCATATCAGCGCGGCCATCGGCGGGGCCATCAGTGCCTGGGCAGGGGCTGAGTTTTTATGCTATGTAACGGCGGCCGAACACATCGGCTTGCCTGATGTCAATCAGGTTCATGAAGGGGTGGTGGCGGCCCGGATCGCGGCTCATGCCGCCGACTTAGCCAAAGGTCTGCCCGGGGCAGCGGAATGGGATCTGGCGTTATCCCGGGCCAGGAAGGCTTTAGATTGGCAAAAACAGATGGACTTGGCGATAGACCCGGGACGCGCTGAGAAGATACGAAAAACCAGAAGTGACGACAGCGTGGCCGGATGTGCAATGTGCGGAAAGTACTGCGCCATGGAAATTGTATCCAAATACCTGGGTACCGCAAAAGTGAGTTGTTAATATACCAGGAGGCTCAAACTTAAGATTGGCGGGGACGGGGACATTCCCGAAGTCCCACGAGGCCAGGAGGTTTCGTCTTCGAAACCGTACTTCAGCAGGGCCTAAAGAAAATGGTTAAGGAAGGAATGAAGAAAAATGACTCAGGCATCAGCTGCCAGGGCAGGAAAAATTACGCCGGAGATGGAAACAGTTGCGCAACGGGAAGAGATGGATATTGATTCCATCCTGGAGGGAGTTGCATCCGGCCGGATCGTCATTCCCCATAATATGCACCGGAAAGGATTTGCCTACTGCGGCATCGGTCCGGATTTACGGATCAAAGTCAATGCCTTGATTGGCACCTCCAGCAACCGTGAGGACCTCTCCCTAGAGGAAAGAAAACTGGCGTTTGTGGAAGAGGCTGGATGTGATACCCTGATGGATTTAAGCACCGGCGGAAATATTGACGGTATGAGACGCCTGGCTCTGGCAAAGGCAAATCTTGCCGTCGGCACTGTGCCTATCTATCAGGCCGCGATCGAAGCCATCGAAAAACGGGGCAGCATTGTGGCGATGACCGCCGGGGATATGTTTGAGACGATCGAAAAACAAGCCATGGACGGGGTGGATTTCATGGCCATTCACAGTGCCTATAATTTTGACGTCCTGGAAAGACTGCGGGGAACCGGACGGGTGACAGATGTAGTTAGCCGCGGCGGTTCCTTTCTCACGGCCTGGATGCTGCACAACAACCAAGAAAACCCCCTCTACGAACAGTTTGATCGCTTGCTGGAGATCTTGAAAAAATACGATGTAACCTTAAGTATGGGAGACGCCATCCGTCCCGGTTCCACCGCCGACTCCCTGGATGCCGCGCAACTACAGGGATTGATCGTGGCGGGGGAACTCGTAGAGAGGGCCCAGGCTGCGGGGGTTCAGGTGATGGTGGAAGGGCCGGGACACGTCCCCATGCACCATGTGGAGGCGACTATCCAAGTACAGAAACGGTTGTGCAAGGGGGCGCCTTACTTTATCTTAGGCACCCTAGCGACCGATGTGGCACCTGGATATGATCATATCACAGCCGCCATCGGTGGGGCTCTCGCCGGTGCAGCCGGTGCGGATTTCCTGTGCTACGTGACCCCGGCGGAGCATTTAGGCTTGCCGACGGAAGAGGATGTCAAGGAGGGAGTCATTGCGGCCCGCATCGCCGCTCACGCAGCCGATCTCGCCCGTGGAAACAAACAGGCCTGGGAAGAAGACAGGCAAATGGCTCAGGCCCGGGTCGTCCGGAATATTGAGGGGCAGATTAGTTTTTCGGTCGATCCGGATAAGACGAGAGCTGCTCTAACCGCCGCAGATGAGCACGGGTGTGCGGCCTGCGGGCCGGATTGTGCCGCCCAGGTCGCGGCTGAGTATTATGGAGTTGTCTCATAGAGCTCAAGTGAACTCGTTCAACTTAAGCTGAACATCACGATAGTGTCCTGTGGACACTATCGCCGAACCGCAGGCTTTCAAAGAATACTTGTGCGGTGAGAATGACTTCGGTGACGAAAGCCTCCAGTAACGTTAGTCTCCAGTGGAGGCTAACGCCGAAGCCGTACGCTGTCAAAGGATGACCCGACAGCTGAGGATGACTATCGCCGAAGGCGCAGCCAGTGATGATTGCGGTCGCGCCGGAGGATGGCTTTCGTCGAAGCCTCTTACCCCAAAAGGATACTTCGCGGCGAAGCAGACATTGTCCGGTGGACAATGTCTGCCAAAGGCCGAGTCTACCCCACCGAAGCAGGGAACGTGGACCTACGTGGGACCCACTCCCGCTTGAAGAGGTGGGAGTTTTACGGTACTATGTCCAGGGTTTGCCCGCAGGGTGATTGCCAAAATCCTCTATTCATCTTTATCCAAGGAATCTAACAACCATTTGCCGTCCTTTAATTCAAAAAGGAAATTCAGCGTATAGATGTGCTCCCCCACACTTTGAGTATCATCGGGCGATATTTCATAAATCAAAAAGAATCTGGTCTTTTTGTCATTTATAAACCCAAAAGCTCTTTGTCTAAGATGGTATTTAGTCTTAGGGATTAAATATTCGATGCCTGGTTTTTTTGAAGGTGAGTTTACTACCGCTAATTGTTACATTATCGGTAATTCTATCCTCCAAATATGCAGTATCCCCTTTTTGTAAATGTTCCAAAATATAATAAGCCGTTGAGTCTAAAATGTTTCGCAACTTATACGTTTCTTCCCAAGTTGTTACTTTTTTATTGGACTTCTGGAGTTCTTGTTTCAATTCTTCATTTTGCTTAGCTAGATTAGAAAAGCTGCTGCATGTTATGAGGGAAAGCACACAAACAGCTATTACTAGAGTAAAATAGATCTTTCTGACAATCGACACCCCCTAAGTATTAAGTATCTAATTATTTGGACCCAATATAGTTTACGTAATCAATGCCCTCTTTGTGTTTAATCAGGATTGTAGATGGTTTGCTCATAGGCTATAATGGGCTTGTCCGACAGGAATAACGGCATGTTCTCCGTGCCTTTTGCAGCCGGGGTCGATACAACGCTTGCAGACGGAGAGGTTATGGCAGGGAGGAAAAGCGGACAAAAGCGTGGTAGTTGTAGGAAGATGAGGAAGATGAGAATGTGAGGAACAAGGATGAGGAGGGTCGGAATTGTTGCGGCGTGGGAACCTGAGCTAAGTTATCTTAATTCAAAATGGCAGATAACCCACTCATGCGAAATTGCCGGTTGGACATTTAATCAGCATGTTTACGGTGCTAACCTGGAGGTTATCTCAGTCATTTGCGGAGTGGGAAAGGTGAAATGTGCCGGTTGTACTCAGCTTTTGATCACCCAGTTCAATCCGCAGGCAATGTACATGACGGGGATATGTGGTGGTTTGGGTGACAAGGTTCGTGGTGGGGACGTGGTTGTTCCGCTAGTGACATTTCAACACGATGTTCATGATGCTGGGCTTGGCACTGACGTAAAAGATCTATACTCGGGTCGTTCCGGCAAAATCTCGACTGACCTGAAATGCATTGAGACCTTCAGGAATTTTGCCCAAAAGAGGAACGTTGTCGTTCATTATGGAACATTGGTTTCTGGAGACAGGCGAATTAGAGATCAGGGGTTACGTTCGAATTTAGAGAGCAAATATGGGGCAATAGCGGTAGACCAAGAGATTGCGGCATTTTCGCATGTATGCTATTTAAATAACAAAGCGTTCTTTTCCATCAAAGGAGTATCAGATAAGGCGGATGACAAGACTGTGGAGGACCAAGCGAGATTTAAGCTCAAGGCAGCCGATGAGGCATGTAGTTTGTTATTGGATTATCTGAGCTTTAGAGACGCGTACAGTTCGAGCAATGAAAGGGTATGAAGGAGAGGCTGTAATATTTTCCGCTCCGGGAGGAAATACCTTGAGAGATGTAGAATGCTAATGGGTGAAAGTGAGCTGCGGCGGTCCAAGTGGGTTAGCTGGGTTAAGGGGGATAAATTTCTAAGAGGAGAAGCAATATCGGTATTAATTTAGGTAATAATATAATCGAATATTAATATAAGGGGGCTGAAATATGGAAAGTGATAAGAAAATCGCAATTCTGATCGACGCGGATAATGTATCGGACAAATATATAAAGTACATATTTGATGAAATCGCGAACCATGGGATACCAACCTATAAACGAATCTACGGAGATTGGACCAAGCCGCAAATGGCATCATGGAAAACGGTGCTGCTTAATTACTCTATTACTCCAATCCAGCAATATAGCTATACGACAGGTAAAAACGCGACAGACGCGGCCTTAATCATTGACGCTATGGATATTCTTTATTCCAATAACGTGGACGGTTTCTGCATTGTTTCGAGTGACAGTGATTTCACAAAGCTGGCGGCCCGCTTAAGAGAGGCCGGAATGTATGTGATCGGTATGGGCGAGAAGAAAACGCCGGCACCTTTCATAGCGGCTTGTGAAAAGTTCAAATATCTTGAAGTCTTAGGGGTAATCCCGACAAATGCCGGGAGAGTGCATGCCAATGACAGGACGGAAAAGCAGGATGCACAGAAAGAAGGTATGGCCAATACGGAAGAACTGATAGAATCGATAAAAATCATCGTAACGGAGAGTTCAGACGAAGACGGTTGGGCTTTTTTGGGTGAAGTCGGAAAAAGGCTCAACAAACGTTATCCGGATTTTGATACAAGGAACTACGGGCACTCAAAGCTTACTCCCCTTATATCGTCCCTGAGGCAATTTGAGATCCAGTCACGAAAAACGAGTAATCCACACATTACCCATTACTTTATCAGAAATAAAGTGAGTCCTTAGTGAATTCGGCATCCGTACACGGAGGGGGCCTTTATGGGCTCTCACCTCCCTCATCGAATATAAGTTCTACCTAGATTATAATACCGAATTACCTGTTATGGAAGACACTTTCTTAGGATTCATGTATTTCCGATGCCTTACCCCATGGATAAATCCAGGGGCATGCGGCTAAGCTTTTTGGTCATCATCGGCAGTGGAATCATCGGCAGTGGATCTGATATGTCCCCTTCGGTGTTGCGGTTGAACGACGGTGTCGCTTTTCAACGACGGTTTGTGCAATAGCGCTTACCAAGCGGCAAAGGGCACGTTTGGGTTAGCGGGTATGTCGCAATTGAGGACGGTTTGGCTAGTTTCCTGCTTGTACTGGGCACGGGCGGAAAAGAAGACGCGGACGACAGGCCCCTTGCAAATAGGCACTTCGCCAGACTTATAGACAGGTTAGGCAGAAAATTCATGCGGTTGGCACGATTCTTGCTACTACTCTTGAGGCAAGGGGAAGCGGCGGCGGGACGGTGGGGCGGCTCTGGGACCGTAAAACCTGCTCGTTGCTTCGAGCTTTGCCAACGAAGATGATAAAAGGAGTGGTAGAAAAATGAGTGTATCTCTTTATCAACTGCCGACCTATGATCTGAAAATGGACAACAACAAATGGCTGGTGACGATCGGCATTTCCAGAGCCCACGTTCACCTCAGTCAGCAGCACGTGGAAGAGCTTTTTGGCCAAGGCTATCATTTGAAGGTGTTACGAGAGTTAGGTCAGGCCGGCCAATTTGCTTGCAAGGAGACCGTTACGGTCGTCGGCCCCAAAGGGGTGTTGCAGAAAGTTAGGATTATAGGACCGGCCCGAGCGCAAACTCAAGTGGAATTGTCACGGACCGACACTTTTACGGTGGGCATTGACGCCCCTTACCGGAATTCCGGTGATTTGCGAGGAACCCCGGGGTGCGTGTTGGTGGGCCCGGAAGGAATGCTCATTCTGGAAGAAGGTTGCATGATTGCCAAAGCTCATATCCATTTGTTAGCTCAAGAGGCCAAGAGCCTGGGGTTGGCAGACCGGGACCAGGTGGATATCCTGATCAAAGGAGAAAAGACGGTTTCCTATAACGATGTCCTGGTGCGTTTGGTCAGTGCCGGCATGACAGAGTTTCATATCGATACGGACGAGGCGAACGCGGCGGGCGTCGATACGGGCGACCTGGCTCTGATTAAGCACAAGGAGATCGTGATCAAGGACGGACTTGGCAATATCAGAGAGGTGGACGCGGACAATATCCGGTTCGTTCAGAGTAAAGGTCCTCAGGATCGCTATTTCCAAGAGGGTATGCGGATCCTGCGCACTGTTTTTGAATATTCCGCCTCCGAACAACAGGAGATGACGCAAAAGGTTTTGGATAACGGCAAGATGGTTCCCAACCAATATTATATCTTTATGGCGCTGGAAAAGGATAAAGTGATCGGGGTAGCCTGTTTTTACTGGATGCACAGAGCCTGCCTGGCCTATTTGGAGCATATCTGCATCCTGCCGGAATATCGCAACCGGGGGATCGGCAGTTTCTTTTATCACAAAGTTGTCTCTTTCATGGAAAAGAACCATCCGGAAATAGAAGGAATGTTGCTGGAAGTGAGCCAAACCCGGGAGGGATTGGACGCACGCAAACATTTCTTCCTGAACCTCGGCGCTATCCCTGTGGATACCAATTTTTACCCTTCGGACAGATTGAAATTAGGTCAGGAACTCATGCTTATGTTTAAACCCGAGACGGTGGATGCCAGGCTCAACACCGCTATCATGGAAAAAGTGCTGCAGACGTTGGTGCAAATATTGTAGATATGTTGGGAATGCTTGCAATCATAGACCCTTCCTCTTTATAATTAAGTTATACAGTCTATTAAGAATGGACTGAATTTGCTTACACTGCTTATTGGAGCCGGGATCCGCAAATTGCTGCCAGGGAGCGGAACGAGGGGGGTAATCTCTTTGGGTGATTCGGTGTGGCAGGGTGAATTGACTGAGATCTTTCGCAAGGTGCTGGAGTCCGTCCACAACGGCGTCATCGTGATCGATGCGGAGGGCGGGATCGTCTTTTTGAATCCGGCCGCCGAGCGGATTTTCAATTGCCGGGCGGAAGAATTTCTCGGTCAGCATATTTTTCGCTTGGTGCCCAACTCGGCCTTATTTACCGTTGCTCAAAGCGGTGTCCCCCTTTTGTCAGATAAGGAAAAACTGGGCGACAAAATCCTGATCAGTAACCGGACGCCTATCGTTTGGCGCGACAAAGTGATCGGTGCTGTCTCTGTCTTCCAGGATGTCACGGATTTGGAAAGTGTCAGCGAGGAACTGCATACCACGCAAAAACTGAAGGCGACTCTGGAAGCGGTCGTTGAAAACCCCCATGAGGGGCTGGTTGTGGTCGATGAGCATTGCCACGTGGTCATGATGAACCAGTTTTATCTCGATGTGGTGGGATTCAGTTTGGAAGAAGTCATTGGGAAACACATCCTGGAGATAACGCCCCATTCACAGTTGCCCGAAACAGTCCAGACGGGTAATCCTCAGTTTGCGGAACTCTGGAAAGTGGGTGAGCGGGAATTCATCATGATGCGCGTGCCAATCAAGAAGGACGGTAAAATCATCGGCGCGATTGGCAAGACCCTCTTTAAAGATATGGCTATTGCCCGGGTCTTTGCCAAGAAAATGATCCAGCTGGAAAATGATCTGGAGTATTATAAGGAAGAATTCAGAAAAATCCACGTTTCGGACTATACCTTCGATGACATTGTTGGCACCAGCGCGGCTTTGATGAAAGCCAAGAATTTGGCGGTCCGGGCGGCCCAATCCTCGTCTACCGTCTTGATTACAGGCGAAAGTGGCACGGGCAAGGAAATATTCGCCAGTTCCATTCATAATTCTGGGCCGCGCCGCAAGGGCCCCTTCATCAAAATCAACTGTGCCGCCGTCCCGGAACAATTGTTGGAAAGCGAGCTTTTCGGGTACAGTGACGGCGCTTTCACCGGAGCACGTAAAGGAGGTAAACCAGGCAAATTCGAGTTGGCGAATAAAGGGACGATCCTCCTCGATGAAGCGTCCGACATGAGCCTGGCCATGCAGGCTAAGCTTTTGAGGGTCATCCAAGACAAAGAAGTCGAACGGGTGGGCGGGACACAGCCTGTTCCTGTCGACGTGCGGATCATCGCCGCTTCCAACCGGGATCTGCAACAGCTTGTTAAGGAAAAGAAGTTCAGGTCCGACCTGTTTTACCGGCTCAACGTCATCTCCCTGGAACTGCCGCCTCTGAGAGAACGGTCCGATGATGTTGAACTCTTGGCCAACCACCTGATCGCTAAATTAAATAGGGAATTGGGAACGGGGGTACAGGGCATTTCCCCCGAAGCCATGGGGGTTTTGAAAGCGTACCACTGGCCGGGCAATGTGAGAGAGTTGGGAAACGTCCTGGAGCGGATGCTGAACTTATGTACGGACGACTCAATTGATCTGAGGGATCTCCCGGCCCATTTGCTGCGGGGGGCGGGGTTGCCCAACCGTGAGGAGTGCTCGAGTACCTTGAAAGAATGTCTGTATGAGGCGGAAAAAAATATGATCCTCAATGCCCTCTACGCAACTAAGGGTAACAAGATGCAAGCGGCCCGCGCCTTGGGTATTCACCGCTCGGTCTTGTACCGAAAACTCGCCCAGTACAACCTGCCCGAGTTTGACTAGCAAAGCCCGGTCTGAATTGAGTCTTTGTCTTCAGTTGTGGAGAGGTTCAAGGGAGGGAGTCATGTGGCTAGGAGAATTGGTATCCTGGGCTGTTCGAACGTGACCCAGGAATATGATTGTGCTTTTGGTCTATGTATGCGGGATCTGCGCAAACGACAGGGAGAATTCAGCCGTTACCCGAAGGATGAAAAATTGGAGTTAATCGGCATCGTCAATTGCGCCGGTTGTCCGACGGTGCGGGCACCGGAAAAAATACTTCACAAAGTCAGGGCCTTGGCGGAGATGAATGTCGACGCCATTCATCTCACCTTCTGCATGGTTTCGCTCTGTCCCTTTGTCAAGATGTACGTGGACGTGATTGAGGAAGCCTACCCCATGGTCAGCGTGGTTTACGGAACCCATGATCCCAGAGTCTCCTCAGAGCGGTTTCAGGAAGAAGTCAAAGGGCTTTTCTGTGCGCCGCGCATGACAATGACAGACGTGATCTTCTCCCGCCCCGGGGGCAAAAGGAGTGTTCAGCGGTGAATCACTCCTAAAACAGGTGCCCGGAAAAGATGAGCAGGCCAAAGCAGGTCAGCTGGAGCGTGCAAATCCGGGCCAACATATCCCAGGCTTTTCCTTGTCCCCAGAAATGTTTCTTTTTATTGAGACGTTCCAGAAATTCGAAGCCGATCATCAGAATTGCCATGTAGAGCCCGTAGATGATGTAATGCCACTCAGTGCCGTGCCAAATCCCCATCAGGAGGAAGAGGAGAAGGTAGCCGGCGGCCGAGGCCGTATAGCGGTTGGTCAGCCATTTCTTTTTGGCACTCGTCAGGACAAAGCGCATATAGATGTAGTCCCTGAACCACATGGAAAGCGAAATGTGCCAGCGCTGCCAGAAATCCTTAATGTTTTTGGCCCAGAAGGGGGCTTTGAAGTTTTCGGGGGACTTGATTCCGAAAAAGCGGCTCACACCGATGGCAAAGACGCTGTAGCCGGCAAAATCGAAGAAGAGGTAAGCGCTGTAGGCATACATGTATTTGACCGTGGGCCAGAAAGCGTGGGCATGATTCAGGGGAGCGAGAGCATAGCGGTTGATCAGATAAGCGATGATGAACTTATAGAGAAAGCCGCGGAAAATGTACTCAAGTCCCTCAATCATGTATCCGGTATATTCTTGCCGGGTCAGAGTTTTTCTCAGATCGGCGAGAAAGCGGCGGTAGCGATCGATCGGGCCGGAAGCCAGGGTGGGGAAAAAGAGGACGAAGCTGATGAAGTCTCCCAGGTTGACCTCCTTGATCAGGCCGTCCCGAATTTCAATCACGGTTCCTACGATGCGAAAGGTGACGTAGGAAATTCCCAGAAATCCCAGGAGAGAGTTCCAGATGGGTTTCATCTGGCCTTGGTTGGAAGGAGCGGCCGAAACAACGTGAGTGCCGGGCAAAGTGTGAATCCCCAACAGAGACTGGACCCCCGACAGAGGCTGGACTCCCGATGGAGATTGGACCTGCGGGAACGATTGATAGCCGGAGGGGGTCGGAGAGGCGGGAAGTGACGGTGAGAAACCCCGGACCGAGTGAGCGGCTTGAGCGTGCTGTTGGGCGTGCCCAGCCAGGGCTGTTGTGGCCGGATTTCCCAGGAGGGTCTGCACGTAGTGATTGAGTCCGAGCAAGGGGACGAATTTGACCAAGAGGAGAGGCAAGAGGCTGGCGATTACGGCCAGATAAAAGACATAAGCCTTGTTCCGGTGGCGTTCCGATTGACGGTAGTACAGATAGGTGCGGACGAGGGCGAACTCGAAGGCAAAATAGACGACGGCTTGAGTAAAGTAAGTGAGGGGACGAAGAATCAAATAAAGCATGCCGATGGATACGTGCATAATCCAGAGGGAACGGGTCCTGGGGGAGGCTTGGGTGAGACCCAAGACGACGGCTGGGAGGATGGGAATGAGAAGCCATAAGAAAAAGGGGAAGCTGTCATACGGGATCATAGTGTCCTCCTAGCAGTGCTCTGCGGTCCACCTTGCCGTTGGCCGTCAGAGGGATGTTTTGGATGAAAACGTAACGCTGGGGCAGCATGTAGGCGGGCAAGACCCGGCTTAACTGTTCCCGCAAGTTCAGTCCCAGACTAAGGGTGTGGTTCGGCCCGCCGGGTTCCTCTGCCGTCCGGTGGGGCTCTGTTGCCCCGCGGGGGCCAGCTTCAAGAGTGAGATGGAGATTTGAGGGCTTCGCCGCCGACAGAACGGTAGAGTCAGCGCCTAGCTTCGGAACGGTAGAGTCAGCGCCTAGCTTCGGAACGGTAGAGTCTGCGCCTAGCTTAATGAAAGCTTGCAGGGCCGCGTTCTTTCCCCGCCGCTCAACCGGGAGCACGACGGCATTTTCGATTCCGGGCAGTTTGCGCAACTGTTCCTCGATCTCTCCCAACTCAATCCGATATCCGTGCAGCTTGACCTGGAAATCCCTCCGCCCCAGGTAAAATAACCGTCCGTGGCGCCGGCAGCCGATGTCTCCCGTGCGGTAGGCTCGCTGGGTGCATCCCTCCTCAGTCCACTCAAAGAAGGCCTGTCTTGTCAGCTCAGGGCGGTTGAGATAGCCGATACTGACATTGGGACCGACAATGACGATTTCCCCTTTTTCCCCTTGGGGAAGAGGGTGGGCAGGTACGCCCGTCCCTAAAGGTCTCCGGTCCGTTCCACTGGTTATTCTGTCAAGTTCCTCCGGGTCACAGATATAGATCCGGCAATCAGGGGAATTTTCACCCACAGGGAGTGGTTCCGGATTCCTGGCGGTGTCCGCGTCAATATTCACTCCGGATACGGCGACGGTGCACTCGGTGGGACCGTAAAGGTTGATGACCCGGGCCCGGGGGAAACGGGCCAAGAGGTGGGAGGCTACGTCATTCGGAAGGACTTCGCCGCAGAAGAGGAAATACCTCAGAGAGGGGAGGAGTGCTTGGGTAAAACCAGGATCCAGAAGGCACATTTCCGCAAAGGAAGGGGTCGATACCCAATAGCTCAAGTGCGCTTCCCGCAAAGACCGGAACAACTCCTTGGCATTCGTGATTTGCTCCTGATCCACACTCCAGAGAGTCCCTCCGCTGCTCAGGGACATGTACAGATCCATGACGGACAAGTCGAAGGAGAAAGGGGCTTGATTGAGGAAAACTTCTTCTTCCGGGCGAGGGCAGTACTGGCGGTTGACCCAATCGACGAAAGTCTCCAAAGCGCGTCGCGTAATCTGCACCCCCTTGGGTTCACCGGTGCTGCCTGAGGTGAAAATGATATACCAGACATCGTCGGGGCCAATCAGCCATTCCGGCTTGGGCCGGGTTCCGCGGGGTGCCAACGAGCGGATATTGTCCAGGTGAATGTGCTCTTGCCAAAGTAAACCACTCTTTTTCACCGTTTCGGGAAGGGCTCGGGGAGAGAGCACTGCCGCGGCTTGGGAGGTTTCCAGGATTTTGCGCAAGCGCTCGGGGGGAACAGATACATCTACGGGAATGTACGGATAACCCGCTTTGACGCTGGCCAGGAAAAGAACGGGCATCTCACTTTCTTTATGGCCATAGACGACGATGGGGAGAGGCTTTTGAGAATCAGGAGCTGCCTTCTCCCGCAGCCAAACGGCCAAGGCATCTGAGGAAGCTTTGAGTTCCGCGTAAGTTAAAGACTGCTCTCTGTGCTTGTGGGCCAAATGATGTGGGGTCTGTTCCGCCCAGTGCTCGATCTGCTGCAAGAGCATGTTTTCACTTCCCTCTTTCAACAAATTAAGATTAATTCGCAGATGCTCGCTCGTCCTTATCTTCGTGCTCATAGCCCTTTAAAAACCGTTGTAAATAAACGGGGGCGGGGTGTGCTGTTTTCCTACCAGATAGAGGATAAAAAGTCCCATAAGGATCAGGTAGTAATAAATGACCCGGGTCACCCAGACCGTCTTAGGGTTTTTGATGAACGAACCGATCCAATGCTTCATTGAATTCAACCCATCCTTTCTCACTAGGATGAGAGGGATCATCCATGAAATATTTATCATAGGCGTGATTGGTGAAGTCTGCCAGGGCAAAGCCGTAGCGGTGCGCCATAGCGCGAACCTGCTCGTCATATTTCTGCCGCTGCCATTTGGGAAATCCGGTGAAGTCATACCAACGGCCATTGACCGGCTGAATCAAAAAAATGGGGTCGGCCCCCTCGTTTTTCAGCACCTGCATCAAGAGGTTGAGATCCGCGTATTCGGGTGAAGGATAAAAACGCCCTTTAAGCGCGGAGTTTTTGAACTTCTGCAGATTTTTGATTTTACCCTTAAAAAAGTTGTTGTTGATGCCGAAAGGGTTGTTGGTTTCCACCTTGGCTACGTCGGCCGTTGCCTTTTTGAGCATTTGTGACCAGGGGGGCAAGGTCTTCCAAGACGGATCTTGGGCATTTTTAGCGACTTCTTTTGCCGGCAAATGGTGGAGAACCTGAAGGGTTTTAGTCGCGTCCTGAATTTCCAAAGATGCCAATTCAACCTTGGCGGCTGGCCAATAGAGGGCTTCCATCAGGCGCGAAACGGGGCTGGGACGGCCGTAATATTTGAGCAGTCCGGCGAGTACCGGATAAGAGTGCTTGACCTCGTTGAATTGAAGCAGGCGTTGGGCCAGCGCTTCCTTAGTCCGGACAGTCAAACTAGGGTTGAAGAGCATCTTGTAGGCTTGCAGGGCGGAGAAATTAGCGGCGAATGGGTTTTGGGCGATTTCCCCGGGGTGGAACCACTGTGCCGACAGGGAAAGGACGATCTTTTTACCTTTTAAGTCCTGCGCTCCGGCGTAGAGGGCCTGGATTAGGGCCAAGGAACCCGCGTGTCCCACCAGATATGGGGTCCAACCGGTGGGCCTGCCGGCGAAGAGTTTGGTGGGATTGTAAGGACCCCCGTGCCCAAACTCTGAGGATCCATACATGGGCACTACGGCCGGGTCTTTTAAGGCCATGCTCTGTAAAAGAGTTCCCTGAAAAAGTGAGGGAATAAGACTCTCGCTGGCGGTTTCGATCATCCCCGGTCTAATGGAGCGGCTGACCCACCAGCGGCTCAGGGGGCCGACCGCCAAAATGGTCAGAAAAAAAAGCCCGACGGCCACGCCCAGAGGTGCCAAACGGTGGCGGATCATCTCGTTTTCCCCTCAAGATAGCCGATTATTTTCTCCGGGGTCGACCACATTTCCCGCTCTACTTCCGTGGGTGCAATCTCCAGGCCCAATTGCTCATGGATGGTTAACATCAGCTCGACCAGGCCGAAGGAGTCGAGGAGGCCTCGGGCAAAAAGATCGAGCTGAGGGTTGTTGGCGACTTCCGCTGTACCGCAGATGTCTGTCAAGGCGGTCAGAATCACCGGACGAATTTTCTCTTTGTCACTCACTCCAGCCGTGGGTTCGGTAGTCGGTTTGTTATCCATCCCTTTTCTCCTTTATCGCGTTGATCTTTTGTTGCGTTGATCCAGTGCGTTATGCTGCTCACGCGCCGCTTGGGAATATGCCAACCATTATATCCGGGACTTCTTAAAATTTGCTGAGAATCCTGTGAGGCAATTGTGGTCCTCGGGCAAGACCCTCATACCGTTCGGGCGGCACCATCAGAGCATGAAAATGGACGTTGGACTGTACAATCTTAGCGAAGCGCTCGAGCGAAGGGCTAACTTCAGGATGGAGTAACGGGAAGAATGGCTGGGGTCATGCTGAACTCCCAGATAGATGACCAAGTAATAGGTGTTGGGACCCACGGTATGCCTAGTCGTTTTCACACAGTCTGGCTCATACTGTGGGGTTACGGCTTTCTTGCAAGTTGTAAGTCTATTGTATCATAAACGTTAATTTTGCCGCCAAAACTGTTAATGGTATCTTCAATTTCAAATCCATATAATTTCTCCTTCGGAGTATATTAATCCTAAGATCCCGTCGATAATTATACCTACACAGGTCCTTTAACATTAAACGCTTTGTAGATGGTGCTTTGATTTTCAGTAAGCGGGAACAGGATTCGAGTTCCATTTACTAGTTGGATGCGTAGTTTAGATAAGCTGATGAGCGATTGCTTCATGGTTTAGCGTTGGTCACATCATTCGTTATGAGGATCATCCAACGGCTGTCTCCAACTCCTTTCTGATGGCCTCCTCTTTAATGCTGACGGTACAGCCTGAGGGGGATTTCTCTGAATGGCGGATGAGAAGATATTTGCTATATTCTTCTTTCTGCAAGTGATCTGCAGGATGGGCCTCTGCCCGTTCTTGAACAAACAAGCTTGAAAACAGGTTATTTTTCGGCTAAATTAGCTAAACCAAATCAAAGGCATAATCTGAAGCCTAATCCTCCTCAGAGCACGAAAAGGGAGGATTTTTTTATGATCTTAAAAACGGATTTTGCCCGTATTTGGTACCCGAATTGTGTAGGAGCTGTCCACAAAAAGTTCAAGGTTCCTGAAATTCTCCCCCAAGAAATTGAAACAAATGGCGGGTAAAATACTTTGTGAACGGAGGGGAGATGGAGTATATCAAGCTTTAGCAGAACAGCTGGTGGCAAACGTGAAAGGGGACAGTCAATGGAGACCATACGAAGAACGTGGCATCAGATAATCTTGTTCTTTATTCTGGCGGTTACCGGGTTTCTCAGTTATTATGCAGTCGGCACGGAAGGTTACGGTAACACGTATTACGCTGCCGCGGTAAAGAGTATGCTAATGAGTTGGCATAACTTTTTCTTTTTATCCTTTGATCCAGGCGGCTATGTGACTATCGACAAACCGCCTGTCGCTTTCTGGCTTCAGGCGGCCAGCGCGAGACTTTTCGGCTTCCACGGCTGGAGCATGATCCTGCCTGAGGCCCTGGCGACAGTAGTATCGGTGGCTCTGATTTATCATCTGGTCCAGAGAGTATTCGGCAAAAGCTGCGGTCTTGTGGCTGCCGGCGTCTTGGCCGTAACTCCGATTCTGGTGGCGGTGAGCCGGACCAACGAACCGGACCCGATCCTGGTCATGGTGGTTCTTTTCGCTGCCTGGGCTCTAATTCTTGCCGCTGAACGGTCCAGTTTGAGGTATCTGGTACTCGCCCTGGGTCTCGTGGGCCTTGGTTTCAACGTCAAAATGGCCGAGGCATTTTTGGTCGTGCCGGCGTTCTATGGGGTCTACTGGCTTTATGCCAGGGTGAAGCCGGGACGCAAGCTGGCACACCTGGCGCTGGCCACAGCAGTGCTTGTGGTGGTATCCCTTTCTTGGATAACCGTCGTCGATATGACGCCTGCCTCTATGCGTCCCTACGTAGGGAGCAGCCAGACCAATTCGGAACTGGAACTGGCCGTCGGCTACAACGGCATCCAGAGGGTCCTCCCCCGACACGGGTTCCTTGACTTTAAGGCGAATGCTACGCCAAAGTTGACGAACAATTGGGAACGCGAACTCGCCGGCATCAAAGCCGGGTTTCATGCCCCGACAGGGAAAGGGGCTCGGAGCGGCGGGGCGCGGGGACATGGCGGATTCGGCATGGGTGGTGGCGGCAGCGGACTTTTACGGCTTCTGGACAACCAGATGGCCGGACAGATTAGCTGGTTGCTGCCGCTGGCCTTCCTCGGTATCCTCGGGGCCTATTTGAGAAGCAGGCGGCGCGGCGCTGACCCGGACGAATCCAGGACTGTACGGCTGGCGCTGGTCTTTTGGGGGTTGTGGGTCCTCCCTATGGTGGTGTATTTCAGTATAGCCAGTTTGGCCCACCTGTACTACATGTCTATGTTGGCGCCCGGGATAGCGGCACTGGCGGCTATGGGCTTTCGGGAGATGTACCTGCTGTACCGGGACGAGAGCGGGTGGAAAGCTTACTTCCTCCCTGTGGCCCTGGCGGCCACCGGCGCTTTACAGGTATTTATCCTGTCCGGTTATTCGGCGTGGAGTACCTGGCTTACCCCCGTGGCAGCCGGTGTAAGCGGATTGTGCGCCCTCGCCCTGGTCATCGGCAAGGTGAGGAGCGGGACGGAACCGGCCCGGGGAGCAAGGTTCATCGCGGCGATCGCTTTGTCCGCTCTGCTCGTCGCCCCGGCGGTCTGGTCGCTTACCCCCATGATGTATGGGACCAACGCCAGCAGCCCCACTGCCGGTCCGGAGTTGGCCGAGAACGGCGCGAACGGACGGGGCTTCGGAGGATTCGGTTTCGGCGGCAATATCAATACGTCGAAATTGGTCAATTTTCTGCTCCGGCATAACGGCAACGCAACCTATCTGGTGGCGGTTCCCAACGCGATGACGGCCGCGCCGATCATCCTGCAGACCGGTAAAGCGGTGATGGCGGTCGGCGGGTTCATGGGACGGGATCCCATACTGACGGTGGCTCGGCTGCAGCAGATGGTTGCGGCCGGCGAGCTCAGATATTTCATGGTTGCCAGTTCGCCTGGCGTCAGCGGGGGAAAGAATTCTAATCCCACCGCCGGGTTCGGTTGGATGGGCGATCAGATGGCGGTTACTCAGTGGGTGGAGGCACATGGGACCCTGGTTCCGCAACAGGAATGGGATGGCAACGCGTCTGCCGCCGGCAAGGGCGGTTCTCCATGGATGGGCCGTATGCCTGGCCTGCAGTTGTACGACTTGAACCCCGCCGCGGCATCCTGATTTCGTAGAATGGAGGGTAAATATGGATAACAGGCCAGTTGAGCTCTCCGTAGTAGTACCTTTATACAACGAAGAGCAGGTGCTTCCGGAAACTTATAAGCGGTTGAAACAGGTGTTGGACTCTACCCGCGAGCCTTACGAGATCATCTTTGTCGACGACGGCAGCCGGGATCAAACCCTGGATCTGGCACGCGAACTCTGCCGGACGGACGAGAATATCAAGCTCCTGAGTTTTTCCCGGAACTTTGGCCATCAGACCGCCATAACCGCGGGAATGGATCATTCCCGCGGCTCGGCGGTGGTTGTGATAGACGCCGACCTGCAGGACCCTCCGGAAGTGATACCGGCGATGATCGAGAAGTGGCGGCAGGGTTTCGACGTGGTGTACGGAAGAAGAGCGGCGAGAAAGGGCGAAACCTTTTTTAAGAAGTTGACCGCCAAACTTTTCTATAAGCTTTTGCGCGGTCTGACCGAGGTGGATGTACCCTTGGATGCCGGCGACTTCCGGTTACTAGACCGCAAGGCCTGCGATGCCCTCAAGTCTCTGCCCGAAAGAAACCGTTACGTGCGGGGCCTGGCCAGTTGGATCGGCTTTAAACAGACGGGAGTGGAGTTTGTCCGGGACGAGCGTTTCGCTGGGGAAACCAAGTATCCTCTGCGCAAGATGCTGAAATTAGCGGCCGACGGCATCACTTCCTTTTCCTACAAGCCGCTGAAACTGGCCGGTTACCTTGGGACGGCGATGATTCTAGCCAGTGGCTTGTACTTGCTTTATGCCTTAGGTGCGCGGTTGTTTACCGGTTTCGCCGCGCCGGGCTGGGACTGGCTGGCTGCGGTCGGTTTGTTCGGTAACGGAATTACTCTGGCCGCTATCGCTATACTGGGCGAATACATCGGGCGGATAGCTGACGAAGCCAAAGCCAGGCCGCTTTATATATTGAAAGAAAAGGTGGGGTATGACTAACATGCAAAACTCTCTACGCGCGCCCGCTAAAGACTTAAACCGGTTCTCTCTGGCGAGGTACAAGTCTTTGTGGCGGTTTCTGCTGGTTGGCTGCGTCAACACGGGCGTTGACTTTCTGCTGTTTCTCTTGCTCATTCGCACAGCCGGGATAAACTATCTCTTGGCCCAGACCGTCTCGTACTGTTTTGGGGTGGTCAACAGCTTTACCATGAACAAGCTTTGGACCTTCGACAATGCGAGGCAGAGCATGAGTACCCGGTTAGAGTTCGTCCAATTTGTCGGTTTAAATGTCCTGTCTTTGGGGATTTCTTTGTTGGGTTTGAAAGTCCTCAATGATTATCTGGGGGTAAACATTTACCTAGCCAAAGTCGCGGTGACGGGTATCACCTGGTCTGTCCGCTATATCGGGTACAAATATTGGGTATTTGCGTGAGAGATACAAATCCGGTTTAAGGTTCTTCGCTGTTGCGTCTCCCCTTTGCCGCCCTAAAATGGCCTCCTAACGGTGATATTTCAGAGTCAGGTGTTTTGATGCGGGCTTCGACAAAGACCCGGAAATGCAGAAGAAGGATTTCCATCTCCTCAAGCGCCTGAAAGCGGCTTTCGCGATTTGATAAATCGAGGCCACCATAACCGCAACCCACCCTATGACAAACAGTCCAATCAACAAAGATACTATCCAAGGTAACATACTTATCGCTCCCTTTTATCCTTATTTCTGGCTTTCTAGATTCAGAAAACTCTGGGCGCTGACGTAAACTACATTTGATCTTTCAAGCACCGAGGCGAGAGCCGGTGTGATAGATCAAGAACCCACTTTCACAAGCACATCTTTACTGATACCTTGTGCCTTAAATTGGCCTATCCGCCTAGGGTTCGATATGAATATCCGGTTAGCCCGGTCGCCACCTAGCCCCCCCATTTCCCAAAGGTCAACGTACTCACAATTCTCTTGGCGGTTGGGGGTGTTATGCCCACGATTGTCGTCATTTCACAACCCTCCGATCAGTCTTAAAAGTAAGAAGCACCTTATACGAAGAGGTTAGCACTGTCCCGAACCAGCGTCTATAGAATATCGGCATATCCACAATCTCCTTACATTATGGCAGGGTAAATCTCAAGCCGTGAAAGAGCAAAAAACCTGACTTTCAGGGTGAACGCCCTCTGACGCCGCGGAGCCTGGGAAGCCCCCAGTCCGGTGTGCATAATCATAAGATAAATGTATAGCGGGTTTACTAATATTCTATAGACGCCGAATTTCTAATACGCTAATCTTGGAGGATACTGGGCTCTAAACACGAAAAGACTTCGGATCGGTGTCTTGGCTTTTATCCTTGCTTCAGCGCTTGTGGGGATATTACTCTTTTAGATTCCGCTCTTCAGAGTCGGGGGCGAAGGGGCGGGAAGGGATATATGCCTCGGACAATAGGAATAACGTATTGCGACGATAGCGTTTAACTATAGACGGCGACTTCCAAGTCATGCTAACCTGGTCTCGTTAAGAATTAAGGTGTTTCGGAAAGACGTTTATCTCCTTTTCCTCAATCCCCGAAACAGCAGGAAAAAACGGAAATGAGGGATGGCTCATGAAACTGAAAGTGCCGGAAGCGACCATTGTACGACTTGCTTTATATCTGCGCAATCTATCGGAAATGGAGCGAAGGGGGTATATTACCATTTCGTCTGACGACATCGCGAAAAGCCTGGGTATCAATTCCGCTTTAGTACGCAAAGACTTGGCCTATTTCGGGGAATTTGGAACCAAAGGCGTGGGGTACGATGTTAAAGACTTGCACGGACAAATTCTCAGGATCTTTGGTTTGAATGCCAGCTGGAATGTGGCGATCGTCGGCGAACCTGGGTTGGCGGCCTTTTTCAACAGCAGTTTCAAGAAAACCGGCTTTGTCGTCTCCGGTATCTTTAGTTTGGATCCGGAAAAGGTTGGCACTCGGGTAGACGGTGTGGCGGTTCATTCGATGGACGATTTGGAAACGACTATCGAGGAGAAAAGGACTCGGCTGGTTATCCTTGCGGTATCGCCTGTCTTCGCGCAGGAGGTTGTCGACAAATTGGTGAAAGCTGGGGTGCAGGCGATACTGAATTTTGTTCCGGTTGTTTTAAACGTTCCCCGAGGGGTCGAACTTCGCAATATTGATTTGGTGACGCATTTGGAGATCCTGACCTTTTCGGTGGGGGCTCAAAAGTTCTGGTGGGATTTGCCGGACCAAGGGGTAGGTTTACTGAAGGGATAGGAAGGGATAGAAGCAGTGGGAAGTCCATTTATGAAGCGAAACTCAAGTTCTAGGCAGGGAGTTTATTGAAGGGATAGAAGGGATGGGAAGCCATGGCGAGAGCGGCGGTTTACCTGCGTTCGGAATTTCCTAACGGGCGGTCAAATATTCTCATGAGTGATGGCAAGGCGCACAATTCGGAGCTCTTTCATTTTCTTCTGGTACTCAGTGACAACGGCGTCCTTTGGGTGGATGTCTTTTGGCCTTATGATAAAGATATCGAAACCTGGACAATTTCGGAACAAGAGTTCTGGGAAACATTCCGGGAATGGCGCCTGCGCGGATTGACTTTGGGAGACAGTGCCAGGGTCGCGGAAAAATTGGCGCACAAGTGTCTGAACGGAAAGCTCAGCCGCAAACAAAACGCATTGTCCGGCCAAATTGGACAGGAGGCTAATCGCCTCCGCATCTACCCTGAGCAACACCTAAAGATTTGTGCCGAAAAGCTTTATCAAGCGCCGGGTGCTTAAGGCACCCGGCTTTGCGCCATGCGCGGGGACAAGCGCATGGCCCTTGGCGGGCGATCTTTCGTTGTCATCGGTTGGAGTTGCTTAAGACTCATTCATCGACCGACCTAACGCGGGTGTAGGTCGGTCGTCTGTTGCACCTCTTTTCTAAGAATCGTGTGTGACAATTGTGGTTGCTAAGCCGAAGTGCAAGAGGTGAAGCAGGTGCAACGTTTACACGGATTTTCCTTGTGCTATAATGAATTCGGAAACTTGAAAAAAGCCTTACGTTTGTTCGGCATCCAACGCATTATTGGCAAGACCCCCATGCTGTTCGGGCGGCACCAGCAGAGCATGAAAATGGACGTTGGACTGTACCAGCTTAGCGAAGCGCTCGAGCGAAAGGCTAACTTCAGGATGGAGTAACGGGAAACGGTAGCGAGTGGTCCGAGAAATGGAGGGAATGATGCCGTTTTGAAAAAGGTTTGTAGGGGTATAGTTGCCTTTGCCTTAGCAGCTGCCATAGGCTTAAGCTTGGCGGGGTGTGCTCACGAACGCGTTCCAAGCGTAAAAAGCCAGACAGCAACCGGACCGCGTCTCAATAAGGTGGACCACGGAGTCTTAATTGTCAAAGATAATGCCGGGGAAGCCGGTCAAGGGCCTTTGAGAAAGGACAATGTTGCCTTAGCAAATATCCGGATCGGGGAGTCGGAAGCCCAGGTTCGGAAACTATACGGTAAGCCAAGTAACGAGGAAGCGGTTCACTCCACTCCGTTCCTTGGCTGGAGCTACAAAAAGCTGGGTCTATTTGTCGTATTCTATCGTAGAAGTGAGCAAGGGCCTGTTAGAGGCGTGGTTAAGATACAAGTTTCGGAGCCATCCGCGCTGGCGACCAACAGGGGAGTCGGAATCGGCGACTCTTTGGCATCCATTCTAAGCCAATATACTAAAGTCTGTGGTTTTAGGCCCGATATCAACACTAATTCTCAGGAGATTTTTATCAATGGGGCAAAAACTGAAGCTGCCCATATGGTGTTCTACCATCCCCAATTAAGTTTCTCTTTGACGAACAATCGGATAACCGGAATAGTGTTAAGCAACGACCAGCTTCGTCCGTAGCTTCCCAATCGGGCAAAAAGCCCGACATCTTCTGCCTTACGTTTTTGGGCAATAACGGGAAACGACAATAACAGGAAACAACTATCCAGACCAAAGAATGAGGGAGGTGCACCAAGGCTCGTTGTGAGTCTGGTTTCTGGCATGTAAATAGGCGAAGGTGTTGAATTTCGAAGATAAGGGGCTTGATAAGCTTGGAGTTTAAATACGGCGTGGATGATCGGCCCCCTTGGCCGCGTCTCCTGCTCTTTGGTTTGCAATGGCTGGCGATCATCGTACCGATGACTTTAATCGTGGGTAAAGTGGTGGCTTCCTTGCAGTTCAAGGACCCGCTGGTCCAGATAACCTACATGCAAAAACTCTTTTTTGTAGTGGGGCTTTCATTGCTGGCTCAGGTTCTTTGGGGCCATAGGCTTCCTGTCCTCATCGGGCCGGCCACAGTCTTGATGGTGGGCATCGCGGCCAGTCAGGGCAGCAGCGTCAGTGCGGTCTACACCGCTATTGCTGTTGGCGGTTTGCTGCTGGCCCTGCTGAGCGCAACCGGCCTGTTCGGCCACCTGCGGCGTCTCTTTACGCCCCGGGTTGTGGCCGCCATTTTGCAGCTGATCGCCATCTCCCTGGGTCCGACGATGTTGCATTTGCTCCTGGCGGAGGATGGGAAGGTGGCACCGAGCGCAAATTTACTGTTCGGCCTGGTTTTTGTCTTGATGATATTTGTCGCCGGCCGCTATTTGCGGGGTCTTTGGAAGGCGACGCTCATCGTGTGGGCGATTATCGGGGGCAGCATCGTCTACGCCCTGTTTTTTCCGCGCTACCATGAGGCAGCCGCTTCGGGGTTGAAACTCGCGGCCGGTTTTTTCCGCGGTTTTACTCTCCACCCCAGCTTTGATCCGGGAGTATTGATCGCCTTTTTGATTTGCTTTTTGGCGGTAGCCGTCAATGATGTGGGGTCGATCCAATCGATCAATGAGATGCTGCAGGCGACAGACATGCAAGGGCGAATTACAAGGGGTGTGACGGTAACCGGTTTAGTCAACGTCGTATCCGGGCTCTTTGGTGTGGTGGGTTCGGTCAACTTTTCGGTGAGCGCCGGCGTGATCATTGCTACCGGAGTGGCCTCCCGTTTGACTCTGCTGCCGGCGGGTCTGGGCTTGGTGGTCTTGGCGTTTCTGCCTCGCGCTATCGGCTTCACGGGTTATATTCCCTCTGTCGTCATCGGCGGGATCTTGATTTACCTCATGACGTCCCAAATGGCGGCTGCCTTGCAAATGGCCTTTCATTCCGCGGAAGATTTCTCGTTCGAAAGCGGCCTGGTTATGGGTATGCCGGCCTTGCTTTGTGTGGTTATTTCGTTCTTGCCGGCTCAGGTCGTAAATTCGTTTCCGGCACTTGTGAGGCCGATCATCGGCAACGGTTTTGTGGTCGGGGTGGTGGCGGCCATGCTCATGGAGCATTTCATCTATCCAAATCCGCCCAGAGGACTCCCGCCTCTTTAAGCGGGTGGTGAAAGGGCGGTCGGGCGAAAGCGCGGTAAGGCTGGGTCTCCGCAGTCCTCCGGGGTCACGGAAAGCGAGTCTTGAATCGTAACGACAAGTGTCGTAAATGACTCGCGCAGGCGATCGCCCCACGCACAGACTGAAAAGATCCCCTATCGAGCGGCGAGGAAACCCAAAGAGACAAAGGAGCTGACGGTTGTGTCCTTCCGGAGCGTAAAGTGGAGCAGGAGACAAGGCTAAGAAAAATGGGGGGCAATTCTTACAGCCTGCGCCGGGGGGGAGAGCGTTGAACGATCGTCCACTGGAGCCGACCTTGGGTTACCGCTTCAATGAGCAGACTACCGCTTTCACGGACATCGTCGTCTGGGCACCGGCCAGCGGCAAATCGGTCAGGGTCTACGGGATCGTTTTGAGTACGGCTACAAATGATACTAGTACGCTTACCGTTAAATTCGGCACCGGAGTTTCGGCCAAGACTCTCTTGAAACTGTGGATGGGTTCTGACTCAAGTCAAGTTTTGCTGTTCCCGGTTCCCATACAGGGACTCGCCAATCAAGCCGTGTCTTGGAGCAGCACTCCTGCGGCAGATGTGACTTTGTCTCTGTTCGGGCAGGAAGTGTGATCGGCGTGTATAGGGGCTTGACAAGCCTTGGCAAGAAAGCTAAACTGAGAGTGAAAAATGTGAATATGCATACTACAGGTGCCCTTAAGGGGAGAATAGGAAACCGGGTGTAACCCCCGGACGGACCCGCCACTGTGAAGGGGAGCTGTTGCCATAACCACTCCAAAAGGGGGAAGGGGCAAGTTAGCGATGAACCTGAGTCAGGAGACCTGCCTGTAATGATCTATACCGGCCTCGCAAGTAAGGTTGGTTAGGTGAGGATAATGGTAAAATCCACGCCCTAGTTCGGCGTGGTTTTTTGTTTCCAACTTTAGTCGACCGAGTTCACTTTCACGCACGATGTAGATGTATAAGTAAACTTGTGTCGCAGCCTTCACCCAAGGGGTGGCGCCAAGTGAGTTCTTACGAAAAAAAAGAGGATGCACCTTGGCGACCGATGTGGCACCGGGATATGATCACATCACTGCCGCCATCGGTGGGGCCCTCGCCGGTGCAGCTGGTGCGGATTTCCTGTACTACGTGACCCCGGCAGAGCATTTAGGCCTGCCGACGGAAGAGGATGTCAAGGAGGGAGTCATTGCGGCCCGCATCGCTGCTCACGCAGCCGATCTCGCCCGTGGAAACAAACGGGCCTGGGAAGAAGACAGGCAAATGGCTCAGGCCCGGGTCGCCCGGAATATTGAGGGGCAGAGAGTGGATACAATACAGTGAAGTCGACGGGCATACCGGTATTGGGGATCGTTGAAGATGCCCGGATTGCACTAGGTACAACATCCTATGGTGTCCGGCAAAATATTCTGCTATAATAGCAAGCAGTTGTAGAATGGCAAAGAGGCCGATTTTGCTGCATATTTTAATCAAGGGGGGAGTTCACCTACGTACGGCCCCAATGCCTGAACGGAGTTCTGAAAGAATTTTCTGAGCTCCAAGACAGAGGAGGAGTGTGCATGTCCACATTGAAAAACGGAGCATTAGGGAAGGCTGCCGTATTAACTGTGCTGATCATGTTCCTTGCCTTGGGAAGTTTTAATGATACTTTGAGCAAAGTTGTTATCAGTAGCAATTTTGATCCAGCTAAACAATATCTTGATAGCCATGACTTTCGGAATATATCCTTAAAGCAGCTATTTAGGGAAGTTTTTCTTTACAGTTCAGCCGGTAAAAGTCAACAAATGAAATTGAAGGATTTCGAGATAGGACTAAACAACGCATATAAAGTTAGAGTAATGAGCATGAAGGTCATCGACTTATCGGCCCCCGAGCCGAACAGTTATCTAATGCAATATAATAGAGATACCAACTATTTTAATGTGCTAAAAACAGAAGACAAGAATGGTAGCAGTAACGGTGATCCATCTGCCACGAAAGTTTTGACGAGTTTCGACAAATATAAGAATGAAATAATCTTCCCCACGGGAAATTATTCGTATTACACGGTTAAGTATCTTTGGGGCTTTGGTTCCTTGGCTGCGAAAAAGAAGGTGTACTTAATTAATGACAGTGGTGTACATTGGCTACGTGGCAAAACCGTGAGCGGGGCAGGTTTTATGGTGTATGGAGAGCCTATCGGGAAAGAAGACTCACCACGCTTTTATGTAATGGAAATCTAACTGCTTTAGTGCAAACGCCAGTTCAAGCTTTCTTTGTATTTTTGGGCCCTTCTCGTCGGGATGGGGAGTATCTTCAATTGGCTATATTGGGGAAAGTATCTAAAAGGCACCATGTTACTCGCTTGAAAGTAATTTCTTAATTGGAGGGAAGGGGCTATCTTTGTTTGGAAAGCATATTATTTATTATACTAGTAGTCTTTTTGTTCATCCTTTATTCTAAGATATTCAGAATGGCCTCGGACATTAAGGAAATAAAAGAATTACTTTTGACAAAAGACCTTAAGAACAGGGAAAGATCAAATCCGGCGGATGAGGATTAAACTTGAGAATTTTGAAGAGAAGGGGCTTGACACCCTTTCGCGTTTGCCGTCGGCGGAAAGTACCGGGAATAGGTTGCTTTTTTGAACAGGAGTGAAGAGATTTGGACAACAGAATTCGCTTAAACAAAGAAAAAAGGCAGGATATGATTTCTGCTATTAAGACCTATTTTCTGAAGGAAAGGGAAGAGGAGCTTGGGGATTTGGCAGCAAGTTTGTTGTTGGATTTTATCATCGAGAAGTTAGCCAACGAGTTTTACAATCAAGGTGTTTACGATTCGCACAAATTCTTCAATGACAAGGCTGAAGACCTCTTAGAAATAATTAAATATTAGTAGGTGTGTAAGGGTGAGACGGTCCAGATCCAAACCATTCGTTAGACAACGATAAGGGCTCCAACCTGCTCCAAGGCAGCTGTGGAATAGGCCTAGACTCTTTGCCAAACTTGTTGACGAAAAACCGGGTTAAATGGATAGAGCCGGTCATTTTTCTGTTTCAGTGTGCTAAACATAGAACGCCAACCCTCATTAGTCACCAGGCGGCGCTTCAGGTTAAATGGGCTTTGGGCTATTGGCGATTATAGACTGGCCGCAGATCACGGGATATTGTAAAATGGGAAGTACGTGATGAGGATGTAGAGGGGATATGATGAATGGTTTGCCACAAAAAGCTGTGAAAGGGCAATCAGAGTATGAGTCAGGAAGATCACCCCTGACGTTCTTCGTGCTGGTTTTCGCTCTTGCCATCCCATTTTGGGTGGTTGGTGCGGTGACCGGACTTCAACTTTTGCCCGGTCTCCCTGTGGCCGCCTTGGCGGCAGTGTGCCCAGGGCTGGCCGCACTGCTTCTTGTTCACCACGAAAATAGGGCGGCGGGAGCGGCGGTACTTCTGAAGCGGGCATTCGACTACAAACGGATCACGGCGAAGGTCTGGTATCTGCCAATCTTGCTGCTAATGCCGGTGGTGATGGTCTTGTCATTTGGCGTAATGCGCCTGACCGGAACGCAAGTTCCAGCTCCGCTAATCGAGGTTTTGCCGACTCTGATTCTGTGCGTTGTGTTTTTCATTGGTGCATTAGGTGAGGAACTGGGCTGGTCCGGATACGTGATCGACCCGATGCAGGACCGTTGGGGCATGTTGCAGGCCAGCATCGTTTTGGGATTGATTTGGGCCATCTACCACTACGTTGCATTGGTGCAAGCTCACCGTTCGGTGGCGTGGATCGCTTGGTGGTCACTTGGCACCGTGGCCCTGAGAGTGATCATGGTCTGGTTTTATAACAACACTGGCAAGAGCGTCTTCGCCGCTACCCTCTTCCACATGACGATCAACGTCACATGGCAAGTGTTCCCGATCCACGGCTCGTACTATGACCCGCGTGTCTCCGGCCTGATCTTGGCTTTGCTGGCCGTTGCCATCGTCGTCTGGAGGCCACGAACCTTGGCTCGACACTTTGATGGCTAAATGAGAAAAGACAATGTGAGGCGGATGGAGGTTACTGTGCAGTTGAATGGATTGCAGTCCATCTGGTTTGATGTCGACCAAATACGTGTGCATTGTCTTACCACCGGGCAGAGTGGAACTCCAGTGGTACTCCTTCATGGCGCCGGTCTCGACTCAGCCGCCCTTTCTTGGGATGGGGTCATGGAGTCCTTGTCAGCAAATCATCTGGTTTTCGCGCCGGATTTGCCGGGTTACGGGCAGAGTGAAAAGCCGGCTATCCGTTACACAGTGGATTTCTATGTTGGATTTCTTGAGCACATGTTGGACATTTTACATTTGAATAAGGTCTGTCTCGTGGGCCTATCGCTGGGAGGTGCCATTGCTCTTGGTCTCACACTCAAGTCAGAGGCAAGGGTAGAGAAACTTATCCTTGTCGATACCTATGGTATCCAAGACAGGGTGGTTGCCCATAGGCTATCCTACATCTACGTACATTTCCCCTTTCTCAGCAAACTGACGTATTGGCTGATGGGCAGAAGTGAAACTCTGGTTCGGCAGAGTTTGCTCGCGAGTCTCATCGGCAATCCGTCGCGTCTTACGGATGAACTGGTTGACCGGGTCTTTCAGGCCTTGCATGAACCGGGGGCCGGGAGAGCTTTCCTTTCCACGCAGAAATTCGATCTTCGCTGGTCTCAACTGCACACAAATTTCACCATTAGGCTGCACGGGCTTTCGGTACCCACGTTGTTGATACATGGTGAGCAAGATAGAGCCGTTCCGCTTGCATATGCCAAGCGGGCCCAGACGCTCATCCCCCACTCTGCCCTCTACATTATGCAGGAGTGCAAACATTGGCCGCAAAGAGAGAAACCGGAAGAATTCATACGTGTCGTGAAAAATTACCTGGATGGCAAAGCTATTCAGGATTAACGAGAAGGCAGTGAAGGAGCGGAAAGGCTGGACGGGAAATACCTCGACGCGGTAAACATCCCGATAGCACAACTCACAGCCGTCAATGGGCGGACTAACAGGGGTATCGAAAGCAAAAGTAGCTCTCACTTAGCGGGTGGGCTACTTTTGCTTATGTCTCAGTATCAGCACAACCAGGGTTGCAAATGCAATTGCCGTGAGATTCGTGCGATGTGGAACGTAGTAATAGGTGAACAAGAGGTGAAGGCATGGAAGAGGATGAGATCATTGCGGGATTACTACAGGGCGACCCGGCGGCCCTCAACGATCTGATGGACACACATGTCCATACGGTCTATCGTTTGTGTTCGGCGATACTGGGCAGAACGAGCCCTAAAGAAGATGTGGAAGAATGCACCAGTGACGTATTCTTTTTGGTCTGGAAATCGATCGGAACCGAGTTCGAAGTGAACCCGGTTCTTTTTTATTGACACAGATGGCAAACGATATTAAGATGTGTTTGGATATAAGCAGACTAAATAAGGAAGTGTCTAGATATGGAACGTGCGGACCTCGGTGAACGTTTGGAACGGGCGTCGCTGGCGGAACTCAAAAACGGTTACAACGAAGAGCCGGATTGTTACATATGTCTGGCTTGCGGCAGGAGAATTGAGAAGGGGGTCGTTTATCAGCACGGGGGTGTTCTCTATGAAGCACAGCGATATACACGCATTCATATCGAGGAAACCCACGGTTCGGTATTTGAGTTTCTCATCCATTTGGACAAGAGATTTACCGGCCTGACCGAGCATCAGAATAAGCTTCTCAGGCTCTTTTATCTGGGCAAGAGTGACGAAGAAATCACACGGGATATGCAGATCGGCAGCACAGCTACCATCCGCAACCATCGTTTCGTTCTCAAGGAAAAAGAACGCCAGGCCCGCCTGTTCCTGACTTTGATGGAGCTGTTAAACGCTAAGAAACGCAAGCCCGTCGCACTGATTCCTCCGTCGGCAAGCGGGAAGATGATCGATGGCCGGCACCTCCTTTCCGATCCAGAAAACGAGAGGATCCTAAAAAAGTATTTTCCTCATGGGTTAAACGGCCCGTTGCAGACGCTGCATATGAAGGAAAAAAGCAAACTGGCGGTATTGCGGCAGATCGCCCAGCGTTTTGCGGAGGGCAGATTTTATAGCGAAAAGGAAGTTAATGAGATTCTAAAAAGCGTCTATGTGGATTACGTGACTTTGCGCCGCTCTATGATTGAGTATGGATTTATGAAGCGGCTTCCTGACGGCAGCCGTTATTGGCTGAAAGAAAGCGTGCAGGGAACAGAGGAAGAGGGTGGCGCCGCAGGCCGGATGGGTGCAGCAGAGGGTGGAGAAGGGGGTGCCGCCGGAAAGAGTGAAGGGACTGAAGACCAGGGGTTTCTGGGCGACACGGGGGAAGATGAGGCAGGGGAAAGGGGTGTGGGCTTGCAAAAAGACGAGGGTGCGGACCGGAAAAACGAAGCGAAGGAAAGAGACGATGAGAAAGTTGATCAAAGAAGGGAACTGAAAGCGCAGTACAAGGAAACGAAGATCGAAGCCGGTGTCTATCAAATAAGAAACACCAAGAACGGAAAGATGTTGGTGGTATCCACTCCCAATCTGAAGACCATCAACGGGAAAGTTATGCAATTAGAGGGAGGAGGGCACACCTGCAAAGAGCTTCAGCAGGACTGGAACTCCTATGGGGAAAAAGCCTTCGTGTTTGAGGTGTTGGAGGTGTTGAAGGAAAAGGAAGAGGGCTATTTTGACAAGAAGGAAGAATTGAAGAAGCTTGAAGCGAAGTGGCTGGAGCGGTTGCAGCCCTACGGTGAGCGCGGCTACAACCGGCCAAAGGGAGGACAACGTCGATGAGATTCTCTGAGAACGCGCGTTCATCCCGGGAATCAATTCAGAGGTCTTCCCGCGCGTTCTATAAAGAGCGGACGCCCTGTCGATGGCTTTGCGGGTTACGGTTTGTCCTTTTTCGGGAAGCCGCCGCTTCGAAGGGGCTGGGAAGGGCTCGGCAGGCAGGCGGGTACGGCTGCCCCAGAATGAGCGGCCTAAAGGGCGAGTGCACGCGTCAGATCCAGGAGGTCGGCGGGCCAGGGGGCCCGCAGGGTGAGGATGCGGCTGTCGGCGGGATGACTGAAACTGTACGAGAAGGAATGGAGGGCTTGCCGCCCGATGAGAGCAGTATCTCCGCCGTAGAGGTCATCCCCGAGCAGGGGATGGCCCATAGCCTGGCAGTGGACGCGGATCTGGTGGGTGCGCCCTGTCTTTAAGTCGAATTCCAGAAGGGTGGCTGCGGGATAGCGGCGGAGCACTCGGAAGAAAGTGAGGGCCTTTTGACCTTGCGGATGTACCTGGCGCAGAATGAAGCTGCCCGGGACAAGTCTCAGAGGGCCGTCTATCTGACCGTTGTCCTCAGCGATTTGGCCGCTGACAAAGCCTAGGTAACGTTTTTGCACCCAGCTGTGCTCCAATTGCCAAGCCAGCTGCTGGTGGGCAAACCGGTTCTTGGCAATGAGGACCAGGCCGGAGGTATTACGATCAATGCGATGGATGGGGCGGAAAATATGCTCTTGGCCTTGAGACTGCCAATGCCAGGCGACGGCGTTGCCGAGAGTGTTGTGCGGATACCGGGGGGTAGGGTGCACGACCTGACCGCAGGATTTATTTACGGCCAAGAGGTAGTCATCCTCATAGATAATGCGAAGTGGAAGGGGCTCCGCCTCTATATTCGTGGTTTCCTCAGGCTGAAGGGCCAGGGCAAGGGTCTCGCCCGCGTGGCCGCGTGCACTGAGGAAAGTAAAACGGCCGTTGACCCAGGCCCGCTCACCCTGTTTCAACCCTTGTACCAGGTGCCGTGAAAAGTGCAGGCGGCGCTTCAAGATCTCTTCGTATTTTTTGCCCTCATCTTCGGGTCGCAGAGTGTATTTCCATAAGTCCTCGGACATCTTGTGTCATATCCTCTAATCTTTCGGTCATTATAAGCGTTTTCTGGGCCACTATAGCCTATGCTCTTTGAGCGGACTCTCTCACAACTCGACAGGGAGATTGCAAGCCGGCCGGTGCATTGTCCGCAACCTGACGAGGTGCGGAACGCAGGCCCGTTAGTATGGCCTGCGTTCCATCTGCTCCTATTTAAAGTCCCGTTTAGTGTGCGTTACCTGTGTTATATAAATAGCTTCCTGCCGTATCTGGTATATGATTCTGTAAGAGCCATATATGACCTCGCGGGTGTTTTCCTCGCCAATCTCTTGTACAATCCGTCCGCTTTTGGGAAATTGGGACAGCCTTTCTGTTGTAAGAATAATGTCGTTTGTAAGTTTTTCAGCATAGTAAACCGAATCCTTGGTAATATATTCTTTAATGGCCTGTAGATCTTGAAAAGCTGGTTTTGTCCAGAGTACCTTTTTCATTGTTTTATAAGCAAAGCTTTCACTTCTTCCAGCGTGAGGACTTCTCCCTGGTCAATGGCAGTTAAGGCATTCTTATGCTTCTGTAAAATATACAGCTCATACATGATATCATCCAGTGTCACATTTTCCGGCAAACTGCTGATAAGATTTAAAACTTCTTGCTTGACCATGCTACTCACCTCAACACTATTATACCATACCCTGAGGGGATTGTATGTTTCATCATAAAAAGGCAGTCGTTTGTCGAAAAAGCCCCCGATCCAACCGCTAAATTTGGTATCCCGATGCTGCATGTGTGCGGGCACGGTTCTGTTAGGGTATGTCCCCCGCTGGACAGGGCTTTGTTCGGTGCTATAATAAGTCCAGTGTCATAATATTTGTGAGAGCGGAGCCTTAGACGAGGCGCGAGGTAATAGGGGAAATATGGGCACTTTAGAAAAAATCAACGGGCACACCTATTATTGTCCGGGAGCGACCAATGTGGGTGTGGTCCGCTACAAAAACGCGATGGCCTTGCTCGTTGATGCCGGCATCGACAGCACGGCTGGCCGGGCCGTGGCCCAGGCTTTGGAAGCGGAACGCTTGAAACCCAAATATGTGCTCCTCACCCATGCTCACCCCGATCATTTCGGGGCGGTGAAGTTCCTCAAGGAACAATACACAGGACTTGAACGCTATGCCAGTGAGGGGGAGGCCCTCTACTTGACCAATAACCTTCTGGAAAGCCGGGCTCTCTTCGGCGCCAGTCCTCTGCGGGAGTTGGAAGGGCGTTTCCACAAAGGACCGCCTTTGGCACTGGAGGGAACTCTGCGCGAAGGAGAGGCGGAGTTTGGGGACAAACGCTACCGGATTATTTCGCTGCCCGGGCATACGTATGACCAGATCGGAGTGCTGACCGGGGATGGGGTGCTCTTTGCCGGAGACAGCCTGTTCAGCGAAGAGATCATGGAGAAATATGGCTTTCCTTTTCTCCTGGATGTCGAACAACAGTTGCAGACGATTGAGCGTTTGAGCGGGCAAGAGGTGAGTGCGGTGGTTTTGTCCCACGCATCCCAGGTTTACGCGTCAATCCAAACCCTGTGCGCGCAGAATAAAGCCCGAATTGAGGAGTATCTGACCAAGATTCTGGAGTGGTGCGATCAGCCCTTGACCCGGGAGGATGTCACGGAACAGATCATAGTCTCGGCTGCGCTGGATCCGGATCTTGCCCAATACCAGACGACATTCGCGACGGCGGGGGCTTTCTTGTCTTACTTGGCTAACGGGAAAGCTTTGGAGAAGAGCGTGATCAGTGGTAAATGCTATTATTATCGTACATAAAGTCAGGGGGAAAGAGGAAAATTACGTTTTATGAAGAATATCTTAAAAGTGCCCTTGTGAGGGGTTCGGTCGTCCAATTTAAGAAAGGAAGTGCCCTTACATGAAAGACCCACGTGTGGAAAAACTGGCGGATACCCTGATCAACTATGCGGTCAGGCTTCAGCCGGGGGACAAGATTTTGATCGAAGTCATCGGTTTGGAACTTCCCTTGGCTCAAGCCTTGATACGCTCAGCCTACCAGGCGGGAGGGGTTCCTTTTCTCTCCATCAGTGATCATACCCTAACGCGCGAAATACTGAAGGGCTTGACCGTGGAGCAGGCTGAGGCGATGACCCGTTGGGATTTGGCCCGGATGAAAGAGATGCAGGCTTATATCGGGGTGCGTTCGGGAGAAAATGTCAACGAATGGGCGGATGTTCCCAGCGAAAAGCTGAGAATTTACCAATCCCATTATTCCAAACCGGTGCACTTGGATCAAAGAGTGCCGCGGACTCACTGGTGTATTTTACGTTACCCCAATGCCTCCATGGCTCAGCTCTCAAATATGAGTATCGAGGGGTTCGAGGATTTTTACTTTGACGTTTGCAATCTGGACTACAGTTTGATGTCCAGGGCCATGGACCCGTTGAAGGAGTTAATGGAACGTACGGACCGGGTGCACCTCGTCGGGCCCGGGACGGATCTTTCCTTTTCCATCAAGGGCCTGCCGGCGATAAAATGTGACGGGCATCTGAATATTCCGGATGGCGAGATTTTCTCTGCACCTGTGAAAGAGTCGGTCAATGGCGTCATTTCGTACAACACGCCGGCCGTTTTCCAAGGGTTCACCTATGAAAACATCGTTCTCCACTTTGAAAAGGGCAAGATCGTGCGCGCGACAGCCAATGACACGGAGCGGGTGGAAGCGGTGTTTAATACGGATGAAGGCGCCCGCTATGTGGGAGAATTCGCGTTGGGAGTCAATCCTTATATCCAGACGCCTATGAAAGATACCTTATTTGACGAAAAAATAGACGGGAGCTTTCATTTCACACCGGGATCTTGTTATGACGATTGTGATAACGGCAATAAATCCGCCATTCACTGGGATCTCGTCTGCATCCAGCGGCCCGAATACGGCGGGGGCGAGATTTATTTCGACGATGTTCTGGTGCGTAAGGACGGGCGCTTTGTCTTGAAAGAGCTGGAGGGCCTAAACCCAGAGAATCTTAAATCATAAACTGAACCCATCTAAGCCCTGGCTGGTGACGGCGAGGCGTCTGCTTAGCCTATGGGGTTAAGCGGATGAGGCACGATCCCGCCGGTCTTGTCTTTTGGACTGGGTAATATACGGAATCGGCAGTGGAGCCTATGGCTCAATTACTTCAGTTCTCGCGTACCCCAGACAAAAGTCGGGCCCTCGGAAGCCGCCTGGAATCTTACCACTGCAGTCGACTTCAGTCAGGGGGGAAGGGTCAAGACCTTGAGTTTTGGTCATAATCATAAGGGGATTTAATTTGCAGGGGTTTGATTCGCCGGAGGTTAAGTCACGGAGGTTTAAAATCGCCGGGAAAGTTTGATGCGCCGAGAGGGGTGGAGAATAAGTTGAGGATTTTGAGTACTCTGCCGATCAAAGAGGAGCGGAGAGCAGCGGTTCAAAACATTGTCAAAGATGCCGAATACGTTTATGTCCGAGAACTGAATGTACCGGACGAAAAGGCGGAGATTCTCGTGACCTTCGGACCGGAGGTTACGGCGGAAAATCTTGCCCGCTTTCCCCGCTTGCGTTGGATTCAGGCCATGTCGGCGGGAGTGGATAATTATCCGCTGCCGGCGTTGGCGGAACGGGGCATTACCCTGACTAACGCCCGGGGGGCGCACCAGATTCAAATGACGGAGCACATCATGTGGAGCATACTCACGCTTTTTCGCCAGGCTCAGGTTTTCATGCGGCAGCAGGAAAAAAAGGTTTGGGACTCCGCTGTTATGCTGGAGGAGCTCTATGCCAAGACCGTCTGTATTGTCGGGGCGGGGCGCATCGGCGAAGCGGTCGCGGAGAAGTGCCGGGCTTTTGGCATGACGGTTTTGGGCATTTCCCACAGTGGTGCCAGTCATCCGGCCTATGACCGAGTGGGAAATTTGGCGGCTCTGGAGGATTTTTTGGCTATGACTGACGTGGTGGTTGTCCTCCTGCCTCTCACTCCGGTCACGGTTGGCTTTTTCAATGCTCAGCGGTTTCGGGCCATGAAAAAGGGTTCGTATTTTATTAATGTGGCTCGGGGACCGGTCGTGGACGAACCGGCGCTTCTAGCCGCCCTGCGGGAGGGCCGCGTAGGGGCCGCCGCTCTCGATGTGTTCAGGCAGGAGCCTTTGCCGGCGGAGAGCCCTTTCTGGACTCTGCCCAACGTGGTAGTGACGCCCCACATTGGCGGCCGCTCACCCCATTACAACCAGAGAACCTTTGCGATTTTTCTCAAAAACCTAAGCGTCTATCCCGAGTTTGGGCGCATGGTAAATCGGATTGATTTGAGCAAAGGCTACTAAACCGCTTCCTACAGGAAACCGTTGTGGCTTCTGATTTCTGACTTCCGGATGGAGGGATGGCGTGGTTTCAAAGTGGATGGCCATACTCTTGGCAGGATTTTTATGGGGCGTGGGCGCGGACATTGATTTCACGCTGGCTTTTGGCTTAGGGGGAACGGCCGTATTCCTGCTGACGGCTCTCGTTACGGTCAGCCTGTTTTGGTACAAGGCTTTCCGGAGAAAGTTGAGTTCCCCGCAGCTTTGGATTGGCATCCTGCACGGGTTGATGGTGGAAGCGCTTCTCTTTGTCATAGCCGGGTTGATCTTTGGTTTGACCTCGCCGGAACTGCCGGGGCCGGGGTTGGGCTTTCCCCATCTGCTGGTTTATTTGGGGTCAGCCCTTGTCGCTCTCTTTTTGCTCCTGGTGTTCTCCCTAATAGTTCGTTTCCTGAAGGCGCGGGTGGACAAGCGGCAGGGCCGGACGACGCCTAAGCGTTCCCGCAAAGACAGGAAAAAGTGAACTCATGGAAGGTGAAAGTCTCGAAGTGAAGGGCCTGAACAGGAAGCGGCTCTGCCTGGTCTATAATCCCTATGCGGGCCGTCGGAAACTCAATTACCAATTTGATACGGTCATCCGGATTTTTCAGGATAGCGGCTACGAGGTTTTGATTCACCGGACCGGCTCACCTCAGGACATAGAGGCCGTCGCTGCCCAATGTTCTGAGGTGGACACGCTGGTGATTGCCGGCGGGGACGGCTCTATTCACCAAGCGGTCAATGGCTTGATGAAACTGCCACCCCTAAAACGACCGTGCCTCGGGATCCTGCCGGTTGGCACGGCGAATGATTTGGCTTATTCCCTGAATTTGCCCAAGAAAATCCCCGAGGCCTGCCATGTGATTGCCAAACGACGGATTTTAGAAATGGATGTCGGTATGATCAATGACCGGTATTTTGTCAATGTGGCGAGTGCCGGCTTGCTGACCGATGTTTCTCCGACCGTCGACGTTCGGGTCAAAAATGCCCTGGGGCAGCTCGCCTACTATTTGAGAGGGTTGGAAACCTTGCCTTCTTTTCGGCCGTTTCGCATTAAATTTACGCACCGAGGACAAGAATATGAGGAAGAAGTTCTTTTGATGCTGGCTTTGAACGGCATGTCTGTAGGCGGCCTGCGCAAACTTGTGCCCGGGGCGTCTTTGACAGATGGCCTCTTGGATCTGGTCATCATTCGCCAGAGCGGTTGGCCGGAAACCCTGCGGCTTTTCCTGGGTTTGCTCACGGGGGATAAGACAGCCAGCGAGCGTTTGATCCTGTTGCAAACAGCGGAGGTGCGGTTGGCGACAGATCGGCCTGTCTGTTCCGATCTTGACGGAGAATGGGGTCCGAAGAGTCCCTGGGTGATTCGGAGCGGGCCGAAAATTGCTGTTCTCCACTGAGGTGAGGGAGTTGGCGGGCAGGAGGAGTGCAAATCTTCGAGCGTGGAGGAATGGCCGTGTTTGGCACCTCGTTTCAGCAGACAGTCTTACAGCGCTTGGATGAACTGACCCCGGTACATATTGTGGGTGGGGCCGTGCGTGATGATTTTCTAGGCCACCCGAGCAAAGACCTCGACGCGGTTATAGCCCTTCCGGTCGAAGCCGTAGAAGAACGGCTGCGGGAGTGGGGTTATTTCCCCCACCGCTTGGGGCAGAGAAAACCGACGGTGACCCTATTTGATGGGCAGGAGCGGCTGGACATCGGAGAGGCGGCCGGGGATTTGGAAGAGGACGCCTTGCAGCGTGACTTTACCCTGAATGCTCTCTATGTCAGGGTGGGAACAGGGAAACTGATCGATCCGTTGCAGGGTTTGTCCGACTTGCGTTCCGGGTTGCTCCGAGCGTGCGGACGAGCCGAAGACCGCTTTCGGGAAGATCCCATCCGAGTTCTGCGCCTGGTTCGAATGGCGGTACAGTACGGTTTCCGGGTCGAGTCCAAGACTTGGTCTGCTGCTGCAGAGGCTTTGCCCCAATTGGGCGAAACGGCACCCGAGCGGGTTACGGGGGAACTGGCCCGCATCCTCGTCCTGGACAAAGTGACGGAGGGCTTGGAAATGCTCGCCGATCTCGGTTATTGGCAGGCTTATCTTCCGGAGCTGGCTCGTTTGAAGGGGCTGGTGCAGAATCGTTACCACACTAAGGATGCCTGGGAGCACACGCTGGAGGTGGTTAAAAATACCCCTCCCCGGCTCTTGTTGCGCTTGGCCGCCCTGTGGCACGATTTGGGAAAATGGGATACAGCCAGCCGGGAATGCCGGGTTGGGGGCAAGGTGGAACGGGTGGACGGCGAGTGGAGGATAGAAGGATTCAAACTCCTGGGCTCGGGACTGGAGCGTTGGCAGGGAAAAACCGCGGAAGTGCGCGGGGCGCGCTTGGACCATCACCCCGAGTGTATTCAGGTCAAACGGATGGAACCGCAAAAAGGATTTTCCGGCTTTGCCTGGGTGCCGGACGGAAAGAGGCATTTTCTCGGACATGAACGGGAAAGCGCCAAGATTGCGAAGACCCTTTTGCCCCGTTATGTTTGGTCTATGTTTCTGAATGAGCCCCGCCGGGGCGGAGAGCGGGAGCTTCTCTTTCTTGTCGAAAATCACATGGCAGGAACTCTGGCCTTTATGGCGGAATTACGCGGGGAAAAAAGCTCGGGGAGCGTGAAGGATAAAGCAAAACGGTTTGCCTGGCGTTATGGCTGGAACGGGCGCCGCTTTGATGCGGAGCGCTTGGGAAACCTGCTTGCCCTCTGGCGGGCGGATTTTTTTGGCGGTAAGGCAAGGGTCCCGGAAGACAGCGTGAGGTTCGAACGGGTTTGTCAGGAGATCCGGAGAGCGAGCGAGAATGTCTCAGACCGCCTGGCCCAACTGGATTGGGAGCCTTTCCTGGCGTTTGCTCACCATCATGGTTTAGCCCCGGAAGAAATAGGCCGTTTCCAGGAATTCATCCGTCCCGAAGTCGTACTGGCTGAAGGGTTCCCACTTGAAGATGAGGCTTGGCTGGTCAAAGAGTGGAGAAAATTCAGAGGTCGCCACAAGTGAACGGGGGCAGGAGGATGTGTCAGGTAAACGGGTGCGACGATTCGGTATTCCTCCCTTCCCGGGCCGACAGGGTCTCAAGCGAAAGCATGACCGCGGGTGCAAACGAGGAGCGAGGTCGCGATGAGGAGCCGGGTCGCAATAGGGAGCTGGGTCGAAATAGGGGGCCGGGTCGCAAGGGGGCCGGGTCAAAACGAGGAGCGTCTCTCTGCTGGCGGGTCACACTGCTGGCGGGTCACAGCGATGCAATGCTTTAAGTGTTTATCCGCGAGGAAGGCAAACCTAATGGGCGCTTGCGCGGGGGAGGGTCTGATGGACACCCGCGAGGAAGGCGAATCGGCTGGGTGCTTGCGGGGAAGACGGTTTGATGGACGCTCGCGAGGGGGGCGAACCTGATGGGTGCTTGCGCGGGAGACAGTCTGATGGGTGTCCGCGGGGACGACGGACCGGACTGGAAAAAGTATATGGCCGAGCGGGCGCTGGAGCTGGGATTTGTCCGGGTAGGCTTTGCCAAGGCAGAGTGGGGGGCGGACCTGGAGGAGGCCCTGTTGCGCAGGGAACGGCTGGGACTCGTCACGCCTTTCGTCAACGCTGCCCCGCGGCAGCGCACGGATCCGCGGGAGGTTTGGCCGGAGTGCCGGACGGTCATGGTGCTGGCTTATCCTTTTCCGTTGTCCCTGCCGCCTCGGCAGGGGGAAGGAGTCATGGCCCGTTCGGCTGTCGGTGAGGACTACCACACTGTCCTGAGAAGGAAGCTGGCTGTTTTGGAAGAATCGCTCCGGGCTGCCGGTTGGCCGGGCCGGGAAATCCGGCAGCACGTAGACACAGGGCCTTTGGTGGAAAGATTTTGGGCTGTGCAGGCGGGAGTCGGCTGGGTGGGACGGAATCAGCAGTTAATAGTCCCGGGGGTTGGTTCTTTCGTGGCTTTGGCACTCCTCCTTCTGGATCGTGACTTGCCGCCGAATACGCCCGTGCCGGGTGGATGCGGGGAGTGCGGTTTGTGCCTGGAAGCTTGCCCTGCCCAAATTCTGGGGCAGGCGGATTTCCGCGCAGACCGCTGCCTGTCTTACTTGACCCAGAGCAAGGAGGTTCTTTCAGCCCGAGAGGCTTCCTTGCTGGGAAGCAGGATTTTTGGCTGCGACACTTGCCAGGAGGTCTGCCCGCACAACAGGTTGCGTCTGCGGCAGGAGGAACGCTTGTACGAAAGAGCCCAAACGGGACGCACGCGGGCTGCGGGGGAGCAGGACCAGACACGGGAGGCCCCTCGGGGGGATGCCGCGGAGGAAGCCGGCACGGCCGGGAGTGCCGTGCCGGCTGTCGAGGCCGGGGGGTATGCAGCAGGGGGTCTTGGCACGCGAGCAGAATCGGTCCGGGACCTTGGCGGTCACCTAGAACCGGCGCGAGCTGTCGATGCCGAAGGGGACGGGTTAGAGGACGCCGGTGTTCCGCGGAATTCCGGCAGGGATCTCAGTGCTGACGGGAATGTGTTGCAGAATGCCGGCGTTCTGCCGTACTCGGCTGAGGCTGATCTCTTGTTCCGGGGTGTCGATCTTTTCCAAACCCTTGTCTTGACAAAGTCCGCTTTCCGGGAGAAGTTTGGCCTGACGGCCGCGGGCTGGCGTGGCAAAGGGATATTGCAGAGGAATGCTTTCCTGGCTTTAAAAAATGCCCAAGACAAACGTCTTGAGCATTGGTTAGCGGAGCGGAAAAAGGAGGGGAAGACAAAAACGACCGTCCCGCCCCTAATCGAAGCCATCGAAGCCTATGAAGCCGATAATTCTCCAACCCGGGGTAACGACTGATGGAGAAGGCCCTGACCAAAGGATCGCAGTACCGTCAGGCGCGGCACCTGCTAGCAGGGTCTCTTCAAAGTTAACGAGCGAGCGTTGCAAGTGCTTAGCGAACCTTTCAGGCAAAGGAGCGTCCGCGCACGCAGAAGGCGCAGCGTTAGAACGCGCCTAAGACGTCAGTCCACGGTGCGGACTGACGCCAAATGCGCCCGACAGGGCAACAGCATTTGGATCCCACTGCTTAATACCCAGAGGTTAGGCGCGTTAGCGGAGCCTTCGAGTACGCAGCTCCGGCGCCGAGGTGAGCGTGCACTGCAGAGCCGCTCGTTGACCCAAGAGTGCTGTAAAGTGCAAAGATAGCCACAGGACTTTGACGTTTCCCTGCACCCGCTAGAGCCTGCCCTTGACAAAACGGGAAATGCGCTCCAGGGCTTCTTCCAATTGTTCGGTCGAATAAGCGTAGGAGCAACGGACGTGTCCCTTCCCGGATGGTCCGAAAGCCGTTCCGGGTACGACGGCGACTTTTTCCTCGTGCAACAGCTGCTCGGCGAAATCTTCCTCCGAGAGACCGGTGGCAGTGATGTCCGGGAAAACATAGAAGGCGCCGAGAGGTTCAAAGCAGGATAAGCCCATCTCCCGCAGACCGTGCACCATGAGCCGCCGCCGGTGGTCATAGGTTTCCACCATTTCCCGTTTGGCCTGTTCGGCGGCGCGTAACGCTTCTATGGCTGCCACCTGGGCCGTGATTGGAGCGCAAAGAATGGTATATTGGTGAATGCGCGTCATGGCTTGAATTAGGTCGGCATGACCAGCCGCATAGCCAATGCGCCAACCCGTCATGGCGTAGGATTTGGAGAAGCCGCTCAGATGCAGGGTCCGGTCCCGCATGCCGGGGAGAGCGGCGAAGGCGGTATGGGTTCCTTGGTAAGTAAGATCCGAGTAGATCTCATCAGAGAGGATCAAGAGGTCATGTTCGGCCGCGAATCGGGCGATGGGCAAGAGATCCTCCCGGGTCATGATCGCCCCGGTGGGATTGTTGGGGTAGGATAGGACGAGAAGTTTGGCCTCGGGTGAATAGACCCGCTCCAAATCCTCGACCCGCAAACGGAAGTCCTGATCGGCCCGGGTAGGGACATAGCGAACACCGGCTCCGGCCAAAGTGGCACAGGGACCGTAGGAGACATAGGAAGGGTCGGGAACGAGCACGATGTCCCCGGGTGAGAGCAGGGCGCGCATGGCCAGGTCCACCGCTTCGCTGGCGCCCACCGTCACGAGAATTTCCGTTTCGGGATTGTACATAAGCCCTTGGGTTTTGGCTAAATACCGGGTCAACTCCTGCCTGAGTTCAAGCAGCCCGGAATTACTGGTATACATGGTCTGCCCTTGCTCCAAAGAGAAGATGCCGCTTTCCCGCACCGTCCAGGGAGTGACAAAATCCGGTTCTCCCACGCCAAGGGAGATAATACCCTCCATGGTGGCGACGAGGTCGAAAAACTTGCGGATGCCCGAAGGCGGCAGGTTGGCCACGGTTGGATTAAGATAGTGTCTCACGGTGAAACCATGAGACGTTGAGGCGTCTCGTCTCCCCCGGTGAGTTCAACCCCATCCTGCTTATAACGGCGCAGGACAAAATGGGTAGCCGTGCTCTGTACATGTTCGAGTGGGGCAAGTTTTTCCGCGACAAAGAGCGCTACTTCCTGCATGGTACGGCCCTCAATGAGGAGAGAAAGGTCATATCCGCCGGATATGAGATAAACCGCTTTAATCTCGGCGAATTTTTGCAAGCGCCGGGCGATCTTGTCAAAGCCGAATCCGCGTTGGGGCAGGACTTTGACATCGATGAGGGCGGAGACTTTTTCATCCCCGGTGCGGTCCCAATTGATCAAAGGACGGTATTGGACAATGACCTTCTCTTTTTCCCATTCGTGAATGCGGGTCGCAATATGTTCCACACTTAGGCCCGTCTGAATGGAGAGCTCTTGTGGCGTCAAACGGCAATCCTGTTCCAGCAGTTTGAGCAGGCGCCGGTCCTGTTCTGAAAGCATGGTCAGCCCTCCTTTTAAAATTTAAGCCGGATATGTGTCTTGCATAACAACATAATAGCACAGGTCCCTGTGATAGAACAAGAGTGTCCTCTCTGATCTTCTGTGTCTGGCGCTTCCGGCCAGCGGAAAGAACGAATTCGGGCTCTTATTCGGGGTGGGGGTACAACCGGTGACCCTTTTACTCTAGCAAAAAGCGAGGCAAATATCCAGATCCCCGCAAAATATCGCCTTGTGCCGGCACAATAATTTGGGTTTCCCCTCATTTTCAGGTTATAATAGGGACATAGAATTTGATGGTGAGGGGATATTTTGACGAAGGCACTGCATGTGGTGATGGTGGAACCGGAAATTCCACCCAACACGGGAAATGTCGCCAGGCTCTGTGCCGCGACGGGCGCGTCGCTTCATCTTGTCAAACCGCTGGGTTTCAGCATCAGTGACCGGCAATTAAAAAGAGCCGGGCTTGATTATTGGCACTTGCTTGATGTTCATGTATATGAAAACTTTGCCGAATTTGAAGAAGAGAACCCGTCCGGCCGGCGTTATCTGGCCACAACCAAAGCGAAGAGGGCCTATTCCGAGATATGTTTTGAACCGGGAAGCTATTTTTTGTTCGGCAAAGAAACGAAGGGATTAGCTCCGGAAATTTTGGCCAGCTATCCGGAAACGGTGATGAGACTGCCGATGATTCAAGGAGCACGCTCGCTTAACCTCGCCAATTCGGTTGCCGTGGTCGTCTACGAGGCCTTGCGGCAGTGGGGTTTTCCGGGACTGGAGTAGGCGGGCTGAATACTCAGGCACCGGCGCGGGGCCAGATATTGAGCGGTTTCCGCAAGAAAGTTGTGGCGGGTGCTTTTTTCGAACAGGGAGGTTTCAACGGTGCTGCCAAGAATTGATTTGGGGATTATTGCGGGTTCAAGTACGAATGCCATTTCCTTTCCCGAAGATTTAAAGGAACCGGGAGTTCAGGTGAAGGCCGAGAAGCTGGTCATCCCGACGCCTTTCGGAGATTCGCCGGAGTTTGTTCATTTCAGCTATGCGGGAAAAGAGATTCTCGCCTGCCGTATGCATGGGTGGAGAGAAGGGGTGAGCCGTGCCGACGCTTCACGGCAGATTTTTTGGGTTTTTTATAAAACAGGTGTGCGTTACGTTTTAACAGAGGGGGGAGTCGGAGCGGTCAATCATTTGCTCAACCCCAGGGATATTGTGCTTCCGGATGATTATCTGGACTTCTCTCAGCGTAAAGACGTCTCTTTGGGGCTGCCTTACCTTTTGACCATGCGTCAGCCCATTTGCCCGGACCTAGCCCAAACACTTTATACGAGCATTAGGGAAAACACCCCCCGGGGTTATGTGTTTCGACGCGGAGTGTACGCCTGTACGGATGGCAGACACTTTGAGAGTCCGGCCGAAGTCCGGATGCTGAAGCAGCTGGGGGCCGATGTCGTCGGACAGTCTTTGTGTCCGGAGGTGTATTTGGCCAGGGAGATCGGTGCCCATTATGCCTCCATTCAACTCGTGGTCAATTTCGCCGAGGGAATCGTGGAAGACTGGAAACATGACGAACTGGCGGACATCTTTTATAATGAAGCGGAATGGGCCGGCAGGACTTTGCTTCGGGCCGTGACTGGGATCCCGGCGGAATTCTCCTGTGCCTGCCTGGATTTGCGGCAGCAGACCATGCTGCGGGACCACAAGGAATGATGTCTTCAGGAGAGCGGCAGGTCGTACCACAAGGAATAATGCTTTAAGGAGAGCGGTATGTCTTATTGGTTAACTTTTGCCCTGGCCTTGTTATTGGCGGTTGTGGCGACACCTTTATCCATCCTCCTGGCGAAAAGGTGGGGAGCCATTGACTACCCGGGAGCGCGGCGAGTGCACAAACACCCCATTCCCCGCCTAGGGGGTGTGGCGATTTATGCGGCTTTTTGGCTGACGGCGGCCCTGACCCAAAAATGGGACCAGACGTTGTTGGGACTCTTTCTGGGCAGCAGTCTCATTCTGACGGTCGGTATTTGGGATGATGTGCGGGGCATGAGGCCCTTAGTGAAACTTGTTTGGCAGATTGCGGCGGCGGCCGTTCTCCTTTTCTTCGGTTTCTCCATGGACCAGATTTCCCTGCCCTTTGTCCAGAGCCTGAGTTTGGGCGGCTTTGGCTTGGTGTTGGCGGTGTTTTGGGTCGTGGGCCTGGTAAACACTGTAAATATCTCGGACGGCTTAGACGGATTGGCCGCGGGCATCTGTTTCGAAGCGGCGCTCTTGCTCTTTTGGTCAGCCAGTCGCATACATCAGGTTCCCGCCGCCCACTGGACTCTGGCTTTAGCGGGTGCCGCTTTGGGCTTTCTCTTCTTTAACTTCCATCCGGCCCGGGTTTTCATGGGAGATTCGGGCAGCATGTTCATGGGCTACATGATTGGCGGGATCTCGATTGCCGGACTTTTGAAAACCCCAACCATTCTGGGTTTGGTCTTTCCCCTCCTGGTTCTGGGTATGCCGTTGGCTGACCTCACCTTTGCCATCGTCCGGCGCAAATTGCGAGGCTCTCCCATTGCCTCCGCCGATCGCGGCCATCTGCATCACCGCCTCTTGGACGCGGGACTCACGCAGCGGCAAGCGGTGCTGCTGATGTATGGCATCAGTGCCTGTTTTGGCCTGACCGCTATCTTGGGAGCGACCGGATACTGGATTTGGGCTGCCGCCTTGCTCTTGGCGGATTTTGCTCTCCTCTTGGTCATTTTGTTCAGGCGAACTGCCGTGCTCCTGGCGTTTAGCCGCAGGCATTCGAAATAGTCTCGTTCGGCCAGTCACTTTCACTTTTCCTTTCCACTGTTCTACCTTTGACATTTACTGGGGATGTGGCAGCTTCCCGTTGCCCTTTCGCGTTTGGCTTTCCTTTTGGCTTGTAAACGCCGGGAAGGAGTCGGGGGTTTGGGGTCGGCGCGACCTCGGCAGGGGCTCAATTGGGCTCTCTCTTTGTCAGTGTCTTGGATTGTGCCCGTTTCTTCCACTTTCGCATATCATAAGGCGGAGGGGGGAGAGCCATGGCATTGAAAGCTTTGGCCTTTTACAACGGCCTTGATGAGCGGGTGGGGGGATTCCGTTATTTAGAACGTTATGGCAGTCTTTTAACTTACTTAGCGGTGTTTCAGATCGGAATAGAGAGTAACGGGCAGTTAAACGGGAGAGTAAGCCGGGTCTTGATCGAGAAAGCACACCATATGGGTGTGAAAGTACTGCCTGTTTTCAGCAATATTGACAGACAAGGGCAGTTTTCCGTTCCTGTGCTCAGCCGGCTCATGCGAGAGTCCGCATTTTCGGATCTAGTGTGGCGGAATATTCGGAACAGTGTCCTGAGCATGCACTGCTACGGGGTCAATCTGGACTTGGAAAGGGCTCGTTCCGAGGACAGGGTGCTTTTTACCCGTTTCCTCGACGATTGGGGTCAGAGATTCCAGCGGGAGAAGTTGGCGGCAACCCTCAATGTGCCGGCTAAGACCTCTGATGAGCCGCAAAAGGCGTGGTCAGGCGTTTTTGACTATAGTTCGGTCAGTCAGAACATGAACGCGGTGATTGTCATGGCATATGAGGAGCACTGGCCGGGAAGCCCGCCGGGATCGGTGGCTTCTCTGCCCTGGGTGACGGCAGTCGTGGATTACGCTTTGGCCAATATGCCGGCAGACAAAATATTCCTCGGGTTGGGACTCTACGGCTACGACTGGTCGGAAAGGGGCGGGGCGCAGGCACTGAGCTACCGGCGGGCGCTCGAGATCGCCCAACGCTATGGAGCGCCTTTGCACTGGGACGCCCGGCAGCATAGCACTTACTTTACGTACGAGGCGATGGGGGTCCGGCACACTGTGTATTTCGAGGATCCCAGGAGTACCGGGGAAAAGTTGGACCTCGCGCGGGAGAAAGGGTTGGCGGGAGTGGCCATTTGGAACCTGGGCCTGAGCTACCCTGAGTTCTGGGAGGTCTTGCGCAGGTACGTTTGAGGTCACCCCGGTTTCAGGTTATTTTCGAAAATCGTCTAATTATCCCGTCGGATGTGTCCGGCGGGATAATTTTTTCGCAAATAGGCAAGACTTTAGCTGAGGAGATGAAGACATGACTGGAAAATTATGCCATGCCGGTTGCCTTTATGCCATAGACGGCCGTTGCCGTTTGGAATACCGCTTGGGTGAACATGAACCCGTTTGCCCGTTCTTTGAAAGAGATATTCAGAGCTATCACGGAGGTGCCAATCGATGAAAGAGAGAAAGCCGCGTTTGAAAAAAATTGATCCCTTGGAACCCCTAAAGATGGAGATCGCCGCCGAACTGGGGCTGTTGGATCAAGCCCAGTCGAAGGGCTGGGATTCCCTGAGCGCCAAGGAAGCGGGAAGAATCGGCGGACTTATGGCCCAGCGGCGCCGCCGTGAGCCCTAAGTTAGGTTGGGCTTTAGGGGGTGCAGTTTCGGATAAAGTGGCCGGGAAAGTCGGGAAAAACACAGTGTGACAGCTGGGCAAATAAGGCAGTGTGACAGCTGGGCAAATAAGGCAGTACGACAGGTGGGCGGATAGCACAGTACGACAGCTGGGCGGGTGAAGTGGAATCCTGCCGAGTGTGAAAATCCTGCCGAGTGTGGAAATCCTGTCGAGTGTGGTATAATACGGTCAGGCAGGCGGCTGGGGAGCGGGCCGGGCAGAAGCAGGTACGCCCAAGGATCTTCCACACGTCCTGCTCCCCATTTTGGGGCAGCAACCTGCATTCATCCCCGACTTTAGAAGTCCGGGTCTTCTGCGGAGTAGTGATAAAATATGGTGGGGAGCGTTACTTTTGAGCCAAACAAAGCATCAGCAGATTTTGAGCTTTATTGAAAACTTGGGTATCGGCAGCAAGGTTTCTGTGCGTTTTATCGCAAAAGAACTGGATGTGAGCGAGGGAACGGCTTACCGGGCGATCAAAGAGGCGGAGACCAAAGGGTTTGTGCGCTCGATTCCCAAAGTCGGTACGATTCGCATCGAAGGGGTGAAAGAGCGCCAGATCGAGGATCTGACCCTGCACGAGGTCTCTCAGATTGTAGAAGGGATCGTTTCTTGCGGAGCCGAACGCTTGGACCAGTCGCCCCATAAGTTTCTGATCGCGGCGATGGAACTGGAGGCCATGAAGCGCTATTTGGAGGAAGATTCCTTGTGTATTGTGGGCAACCGCCATGATGCGCAGAAATTGACTTTGGAATATGGGGCATCTCTCCTGATCACGGGGGGTTTGGAACCGGAAGAAGACATTTTGGAGCTGGCCCGTGCCAAAGGCCTGGTGGTGATCCAGTCTCCCTATGACACCTTCGCGGTGACAACCATGATCAACCGTGCCCTCTATGACCGCCTAATTGAGAAAGAACTTATTCTCGTGGAAGATGTCATGGTCGGGGATGTCGTTTATGTCACGGATGAAATGACAGTGGGGGACTGGCATCAACTTTCGTCAAAAACCGGGCACACCCGTTTTCCGGTGGTGAACGGGGAGATGGAAGTCATCGGCTTGATCACGGCGGTGGAAGTGGCCGGGGCGGAGTGGGCTACCCCGGTGGGAGAAGTGATGAATGCCAAACCTTTTTGCGTGGGGAGGGATGACTCGGTCACGCACATTTCCCGGATCATGGTCTGGGAAGGTTGGGAAATAGCTATTGTGGTCGAACGGGGACAACTGGTCGGGATCCTCAGCTTGCAGGATGTGATAGAGGCCTATCAGCAGGTGCAGAAGCAGCCGCAGTTCGGAGAGACGGTTGATAACTTGATTTTAAGCGGCTTTCGCTATGTAGAAGATCCGAATCACCTGACGATCGAAGGGGAGATCACCCGTTTCATGGTGAATGAATTCGGTTCCATGAGCTGCGGGGTGCTCGTGACCGTGATGAATATGGTCGGCTACATCGCTTTGCGCAAGCAATACCGCTTGGACGCTATTACGGAGAATTTTACTCTCTATCAACTGCAGCCACTTGAAGTCGGAACAGAGATCCGGGTCATGGGAAAACTTCTGCTCGTCGCCAAGAAGCATTGCAACATCGAAATCGAAGTTATGGACAAGGAAGGCACCCTGCTGGCCAAGGGGCTGATGACGGCCCGGATTGGGGACAAAAAGCTGGCCTGAGGTGATCTTTGTAAGGACAAAGTAGATATTGCGCCGGTCTGCCAAAGGGAAACCTTTGGCCTTAGTTAATGGGGACATACCTCCGACCCCAGTTAGTCAACCGTTCATTAGGAGGTGTGTCCCCTGACCTATTAAGGAGGTGTGTCCCCTGACCTTAACAGCTAATTTTGTTCACCTCCATGTCCATACGGAATACAGTCTTTTGGACGGAGCGGCCCGCATTGACAAAGTGGTGGCCCGAGCCAAGGAGGCGGGTATGCCGTCCCTGGCCGTTACCGATCACGGTGTTATGTACGGAGTCATCGATTTTTACAAAGCTTGTCGTAAAGCGGGTATCAAACCGATCATCGGCTGTGAGGTGTATGTCGCCCCCTTCCGGCGGACAGACCGGACCGCCGGAAGGGATGAGCGCAATAACCATCTCGTGCTCTTAGCGGAGAACGAGCAGGGGTACCACAATTTGGTGCGTTTAGTATCTCTGGCTTTTGTCGAAGGCTTCTACTACAAGCCTCGGGTGGACAAAGACCTTCTGCGGGAGCACGCTCAGGGCCTGATCGCTTTGAGTGCCTGCCTGGCGGGAGAGGTCGCCGAGGAGATCCTGCTGGACCGGCCGGAGGCCGCGTATCGGGCGGCCCTGGAATATGACGGGATCTTTGGCCGCGGTAACTTCTTCCTGGAGTTTCAGGACCACGGCCTGAGCGATCAGCGCAAGGTCAACAGGGGACTTTGGGAGATCCATGAAAAGACGGGCATCCCAGTGGTGGCTACGAATGATGTGCATTATGTGGAACGCGAGGATGCCTTTGTTCAGGATGCTTTGGTCTGTATCCAAACGGGGAAAACTCTGGCTGATACGGCACGGTTGAGCTTTTCCAGCCAGGAAATGTTTTTGAAGTCGGGCCGGGAAATGAGTCTCCTGTTCGGCGAACACCCGGAACTATTGGAGAATACGTTGAAAATTGCCGAGCGTTGTCAGGTGGATTTCCGTTTTGGAGAGCACTTTTTGCCGGACTTTCAGGTGCCTGAGGGCTATGATCTGAACAGCTATTTGAAGGAAGAGTGCCATCAGGCCTTTCCCCGTCTTTACCCCCGGGGGTCTCGGAAAGAACAGGAACGCTTGGAGTATGAGTTGAGTGTCATCGAACAGATGGGTTTTTCCGGCTATTTTCTCATCGTGGCGGACTTTTGCCGTTACGCCCGCAGCCATGGGGTGGCAGTGGGACCGGGCCGGGGTTCGGCGGCCGCCAGCATGGTCGCCTACCTGCTGGGGATCACGGCGGTAGAACCCCTGCAGCACGAATTGCTCTTCGAACGGTTTCTCAATCCCGAACGCGTGAGCATGCCGGATATCGATATTGATTTTGACCCGGATGGGCGGGAGCGCGTGATCCGCTACGTGACCGAAAAGTACGGAGCTGACAAAGTCTGTCAGATCATCACTTTCGGCACGCTGGGGGCGAAAGCGGCCGTACGCGACGTGGGGCGCGTCTTGGGGCTGTCTTTGGGGAAAGTGGACAAAGTGGCCAAGGCTATCCCGTCCGACCCGGGCATGACCCTGGAGAGGGCCCTGACCCTTTCGCCCGACTTGAGCCGGATGGCGGCGGAAGATGAGGACGTGGGGCGGCTGATGGAATTGGCTCAATCCTTGGAAGGCATGCCAAGGCACGCTTCCACTCACGCCGCCGGGGTCGTGATTGCCAAGGAGCCCTTGACCAACTACCTGCCCTTGCAAAAAATGCCGGACGGCCTTCTCATGACTCAGTTTCCCATGAAGACGGTCGAGGAAATCGGTCTTTTGAAAATGGATTTTTTGGGCTTGCGCAACCTGACAATCCTGCAGGAGAGCGTCCGACGCATTAAAGAGTCGCGGGGAATTGAACTGGATTTGGCACACTTAGCCTTGACGGACGAGGAAACCTACCGTCTCCTCTCTTCCGGGAACACCACGGGGATTTTTTCATTTGAAAGCGGCGGTATGAGGGCCCTTTTGAAAGAACTGAAGCCGTCTTGTTTTGAAGACGTCATAGCCGGTCAGGCTCTTTACCGCCCCGGACCCATGGAACAAATACCGGAGTTTATCAGGCGCAAGCACGGGGGAAAGATCAGTTACCTTCACCCCAAGCTGGAACCGATTCTCAAATCGACCTATGGCATTATCGTCTATCAGGAACAGGTGATGCAGATAGCCCGCGATCTGGCCGGATATTCGCTGGGAAGTGCGGATCTGCTGCGCAGGGCGATGGGGAAAAAGAAAAAAGAAATCATGGAGGAGGAGCGGCACCACTTTATTGACGGTCTTCAGGATATGGCCGGCGGCTGGGTGATTCCGGGAGCTTTGCGGCTGGGGCTCAATCGCCGGGAAGCTGAAGAGATCTTTGACTTGATGGCGAAATTTGCGGAGTACGGTTTTCCAAAGGGACACGCCACGGCTTATGCCGTCATTTCTTATCAGATGGCCTATCTCAAAGCTCACTATCCCCTGGAGTTTATGGCGGCCCTCTTGAGCTCGGTTATGGGGTCTCCGGAAAAAGTATCTTTCTATATACAGGATGCGCGCGCCAACGGGATTCAAGTGCTGCCTCCCGACGTACAGTTCAGCCGGGCCGGGTTCTCCCTGGAAGAGCGGGCGATCCGTTTCGGTTTGGGGGCTGTGCGCAACGTCGGCCTCAATGTGGTGGACAAGATCTTGGAAGCGCGAGAGGCGGGCCCTTTCCGTTCTTTGGCGGATTTCTGTCTGCGGGTCGACGGCAGAGTTCTGAACAAACGGGTCTTAGAAAGCTTGATCCGAGCCGGGGCTTTTCAATCTCTCTGCGCTCGCGCTCAGGGGCTGGTCGCCTTGGAAAGCGTCTTGGAACTGGCGCACCGGCGGCAAAAGGACCGGGAATCCGGGCAAATCTCTTTTTTCGATTTAGGGGAAAGCGCGGCGGACGAGGCGCCCCTGCCGGACATACCGGATTTTGCCCAGCGGGAGATCCTGGCTATGGAGAAAGAATATCTCGGCCTTTACCTCAGCGGACATCCCCTTTCGGATGTAAGTGAGCGTATGGCCTCCCTTAGAACGTCGGATATTCTGACCTGCATGGAAAGCACAGAAGAGGGCAGGGTAACTCTGTGCGGACTTCTGACTGAACTGAAACAAAATGTGACCAAAAAAGGGGAGCTGATGGCTAGTTTCGTCTTGGAAGACTTAAGTGCTTCTATTCCTGTTTTAGTCTTTCCCAGAGTGTATCCCCAATTGCAGGGGTTGGGCAACGATCAGGCGATCGTGGTGGAAGGACGGTACGTAATACAGGATGAGGATAAGCGAGTGTTCGCCGAGCAGATCACGACCCTGGAAAAGCACGTTCCCCGCGTTCCCCGCGTTCCCCGCCAGAAACTCTATATCCAGCTGCCTGAGGAAACAAGTCCGCTTTTGCAAACAGTTTTGCCGATTCTGAGGAGGTTTAAGGGCCCTCATCCCGTGTATTTTTTCTTCGCCGACCGGCGCAAATTAGTGGAAGGGGAAAGGGTGTACTGGGTAGACCACGAAAACGATCTGACGCGTTGCCTGATCGAGCTCCTGGGACAGGAAAACGTCGCTTGGAAAGGGCACTAGGTGCGGGAGTGGAGTTTAGTAAGCGAGGAGTTAGTTAGCTGGATGGTCAGAAAGGCAGAGGGGCAAAGGAGATTAATTTGGTACGAGTGGCGATTTATCCGGGAACATTCGACCCGGTGACGAACGGACATTTAGATATCCTGCAAAGGGCGATCAGCGTCTTCGACCGCGTCATTATCGCGGTGGCGTCTGACAGCAACAAGTCTCCGCTGTTCACGCTCAAAGAGCGAGTGGAGTTGCTGTATCGGGTGACGACAGGTATGCCCACAGTCACGGTGGCCTCTTTCGATGGCTTGACCGTGGAATTTGCGCATCGCTGCGGAGCGGTGGCCATTATTCGCGGCCTGAGAGCGATGTCCGATTTTGAATATGAGTTTCAGTTGGCGTTAATGAACAAGAAACTGGCGCCGGATATAGAAACCGTGTTCCTCATGACCAAGAGTGATTTTTCTTTTATCAGTTCCAGTGCCATCAAATGGGCGGCCAGTCTGAACGGCGCTGTGTCCGACCTGGTGCCGCCGGTTGTGGAACAAGCCCTCGTCGAAAAATATGCGCGGGAAGGGCCGGGACCGGGTTGAAGATCATTTGCGCGCGCATTCCTATGGATTAATTCAGGGGTTAGGCAGGTCATCGCTTTCTTGCACATTATTCCAGGGTATGGTATTATGAGCTATAAAGACAACTTGACCCTGCAGGGTGTGAGGGCAGGTAATTTATGCCTGCCCGATTCGGCCGGCCGCGGCTTGTGGGCGGGGCGGCTTAAAGAGGGATGTCAAAGAAAGATCTGTCTGTCTAAAGAAGGATCTGATAAAGAAGGATCTGATAAAGAAAGATTTGATAAAGAAGGATTGATTAAAGAAGGATTTGATTGCGAAATATGATGAGAGCGGGGTCCCACGGTGGAATATAGCAAGGGCGAGGTGTTCAATATGTCTGAACCCGATGAGTCGAGCGGTGACTACATTGTGGTCAAGGCCATGGAAAATGGGGTCACGATTGTCGGACTGACTCGCGGCAAAGATACAAAATTTCATCATTCCGAGAAGCTTGATAAAGGGGAGCTCTGGATTGCCCAGTTCACCGAACATACTTCGGCGATGAAGATTCGCGGTCATGCCATTGTCTACACGAAACATGGAGAAATCAGCACGGGCTAAACATATCCTCGGCGCAAGGGTATGTTTCTCTTTTAGAAGGAGGTTTTCAATCAGATGTGGACGGTAATTTATATTGCTCCCAACAAAGCGATCGCCGAGAAGTACAAGAAAGTTCTTGCGGACGAGGGCATGTTGGTGCAACTGCGGCAGGTGGGTTCCTCCCATCTCGGTGACCACGCTTCCGTCGAGATACTGGTACCCGAGTCGGAAGCGGAAGAAGCCCACGAAATCATTACCGGTGCCATGGGGAATTAAGCATGTTCAAAGACATATTTCGCAAACCAAAATATGTCACACTTAGTTCCGTGCCTGCCCCGCACCGACTGCCGGCGGAAAATGGGCAAGACGGTGCGCAAGTCCGCAAAGAACTTCCCGACGGGCTTTGGGTGAAGTGCCCGAAGTGCGGGGAAGTTCTCTTTAACAAAGACTTGGAGAAAAACGGACGGGTTTGCACCGCTTGCCGCTATCATTTCCGCATATCGGCCCGGGAGCGGCTGACGTTAATTGCGGACGAGGGCAGTTTCGAGGAATGGGATGCGGAGCTGCAGACGGTGGACCCTTTGGAATTTCCCGGTTATTCCGAGAAGATCGACGAGGCTCAGGCCAAGACGCGTCTGCCCGAGGGCGTTCTTACCGGCAGGGCTTTGATCGAGGGGTTGCCGGTCGTGTTGGCTTTTAATGAAGGCTTCTTTATGATGGGCAGCATGGGTTCCGTGGTGGGCGAGCGTATTAGCCGTGCCGTTGAGCGAGCGAGCGCTTTGCGCCTCCCCGTGATTATTTTTTCCACTTCAGGCGGCGCGCGTATGCAGGAGGGCATTCTTTCCCTGTACCAAATGGCCAAAACCTGCGCGGCTCTGGCGAGATTGGCAGAAGCGCGGCTTCTTTACGTCTCTGTGCTTACCGACCCGACTTTTGGGGGAGTGACCGCAAGTTACGCTTCCGTGGGCGATATCATGATAGCCGAACCCGGGGCTTTGATCGGATTTACGGGTCCGCGAGTGATCAAACAGACCATTCGGCAGGAGTTACCCCGGGGGGCGCAAACGGCGGAATTCAATCAGGAGCACGGTCAGATTGATTTAGTGGTCGAGCGCAGCCGGATGCGCGCCGTCCTGGCCAATTTATTGCGTTATCATCAGGAAGGGGCCATTTATGACTCAACTGTTGGAGTTTGAAAAACCCCTGTTGGAATTGGAACAAAAAATCACTGAGCTGCGGAAGTTTTCGGCTGAAAAAGGGATTGATCTGTCCACTGAGATTCAGACTCTGGAGCATAAGTCCAACGTCCTGAAACGCAGAATATACGGCCAGTTGGACGCTTGGCAGAAAGTACAGATCGCCCGTCACCCGGAACGGCCGAATTTCTATGAATATATTCCCTGGCTTTTCGAGGACTTCATCGAACTTCACGGAGACCGCCTCTATGCCGATGACCGGGCCATTGTGGGGGGGCTGGCGCGCTTCAAGGGGGTCCCGGTCACTGTCATCGCCCACTGTAAGGGGAAAGACACCAAAGAAAATCTGCAGCGGAATTTTGGCATGCCTCATCCCGAGGGATACCGCAAAGCTTTGCGCCTCATGGAACAAGCGGAGAAATTCGGCCGGCCTATTTTGACCTTTATTGATACGCCGGGGGCCGCCTGCGATTTGGCGGCCGAAGAACGGGGGCAGGGCGAGGCGATTGCCCGTTGTCTGTTCATGATGTCGGAGGCAACAGTGCCCATCGTGACCACGGTCCTGGGTGAAGGGGGGAGCGGCGGGGCCTTGGCTCTGGGGGTCGGCAATGTCGTTTTGATGCTGGAGTACGCTTTTTATTCCGTGATCTCACCCGAAAGCTGTGCTTCCATCCTCTGGAAGGATGCGGCCAAAGCGCGGGAAGCCGCGGGGGCGTTGAAGTTTACGGCTGCCGATTGTTTGAAATACGGTGTGGCTGACGAAATTGTGCGGGAGCCTTTGGGCGGAGCGCACAGGGATCCGAGGCGTACCGCGGAAGAGCTGGTGAAAATTCTGGCCAAGCATCTCTTTCGCCTTAGGGCTGCGAGCCCCGAAGCTTTGCGGCAACAACGCTATGAAAAACTGAGGGCGATCGGTGTTTTCCGGATGGGGGCTGAGGGCGCGAGCCGGGAAAGTGAGGCAGGGGCCGGGCCGGCTGACGCGGCTAACCCGGGTGAGGCGGATGAAAAAGCGGAAATAAGCCTTGACGAAGCTTTGGAGTAATGATAATATATCAGAGTCACGTGTTGCCGAAGTGGCGGAATTGGCAGACGCGTCGGTCTCAAAAACCGATGGTTTCACGACCGTGCCGGTTCGACCCCGGCCTTCGGCACCAAGAAATAATAAGCCTTTCGAGGCTTTTTTATTTTTGTCCTTTGGGCGGTAGAAAACACGGCTGGACGATTATGGACAGGTTTGTTGGAAACTTCAGAGCAGTTCGATGAACTCGTCTATGGAGAGCTTAGATGTTTGCAGAATCGTTGAAAGAACCTGTAAAGATAATGTTTCTTTACCATGATAAGCTACGGTCGCCCACCGTGTGGGGTCATCCTTGTGGCTTAAATATCGATGACTGCCAACTGTCCGAACTTCAATAAATCCGGCTCGTTTTAGAGCTGCCATAACATCCTTGCCTGATATTCTTGGCATACGTGTCATGCGGAAACCACAACCTCACTGATAAACGTTTCACCCGTTCCATGGGGAATGGGTTGCCCTGTGGCGGTTAATCCCTCTAAGGTAACCTGGATAGCCTCTGCTGCCCGCTCCAATGCTTCCTGCCTGTTCTTACCCTGAGTAACACAACCAGGCAGAGCGGGAACTGTTACAACATAAACTTGAGTTTCCTCATCCCAGCTTAGGACAACACTAAATTTCCGTTCCATTGGAATCCTCCTTGTCCGGTATAAACTCCAGTAGATCACCAGGTTGGCAGTTGAGAGCATATCCTGCTCAAATTACATTAGCCACTCGTATTTCCTCCTTTTTATATCAGTATAGCCAATCTGACTATGAAGCTCAATATGTTGATGACTGATACCATATATTCGGTAACCGAACGGTTATTTTGGCAGCGCTCCCCGCATACTAACGGATAACCCGTCGCCATCTTAGGCGGTGCCTCGGGGACGGTAGCAGCGTTACCGTCAGCGCGGGGCTGGAGGAGGAGCGAGGAGAATGTGGCCGTTTCGTACCCGCAGGGTAAGTTCCCCCAAGTCAAGATCTGGGTCCGGCCAAGCGCCCGGACCGCCGCAGCCTCCGGCCCGGGCGGAAGTGCCGGAACAGCCCCTTGGCGCATCCTTAGCGCAAAACCTGACGGCTTTGCAGAAGATTTTTGCGCTTTGCAGTGATTTCACCAACCGGGAGTTGAGCATCGGCAGATCCGCAATTCCGGCTCAGCTCCTGTTCGTCAATGGCTTGACGGATGAGAGTATCGTTGGCGACAGTATCCTGAGATCCTTGGAAGACATGACCTATTTCCAGGTGGGGGTTGAGGGTGCCGGGAGCATGACTCAGCTCAAGAAAAGATTCCTGGCGGTGGCCAATGTGGTGGAGATAGGAAGCCTGGGCGAGGTGAGCGAGGCGGTGCTCACCGGCAGCGCGGTTCTTTTGCTGGAAGGGAGCGCCCAGGCTTTGAAGATCGGTGCCAAAGGGTCCGAGGCCCGGAACGTAGAGGAACCGGTCACAGAAGGAGTGGTTCGGGGCCCGAGAGAGGGTTTCACGGAAACCCTGCGTTTAAACACCGCTCTGCTGCGGCGCAAAATCAAGACACCGGACCTGAAATTGGAGAAATGTGTTTTGGGCAGCGTTACTAAGACGGAAGTGAATATCGCCTATCTGGAAAAGATAGTGAATCCCAAACTCGTCGTGGAAGTGAGAGAAAGATTAGCGCGCATCAAGGTGGACGCCATTCTGGAAAGTGCTTATATTGAAGAACTGATCGAAGACACCCCTTGGACATTTCTTCCCTTGATTGAGCACAGTGAACGTCCAGATAAGGTGGCGGCCGAGATCTTGTCGGGCAGGGTGGCCATCTTTACCGATGGGACACCGTTTGTCTTGCTGGTACCCACCATGATGTTCCAGTTCATGCAGTCCAGTGAGGATTATTATGACCGCTATCCCTATGCCATCATGATCCGGCTGGTCCGCTTCCTCTTTTTGAACTTTGCCCTCCTCCTGCCCGCCGTGTACATAGCGGTAACCACTTACCACCAGGAGATGATACCCACACCCCTTCTCATCAGCATCACGGCGGCGCACGAGGGGGTTCCGTTCCCGACCGTGGTTGAAGTGTTCGCGATGGAAATAACCTTTGAAGCCCTGCGGGAAGCGGGAGTCAGGCTGCCCAAGCCGGTGGGCCAGGCCGTCAGTATTGTGGGAGCGCTCGTCATAGGGCAGGCGGCCGTGGAGGCCAATATTGTATCGCCGGCAACCGTGATTGTCGTGGCTCTAACGGGAATTTCATCTTTCGCGATTCCCTCTTACAATTTCGCCTCTGCCATCCGGCTCCTGCGTTTCATCATGATGATTCTGGCTTCTGTCCTGGGGATGTTCGGGATTCTGCTCGGCATGTTGGTCTTTCAGGCTCACTTAGTTTCTTTGCGTTCTTTTGGTGTACCCTACTTTGCCCCCTTCGCCCCATTTAACCGCCAAGATGCCAAGGACCTGCTCATCAGAGTCCCGTGGTGGGCCATGGGCGAGAGACCGAGGCTCTTGGGGGCCCAAAACAGGAAGAGACAGAAGTTTTTCCTGCGACCGGGTCCGCCGGATGAAAGCAAGCCGTAAGCAAGCCCCAGCGGAGGCGAAAACAAACTTCGAGGTGGGACCGACATGCGCAGAGCGATAGCCTTCGGCCTGGTTTTGCTGATGACGCTGCTCTTGACGAGCGGCTGTTGGGATTACCGGGAAACGGACCAACTGGCCATCGTCTATGCACTCGGCCTGGACCGAATCCCCGGCAGCGATCCGATCCTTTTAACCGTGCAGGTGGTAACACCCGCCGCAGGGACAAGCATGGGCGCAAGTGCCGGCGCCGGCGCAGAGAGCAAGGCCTTCACGACCATCAGCGGTACCGGCAAATCAGTCTTTGACGCCATTTCCCGCTTGGGTCGAAAGCTGCCGCGGCGGCTTTATTTTGCCCATACGAAGATTATCATTTTCGGAAGAACTTTGGCTGAGGCCGGCTTGGGGGATGTCATGGACGCACTGAACCGCAATCCCGAAATACGCCGCACTACTCTGATGTTCGCCACGGATGGGAGCGCGAATCAGATCCTGGCGAAGAGCACGCCCCTGGAGCGCCTGCCAGCCAAGGGTTTGGAGATGATTGCGGAGAAAGCAAAAAGGAACGCCTTCGTGCCGGAGGTGAACCTCAATGCCTTAAACTGCCGCTTCGACGGGGTCCCGGGGGTCGCTTTCCTTCCCTTAGTTCAGCTGGTCAAGGACCCGGGAAGCCCGTCGGGTTCGGGGGCCGGAGAGAACCTGACGATTAGCAGAACGGCGATTTTTGCCAAGCAGCATCTGGTGGGAATCCTTACTCGGGATGAGTCCAAAGGGTTGATGTGGCTCATCAACCGGCCGCAAGGGCAAAATGTGACCTTGGACGGAGCTGGCGGGGCGGGGGTAAGTGCCCTGCGCATTCTCGCCGGTCAAACAAACATTGTGCCTCAGGTGTCGGAAAATGGGATCTCAATGGAAATTACCTGCAGCGCTAGGGCAAACGTGAGGGAAACCGAGACCGTCGGACTTGACCTCAATGACCCGGCTTCTTTGAAAAAGCTGGAACACGAGGCTGAGCAGGTCATCACAAAGCAGGTTGAAACGACGATTACGGATGCCGAGACCGGTCTGGATGCTGATTTTGTCGGGTTTGGCAGACAGCTGCGCGCGGAGTACCCGGCTGAGTGGAAGCAGGTGGAAACGAGCTGGAAAGATATTTTCCCTTCTGTCCGCTTCGAGGTTGTCTGCCATATCGAAATCGTGAATACTGGGGTGATGAACAATCCCAGCCGGCCCGGCGCCGGGAAGGAGTGAGTCCGCCACGGCTTTGGTGCTTGCGGTCCTCGTCATACTTGGTGTGGAAGGAATACCTCTGTATAAGCAGGGAAAACGGAGAGAGCTTGTCGTCATGTCAGGCCTGCTCGGAATTTCCCTGCTTCTGGGGGTGAGCCGGTGGCTGGGCCTGCCCGGGCCGGCGGCGCTTTTGGAGTACGTCTTCGCCCCTCTGGGACAGGCAATTTTCAAGTAGACCTCAGGCCGCGTCAATGCGCCGGGAGATTACGGGGAGATTGCAGGAGGATTGCAGGAGGATTTCGGGGGAGTTTTCGGAGCAGATCGCGAAAGAAGGGGAACAGATGCCGGAAAAAGGGATCATCAACTCGAAACAATTCGCCTGGCTGCTTTTTATTATCATTACTTCAGTCTCCACAAGCCAGATACCGGCTATGCTAGTCGCCGCGGCGGGAAGGGACGCTTGGCTTTCTGTTCTGGGCGGCTGGTTCATCAACATCCTGGTCGCTGCTCTTTACGCCTACATGGGACTGCGCTTTCCGGGGGAAAATTTTGTCCAGTACAGTATGACCATCCTAGGAAAGTATCTGGGAAGAATTGTCGGTGTCATCTTCCCGCTCTTTTTTCTCCTCGCCTGCGCGACATTCCTCCGCGGCCTGAGCAGGCTGGTCAATATCGCTTTTCTGCCCGATACCCCGTATGAGGTCATTTTGGTCAGCAATTTCCTGGTCAGTGCCTACATCGCTCGCAAAGGGATCGAAGTCAGCGCCCGGATGACCGAGGTTCTGGGGCCCTTGTTCTTTGTCAGCGGGATTGCTTTGTTCCTGATGGTCATTCCTTCTATGGACATGAGTCGGCTCAAACCTCAGTTTGCTGACGGGGTGCTTCCGTTCCTTAAGGGCACGCCTCTCGTCCAAGCCTTTTTTGGCCTCTGTGTCATAATGGCCATGTTTATTCCAGTTTGCAACAGGCCGGAGAAAGCCTTCCAAGCGAAATTTGCCGCTATCAGTATAGGAACGCTTTTTGTTGGCATGCTGACGGCGTTCGGGACCGGCGTGTTCGGGGTTGAGCAAGTAAAGAATATGTATTCACCGGGACTTATGCTGGCTCGCATGGTCCATTTCGGTACGTATTTGGAAAGGATCGAGATCTTATGGATGGTGATCCTGGTGGGAGCGAGCATCGTAGCCGGCGCCATTATGCTCTGGGCCTTCAGCCTGGGGATTGCCCAACTGGTGGGACTTCAAAGTTATCAGCCTCTGGTTTACCCCGCGGCTTTGCTGGCCTTGATGTTCGGCCTCGTTTCTTTTCCGGGCAGCGGGGAGCAGTCAAAGTTTACACATTACACTTTTCCCTTATTGGCATTAGGGGTTGAGGTGGGGCTGGAAATGTTCTTGCTCCTGGCGGCCCTCGTTTTTGGCAAGCGAGGGAGCGCGTGAGATTTCCGCTATACTTTTTTGTTGGGCAGGACCGGGGGCTCGGAGCGGGTTTTGTCCATGGCGTTTCTCACTCGGTTCTCATATTTGGAGAACAGTTTGGTTTCAAAAATATAGAAAACCAGGGAGCCGGTTATGATGACGGCCAGGCCGGTGGCGACGGCCAGGATATTACTGAGACCGCTGATCATTGTGCAACACCTCTCTGCTCGGGATTCAGACCTGCCTCCGGAGTCCGATTCAATACCCTTTCGTGCCTGTAAGGCAATTGAGGATTCGCGGATTGGGACCGGGGATGTTCCGTCAACTATAGGGTACCTAAAAGGAACGGTTTCATGCGCGGTGGTTTCCGGCAGATGTGTATTCCGGTTCCTAAGGAAAACCAGTTTGGCATAGGAAAGCCCCGCACGCCGGGAGGGTGCGGGGCAGGCCGTCAGCGGCAAAGGGGTGGGTTTCTGAAAGACCTGAATGGGTCCCTGCGCCGGGTAGGAGAAGCAGGCCGTCAGCGATTGACGGAGCGGGCCATGCGGGCGTAGGTATGCCTCTTTCCCCTTATGGCAATGGAGTAAGCCATGATGTTATTTTTTCATGATGGATTTTATGTGCGTTACCAGGGGATCGGCCACCGTGCCGACGACAATCTGGAAGTTGTTGCCGCCCATTTTCATGACACCAGTAGCTCCGATTTGCTTGAGACGGTTCTCGTCAATTTTGTTCGGATCCTTGACGGTCAACCTGATGCGGGTGACACAGGCATCGATAACGTTAATGTTTTCTTTGCTGCCGATGGCGGCCAGGATGTCTCCGGCTCTGGTGGCGAGTTCGTTGTTGCCTAATCCCGAAAGTGTTACGGATTCCTCATCTTCGACGCGTCCGGGAGTCGGCAAGTTGAATTTCTTAATGAAGAAGACAAAGAGGAAATAGTAAATCGCGCCGTAGACTAGACCGATGGGAATCAGCAAATAAGGCTTGGTCGAGATGCCCCAATTCAGAACATAGTCGATCAGACCCGCTGAGAAGCCGAACCCGGCGTGGATCCCCAAGGCTGTGCACAAAGCGAGGGAGGTGCCGGTGAGGAAAGCGTGAATGAGGTAGAGTCCGGGCGCCAGGAACATGAAGGAAAACTCGATAGGTTCGGTAATGCCGGTGAGGAAGGAAGTAAAAGCAATGCCGAGCAGCATTCCAGTGACCGCCTTGCGGTTTTCCTTTTTGGCGGTTGTAATCATGGCCAGAGCGGCGGCCGGGAGGCCAAACATCATGATGGGGAAAAATCCGGTCATGAAGGTTCCGGCTGTGGGATCATGGGCAAAAAAGCGGGTGAGGTCCCCCGTCACGATCTTGCCGGCCGGGGTCGTAAAGGTGCCGAATTGGAACCAAACGAGGGAATTGATGACGTGATGAAGGCCGAAAGGCAGGAGCAGACGGTTCAAGAGTCCGAAGAAGAAGGCCCCGATGGTGCCGGAGGAAGCGATGGTATTGCCTACGGCGTTGATTCCGTTCTGTACCAGGGGCCAAACATAGCCCATGATGACGCCCAGTATCAAGGTGGTCAGAGAAGTCAGGATCGGGACAAAACGTTTTCCTCCGAAGAATCCGAGGAAGTCCGGCAGCTTGGTAGCTTTAAAGCGGTTGTACAGGTAACCTGACAGAATGCCTACCAGGATACCGGCTAAGACCCCCATGTCGATGCTCTTGTTAAAAGTTACCGCCACTTTGGTGAGGACAAAGTAACCGACGGTAGCGGCAAGACCTGCGACGCCATTGTTATCCTCGGCCAGACCAATCGCGATGCCAATGGCAAAGATTAGGGCCAAGTTTCCGAAAATAGCATTGCCAGCTTCACTCATCCAGGGAAGATTGAATACATCGGGTTGTCCGAGCCGCAGCAGCAGAGCGGCGGCAGGCAATACGGCAACAGGGGTCATTAATGCTTTGCCGAGTTTCTGTGCGTTCGCCAAAGCCTTGTTAGCCATAAATCTCCCTCCCATTGTTTGTTTCTTTTAGTATGGTCATGACTTATATCAATTTGGTTTCGTACGCCAACCAAATTAATAACGGCGGAAAAAACAAAATGAGCAGGAAAAGATAAACTTTCCCAGCTCATGCCCATTGCGGTAACACGCTGTAGTGTGTTATAAAGAATATTGACTTATGTCTGCATTATAACTTTATTCCTTGCGGCTGTCAACGGTCCGCTGGATCTCCTGAATCTTCCCCTGGCTTTAGCCGGCTAAAGCCAGGGGTATGCGGCTGAGGTTTTTGGTCAGCTTTGTCAGAGCACATTCCGTCAAGCGGTAAACCTGCTTTACGCATCAAACCCGGGGCCGAGCCTGCAAGATCAGGACGGTGGCGAGAATATGAATCAGAGCGGTGGGAAGAATATGGGAATGCCAGCCAAGTATACAGTACAGAAAGCGTTTAACAATAATGTCCTCTGGGTTAAGGACGGTCAGCAAGAGAAAGTCCTCTTGGGCAAGGGGATAGGCTTCGGCCTGCGCGCAGGCGATTCTTTCCAAGACAGCGCCTTAATCGAGAAAGTCTTTACCCTGGAGGAAGAGAACAGGCAAAAGTTCTCCGAGCTCATCACTCAAGTGGACGCTAAGACGGTGGGCTTATGTGAAGAGGTTATCTTCATGCTGAGCCGCGAACTTAACGAAGAACTTGATCAAAAGATCCACGTGTCTTTGACGGATCATATCGCTTTTGCCCTCTACAGACTCAGGCAGAATGACCAAATCGTCAATCCCTTTCTCATCGAAACCGAGACACTTTATCCCCGGGAATACGCTCTCGCGTTCAAAGCGGCGGGCATTTTGGAAAAGGGGACCGAGGTCCGGATTCCGGACGGAGAGATCGGATTCATTGCCTTGCACATTCACTCCGCGCGCAATCAGGGTAAGCTGTCCAACACGATCAAATACGCGTTCCTCACGAATTCAATCTGCGAGCTCGTGGAGGATGAGCTGGCTCTGGAAATTGATAAGACTTCTTTGGATTATGCCCGCTTTGTAACACATATCCGCTTCACGGTGGAGAGGTTGCTTAAGGGATCGATCATAAAGAACAGGCTGCTTAGGAGCATAAAACGGGAATACAAAGAGTCCTATGCCATTGCCAAAAAAGTTGCGGTTCTGCTCGAAGAAACGATGGGGAAAAAAGTAGTTCCCGATGAAGTCGGGTACATTGCTGTGCATATCGAAAAGCTGAGGGACACTGAGAAAAAGGTGGGCGGAAAGTGAGAAATTGGCGGGAGCAAAGAGGGGATGACCTTGAAGAACGCTTGCGTGCAAGCGTTCTGTCAGGGTCTCGTCAAAGTTAACGAGCGAGCGTTGCAGAGTCGCTTGTTGACAAAAGTGCTGAAAGCGCAAAGATGGCCGCAGGACTTTAACGTTTCCCTGGTGTTCAAGAGTGCCTGTGTTGACAGATCGTGCCGGGGTCATTATACTAAAAGCATCGACGTGTTACTGTCAAGACAGGCACGAGTTGCAAAACTCGTGTCTTTTAGTTTTCATAATACACTTTCCATGATATACTGCGGTTCACAATGGAGGAATGAAAATGCTGAATATGTTCAAGAAACCCTACGAACTTTTGGCGCCGGTCAGTGGCAAGGTTTTGGAACTCGCGCAGGTTCCGGATCAAGTTTTCGCCCAGAAAATGGCGGGGGACGGGATCGCGATTGAAGCTGAGGGAGACCTCGTCCTGGCTCCGGCGGACGGTAAATTGAGCTTCATTTTCCGCACGAACCATGCCTTTGGCATGGTCTTGGGGAACGGTGTGGAAATACTTGTTCACGTGGGGATAGACACTGTTAATCTAAATGGCGAAGGCTTTGAAAGATTGGCTGAGGAGGGGGCCATGCTGCGAGCGGGAGACCGGGTTCTCAAAATCCGTCGCAAGACTTTGGCTGAGAAAGGAATGTCTTTCGTCACGCCGGTGGTTATATCCAATGCCGACAAAGTAGCCCAGATGCGACCGGGTGACCGTCCCGTGGTTCAAGCCGGTAGAGATGTGGTTCTCAGATACCGGCTCAAGTAGGGGTTACGGGGTGTTCTTTGCCGCAGCGAGTTAATGTTGAACCGGAGGCGAGAAAGGATGAAGGAAAGAATCAAAGGGGCGCGCCTGGTTCTGCCCGATGGGGTTTACCCGGACGGGGAGGTTTGGTTCTCCGAGGGGAAGATCGACAGGGTTCTGCGGTCGGGGATTACTGGCTCGAGTGTGGGGGTGCCCGGATCGAGTACGGGGGCGACTGGCCCGAGTGCGGAGGTGCCCGGTTCGAGTACAGGGGCGATTGGCCCAAGTGCGGAGGTGCCTGGTTCGAGTGCGGAGGTGGAGTGGGAGCTGGACGGCGACTTCCTGGTTCCCGGTCTGATCGATACCCATGTGCACGGAGCCGGCGGCTTTGATACGATGGACGGGACGGGCGCCGCGCTGGACGCTGTTCGCGGCGCTCTGCTCAGAGAGGGTACGACTGCTTTTTTGGCGACGACGATGTCGGCGGCTCCGGAAGAGATTCTGGGAGTCTTGTCACAATTGGAGCCGCATCTCGCGACGAAGGCCGGGGCGGGTCGGGCCGGGGAAGATCGGCACAGTGAGGGGTCGGTGGGGGCAGAGTTCCTGGGGGTTCACATGGAAGGACCGTTCCTGTCCCCGAAGTATAAGGGAGCCCAGGCTGCCGCCGGAATTTGGCCGGAAGATTCCGCCGGAGCGGCGGATTTTGTGCGACGGATTGTGCATGATTATCCGGGATTGGTGCGCATCCTAACCTTGGCGCCGGAACGGGCCGATGCTCGTGAATTGACAGAGGCCTGCGGGGAGGGTGGTATCCTTCCCTCCGCCGGCCACACGTCGGCTTCTTACGACAAGATGCTGGAGGCCGCGGGTTGGGGCCTTTGCCGGGTGACGCACGCCTTTAACGCTATGCCCGGAATTCATCACCGGGAGCCCGGTCTTTTGACGGCTTCCCTGATGGATGACAGAATCACGCTTGAGCTCATAGCGGATGGCGTTCATATTCACCCCAGTGTTCTCCAGCTGGTGCTGCGGCTCAAGGCCGAAACAGGTGTGGTCCTGGTGTCGGACGGAACCCGTGCGGTTGGCATGCCGGACGGGGAGTATGAACTGGGTGGGCAGCACACTTTCGTCCGTCGCGGGGTAGCTCGCTTGGCTGACGGCACTATCGCCGGCAGTGCCTTTCCCTTGCTCCAGGGTCTGCGAGTTTTGTGGGCGGCGCATTATCCCCTGCATTTGGCACTTCGGGCAGCCACTCTCAATCCGGCCAGGATGCTGGGGATAGATGCCAGGTTGGGCAGCCTGTCTGTGGGCAAAGAAGCAACTTTCCTGCGCCTCTCGCCGGAATTTGACCTACGGCAAGTCTGGCTGCGCGGAGAGCCCGTGCTTGAGGAGACTTTGCAGAGATGAGCTGCGAGATGACGGAGGCGCGGGAAGGTTTGTCCCGGGCCGAGAGGCTAAAGACGAAGGAGGCGGCAGAACATGGAGACTATTACAGTTAGAGATAATGAGGCCTTGGGACAGACGGCGGCGCGTTGGGTCGCGAGGGAAATTCTAGCTTCTCCCGCATCTGTGCTGGGACTCCCCACAGGCGGCACCCCGATCGGGATGTATCACTATCTGGTCCGGCTGTTTCAGGAAGGCTTAGTGAGTTTCGGCGCGGTACGGGCGTTTAATCTGGACGAGTACGTCGGTTTGCCGCCCAGCCACCCTCAGAGTTACGCGGCTTTTATGTGGGAGCACTTTTGGGGCAAAGTCGACCTGGGGCCTGAGGCGGCGGACATTCCCAAGGGAGACCGAACCGATCTGGCAGCGGAGTGCCGGCGCTACGACCAGGCGATCGAGCGTGCCGGAGGTATTGACGTGCAGATACTCGGTCTGGGGCTCAATGGGCATATAGGCTTCAACGAACCTTCCCATAACCTGGAGGTGCGGACACATGTGGTGGATCTTACCCCGGCCACGATACAGGCGAACGCACGTTTTTTCAATAGAGAGGCCGAGGTCCCGCGTCAAGCCATCACGATGGGTATCGGAACAATCATGCAGGCCAGACGCATTCTTTTATTGGTCAGCGGCGAAGCTAAGGCCGATATCTTGCGTAAGGTGCTCTATGGGCCGGTAGGTACGGAGGTGCCGGCCAGCATCTTGCAGCTGCACGGCGACTTGACCGTGTTGACGGACATTAAACTATAAGGGGGCAGGCTGCTCATGGAAAGAGAAATTATTATAAAAAACAGATCAGGGTTGCATGCCCGTCCGGCTGCCAAACTGGTAGCTTTCGCCAAGGGTTTCGCAGAGAAGATTACGCTGAGCAAAGGGGAAAAATCTGCTCCCGCGACAAGTCTCTTGGCAATTCTGGGGCTCGGGATCAGTCAGGGTGACAAGGTTAAAGTTGCGGTTGAGGGCGAAGAGGCCGAGCAGGTTCTGGATCAGTTTGCTCAGTTTGCGGAGCAGTTGGCCCAAGAGGAAGCCCGTTGACCGGCGCGTAATTGTCCCTATCATGCATAATTGCCCCTATGTTGTCACAAGATAATCAAAGCAATTAGGCAATAGCCATATCCGGGGGGTAGATCACGTGACAGGTCTGGAGCAAACGCGAGAAAACTTTTCTGAGCAAGTGCCTGCGGGAGGTGTTAACCCGCGTGATTTCGGTAACATTCCGCCTACTGTCGTTGAAATAAACTATTTGTGGGCGACTTATCTGGCTGAAAGCATGGCATGTTGCTTCCAAAAACATATTGTCGCTACGACAAAAGACCCTGCTTATCTGGGCGTTATGCAATCAGCCTTAGAGCTGTCAAGCAAACACATTGAATTGATTGAAACCATATTTCAGTCAATTCAACATCCTCTTCCGCAGGCGTTTGGGGAAAAGGACGTCGACCTAACGGCTCCGAAGTTGCATGATGAAACTTTCGGTGTTCTATATACGAAAATTACGAGCAAATACATTTTCCAGAATTACTATTTAGCCTTTGCTGAATCAACCCGGCCCGATATTCGCCAATTGTTCTCCGGGTTCATCGACGGCTCCAGAGATATTATCCAGAAAGCGGACGATGTCCTTTTAGCCAAAGGCGCTTTACCAAAGGCACCCTATATTGTCGTTCCCAATCGCGTGGAGTCCGTTCATGATAAGGACTACTTCGGGTCACTTCTGGGTGACGGAAGACCGTTAAATGCCTTTGAGATTAGCAATATCTTTGCTATTTCAGAATTTAAAGTGGCAATTCGAGCCTTAAAAATAGCTTTTGCTCAAGTCGCCAAGTCGGATGAAATTAGGGAATACTTCACTAAGGGCGTGAAGCTGGCCGAAAAACACATCAATGTACTCCGTGGAATCCTAGAGAAGGAGGGTGTCCCAGGGCCGGAAATAGTCGACTATCGGGTTACAGACTCCACAGAATCCCCGTTCAGTGACAGGTTAATGTTGTTTCATACCACAACAGTCCTTGCCCATATTCTGAGTGCTTATGGCACAGGGCTTTCGCGGATCACGAGAAAAGATCTTATAGCAACCTATACTAAGCTAATGGTTGACATCCTTGCCATGTCAAAAGACGGAGCCGATTTGCTGATTAAATACGGATGGTTAGAAAAGGTACCTGAAACCGTGGATCGTAAAAAATTAATGCATTGAGGCGTGGAAAAACCGGCCTTGGGGCAACCGACACATAGATTCAGTGTACGCGAGTGTTCAGCGGTTAGCGAAATGACGGGTTGCGTTGCCACTGCACAGCACGCTTACTGCGAGTCCGAGCTGCGTACTCGTCGGTTTCGCCGCCACGCCAAACCTCTGGGTGACACCTATAGTCCACCCATGGCGGATAACGCTGCGCCGTCTGCGTGTGCGGGCGCTCCTCACAGACATCATCATGGCCTTGTTTGCGGATATGTAGTATAATGAACCTGTCGAAGGGCTGATAAATACTGGGACGCGGCATCCTGTTTGCACCAACTTAGACCGTCCATGAGCGGCAAATAGGGGTACGAAGCGAGAGTAGCCACCTTGCAAGGTGGGCTGCTCTTGCTCCTTTCAAGGGATTAGCGGCTCCCCCCAGTCCCTATTGAAACAAACCACCTGGCACAGTATAATATTGGAAAATGGAACGATCTTTGAGAAACCCGCGAGGAGTGTTGATTGTGCGAGCCAAATATCACATGACGGTTGAGCAAAATATCTTCGTGGCAAAACGAAATATTATTGATTATGTTTGGAAAAGTGCAAAACTAGAGGGGCTATTAAGGAAGAACTGTTAAGTATTCATGAGATTGAAGATCCGACGGACAAGGCAATCACTTTGATGCTGTATCTCATGCGAAGGCAGATGTTTCTCGACGGCAACAAACGGACGGCTATGCTTTCGGGCAATCAAGTCATGATCTCGTCCGGTTGCGGCATTCTCTCGGTGCCGATCGAGCAGCAGAGAGAATTTACAACCATGTTGGTACAATTCTACGAGTCAAATGACATGGAGCCACTAAAAAATTTTGTTTATGACCACTGTATTGACGGAATCGTGTTTGAGCCTGGGCCTGTATCAGACGGGCTTTCGTAACACGATATCTTGACTTCCCCCCCATAACCGTAAGCTGTTCCAAAGCTGCAGAGGGTTCTCGGCTTGTTGTGTCAGAAGAAGGAGGAGGGACGGGAAAGAGGAGGGACGGGAAAGAGGAGGGATGGGAAAGAGGAGGGATGGGAAAGAGGAGAGATGGGATGAAAAGGCCTATTTATTGTGAAAAATGTTATGATGAGATAGAGTACTGCTCTGAACTGGTCGTCGTTTTCCGTTTCCTTAAGATCTGCGCCTATCACGATAAATGCTATGCAGATGAAATGAAAGGATTAAACGGAATGGTTACTTCAAACACTTCGCTGAATAGTTTAACCGCAAATGTTATAGTAGGGATGTATTTCTTTCTCTGTATTTTTTTTGCGATTATTTCCCGTCGGTGGATCGGGGTTCCTATCGCTTTCATTTTACCTTGTATTCGAATGTACTCGTGGCTTGCCATTGAACGTCATTTGAAGGCCTAATGGTGATGCAGTACGGTCTGTAAAAACCAAGAGGATTATTTGGAAATCGTGTCGAATATTTGAGCAGCAGGCGTTAATATTTAGGCTAGACATCAATCTTTCGGGCAGTGGTGTTGGAGTGGCGCGACGTGGTTACAGAACAGGGTGGAGGTTAGAGTGAATGGGGATGTTTAGAAGAGGAAGGCTTTCCAAGCCGGTGAAGCTGGTCCTCTTGGCGGTGCTTCTGGTGAGTGTTGCCGCTTTGATAGGTTCGATCCGGTTGGGGGCGGCACCGGCTAAACTGAACTATGTGGCTCTGGGTGATTCCTTGGCGGCCGGGTACGCGCCCAACGGCACTCTTGGTAAAGGCTATGCCGACTATGTGGCGGATGATCTTCGCGCGGCGGGGCTTTTGGCTCAGTTTGATAAGCGCTATGCCGTGTCGGGCTTTACGACTCAGGATCTGTTGCAAGAGCTGCAAGAGAACAAGCATGTGGATCTGGCAAAAAGCCGGGATTCGCTTGGCATCCAGAAACGCCTGTCCCAGGCGGATTTGGTGACCCTGGATATCGGGGCCAACGATCTTTTGGACACCCTCCGCTTTGATTGGCAGCAGGGAACGGTATCCGTGAATCCGGACACGGTGAAGCGGGTGACGGCTCAGGCGGAAAACAATGTGAAGGAGATTCTGAGACAGATTAAGACATTGGCTCCGCAAGCCCAGGTTTACTTGCTGGGATATTACAATCCGTTTTGGGGTTTGCCGCAGGGAGAGCAAGCGCCCCTTGGGGTGGCGCTGACCAAGCTCAACAGTGTTTTAAGCGCGGCGGCCTCCTCAGAGGGGGTGACGTTCGTCCCCACGGAGGGGGCTATTGCGGCGGATCCGCAAAGATATTTGCCCGATCCCTTTGACATTCACCCCAATGCCGCAGGTTATCGCCTGCTGGGGGAACTGGTTTGGCGGGCAGCGGAAGCCAAGCTTCCGGGGAAGGTTTGGCCGGGTCGTCAGGTGGCTCAGGCTCTGGGCAGTAATGGGGCCAGAATCGGGGGTCAGGACCGTTTTGCTACGGCGAGTCTGATTGCTCAGGCTACCTATCCGGGCCGGGTTCCGGCTGTGATTTTGGCCACCGGCGATAATTGGCCCGATGCCGTCACCGGATCTGTCCTGAGTTATAAATACCACGCTCCCATCTTGTTGGTGGGTGACAGCGCTGCCGAGACCGGACCGGCCCTGGACTACATAGGGGCACATTTGGCGAAATCCGGGTCGGTCTATATCCTAGGGGGGACGTCCGCTGTGGGGCCGGAGGTGGAAAGAGAGCTGACGCGTTCCGGCATACCGCCTGCCGAGATCATCAGATTGGGTGGGTCGAATCGAACGGCTACGGCTTTGAAGATCGATGAGAATCTCAATCCGCCCAAGGGAGGTACAGCCTTTGTGGTCACAGATGCCGGCTATTCCGACGCGTTAACGGTTTCGGCTTATGCCGCCGCCCGGGACTGTCCGATTGTGCCGGTGCCTAGGGATGCCATCCCCGGGTCCGTTCGGGACTATCTGGCGGCGCTCCAGCCCGCCAGAATAATTATTGCCGGAGGGAGAGACGCTGTCAGTGCTGGTGTGGCTCAAGAGCTGCGGACTTTGGCCGGAACGGTGGTACGTTATGAGGGCGTCGATCGTTACGCCACGAGCCGGGCTTTGCTGACTGCCCTCTACGCGGATCCCCCCGGCGGGGTGTGTCTGGTCACCGGCCGGAATTACCCGGATGCTCTGGTCGGTTCCGCTTATGCCGGATTCTGGGGTGAGCCCATCGTGCTCCTGCCGGAGAGACTGGATGGGGATACGAAGGATTTCTTACATACGTTTCACGGCCTGCCTTACACAATCTTCGGAGGTACGGGAGCGGTGAGCCGTCAAAATGCTGTCCTGGTGCAGGCAGAGTTGGAGGGTTGAGCTGCAGGAGTGAGTGGGAAGGGTTACTTCCTCTTGTTCGGATTGCCCGGAAACCAGCCCTTTTTAACGCGTTCTTCCTGCTCCCTTAACTCTTTGATGCTCCAGAGACAGGTAAACCCCGTGATGCCGAAAATTGCGGAGCCTATCTCGGTGTGAATCAACAAGGAAACGCCGAGGAGCAGCAATCCGCTCAGAAGGAAGAGTGGCCATATGCGTTTCGAAAAATAGTACTCGCTTTTGATTACAATGGGGTGGAACGCTCCAATAATAATGAAAGCAATGAGTCCAATGAAGATACCCTTAGAATTCACGCGCACCTCCGATAAATCAGAACCCTCGTACCGAGCCTGTTTCTGTTTACTCATTTTACAGCACTAAGGACCAACAGTCTAATCTCCGCCGGCGTTTTCGTTATTGTGCCGATGTCTGGCGTCGCGGCAGCGCCGATAAGTCGGGAAAGATTGCACTTCCAAATGCCTTGCGGTAAAATGGAATAGGAGAGAGGAAACGGAACATACTCATCTTACAATCGGATGAGTTTTTTCTATGCTCGGCCAGGTGAACAGGAAACTTACTGATTCCCTGATTAAGGGAACCACTCCCACTTGTAGAAGTGGGAGTCTCATGATTGGATGATTGAGAAAAGCACTGTACTGCTTGGGTGTTGAAGAAGAAAGGGGGGGGCGCGGATGCCCCGGATCGTTATTCTGGATGGGAACAGTTTGGCCAATCGGGCTTTTTATGCGCTGCCATTGTTGACGGCGGCAGACGGACGGCCAACGAACGTCTTGCATGGTTTCTTGACGATGTTGTTTCGGCTGCAGCAGGAGCAGGAACCTGATTACTGGGTGGTTGCGTTTGACAAGACCAAAGCAACCGTGAGGATAGAGCAATATGCCGGTTACAAGGCGCAGAGAAAAGCGACTCCGGAAGCCTTGAGGCCGCAGTTCGGATTTCTCAAAGAAATTTTGGGGGTCTTTGGCGTACCCATTCTGGAATGTGCCGGGTATGAGGCGGATGACCTGATCGCGACGGTGACGGTCCGGGCTGAGGAGAGGGGCTGGGAAACCCTGATTTACACGGGGGATCGGGATGCTTTGCAGCTCGTTTCTCCGAGGACCACGGTCTTCCTGACCAAAAAGGGGATCAGTGAGGTGGAGGCTTATGATGAGGTCGCCCTGTGGGAACGATATCAGTTGCGCCCCTCCCAGATCATCGACCTTAAAGGTCTGATGGGTGATGCCTCTGACAATATCCCGGGTGTTCCCGGCATAGGGGAGAAGACCGCACTGAAATTATTGTGGCAGTTTGGCAGTTTGGAGGAAACTCTGAACGGGTGCGCCCAGGTTTCCGGCAAGAAACTCCGGCAGAGTCTGGAGGAATACGCCGAGCAGGCCCTTCTCAGTAAGAAGTTGGCAACTATGCTAAAAGATGTACCGTTGGAATTCTCCCTGGATGAGTTGATCTACCGACAACCTCCGTATGAGCGGGCCCTTAAAGTTCTCTATGACTATGATCTGCGCAGTGTGGCCCGCCTTTTCACCGGCCGCTATGCGACATCATTAGAACGGGCGGGGGCAAAGCCGGGAGTAAAACCGGGAGAAGAAGGAACGCCGACCGCGGGACGGCGGACGGCGCCGGGAGAGAGATGGGAAGAACAGCCCGAAGAAGCTCGCGAGAAATACCGCGCGGAAGACCGGGACGAAGACCGCGATAAACATCTTGAAGAGCACCGCGAAGGGAGTCAGGAGCAAGACCGCGAAGGAGACCGGGAGCAACATCGCGAAGAATACCGCGAAGCATACCCTCAGGAATGGCCGGAGACTCTCCTCGGTGAAAAGGAATGGCTGGACCTATTTCAGAACTGGGCAGAGACGGGAACAGTCCTCAGCCTTGCTTACCGTTTAGCGGGGCGGAGCCCGCAGTGGGAGGAATGGTCGGAATGGGCCGTGGCGGTGACAGGCCGGACCTACCGTTTGGCCAAAGGGGAAATCTCCTCCCGAGTGGAGAAGGCTTGGTTTGACCTTTTGCAGGATTCGGCGGTGGGAAAAGTCGTCGTCGACAGCAAGACGCTTTCGGCTTTTTTGCAGCAAGAAGGGTATAGTCTCCGGGGCTTAAAAATAGACCTCAGCTTGGGGGCTTATCTTCTCAATTCCGCGCGGACAAAGTTTGCACCTTTGGATTTGGTACGGGATTACTTTCCTCAAGCGGAGCCGTTTGCGGGTCCTCTGGAGGAGGCGGCAGCCCTGGCTCAGATTTGGGGTAAGATGGAGGAGGAGTTAAAACACTGGGACCTCTGGGCCTTGCTCAAAGAAGTGGAGGAACCGCTGAGTCCCGTCCTGGCCCAAATGGAGCGGACCGGCATCCGTGTGGATCTGCCGCAGCTGGAATCATTCGGCCGGGAACTGCAGGCCGCTTTAAAAGGCTTGGAAGAGGACATCTACGAACTCGCGGGTGAGCATTTCAATATCAATTCCACCCAGCAGCTGGGGAAGATCTTGTTTGAAAAAATGGGGCTGCCGCCTATTAAGAAGACCAAAACAGGCTATTCGACAGACGCGGAGACTTTGGAAGAACTGCGGGCGGCCCATCCCTTAATCGAAAAAATCCTGGATTACCGCCAGCTCAACAAGCTCATGTCCACATATGTCAACGGGCTTTCGGCCCAGGTTCAAGACGGTTTAATCCATACGACTTTTCAGCAGACGGTGACGGCCACGGGTCGGCTTTCCAGCACGGAGCCCAATCTGCAGAACATCCCGGTGCGCTTGGAGTACGGGCGCCGGTTGAGGCGCATCTTTGAGCCCAGGGAGAGGGGGTGGGTCCTCCTGTCCGCGGATTACTCGCAAATCGAACTGCGTATTTTGGCTCACTATTCTCAGGACCCGCTTTTGTGCGAGTCGTTCGCTCTGGGGCAGGATGTTCACACCCGGACCGCGGCCGAAGTGTTTGGTTTGCCTTTGGCAGAGGTGACACCCGAGTTGCGGCGCAGGGCGAAAGCGGTCAATTTTGGCTTGGTGTACGGCTTGACGGATTTCGGTCTGGCCCGGGACTTGGGTATTCCCCGCTCTGAAGCCAAATACTATATCGAACAGTATTTTGCCCGTTATCATGGGGTGAAAGAGTATTTAGAGGGGGTTGTGGCCCGAGCCAAAGAGGAAGGCCAGGTGCGGACGCTGCTCAAGCGCCTGCGGCGCATTCCCGAACTCTATCATCCCAGCCGCACTCAGCGGCGCTTCGGGGAGCGCATTGCCATGAATACGCCGGTGCAGGGGACGGCGGCGGATATTATGAAGCTGGCTATGATTGGGGTGGCCGAACGGCTGCGCGAGTACCGGGCCGACCTGCTGCTCCAGGTTCACGATGAACTCCTGGTCCAGGTGGCTCCGGAAGAGTTGATGGAAGTGAGCGGGATCCTTAAAGAAGAAATGGAAAACGCCTTGCCTCTTTCTGTTCCCCTTACCGTGGAATGTAAATCCGGCCCCAACTGGTATGAGATGAAACCTTTGGAGTAGATTGCCCGAAGCGGTAAAGTTAATTGCCCAAGCACAAGCCGGCAAAGAAAAACGGCCCGGAAAGAAAAGGAATGACAGCGGGGTGGGACAATGCCGGAATTACCTGAAGTGGAAACCATCAGGCGCACCTTGGCGGGGCATGTGACGGATGTCCGGGTGAGGGCAGTGCGCCTGATCTGGCCCGGGGCTTTCAAAGGTTGGGGAGAACAAGATTTTGCTGAGATTCTGACCGGAAGGCGGATTGAAAGGGTAGAGAGGCGGGGAAAATACCTCTTGCTCCATCTCGATGAGGGCTGGAGCTTGGTCGCTCATATGCGCATGACCGGCAGGCTGCTCTATTATCCCGCATGTCAAGAGGTTGGGCCCCACACACGCGGGGTTTTTGAACTTGAGCGGGGAGAGCTTCATTTTCAGGATGTGCGCAAGTTTGGCCGGATTCAGGCCTTGCCGACGGAGGAGCTGAATGAGCTGCCCGGAATAGCGGCTCTTGGGCCGGAACCTTTGGAGCGGGAGTTTACGCCGGATGTTCTCCGGGACAGACTCAGGGGAAAAAAGGCCTGTCTGAAATCGGCCCTGCTCGACCAAAGGGTCTTGGCCGGGCTCGGGAACATTTACACGGACGAAGCTCTGTTCAGGGCCAATCTGCACCCGGAGCGCCCGGCGGGCAGCCTCGGGGAAGAGGAGGCCAAGGTCTTGACCGCGGCAATTAAAGAAGTCCTGAGCGCCGGAATCGAAGCCCAAGGGACTTCTTTTCGGGATTACCGCGATGCGGACGGGAGAAAAGGGGAATTTCAGCGTTCTCTGCAGGTCTACGGCAGGCAAGGACAACCCTGCGCCGTCTGCGGCGAGACTTTGGTTCGGAAGCGCCTGGGGGGACGAACGACTGTGTTCTGTCCGGCTTGTCAGGCCTGAGGTCGAGAAGGTGAACCTCAGCGGGCTTTAAGTCCGGGAATGAGTTTGGCAATCGCAGCGAAAACGTTTGTGCGTGGTCTTAAGTGAGGTTTGCATAAGAGGATGAGCATTTTATATGGCCGGGGTTGTGGAGTGGATGTTTCGGGTGAGGCACTTTTCCGGCAGGTGACATTTGCCCTTGAAGCCGGAGACAAAGTCGGGCTGGTTGGACCGAACGGCGCCGGCAAAACGACCTTGCTCAAGGCTTGCCTGGGGGAGTGGCCGCTGGAGAGCGGGCAGGTTTATCTCACAGGTTCGGTTGGGTTTTTGCCCCAGAATCCCGTCCTCGAGGGAGAGGAGACTGTTTGGGAGGGTATGCTGACTGAGCGGGCAGATCTCATCAGGGTGGGAGAAGAGCTGCGCACTCTGGAAACTCAGATGTCCCAACCTGACCAAAAACTGATGCAACGCTACGCGGCTTTGACGGAGACTTTTGAGAGGCAGGGAGGGTATGCCCTGGAGGCGCAGGTGCGCAGGATCCTGGCAGGTTTGGACTTGAGTGAAGAGAGGGATATCCCCATTCGGCACTTGAGCGGCGGACAGAAAACACGCCTGGCTCTGGCAAAACTCCTCTTGCGCTCGCCGGAGATCCTGGTGCTGGATGAACCGACCAATCACCTGGACATTTCGGCTCTGGAGTGGTTGGAAAATTACCTGCGTGAGTATGCGGGAACAGTCCTCGTGGTCTCGCATGACCGCTATTTCCTGAACCGGGTCGTGCACAGGATCTTGCATCTGGAACAGGGAGAGTTGCACGAATACAAAGGAAACTATACGGAATACGAACTCCAACGGGCTCTGGCCGAGAAGACGATGGCTCGGGAGGCCGAACGGGTGGCGAAAAAAATCGCCCATCTCGAGGAGTATATCCGCCGCAACAAAGCCGGGGTGAATGCCAGGCAGGCCCGAGGGCGGGAAACGCAGTTGCAAAAGATAGTTCCAGTACACAGAAAAAAGACCGCTCGCGGGCCCGGGGTCGCTTTGAGCGCGGCGGGACGGAGCGGCGAACGGGTGCTGGATGTGCAAGGATTGGCCTTGAGCTTTGGCGAAAAGACACTGTTTTCCGGAGTGGATCTCAGCCTGCGACGGGGAGAACGAGTGGCCCTGCTGGGCAGAAACGGGGTTGGCAAAACTTCCCTGTTAAAAGCGATTTTGCACAAGTTGCCCTATCGTGGTATGATCCGGATAGGAGCCAATGTCCTACTGGGTTATTATTCGCAGGAGCATGAGGGGTTGAATCCGGCAAACACGGTCATCGACGAAATTCGCCAGGCTTCCTCCCTCTATGACCCCGAAATTCGCTCCCTTTTGGCCCGCTATGGTTTCCGGCAAGAAGAAGTTTTTAAACCGGTTTCGGTCCTCAGCGGCGGTGAGAAAAGCCGCCTGGCTTTGTGCAAACTGTTTTTGGGGCAGGGGAACTTTCTCCTTCTCGACGAACCGACCAATCATCTGGACGCTCAGACGCGGGAAGTTTTGGAGGAGGCCCTGATCGATTATGAGGGAACGATTCTGGCCGTCTCCCATGATCGCTATTTCTTGGACAAACTGGCTGGCAAAGTCGCGGAATTATTTCCCGGCGGGTTGAAAGTTTATGAGGGAAATTATACGCGTTATCTGGAAGCCAAGCAGGCGGAACGTCTGGAGGCCGAGAGCGAGGTCCGGCGGGAGATGCCGGAAGCCCGGCAGGTACGGGGAGAGCAGCGCAGAACTTCGCGGGAAGAGCAGAAAAGAGAGAAAAAAGTGCGCGAGCTGGAGGATGGGATCGCGGATCTGGAAAGTAAGCTGCACTCTCTGGAAGAAGAATTGGCCGGCTGCTCGGCTGATTATGAGAAGGCCATGGCACTCCATCAAGCTTGTGAAGAAATCCGGGCCGAAATGGAGGAAATGCTTCAGACGTGGGCTGAACTGGGGGAAAGCTGAGCCCCGGCGGTCGGCCGGGACAAGTAAGAGTAAGCCCTGTCAACTGTGCAGGTTCCACTTCTTTAACATAACTTGCGAGAAGTCCCCCGGCCGCAGCCTCGGGGGGAGTGCGGGGAGATTGTGGCCGGAAGCTTGGGGTGAGGTAAGATGTGGCTTATTGGTTTAACCGGGGGCATCGGCAGCGGCAAGTCGAGTGTGGCGCGCTGGTTTCGGGAACGGGGGATTCCGGTTCTGGATGCGGATGCCATGGTTAGGAGGCTTTTGCAGGGAGACGCCGAGACTCTGCACCTGATCCGCCAGGCTTTCGGAGCGGGGGTCATGGCGGAGGACGGGCAAGTGGAGCGCCGGAAACTCGCCGATATCGTGTTTGCGGATGGCAAGGCCCGCGAAGTCTTGGAGGGAATCATCTACCCGCGGATCGAACGCGTCCGGCAGGAAGAAATGCAAACCCTGAAGGACTGCGGTCAGAGGGTGGCTATCTGGGATGTTCCGCTCTTATTTGAAAAGAATTCGCGAGGGTATGTTCAGGAAACTCTGCTCACTTGGGTTCCGGTTGAGGTCCAGATTGAACGGGTCCGGCGCCGCGACGGTTTGACGCGGGCCGATATCTTGGCCAGACTGGCGGCCCAGATACCACTTGACGACAAGCGGCAGCTGGCGGATGTCGTGATCGACAATTCCGGGGACTGGAGCGAGACCGAAGACCAGCTGGCGCGGTATCGGCGTACCCTGACAGAGCGAGGCCTCGTGCCTACAGAACTGTTGCCTTAGTCGCTGGCATCACTCCTATGGGTGGACGCGGAAGTTTTACGTTTGGATCAAGGTAATATCAAACGAGTGTAGGGAGTGAACTCGTTCAACTAAAGTTGAACATCACCATAGTCCTGTAGAAGTCAGTCTCACGATTGGATCGGATCTTGCGAGCAGGTGCGGAGCGGTGAACGGGTATGTAAGGAGATGTGATGGCTAAAAAGAGGACGAATTCGAGAGGAAACACCTTAGCCAGGCTGATTGTGGTCCTGGTGCTCATTGTGGTAGCAGGCTGGGCGCTTTGGCAGTCGCCGCCCGTTGAACGTATTTTTTACCCCTTCCCGAACCGGGCCATTGTGGATCAGTATGCGCACGATTATGGCGTCGATCCATTGTTAGTCATCGCCGTTATCCGGGAGGAAAGCCGGTTCTTGCCGCAATCGGAGTCACGCAAAGGGGCGCGGGGCTTGATGCAGCTCATGCCGGCGACGGCGAGTTCGATTGCGCGCAGCCTGGGCGACAAGGAATACAGTGAACCGGATCTCCTGGAGCCGGAAAAGAATATTCAGTACGGGACCTGGTATTTAGCAAGTCTGGAGAAAGAATTCTCGGGAAATGTCGTATTGACGATGGCGGCTTACAATGCGGGGAAAGGGCATGTGCGGCAATGGATTCGCTCGGGGCAAATTGATCCCAAGCACGTCCAGGTGGGGGACATCCCATTCCGGGAGACCCGGGAATACGTGCAACGCGTCTTGAAAAGCTATCAAAAGTATATTATGCTGTATAAAAATCCTTAATGTTTTTTTTGGCACAAGCCCGGTTTATCGACCAAAAAGCTCAGCCGGGAAATGAGTCGGTTCGGCGGTGTTTCGCTTGCCGCCAAAAGGCTCAGGCGCAGCCCGCTTCCCGCTTTCCCGGTTTAGTTTTGGATTATGTGCCTGAGCCATTGAAGATCGTTTGCGGCAGCATTGCTCGGAAAAGGGAGGGAAATGCAGGTGCACAGCGTTGATCCTGCGGAAAGCAAGGAAATCCTGACCCGGCTCAAGACAACCCGGGGCCATATTTCCGGTGTTGAGCGCATGATTGAAGAAGACAAAACCTGTGAGGAAATTCTCGTGCAGCTCTTAGCTATCCGGTCATCTATTCAGAAAGTGTCTGCCGTCGTTGCCCAGCGCTACGCCAATACGTGTCTGGTGGATGCGCTGGAGAACGGGGAAAACCAGCAGGAAATTCTCAACAAAGCCATTGAAACGATTATGAAGCTGAGCCAATAAGGGCGAAGGGCCACAGAAAACGGCGGCATAGAGCAGCGGCCCGCAAATGGCGGCTGAAGAGTACATCTTCGTCTATGTCGGCTTACTCTGGACGGCAAAAGACCACACGAGCAAAACATTCGCTCAAAACTCGGCAAGAAGTTTCGCTCCAAGGCGATTGCCCCGTGGGGTCATGAGGGAAACGAGGACTATGAATGACATGCAGCCATACCGGCGCACCTGTACTTAAGTACAGGATTTTTTTTAAGCACCTGTACTTAAGTACGTTGTGGGGGGCGGATATCCGTGGTTATAATGTGAACAAGTCTGGCGGAACGATGGGCTGTGTGGAGAGACCGAGTCAAAGGCCTACGCGGGGAGATTCGCCAACAGGCTGAGTAAATAGCCACTGACGATGGTCCGTCCTTACGATCTTTTTAGAATACGACGGCTGACTTTCTGTGGGGAATCTTGTTGCCGCGTCTAGTAGAAACATGGGGACAGGGTAAAAGCCTGCGGTAGGTTTGGAATTTCGGCGCAGAAAATACTGGTAGGAAACGCGTGTTCCGGAAGTCATTAAATGGTCGCCGGCCATATAAATAAAGACGCCCCCAGATCAATAGGCACCCGCTAAATAGCAATTGATCTGAAGGCGCTGCCCCTACACAAATGTAGGTGTCATTATGATACACCTACTGGGGGAATTTGTGAAGGGAGATTTGAGGAAAGGAGGGGAACCTGTTTGCCATATATATCCCCGAATTTCAACTGGTTGCTCACGCCAAACCATGCCTTAAGGCGCAGCAAGTACCATGCCCTTATAGGGCTAGAATCAAGCCACCCCTTGAAGGGGTGGTCCGCGCTATTTGTGTCGCCGCGATAGCGGCGAGATGGGGGTTAGTATGAAGGGCTTAATTGCTTACACTGGGGTAATTTTGTGGTATATTCTTGTATTAATGTTTACAACAAAAATGCTATTGCCAATAAACATCATATTATATTTTGTGATTACGATTCCTTTGCTTATAATACCAACGACCTTGATCAAAAAGTATTTAAAGAGATAATTAGGTGTATCCGACCATATTCCCATTGTTTATTGATATTTTTCAATCTTCATAGATTGACGACGTCAAGTGTCCGGCGGAAGCTTCAGGATAACTGGAGTTTCAGTCAACAACATCTTCAGGTGGCTTTATCCCGATAGCGACTTTCAGCCGCAATGAAAGCCACCGCCTAAAGGCGGTGGTCCGGTTGAGTAGTATAAATTATCTGTTTCTGAGCGAATATATAAATTTTGTCGGGGGGATTTAAAGTGAAAAAAATATGTATTCTCATAATATGTATAAGTATTTTAACAATTACTGGTTATCTAGTCTATCATTACTCAAATAGAAAAGAAATACTTAACATAAATTATACGTTTAAAGGAGAAAATAAATTTTGGGTTGCTGAATTACAAGTAAAAGGAATAGGTATTGTCAATAAAAATATATTTGGCACGATTAATTTTGACAGTAACTTAAATAAAACATTAATAGTAACTTATAAAAAAGACATAGCTCAATTATCTTCAGTTAAATATCTTCAAATATCATATAAAGAAGATGATTATCTACCAAAAGGTGAAAAGTTAGTAGAACATTATGATAATGGCTCTCATGCACGAAAAACCTATGTTTTAAAATCACATACTACAGGTCCGGCGGTCGAGACTGGAGATTCTATAATAACAGTAACAATAAATATTGATAACCAAATACAAACAATTGAATTGAAAACTAACTCGGCCCAACCATACCTGCGATTCTGACACTATGAGCAATCATTAGACAATTAAGTAACGGCGGAAACGGCGCAGGCGGCCCCAGTGACAACTGGATCGGAACAAGTCATTCTTAATAATCAGTCCAAACAAAAAACAGAAGACTTGTATAATAATTTGCGTACCCAACTTTCGCAGTAACGAATTAGGGGGGGCTAAGTTGCTTAAAATAACCACTAATGGAGCTGTTATCCATCTAGGGTAGCCGTTGCATGAAAGGAAAAACTAAGAATTGAAAAAATACTAGATTGTTTTGAATGGCTAGGCTTTTTGATTGCAACGGCTTCAATATTAGCTAATGCGATGGTGCGAGCTTATGGTCGAAATGACGCTATGTGGCTTGATGTGACTGTTATTGTAATGTCTATTGGTTGGTTCTTAACGATTTGCTGCTGGCTTTATGAAAAATGGCGTAGCAAGCACGATTGAAGTAGAGGTCGCGGCCATTTAAATAAAGACGCCCCCAGATCAAAGGCACCGGCAAAGTAGCAATTGATCTGAAGGCACTGCCAGTACCATGGGCGTTTTTGACGCATAATCTGTACTGATGATTCCCCTTTCTCAAAGGAATCGGAAAAACGCTCGCAGGGAGCAAATGTTCTGCTCTGCGCTGGAAGAAGCTACTTTTCACTCGCCCTATGGCCTATAATCTGTGGCCCGGTTGCGCTAGGACACTCGTACGTCCTAGCCTTTATTTTTGTAGCAGTTCGGCTGCTTTGATTACACCGAGACTAGGCTGAATTGAGGTACGCATTCCTGTGGGCCAATACCTTTGGAAAAAAACTCCGAGTCTTGAAGGAAACGAGAGGGCTGTGTCAAATATTATTAAGGAAGGTGCACTGACAAAGAAGGCCAGCCAGATTAGGCGATTCCTATCCCTAGGTGGACGGAGAGGATGAGCAAGCTTGATGAGGAAAGTGTTGTCGGGGCGGCCGCCCTATTACCTGGCAAGTGCTGTCTTCCTGCTGATCTCCGTGATATATCTGGGCGTGATGCTTGATCGGGCTTACGTCGGGTTGGAACTCGCAGATGTGAACGGGAGATGGATCGTGGTTGGCAGTGATCCGAATGGCGCGGCTTACAAGGCCGGAGTGCGAGTGGGGGACCGGATTTTAGAAATCAATCAGAAGGATCCGGGAGCGTACGGCGACGTTCGGACATGGAACGAGGCGGAAGGGATCACAACACTCAAGTTCCGAGGACCGGGTCAGTCCGGGGGAAGGGTCGTCAAAGTACAACAAGGGGCTGTGAGGTTGGAGTCTTTAAGCGAGATCTTCATGATTATTCTGGGATATCTTTTTGCAAATTTGGGATTGCTCGCTTGGCTGAGACGCCCCCTGTGGGGCCCGGCTCGTCTCCTTTTTTGGCTGAACTGGTCTATCGCCTTGGCCCTCGTCCTGGCCCCCGCCTCCGGTCGTGATTTGCTATTCGCCAGGGAATTCGAGTATATCACTCTGTCCTTTGTCCCGGTACTTATGACGAAGTTTTTCTCTGTTTTTCCGGTCGAACGGGAAACCAGAATCAACAGGTATGCAGGCCGGGTCCTCATCTGTGTCTCCATAGCCATCGTCACTCTGACCGTCCTCCAGTCGGCCGGTGTTCTGCAGGCCGCCGCTTGGCTGAGGAAATTCGCGCTCGCCACTGTGCTCACGGGCATCCTTATCTCCCTTGGGAATTTGGCAGCGATAAGGCGACTGCCAGGCCGCACGCCGGAAAAAAACCAAGCCGGTATCCTGCTTTTAGGTACGGTCATAGGGTTTCTCCCCTTTACCTTATTAACGGCGTTGCCTCTGATGTGTAATTTCCCACCCATAGAAAACACAGAGCTGAGCTATCTTTTTGTGGCTGCGGTCCCCATCACCTGGTCCTATGTCATTGTCAAGCGCTATTTGCCGGATAGCCGGCGGCTTATGAGGAGAGTATGCTCCTTCTCCTTGGCGGTGGCAGTTGTAAGTTTTGTACTCACCTATGCTTTCTTCTTTGCCGGAGTATTAAAAAGTTTAGACCTAGAAGGGTTTCTCGCGGTGTTCTCCTTGACCACGGTGGTGAGCCTAAGTTTCACTGGAGTTCGTCTGACGTTCGCCGAGCTCTTCAAAAGATTGGGATTTTTGGCCGTGGAGCAGGAGGGCGTCGATCAAAGAGTTAGTCAGTTAAACGAACGACTGGTTTCGCTGCGGGAAGAAGAAGACCGGATCCTGGAAGAGGTTGCAACGAGTCTCGGGGTTGAGGGGGCCTTATTGATCGTTGAAAACGCGGACGGGCGTGGGCTCAAAAAGGCCGTGGGAAGGTTCTTGGCGAGGCCTGATGAACAGACGATGCTGGAGAGGTATTTCCAAACGGATAAAAGGGGTCAGCTAGGGACAACCAGGCTTCCCGAGGATTGGCCGGCCGAGATCTGTATTCGGGTTGCGGGCAAGGATTTCGTCAGCGGCACCTTCTTAGGCCACCGTTACTCCCGGATCAAGTTTCAAGGGCAAGAACTGCCGTCTCTCACCCTGATCTGCGGCCAAACGGTACGACAACTAAGTAGCGCGCAGGCTATTGAGGAACTGTCGCAAGAGATCCGGAACATGGTGCAAAGATCCGAGATTTACGAACGTAAAATCAGGAGGTTGCGAGGAATAACCGGTTCCCTGTTCAAAAACGTCGAGCAAGAGAGGAAAACCATAGCTCGTGACCTTCACGATGGCCCTTTGCAGCTCGCACTGGACCTGTCCCGGTGGCTGGATGAACTGGCTGATCACTTTGCGGACGGCGAAGAGAGCTGTCATGGCAAGGCCATAGCACACATGCGGGAGGTCAGTCAGAATTTGAACTTTGAACTGCGCACGATTTGTTCCGACCTGCGGCCGCCGTCATTGACGGATTTGGGACTGGTTTACTCTGTCCGCATCCTGTGCGAAGAGAAAATGGAAAGTGAGCCATTTGAATTTTCCTTGGACTGCGTCGGGATAAGCGAGAAAACACGTCTCAGGGAAGAGGTGGAATTAGTCGCTTATCGTTTTTTGCAGGAAGGGATAGCGAATGCCATGAGGCACACCGGTTCGGGGAAAATAAACTTAGGAATTGAATTAAAGGAATCTGAACTTGAATTGGTGGTCAGAGATTCGGGTAAAGGCTTTGATCCCGTCAGAATAGATGACTTGCCGCTGACAAATGAGCATTTGGGTTTGGTCGGCATGAGGGAACGGATTGAAAGCTTGGGCGGTAAGCTGCACATTTGCTCAGTACCTTGTCAGGGCACGGTGCTGAAAGCTTGTATTCCGACAAGCGGGAGGGAGAGGAAGAGAGTTGTCTGATCAGGAAAAAGCGGGCAAGACAAAAATACTGCTTGTCGACGACCACACCCTTTTCACGCAAGGCACAGTGGCCTTGCTGTCGTCGGAAGCCGATCTGGAGGTTGTAGGCATCGCGCGCGATGGTGGGGAATGTCTAGCCCTCTTGGAAGCAGAGAGACCGGAGGTCATTTTGCTTGATATTCACTTGCCGGACTGCCTGGGAATCGGTCTCATCGACCTGATTAAAGCAAGGCAGCCGTCCACAAAGATCATTATGCTCACGGGTCTCAACCCCAGAGGCTATCTGAAAGATTCCCTGCAGAAAGGAGTTCACGGCTTTCTGATGAAGGAATGTAATAAAAAGGAACTGATCGAGGCCATATTCACGGTGAAACAAGGAAAAGACTACTTTTCCAAAGGGGTGGCACCTTTTCTCAAATCGGCTTGCTTAGGCTGCGATAGTCCTGTGCGAAGTTCGGTTGCACAATCGAACGGGGTGGCCATGCCATTGTCCACTAGGGAAGAGGAAGTGATGAATCTCATGGCGAAAGGCTTGAGCGATCGGGAAATTTCTTCAGCTTTGGGTATCACAGTCCGGACGGTAAAACACCACACGGGCAACATTCGCTCAAAGCTCGGTGTGAAGTCTCGCTCCAAGGCGATTGCCGCGTGGGGTCACGAGGGAAACGGGGACTATGAATGACAGGCAGCCGTGCCGGCGCACCTGTGCTTAAATACAGGAATTTTTTTAAAAACACCTGTACTTAAGTACGTTGTGGGGGGCGGTGTCAGTGGTTATAATGTGAGCAAGTCTAGCGGAACGATGGGCTCTGTGGAGAAGCCCGAGCCAAAGGCCTACGTAAGGAGATTCGCCAACAGGCCGAGTAAATAGCCCATGATGATGGTCCTTGCGATCTTTTTTGAATAAGACGGCTGGCTTTCTGCGGGAATCTTGTGGCCGCGTCTAGTAGAAACCTGGGGACAGGGTAAACGCCTGCGGTAGGTTTGGAATTTCGGCACAGAAAATACTGGTAGGAAACGCGTGTTCCGGAAGTATTTAAATGGTAGCCGGCCATTTAAATAAAGACGCCCCCAGATCAATAGGCACCCGCTAAGTAGCAAATGATCTGAAGGCGCTGCCCCTACACAAATGTAAGTGTCTTTATGATACACCTATTGGGGGAATTTGTGAAGGGAGATTTGAGGAAAGGAGGGGAACCTGTTTGCCATATATATCCCCGAATTTCAACTGGTTGCTCACGCCGAAGGAGTGAAAGGAGTGGTAGGAAGGGACAGTAGTCTGGGCAGCGGCACTCCCATGTACCCTGTCTCAGATGCGCTCGTTGTGGCGCTGGCGCACCTGATTCCCCACTGCATCTGCTCACGAGCAGGAGGCGATTACTATCGGGGTTATTGAGGTCTGATATGCTAGCGAAACAGCGAAGTACTAGTAAAAAAGCCTTAATTTATTGAGGGAGGAATAGGTAATGAAAAAAATGAAAAAGAGAATTGTTAAGGGGAGTATGTTAGTACTTTCGGTCATGTTGATTATGACATTCCTTGTTCCTGTGTCATTGGCCAATGTCACTAGTAGCAGATATTCGGACCTCTCTGCGGTAGAAGTTACTACAATCGGGGGGGTACTGAACAATGTTCTATCATCAGAGTTAAATATTCTGAAGACCGGTACAGCGAAAGACTATAGTAATGTCATTAACGACGATAAGCTACTACAATTGATGCAAGACACTGGAAAGTTTAAAGAAGAGTGGTACAAAGATATTGACTTTAAAATTTATAGCTACAATTCAAATGTCAAAATGAATAATGCAACAAAACTGTCTACCAATAAATATATGTTAGATGTTACTTTCAAGGCAAAATTGATATTGGCTAAAGATTTCAGAATTCACCCAGAAATGTTAAACCACTATGTATGTGAGGTGGAAAAGAAATCTGGTCAATGGGTTATTGACAAGTTAGTAGACAAAGCCGATTATCGAGATATAACTCAAGCAAAGAATGCGACGTTGGTAAATAATGATAATGCTAATATATTGGCTAATAGTAATATGATTTTAGATGTAAAATTAAATGATTTGAAGAAAAGATTGGCCAATATTGATAATTTGGCAAAAAGCTACAAAAAGATAATGCAGCAAAGTAGAAAGAATCTTTTAAGTGGTCATGAAACAGCTATTCCTTCATATAGTGGAACTAATAGGCAAGCTATAGTCAATTATGCTACTACGTATGCAATGAATCACAATCCAAATTATAAATATATTAAGGGCGCAGATTGTACAAACTTTGCTTCACAAGCAGTCCACGCTGGAGGAGTACCAATAAATACGAGTTATTGGTATCCAGGTTCTCCGGACTGGATAAATGTAGTGGATTTTTGTTCATATATGGTGAATAATGGATACGCGAGAGAAAGTAGTTTAGACAGAAATGACCAAAACGGTGTTACAGATAACATATCCCTTGGAGATGTCATTCAATGGAGACATTCGTACTGGACGTATAGCCACAGTACAATTGCAACTTATGAAAGCGATACGTACGGTTGGTTGCTTTCTGCTCATAGTCATGACAGATTAAATTATCCAATGTCAATATATTATTCGGATTTCTATAGCGCCAGGGACATATATTTTTGGTAAACCTGTTATAGTCTAACATAGCCCACGTACGGAATACGTGGGCTATCGAGATGTGGTAATAAGTGGAACTTGTCGATCAGAATTGTAGTAGCGTTTCCCTCGGAATCCTGCGTGATCACGAGCCTTAAGTCGAGTTTATTCGACGCTTTCCTGGACAGAGGCATGCGACAAGGCCTTCTTCAATGATGCCATCTTCATCTACTTTAGGTTCTCTGAGAACATCCGTGCAGGGGTTGGTTCTCAACGGGTAACAAAACGGATGTGTCCTTCGCAGTACCCCTTCTGTGTCAAACTGCTCATGATGCAGATATCCACGATCAAAACCGTTGAAATGGGCAGATCTTAGAGAAACGAAGACGAACGTAAAGCTGCACCAGCGGGTTCGTTCGAGGGTGATTCCATCCCGGACGAAGCAACTACGGATTTATGCCACACTCTCTGCGACCAGGATTGACATGTCTCTGAGCTGGCGGCAAACCTTTGAGGCACTGATGGATTCCTATAGATGGACATCCGCGGTCAATTCTTTTGGCGCGACTATTCCGGGGATTAAAAAGTTCGCCGCAATAGCGGGTTCCGTTGCCACTCTACAGTACCCTTACTGCCGGAAGGGTCTTGGTCTAACTGTGCTTGTGTTCTGTCGGTGCCACTGTTGCGGCATGGGGGTCCACTTTGCATAGCTTCTGAAATAAAATCGGGCCCAGCACGTTGAAAAATGCGAACTCGCTGGTATAATTATAGTATTCGATGGTGATCCAAGATCTGTGCAATGGCGTCCGGCATCCGGGGCAGTTCATAAATTAGCAGTAAGGTACCGTTTCGCGAGGGGTTTATGTGCCTCTTATCTCCCCAATTTATGGCTCGCTAGAAATGAGGGATTAATTTGAAAAGGACTTTATTAATCCTTGGATTTGTAAGTTTACTATTTTTCGGTTTCATGGAATATCGCATTGAAAGCGTTCCCATCAACACTAATAATTCATTATCGGCAAAACAAGTAATAGAAAACTACTTTAAATTCTATAATGAGAAAAATAGGGGGGGTATGTTGTCCACGTTGACTAGGTGGAATGACCAACCTAATGTGGTTTTTGGTTTGAAGAATCTAATATTTATAAAATTGGTGAGTATTGGAAATAAGGATATGAATGCGACTGAGCATTATCTAGCATTTGGCCGTGGAAGATTTAACGGCGTTAAAAAGAACAATGTTGTATCGTACAAAGTCATTTATGTGTCTCTATATAGCAAAACGACTCCACCATGGTCAAGCGGAATACACACTGACTGTTTTACTTTAATTAGAGAAAGTGACAATGCACCGTGGTTAATAGATGACAGTGGTCAATGATAATGGGTAATTCAAAATACCATATTTGGTGGTTCGCGCTCTTTGAGGGTAAGGAATCATCGCCAGTAGCGTTTGACAATGGCATTGTGATTGCCGTCAATGTCGATAATCCTAAGTCTTCTAAGTTGCTACCACTGCTGCCAAAGAGGTGAGGTGGCCATGACAACTTCGCAAAGATGAGCGAAGTGACCGACGGGGCGACCCAGGGAACATGTCCGGTCCTCGGGGCAGTCTGTTCAGAAAAATTGTTCAAAGCGGCAGCGACAAAAAGCCCTATTTGCCAGCCTTGGGTTACGAGACAGTCCGGTTCGTCAAGTCCCTTGTCCAAGACGGAGCCGTTGCCCTTTTGGGGAACCATGAGGACATTGCCATTCAGGCCATAGAAAACGACGGCATAGAGCAGTGGTTCGCCAACGGCGGCAGATACACGATCCGGAGCTACACGCAAAATCATGCCTTCGTTGAGGACGACATCGGCTTCTTCAAGTCCCTGCCCCTGTACCACGAAACCGAGGGCTACATCTTCGTCCATGCCGGGCTTAATCCGAACCATCCCCGGCCTGAGACAAGCGACCGCGACACACTCCTTTGAAACTTTGAGCAGGTGGTTACAACAATGTGACCAAGTCCAGTCTTACGAAAGGTATAGTCAGGAACAACTGGTACCAGCAGGACGAGGCGATCTATAGGTTATTGTTGCCGTGATCTATTCATGGTACATGGATGCCGCAATTCTAAGGTAGTCGGAGTACAGGAGTAGTATAGTCGCGGCCTTGGCCGCCTAGGGGTGAGGAGATGAAGGGTATGTTAAGGGTTGCAAAAAAGATCGGTGTGGGTCTAGCCACTGCGGTGGGGATAAGCGTGCTGAACCTTCTCATTGTGCTTGGGGTCTGCTGGTTAAAGGACAGCAGAAATCATATTGCCTACAGCAATGGTCTGTTTTACACTGAACTCGGTTATGTCTTTTTATCCATTGTCATGATGGCAGGTAACGGTGCTTCCTTCCATGGGGCTCTAATTGGTAGGGGTTGGATGTTTCATCCAGGCAAGGAGAGTTTCGCTGAGGCCCGAGAAGGCTTACAAAGTACCTTCAGTGGATTCAACCTTTTGGCGGTCCTCCTCATCGCAGGGGTAATCACATGTGGCTTGGCGACATTTTTTTGACGGAGATGTGACTCGCCGTAAGACCCACGGTTTTAGCAATTGGGAAAAAGCGAAACTACGGAAAGATCACCGGGTTGGGCAAATCATTAAGGCAAGGGAGGGGGGATAAGATGATAAATACGATTTGGTTGGGCATTGTCGCGTTTTCTCTCATCTTTGAATTTTTCAGTCGCACATTTTTCACTTTGTGGTTCGGGATAGGAGCGATCATTGCGTTTATGCTTTCATTTTTGGGATTACCCGTGCCTGTTCAGATCGTCGTATTCTTGGCGATTTCTCTGATCCTCCTGGCTGTGTTTCGTCAATACGCAGTTAAATCGTACAAACACAAGACAAATATCCACGAATTGATCGGGAAGGAGACGGTTATATGCGGGGAGAATACTAACGGAAGCTTGGCAAAGCTCAATGGGATCGAGTGGACCGCGGAAACTGAGGACGGCAAGGCTTTGAACATTGGAGATCGGGTCTTGGTCAGGGGTATCCGAGGGATAAAACTGGTAGTTAAGACGAAGGCTTAGCAAAAGGGGGTTGACTTAAATGTATTTTACAATCATTCTCGTCGTGTTGATCTTGGCCGCACTGGCGGTTGTCATCAAGAACATCCAAATCGTGCCTCAGGGGTATGCCTATGTTGTTGAGCGCCTTGGGGCCTATAAAGAAACATGGGATGTTGGCTTGCATATCAAAATGCCTTTCCTGGAGCGGATCGTTCGCAAGGTCTCCATTAAGGAACAGGTCATTGAGTTTGAGCCCCAAGCGGTTATTACCAAAGACAACGTACTCATCAAGATCGATACTGTGATGTACTATATGATTACGGATACTAGGGATTATGCTTATGGAGTGGAAAAGCCAATCATGGCCATCGAAAAAATGACGGAAACAACCTTGCGGAGTATCGTGGGTGATATGGAATTTGATCATATTCTCACGCTAAGAGAACAAATCAATACCAGACTTCGAGAGACCGTAGACACGGCGAGTAACAATTGGGGCATTAAGTTGGTGAGAGCGGAGATCCGGAATGTTATTGCCCCGGACGAAATTCGCAATGCCTTAGAGAAACAAATGCAGGCGGAGAGGCAGAAACGGGCGACCATTCTTACCGCTGAGGCAACTAAGCAGGCGGCGATCCTCACGGCTGAGGGGAACAAACAGGCAGTCATCCTGAACGCGGAGGCGGAACGGGATGCCCAAATACTAAGAGCTGAGGCTGTGAAGCAGTCAAGAATCATTGAAGCGCAAGGACAAGCTGAAGCCATAGCCAAAATTCAGCAAGCTGCGAGCAATGGTTCCAAAGAGTTTCTGGCTATTCGGGGACTTGAAGCCCTGGAACGAGCGGCTAATGGGCAAGCCACGAAAGTCATTATTCCGGCTGAAATGCAGAACATCGCGGCTATCTCAGCGACGCTTAAGGAGATTGTGGCCTAGTTTCTTCTGCCCATTCTGGCGGTGTCACAGGTAGTGACCAGATTGCCCTGGGATGCTTGTAGTATCCCAGCCTTTATTTTGTGGCTGCGATAATCCAGATAAACAGTGGCATTTACAGGGTAGCAATGCTATATTATATGCATGAGTAAAGATAACCTTATTGACGGACGCACCTGTGTCTACAACGTAAATTATCCCATCGTTTGGTCGGTCAAATACCGACGAAAGGTTGTTGACAGCCGAGGTGGAGGACGGCAGTAGCAGGAGGCATCTATGGGAAAGAAGGCTTTATTCGCTGTTGGCGATAGCGTTTCGATACACTACGGCTTTTATTTGAAACAAATGATTAACGACCAATTTATTTATGCTCGAAAAGACGGGGCGTTAATGTGTGATAGTCGAGCAGTATTGAATTATCTGATGCAAGAGAATTCTAAGGGGGTTAGATACGACATTTCGCTAGTGAATTGCGGCTTGCATGACATAAGAATAGATAGGCATTCCGGTGATATACAAGTTACTGGAGAGGAATATGAAGAGAACCTAAAGAAAATAGTAGATACATTGTTACAGATGGCGAAAAAAGTGATATGGGTGAACATTACTCCCGTAATAGATAGTTTACATAACGCAAGAACAAAAGGGTATTTGCGTTTCAGTAAAGACGTAATTTACTACAATGAAATATCGGAAAGAGTAATGACGGAGCAAGAGATACCAATCATTGATATCTTTTCTTTTACGAAGAATCTAGGGGAGGGTATTTATATTGACCATGTTCATTTTAAGGAAGAAGTAAGAGCGTTGCAAGCAGCCTTCATATCAGGCTATCTGTTAAACTGTAAGACCTAATTTAAAGGGAAAAGCTTGACGTCCGCCGCATTACGTGGTATGACAAAAAGAGAAAAGGCTCTATGCAACTGCATTGAGGAAGTAAGTGGCTTGTAAAAACCGAACAGGGAGAACGATATTTTGAAGATACTGCTTTTTTTTGTAGTCTTAATACTAATCGTATCGCTTGCGCTTGAATATCTGACAAAAAAGAGTTTGAGTTCAATGAAAGGATTTATCACCCTTAGCTGGACAATTGTATTATTTTCGAGCTACATAATGCGTAGCGTCAAGGAAATGTATCCGGAAGGCTTTTTAATGTCAATTGTTTTTTTGGTTCTATCGTGGATTTTTTATAAGCAAAAGAATAGGTTGCAGTTCTTACTCTATTCTGGCTCCACAACTGTTTTGCTTGTTATTTCCCTTCTTAATTTATTTGGGTATATTCATTCGAGGTAGAATGACTTATGTAGCAGAGTCTCTGGGCTTAAAGGCAAAGTATCCGGAGAGATGTACCAGTCGCGGGAGAGGGTTATAGATGGAGCTGCTGAAAGTCGATATAAACAACGCTGGTTATAGCAAAGGAGAAGCGGTCATTAGAGACATTGACTTTTCCTTAAGGGAGGGGGAACTAGTAGGTTTAATTGGGCCTAACGGGTCAGGAAAAAGCACGACTATTAAAGCAATTATGGGATTACTTCCCTATCTTCAGGGCGAAATTGTTTTTGGCGGACCGCAAAAACATTATGGCTATATACCCGAACAGCCAATTTTTTACGACGAATTGACAGTATGGGAGCATCTAGAGTTAGCAGCATCTGCTTATGCATTATCTCGGCGTGAGTTTCAAGAACGAGCATTAGAACTGCTTAAACGCTTTCGCTTACACGATGTTAAGCATCAACTACCCGTAGGCTTCTCAAAGGGAATGCAACAAAAGGTAATGCTTATCATTGCTTTCTTAATTGACCCAGATGTTTTTATTGTGGACGAACCTTTCGTCGGGCTAGATCCCAGGGCGACAAAAGACTTTTTGCAACTGCTGGAGACTGCGAGACGGCAAGGCGCGGGGGTGTTGATGTCTACCCACGTATTAGATACTGCTGAGAAGATCTGCAGCTCTTTCGTCTTAATGGCTAATGGCAAACTAGTCACCAAGGGGAATCTGGAAGAAATCAGGGAGCAAAGTAAGCTTCCTGGCGCATCCCTTCTCGACTGTTTTAGTCTGTTACTGGGGGACGACTAATGACATGACATCAGTTACTAAATTATTCTTTCATAGGCTTTATCACGAATGGAAATATCAACTTAGCGTCTGGAGGACTGTCGTAGATTGGACGGTTGCTCTGTACCTTGTAATTCCAACCCTGGGCTATGCCATAAAGACGTATTTTGATTGGTGGAAGGTCCAACCGGCATGGATTTCCCATATACCATTTACTTACTTTGCGGTCATCCCATTAATAGTTATTTTAAGAGGTGACGTCAGGGTATTTGTTGAAGAAGCCGATCAGCTCTTCTTATTCCAGCTAGACGGTTGGATTAAACGTTTAAGGAAACTGAGCATTGTCTATTCTATTTCCCTTAACTTCGCTATTAATTGTTTGCTGTTTTCTTACTTGGCCCCGATTTTCCTATTATATTACAAACTTCCCTTAATCAAACTAATTATCTGGTGTTTCTCGTGTTTTGTACTGAAAACCATTGTTGGTCTAAGTAAACAGGTAATATATCTTCATTTCTATGGCTGGAGGCAAGGACTTGCCCGACTGCTAACATTCTTGTTGATTGGCGGTTATTATCGAGTAAGCCTTTTCTTTCTAAATAGTATTATTTCGTCTATCTTCGCAATCCTTATATTATTAATCTTGCCTATAGCCATACCCTTGTACCAAGAAATTAGCAAGAATACGAGCTTTTTAAAAGATGTAGCCCGGGCCCAAACTATGAAACTGAGGTATGTATCCCTCATCATGCGAGCCGCTTTTATTTATAAGAGGAAGAGTAGACCCCTAACTATAAATAAACGACCTTGGATTTTTCAACGCTCTAAGCCATTATTCAAGGAACGTAATGCGGCTAACTTACTTACTGAAGCGTGCCTAAAATCCGTAATACGCAGTGAAACGCACCTAGTTACTTACGGACAGCTGATTGTGCTTTGCATAGCAGTTATTTGGTCTTTCCCATTAGACTGGAAGTGGGCACTCTGGTTGGGCTTCGCAGTAATGCTTACCAAATTCGTTGAATTGTTCTGGCAAGAAACGAAGAACTCTGAATTTGTAAAATTGTTCCCTTGGACAACTGGAGACTACAGCAAAGCTGCCAGTAAGGCTATACCGCTAGTAATGCTTATCGGATTTTTGCCAATAAGTTTTGCTTTTGGGATACTGAGTTATTCTTGGTCAGGTGCTGTGACTCTCTTAATTGTGGGAGGGGTTGTTGGATATTTCATAGCCAAGGTAGTGGTGGCACTATCATGAAGGAGCAAGGGATACTTCCCTTGGCCTGGGGCGCTAACCGTGGAGGCAACAGGAGTGGTCAAACTCTTTGTGTAATGTGAGAAGACCGTTTTTGCGCGCCTAGCGTTTTTCCCGGGGAAGGCGTGGATGGACTGCCAAAATGAGGGGAGCTCATCCACTGCGAAATGCGCGATACGATGTATAGATATTATGATTCCAGTGCAGAAACCCCCTGATTTTTTGGTCCAAAGGCAGGAATTCGCCCCTGGTATGCCGAATTGTACAGTATGACGGACATATTATGAGGTATCTGGATATATTCTGTATATATGGTTATTTGAGGTGATTGTTGCCATGTTTAGAGAGAATACGTTACATAGACAAGAGAAATTGTTTAATAATTTGAGTGGAATGGACCCCCGCTATAAAAGGAGACTGGAAGAAAGTTGGGCTGGACTGTTTTATAAGCATGTTTTTTGTCAGATTGACGAGAGGTTGTTTTCTCCTCTTTATTCGAGTGATAATGGACGTCCCAATTTTCCTATCAACATCTTGGTTGCGCTCGAAATCATCAAGCATTTGAAGAACTTTACGGATGAAGTGCTTTTTGATGCGTTTGCCTACGACTTTCAAATTTCCTACGCCTTGGGCCTACGTAATATCGGCGAACGTTATTTTGCACGCAGAACCTTCTATGATTTTCGGGCCAGACTGTATCAATACACCTTGGAACACCCCAAGGAAGGAAGTGTGAT
>LDXJ01000052.1 GCA_001029295.1 Peptococcaceae bacterium CEB3 | reverse complement strand
CACCCACGGGCGTTTGTTGGACAAAAACCACCTATATATGAGAGGTGGTTTTATGTTCGCTACCCAAACGATGAGAGTCAAGAAATTAACCCGAGAGGAGTTTGAGACATTAAGACAGTTGAGCCGGTACAGCAAAAACCTGTATAACGTGGCACTTTATACCTTGCGCCAGCATTTCTTTAAGACGGGGAAATTGTTGGGGTTTAACAAATTGTATAAAAGTGCCAAGGCAAACGAGAGCTATGCCATGCTTCAAGCAGGAGTATCCCAGCAAACACTTCGTAAAGCGCATGAGGCTATGAAATCTTTTCTGTCTCTCAAGCGGTTGGCCGTTAAGGGGAAATATCCCACAGAAAAGGTTTCAATCCCTAAATACTTGCCCAAGGATGGGTATTACCCCATTGTTTGCTCAACGAATGCGATCAGTATTCATGACGGATTTTTCCAGGTGCCGATGTCTAGACAAAACTCTTTTTCACCCATTAAGATCGGGATTCCAGACCGCCTGAACGGTTTGCCGATCCGCGAGGTACGGATCAACCCGAAACATCAAGCCCGTTTTCTAGAAGCGGAGTTTGTCTATCAAATGGATGTCCGTCCAACACCCCTGCGGGATGATATTTTGTCTATTGACCTTGGCGTAAATAATTTTGCTTCGTGTATTGATACGCTGGGACAGTCCTTTTTAGTCGACGGGAAACGAATTAAGTCGGAAAATCAATGGTATAACAAAGAACGATCTCGGCTTCAATCTGTCAAGGATTTACAGGGCATTAAGACCGAAACAAACCGCCTAGCCGCTATCGCTTTTAACCGAGAAAACTTCATCCGAGACTACATGAGTAAATCAGCACACCTAATTGTTAAACATTGCCTACAGTACAGGATTGGGACTGTAGTGGTTGGGGTAAACCCCGGATGGAAGCAAAACATTAATATTGGGCACAGGAACAACCAGAATTTCGTTCAGATTCCTTATTGGAAGTTTCGCCGGTTTCTTGGGTACCTTTGCGAGAAAAACGGGATTCAATACCTGGAGATTACCGAATCGTACACATCGAAATCCAGCTTTTTGGACCGGGATGAAATTCCCGAGTATCAAGCCGGGGTCCGGCATACGTTTAGTGGTCGGCGGATTAGCCGTGGGTTGTACCGATCTGGGAAAGGTCAAGTGATTAATGCCGATCTGAACGGTTCGGCCAATATTTTGCGCAAGGCATTCCCGGACACCGATTTAAGTCTTGTCGATAAGGGGATTTTGCGTAACCCGGTTCGGTTGTATCCGCTGCATACATGTAAGGCAAAGGTTCTGTGTCACAGAATGATTGCTTAGAGGTGCTTGTACCACCGCTGTCTTTCCGACGAGGGAAGGCGGGAATCCCCGGAATTTATTCCGGGGAGGAGGTCAATGAGGCAGTTGAAAGAAGAGGGACATTATACAGTTTTTGTGGATCTGTTCCGTCTATCCGAAAAAAACATGTTCAGCAAGGCTTTAATGGACGGGTGCCTTGAGAACCGGACAAGAATAAGCAACACGTTGGAGCACATTAAACAGAATTTCCTTCACTCGTCAAAGTTGAGCCTTAAGCTCAAAGGGTTAGAATTGTCCCTTGCACATACAGCAAAAAATGTTTCGGATGATCAATTGTTTGACGACGCGCTGGATCTGCCAGAGCAATTGGCCAAGGCCGACAAAAAAAAGCTCATTGTCGTCTTTGATGAGTTCCAAGAGATTGAGCGGGTTGCCGGTGAGCACAGCTTAAAGAGAATACGTGCCCACATCCAATTACACAGCCATGTTAACTATTTATTCATGGGTTCACACACCAGCATGATGAAGACAATTTTCTCGAATCAAAATCAAGCCTTTTACCGATTTGCTATTTTTTTGCCGGTACCACCGATACCCTTAGTGTCAATGGCCGAATATATCCATAAGAAATTTACCGAACAGGGGGTTCCCATCACAGCCGAAGCAATCCAGATGATGTTGGGTATCACCGGCGGACACCCCCAGGATACGACGCTGGTCTGTTCCGAGGTTTACCGGGCTTTTGTCGAAAGCGGAGAAAACACGCTGGGCCTCGAACACATTTTATTGGGTAGGGATCGGGCGTTTGCGTTCCTATCCCAAGGGTTTAATGAGGTTATCGAAAGCCTTGACTCGACCGCTAAAACGTTGCTGTTGCGTATAGCCAGGGGAGCCGCCTTGTACTCGAAAGACAATCATCCGAACACCGTCAAACGTATGGTGGACCAACTTGTTGATCACGGGCTCGTTGAAAAAATAGATCGCGGGAAATACGAGTTTGTCGAACCAATGTTCAAGGAATACCTCTTGCTTTAAGGCCAGAGAAGCCAGACACCTATGGGGAATTCCCCATAGGTGTCTACAAGTATGGTATTTCAGGCCGTCTCTTTCCCCTGCCTGTAGGCCGCTTCCGCTTCCGCGGCCGCAAGTTCGCCGTAAGTCTCGTCAAGCTCCATGAGCAAAGCATGGTGCCGGCTGCCGAGCGCGTCTTTGATTTCTTGGATGAGCTTTGCCAGCCTGGTCACAATGCTCCGCCACTCCGGGTCTTTTCCGATTTGCTCCCAATCCAGCTTTAAATGAGTGTAGTCTACGTGGTATTCCCCGATGTAACGCGGGTAGCCATGATTTTTTACCCAAAGGGCTGGATCTTTGATGCCCTTTTCCTCTATAATGTACTTGATTGTTTGTTGTGCCGGGGTCTTGGAATGGGCTATGACCATCCCGAGATCCCTGGCAATTTTTTTATAATCGGGTTTCGGGTCCAATGCAAAGGCGGGACTAAAGAACACGAGGAGTTTTTTCGTCGCGAGTCCTGTAACATGCCCAAGCAAGTGGAGTTTTTGGAGTTCGAGCTTAAACACGTAATCATAGTCTTTGCCTTGGGTCAATTGGTCTAGGTTGCGTTCCGCGCCCGGAATCTGTTTTGCGGTCCAGACGGGCCTGTTATTCCAATAAAAGGCGGGAGCCGGGCCTTTTAAATCATACGGGACCGAAGTCTTAAACCCTTTGAGGTGCTTTGCTAAGTCCTGCACCCATGGGCGACGGGCCTTGAAAATTTCGCAAATCTTTATAATGCTATGAGCTGGGTAAAACTTGACGCCCGTGGGGTAAGCGTCCGTGACCAAGATTTGTGCCGAGTTTTCGAGGGCTTTTCCATTGTGGCTCAATAAAAAGTGCTTAATCCCGCTTTTGGCCGTATAACCAAAGAACTTTGTGAGATCCGGGTTCGCCATCCAGACTTGTCCGTCCTGATCTTTGTAAATGGGATAGGGCCGCCCTTGGGTCTTGGTTACGGTTGTTAACATTGCTTTTTCCTCCCTTATCTTTTTGTGGTAAAATAGCCGACGATCTCCAGTTTGGGTTCCGGTGGGATTTGCGCTTGGACGAAGGCCGAAATATCATTGGAAATCGCCGTCGCTTGCGCTTTGTGGGCTGAATGCTTACAAATCACGAGTGTTGTATACAGTGAGCAATACCCGGAAAGCCGTTTCCCTTGGATCTCTTGGCTATGGGTTTTCAGGATGTGATCGAGTGTCGCGGGGCTTTTGTAATGGAGCGCCAGGGCTAAATCGCGTTTGGATACCCAAAACGTCCCTTGGGGGTCCTGGTAAATCGGGCAGGGTTGCCGGTGAACTTGGGTCAACATCATTATCACCTCCCGTCATTGATAATATCAGATAATATACTTGACGCTGGGGGTGGGGTGTGGTATATTATGAGCAGAGAAAGTATTTGTTAACCGCAAAGGGATATGTCCTGGATAATATTATATACGCGCCGGAGCATAATGTCAAGAGGAAAATCTCGTTTGGCTAATAATTTGTATTGCTTGGGTATAAATTATAAGAGGGGTAATGGGGGGGAAGTATCAATGATCAGGAATAATCTTAGCGAGATTATGGGCAGAAAGCGGTTAAAAATAACCCAATTAGCTGAGATGGCGGGGGTTAACAAGAACACGGTCTTAAACCTTTACCACGACGCGAGCACAAGGATAGAGTTTCAGGTCATGGACAAGCTCTGCGCCGCCTTACACTGTCAGCCGGGGGACTTGTTTGAGTATGTGGAGGAGGGCGACAATGAGTGAACCGGATTGGCATTGGGGTATACCCCTTCTTTGATAATATTTGATAAGGGTATTGACTACTGGAATGGGGTGTGGTATATTATGGATGAGGAAGAAAGGTTATCAAAGGGAGAAGCACAAGCCGCGATATAACAACTAGGGTTGTTATAATAATAACACTAGTTGGCTTAGGTGTCAACAGGTGGGGCTATTAATTTGTTTATTGTAGTTGTTAAATGGTCTATAATAGTGGTAGGGGGTGAGACAGTGATTAGGTTAAACCTTTCCAAATTTATGGGCATTAAGAAAATGACGATACAAGATGTTCATGAAAGAACGGGCCTGAGCAGAAACACAGTTTCCGACCTTTACCACGAGAATGTCAAGCTTATTCGATTCGACACCATCGAGCGCCTGTGCGAGCTGTTTGACGTCCAGCCCGGCGAGCTGTTGGAGTGGGTGAGGGAAGGGAGGTAGCCCTTGTGTTGCCGGAGTATGGGGAGGCGGGAATATGCAGTATTGGAAAATCGATAAGGAATATTGTAAAGAGGCAGCAAAAAATAAGTTTACTGAGGAACAACGACTCCTTATTAAACAGATGGCAAAAGATTTTGAAGATCTTTTAAAGCAGGCTCCGGAGCAACGGGAGCCTTTGGAGGACGCATGAGTCAGTCGGGGGAATTAATAGAATATGGAGGTGAGTTATAGTGTTAGCCAAGCCTAGTCATCCCCGTAATTACCTAAGCAAATTTAATATCCAATGGGAACGGGTTGTTTTTCTGGATATTATTCGCCAAGATCTTGGACAAGTAAATCCCGATGTTAATCCTGGCGAATGGTCTCTCAAGAAATTAATGATGTCCAACCCTCGGTGTGCCCGTTGGTCAGCCATATGGTGGTTACTAACGGACTTTGAACCTGTCCCAGAATGGGTGCGGCGGGATGCCGCATGGGTCTTGTTTAAAGGGGATGGAGCCTTATCCAATCCGGTTCCCATCTACGCTTTTTTAGATTTTATGGAATTAGGGTTGGAGGAATTTCGGTTGGAACGGTTGGGTGTTACACCAAGGGTTCCCTCTATTAGCCAGACGACTTTAGCGCATGAGTTATCCTTAATTTCCGCCTGTATCAGCAATGCTGCCCAAGGCAAAACGGAAATGCGGTGGGGTGTGGGTAAATATGATTTAAGGGGGATGGTTGGGAATGTTCTCCTCACAAAGTGATGTGATCGACCAATTGAAAGAATTGGATACAGGACTACCTGACGGGCTTTTTGCGGAACTTGTGGTTCTTGGTGGGGCGGCTATGTTTTTCTATAATATCGAGTACCGTACCACGATGGATATTGATGTTGCATTTTTCTCGGGCCAACGCGCGGCTCGGCTTATTATGGAAAAAGGGGAGCAATTGGGGATTTCCGCCCAGGCTCACGGAGTAGCATTTTTGGGTGATGGTTGGGAAAATAGAGTTGAATGGGCGGCTGATTCATTTACCCATTTGCGAGTGGGTGTCCTAGACCCGTATGATTGGGTTTTGAGTAAACTGGCTCGGTGGAGAGGTCATGACGAGGACGATGTACGTGCCGTTCTTCCTAGACTGGATTCTAAAGAATTGTTTTCTCGGTTACGAGACTCATTACCGGATTATATTGGCCGAGAGCGAGACCTTCAAGTTACATGGAACATTCTTGCCGAGGACATGGGATATAAAGAAAAGTTCGCACTCTAATCATATTTGGTAAATATATCACAGTCGGCCCGTATAGCTTAATATGGGAAGCAGAATTGTGCGACTATGACGCAAACGAAAAAGTAGTCCTACCTCTGCAAGGGAAAGACTACTTTTTCGCCCGATTAATGGACACATCCTGCGGATTAAGTAATACGGGGCTCAGTGAACGGCCGGTCAGGGTTTGGTGTGGAAAACGAATTAGAAATTGTGGAGGTCCCCAGAGGAATTCCGGTGCGGATTGAGTCTTACGACGGAAACGAATGGGTGGCCGAGGAACATAGGGTGTGGGGGAAAGCTATTCAAAACTATTAAATATCACCCCCATGTGATATAATATTACATGGGGGTGATATTATTATGAGCCTGTTTCCATTTGGAATGCCAGTTCCTAAAGAGGAGATTATTGATCGCGAAGATTTTTTGATGTCTGTAAAAAACCGTTTGCTGATGGGACAAAATTTAGTCCTTGCGGGGCCTCGGCGGATCGGAAAGACATCGTTGGCCTTGGAATTGCTGAGGCAACTAAAAGATGAGGGGTATTACACGGTTTTTGTGGACATGTTCCGCTTGTCTGGGAAAAATATGTTCAGTAAGGTTTTGGTGGACGCTTGTCTGGGGAACCGGACGAAAATAACCAACACTTTAGAACAAGTCAAACAGAATTTTTTACATTCATCGAAGCTAAGTCTCAAGCTAAAAGGGTTAGAATTATCTTTAACTCGCTCAAATAAAACTGTGTCCGATGATGAATTATTTGATTACGCTCTAAATCTGACTGAGAAACTAGCCCAAGCCGACAAGAAAAAGCTTATTGTAGTGTTTGATGAGTTCCAAGAAATCGAGAGGATTGCTGGGGAGAACAGCCTAAAGGTCATCCGTGCTCATATTCAGTTGCATACACATGTTAATTATTTATTTATGGGATCGCAAACGAGTATGATGAAAACCATATTCTCCAACCAAAACCAAGCCTTTTACCGGTTTGCTATTTCATTACCTGTTCCACCCATCCCACCAGAAGCAATGGCCCAATATATAACGAAAAAATTTACTGAACAGGATATTGAAATTTTGCCTGAAGCCATTCGAATGATATTGGATATTACAGGGGGGCATCCCCAAGATACGATGTTGGTTTGTTCTGAATCCTATCAGGCCCTTGTCGATGATAAAAGAAAAACGCTAAATATCGAACACGTTTTTCTGGGCCGGGACCGTGCTTTTGCTTTTTTGTCCCAGGGATTTAATGAAATCATCGAAAGTATTGACCCAGTTGCTAAAACGCTTTTGCTGCGGATAGCTAGGGCAGAGTCTCTATATTCAAAAGGGAATCATCCTAATACCATAAAGCGGACGCTTGATCAGCTTATGGATAAAGGCATCATACAAAAAATCGAGCGCGGCAAATATGATTTTGTTGAGCCGATGTTTAAGGGGTATTTTTCACTTTAAAAAGAACAAGGCATGATTTATCGCAGGATTTAAAAAGTTTTGTCGAAAATATCCCCAATCACTATATAGAGGAAAGGGGATATGTTTTTATGCTCTTTTATAGTCGGAAAATAGAAAAATTGGCGATGTGGAGCAATGCGGGTATTATTGCGGGGGTTTTATTGCCTTGGCTGTCTTTTGAAATTATTGCGCCAGTAAGTATTTCGGGATTTTCATTATCGTTAGGGAAAATACTTGCAGGGCTAAGCCTGGTAAATTTCTTTATAGCTGCCTCCGTTAAACGCCGCACTCAGGCTCTAATTGATGTCGTTGTGGCTGGCATCGATCTTTACCTTTTATACAGCACTTATCAGGCTATGAAGGCTCAGGCTTTAGGCCAATTTTTTTTGCAAGTATTCCCATGGCAATTTGGTTTATATTTGACAATCGTAAGTTGTCTGGTTTTATTGGGAACCGGAGTGTACCGTTTAGCGGGGGACAGTACATGGTGGGCATACACACTTAAAAACAGGTTTCGATTTTTAACAAATGAAACAGCCGCCAGTACGGAAATTCAACCTAGTTTATTGTGGGGAAAGTTAGCTAAAAGAAAACCTATTTTAATTTTGGTACCGCTATTATTGGTTTATTTTATCTCAATTCCGCTCTATAACAGCACGCAATCCCCGCGAAAAACGACTGAAAATTTCATGGCAGCCGTGCAACATAATAACGCAAATGCTTTACGGTCTATGATGGTCAGCACAAATCAGCAACCCCTTACCTCAGTTGCTGCCCAGGCTTACATCATTTATTACCAGAAGCATTTAGACGAATTGCAAAATATACTTGAGTCCCTAAATGGCAATCCAGTGCTTTATGATTCCAATATATCCCTAGATAAAAAATCTACTTTAGGTTACATATCGTATAAAGTACGGGTTAATACAGCACATTTAATGGGTAGCGCTCCAAAAGGTTCCCTCTTTACGGTGAACCAAAATAAACAGACAACTAATGCAACGGGTAACCCCCAAGATTTAGGCGTGTTTGTAACCGGAGTGCCGTTAAATATTACAGCAACCGATAAGACACCTTGGGGCGATGTGGTCGAAACGAAACAATTCGTGCCAGGGAGCGGTACGAGTACATTCGCCTTTAGTAAGGATAAACTTACGATTAGTAGTTCCGGGCTGGTCACCGGGGCAGAGATCAATATTGATGGAAAGGATAGTGGACAGAAAGTTGGGCAGGGTGATGTTGTGCTGGGACCGCTCCCACAAGGCAAAGTGTATTCCGTATCGACCTTAGTGAAAGAGCCATTTGGGGATATTGCATTTGCTGCATCCTCTGAAATTAATCCATCGTCGTATTATAATAATGGATTAAAACTTATTGCCGATCAAGAATCAAACAAACCTGTTTTAGAAAGTATTGCACATTTCTTGTTTCAGCGGGGGGCACAAGGAGCAGTTACAAATCAAAAGTTAACAGTATGTGCTAAAACATTACAAATGATTCAGGATGGGAATAGAACAGGGATACAAATACAAACATCGGAAAACGATACTCGTCATGATTTTTCCGGTGACCATCCTGAGACTAATTGGTGGATTTATACTTTAGGATGGGATAAGTCTTCTAGTACGTGGAAAATCGACAATGCGGAACAACCGTTCTATTGGTTTTCTCCGAGTTTTGCGGGGAAAAATGACGTAACGGTGAATGGGTAAAGAGAGAGGTGCGGGCGGACATGAATTTTAAGACGAAAGAACAGGTTTATCAAATAGTTATTATTGTTCTGATTGGGGTCATTGCCTTTTTAGGATTTCAGTATCATCAGGTTAACAACACAAAAGTATCAATCACACCATATCGGGCACCCATCGCGACTACAACAGAATTCTCTTTGCCATTTGATATTTCGCAAGTTCGATACTTTTATTACAATGGTGTATTTGACATTTTTTTCTCAGCCAAGAATCATTCAGACAAAGAGATTGATTTAGAACCGGACGCTTTTTATATAAAAATGCCGTCGGGTAATCCAATTCGGGGAAATGATACAACCAGACTGGGTGGCAGGGGTGGATATGGATTCATTTCCTTGCTACCCGATGAAACAAAATTAATCCGTTTAGATTTTGATATGTTCGATTTAAAAACAACCCCATCTTTTTCAGGGTGGCAAATCAATATTTTAGTTGATAACAAAGCGGAGCCTTTCTTAAAGATTGATCCAAGCAAAACAATAAAAGGCGACCCCAACAACAAAGAATGGAACAAGCTTCAAATGAACGCCAGTACAAGATAGTTTTTTAATTATCAAATACCCCGCAATCCTAAGAAAATAAGAGTAATTTCAAGTAAGGAATAGCCCCTTTTAATAAGGAGTCTATTCCTTACTTTTATGCCATTTAAGAAGAACTCTAAGTTAAGTTATACTATGAATATCAAATAATATAAAAGGAGATCAATGATATGAAAAATGAATCATATCAACGGAAACGCCGGTATACCCGAGGTGAATTCTCCTGGGACAAATTGCCGGTGTATCTCACAATCAGGCAAGCGGCCAGCATCCTGAATTGCTGTTACAGCGAAATGTACCTTGCGTGCAAAGACGGAAAAGTTCCCTATTTTCAAGTCGATAACCGGCTGTTACGGATTCCCAAGGAGGATTTCCGGCAATTGGTAGAGAAAAATACACACAAAGAGGGAGGGAAAAACAATGAAGCCTAACACTATCAAAAAGGCCATGCTGGCGTTGTCGCTGGTCTTGGTCATGGCCATGACGTTAGTGCCGACGAAGGCGATGGCCGGCGTGTACAAAGGGGGGGCGGACGCGAATTGGGACAGCATAACCTGGCCCCCGGTGATTTCTGGATGGACGTGGGTGCCACCGGACGCGAACTTCGCTTTTTTGATGACTTCGCGGCAGGAAAAGGCGATCCACACTGGCGACGAATATATGCACCCATCTACCGATCCCGCTATGACCGAGCCAAACTCCATTGCGTGGATCAAATACGCCTATGACCATGGCGGTGGGAAATCGCTTCCGTTGCAGTGGAAATTCGTTTGGACCCCCATTGGAAACAGTGCTCCGGGATACGACCCGAACAAAACCTATATTTCGTATGCCACCGTCACGCCCAAAATCGCCCAACTTTTGGCCGCAAATGGAATCACGATGGCCGAGTTACATGCCGGGGGGCCGATAGATACGACTCCGATTCTGGCTCCGGCCCCGACTCCGGCTCCGATCCCGGTCAAAGTTCAAACCAAGACAACTCCAACGGCACCAGCTCAACCCCAAGTTCAAACGACGACTCCGGCCAAAACAACGACGGTCACTGACTCCACACCAGCGAAGGTCACGCTTCCCAAACCTCCAGCCAAAGGGGATTTGTCCCCGGCCACCAACCCCGATTCCAAGCTGAACCAAGATATCGCCTTGTACAATGCGAATGCCGCTAAGGTTAAGGCTCAAAAGGCAGCCGAAGCCAAAGCCGAAGCCCAGCATAAAAAAATCCGGACGTACGAACTATGGGCTGTTGCCGGACTCGCGGTCTTGCTGGTGGTCTTGTTGGGATTGCTTTGGGTGAGAAAGAGCGAAAAGTTCACAACTTTGAATTAAAATATTTCTTGTCCACTTTTAATTGCTGTCTTAATATCCGTTTAAATAGAGGCGCTGGTATTTCGCCCGATCCTTTTGAGACTCTGGTTCGCAAAATATCTCCATTTGGCAGAGTCCTTTCATAGATATCATCCCGTCCATGCCTCACGAACACCCAACCATCGTGTTTGAGAAATCTTTCTAAGTCGGCCCAACTAGCCATAAATCAATTCGGTTACATTTTCGGTATTGTTCTGGAGCAATGTGAGCCAGACAAAGGGGGCGTGGGATCGGCGGTTGGGAGCATTGGAGTAGCGGCGAAAATCGCGATAGTAGTCTTCCGCGTATTCAATTAATTGAACAGCCAAATTATGACGCAGATCGTTAATGGAGGCCCCCGAGCCAACAATGTCATCAATTTGCTGGAGGGAGCCGTAGAACATCCCGTCCTCGCCTTGTTCGTATTCCATGGTCAGCCGGAAAGTCGAAAGCAAATCCAAGATTTGTTCTTTGGAAAAGGAAAAAATTGTATCTCTATTCCTTTGAAAGGCCCGAGGTTTATCTCGGACGATGCTGTCTATAAAGCGACCGAATTCGGCGCGGACCTTTGATGAACTCAAAACATCTTGCATAATCATCACCCCTTGCCCCCTAATTATAACTCGTTTTGTACGTTATGTACATAATGTATTCGTTTGGAGTCAAAAACATACTCTAAAGCAGGGGACTAGAAAATATCCGACAAAAGGTATTTAGACTCATTCTCACCAAATAAAGAGCGAGAATGAGATAATAAGAGTAATTCCAAACAAACGAAGGATATTTCTGGTAAACGGCCTATTCCCGACATTTTCGTTGCTTGAATAATATTTTAATAAGAGTTAATATAATATCAGATAAGGAGTGATGATATTATGCTCGAAGCAAACGTACAACGCACCCGTCGGTGCAAACGCGGTGAATTCTCCTGGGACAAATTGCCGGTGTATCTCACAATCAGGCAAGCGGCCAGCATCCTGAATTGCTGTTACAGCGAAATGTACCTTGCGTGCAAAGACGGAAAAGTTCCCTATTTTCAAGTCGATAACCGGCTGTTACGGATTCCCAAGGAGGATTTCCGGCAATTGGTAGAGAAAAATACACACAAAGAGGGAGGGAAAAACAATGAAGCCTAACACTATCAAAAAGGCCATGCTCGCCCTGGCAATGGTCATGGCCATGGCAATGACGTTGGTACCGACGAGAGCGACGGCAGCAGGGTTGTCCGAGGGTGTCGCCCCCGATGGCACTGTGACCTCGGCGTGGGGTGGAGTAACCTGGCCCCCGGTGATTTCGGGATGGACGTGGGTGCCACCGGCTGGTAATTTTGCTTTTTTAATGACTTCACGGCAGGAAAAGGCTATTCATACGGGTGACGAATATAGCCCTGCAACCGCCGCCGAGTTTAAACAGATTTCCTCTAACCCCGCCATGACCGAGCCAAACTCCATAGCGTGGATTAAATACGCCTATGACCATGGTGGTGGAAAAACGCTTCCGTTTTCTTGGAAATTTTACTGGGCTCCGGCAGGATCAGGATCACTTCCAGGGTACGATCCGAATCATCCGAAAGTGGGCTATGCCACCGTTACTCCCCAGATCGCCCAACTTTTGGCCGCCAACGGTTTAACGTTGGCCGAGTTGCGAGCTGGCGAACCTCTTTCAACCCCGGCACCAGCCTCGGCACCGGCAAAAGTTCAAACCAAAACGACTCCAACGGCACCGACTCAACCCCAAATTCAAACTCAAACAACGACTCCGGCTGAGACAACGACGGTCGCTGATTCAACCGTAACCACCCATCCCACGCTTCCCAAACCTCCAGCCAAAGGGAATTTATCCCCGGCCGCCAATCCTGACTCGCAAACCAGCAAAGACATTGCCTTGTACAATGCCAATGCAGCTAAAGTCAAAGCTCAAAACGTAGCTCGGACAAAGGCTGAGGCTCAACACAAAAAAGTCCGGACGTATGAACTATGGGCTATTGCCGGACTTGCGGTCTTGCTCGTAGCTTTGTTGGGGTTGCTTTGGGTGAGAAAGCGGAACTTGGCGAATAGTGTCCGCCCGTGATATAATTGCTCCGGTACAAGGGAATAGGTGCAGGGTGGGCGGCTTTTCCTCCCCGGATAGCGCTCCTTATCTTCCGAGGTAACTTAGGAGGACAAGGGGGTGCCGGGCAATGAGTGTATACAAATTGCTAACGCTCGTAATATCGTTTGCGGCGTTGGTCTTGTCCATGCTCAGATTTGCTAAAGACATGGAAAAACGAAAGTAGCCCATCCGCTTGACAAGGAGGCTACTTTCGCTTTCTTAGTCCACCTATAGGCCGCCTAATTCGCGGTTTCGTTGTACCGGGGGAACGCGGGATATTCGCAGTATCTCGCGTTTTCTCTTGCCCATATTATACCCTAAAATGAAGCGGCTATGCAAGATCTTCTTCGTATAGGGCTTTCTGTTAATACCAAGTCATGATATAATATGATTGAATATCAAATAAAGATGAGAAAAGAGGGCAGAAACATGAGCACAGGATTATGGAGGGCAAAAAAGAAAGGGGAAACTAACTGGGACAAACTTCCTATTGTTTTAGACACGCGGGAGGTTGCAAGCATATTGCGTTGTTCTGTTATTTTCGTTAGAAATATGTGCGCAAAAAAAGAAATTCCGCATATTCGTCACGGGCGAACTCTCCGCATTCCCCGGGATACGCTTAGGGATTTTATGGAAACATCTTCCAGAGAGAACTTAGAAATACCACCCATACGACACATTCCGGGCACTGTTCCAAAAAAAACAAATAATTTAATCACAAAACCCCCATCATCTAATTAGCGGATGTGCGGGGGTGACGTCTTAAAAAGGGGAAAATAAAATATCAAATAAAAGGCCCCATGCTTGGACAGCTCGGGCCTTTACAGGAAGGAAATATATTACTATGCCTAATGAAATAATACCAAATGAAAGCGAAAGTGTCAATAGTCCATATGGGAAATACGAAAATATCCCTGATGAACTGAAAGCCCTCCCGCAGTGGGTTTTTTGGAAAAAAGGAACTCGCGATGGGGAAACGACCAAAGTTCCTTATTCTTCTGCAGGGAAAAAAGCTAAAATCAATGATCCTACCACTTGGAAAGGTTTTGCGCAGCGCGTGTATTATTTGGCGAACACCTTTCCCCAGAGGGGGTTCGATGGCATTGCGTTTGCCCTGACAGCAGAAAGCGGGTACATTGTTTTAGACATTGATCATTGTTTAGACGAAAATGGAGAAATCATTTCAGAAGATGTCCAGACAATTGTGCAAATAGCGAATACCTATACAGAGATCAGCCAATCAGGTACGGGTTTACATTTATTTTTTAGTGGTGAAAAGCAATACAAAAGGTGTAAAACTGATGCTGGGCAGCCTTATGAGTTTTATGCCAAAAACAGATTTATAATTATGACAGGATGGTTGTTCGGGACTCAAAGTCAAACTATCAACGATGACCAAGAGATCATTGAACAAGTTGAAAACCTGATTTTTCCCTACGGTGATGAAACGAAACGACAAAAAGAAAACCGGCTTATGTCGGAGTCGAACACGGAATCCATTCCGGTGATGCTTGAGGACCAAAAGATCATTGACCTAGGGATGAGGGAGCGCAGCCCTTTATTTGGCGACCTCTTTGCGGGGGATATATCCCATTATGCTTATGATGACAGCCGAGCTGACCTAGTTTTGTGCCTAAAAATAGCCTTTTACACCGTGGACAGTGCGCAAATAGATCGCATTTTCCGCCAAAGCTCGTTGGTCCGCCCAAAATGGGAAGAACGGGAAGATTACCGCGAGAGAACTATTCAAAAGGCACTATCTATTGTTGTTCAACATTACCGGGGGAGTATACGAGATTGTGCTTTCTCAAGCCAAGAAATCGACCCAAAATTGGCTTTAGCCCAAAAACGAATTAATGATACAATGGGCAATATAGTATTTTCAGGGCAAAACGGCCATGTATATCTAATTCACTTAAACAAGAAAACCGGAGAAGAAATCCCCGAGGATATAGCCAATTTTATGTGCTGGGTAACAGAACAGGTTGTATTTGAGTCCGTTACAGGGACCAAGAGAAAATATTTCATGGCCGGATATGCCGATCTAAACCCATTGCCCCGGATAGAGGTTATGGCCGAAAAATTTGGGACACTTGATTGGGTACGGGAAAAGTGGGGGTCTCGTACTTGGGTCGGAGCAGGGAAAGGAACCATGGACACTATTCGGGCGCTAATTAACTTGGTCAGCATAGGATCACCCGAAATCGTGGAAAAAAACCACACGGGGTTTGAAATCATAGAGGGCTGCGAAAGAGTTTACGTCACTAGTCAAGACGTTATCTCGGCTGATGGAGTCAAAGAGGGCGTCCGAACAAATCTAGAAAGAGGTCTCAAACGTTATGCGCTTTCGGGGGAGATCCCTGATCTAGAATCAATCAAGGAAGCGGTAAAAGCATCTGTCAGCTTACTGGAAATTGCGCCAAAAAATATAACGTACCCTATTTTTGCCGCCGTCTATTTATCGGTTTTAGATTCAATTTTCGAGGAAGCCGGATACGAGCCAGCGTTTACGGAATGGGTATTCCGGCCCGACAGGATCAAGAAAATCAACACTGGTCGCACTCTTCTTAAACCATTTTGGAAAATTTACGGGGAAAAAGCCACCCGCGGGATTCTTAGACACAGCCAATGATCTGGAGCGAAAGGAATACCAAGCAAAGGATACTTTGCTCTTGATCGACGACTTTGCACCGAAATCGAACCCCCTTGAAGCTGAGAAAATGAGGAAAACGGCAGAGCGAATAATAAGAGGGTACGGAGATCGTGTCGGTCGAGGACGTTTAAACCCAGATTCGACCGCGCGCACTACTTACATTCCACGAGGGATGGGTATCATTACGGCGGAAAGTATGATAGAAGGGGGAGAAAGCACTGTCGGAAGGGTAATGGGGATCGAATTACGGAAAGATGAGGTTGATTTAAAAAGACTTACTTTTGCGCAAGCGAACACAGAGCGACTCAGACTAGCCATGACAGCATATATCCGCTACGTGATAAAAAATTATGAGACATTAAAATGTCGTTTTGAGCAAGAATTTCCACATAAAATGCAAGAAGTACAAATAGAGGGGCATACAAGGGTAAGCGATGAGGTAATTTGGTTAAATTACGGCTTAACAATTTTTGCGGAATTTGCGGTGCATGTCGGAGCGATAGACGAAAAAGAAGCAGAGGCATTGTCGGCCGAGGGCAAACAAGCCATAACCACCGTCGGGGAAAAACAAATAGTGTTTACGTCAAATGAAAAACCTGCGGGGAAATTTCTAAACATCGTTAATGAATTGCTTTCTAGTGGGAAAGTCGGGATTTGTTCGACTGAAATGATCGGGCCCCCATCCAAACAAGAAAACCTAGGCGGTTGGGCTGATCAAGATTACGTATATTTACTTCCCGAAACAATTTATGGAGAAGTTGAAAAATTTTTGGCCCCCAAACACAGTACGATAGGTGTCCCGCCCCGAACCTTATGGAAGGATTTAGGGGACATGGGCATCTTGGCGGTTACGGAAGTGGATAACGGAAGAGAAATATTCACGAAAAGGAAACAAATTGGCAACGCGAGGCACCACGTATTATGGATTAAGCGGGAGTTTATTTCCGCAGGTTTCGCCTTTTTAAGCCCTGCGGTTTAGCAGGGCTTGTTTTTTGCCCCTTAGTGGACGAGCAGTGGACGGGCAGTGGACGGGCGTGGACGGGCAGTGGACGGGTTTTTCGGGTTTCCTGTCCACGATTAAATGAGTGAAAACATAACTCATATGCATTTAGACACTAACAAATGAGAACAAACAATGCCTAAAAATGTTCCGAAACCCGAACGGACAGAAAATTCCCCAAAACATGATCTCATATGGGGAATTATTATTTTTTTTTGTGGTCAGTATTGCGACATTTAAAAAAACTTTTCCCACACGGCGTATATACTTTTTGCGAATATCCGTCCATTTAGAGAGATCTCGGGATCCCTCTAAAAAAACAACATGTGAAAACCCAGTAACCATGCGGGTTCCAAGGATCGAAGAATCCAGATATTGGTAAATATACGTGGTCAAGCCGTGGACGGGTTTTAAGACCTGCCCAAGGGAAAAAACCCTGAAACCCAGTCACCACGCGGGTTCCAGGGTTCCCCCCCGTGGACGGGTTTTCAAATTTTCCGTCCACGGCTTGACCACAGCTTGACCACAAGAAATAATATTTGAACAAAAATGCTAAAATATCTTGATCTTTAATCAAAAAAATGCTACAATGGGAAAAAGCGGGAGTACAAGGAGAGGTGTGAAAATATGAACAAAGACACAAAAAAAGCGGCAAGGGACATAGACTGGGACAGTCTTCCGGCATGTTTGACCAGTGTAGAGGCGGCAAGCATCATGAACGTTTGCCGTGCGACCATGGTCGCATGGGCCCGAAACGGCGACGTTCCGGCCTTTCGGCTAGGCACCAAACAAATTCGGATCCGGAAAGAAGAACTCAAAAAAATCGTGGAGGGGAAATAAGATGAGCGAAGAAAAAAGGCCCCATCCCCATCCCAGGACCGTTGGGTCATTCGGAATGATCTTTGGAAAGAACTGGAAAAATTAATCCAAAAAATCGAGAAAGAGGAAGAGGTGAACGAAAATGTTGAAGATTAAAACCATTAAAAAGGCCATGCTGGCGTTGTCGCTGGTCTTGGTCATGGCCATGACGTTGGTACCGACGAGAGCGATGGCGGGTGTATACAAAGGGGGAGCGGATATGAATTGGCCGAACACCACCTGGCCCCCGGTGATTTCGGGATGGACGTGGATTCCACCGGCCGGGAATTTTGCTTTTTTAATGACTTCACGGGAGGAAAAGGCCATTCACACGGGCGATGAATATAGCCCTGCAACCGCCGCCGAGTTCAAACAGATTTCCTCTAACCCCGCTATGACCGAGCCAAATTCCATCGCCTGGATCAAATACGCCTATGACCACGGGGGTGGGAAGTCGCTCCCGTTGCAGTGGAAATTCGTTTGGACTCCCATTGGGAACAGTGCTCCGGGATATGATCCGAACAAAACCTATGTTTCGTATGCCGAGGTCACGCCCCAAATCGCCCAATTGCTTGCCGCGAATGGGATTACGATGGCTGAACTACATGCCGGGGGGCCGATAGATACCACATCGACCTCGGCACCGGCAAAAGTTCAAACCAAAACGACTCCAACGGCACCGACTCAACCCCAAATTCAAACTCAAACAACGACTCCGGCTGAGACAACGACGGTCACTGACTCCACACCAGCGAAGGTCACACTTCCCAAGCCGCCGGCCAAAGGGGATTTGTCCCCGGCCACCAACCCCGACTCTCAAACGAGCAAAGACATTGCCTTATACAATGCCAATGCAGCTAAAGTCAAAGCTCAAAACGTAGCTCGGGCAAAGGCTGAGGCTCAACACAAAAAAGTCCGGACGTATGAACTATGGGCTATTGCCGGACTTGCGGTCTTGCTCGTAGCTTTGTTGGGTTTGGTTTGGCTGAGGAAGAGGAACTTGGCAAGACAGGGCTGATCTTAAGCCGCCTAACTCAGGGCGGCTTTAAGAGGACCGTCTATTGATAAAATTTGATAATAAAGGGTGGCTGCCATGAAAAAACTGTTTATAATTTTTATTTCTTTGCTCGTCCTGTTGTCCCCCTCGTTAGCCCAGGCGGCGAATATTCCCGATAATTCCAACCTGCTTACCTGGGATTGGAACTATCAGCGGACAGCCAGTTCGATTTCATCGTCCCCCGGAGACCCATGGACAAATCCAAACTTTTTAAGCTATGTGGGGCTGGATTACATTTATGACTTCGAAATACCCACCGGCCAAATGGCAATGGTGGATCCGGTATATGACAAGGCAAACAACACCGTGTACCAGGTCACGTATGATCTAAATGGAAACGCGAACATATGGGCGTACACACTCCAGCCGGGATTGATTAAGCCGGGCGGCGGTCCGGTCAAGCTGACGGCGGGAACGAACTGCGTGTTAAACCTGGACCCGACCGAATACGGGAGCGGTTCCAACATTCAGGCGCCCGAGGGCCTCTCAATTTCCCCCGATGGCAAGTGGATGGCGTTGGGTCTAGGCAATTACCTCTTTTGGTGGCCGTTAAACGGGATGGCACAAGTTCCCAAGTCGTCGTTACAAAGGGCAAAAATTACCACAGTTCCCTCCGCCGTTACAGCGTCTCCGCTTTTCACACCGGATTCAAAATATGTCATGATTGGCGACTACGAAGGCGGCTTCGTGTGTGCGAACGTAAATACGGATATCGCGCTTGCATTTAACATGCGTCAATCAGATCAGGCCCACGGTGGTCCCAATGCCCTCGGCGCTTGCCCCTATTCCGGCAATGCCTGTTCGGGCGACGCCATCACGTCCACACCGTCCTGGGACCCCGGCACACCGTCCGGATCGGATGCCGACGCCTGGTTTGGGGTGGCCGATATCAATGGCACCGGCAATAACCGGCTCATCATGTTCAATCCGTATGCCAACGGCGGGTACGGGCAGATCGACAATGACAATATCGGACTCGGCGTCATTAACGGTCCCGTCTGGTCGCCGGTGGCCGTCGATCCGACCACCGGGGATGTGTTCAATACTGATTACACCGGTGCTCTGTATTGGTGGAACGCCGCCGGGATCAAGCGCAATATTTGGCCTCCCGATTGGCCGGCCGGCATAGTGGGGGGCACGGTGGAATCAAATATTGCAATTTTACCTATGAATGGGAAAAATGTGGATGGAGACCCAGATGAGGACTTAGTTTCCTGGGCGGGTAATTCGGGTCGGCCGCATAATGCGTTCGCCCACGTGAACGGGTCCACAGGTGTGATGCAAGATGCGGCGGCAAAGCTTGGGGCCACGTTCCCAGGTGCGTCCGGAACCTATAAAACGCTGGACCCGCGGCTGATTGCCGGGGATCCCACTCGATACGTTGGTCAGTGTTTTGAGGACAATTCGACCGGCGTTATATATTATTCGGCCACACCGCTTGACCTTTCGGGAAACCAAGGAAGCAAATTGCAGCCTACTTTTTATCACCTGGATCAACAGAGCGTTTCCGGATACACCTCGGCGGACGCTGACGTCGCCATTTCGGGGACGGCGGCCGATCCGACGTATATGTCGCAAATGCCCGATCCTAGTCAGCTCCAGGTCATCAGCACGTGGACAAACCGAGACGTGAACGGCTATCCGGCCATCGTGTGGTATTTACCCACGCAACGGTCTTTGACCTTGGCCGCGAAAGACTCCAACGGGGATACCGCCGTATCGACATCATCCAGCCAAAACACTCTAACAACGGCCGCCGGGGGGCAAGTGACGTTCACGGCGAAATATTTTGGGGCTATGATGTCATCCGATTCCTCGAACACCTCGGTAAAGGTCACGTTGACTTCCCCGGTGCCACTCAATCCAAACCCCATTAATTTACCTTATTCGTTTCAAAACGATCCATCCGAGGTGGATGCGACGTATAGCATCCTGTATGGGGATTCTGGGACAGTTTCTATCCAGCGATTACCCTCGCCGCCGGCCGGACAATCATCATACACCATTCAGGCGACAGCCCAGCTATGTGTGGGGGGGCAACCTGTGTCCGGTGTTCAATCCGGCCCCATCAACATTACGGTCAACGCGACGGATACCAATGTTGGCGAAATTCCCGGTCTCACGTTGTCGAGCTACCACGACAATAACCTTAACAATTCCGGTCTGGACAAAGCGGGCTTCCCCAACGTGGAAACCGGGGATCCGCTGCACATTTATTACGGCGATACCATGCTGGCCGATCTCGTGATCAAAGTCCCGCCCTTGCCCGGTTCGGATTGGCGGTATGATTCGGCGACGCTGAGAGGGTCGATCACGTATCCCGATTGCAAGCCGGTGAAGTGGGCGACGGGCGGTCCCGGCAATCAGACGAATTGTACGACTAAGACCGCCAGCTTTTCTGTCAACACGAGATCCGGTTCCCAGGAAAACGGAACATCCGTTAACGACAGCATTACGACGTTTCGAGTGGAATGGCCTACGTGGAGGCCACCGGTAGGGATTATCCACCATAACTGGGAAGGCCATTTAACGGCGACATGGACTCAGACGTATACACTACAGCAACATGTGCTGGAGGGCGGCAAGCATCCGCATTGGGTGTGGGTGACTCACGGACCCTATTACCAAAACGGAACCAGTCAATCACAAGACGTGAAAGTGACCAAGACAGACATATATTACATCATGCCTGGGTCATCGTGGGAGCCCTATATGAGAAAATGAGGTGAAATGTCGTGAAAAAGAAAATAACAGTGATCTTAGCCACACTATTTTTCGTTCTAGGGGTTGCCGTCCCCATGGCGGCGCAAATCCAAGTCGATAGAGCCGTGCGATCCGTGATCATCCAAGGGATCGAGTTCGATCCATCCACTCAGACATTTGTTTACACCCTGCCGACCGCGGAAGCCCAGCGGCTCTTGGCCCAAAAACTTGGGCCGCTGGGGGCGACTGTAAAGGTCAAAATTACTAAACATGGCTTTTTTGGTCTCGCTCATTGGCCGTTGCTCGGGGATTTTGGTTCGGAGGGCACATTCGCGGCTAAAAATGTGGCCACGGGAAAGGCTATGTATCCGAAATGATCAAACGCGATCGGGGCTCCGTCGGGATTTACATTTTAATGGGTGTTTTTGTCACATGCTTCGTTTTTGCCGCCGTTTTTTGGGGGATCGCCGGGGAAATCACCCACATCCGTCAAGTGGCCTTGACGGACATGCAACAGGCGGGGAGGACGGTCTTGTACCAGGCCGCCGAGTATAATCTCGCGACGAACGAGTACACCATTACATGGACACCCGCTCAGCTTGAGCAGCTGTTCAACCAAAAAATGACGGAGCAGGGCTTTACCAAGTACACCCTGGCCAAATTTGAGGTCTTACACAAGGGGGACAAGGACCTTTTGGGGGATCCGCTTGCCCAACCGGGATTGTATATCGAGATTGATTTGCCTTTAGCCGGGCACGAGGTCCCGGTGGGACAGGATTTCGTGGTGCCGCCATATAACAATGCGACGGGGCAATATCCGAGATAGGGTGAAAGAACTGCAATGAGAGCCCGACGGGCTCTCATTGGTTTTTGTACAATAAATCGTGTCCGGACATATGTCGATGCAATTACCTGGATCTCGCCAACTGTCTAATAATTCAACATAGAACTTACAAATCCTGCATTGCTCCGGGGAGGAATTTCCCAAAGTCTCCCCATTGCCCTCATTGATGATATTTGATATAATATGCTGGATGGGGGATGATATGTATTAATGAGCTTATCACATTTACAGCGGGAGTCTCTGTTTGCTGATATGGATATCTTTTCATCGGTGGTAAGGGACGAAATGGACAGCGCTTCTCTAGAAATCGTACTCGCTCCATATCTTGCCATTTTGTCGTACCAGGAACGGGACGCAGTCTCGCTGGTGGTCATGCACCGGTTTACCTATGCTCAGGCGGCAAATTTTATGGGCGTCCGTCGCAGTGCGGTCTTTGAATATATCCGGCGGGCTAAGGAAAAATGGGGGAGGTTATCGCGGTATGACCGGATCGACACATGCGGCTTCCGGAATGTTAGCGGCTGAGACGGTTTTATTGACGGGGAAAGCTCCCTTGGAATATTGGCCAGCCGGTCTGCTCTTTGGGGCGATTGCCGGATTGCTTGCCGACCTGGACCACGAGAGCTCGACGGTGACGACCACGCTGCCATTCGCCGGCATTTTAGCCAGGTTTTTCCCCCATCGGACCGTCACTCACGGGCTGTTCGGTATTATCGCCTTTGCGTTCTTGTTGAGGTTTGCTTTTCCCTGGATGTCGAGGATCTTGTTTGTCAGCATTGTGGCCGGGTATATCAGCCATCCGGTGGTGGACATGGCCAACGTCATGGGTGTCGCTTGGTTGGCACCGTTGCCGATTTCCAACCCGGTGAATCCAACGAAAAATATCGCCGGGTTTTGGGCCATCAAGTGGCCGCTGTTCCGGATTACAACCGCAAGCGACGCCGAGACCAAGTTTTTTCGCCCTTTGGTATGGGCGGTTCTCGGACTGTTGACCGTAAGCCAGTTTAAAGGGCACACCACGTACGCGACGATTGTTCCCGTCTTGTTATCGAGCGCTTGCGTGGCGATGGTGGCCTTGGTCATCAGTGAAAAACGCTATGTCAACTTTTTCCACGGTGTGATCTTGCTGGCGGCCGGAGCCATTTTATTCGGTTGGCTGTGGCATATCCCAGCCGTCCGTCAATGGTTTATGGGGGCCTACGGGCAGACATTCCGCTTTATCGCCCAGTACAAGTCCATTATTAATCCGGTGATAGGCCCGATCTTTGCACTTTATGGAAAGGTGGCGCATTAGATTGTTGATTAACAAGCAAAGAAACCGAGAAGATTACAGTTTCGCAAACATTAATCTATTGGGGAAATGCAATGTCGATTGTTATTTTTGTTTGGGTAAGGATATCGAGAGTTTGTTATCAAAACATGATCAAATCAGCACGCATTTTTCTCAGTGGGAGAACTTCGAGGACTTTTTAAACCGCTGCCAAACATACGGCATTAAGAAATTGTATATTACCGGTCAAAACACGGATTCCCTGCTATACAAATATCTGGATGAGCTCATGGATTACTTGCATAATCGTGGTTTTACTGTGGGCTTGAGAACGAATGGTTACTTGGCTTCTAAGCAAATCCAAACAATAAACAAATGTACCAACAGCGTCGGGTATTCGGTTCATACGATAAATCAAGACACGAACAAGAAAATAATGGGGAGGCGCGACTTGCCCGATTGGGAAAGTATCATTCCCGCTACTAAACAGCCGCGCGTTGCTATTGTTGTCAATCGGCACAACGTTAATGAGTTCTTTGATATTTTGCGGTTTTTGTCCAAATTTCCCAACATTAAATACATCCAAGCTCGCAGGATTTCGACGGATACTAGGTTGTCGCAGCTGCAAATTGATATTTCTTTGTATGAAGAGCTTTTCCAACATGTGAAAGCTAATTTCGTCCAAAAGGGAGAATTTGACTTAGCCCAGATTTTTGAAATTTACGGCCAAGACGTTTGCTTTTGGAGAACAGTCGAGACATCCGTCAATTCCATCAATTATTTCACAGACGGGACAATAAGTGACAAATATTTTGTGGTTGAAGGCTATCTGGATAAGCACAAGGACTTGGTTTTCTAGAAAGGCACCTGATTATGGATTACCTCTATTTTGCCTTTGCGTTGGCTTGGATGATTGCCTTAGTCCCGTCGTTTCGCTGGCTGTTGGCGTTACCGGGGATGCCGATTATCACATTTGGGCTTTGTGCCACATCCCTTTTAACGCTGGTCTTTTCGTTGAAAATACCGGCATTTAAAGGAAAAGCGCCCTCCATCCCGGCCGCCGAACCCGAACCGGAACCGAGCGATACGTCGTTGCCTCCGGCCAACAAAATTTTTAAGCCGAACAAAAAGCGGGAAAACACCCGGGGGGACGCGAGAGGCCCCCAACTGGCCGACGTTTTAGCGCGGTTGATTTCCCCGGGGTTCACATTGATCAACACGGCCGAGGGGCCGAGCATCACCCAGTTCCGCCTGAAAATCCCCCAGGAGATCTTGAGCACACCGAAAAAAATCTATAACAATCGCGAAGCCATCAAGATGAATATGGCGGTAAACAGCTGCTCGATCCGGCTGGAGCCAGAAAAACAGGCTGTGATTATCGAACTCCCGAGGCCGCCGAAGGACCGCTATCCAGTTTTGGTCTCGGACGTTTTGGGTTACAGAGCCGAACATCCGTTGGATGTGGCGCTTGGGAAAACAGCGACGGGTGCCAATTATATTATCGATTTGGCCAAAACGCCGCACTTACTCATTGCCGGGCAGACCGGCGGCGGGAAATCCGTTTTAATCAACACCATTTTGGCCTGTTTGTTGACGAAGCGGAAGCCGGACGAACTCCACCTTTATTTGGTGGACCCCAAACAGGTGGAACTTAAAATCTATGAAGGCTTGCCTCATTTAAAGGCGCCCATTGCGAGAACGCCCGAGGATGCCGTAGCTTTATTAACGTTTGTCGATCGTGAAATGCGCCGGCGCTACGAGGTGCTCGGTGCGGCCGGAGCTAGAGATTTACAGGAATACCGGCGCAAAGGGCACTTAGAAATTCCATACGTGGTCATGGTTTTTGATGAGGTCGGGGATTTCATGGTAACCAATAAAGCTGACATTGAGGGATTGATTACTGGTCTCGGCCAAATGGCCAGGGCCGCGGGGATTTATTTAATCTTGGCTACGCAGAGGCCGTCTGTGGACGTGATTTCCGGGGTCATCAAAGCGAACATCCCCAGCCGGATCGCATTGCGAACGGCGTCCGGGGTGGACTCTAAAGTCATTTTGGATGAGGAGGGGGCTGAGAATCTGTTGGGAAACGGGGATATGCTCGTCAAAATGAATGGCGAAAACAGTCTCAAAAGGGTTCAGGGAGCTTTCATCAGCACCGACGAGACCGAGAAATTGGTGAAATGGTGGAAGGGAGTTAGTCATGTCGAGTAAAAACATCGAAGTCGAAATCCAGGGGAACTTTTTAATTGTCCGGGTCAACTTAGCTCAACGGTTTGGGCTGACCAAAACGGGTAAAAGCGAACTCATTGCGACCACCGGGAAAAACATTCCGATTGGGAAAGGCCGGCACGAACGAATGATCATGACGGTGTTCGCACCGAAAGGGGAGGACTAAGGAATGAGTAAAATCTCAGATTTACGGCAACGGACGGCCAAAGACGAACGCTTGGCACCGAGAAACACTAAACCGAATGGTCGTTGGGTCAATATGTCGCAACTAGAAATCTTGGCTTGTGGTGGAGAGATAATCGATCTGGCGCACAGGGTAAGGGTTTTAAAAGATCGCTCGGATGATAGAAGGGGGGGCGCAAATCTATGAGCTATTCACTAAAAGACAATTTTTCCCTAGAATTTTGGGGCAACCTGTATAACCCGGAAATAACAGACATGCCCCAGACGGTCGTGGACGCGGTCGCCAGCATGAAACAGTTTAACCCCGAACGGTGGGAAAACATGGCTAGGGACATATTCGGGACATCTCCGGAACGACTGACTGTGGAAATGGTGCTGGAAAAAATCGAGGAAACGAACACGGCGTCCAGCATCGGAGCGCCGGTGGGGATTTGGATCGATCCAGACGGCTTTTTCACAGTCGATATTTGGGATATTTAGAAAGGGGGCAACAAAATGCCAAAGCTAGGACCAGAGTACAGGAATCAAAGTCTGTCGTGCGGGACCATGCTCTCGGATGACGTTTTCGCCGCGATCAAGCGGTTTTTGCCCGCGGCCTTGGTCGATCAATACGAACACGAGTTAGACCTGGAGGCCAGAGACAGCCTTCTAAACGGAGAGATTTGGGATTATATGGACGACATTGCCCCCGAGGGGTGTAGCTTTAGTTCACACCCGGGGGACGGCGCAGATTTCGGGTTTTGGGAAGAGGATGAGTAAGATATTCATAGCCCTCGTTGCCGGGATGTCCCTATTGGTGGCTGGAATCGCGGAAGCGTATACCATACTCCCCCAAAAGGCCCCGGCGGCCATGGCACAAACAGTCCCGGAAAAGCTGGGGCAAAAGATTCCTAGCCCGGCACAGGAGGCGGAACGAATGCCGCCTCCCAAACCGAAACCCGCGCCGCCAAAACCGGTATTGCCCCAAGGGATCCTGATTGTAGTGGACAAAAGCACGTTTAGCTTAAGTCTTTTCCAAAACGGACACAAGCAAGAGACTTTCCCGGCTGGACTGGGAAAACCGGGGAAACCAACTCCGACCGGCAAGTTCCAGGTGATCTCCCGCCAGGCTGATCCGGTATACCACCCCGGCGGGAAAAAGTCCCCGGTACCCGGCGGCAGTCCCGAAAACCCGCTGGGTCCCCGCTGGCTGGGGCTGGATGTGGGCCGAAGCGAACCGGATTCCATTGGGATTCATGGGACAACCAAGGGGGCGGGGGTCGGACAGCCGCAAACGGAAGGGTGCGTGCAACTGAAGAACGAGGTCATACGGAAGGTGTTCGATCAGGTGCCGCTGGGAACGCCGGTGTGGATAGGGACAACGGCTGAGCTGAGGGACTGGGGAATTTAAGGAAAAGGAGGTGCCGAAAGTGGCCGATAGTAGTAGAGCCATAAATCGTGTTTTTACTCGCGGAGTCATTGACGACTTGCTCCAAACAGCTGCGGCGAGTTTCCCCCACCACAAAGTGCTCGACGAAATAGCCGCGATACCAAGGGGCAACCGTTCTGTTGCCCTCTCCGTCATTGTATACCCGATGGTCACTGTCGAAAAGCCACACTAGATTCGGTCAGCATCCCGCAACCGATGTCTACCCCAACGATATTCGGGATCACTTTTTCTCCTAGATTCGCGGTGAATCCAATGACGCACCCTGCCCCCGCGTGAGTATCAGGCATGATTCTGATTTGACAACCGCTTAATATGCGAGATGGCAGCATCGTGGCCATGGGTAAAGGGAACCCGGATTGGAATTTCTCTGCTCCTCACGGCGCTGGCCGTCTGATGAGCCGACGCCAGGCTAAAGAAGTGGTAACCATGCGGGAATTTGAGGAATCAATGAGAGGGATCTTCACAACCTCTGTGGGCACATCGACGCTGGACGAATCCCCCATGGATGAAATCCTGGGTAATATCAGAGATACCATGGAAGTTTTGTCTATTGTTAAGCCGATTTATAATTTTAAGGCAGGGAGTTGAATTTGGCTCGGATCAACCGCCACGAAGCATTCGGTTTAAGATTCTGTTGGGGAAAAAGGGGGGCCTTATACCTGCATTGGAGACGGGGTGCCGGAAAGCGGTGTCCCGTCTACCATAGGGGCAAAAACACTGGGCAATACCCTGGTTAACAGAGAGGAGAGGAAGCTGTAGTGCAAGAGTCCTATAAAATTGAAATCATGGCGACGCCGAATTCCCACGATAATTCAGAAAACCCCTATTTCTGGGCAATTCTTCAATACGTTGAAGATTCCTGGGTTAACACTGGGTATTGCGATTGGGCGGAAACGCCTTCAAAAGCTTTTAACGATGCAAAATCTGCCTATGAATCGTTAATTGAAACAAAGTGAACGTTGACATGCCGCCAAGCGAATGTAACACAATAACATTGTGTTACATTCGCGAAAACCCTGAGATCCGCACCAGGAAGGGCTTTGCGGGTTTACTCCCTCGAAAAATCTTTTGGGTTCGACTTGGAATGTGTCATAAAATGCAGTACAATACGAATAAGGCACATAAGAAAAGAGGGGCCACACATGGAATTTGTCCAGCCGATCCGCGACAAGAAACAGATTGAAGCCATGAAAAAGATCCTCAAGTCCTCCAGTACAAGGGACTATGTTCTCTTTGTCTTGGGGATTAATTCCGGTCTTCGGATCAGTGATCTGCTCCGTCTTCGCGTTGCCGATGTTCAGAACGAGAACGGAAAGATTCGGGATCGTATAGAGATTCGCGAAAAGAAAACCGGCAAGGTCAAGAACTTCCCGATCAGTGATACAGCGACCAAGGCACTCAGAGAATTCCTGCCCAATGTGCCAAAGGAGGCATTCCTCTTTGCCAGCCGTAAGGGAGACGGTCCCATTACCCGCCAGCAAGCCTATCGCGTTTTGAACGAGGCAGCGCGGCTCGTCGGGATTAGGGAACGAATCGGGACCCATACTCTCCGAAAGACGTTTGGCTATCAAGGGTACCAGGCCGGGTATTCGCTCGACCGGTTAGTAAAGATTTTCAACCATTCCTCGCCCCGGATCACCCTGGCCTACATCGGAATGACACAGGATGACACGGACGAGATTTATTTGAATTTAAACTTGTGAACGAATAGAGAGGGAAAGCAGTGTGCTCATACCCCGATAGAGCAGGAAAAAGCGCGAGCCATGGAGAAACTATCGTACAGAGAATGAGAGAAGAAGGAAAATGCGATGCCAACACCCCGCCAATCCCAGCAATGGCGCTACTGCCCCGTTTGCGGAACACTTTACCGAACTGCGTTGGGATCAAGAGAAACATATTGCTCAGACAAGTGCAAAGAGCGGGCGAAGAAACAAAAGCTCTACAATACGCGCCGTGCCAATGGCCTGTGCCCACAGTGCGGCGGAGAACTCAGGAAATCGGCTGAACGACGCGGTGAGTACTGCGATCATTGTGCTAAAAAGTTCCATCGGTACTACCAAGAAAAGAGAGGTTAAGCCAGGTATGCGCATATCGTTTCGCTGGATCGCTCCACTGTTAGGTATCTTTCTTCTTGCAGGGTGCTCGGGTGCAACCAATGCAAACATTGCACCGTCTGTCCCGGCAGCCACTCCACCGGCAACATCAATCACCCAGCCGTCCCTTCTTGAAGGCCAAGCCATTTTTGATCGGGCGGACAATATGATTCGCTCCGCCCAGCACTCGATCCTTCTTGAGATGTATGAACTGGGCGATGCACGCGAGATTGCACTTTTGGAGCAAAAGGCTGAGAGTGGGATTCCTGTTCTCGCCGTGCTTGATGGAAGTGAAAGAGAGACGGCCAAGGCGATTCCAGAACTCGAAGCGCACCATGTCAAGGTTCAGATAGCTGTTGCACCACTTATTGAAAAAAGTGGTATCCAACATGCCAAGATGCTCGTCGTCGATGATAGCCAGGTGTTGATCGGCGGGATGAACTGGGGCTATGGAAGTGTCGAAAATGCCGATGCCGATGTGTATACGCATGGCGCAACGGCCAAAGAAGCCCAAAGCGTCTTTGAGAGTGACTGGCGCAAACTGGGGGCGACGATTCCGGCGGGTGTCCCATTAGAGAACACATCAGCTCAAGACATCCTTTCAGGGAGACCGCTACTGAAAGCCATCTTAACTGAACTTAATCATGCACAGACCATTCAGGCAGCACTCTTCGAGTTGTCGAACCGTCAAATCATCGGCAAACTGGCCGAACGCGCCAAAGCCGGTGCAAAGGTCCAAGTGCTGCTCGATACGCGCATGGAGAAGGAAATCAATAGTCGAGCGGCGAAACAGTTGAGCAATGTAGGGGTGCAAGTAAAGTTTTATCCAGGCAACCAGGTGCTCCACGCTAAGATGATCGTCACGGACCACGTCACAATCATCGGCAGTGCCAATGGCAGCTACGATGCGTTTACCCGGAATCATGAGTTGGATCTCCTGACCCGCAATCCCGGTGTGATGAAGGAGGCACACGCGGATTTTGAGGCGATGCTTGCCAGACAATAAGATTTCAGCAAGACAAAGGGAGGTGCTAGATGCCCAAAAAGATTCATCTGGTAGCTCATCTGGAATACTTGTGCAAAACGTGTCGAAAGATCGTTTCTAGCCGGGTGCATGAGTACGAGCCGGTTGAGAGTTTCGAGGAGCTGGACGTCCAGCTAGGGCACACCAACTTTCCGATAACGCCTTTTGCCTGTCCCCAGTGTGGGGGTGAACATATGCCCGAAACCATGGCTGTCTATGACATTACGAATGGGAAAATGGCGCGGTGTTTTGCTCAACCACTGGGTTCGCCAGAACTGACGGTCGTGGCAAGCGGCGACAGCCCGTATGGCGTGGTCATGTCTCCCGAAGAACAAGCCGAGTATGAGCGCGGATTGGCAAAAGTAAAGGAGTGTTTCCAGGAGCAGGAGGAGGCATTTTGGGCTGAGTATTACGCCTTTGCGCAGCCAAAATGGCGGGAGCTGCTGAAAGAGCTCTCCCAAAATGAATTCGCGGAGGCATATAAGGCATTGGGCGTACCTGTTCTGCCCTTCAGTGCCAGTATCGCGGCTTGGCGCAAAGATGCCGAAAAACGCTATACGACAGACGCGGAAAAAACCGCGTTTTGGCGGGCGGGAAATCGGTATCTCGTACACGAGGAATTCGTCTGGGTGCCGATTGACACCTGGCCGATGGACAGGTGGGTACAAGCCTACGGCAGAGAGCGCGTTACGTACCTAACACTCCATTTGCCATTGCCGGAAGAACTGGAAAAGTATCGGACCGAAAAACTCAGCCGTGTCATCCGCAAGAAATCCGGCGAGGCTGGCGTACTCTTTGAGCGCATTGGACAGTTAGGCCGCGAACTGGAAAAGCAGAAGAAAAGGGCATTTAAATTCAGTCAGGAGCTGATGAATCTGCGGCAGGAAACCGGAAAACTCCGGGAAGAACTGGCACAGGCGAAGCGGCAGCTGGAAGCGAAACCGGTGGTCATAGATCGTCAAGCCGACGACGCGCGAAAGATCCGGGAATTCAAAGGATTGATCAATGAGTTGCGGGATGAGATTGAGAGGCTGTCCGCGCTCATTCCCAACGATGAAGAGCCGGAAGAAGAGAGCGAAGCAGATGAAGATATTTTGGTCCCAGCCGTTCCCGAGAAAGTTGACCTGTCTGGTTTGGTCGGGAAAACGATTCTGATCGTGGGGTTGCCGAATGAGGAAATCAACGACGGGTATCGGGTGATTTGGCATGATGGAGACAAGGTGGACATCAAGCTCCAGGCACTCGCGCGTGAAGCGGATATTTTTGTGTTCCTCACCCGGTTTGGTGCTCATGCGGTGATGTGGTGGCTCAAAGAGGAGGCCATAGAGCAGGGTAAGCCGGTGTATTTCGTGCGGGAGAGGAACTTGGAGAGGATATTGGAGGGGGTGGTGGGGAGAAGAGGGTAGCACAAAATTTTTGGGTGTGCTTGTTCTTGAGCCAGGAATACGAGCAGTCGTTATAGAATAATTAAATAAATAGCAGTAAGAGCGAAACGCCACATGATTTGGTAGTATTGCCTAAAATGATCAAGTTTGACCGGGTTTGAATAGTTTTGCCGGGCTGCCAACAGGGGGGACTGCAGTGGCTTCCGAAGATGATCCTGAAGAAAGTTTGGGCATAAAAAAGGCAGCACACATGCTGGGCGTTTCGGAAGTAAGCCTAAGGCGATGGGAAAAGAATGGTATTTTGGTGCCACTGCGAACCGCTGGGGGACACAGAAGGTACCCGATTGCCATGCTCATAAACTTTAGGGAACACAAGATGGCCGATGAGTTCAGAAGGAAGAGTCGTAATGTTAGATGCAAGGAAGGAGCCGAAAACCAATGAGCGAGGAACTTATTCAACGCAACCTGATAGAAGCTCCTGAAACGATGGGTGCATGGAGTTTTTATAACATCGGAAATACCACTCTCAAAGCCCTAAAGAGCGCAAGAATTATCTCCAATAGGGATTACGATGAGTTCGAAGGCAAGAAGCCTGATGCATTGATTATAAAAAAGCCACAGGTTATCGCTGCGATTGAGTATAAAACGCCCGCCCAACTAAAAACGCCGAAACTCATCCAAGCTGCTATCGCACAGGAAATCGATGTGGCGCGGGTTTTAGGGGCGCATATCTATATTGTCACCGACGGCAAAAGAACGTTCTGGATTAACCCTCTCACGGGTAACGAAATCACGGCCGAAGACGGTTCCCGCATAGCTCTGAACTTCAACAAAGATGACGTTGAGTGTGTCAAGCTGATTAACAAAGTGATTGCGTCTATATCCGCTACCAACGATACCATCCTTGCTGCTGCCGTTGTTGACCCCCTGCCGCTGGCGCAGCGGGTGTGGCAGGACTTGTGGTCGGTTTCTGGCGCAACGCCAGAAAACTGTCTTTATACTTTCGTTGAGATATTCATTTTCAAATACCTTAGCGACCTCGGCGTATTGACAGGGTTCTATTCTTTCCACGATTTACTCAATCGCTATAAAACCAACTCTGACAATCAAGTCATCGAGTATTACGCCACGACCGTGCGCCCCGAAATCAAGCGACTGTTCCCCGGCAACCCGAAAGACAAAACGACAATCATTAATGGGACTATCTTTGTTTCAAAGGATGACAAAGCCGTTTCGGGCTACGCCACCGTGTTCAAGAAAATCTTGCTGCGTTTTGAGGAGTTCGGGACGCTTGAGAACATCGACTACGATTTTAAGAGCAAGCTCTTCGAGACTTTCCTCAAGGAATCCATCAGCAAAAAGAACTGGGGACAGTTTTTTACGCCGCTCAAAGTTGTCCGCGCTATCGTCAGCATGGCGGACATCAGCGCAGGTATGAAAATCTGCGACCCGGCTTGTGGTGTTGGTAAATTTCTGTTGGAACCAATTCTTCACGACATTCACAGATACCTCAAGGTGGAAAACGGCGAGTTGAAGCCGCTGGTCACGCTTTCCGGTTTCGACAAAGGCTTTGACAAGGATGAGCAAAAAACCATCATCCTTGCCAAAGCGAATATGCTCATTTATCTGTCCTCCCTGATTCGGGAAAATTCCAATATCACGCAGCAGTTTGCCCGACTATTCAACGATACGTTTCTGCTCCAAACTAACTCCATCCTCGGAACGCTCGCCCACCCGACGCAAGAAGAGTATGATTTGATACTTACCAATCCGCCCTACGTCATGAGCGGTTCCAGCAACCTGAAGGATGAGATAGCCAAGGACATCGCCTTAAAGCAGTACTTCTCTGTAAGCGCGATGGGTATTGAAGGCTTGTTTATGGAGTGGATTATCCGCGCACTCAAACCCGGCGGGAAGGCGTTTGTCGTTGTGCCGGATGGCATTATGAACCGCAGTAATGACAGGCGGTTGCGCGACTTCATCTTGGAAGAGTGTTTCATTGATGCAGTCATATCACTGCCACTGAACACTTTCTTCACCACCAACAAAAAGACGTACATCATGGCACTAACGAAGAAAATCTCCAATACATCAGGTGGCGTAACGACGAAAGAGCGGCAGACTACCCCCGTCTTTACTTACTTGTGTTCCGAGATCGGCGAAACTCGTGATGTCTACCGCTTTGACATTGAGCAGAACGACTTGGATGCCGCCGCCACCGGCTTTAACATGTTCAAAGGTGCCCGGATACGGTATACGACGACAGATAAGAGATGCAAAATCGTGAGCATCGACGACTTTTACAATGGCTCGCACTGGTCGGTCGAACGGTGGTGGACGCAGGAAGAAAAGATTGAGCTTGGGATAGAGGAAGAGATAAACACCATTTCAGTTGAAGGCTTCATCTCGGTCATCAACGACGTCGCTGCATCTATTACAGAGTTCGAGGAACCGCTTCGCGAGCTGCTAAAAAAAAAATCTGAATATGCCATGACCCGTGTCAAAGTACGCGATGTATTTGCTGTAGAACGAGGCAGCGGTACATATACAAAATCCTACGCAAAAAGCCATCAAGGAGGATATCCGCTTTTCTCCGGTAACACTGCCAAGGCATTTGGCAGCATCGACACTTATGATTACAGTGTACCTTGTTTGACTTGGGCAATTGATGGGCTTGCCGGATATATAATGATCCATGACCGCCCTTTTTCCGCAACGAACCATAGAGGCATATTATTGCCGAAACATGCTAACATCAACATCGCCTATGTCAAGAGCGTCCTTGAGCCAATCTTCCGCGAAACCAAAAAAGGGCGCATTGGTGACAACGGTCAAAATGAGTATACCTCCCTGCCACCGTTCATGATAACCGACTTAGAATTCCACATTCCTGTTGATGAAGAAGAGAACTATGACATTGTGGCGCAGTTGGAAGTTGCTGGCAGGTACACAGTGCTTGCGGATATACAGAGCATGTTGGCGCAGAAAGCCGCCGAAATCGAAAGTTATAATATTGTATTAGAACTGAGTAATTATGCGATGCGCGAGATACCCTTGAGCGAAGTTCTCATACCCGTGAAGGGCAAGAGTATGTTCACCAAGAAGTATGGAGACATGTACAAGGGCAGCTACCCAGTTTACTCCGCTTCCTCAAACAACCCCTTGACGCATATAGACACATACGACTTTGATGGGCAATATCTAAGCTGGTCAACGAATGGCTTCGCCGGAACCGTTACGATCCTCAACGACCGATTCTCAATCAACGGCGACAGAGGTGTCCTTCTTCCCAAACAAGAGGGGATAGACATCCAATACCTGAAATACATCTTACAGCCGATTTTCCGCAGGCTCGCCAAAGGACGCAAGGGCGACCGGGGCGCAGACGAGTTCACCAAACTCTATCCTTCCATGATTGCGAATGTACAGGTTCCGCTTCCAGTTGACGAAAACGGCGCGATAAGCCTAACGGCGCAGCAGGAGATTGCGGCAGTCTATGCCACCATCGAGCAGTACAAGCGGGAGGTGCTGGAGAAGCTAAACACGCTCATCACGCAAAAGGTGGAGTTGTAGCAGTGTACATCGCCCAATGCACTAACATGTGATTATATCAAAATGAGGTCGGACAAGGAGAATTTGGGCGGCTATGCGTGAAAACATCGAACAGATACTGCAAGACGAAATCCGGGAACAAAAGCGGGCCGCCAGCGGCGCACGCCATAGAGCGTCGAGGACACGGAAGCACGAAAGCGTCCGGACTCCCAGCGAGAGCTTGACGGGGTTTCAGCGACGGCTTGTGGTTTATCCTGGGGTCCTACGTATTACAACGATAGGGGAGATTCGACTGATGGAGATCTTGGAACGCATTCTCAAAGGAGAAATACCTACGCGTGAGGACTTCGATGCTTTGGATTTCAAGGATGCACAAAAAGCCGCCGCCGAACTGCGCAGGCTGCACAAGAACAAGGAAATTATGGATGCGTGGAAGTGCCCGCCTGCTGCCGTCAGTTCCTTTTTCGGCAAATATGAAGTGGTAAGAATCAGAGGAAACAACGTTCTAGTCGGTCCGGCAGCGGTTGAGCATCTCGACCGGCTGCGTTCAGACAATCGCCCTAAAACGCCGGATGCGACAGAGACCGTTGCTCCGGTTCAGCCGCAGCCGGGTGAGGCCGAATCCTATCTGGTGAATATCGACAGGCAGTTTACGACCCCTGAACTCGTGAACTTCATTGAGCGCCTGGGCCGGTTTGTCAACGGACCGGAACAGACTTATCATGTCACATTGAACATCCGGGAGATTCTTTAAAGGAGAGGCAAGTAGCGGCAGAGGAGCCACCTACACAGTTGTCAGAGCGGAATCGCGAACTCATTCCTCAGCGTCGCAGCCTCTTTTGTAAGTTCAGGAATATGGTGCACGCGCAGGAGAGTGAATGGGCGACCCTCAATCGCTTTTCCGGTTCTAAGGTCCGCTGAAGACTCCTTGCTGATGCCGTAGCATCTCGCAACCATGGTAACTAAAGAAAAGGATGGCGAACAGAATGAAAATACTCAAAACTCTAATAAGGGTCTATGTTGATAAATTAGATTCAGCCTTGTCATTTTATGAAGAACTTCTGGGGACAAAGGCCGAGATGAGATTTGCCTACCCTGAGGTGCATTTAGAATTGGCAATCGTGGGAGATATTTTATTAATCGCCGGTTCGAACGAAACCTTAAAACCTTTCCGAAACACAAAAGCCACCTTTCTCGTTGATTCCGTACAGGAATTCAAAAGTTATCTTGAGCAAACAGGAGCTAAAATCATAAGAGGCGTTAAGGAAGTACCAACAGGTAGGAATATGACGGTAGAACACCCCGACGGAACAATATTTGAGTATGTGCAACATTTTAAGTAGGTGTTCACCGCTGGAGCTATTTTGGTTCTTGACCCCTTACAACTATTGGGAGGGCTTCTTTCAGTGATTACGCAAGCTAAATTGTTCAATATCATAATCACAGGACGGAATGAATGTTACGTTAAGAAAAGTCCCACTTACAATCCGTATTCTCCAGGGGATATTTACGATTGGCATTTTGAATTGGAGCAGGAGCAGTATACATTTACCGATTCTTACCGGGGTTTTAATCCATATAGCGGTGTCGAGTATATTTTTTCCAAGGTGCTACGAATTCCAATTTGGTCCTGCGACTATATTGGCTACGCCTTGGAGAATACGTCTATTGCGGAAAAGGAGATCTATGGTTTCTTGAAAAAAGCTAGATCTGCCCACCTATTGGGCTGTTGTGGAAACCTGTTGGCAAACTACCTATATGAGGATGGAGGTTTCCGCTATCAGACTACTTTTAGCGGCAACCTCAACGCTCTTTTACAAGTCGAGGAAATTCATTTTTGTAATTCTTTGGTAGGACGGCAAGTATCAGCTGGTTATTGCAAACAGTGAAAACTACTTTGTTACCTTGTCGACTGCCCGTTCTGTGGCATAAAGGAGTATCTGTCGGCTCGTATAACTGGGGCCAGACATGTTGGTAGGGGTGTACGCCTCCGGGAGAAGGGTAAACGGGCTAATTTACAGAGACTATGTTAGCAGATGTGCATTCGCATTTGGACCAGGACCCGGCTGCGGCTTTAGGCAGGGCACAAAGTAATGATGTGGGCATCATACTGGCAGCCGCCATAGATCTGACGACTTCGCGGATGAATGTTTCTTTAGCCGAAAAGTACAGCCAGGTAAAGGCATGTATTGGTGTTCATCCTTGGCGGGCCGATCTTTTTACGCCGGAAACGGAAAGTGCCATGGCCGAATTAATTAAAAAGGGTAAAGTGACAGCAATCAGCGAAACTGGAATCGACGTGATGCGCCGGAGGTCCGATGATTTCCGAACTGAATTGGCACCACTTCCTCTGGAGGTCCAGCTAGAAGCCTTTCGTGCACAAGTGGGTTTGGCCGTCAACAGAAATCTATTTCTTATAGTACATGACAGGGGTGCCAGTAAGGAAATCTTGAAGGTCTTTGACCAGTTTATGGATCACCCGCCAAGGGGTATCATTCATGGCTTTCTCGGTTCGGTCGATGAAGCTCGTCAGTATCGCCAAAGAGGATTCCTCATCTCTATTAACAAGCGTAACCTCCCCGCAGTTAACCCGGTACTGGAGACTCTAACTCTTAATGAGATAGTGCTGGAAACAGATTCAAATGAACCAGCACATGTGGCTGACACATGTGACATGGTAGCATCGCTGAAGGGAGTAACGAAAGCCGAGGTCGCCGAAGCGACCACCGAGAATTTGAAGAAGTTGCTGGAGTCGTGTGTCTAAGGCTACCGTCTGAAACATCCTTCTCTGAACGAAACGGAGCACCAATAATGCCTCATCTAGCACCATCAAGCCATACAACCCATACAACCCATAACAGAATCCGGCTGCTCGTCACATTCCTCGCCATCCTCAGCATCCTCGACGGTGCCTTAACCCTCTGGGGTCTACGGCTCGGCACCATTGAGGAAGCGAACCCCCTGATGCAGTGGCTGATTGCGAGAAACCCCGTCGCGTTCATGGCCGCCAAAGTTTCTCTGCCCGTCATCCTCGGCTTCCTGTTATGGAAGGCGCAGAATAGACCGCATAAGTTTGTCATCCGCCTGCTGATTGTTGCCATCCTCACCTATGCCTTGGTCATCATTGCCCATGCGTATTGGATTGTTTTGAGTGCCGTAAGGGGTAGCCTATGAACACTGTTGGACAACGTTTGGCCCGGAAGACCTAGCGGAATCGCGATCCTCGCCAAGATTGCGGCAGTGCTCGACGTGCCGCTGGAGGAAGTGTATTATCGTAAAGAGAAATGACCCCCGGCAATGCCAGGGGCTCTTTTTCTCTTGTGTTCTGGCAGACTACGGGGTATTCTTAAACCATTGGAATGCGGGTTCTCTACTGCTTTCCTGGTCTTAGGATTTTAAATAATCTCCGAAGTTCAAATGTACTCACTCCTGAATGTTAACGAGTTTCACCTGTGGCTTCACAATAACGCCTGTGACGATTTTTCGAACATGATTTATAAATTAACCCGCTGCAAGCCCAAATCCTCGCGTTTCAACGCAGGAGGGAGTCAATTTGAAAGGAGCGGTAACGTGGCAGAAAACAGAAAAGAGTACGGCAAAACGGTAGAAGAGCAATTGAGCATACTGAAAACCGGCGCGGCGGAGATCATTCCGGAAGTGGAACTGGCCGCCAAGCTGGAGCGTTCCCTGCGCGAAGGGAAACCTTTGGTCGTCAAATTGGGTCTGGATCCCACCGCGCCGGATGTGCATTTGGGGCATACCGTCCCTTTGCAAAAGTTGAGACAGTTTCAGGATTTGGGTCATCAGGCCGTCATCGTCATCGGGGATTTCACCGGCCGGATCGGGGATCCCACCGGCAAGTCGGAAACGCGCAAGCCGATGACCCCGGAAGAGTTATTGCGCAACGCTAAGACTTATCAAGAGCAGGTTTTCAAGATCCTCGATCCCGCGAAAACGCGAATTGCGTTTAATTCAAGCTGGTTGGGCAAGCTGATGTTTGAGGATGTCATAAAATTGGCCTCGGCGACGACAGTGGCGCGCATGCTGGAAAGAGACGATTTTGCCAAACGCTATGCCGCGGGCTTGCCCATCGGTGTGCACGAATTCTTTTACCCCCTGATGCAGGGATATGATTCGGTCGCCTTGCGGGCTGATGTGGAGCTGGGAGGCACGGACCAAACGTTCAACCTCCTGATGGGGCGCACCCTCCAGAAGGAAGCGGGCCAAGAACCCCAGGTTGCTTTCACTCTGCCTCTGCTGGAGGGTTTGGACGGGGTTCAGAAGATGAGTAAGAGCCTGGGCAACTACATCGGGGTCTACGAATCGGAGCGTGAGATGTTTGGCAAGACGATGTCTCTCCCGGATGAGTTGATGATTCGTTATTTCGAACTGGTTACCAAAGTTCCGGTCGCGGAAATCCGGCGGCTGGAAGCAGGCTTGCATGAGGGAAAAGTGCATCCCCGGGACTTGAAGATGCGTTTGGCCCGCGAGATCGTGGGTATTTACCACGGGGAAGAAGAAGCGGCAAGGGCCCAGGCGGAGTTTATCAGGATGTTCCAACAGAAGGAAGCCCCCGACGAAATGCCGGAGATAGAAGTAGGGGCTCTGAGGCGTCCCGACGGACGGCTGGAACTGGTGGACCTTTTGGTGGGCTCGGGTTTGGCCCCCAGCCGGGGGGAAGCGAGGAGGCTCATCGGGCAGGGTGGGGTTCGCTTGCGCGAAGAGAGAGTAACCGACCCACAGATGATCGTTTCCGTCAATTCCGGAGACGTTCTGCAAGTGGGTAAACGCAAGTTTGCCAGGTTGGTTTTGTAGCGCCTCTTACGCCGGGGCAAAACGGTCGCTTGAACCGGGTGTCCGGGGCGGGGATCGCCCGAAACAAGGTCTGCGGGGGTAGTTCCGGTTAGGGGGTACCCTTGGAACGAAGACTGAAAAACCCGGTCGTTGGAGCCTGCGGCCCTCGGCGGGGTTTTTGGGCTGAGGGCCGTACCCGCACAGGAGTGAGGTGAACTAAATGGAACTACGCGTCCAAGACTACGTGATTCAAATCGATTTCGTCGATCGCCTGGGCTTGGCTTACGAGATTTTTGAGGTTTTTAAAAACCGGAAGATAAATCTGGTGGGGATGGAGGCCACGTCCAACGAGCGCATGCTGATTAAATGCCAAACGGTCCGGGAGTATTTGCAGGCGTTAATGAATGAATTGATAACCATCGAGGGAGTCAAGGCCCTGGAGTTGAAAGATTACCTTCTGTGTGAACAGAGGGAATACGAGCTGAGCACGATTTTGAATTCAGTCAGTGAAGGTATCATCGCGGTCAATAATAAAGGAGTCATCACTCACTTGAATGAGGTCGCTTGTCGCACTTTCTTTTGCTCGAAGGAAGAAGTGATCGGTAAGGATGTTGATGAGGTTTTTCAAGCCAAGGCGCCTATCTTGCAGACGCTCAAGAGCGGACAGCCCTACAGCCTGAAAGAAGTCAAGATGCAAAAGGACCACCGCAGTCTTCATTTCCTGACGAGCGGTTTGCCCATTTTCAACGCCCAAGGTCAGATCATCGGCGGAGTGGCCACGATCACGGATTTCAGCCAGGTTGAGGAAATCGTTTCCAAAGTCGGCGCCAAAAAACGATTAACGACCTTTGAGGATATCGTTTACCAGGGTCCGGCCATGAGCCGGTTGGTGGAAACCGCCAAAGCGGTGGCCAAAGGAAATTCGACGATTTTGCTGCGCGGTGAAAGCGGAACTGGCAAAGAGTTGTTTGCGCGGGCTATTCATATGGAGAGCAACCGGGCTTCGGGCCCGTTCATCGCCATCAACTGCGGGGCCTTGCCTGATTCTCTCTTGGAGAGCGAGCTTTTCGGCTATGACGACGGAGCTTTTACCGGAGCGATCCGGGGCGGGAAGAAAGGGCTTTTCGAGCAGGCTCATGGGGGAACCTTATTTCTGGATGAAATCGGAGAGGTGTCTGCCCCGGTCCAAGTCAGGCTTTTGCGGGTTTTGCAGGAAAATACCGTCCGCAGGGTGGGCGGCTCCAGGGAGATCCCGGTCGAGGTTCGCATTATTGCCGCCACCCACAGAAACTTGGAGGAAATGATCGAGGCGGGGGAGCTCAGAGAAGATCTTTATTATCGCTTGAATGTCTTTCCGCTGAGAATCTTGCCCTTGCGTGAACGCCGGGAGGACATCCCGTTCATCGCTCAACATCTAATCCGCAAGATATGTCTGAGGCTTGAACGGCCGGAATTTTGTCTGACCAAAGATACAGTGGAATTTTTAATGAAGCAGGATTGGCCCGGCAATGTCCGGCAACTGGAAAACGTCCTGGAGCGCATGATTAACATCATGGAGATAGAGGGGATCAAGGCGGAGGATTTTTACAGTTGGATGAGTTTACCCCGTCCTGCCGGCAAAGAGCGGGGGCTTGAAAGCGAAGGAGGGACCTGGCGTACGCCAGAAGGTGAAATCGAAGCCGAAATCAGGGATGAGATGCGCGAGGCCATTGCGCGCCGACAGGCGGGGGTCGCATCGGCCGTGATCGAGAGTATTGAGACAAGGAGTCCTGATACCGCGCCGGTCTTGCCGGGGGGACTTCCTGTTCGGGGCAAAGGCGAAAATGTTAACTCCGGTGCCGGAGTGTGCGTCCTCCATGTGATGATCCCGTTTGCGGGCAAATGGCCTCCCCTGAAGACAATCGTCAACGAAGTGGAAAAACAGGTTCTTATGAGCGTACTGGCTAAACATCCTTCCTCCCGCAAAGCCGGCCGGGTATTGGGGGTCTCCAGTACGACTGTCCTCAACAAAATCAACGCCTACGGGATCGTCCTGGGAAACGACGAAGACTGAGCGCAAAATGATGATTTGAGGTGTGTTTCCGCCTCCATATAGGCCACACACATTGCATTAATGGCGTCGGACCGGCTGCGCTTGTGGCGGCGGGCAAACTGGTCAATCAAAGGAATGGCCTTAAGGCGGACATGGACTTGTTCCGGCAAATCCTGATCCCCCGGGGGAGGCAGCTTAATTTGCCCCCCCGATTCTCGTTCCGCGTCCAGAACAGTCATACACATCAAATTGATGGCCTCCGATCGGTTGAGGCCGCGGTGTTCCGCCCAATCATCGATGTCGGCAATCGCTTGTAAGCGGATGTGGACTTGAGGAACATTGCTGGCCATCAGTTCCACCCCCAAAAGGCCGTCGTGTTTGCCGGACTCAGTGATTTCAGTTTCGGTTTCGGGACCGTCTCGCTAAAACATTTTTCGATACCGATGTGTTCGTACTTTTTTTTCATAAACGGCGTCGCGTCCAAACAAACGACCTCGCCCTCATCCATAGCCCCAATTTCCAAGCCGGTTTTGGAAACCCGGATATTCCTATAAGCCTCGACAATAAAGCGGGCCTCTGAGGCAAACCAGGTGGTATTGAGACGAACGTCATGGCCCATCACCAGCGGTCTTCCCGGGCCCCTCACAAGCCAAATTTGGCCGGGGTGTTCGACATGTTGAAAAGCCAAAGCAAAAGCCCCGTCCAGAAAAGTGATAACCCGCTGTATGTTTATTTTATCCAACGCGCCCAATTTATTTAAAAGAGCGAAGACCACTTCGGAATCGACCTCGGCGCTCCGATTAAGCTCAAAATGCTTGGTTAAATAGTTGTCATTATGAATCACGCCATTATGAACGCCCACAATGTTCCCGGCAATAATCGGGTGGTTGTTGGCATTAATATAACGGGAGCCTTTCGTTCCCGCCCGGACATGGCCGACCACGGCAACCGGGTTACGGCTCATAATATCCTGAAACAATTCCTTGTAAACATAAACCGGGGAGGGCGTGGGATTTTTAGCGATCGCAATCTCTCCGGTTTTCATTGTGGCCGCAATTCCAGTGGCATCCCGTCCGCGCGAGATTGAAAGAGCCAGCATTTCCTTATAAACATTGTAAATAAGTGTGCGTTTAGTTTTAGCCCTTTCACCTGTGATAAAGCCCGCGATTCCGCACATAATTTTCAACCCCTTTCCATATACCAAGGTGGTATACTTTATGATTGAAGTATACCACCTTGGTATATCAATGTCAAGAGTATATAGGTGTAGACATCATTATGTATTCGTGATAGTATACGATATATGGACATAGATTATATGATAAGGAGATGATAGCATAATGAGATTCGATTTAAACACCAGTCAGACCGATTGTGCCAATTTTGAAATGGCCGTGCAGCGCTTCGCCGGGGACTCCGTGCGTATGGCGCACAACTATAATCTAACGGACGAAGACCTAAGCGATTATTATGAGCAGTTCATGTCCGGTGTTGCGGTGGACGACGAACGTGAAGCCAGATCACGGTTCCACGATTTGTTTAAGGCTGCTTGGGAATCCGAGATCCCAGCGTGGGTCCGGTAATCTTGACAACGGAAAGGCCGCCCGGCTGACATTAACCGGGCGGCCTCTCACGTTTTTTGATGAGAAAGTATTTACGTTGAAAATAATATATGATAGAATATACGATAGAAACCAGGATAGGAGTTGAGGATATGGAAACATCTGATGACGGCCAATTGGTACTGCTATATACGGTCCCGGAGGTGGCGGCCATGCTTAAGTTCCGGAAAAGCTACGTCTACGAACTAATAAACCAGGGACGGATCAAAGTGGTAAAGCTCTCGGAAAGAAGGACTCGTATACGATCCGATGTATTAAATGATTTCATTAAGCAGGAAACGGTCAATCTATTGGAGAATAGTCTTAGTGTCCAGCCCCCAAGAAAGGGGCGTAAACCAAAATATGTCGGTTAAGCAAAGAGCGGAAAATTCTTGGACTATCGTAATATACTTGGGGAGGGACGAGAACGGGGAAAAAATAAACCATTGCGAAACCTATTATGCTAGGCGTAAACGGGACGCACTTGAATATGAAGCCCAACTTAAAAAAACTCTAAAAGAGAGAATGGGTTCATCAAAGGCGAGTGCTCAAACGGTGGGACAATTGGCCGAACGGTGGTTGAAGGCGATCAGAAAACAAATCGACGAGGCCACCTATGAAACTTATACCAAACAAGTTAAGAGGATAAACCCAGTGGTCGGTGACATAAAGCTATACTTGTTGACTGCCGAACTGTTGGAAGAAAGGCTGTCTATATTTGACGAAGAGAAATTGAGCCCACGGACCGTTAAAAATTATTATTCCATAATAAGAACGATTATAAACTGGGGAGATGTGCGAGACGAAAAGGGAAATAGTATCATGGCGAAAATCAAGCCGCCTAAAATTCAAAGGCTTAAAAGGAAAGTCCTAGTCCAATACCAGTTGAATATTTTTATCGAAACCGCTAAATTATATAAGCACTACCTGCCATTAAGACTGTTAGCTTTAGGTGGGTTTAGAGTGGGAGAGGTCTTAGGATTACGATGGAACAATCTCGATTTGGAAAAGGGATACTTAAAAGTTGTCGAATCCGTAAACTCCAGAACCCGCAACGAGAAAGAAACGAAAACGGCCAACAGCGAGAGAACGATCCTATTGGACTCCGAAACGCTTGATTTATTGGCCAAACACAAAAATGAGACTTGCAAGGCCGAATATGACTTTGTATTTCAAAGTGACGACGGCGAGCCGTTGCGGCATCAAGTCTTGTTTAGGACGAAGCAACGGATTTTAAAAAGGGCAGGGCTTCACAATATCCGTATTCATGATTTAAGGCACGGCGCTGGATCGATTTTATTGGACAAGGGCGAGTCCCTACTCTATGTCGCCGGGTTCCTCGGACAGAATCCGGCGACCACGGCGGGCATCTATGGCCATGCCACCAGGGAAGGAGATACGTCGAAGCTCCTGGAGTAATTGGAAAACAAATTGGAAAACAAATTATTGGAACCCGCTTAAACAAAGGCTCGGAGGGTAGATGTCGGAGGTTCGAGTCCTCTCAAACCCACCAATTATGATTTACCTGAAAACCCTGAGAGCCTTGTAGGGAGCGGTTTCCAGGGTTTTTTCATTTGATTTTTGTGGGGCTGGACAACCATTCAAAAAGCACTGAAAATGCCCGAAATACGGCCTAAATTCATCAAGTGTTTTTAAGTTGGAAAACAAAATGGAAAACAAAATAGGGGGTATCGGCGGCCTCTAAGCGGGGGGATTTTGCTGGCGAGACAAAAGATGTTTTCCACTTTGTTTGCCGGATCAGTAGAGAGAACACAAAAAAATACTCACCATTGCGAAAGGCGAGTATGTTCCTTATTTATGGATGCAATCGGGAACACGCGTTACCACGGCGTCCCTTTTTGGGGATGGTTAAAAAGGCTAAACTGGACCGTACGACCGTCCTGAGTTTTCCCAATTAACTGGAGAGTGGCATCGTCTTCATCCAACTCAAGGCGGTTTAGAGCGAGCCGTAATTCTGTCATGTTGCGGATGAAACAGCGCTGTTTACCCCGCGGAGAACCCTCGTTTACTTGAATGGCGAGTCTTGCATTCGTAAGACGTTCCAGATGATCACATGGCTCTTCGTCCCCTGGGAATTCAACAAGAGCCCACCGAACTAATTGTACCCGGTTTTTTACTCCGGTTTTCCGAAGTATTTTGGTCATGTGGTTTCTAATGGTAGCTTTGGACCGGCAGAGCTTTTCCCCGATCTCTTCGTTGGTTAGGCCGTCGGCCACCAATTCAAGGATCTGGATTTCGATTTTTGTCAGCATGATGGCACTCCCGTCAGTAATTTGTTATCAACAGCTCGGTGATTTTTTGCCGGCGACCCCCGTTGCTATTAATGGCTCTGGCTGCCTTAACGGTGGCAATCTGGTAATCGCGATACAGATTCCGAATGAAAAGGGTATCGGAATTGCTGACGAGAACTTTGCAGCCCCTCTTGGTCAAGTCGTCAACCGTTGCTTTGAGCCGGACTTGCTCCTGTGTGCCGAAGCCCTCTTGAGAGTACGCGACAAAACTGGCCGTCTTGGAAACAGGGTCGTACGGTGGGTCCAAATATACGAAATCTCCGGAGGCCGCCGACTTGAGAGTTTCCGCAAAGTCCCCGGATAGGATGTTCACCGAGTTTCCGCAAAGGTATTCGTGGACCGCACTGAGGTTCTCCTCATCGTAAATCATCGGTCGGACATATTTCCCATATGGGACGTTGAATTGCCCTTTTTGGTTCACCCGGTACAAGCCGTTAAAACACGTGTGATTCAAAAAAAATAGTGCGGGCGGCTCGGAGAGCACGAGGGACTGTGGGAAAATCGGGGCGGCGGTCCATCCCGCGGATTTTGTAATAAACTCGCTCCCGGCCGGTAACGGGGAAGCTGTCCAGAAACTTGCGCAGTTCCGACGGATCATCGCGGATTACAAAATAGCAATTGACAATCTCGTCATTAATATCACCGATGACCGCTTTGTTGGGGCGCAAGGCAAACAGCATGGCCCCGCCCCCGATGAAAGGCTCAAAATAGGTGCCGAAGCGATCAGGGACGCGGGGCAAAAGAGCCGGCAACAACTGGCGTTTCCCACCGGCCCACTTGAGAAATGGAGTTAGCACATCCTAGTCCCCCTTTTAGTCCTTGTCTCAACTTTGATATCCGAAAACTTGACTTTCCCGAGCTTTTGCCGTTCGTCCCCGCAAGCGGCCGCTTGAATCCGCCCGGTTTTATCGTCTACGTGGGCGACGGCCACGCCTTTGCCCCCGCGGCCCTGTATCGGGTATTCTGAAACAGGGGTTCTCTTAATGTATCCCTGTTCGGTCAGGGTCACGAGAAATTCGTCCTCCGAGGCCACGGAAAAGGCCGAAATGACGGTGTCCCCAGGGTCTAGGGTGATTCCCTTGACCCCTTTGGTTTTGTCGCCTTGAATGGCAGGGACGGCGTCTGAGCTGAACCGGATGCATTTGCCATGGGCCGTCACTAAACAAACCGTTTCGGCGGAAGCGAAGGAGGCTATGGCAGCGTCCCCGTCTTGTAAAATAAGGGACGCTTTGGCGATTTGGCCGAGACGGCTGACATAAACCGGCGTTTTTTGTTCGTAGGCAATCCGGGATTTTTCCTCGCTGATGATCTGTGTCCGGCGTGCGTCGCCGTATTGACCGGCGATCTCTCTCAACTCTTTTTTCATGACTAAGTAAACTCGGCTCTCGTCGGACAGGATGGCCTCCAAGCTGGCAATCCGTTTGACGATGGAATCGTACTCTTTGCGAACGGATTCCAGCTCCAGACCGGTTAAGTGCTGCAATTTTAGGTCGAGAATGGCTTGCGCCTGAATCTCGTCGAAATCAAACCGCATCACCAAAGCGGCTTTGGCTTGTGTGGAACTCTTGGCGGAGCGAATGAGGGCAATGATTTCGTCCAGGTTTTGAATTGCGGTGACCAAGGCCGTTAAAATATGCGCACGGGCCTTAGCGGCCTTTAAATCGTATTCGGTCCGCCGGGTGATGACGACTTTGCGGTGCTCGATATAAGCGGCTAGGATGGCTTTAAGGCTCATAATTTGAGGCGTCCCATCCGCCGAAACAACCAGATTGATAACCCCAAACGTCTCTTGTAATTGTGTGTTTTTGTAAAGCTGTTCAAGGATACGGGCCGGATCCGAGTCCTTTTTGACCTCGACGACGAGTCGCATCCCCTCGCGGTCAGACTCGTCCCGGACATCACTAATGCCGTCAAGCTTGGTCTCGGCTAAGGTTTCGATTTTGGCGGCCAGTGTGGCCTTATTGACTTGATACGGGATCTCGGTAATGACGATAAGCGTTTTCCCACCTTTGCTCGGCACAATATCAGCCTTAGCGCGCATGATGATTTTCCCGCGTCCCGTTTCATAGGCGTCGCGGATTCCCCCATTATCCACGATAAAGGCCCCTGTGGGGAAATCAGGTCCCGGCATAATGTCCATCAGTTCGTCCAGGGCAATGTCCGGCCGGTCTATCTGGGCAACGGCGGAGGCCACCGCCTCGCCTAAATTGTGAGGTGGCATATTGGACGACATACCGACAGCGATCCCCGAGGTCCCGTTGAGCAAAATGTTGGGTACCGGGCTCGGCAATACCGCGGGCTCTTGCAGCCGGTTATCATAGTTGGCCCGGGTTGGTACCGTATCCTTGTTGAGGTCTTGGCACATGAGCAGGGAAAGGGAGGTCATGCGGATTTCGGTGTAACGCATAGCGGCCGGTCCGTCCCCGTCAACGGATCCAAAGTTCCCATGCCCGTCCACAAGCGGATACCGGCTCGCCCACGGCTGTGCCATACGAACGGCTGAATCGTAAATCGCGGTGTCGCCGTGCGGGTGGTAGGCACCCATACAGTGCCCCACCAACCTAGCGGACTTGCTGTATGCCTTATCTGGAGACATTCCTAACTCGGACATAGCGTAGATAATGCGGCGATGCACCGGCTTGAGGCCGTCCCGGACATCCGGGATGGCCCTGTGCAAAATGACAAACTTGGAATAGCCTAAATAGGATTCCGGCAAAACGTCCTCAAGGGGACGTTGAATAAGAACGGATTCATTATCCAATTTGGTCACACCCCCGTACTCGTCCTGAACTCCCCAAGAATAAGGTCTTTGTGTTTATTCATGCAAAATTCCTCAATCCGAGACCACGGCAGCCCGGCTAAATGGGAGACCGATTCTGGGAAAAGCCGAACGCTGTGCGCCTGCTGGTAATCATCCAAATACGCTTCGATTTGTGCTTCCGTTGGGTTGTCCAACCAGAGCTTAATGTTGAACCGACGTTCAAGCGCCGGGTCAAGCGCGTCTGGTAAATTCGTGGCGCCAATAACAACGCCAGTGTCAGGAAAACGGTCTAAATTGGTGAGCAATGTGTTTACGACAACATTGTATTCTTTCGTCGCGGCATCGCCGACACCAGAAGACCGGAACGAGCCAATAGCATCCAGTTCGTCAATAAAAAGAACAACGTTATTGAAAGAGGCAAACTCAAACAATTTACCCAAGTTTTTCCCGCTGCTGCCCATGTGGCCGTCAATGACGGTATGCAACTTAATAGGCAGGAATGTTAGGCCAAAAGACTTAGCCAACGCCTCGGCGAGACTTGTCTTCCCATTCCCAGGGGGGCCGGTCAATAATAATTTGTTGGTCAGTGACAACCCGGCTTCTTGGATTTGTTCCGCATGTTCCCATTCGTTAAAAAATCGGCGGATTTCTTTCTGAACGTCAACAGTGAGATAGAGTGAATCTAGGGATCTTTTAGGTTGCTCCGACCAGACAAAACGCGAAACATCCTGTGGCAATTCGACCATGCTTTGATTGGGCCAATGATTCAGTGCACGTTCCAATGATTTTGCGGCCTGTTCTCGCCGGTTCTGGCGTTCCTGGGCGATCATAGCCTCGACACATTGCCTGGCTCGGCGATAATCGCGCTGACCAACCGTGTTAATCAGAGATAAGACATGATCTAATTTAGGCAAGCGAATCACCTTTCTTTTTGTTGACACCGAATTTGCCAGACACAAGTTGGGTCTTTACGGCGTCCCAATTTCTCATCAGGTTGCACAGGTTTTCGGAGAAGTTTGTTCTATCCTTCTTATGCAGCCATTGGGCCACAACCAAGAACAAATGCGCCTCTGAGCATTGCTCCGGTGTTAACGCGCTTTCCATCGGCTCCCCGGATGGCTCCCGATGTTTCCGGTTGTGTGTTATCTGATAATGCCCGCTTTTTTCTAGCCAGCGGGCGACGGTTGAATCTCTGACCCCTATTTGTTGGCTGATGCTTTTGATGGAGGAGCCCTGTTGATACAGGGCCAAGACTTTAGGTAGCGATTCGGTGTATTTTGAATCAGGCATGGTTCCCTCCAACATCAAAATGGGATATCAAAGTCTTCCTCAATCCGGTCCGCCACGGCCTGGTCGATTTCCTGGTCGGAATAGACCCCATGGAAAGTGTATCCGTGAGCTTCGCATCCCTCGCGACCGATGGCCTCTGCCTCCTCTTTAGTCAAAACCTCGTCAAGCCGAATGCGAATTTTCGTCAAATCAGTGGAGGCGAGGATCGTCCAATTGCCGCGGACGAGACCGCTGGTGACATAATCGTGGGTTTCGTTAATTACCGTTTTTAAAACTCTTTGGGTCTCCTCGGCCAACGACTCCCATTGGGCAAGAGCGTAAGAATCCACAAGCATATCATGTTGGACGAAACCCTTAAGCTGGTTAATACGATAATCCAGACTATCCCACTGTTCACAAAGCTCCCTATTGGCTTGAATTTGGTATTCTGACATTGTCGTTCCTTCCTTCCATATATTTCGCCGCACCCAGGGTTCGGTCGGGTTTCGCGTCCTTTGCTATTTCTGTTTTTTGGGCTTTAACGGCGCGGCGATTAATTGCGCAAAAGCATCAATCATCCCGGCGAACAGAACCATACCAATCAGGACCCGAACCCACGTTGGAGCGTTGGCACTGCCGTTGGCTACAAGAGACGGCCAACTGATGTGCCCAATGTTAAGCCAACTGTTCTGCGGCATTGCCGCAGATATAATGAGGCCACCGACAACGGCCCCGCCTACGAGTTGCCATTTCCGCTTGATAGCCCCGACCAGCACGCCGCCCAAACACAGAATTAATCCGATTACTCCGATTCCGGCGATTAGAGTGTTTTGGATAAAGTTGGCAAGCTGTGTAAAAAAAGAATTGTCCATTACTAAAAAACCTCTCTTTCTAGCGGTTGCCTATTCGAACAACCTCTGCGCGTACACCGGGCGCAAGCCCCCCCCCCGCTACTGTAAACGGTCCTTTAGTGAGAACCGCTAAAGGGCACCTCATCCAGTAATTACAGTCCCGGAAGCACTCTCGGTCTTTGCAATGATCATCTGACATGTTGAGCACTTGATTAATGGCGTTGTCGATCTCCCAATTGTCTGGTTGCTTGTGCGCCCACCGTGCTATCCGCGCCTCTAAAACTTTAAGGTTAATGTCTGATACACCCATTGTTGGATCATGCAGGATGAATAACCTTATTAACTTTTCCATTAAATCGTGGGTTTCCTCCATCTAGAACACACCCCTATTTTTTGATGTCGCTTTCCGGAACAACCAAGTGTGAAAGAACCGTTTTTTGCCCTCCATACATATTCTTGCGAACTTGGACATCTACTGTCGGAACCTTGGCGGTCGTGCTAACTGTTATTGGCCCATTGTAGTCGGCAACCTTGTAAACATTGTTATGGAGCAGGTATCCTACATGCGCCCCGTCTTGAGTTAACCTTGACACGCTTACGACGTTAGCCGATTGCGAAGAGACAACAATGTTATACCTCATGCTAAATACCGCTCGAACATCGGCGAATGCAAGCATAACCACCACCAGAACGGGGAAGACGACACCAGCAACATTGCTAATTTTTTCACTCATTTTTCCCGTTCTTGTAGTACTGCTCGCAAGTACAAAAACGATTAGGGCCAACACAGTAATTACAGCAGATACAACAGCAATCTCCATTGCGTAAAGCTCTAAATAGTACATAATTTAATCACTCCCCAAAATTAATTCCCGATGCCTATCCTGGCAGTATTCGGCCACCTTTGACCACGGTTTCCCCTCTAAACGCGGGACGACGTGATCAAGCGGAATCCCGAATGGCATCTCGTTCTTGGCCTGGTAGGCTAGGATGTACTTTCGGATGTCGGTGGCGCTCGGATTGCCCATGTGCAAATCAAGGTTAAACCGCCGGGTCAGCGCCGGGTCCAACGCACCAAGCCTATTGGTGGCACCGACGACAATCGTTGTGTCCGGCAGCCGGTCTAAATTAACCAACAAACTGTTTAGGATATTGTTGTATTCCTGTTGGCCGCCTCCGCCGCCTTGTCGCTTGGCCCCGAGGGAATCCAACTCGTCCATAAAGAACAAGCAGTCGTTACGCCGAACAAACTCAAAGACCATTTCTAACAGACGAGCCGTCCGGCCTATGTACGAATCAACGATGGTTTGAGATTTCAGGACGATGAGAGGGAGATCTAGCTCTTTGGCCAGGGCGCCGGCCAAACTGGTTTTCCCGTTTCCGGGCGGTCCCGCAAGTAATATCCGGTTGCGCAGCGGTAAGCCGGCCTCGCGCAATTTAGATATTTGGGTGCGCTCGCGGACAAACCATCGAATTTTTAACAAAAGCCCTGGGTCTAAAAAAAGTTCCGAAAGACCGAGCCGCGGTTGTTCAAGCCAAACGAAAGCGCCTATTTCGCTCGGCAAGCGCAATGAGGGTGTCGTGGAATCGGATAAATAACGCTCGACCGCCAGCTCCATCGTTCGGGCGGCGTCTTCTTGATCTCGTGTGCGCTCCCGGGCAATCATAGCCTCAGCGATAGCCTTGAAAACGTAAAAGTCCCTGGTCCCGGCCGCTTGAATGAGCGCGGCCACATCCGCTGAACGCGGCATTGCAACCCCCTCCTCTATATGATATTATATTTGATAGTATATAACATTTATCCAATAAAATCAAGAGGAGGCATGGAATATGCCAGTCCGTATTTTCTTATTAATCGGCTCCGCCGGAGCCGGGAAAAACACACTGATTAATTGTTTACTCCAACCACAGTCGCAATTGGTCTACATACCATCTTTTACTACCCGTGACCCACGACCCGGGGAATCGGAGGCCAATCCGTATCACTTCATTTCAAAGGTAGATTTTGCTCAACGCATTACTGAAAACGAGTTTTTCGAATACCAAGAGGTGCACGGAAATCTTTACGGAACATCAAAAAAAGAGTTTCGCAAAATTATCACAAATAATCAGATAGGGATCACAGATGTTGATATTTTAGGTGGCCTCAAAATAAAACACGCTTGGCCTGAGTTAGTCACGACCATTTTCATCCGCCCCTCAGACCCCGATGTCCTGGTTGAACGGCTTGAATTGAGGCATTCGGAATCCCAGGAAACTTTAGAGCGAAGGCTAAAGCGGGTCCCCTTAGAAATCAGTATGGAAAACCAATGTGATTACGTTGTAATCAACGACGATTTAGAACAGGCCGTTGACTCGTTAATCAAGATTGTCTTGCTCTAATGTGAACACAAGCAAGAATGACTCCCGGCACAAAGGACACGACGGCTACGGTTAGCATGACGAGCCACGGAAGCACCTTGACAGGGAGCATTCCTGTAAAAGGCCGTGTTAAATCTGAAAGAAGTTTTCCATGTGAAGCATGATTGACGAGAGGCGCTATCAGCGGCAAAACAATGCCGTAGCCAATCAAAGCTGTTGAATCTGAGTAGTTCTCGTCCATTAAAAATCCCCCTCCTCAAATACAATGTTTTCCATCAGGAATTCCTTGCGGGGCTCCACCTGGTCGCCCATGAGCACTTTGAGCTTGTGCTCGGCATCGACCGCGTCCTCAATGGTGACCTGAATCATGCGGCGGTTTGCGGGATTCAGAGTCGTTTCCCAAAGCTGATCTGGGTTCATTTCCCCCAGGCCCTTGTAGCGCTGTACTTTCGCGCTGCGTCCCAGGGCCTTAAAGGCCGCCTTTAATTCATTGTCATCATAGGCGTAACGGACTTCTTTGCCTTTTTCAACTTTGTATAGAGGGGATTGGGCGATATAGACATGACCGGCAAACAATAAGGGTCTCATGAACCGGTAAAAAAATGTCAAAAGCAATGTCCGAATATGCGCTCCGTCCAAGTCGGCATCGGTCATGATGCAGACTTTGTCATAATTAGAGCGAGCTAAATCAAACTCTTTACCCATCCCCGCGCCAATGGCCGTGATAATGGACCGGATTTCCTCGTTTTCTAGCACTTTGTCTAATTTAGCCCGATACGTGTTGAGCACTTTCCCCCGCAAAGGCAGGATGGCTTGGAATTTCCGGTCACGCCCCGTTTTGGCCGACCCACCGGCCGAGTCGCCTTCGACCAGAAACAACTCATTGGCCTTTGGATTTCTCTCCGAACAGGCGGCGAGCTTCCCGGAAAGGGCCTTTGCCCCGGCATCCTTTGCTTTTTTCTTGATTTCCTTAGCCTTTTTTTCGGCCAACCGCGCCTTTGTGGTGGCCAATACTCGACTCAGTACGTCCTTGGCTACGCTGGCATTGTTCTCAAAAAAGGCGGACAGTCCCTCGTTCGCAATGGATTGAACGATCCCCTCGATTTCACTGTTCGACAGCTTTGTTTTGGTCTGCCCCTCAAATTGGGGCTCCGCAACCTTGAGAGAGAGGACGCAGGTTAGCCCGTCTTTAAGGTCATCCCCAATGAACGACTCGTCCCCCTTAAAAATTCCGCCGCGCCGACCGAAAGTGTTAAACACTCGGGTCATCGCGGTCCTCAGACCGGATTCGTGAGTCCCGCCTTCAATGGTGGGGATGTTGTTCACAAACGAAAAAAGGTCCTCATTATCGCCATCGTTATATTGGATGGCGCATTCAACGACCACCTGGTCTCGTTCGCCTTTAAACTGGATGATCTTTTTCTGTACCGGCGAGCTGTCGGAGTCCTTGTTGATGAACTCGACAAAGCCGGCTAGTCCGGACTGTGAGCTAAAGACTGCCTCATTTGTCGGAGTCTTTAAAATAATTCTTAGGCCGGAATTGAGGAAAGCAAGCTCCTGCAGCCGATTCCTGAGCGTATTGGGACTGAAAGCCGTGGTCTCCTTGAAAATAAGGAGGTCCGGTTTAAAAATCACCTTCGTTCCGGTTCCCTTGACGTTCCGCTCGACGATGGTTAAGTCGGACTTTAAATGCCCGCCGTTGGCATATTCCAGCCGGTACCGCTTGCCGTCGCGTTTGATCTCGACGGTCATCCAACCGGACAGGGCGTTCACAACGCTGGCGCCCACCCCGTGCAGTCCGCCGGCTGACTTGTAGACCGTGCCGTCAAATTTCCCGCCCGCGTGGAGCTGTTCAAAGGCCACTCTGACGGCCGGGATGCCCAGCTTGGGATGGATGTCCACGGGTATCCCGCGGCCGTTGTCCTCGACGCTCAGGGAGCCGTCCGGATGGAGTTCAACCCGGATGGCGTCAGAATATCCGGCTCCGGCCTCGTCGATGGCGTTGTCAATAATTTCCCACGCGCAGTGATGGACGCCTTTGGGTCCCGTGGATCCGATGTACATGCCGGGGCGCTTCCGGACGGCCTCAAGGCCCTCAAGGACTTGGATGGATTCAGCGGTGTAGGTTTGCATTAAGAGGCCCCCCTAAAAAACAAATATCTCTTTGAACCAGCCGACAATTTCGGCAAGCTCGTCTGTTGTAACCTTGTTATCCAACAAGGCGATCCCCTTAAGGGTAAAATATGTCTCCGACTCGCCTTGGCCCAAATACTCGTCGGCGCCGGACAGAAAGGCCAGCACATGGTCGTTGAACATTAAAAGGTATTCAACACTGTTGTCGATAGGTTCCTGAAAATCGTATTCGCGATCTTTAACCTCGTGATTGAGGTTGGCGACAATATTTTCGATCTCATCGTATTCCCCGGTAATGAATTCGCGGCCAAACATTTGCCGGACATCACCAGCTGCGGGAGGCTCTAACGGGTTTTCACACCACGGAATACTAATGGCCGCACCCTCTTTGCAGAGATCCCGCCAATAGGCCCATTCGTGCTTAAAATTAGGCGGTACAAACTGTTTAACGCGAAGCATGTTTAATCACCTCCAATCGGGGTGTGTAGAAGTCAGTGAGAATACTTTTCCCGCCGCGTGGGACTTCGACCAGGGCGCGGACGGAGACCCTGTTGTATTGCTGTCCCTTGCGCCGGTTTGCTTTGATCCGCAGGCCCGCGAAAGCGTCTTCGTTTATGCCGACAATTCGAATGAACGTGCCGGTTTTGCGCTTCTCTATGCCTCTGACTTGAGAAGTCCATAGGACCAAGTCGCCGGGTTTGAATTTTGAGTCCATACCAAATATCTCTGCTTTTTCACGTATTTTTTATATTGATGCCGCATTCATTGCATACGACATCATAACCAACCCGGACCCATTTATGTTCACAATTGTGAATCTTAAAGATGTTCTCCTCGTCTACAAACTCAGCCCCGCCGGCGATTGCTTGTAGGATTTGCTTCTCAACCAGATAATCTTCGTACCACCTGTCCTCTGGGTTAGGCCACCGGACTTTGTTCGCCTCCGGTTCGCACTCCTCTTTGTACTTATAGAAGCAAAACCACTCGCCCAAATATCCCCCATGACGCTCAATTTTCACCAGTTTGAGGTCGCTCCCGTTAATCACTGCTTATCACTCCCTTGTGTTTGGAAAACCCGCCGGACTAATGCGTTATATTCCGCTTCAGTGAGGACACGTTTGCCGCTACGGGGAATCTCACTCCCCTGGCTTGGGATGTCTAGGTTACTGCCACCCCAACGTTAGATATGCTGGTGCCGAATATCCATTTTCATCCGGCTCGCACATTTCTGGAATTTCAGCGGCCACTTAAACTAACCTCAGCGTATCTCGCTTGAGAAGCACCTCTTTGTCCGCCTGTTTCTGAATCCTTAGCGGTAGAAACCGTTCGGTCTTTTCCGCCTTTCCGTGCAACCCAAGGGTTAAATAGGCCGGGGCTGTATCTCCATTTTCATCAGGGTTACACGCATCAGGCACTTCTGCTACGACGAATCCACGCCCGCAAGCGCACTCATGAAAATAAGCCTCCGTGATGTTCCAATCCTCGAAAGATTCGCCGGTCTGCCGTTCCAGAAAGTTGAGCATCCCTTCGACATCGGCAGGTTGGCCCTTTGCCTTGACTTCCTCCCAGGTGAACTCTGCCCCGCAAGAGCAACAAATTTCCGCTTCGTCCATTTTGCTGTCATCCCTTTCTGTACTCAGTTAGGGCTACGCATGGGTCCAACAATATGATTTAAGATAGTTTGCAAATGAGGCCAGCCAAACAGGGGCTGCAAGATCGAGTAAATTGCAACTACGATCGATGTGACTAAAATAACAGGGAAAACTATTCTGTTCGAACTCTCATGTTCCCAAACGCCCTGATTAGTGCCCGTGTACGGGTGAACCAAAGACAAGTCCTCAGAAAATCCCCTAAAATGTTTTGTTTGGCACTTCCGGCAAGTAGCAATTCTGATTCCACACATATCATGATTTCGCATCAAATCCTGGAAAAAGCTAAAGCGCTCACCACAATTGAGACATTTTTCACGCCAGAATGGGCAAAACGCCCGGAAAATCGCCATTTTTATCCCTCCATTGTTAGGACCTTTTCCTCTCTTTTTGCCCGCAAACAGTACAGCCCGCTGCTTAGCACAAACCCAAGCCACATAAACAATGACCCGCCGGCGGCCGACTGCCCTAAAGCCATTAAGACGTATCCGGTGTATATGGGGTGCTTAATAACCTTGTAAGGCCCGTCCGTCACCAATTTCCGCCTTTCGGGCAACACAGAGAAAGACGGATAGAGATATATTGTGCTGACCAGACTGAGAGCGAATCCCAAAACGTACAGCATGGCACTTGGTATTGAGACCCACCCAGAGGTAGCCCAGGTGCCGCCGACCGGTTTCCATATGTTCCAAATCAGCCAGAAATTTGCGCTCAATAGGGCAATGATCACATCGGCGGGTCGAGCGTGAATCGCTTGAAGCGGCGCCTTCCACGGCATCCCGGGCAGCAAGAGCAGCATTTGAATAGACTCGGAAAGCACAAAAGGGATGAAGAGCAAGCCGGAAAAACCGTGGCGCAAATTCAAAACGATTAAAGCCAGCCCGATACCGAATTGGAATAAATTAACGGACGCACTGTACAACATGGTTAGGCTGCCTTTTTTGACGGTCTTGCGTAACCGCATGGATAGTCGTAATTGTCCCATGGTGACCGGATGCCGTTTTCAAAAGCAGTTCCACCTCATCCAGCCCCCGAATTTCCGAGACAAGCATTCGGTCAGGCTTCATTTGCATAGTTTGTTCGATTAAGTGTTCGAGTGAATTTGTCATTGTCGGATACCTCTCTTTTTTCAAAACAGCCGCAATAGGCCACTCTGCCAACTCTCCGTGAAAGTTTTTTGGAGCCGACTTTCGGACTCGAACCGAAACTCGCTGCTTACAGGGCAGCTATTCTGCCATTAAATTAAGTCGGCGTTTGGTGGACCTGCCGGGAATTGCACCCGGGTATACCATGTCTAACCCTTTGCCTCTTTTGCCATCGGAAATTCGAGAATATATCCGCTGATTTCACTGCAAAAAGTCTAAAAGATAGCAGTCTCATTCCCATTTGACTGCCCATCCAAACGACTTTTGCCAGCTTGTAGATCCTGCGCTCCTCAAGATCAGGGAATACTCTTAGAAAATAGCGCTATTTTCGTTATGCGAGGGATATTTCTTCTCTCCAACCCGTCATTTTCTCTAAATGGCCGCAAGTATCCCTTGGTGTAGGTCTATATTTTTTCTGCTGCACTTTTGACGAGTATCACCTTGGAGGAAACGAACGATCTGGTGGAAGTTATGAGCGATCGTTTTCAAGCCCATAACCAAACTACAGCGTACTAAACCTCTAACTTTAAGTTTCCCAGCTCCATGCGCCCGTTTAAAAGCGGAATTGGTTCCTTCGATAGCGGCACGTTTACTACCGTTTTCGCTTCGATCCTTTTTATCCATCAGGATTAAACGAGTATCTTCGGCCATGAGGCTTTTCTGGCTGACGCGCAATACGGTATCCCTTTTTTGAAACTTGACCGGACATTGATCCTTTAAGGGACATTGCATGCAGACATTTATGTCAAAGTGGGCGCTCAAGATGCCGCTCTTGGAATCAAAGTTACTCCGCAAGGGCGCCTGCAATTTCGGACAGCTCAAGATCCTTTCGAAGTGCTCAATACTAAAGACGTTGTAAGGCAGTTTGTTCGAGGTGACGTTCCGCCCCGTCATATCCGTGTAATGGAGTTGAACTCCCTGTCCTTCCGCTTTTTTCACGAGATCGCTGCTATAATACCCACCGTCCACGTAAAGATCGTTCATTGGAGTTGTTTCTTGGAGTTTTTCGAGACTCTCACCGGCCATTTTAACATCACTTGTGCTATTGGGCTCCACTTGGTAGTCTGTCACAATTTGAACAGGATTATTATCAGCGCAGGTCTCGGTGAGATTAACCACAAAGCCAACGTGACTCTTGCCCGCCTTTTTCCGATACGTTGCCTCTGCGTCGAAAGCGGATTGAAGGGAACTTGCGGTGATATCTTTATTTTCTTTCGCGAGCCACACGTTACGTTCGTCATCATGAACCGTTTGTTCCTTTATAAAGCGAACGAGTACTTGAATTTCTAGACGCCCTTGTAATTCCAAGTTGTCTTTTACGAGTTGGCTCAATTCACCGCCTAAATTCAAGAGTTTTTCCAGGCGTGACGAGGCTTCGGTATCTTTCAATTTATAGAGAAGATTCGTCTTGTAATGTGGATCTAAGACCTCTTTAAACTCAGAACCAAGGATTTCTAAGGGACATGCCTTGATTCCTTGAAGCAAAACATCATAAGCCAAGGCGAGTCGACCAGCCCGCTTGATGTTCGACATAATCTGAGTTGAATCCATTCTCTGTTCCTCGGTATCCAGTTGAGCGACTTCAATGAAGTGTTGAACGAGTGTTTCAAACTGTTGAAAGATCACACTTCCTTCCTTGGGGTGTTCCAAGGTGTATTGATACAGTCTGGCCCGAAAATCATAGAAGGTTCTGCGTGCAAAATAACGTTCGCCGATATTACGTAGGCCCAAGGCGTAGGAAATTTGAAAGTCGTAGGCAAACGCATCAAAAAGCACTTCATCCGTAAAGTTCTTCAAATGCTTGATGATTTCGAGCGCAACCAAGATGTTGATAGGAAAATTGGGACGTCCATTATCACTCGAATAAAGAGGAGAAAACAACCTCTCGTCAATCTGACAAAAAACATGCTTATAAAACAGTCCAGCCCAACTTTCTTCCAGTCTCCTTTTATAGCGGGGGTCCATTCCACTCAAATTATTAAACAATTTCTCTTGTCTATGTAACGTATTCTCTCTAAACATGGCAACAATCACCTCAAATAACCATATATACAGAATATATCCAGATACCTCATAATATGTCCGTCATACTGTACAATTCGGCATACCAGGGGCGAATTCCTGCCTTTGGACCAAAAAATCAGGGGGTTTCTGCACTGGAATCATCCGCTGGAATTGCCAACCAGCGAACCCCTTTCCTCCACCACTTGCATTGGTCTATGCAAGAAACATCCCAACTCTTTAAACCGTCAGGAGTTGTCTGGGCACTCTCCGTTTTGGTGCTGAACTAAGCAGCGATTAGTTGATCGTTGACACTTATACTTTTTGCCGTCTATTCCGGCTGCCATCCCGAAAGGCATACTCTAGGCATGGTAGCGACTCTGATCAGGCCCTTAACAATGACTGATTCGTGGGGTTCGCCTCGCTGACCCATCCTCGGCCGTCCCTATAATCCAGTTCCCCGGAATAGATCAAATCCTCTAGATTCGGAGGCACTGGCTCGCCCGGGCAATCCGTGGTCAATGTCCCCTCGGCCAGGTGGCAAACCTTGCATACGGCGAGACCGCCGTCGCAAATGAGGCAATATTGCTCTTTATCACAACCGTGATCTGGGGGAGTGAAATACTGGTGTTTCATGGTCACGTGCCCCCTCTTTGTTTACGCCAACGGGCTCACTATAAAATCAAAAGTATATTTGCCTCCATAAGTCTCCATCAACACCGAAGCCAAATTTTTTGCCGCTTCGATTGCCTCGGCGCGGGTTTCAAACTTGCCGTAGACCGGGTGGGATTCGTTGGTTTCAACAACTAAAATCATAGCGGTAAACATTAAAAGACCCCCTTTTCTATGAATGGCACGTGCGGGACCCCACGAGGCTGCTTATCCACACTGACAAAATAGCGGCTTAAGTCTGGGTCAGCGTGATAAACCTTGACAAAGTTTCGGACGGCGGCAAAACTAGCTTTTGGGTTCGGTTCCCGCGTAAATGTGTCAATATAATAAGCGTTCGGATTAATTTTGTTGGCCAGGTCTTGCTGGCAGTGAGGACACCAAGTGGCAAAGAAAATTAGGGGATGCTGCTTAGACGGGACGAGCGTTATGATAGACCCGTCGGATTTGTAAACCCTGTACCCAGTCTTTGGGACCACAGTTAATGTCAAAAGAATCACGAATACCGCTAAAACGGTGACCATAACTCGCTTACGATTCACGGCGCAACACCTCTCGTTTACGGCACAAATCATACTTGAGATAAATGCAGCTCTTGTTTGGACACTTAGAACATTGACAGGCCGTGCCGTCACAGGTCCGACATTTACACATTCCGAATCATCCTTTCCAAAGATTTTAGATGTTTGCACTGCTTTTTGTTTTGAAAGGCGGGGCAGGTGCACAAAATTGCCCCCTAAAACCTTAACAACTCCGTCCTAAACATCTTGTCCCCGGACATCCAGCCATTCCAATCCCGCATGTCCACAATATGTTGACTGACCGAATCTAACTGGTCGGCCCAATGCAAGAGCCAAGCAAAGCGGGTTTTAGGCAATTCGGGCGAACCCCATTCATATTTGCCGTGGTGGCCGACCACAGCGTTGAGGAAAACAGTCTTGAATGCGTCCGGGAAACCCTCCAGCAAGGGTTGGAGCCTCATGACGCCTAAAACGATATGTCCCAGCATTTTTCCCTGATCCGTCATCACGACGGCCGGTCCCTCGAAAGCATAGGTGTCCACCTTGCCGATATCGTGCATGATGGCGGCCACCGTTCCGATTCCAAACTCGTCTTCCGGGAGTCGGGGCATCACGATATCGGCTACGGAAACGCTATGCTCCAGAAGTCCGTGCTTATAGTTGTGATGCATGGTCATGGCCGCAGGTGCGTTGACAAAGTCTCGAAACATGTCGGTTTGCACGAACCTCTCCCACAAATCATTGGAAATCGAGTCCGCTGGAATATGGGCGACAACACGATCCAGTCGGGTCATTAGCTCATCTAGGGGTGTTCGACCCTCGCGCATCATATCCACAGGAGCCACTTTGTGCAGACTGGTGATTTTCAGCTGGACAGACCCATTGAACACCTGAATGGTGCCCTGAACTCGGGCACAATCCCCCTTTTCGGCACCGAGATTCCCGATTTCCATATCCCAATAGTGGCCGTCCAAATCCTCGTCCTGGTCCGCCAGGGCAATGCAAAGGTATGGCTTACCTTGGTTGTTTGTATAACCTTGCTGCACATTGGCGAGATAAAAAGTCTTATCGACAAAATCCCCCTGAGCATACATGAGAGGCACCCCTTTCCTTAGTTGTGATAATATTATATACCATGGCCGGGAAAAAGCAATAGCGATTGCTAATAATATATGATATAATATAATATACGAAACCACAGAGAGGAGGGCGAGAACGTTTGATGAGACGGATTTCTTCGTCCATCAAAAGGTATACGAATTGCTCGTGTGAACAGTGCCGTTGGGTGCAAATGTGGAAAAAGCCAAATAGTATTCCGGCCGGATTATGACTACGGCCAATACGATTGCGTTCTATGAGAAAAGGAAGAGAGGGATAATGAGCGATGAAATACACTATTTACATGACTCACAAAATGAGGTCGGTTCAATTTGTTGAGGCTGAAAATGAAGAAGATGCAAAAGAATTAGCATATGCGCAAGCTTTTGATGAAGACGGAAGTGGTTCGTGGGAAGAGATAGATACGAAAGTTGAAGAAATTAAGATAATCGAATGAATGAAGTGAAAGAACGATTGCAGAAATTGAGCAACCGTTAGTTTCACGGGAAACTGATCAAAAGCAGGGCCGCCCGCCCATAATGCGGTATGGCGGCGGTTCACCCCAAAAGGAGGAGATGAAACTATGGACGAATGGTCCATCAACAAAGAGGCTTGCCGAGAAGCGTTAGGGAAATTCAGCGAAAAGCAAAAGGGGGTTATTACCAAAATGGCACACGAGTTCGCGAACGCAGTTGAAGAACGACTTGTGGACAAAATTAAGGTTCTGGTCTTTCAACCCGGCCAATTAGCACAGATTCGGGAAATCCAAAACACCCTGGCCGCGTGCCAAAATGTTGTCGGAGGGTACATCGAGGTAATCCATCTGGACGATGGGTTGCTCCTAGTGTGCGACGAGGAAGGAAAACTCAAGGGCTACCCGCCTAATCGGCGAGTTGGGCGAGATGTGATCTGTGGCACGTTTTTTATTTGCCGGTCTGATGGCGATGAATTCACGTCAGTAACGGATGAAGATCTAAAAAGCATTTGTTGATGTTGAAAAATAGAGGAAAGAGAGGCGAATTTTCATGCGTGAAATCAAGTTTAGGGGCAAGAGAATAGAGCAACACAAACCATGGCATCGCAACAGTTCAGGATGATGAGAAATGTAGGCGAGTCCTTGGCGGGGCGCATGGGTATCCTCAGTCTGCTGGGGCTTTCGTTGCGTGAAATCAATGGAACCCAGTTTAGTAAACCCTTTATCCCCACCCCTGGGTATTTCACGGAAAGATCTTGGGACTTAAAGAAAACGACCTATAAGCAGATTTGGCAGATCATACACCGGGGCAGTATGCCGGAGCTGCACGCCAACCCAGAGATTGACTGGCAGATGTTCTACGGAGCCTACACAAAGTCTTACATTGAGAGAGACGTGCGGGAACTCACCCAAGTGGGTGATGAAGTAAAGTTCCTTAAATTCATCACGGCCATGGCGGCTTCCACCGGGCAATTACTAAACCTCGCTTCCGCCTGCCGGGATATTGGTGTCAGTCAGCCTACCGCACATCGTTGGCTCTCTATTTTGCAGACCTCCCATCTGGTCTACTTATTACAGCCTTATTCTAACAATTTGACAAAACGGGCTGTCAAGACGCCCAAAGTGTATTTTCTGGATGCAGGGCTGGCCGCTTACCTGACAAGGTGGAATACCCCCGACGTGATGCAAAACGGGGCGATGGCCGGGGCCTTCTTTGAAACTTTCGTGATAGCCGAGATCATTAAAAGTTATTTCAACGCGGGCGTCCTCGAACCGCCTCTCTTCTTTTATCGTGATAAGGAGCAGAATGAGATAGACCTGATCATTTCTGAAAACGGGGCGCTTTATCCGATTGAAGTCAAAAAGTATGCCGACCTGAGCCGCAAAGACGTCGAGGCATTTTCGGTGTTGGACAAAATCAGCGGGGTTGTAAGGGGTTCCGGTGGCGTTATTTGCCCGTGTGAAGACCTGGTCGGGCAGATGATACCGGTAACGATGATTTGAGCAAAGATGTTCGGAGTAAAAAGATTGGCTTTGTTCGGTTCTGTTGCTAGAAACGAAGGGACGGAGCAAAGTGATTTGGATTTTGTGGTCGAGTACAAACTGAGGAAATACGGATTTCATTCCTATTTTGGTTTGGCAGTTTGTCTTCTAGAGGAGGGGGATGCCGCCAACTCAGATGCATACAAACTTGTACAAGTGATCGAAACACTGCTTAAATCGGAAAATTAATCCATAGAAAAAAGCACCCCCTAACATTGGGGGCACCTTTTTTCTCCGTATGTCCAGGGGGGATTGTTAGGGGCCCTATAGCCATCTTACTTTAGCCATGGGGTGGCTGACATTACGGGTTTAACCCAGCCCCTTCAACCAACGACTGCAGGATGCCCATGAAATTCAGAATGCCCATCGCGATAAGAAGCTTTTTCCCGGAATCTAAATTGATTAAAAACGGCTCATCCCCTGATCTGATATGTTTCAGTAATTCCTGCATAAACTGGTTTTTGACTTCGGCGTCAGCCTCAAAGTCTTGACCAATAAGAAACAGCAACCCTTGTGCCGGATCTTTGAGCAACATAGTGCTCTCCGTCTGGTTACCGGCGGCACCCTTTAGCACATTCAAAATGTTTTGAAGTGCGGGTCTTGTTAAGTTGACCACGCAAAAGTTTAAAACCATGACATCGAGATATCCCATTTGGATGGGGACAGTATTTTCCCCATCAGAGATTCGCGCCTGTAACTGTTCCATCAACTGCAGCTTTTTTTCGGACAGCTCAGGGGAATTCAAATCCTGATTCGTGGCCCCTTGCCCTACCATAAATAATACGGCCCTGGCTTGATCCGGGGAAAGCGTTAATGTTTCGGTTCGGGCAAGATTAACCCCTTTGTCGGTTAGACTTTTAACGATTTCGTTAAGTGGGTTTTTCTCTAAATTTGCCATTTTAATCCTCATCGTCTTCCCCGTCATATTCGAAAATCGCCCGGAGCGCTTCCTGCTCCTCGGCTTCCGGATCGTGCTCGCCGAAAAACACTTCCGGATGTCCAAAGTCCACCAAGCGCAACACCGGCTTGTCCCCGTCCATCTCTTGAGGCGGCAGATCCGGACGGGCAAACCCCACGCAATGGGCACCGTCGTCATCGGCCCACGCCTCAAATTGACTGCATTTTTCGTTTCCTTTGTCGTATTGGCAGCGTGAGCAATGGTGCTCTATCGGGGGCAGATCCGGTGTTTCCGGTCGAACTCGGTACGAGCCGTCATTTTCGTAAATCCCGATGATTTCGTTAAGAGCCAGCCCTTCCAAAAACTTGCGGTCGGACGTGTAATCTATGGGGAATTTGGGCAGCCGCCTCAACGACAGCGGCATGGCGTCAAGCAGGTCTTTACCGAGCCTCTGTCTCATAAAAGCGGCCACCCCGCCGTCCTGGATATCGAGGTAATCAAAATTTCGCATGTATCCGGCCACCATGTCCCGCGGACTCTCCCCGACGATACGGTCTCCCGTTTGGACGTCGATTAACAAAATCGGCCCGTCGTCCGGTTCGGAGTCTAAGAGAAATTTGTACATAAATTAGCTCCTTTCTTGCCAACGCGAGCTCATGAATGCTCTCATGGCGCTGACCTTGTCTTTGCTTTTCGAGAATACAGTATCAAAAAACCGCTTAACAGTCCCCATGTCCTCGGATTCCCGGCTGGTCCCAACCGGCATAGACCGTTCCGGCAGCAATTGACCTCGTTGAGTCCGCCGGTTTTCGATAGCGGCCGCTTTGACTGTATTATAGGCTAATTTAACGTTGGCTTGTATTTGTTCGGGGGTCAACGAACCATTAAAATAACGGAATTCAACCGTGTTTTCCCGCATATTCACGGCCGGGTAATTACTTGTCCTGTCACGGATTCCGATTCGACGCTCCGCTTCCTGATCGGTGGCGGCCCTCCGGTCATACCACTGGTCCCCAATCGGGTTGACATAATGGAACCCGCGAAATCGCCCGTTCATCTCCCCGGCGGCCGCCATCCGGAAAAAGATATCCTCATTGCCGGCAACAAGCTGAAACAGCCGGTGTTTCCGATTCCGATTCTGGTCGAGAGGCTCTTTTCCGACGTGCACGTGACCGCCGCAGCGGGCATCCACGCGGGCGCCGTACTGCTTGGCAATTTCGCACACTTTTTTAATCTGTTCCCAGCTCTCGGGGGTATCCCGCAGCGGTGGGGAAACAATTTCACCATCGACCGAACCATCGCGTTCATAGCGCCAATGAACCATGTCGTTATTATAGACGCCGCTGTGATAGCCGTCTTGCTGTGGACTCCGTATTAGCCCCGCCTCGTATAAAGCCCTCCCCAAGCCTATCCGGTTGCCACCGGCAAACTCAAGCTCGATCCCAAATGTATTTCCCTCGGGTCCGTCCAAGACATTTTCGGTTTCATAAATCGGGGGCTCTTGGGCCATTTCAGCGCATTGGTTCCAAAGATTTTCATCCTCGGAAACAAACCCCTGTTCGGTGTCCATTTCTGCCAGGCGGGCTAACCGGTCGCGCATTTCCTCGTCCCGTTGATGCTGCTGTTGTGCTAAATCATCCGGTGGCACCTGCGTCTCTGTGTTGGCCCCCGGCCGCCAATCATCCCCTAAAGGCGGCAATCCCATCGAATTGCGGATGGCTTGAATATGCCGACACGCATGATGACGCATGACAAAATCCGGGCAAGTACAAGAGTCAATCGTCGTTTCATACCCGTGGCCCGAGCCACTCACAACATGAGCGCCGTTGCCGGGTCCATTGAATGTTACGAGCAACGGTTCCATTTGGTGCCTCGTCCGGCTGTACTGTTCGATCACGACAGACCGGGGCTCTTCAGAAATCGCCTGGGGTTCAACCCCCATTCCGCCGGGAGCATACCCGCCGGCAACGCCGCCGGGTCCGTCCGCGTGGCCTCCGCCGCTGTGACCGGCGCTCATGCCGTTGTTGGCTGTGGAATACCGTCCTTTGGGCATAAACTCATCTCCCTTGTTGATAGTTGAAATATTTCGTCTCGGGTCAGCTCGGAACTCGCCTTGCGGCCGTCCCAGAGTCTGCCATAGCGGGAATACATGTACGCGAATGTTGTCATCCAGTGCAAATCGTCCCGCCCGGTGATGGCCCGGACGGTGTTGGCCCGATATTTTGAGGCCACGCCCACAAAAATGACCTCGATATCCGCCGGGATCCGTTTGAGAATGGAGGCATACCCAATGGTCACCATAATCCAGTCCTTGGACTGCTTGACGCCCCCGATCCCCTGGAGGCTCATGGCAATTGCCGGGGGGTGGATCGCCCTGATGTATTCCACCCAGCGCTCTATATCGGCCGACTGCCCCCAAGCCACGTCCAAGATCGCCGGCAATCCGGCGTTCACCATTTCGGCGTAGCATTTAGTCGTCCGGTAGAGATTGATGAGCTGTTCAAAGCGGGGGGCGTTATCATAGATTGAGAAATTAGGGGTAAAGACCAGATCAAATTGACGGTAATAAGCCCAATAATCCGCCCGGTGTGCCCACAAGTCGGCTAAATACCCATCCGGCGAATATCCATGAACGGCGACGAACCGGCTGGCGGACGCGGATCGATCCGGACGTTTGTTTTTATAAATTGTGGGGAGCCATGCTTCCCATTCCACGGGGGCTTTGGAAATAGACCCCACGGTATGAATGATTTCTGGGAGCCCCGGGATCCCCTTGTGTGCTTGTGTCGGGCGCGGCCATTGCAGCCGGTCCCACTCGTTATGGGCTGCCGCCAAAACACCGGGCTTATCCACGCATGTCAACAAGCACTTTTGGCACTGGTGATCGTGAATATAAATCCGGTCGCAGCCGGGGCACCCGCCGCAAATTTGCTGATACGGACACAGATCGCAGAGCTTCGTTTTACACAGGCTTGTCAAGGGCGTTCACAACCCTTCCCCTTAAAAACCGGACGTACTCACGTTCGTCCTGGGAAAAATCGTAAAGATTTAAAACGGCTATTTCTTGGGAAAGGTTTTTCAGCAGCCGGATATGATCTTGTGCTTGAGGTGAAAAACCTTTCGTATCAACCAGGTTTTCAATCAGATCGTCACTGCCGAAAATGTTTATTTGACGTTCGGGCATGATGCTACCCCCAAAAAATCCAGTCTCCGGTTCTCATCCCAGAGGAAGATCTCCGTGCCAAACCGGGCGCAGTCTTGAACAGTAAAGATCGGATTCGGCCAATCGCCCCAAAGCGGGGCGGGAACGAGGAAAAACCGGTTCGCATTGTAAAACCCGACCACGATATAGGCTGCCCCGCCGCAAGCGGCCAGCGTTTTGAGAAATTTCACTTGGTGAGGTTTAACCCGGCTTTTGCGGATGGCGGCAGTCTGCTCCTCTTTGGCTTCCAGGGCGATGGCTTGACCATGGGGCGCAAGGGCCCCGAGAAAATCAATGGTTGACTTTTTCGCCGGGTGCGCCCCGATGATACGTCCGTCCCGACGTTCCGGCTCCCACGGCGTAGGGATTTTTTGGATGAGAGCATAACCCCGCGCGGCATACCAATCGCAAGCCAAAAAGATTTGTTGTTCCAAAATCATGCCAAGGTTGGCCTTAACCGACGGCATCGTTTTGTCGCTCCAATCCGGTAATTTGGCTGGGGGCGACGGACCGCCCAAGTGTCATAAGCCCCAGCCGCTGGACCAGGAAATAATAAGCGGCATAGCGCCGCTGCGGCTTTTCGCCCCGCAACAACCGGCGGATTTCCTCTTGCTGGTCCGGCTTAAGCGTGGGGATACCCCGCTTAAAATAATCCAGCTCCGTCGCCGTCAATTTCGGCATTCGCTTCACGTTCGGCCGGTACTCTTTGGGCGGGATGGTAATATACGACGGAGCAAAATACGCGGCCGCGTTCAAAAAGGCATTAATGGTGGCGTGGCTGTAATGTTTGTTTTTCGTTTCCTCGACATAGTTTGCGATAGTTTTCGAGGTTAAGGGCTTTCCCTCTCCAAGCCAATCCAAATAAGCGTTCCACCGCTGTTCGTAATACCGCTCGGTCGCGGCTTTAATCGTTTTGGCTGGGATTTTTATATTGGGAAGCCCGTTGTACTTAGCGGCGACGAGGAACGTATTGACTTTATCGGGTGTTTCCAACGACTCGGCGTATTCCCGAATGGTAGCCGAGGTTACGGGACGATCCCCCAACCAAGTCATATAGACATCCCAACACCGTTGATAATATGCTCTGATAGAGACCACTCCCTTTCATGATAATATATTATAGCATGGTTGATAATATTGCAAGAGAGGATAGGTGTCCCTGTTTTGGAAACAGAAGACAACCGGATGTTTGTGGACATCCGGTTATTTAGGCATCGACGAAAGGCTAACCGGTACAATGTTGCTCTGGATTCTGTTAAAAATCTAAAGTAATCGACACTGCATTGACCGTAATTTTAATTTTATAGGTTATGGTGCACGCAGCTCCCTCCATGTGACAATAGTATTGTGATGCCTGATATTTTGAGGGGGATAACGAAGCAAAAGATACAAACTGTGTCCCGCTGAATGTGGTATCCACGGGGGAGTATTGATTCCCTTGACCGGCAGCGGAATACCAAAGAGTTTGCCATGTTGGTGAAAGGATATTTACTGACGTATTGTTAAATCCAATATTGTCATACGGATTAAAGACACTCCCTCCCACCCATGTACAAGCTACGTGCACAGGGACATTATTGATCGGCCTTCCCTTTTGATCCAAAATGCTTATATAGGCAGACTGTTGAGATATTGTATCCGTAAAACCTGTGACATTATATGACACGGGAGATTGGACATCGGCGTAAATAGATTTTGTTAAATTTAATGACCCCGCCGTTGCCGTCACGTTTATGGTCCCATATTTTGAGTTGTCCTGGCTGGTCTGCATCGTTACCGTCGCGTTGCCGTTGGCGTCAGTATTGACGGTTTCTGGATATTGATAGGTGTAATAACCGGGAATAAGCGTGGCTGGCCAGTTGCAGTAATAACCATAATAGTTCCATAGCACTGGTGAACCATCACTACAAGTATCTGGATGCCAAGTGCTGGGATTATAAAAGGCTTTCGTTGGCGACGATGCGTTAATGGTGACCGGGACATTCGGCACACTGTTGCCGCTGGCGTCCTGCAAATGGACAACGACGGTGAAAGTATCGTTTGTCAGCAGCGGTGGGGTGTAATTGAAGCTGATTGTGCCGCTCACCGGCGGACCCGGATTGACGGTAATTGGAGTCGGATATTGGATCACGACGTTTCCAATTTGCGCCATCAAGGTTATCTGGCCGGTTACCGTAGGCGTCAATGTCGTCCAGAAATATCCGTTCGCGTCTGTGTTTAGAGTTTGGACTCCGGCGCCGCCCTCTTTGAAATAGATTTGAATTTGGGTGTTCCTAATCGGGTTGCCTGTGATATCCAGCGCTTGCCCGGCAACGGTTAAACCGTTACCCGCAACCACGGGATTAGGTCCAACCGTACCCCAAGAAATGCTCCCCATGATCGGAGTGGTCGCATACAAATCAATCGAGGTGCTGAGGTTTTGCCCGTCAACGGTTGCCGCGGCGGTTATCACTTGGTTTCCGGTTTGATTGAAAGTCGCCGTCTCTATCACGTTCCCCGAGCTGTCCGTTATCCCAGGAATGGGGTTCAACCCCGCCGACGTATCCGGCGATACGCTGAACGACACCGAGACGTCCGGAATGGCCGCCCCCGTATTATCGGTAACCGAGGCTTTGATTTGGAATCCGGTGTTAACGTCCGCAATAGCGGTCCCGTTCACGGGGGATAGGCTGAGTGTCGCGCCTGACGGAGCTTTGACCGTAAGGGATAATGATGAAACTAAGGCTACCCTGGTCGTGGAGTCTTTGACAGCCAACGGATAAGGCCCGCCAACATTCGTTCCGGTTATAGGGACGCTCACGTAGCCCGGAATGCCGTTTTGCCCGGAAACCGATGGGGACGATGGCGCGCCGTAGCCCCCAGAAACAACGATAGAGTCGCCGCTGACGGGGTTCCCGTATTGATCGGCCACAATCCCGTTGACGCTGGCCTTGAAACCAGCAATCACTGGGTTGGGGGAAACGGTCGCCCCCTGGAGCTGGTAAGCGGCGGCAGGGTTAACCACAACGCCTACGGTCCCCTCCGAGCCGGGAATGCTGGGAACGGTGGCCGTCAAAGTTTGAGAGCCAGCCGTTGTCAAGACGGGCGTGTTAAATGGCCCGGCCAATCCGTTTGAAGCCGTCGTGCCGTTTTGGCCCTCAAAGCTTACAGTATCGCCCTTGACGGGGTTTCCGTTCGAGTCGGTCATTTTGAATTGTATGCCGGTGACAGATTGGCCGGCGATAATGGTGTAAATCGATTGGACGGGGGTTAGTCTTAGCCCATTCACAGTGGTATTCACGTTGATCGTTAAAGCGCCAATAACCGCGCCCCCGTAAGTGAAATCGAGCGTTTGCATCCCCGGATTGGGAAATGACCAGCTGAAAGACAAAACCCCATGGGTGTCACACGTTTCGGATGCGCCGTTGACGCTGATTGAGTAGGCTTGATTGACGGGGTTCCCGTATTGGTCCTCGACGACGCCGGTAATGGCCGTATTGGATCCCGGACTGACCGGATTGGGGACTCCGGACAAACCGGAGATCTGGGCCGGGATGCCGGGATTGACAAGGACTGTTGCCGAGGCCGAAATATTATTCCCCGTAGAAACATAGAGGTTGTTGGGGCCCGCTTGGGTTAAATCCGCTCCGGGCACCGTGAAAGAGTAATGGCCGCCGGTGGTTGTTGCGGTTCCCAACGTATTATCGTTTAAGCTTATGGTAACCGGGGTGCCGTCTTGGACGGCCATTCCGCCATATGAGGCGACAAACCCTGTCAAGTTGACCGGATTGCCGACCTTGACGGTCGTCGGACTGGCGGAAACGGTGATGGATTTGGGCTGGCCCGGGGTTGCGGTAATGGAATAGGTGGTGGCCGGACTCGTGTCGGTTTCGCTTACCAACACGCTGGCGACATTTTGGGTAATCCCGGAGGGTAACGTGAGTGAAAACTGCCCGTTTAAGACCGGAACCGTTTGTGTCGGGATGTCTGTTTGATCATTGCTGGTAAAACTCAACCGTGTGCCATCCGGCAACGGGTTCCCGTTCGTGTCCCTGGCCGTGCCGGCAATGACAAAAGGCTGTCCGATTTGCACGGCATTTGGGTTCGGAGAGGTGAACTGGATGGAACCCACGGGATCCGGATTCACCGTGATGGAATAAACCTGACTGGCGCTCCCCGAGGACAAGGTTAACACTTGATTAGGGCCGGCCAGAGTAAAAACGGCCGGGAAAGAGAAATTACCATTCCCGTCGGCGGTGGTGGTCGAGGAAAAACCGGCTCCAAAAATGGAAACCTGGGCACCGGGTAAATCCGTCTGACCGGAAATCATAGTGACGACCCCTTGAGTTGCCGTGGACGGAACTTGAGCAGATATTGACCCCGCGGTCGGCGTGCTGATGTTGCCGGCCCCGGGCGAATTCCCGGAATCGGAGCCCCCGGGAACCCCGGTAAAGAGCCCCGAATTGGCGCAGTCCGCGGAATTATTTGCGCTGTTCGGAGTGTACGAGCTTTTGTTAATGGGTGCCTGGGCCTGAACATACAGGGGATCCGTCTTGGAGGGGGATAGGGCAAAGACATTTAGGTCGTATCCCAAAGTAATAGCTGGCTGGGATGTTGACCCCATGTCGGTTCCGTATGCCGACTGGGAACTGGGCGGGGGAGAGAAAAACACTTTTTTGGGATCCAACTGGTTGTCCAGCAAATAATTTTCGACCGCTTTTTGCGTCCCGGTGGTAATACAGCCATTGATCGACTCGGACTTGACCAGCATTTCCGCCGCGGTTTGCAGGGTTGTCTGGGTTCGGGGGACGATTAATGCTTCGACCCCGAAAATCAGCCCCACCATAAGGACTGTTATGGAAATGATGAGGGCAATATAAGGATCGATACCGCCACGGTCATCTTTAAACATAAAAACCACCTCTCATATATAGGTGGTTTTTGTCCAACAAAAATATCCGACGGTTCTGGCCGTCGGATATTTGGGTCAAATCCTATTCTTTTTCATCATTGGCGTTCTTGCCGGAGGCTTTGCCATTCCGCCTAAAAACGCCGCGAGCTTACTGTCCTCACCTCGTTTTTGCGGGATAACGACCCGCAAATTGTCTCCCAGAGTTGCAACCAAATCGTCATCTTGAGTGAGATCCGGCATTTCCACGATGGTCCGCTTGGTCTTGGCCACGCTGATGATGTCCGCCAATCGGCGGTTAGGGAAGGGGAGACCGGATAACAGTGTGATGACCTTGTATTGAGATGCCGGCAGTTCGGGATCCATGAAAAATCCTGTGGCGCGGATTGTTTTTTGGGGAAACATGCCGCTCAAGCGAGTGTTAAGCTGGTGATACAGTCTTTCCCGGTTTTGCCTGATTTCCGGAACGGCGACGATGAAGCCGAATCCGCCCACGAAGTCAAGGTTTTCAGTGATTTCTGAGGGGTAAAACCCGCGCCCCCATGTCTTTTGAATTTGGTCAATGATTTCGTCCGGGTCGGTCATCGCCAAGGGAAGATTGGTATCAAAGACTGCCATAGAGCCGCCCCGCTGAATCAGCGAATAAAAATCCTGGGTGTCCAGCGTCCGGACCGTGCTGGGATAACCCACGTATTTCATAAAGCGCTTGATAGGCCCCCAAGCCAATTTGTTGACCGTATCCAAAGGAATATCCCGTGCCAGTACTTTATTGTTATCCCAGAAAATCATGGCATCCAAAGCGGCGGCTTGTTTCAAAATCTCCATGGCTACGATCACATTAGCGGCCGAGTTCGGGTTGAGAAAAGCGTTTTCCGGCAGCGTGACCACCCCAAACACCGGCACGTCGGGATATTGGGCTTTTAACATGTCTGCCAAGTGCCCGAGCGTGCCCGAACCGGTCCCTCCGCCCAGCGAAGCGGAGACGATAATAACCTGGGGCTGACCGGTGTCTTTAATCCTAGCAAACAATTGTTCCTCTATCCTGTTATAATGTTCTGCGAAGAGCTGCTGGCCGACGGACGCGTTTTGACCGGCGCCGCCATTCGAAAAATAGATTTTATGTTCGCCCGACAGTTCCGGCAGTGCGTCGCTGTCGGTGGAATTGAGAGCGAAAATCGGCCCGTCCTGAAAAGCGACGGCAATTTTCCCGCCCCCTTGTCCGGCGCCAATTACGAGCGTTTTAAGCATTTTCATCTCCGCCTTTCAGATCGTCTAATAGATGGCCGCTATAATTTGCCGTGAGCGCGTACGCCTGGGCCCGTCCCACCGGTTGGGCGACCACCGCTCCAATCCCGGTCAAAAAATATAACATCCGCTCAAGCGAGGCGGGCGCGATCCGGACCTGCTTGCGAATAATCGGCCCCGTCGTCGCCGGGCTCGCCGAGTTGTCGATGAGCGTCAAAATGCGGATCAATTTATTCCGGTCCGGATGATCCAAAATCAAGCTCTTGAATTGATCATAATCCAACTCCATGAGAGTCCCCCCTTGTGACAAATATGGTCCGGCCGACAAAAGACGTTTTGACGAGACCGAGGGATTCCAAGAGGTAAATCATGTTGCTTAATCGGGCGGGGGAGACGTCCATGTAGTCTAAAATTTGACGCTTCGTTAGCGCCTTTTTGTCGGCGCATAAACGCATGATTTTGACAAGGTCATTTGAATCTTTATGATGTCTCACAATATAATCGATAAACTGGTCCGTAAAAAGCCCCCCTTTTCATTGACGAATTTTGACTGCATCCGATCCACCAATCCCTTGCCGTATAACGGGTCGGGGCTATCGCTATGCGATATCGATATGGCATGAAATAATAGTTTAAACACACTGTTAAAAACACCCTTTTTTATCCCACTAAAGTGCGCTCTTTTTCTGTCCGATAGTACTCATTGAAATGTCAATTATCTCATTACTCATCGATAAGCTATCTCTTATGCCATATATTATCCTTAATCCTTTTTAAACGAGTTGTTTCATATAACCAGACATATACATATGCCTCTTCGATGTCTCCGCTCTTCGTGATCACGGGCAAGGTCTCGCGCCGGTACATGCGGCCTTCATTCTCCAATTGATCCACACTGCGTAATATCTCTTGGGCCGGGGCATCGGATTTTAGAGTAATCAGCTCACCTTGAGAGACACCTTCGCCGCGGATAATCGCTGGGAAAGCGCCGGTCGAATACATGTCAAAGCCCTTAAGCCGCGCCGGCACCGCCGATTGGATGTGCTTGTCCGGGATAAAACGCGCGTTTGGGAAACCCCGCTTTAATGTGCCATAGACAAAGAATTTCATAATTGATAACTCATCCCCTTTCGATAACGCTTTATATATATAATATCACAATGAATATTAATTTACAATAGAGTATATCAAAAATATATCAAATGACACCAGGCCCCACAATAGGGAAGCGAGAGCCGGGGATATCATTGTGTATCACGATAACATATGATATAATAACAAATGAAAGGGGGCCTTTAGAATGGAAGCAACGTTGAAATCATTGCAAAAAGTAAGCCTGAATCTAAGCTTCTCGCGCGGCACCACCTATGCTCATTGCCCGAGGCGGTATTACATCGAATACGTGATGAGTCTGCGGGGTGCGTCAACCGAAGCGTTGGAAAACGGCACGGCCACACACGAAGCACTGGCGGACGAGGATTCGGAGGCTGTCCCCGAGGACTCTCCCGAGGAAATACAGGAATGGGTCGGCCGGGGGCAAGAATTCCTGGACAGTCTTAATTTGGTTGGCGCGGACGTCAAAAGGGAATATGAATTCCGCGTTCCCATAGCCAGAGGGATTACCCTCAACGGCTCTATGGATGTGCTTATCGCCCAGGGGCGGCACATGACCATCCTGGATTATAAGACCAACCGGGTCATGTATCATCCGGATGACACGCTTCAGCTCAGAACCTATGCCGCGGCGGTTTTCAAGCAGGACAAGACCATCCAATCGGTAACCGCTGTCCTCTTTTTCCTTCGCTACAATCAAAAGGTTGCCGCTGTCTACACGCGCAAAATCATGAACCCAACCCTGAAATATTACAAAAGCATGGGGAAAGAAATCTTAGACAGAATCCCCCAGGGATACCCGGCATTCTCGGCAAACGAGCATTATTGCGACGGCTGCCCCGGAGCCATACTCTGTCACTTGACCGACCCGCGCCACGACAACGATTATCAAGCCCTGGCCGGCTGGACGATGAGGGCCGCGGCCGCCGTTAACCAAGGGAAAGATCTTTTGAGGCCCTACGTGGAGGCCAACGGACCCCTCGCAGTCGGTGAAAAAGAGTGGCGCCTTAATCCGGCAAGCCCGACCAAGGTCTTCGATCTCGCATTACTCTCGGGCAGACTCCACGACGAGGGCATTAACCCCTTGGATGTTTTCTCAGTCAGTGCCAAGGCCGTAAAAAAACTGCCTGAATGCGTTATTGAGGGGACTTATACCGAAAAACAAAACAGCCCAAGATTTGGACTGTTCAAAATCTCCTATTGACATTATAGAACTGATATTCTATCATATTCCTGAACATATGTTCTAGCCAATTTTTACCAGGACCCGGATGGCTCTCCCGATGGGTCGCGGGTATTGGTCCCTATCCGAAGCCGGGAACACCACGGGAAGCCCGGCTTCGGTTTCGGCCGCTAAATAATCATTCTCATGAATTTCCGCATTATTTTTTATGGGGGCAAAGAACATCACGTCCCCGGTATTGTACTGGCCGACGGGTTCCAGCAGCTCGACGGTCAGCAGCGGGGCAAACTCAACCGGCAAAAGCGTGGCGTCTCCCAGTTGATTGATAAGCTTGGGCCGTGTTTCAATCATGCGGCCGTTCCCGGCAAAGAGCACTTGAATCACTTTGTCTAGCTTACCTGAGATGACGTCCAATATCGTTACCCGCTCGTCGGCCTCTTGGGCACGAGCCGCGATCTCGGCATAAGATATGCCTAACGCTCCCAATATGGAAGCGAGCCCCTCCGGACTCATGTCTAAGTATTTGTCATTTTCAATCATGGACAACCTGCCCTGAGCAACGTCCGCCCGCTCGGCCAATTCGATTTGGGTTAAGCCTTTTTTAATGCGGGCCTTTCTGATTTCCTCACCAATACGCATTTCATCCCGACCTTTCATTCCTCAAATAAGATCTCTGGTATTTTCAGACAGATCTGAGCTTCGCTGGCAATATTCTATCATATATTATCGACAGAATGCAACAGGTATATTCGCCCATTTGCAAAAAAAGATGAGAAAGGGGATTTTTTCTATGACGGTTGTGGAACTGACCAACAACACGAGGGCTGCCAGAAATCGGCTTTTGGGTCTTTCTTTAACTGAGAGCGAAGCACAACTTTTTCGGGAATATGAGACACTTATTGGGCAGCTCGTGCTTTCTAAACACAAAGACGGGATTCGACACGGCATCCAAGAAGCGCTGCGTCTGACAGCGGAGGATATCCGCGAAGAGAAATTGACCGCAACCCTAACGTTAACGGGAAAAAAGAGGCAGCTTTTCGAGACATATGACGTACTCGTCGAACAGCTCTTGGCGGCGACGTATGCAAGCGGGGTAAACTATGGCATCGAAAAGACTGATGAACTTTTGCACGATAATATTTGAACAGAACATTGACATCAAACCAGGTACGATATATAATATTATCAAACACGAGGCAATACGCCGACTTTTGAAAGGAGTGTATATCATGCCGCTTACGATTGTTAAACACGAAGACCAAGCTTATCCGGATTTACCCATTGCCACGGTCCTGTCGGGTGTAATCACAGAGATCAGGGAAAAAGAGGCGACGTTTGACCGGGGGGTCACGACCATGGCCGAGTTCGTCGTCGAAATCAATGACCCGGAGATTCCGGCCGAGACCACAGTGAAGGGTTCAGCAACCCTTTACCTCTCTCCGAAGTCAAAACTCAATAAATGGATCACTGCCTTAAATGGCGGACGGGAGCTTGCTATCGGCGAACAGGTCAATTTGGAACAGTTCATTGGCAAAAATTGTCAGTTCATGGTGGACTGCAAAGAAAAACCCAATCGGGCCGGCGCTTTGGTTAAGTTTTACAATATCTCGGACTTTGTGGCTATGCGCCCGGCACCGGCGCCTGCGGCAAGGCAACCTGCCGCCGGCGGCCGTCGATTCTAATTTTTTTGTGAACCCCTTCCCTTCTTTCTAGCTAAGGCCCTTGTATGTTGCAAGGGCCTTATTTTTCACACGAAAGGAGACCGGTCCATGTTCTTTCAGGAAATATTCAAAAACGCTCATGGGTGTGTCGAACTGCGATTCATACACCCCAATAAAAGTATTCGACGATATTCAGTTGATTTAGGGGGAGCGGAGAGCTGGGAAAAAATAGACCGGTTGGTCGAGTATTACGACACCAAGGCCCACTGTTATTTTTCGCTCTGTCCGCGCAATACGCCGGAGGGCAAAGAGATTCATGACGTCTCCGGAATTTCCGTACTTTGGGCGGACATCGACGCCCACGGGCGGCCAAAGAGCGAAGCGTGGGAACAGGTGCAAAAATTAGACCCGTTGCCCAGCGTTTTGGTCGATTCCGGAGGAGGCTATCACGCCTATTGGCTCCTGGATGATTTTTACCCGACGCCCGACGATGAGACGAGAGACGACGCCGCGGCCATCGAACGCGGTCTCACACGGCACATGGGCGGGGATATGGCGGCCACGGATTTGGCGCGGATTTTTCGGGTCCCCGGGACCATGAATATCAAGCCTGAAACGATGCGAAAAGCCGAAATAATCTCTTGGCATCCCGATATCCGCTATCCCGTCAGCGTATTCCAGGGCATGGCCGAAAAGTCCGGGAGAAAATTAAGCGTTACGAACCGGCAGGAGATTTACCAGTTTCCCCTGCCGGCCTTAAACAAGGCTATGCACGGGTGTGAGTTTTTCGGCTGGTGCCTTGACCACGCGGAGCATATCCCGGAGCCGCTTTGGTATGCGCTGATCACGAGTCTTATCCGCTACGAGGGCGGGGAAGTCATGATCCACCAGATATCCAGCGAGGACCCTCGCTATAAAGCGGTCGAGACCCAGAAAAAAATCCTCCATGCCATCCGAGCGGGCTATCCTCACAGCTGTCAATACCTCGTCAATTCCGGCTGGGGGTTTGAATGTTCAAAGCTGAGAACGTGCAAGGCGCTGACCCCGGGGCGGTACGCAAAAAAAGGAAATACTTGATAAGATAACCGATCAAGAGCCGAAACGATGTGCGTGCCGGCTCTTGATATTATTTGATGGAGTGCTAAAATATAATCATGGGAGAGTCGGGATGAGAATAAACAATAAATAGGAGTGATTCTTAAGTGAAACTAATGAACAGGAAAGAGGCCGCTGAGTTTTTGGGGATTACGCCAAACTATTTGGGAATTTTAGTAAACAACTCCAAGAGCGGGATCCCCTTTGTAACATTGAGTCTAAATAGCAAAGGGCGAAAATATTACACCCGAGAAGCATTAGAAAATTGGCTGAAAGCGCGGACGAAGACGCAGCAAGAACGTTGAGCCATTTAATTCTAGGGCAAAAAGGGGTTGATCTCCATTCCAGACCAACAACCAGAATTACAACGCACGCCGGAATTCCGCAGACTCCGACGCTACATCCGTTTTGGCTGTGACGAACTCATCCAAGGCGTCCACGCAACGACCACAGTGGATGAATTGATGGACATGTTAAAACACAACCTCAATTTTGTCCAGGGAGTTCAAAGGTACGCCATGCGTGACGACATTCCGGCCATCCGAGGAATTTTGTTGGATGTCGCCGAAAAGTGGGAAAGTCTTTCTCAGAACGAAACGTTTCTGAGCGGAGAACCTTTTAGTCGTTTTGCTAATTTTATGCGGGACATTACCAATGGCCCCGAGCAGCGCAATATGATTAGCGGGGTGATCTCGGATGTTTACGAGGTTTTAGAGGCACAGGGGGACTATAAGGTTGGGGAACTCATTGCCCCGTTTTATACCCATTTAGATCTACCGGAGATTGCGGATGGACTTCGATTACCCAACATCCAGTATTCGGTGGACGAAAAAGGCGGGGTTTGGAAAGGGACAACTAAACTATTGTCCAGGGGGGCCTTGATCACAAGGCAATTTGTCGATATTGACGATATCCAAGATCCGCAATACGAAATTCTCTTCCAGACTAGTGCCGGGAAATGGAGGACCACCATATGCAAGCATTTGGATCTGTTGGATAAACGAAAATTCGGGGAAAATGTCCTCTGCCATGGACTAGCCGTAGATCCAGCAAAAATTCTAGCCACAATGACCTATATGTCGGAGTATTTAGAAACAAACGGGACAATAATCGAAACAGAAACCTATTACACCCGCTTTGGTTGGAGACCGGATTTCAGCGGATTTGTGCACGGGGAAAACCTAATCGGAGCGAACGAAAGCAAGCCTATTACCCTCTGGAACGACACGGAAACGTTGCGGTTGGCGAAAGCCATGGAAGCGAAGGGCACGGCCCAAGAGTGGTTTCAGAACGTTTTTGAACCGGCCGCTGAGGGCTGGACCAATTCATACCCGCTTTTTGTTTTGGCGTCTCATTTAAGCAGTGCCATTTTGCCGCTAGTCAACCGAAACACCGGTTGGATTACCCATATTTTCGGTTCGTCATCCGAAGGGAAGTCGATTTTGCTGTATTTGGCGGTCTCGGCGGTTATGAAGCCGGAACGCGGGTTGGGATATATGGGGTGGGACGCATCCGTGGTGGGGTTAGAAAGCCGGGCGGCCACAATGCGAAACATTCCCCTCGCGCTGGACGACGCCCAAAACAGCGGACAGGGAAAACGGGCGGAGTCAACGGCCGAGAAAAGAAAAGACATCGCTTACATGCTGACCAACGGCGTGGGACGCACGCGGGGAAGCATAGGCAAGTCCCGTATGGCCGAGACCACATCGTGGAATTTGACCGCGCTTTCCACCGCAGAATTCCGCCTGAAAGAATATGTGGCCACATCCGGAAGCGACGTCCGCATCTTTGAAATCGGGAGCCAGAACCGGTTTTTTTCCTCGGGTGAAACGGCCAATGAGGTTGAGCGGAACACGGCGCGCTATTACGGCTCGTTGTTCCCTCTCTTTATGCAGCGTGTTTTGGAAATCCGCGAAACCTACGGCCAGGATTGGTTTACCGAACGTCGTGCCGGACTCAAGGAATTTCTAGAGAGAAATATATCCCTCGAAAACCGCGATATGGGTATTGCCACCCGAACGATAGAAGCCATGTCCATCGTTGGCGTAACTGTGGAAATTTTGACCAACCTATTTATCGACCAGGGGTGGATCCCCGAAGACTCCGACCAGACCGCTTATATGGTCGACGCCTGGAAAACAATCGCGACTCGGATTGTGGACGACGCCGCACCGGTGGGACGAGACCATAATCAGCGCATGTTGGAATGGTTACAAGTTAAGAGTGTGATGAATCGCGAGAAATTCTGGGAATCTGAAGACCAAGATAAGAGAGAGCCGCCAACCGGATGGTGGGGACGGCGAATTTCCAAACCCGACGACCAAGTGGAATACCGTTGGACGAAAGAGGCGCTGGATCGCGTGGTAAAGGAGGGTGCCTACATGGGGATTACAACGTCTGGGGTTGTTACGGCGGCCAAAAAAACAGGGATTTTTATCCCGGGGAAGGATAGGGATGTAGCAAAAACCAGAATTGGGGATGAGACAATATGGATGTATCGTTTTGCGTTCGAAAATAGAAATGACGACGAGCAGGCTTAATATCCAGTCAACCACTCCTGACTGAAGTCAGAGGATTCCCTGTAACGTGGTCATCCCCCCATCGCCTTTCGACATTTAATCGCCAAAATACCAGGGTGGGGTATGTTAGTGAGTGCGTCCGTGTATAGGAGACAAATTGACAAAATGTCCGCCACCTAGAGACATTGCGAAAGACGAAAAACGTCCGCGTGGGGAGGACAAAATACGTAAAATGTCCTCGAAAATCCCTAAATGAGAACCACTGAGAAAAGTATACCGGGGGTAGCGGTATGTGTTCCACGATTTGTGCCACTCTGTTCCACTTGGGGGTGGAACAGAGAATTGGGAACAACTGGAAGCAAAAACCCAGCAAAACCGCATGGTTATGGGATTTTTGATGTCCACCGTGGGAGGACATTTTAGGCCAATATGTTTTGTTCCACCCGGTGTGGAACAGGGTCAAACCCATGCCACGAAAGGGTTTGAACGTGTTTTTCATTTTTTTGTTCCACACAAAAAAAAGCATGTATATGTATTATAAGGGGAGCTGGATCTATAACACCTATAGATAAAAACTATAGGTGTTAGCCCTCCGTATAGATCTACTTTTTATGGTGGAACAGTGGAACAATATATATATATAGGGTCTAAACCCGCATTACTAAAGGATTTATTTGTTCCACATTCTGTTCCACTTCTGTTCCACTGTTCCACATTTTTATTAAAATCCCACAAGGGATACCCCCCCCTCTTTTTTGGCCATTCTCTCCCCTCGCTTCGCGACCGCAACCGCGAGCCGGCGACAAAAAAATTGAGTGAGGTAAAAATTTATGGAATTACGACCGTACCAACAGCATTGCCTTGACGCAATCAATAAGACATACCAACGAGGCATTACAAAGCAGTTGATCGTGCTGCCTACGGGGACAGGGAAGACCATTGTTTTCGCGACATTCATCAAGAGACAAACAGATTTTGGCTGGCCGTCTCTGGTTTTAGTGCACCGCGACGAGCTTATCACGCAAACCGCCGACAAGCTGCGTGTCATCGGCGTGTCTCCGGACACAATCGGTATTGTGAAAGGTGAGCGCAACGACACAGATCGCCTTGTGACCGTTGCATCTGTGCAAACATTAAATCGGGAAAAACGGTTAAACGCCTTCATCGAAGCGAATCCGCCGCGTTTGTTGGTGATTGACGAAGCCCATCATGCCAGTGCTAAAAGTTATCGTCGGGTTATCGAAAAAGTGGAACCGGATTTGCTACTTGGCTTTACGGCAACGCCTATACGTCTCGATAAAAAGTCTTTGGTCGGGAATGTCTTTGACCAAGTTGTTTACCACCGTTCGATCATGGAAATGGTCTTAGCCGATTATTTGGTACCGCCCAAACCGAAATTTGTTCAAACGGGCGTCGATCTGGATGAGCGGCATGTCCGTACCGTGCGCGGCGACTTTGACCAACATCTTTTGGGGATTGCCGTTAACGATTCCAGCCGACATGAGAAAATCGTAAAAAGTTATCAGGAATTCGCGTCGGAACGGAAAGCTATTGTTTTTACCGTGGACGTTGAAAATGTCAAGGCATTAACGGAGGCATTCGTTCGCGAAGGGGTTAGGGTGCAGGGGATTTACGGTGGCCTCTCAATGTCTGAACGGCGGGACATTTTAAACGCATACAAAAATCGCGATTTAGACGTCTTAGTGAATTGTGAAATCTTGACGGAGGGTTTTGATGATCCCGAGACCGACTGCGTCATCATGGCCCGGCCAACACAGTCCGCGGCATTATACGTGCAAATGATTGGCCGGGCGCTTCGCTTATATCCCGGTAAACGGGACGCCTTGATTATCGACATCACCGACAACTCCCGGAAGCATTCGATCGGGCTCTCGGATATTGTGCCAGAAGCCAGAACCCCACAAGAATTGTTGAGAGAAATGCCAAGAGCGCAGCTTGAGTTTTTTAAACAAATGCAATCTGACGGGGGGGAACGAGGGAGCCATGGCTGGCTAGAAGGTGATGCGACAGATTTGGAGGAGTTTGGGCTCTATCACGATCCGCACTTCCGCTGGATTAAATATGGCGAGGAAGGGTATAGCTTAAGCGTGGGAAACGGAGAATCGGTCCATTTAATCCGAGGTGCCGTCAGTGGGAATATGCTAGGGCTATCCAGTAAACACGAATGGGTGATCGAACATCCGATTCCCCCGGAGTTCGCTTTTTATATCGCCGAGCAGTGGGGACAGAATCGCGCCAAACAATTAGGTCTTAAAAAACCATACGGTTGGACCGAGCCGCGCTGGTGGGATCTATTCCCAACAGAAAAGCAGAGGGCCTTCGCCAAAAAATTAGGAGCGAACGCCGGGATGTCCATTGCTGAGACTTCGTTCAATATCGACCGGCACACGTTAAGACCCAAGTTTGTTTCCGCTCTAGCCTGGTTGGACCGCAATTTCAACGGACTTGATCTTTAAACGCCGTTGTGTGATAATATATAATATGGCAACGGATAATATAGACGGAGTGGAGATGAGAACATGTTGGCCCAACGATCTCTAGAGTCTTTTGAGAAGCAGATATTACGGGTGGAGCCAGTCACAAATAAGGTTGCCCCCGTCCCCACTCCCGATCCAGACTCCCCGCCCTTTGCCCATTTGCACGTGCACTCCGGGTATTCGGAATTGGACGGCGGGGCCATGCCCGCGGATTTGGTCAAAGCGGCGGCGGACAACGGTATGGAGTATTTGGCTATTACAGATCATGGAAATCTATCTGCCTGGCCGGAGTTTCGGGACGCGTGCGCCAAAGCCGGGGTTCATCCGATTTATGGCTGCGAATTTTACCTGGGGCGGAACCATTTGGTCGCTTTGGCGGAGACCAACGAAGGGATTGGAAACATCATCGCCCTGTCCACACGGGGTTATTTGGAGGGTCTCGATCGCAAACCCCGAATCAACAAGCTCATGCTCAAAGAGCACAGTCGGGGGATTATCCTCCTGAGCGCATGCGTGCAGGGGGAAATCCCGCAAGCTTTGCTCCAGGGCGATATGGACGCCGCGGTCGCCCTGGTTCGCGGTTACCAGGAAATCGTCGGGACGGACAATTTTTACCTGGAGACCATGAATCATGGCCTGGAAGAAGAGCTCAAGGTTTTGGAAACGATGCCCAAACTGTCCGAACGAACCGGGGCGCCCATCGTGGCCACAAATGACGTGCATTATTTGAGGCCCGAGGATGTGTCCGTCCAAAATTTGTTGTATACCATCCGGAATGGCAAAGAGTCGCGGGGATGTCCCAACTGCCATTTCCGCTCTTACGACGAAATGGCCGAAATTTTTCCCGTAACGTATTTGACCCGAGCTCTTGAAATCGCGGAGCGGTGTTCGAAGGCGGAACTCACGAATCCGGAAATCCCCGATCGAGTCCCCCGTGCGGATGTGCCGGACGTTGAGGCGTTTATCCGGCAAGAGTGCGGGAAAAACATGCAATTGCTCTATGCGCCGGACGAGTGGCCGGCGGTGAACGAGCGCTTTGCGTTTGAACTTGGCGTGTACAAAGACATGAACATGCTGGACTACGCTTACATCGTTTATGACATTATCCGTTTCGCCCGCGAACAGGATATTTACACCGGCCCCGGCCGGGGAAGCGCCGCAGGTTCCATCGTCATGTATTTGCTCAGGGTCACAGACATCGAGCCATTGTCCAACGGACTGCTCTTTGAACGCTTTTTGGCTCCCGGACGGGTGTCCATGCCGGACGTGGACATGGACTTTGAGTCCGCCCGGCGGGACGAGGTCTTTCAATATTTGCGGCAAAAATACGGAGAACAAAATACGTGCCGGATCATCAATTTCAGCGAATTTAAGCCGCGCAGCGCTTTCCAGGACGCGGCCCGTTCCCTCGGTATCCGGCCGGCGCTGACCATTGAGTTTTCCAAAACATTGAATTCCGTCGTGCCGGGCGAATTCGAGGACGCGGCCCTGGCGAATAAGCTCTTAGCCCAACACCCGGTTTTAAAACAAGCACTGGAACGCTCATACATGCTGCTGAAATTGCCTAGGCACCGCGGGGTTCACGCGTGCGGGTTCGCTATCAGCCCCCGGCCTATGCTGACCGAGGTGCCCTTGGCGAAAGTCGGGGACGAGATTGTGACACAGTGGGAGGGGTCAAAAGTCGAGGACTGGTTGGTCAAAATGGACATCCTCGGCCTGGAATCCCTGGATGTCATCAAAGAGACGGAACGGCACCTTGGCCGGCGCGTCAATTTCCAGCCAAATGATCCCGATATTTTCAGCGACTTGGCCGCCGGGCGGACGGTTGGGGTTTTTCAATTCGAGTCGCAGGGGATAATAAACGTGGTCAAAGCGTTCGTGCCGAATAGCCAAACACACCTAGTGGCCTTAAACGCTATGTATCGGCCGGGTCCGCTAAGCGAAATCCCCGGCATGATTGAACGCAAATTCGGCCGTCAGCCAATCGATCTCATAGATGCGAGGATGGAGCCGATTTTGCGGGAGACGTACGGGACAATTGTTTATCAAGAACAGGTCATGGAGATCACCAAGCAATTGGCCGGCTTCACCCCGTCCGAGGCGGATAAATTCCGCAAAGGAATGGGCAAAAAAAAGCCGGAAATTATTGCGGAGCTTAAGCCTAAGTTTTATAAAGGGTGTTTAGAAGGGGGAATGTCTCAAGTCAAAGTGGATCAGTTATGGGTGATGCTGGAGCGATTTGCCGAGTATGGGTTTAACAAAAGCCATGCCGCGGCCTATGCCGAAATTGGTTATCGGACCGCCTATTTGGCCCATTATTACCCATTGGAGTTCTATTCCGCCTATTTGACGGGGATGCTCGGGAAATACGACAAACTTAATGCTCATACGCACATGATCCGTGCCTTGGGAGTGGAGATTTTTCCACCCAGCGTCAATGAGTCGGACGGCTTTGGCTTTGCCCCGTCGGCCGACCACCGGGGGATACGGTTTGGATTACGCGGGATCAAAGGTCTACGTAAAGACGTTGTCGAGGTGATTACCCGGTATTCCCCGTTTCAAAGCTTTGCCGAGCTCGGCATCAAACTGGGGAAATTATTGACCACTAAAACGTGCTCTTTGCTGACGGATGCCGGCGCCTTGGAATGTTTGGGTCGGCCCAGCCAAAGCCCTATGCGGCAATTCCAAGTTACGGGACTATTTTTCGGGGACTCCGGCCTTGAGGACTTCAAGGATATCGGGGGTGGCCGCTATCAGTGCGTAGGCGTTCCGATCGAAATCCAGAACCGCCGAACTAGAAAGGGAGACCCCATGGCGACGCTTAAAGTGTTAACGGCCTCCGAGATTTTAACCGTCATGTCATTCAAGGAAACCGTCGGCCTGGTCACCAAAAACCATCGCTATGTCATGATCGCGACGCTGTCCACGCGGGGGGAAAACGAGTATATCCTGAGCAGCGTCACGCCGGTGGACGAGGACGAAACGGAGACAAGGGAAAACGTCAACATTAATAACGAACTGATGGGGGTGTTATTTACGTGATCGATCAAAAAGCGATAAAGACCATAGAGCAAGAGCTAAGCTTATGCGCATCGACGTGGGCGAGCAAAAAATATGACCCGAGTTGGGTCAAATTTTCTCCCGAGTTTAGTGCTGTCATTGACAGCATTTTCGAATATATCGTGAATACGCCTCGATTCCGGCAATTCCAGCGCGAAATAAACCAGATCGAAAATATCAAAAAGGAGATCCGCAAGAAAAAGGTAATGATTCGGGACGAACGGGTCAAACGGGCGGTTTTGGAAAAAAAGCTGGCCGCCGCGCATTGCGAAATCAAAGAACTGGAAGACCAACAGGTTCGCCTAAAGCAGACGATTGCTGATTTGAAGGCGGCCCCTGCCCGGAGTCAAGAAAAACTGGAAAATTTCAAAGCGTTAATTTCCGATATGCGGGCCGAAATTAAGCGATTACAGCCCAAAAACGAGGATTTGCCGCCCGCGGCGGAATTAGAGGACAGTGTAGCCGGGGATGGAGAGGAACCCAGCCCGGACACATGGGAATTGCTGACAACGAAAAAGATCGGCATCATTGGAGGCTATCGTGGGAAAAATGTTTTTCGAGACAAATATCCTAATGTAACGACGATGACGGGGCGGGAAAATCTGAGCGAATACGAAGGTTTCATAAAAGCGTGCGACATCATCGTTGTGTTAACGGAGCACATCGGGCATCACGCTATGTGGACGGCAAAAGCGCTTTGTGCGGAGTATAACAAGCCGATTGTATATAGTCGGCATACAAATCTTGTGGCCATAGGGCGGGATGTGGCATATGCATGACCCGGTTTGATAATATTTGATATGAGTGTGTACAAAATTGAACAAGCACCTCATATTTTCCCCGAGTGGTATTTGAATATCCAAACGGTACAGTTCATGCCAGTATCAATATCCGAAGGCAGGATGGGGCAAACAGCACGGTCTCAGGGCAAATCAAAAGGGGGAGGATGAGCAGCATGAGGACAAACCAAGGTGTCACAAACAAAATTGAGGTACGGCTCGGGCAGCGGGTTAGCGTGAAACCGTGGCTCGGAGGCAAGGTCAGCCCGGAGAGCATCGGTCGGCGGACTGGGAAAATTGTCTACATTCATCCGCAAAATCGCTTTGTCGTCGTTGATCTTGGAGTATTTCGCGAGGCATATGATCCGAGACAAATTCATACCCTTGATTGATAATATTTGATGTGAACGTTGTACAAAATTGAACAAGCGCCTCGTATTTGCCCCGTATAGTATTTGAATATCTAAGCAGTACAATTCATGCCGGCATCAATGTCCAACGGCAGAACGGGGCAAACAATGAGGTCCCAGGGCAAATTAAAGGGGAAGGGGGGGGGGTGACGCTTTCATGATTCCGTTGTTCCGGTCCAGCCGGCACAAACTTATCGGCGGCGTGTGCGGCGGCATTGCCGAATGGCTGGGGCTGCCGCCGTGGTCGATTAGGGTGACTGCGGTCGTAACCTTGTTTGCTTGGGGGCTAACGGGGACTCTTTACTTGTTGGCGTGGGCGACGCTGCCGATAGACGGGCATTAATCTCGTGTTGGACAAAAACCACCTTTCTGTGAGGGGTGGTTTTCCAATGTCAATCCGACAAAAACAGTGGGGCAAGCTTATTTTATTTGGGGCCGGACTGGTCATCGCCTGGGGTTTCGCCGGTATTGGCGGCTGGGCTTACGATCCCGGCTGGCACGTCCACAACGGCCTTTGGATGCTGCGGCATCACGCGATTTTACACCGGGACGGGTTTACCTGGAAAGCGCCGGACACTCCGTGGGCCAACGCGGAATGGGGCTTTGACCTGTTGGCGGGGTGGATCTATTCCCTGTTCGGATGGGCCGGGGATCGCTGGCTGGTGGTCGTGGTATATGGCTGCCTTTTTGGGCTCATCCTGTGGCACTCCCGGCTCAAAATACCTGAGTTCGGTTGGCTTTGGCTCTGCTTTTTCTTTGCGGCGGGGTCGGCCGCCGTGGTCAGACCGCAAATATTCTCTTATCTCTTTTTCGCGATAGCCCTTGTTGGGATATTGAGGGGCCGGAACCTTTCCCTGTTGTCACTTTTGGTTATTCCCTGGAATAACACCCATGCCTCCGCCATTTTATGGCTCGGACTGCTGGGGATCGAGACTTTGATTCAGCGAGATTGGCGGACGCTCTGGAAGCCGTGGTTTATTTCGCTCGGCGGCTTTTTTGTGAGTCCCACGAGTCTCGGGTCCCTGGTGGCCTTTACGAAAATGCAGGGCAACCGGTTGAGCCTTTTGATCCCGGAATACCGGTCGCCGAATTTTCATGGGGCACTCCCCTGGATTGTCATTGGCTTTGCTTTGATTGCCGGGTACCAAGTGATAAAGCGGGGGGATTTACGGTCCAAGCTCTGGGTGTTTTTTGGCACCGCGGCCTTTTTGTTCTCGCGGCGGCTGGGAATTTATTCGGCGATCATCGACATGCTTGTGATTGAATGTCCGCCTCTCACCCCGGCATTAAAAAAGGTTATGGCGCTTGTCACTGTCGGGGTTTTCAGTGTTTTTTTGATGACGACTCCAATCTGGATCACTCAGCCGTTTGCCCGTCCGGTGGAATATCAGGCGGTTCAATATTTAAAGTCCGTTCATGCGGTTCGGGTGCTGAATCAGTACGAATACGGCTCAACCATGGAAATGGCTGGGTTGAAACCCATTTGTGACGGACGGGACATCTGGCTCGGACAGTCTTGGTACGACCATTACTTTGAAACCCTGGTGGGGCAATATCCCTTGAGGAGACTTTTACGCGTGGATATTCCAAACGCGAAATATATGGTGTTCCCGAATCACAGCATCGTTGCCGATCAAATCTGGCTGTTACCCGGTTGGCACCAGGTTTATGACGATGGCAAAGTTTCGTGTTGGACAAAAACCACTAATTAGGGGGAGATCAAAACGTCGGATGGGTTGTTCACTTTGCTTGTTTTTCTCATTGCGCTCGTTTTGTTTATGGTCTTAGGACATTGGTTTGGAACCGGTTTTTTCCGTATTTTAACTTTTTAACCGAAGGGGTGGCCTTTTTGGAGCGTATCAATCTGTCCCAGTTTCCTATTCTGGATGCGTTAAAAGCATGGGACGAGTACACCTATTTGCACAGTGTGAACGTGTACCAGCTGGCCTTATTGCTGGGTATTGAGGCCAAATATTCGGATGAACAACTGAGGCAACTGGGCTACGGAGCCTTGCTGCACGACATTGGTAAACTTTTTGTTCCTCAAGAAATTTTAACAAAACCGGGGTCTTTGGACAGCCAAGAAATTCTCGTTGTCCGGCAACATCCGGAAAAAGGCTATGAGATCAGTCCGCCCTTGCCGTCGGCATCAAAGGCGATTATTTTGCAGCACCACGAAAATTGGGATGGTTCGGGCTACCCTAGGGGGCTTAGCGATAAGGCAATTCACCCCTTCGCCCGTATCGTGACCATTGCCGATGTCTATGATGCATTGGTATCCCATAGGGTTTATGCCCCCCCGTGGTCGGGGGACGATGCACTCGGCTATATCAAAAAATTAGCGGGGATAAAATTTGATCCAGACGTTGTCGCTTGTTGGACAAAAACCACCTATAAGTGAGGGGGTTTTTAACGATGTGGGTTGGGATTCAAGTCAACCATGAACATACGGGATCGGTTACGGTGTCATGTCCGTTCAAAGTCAGCGGCTATTTTCTGGACTCGGCGGGTCAGCCCCGGATTAATGCCGAAGTCAAGGCCCAAATTGCCTCTAAAGCGGAAACGGGCTTTACCAACGAAGAGGGGCATTTTGAAGTGATGTTTCGGACGTTGGAACCCGGGGGCCCTTATGCCATATCGGTTAATGAGGACACAGCCAACAAGCTGTCCGTCACGGTCGAGGAGGATTTTTCCTGGAACGCCCCACCGGCTAAAGACGTATTCGTCGAGGCGATAGAGCGCAAACGGAGTTTTTTTGAACATGCCCACAGCCCGGTCCCGCAAATGGTGGCCGCAAATCAGATCATCGTGTTTTTGGGGACGAAGGGCGGCTTGGGGGTCTCGTCTGTGTCAGCGGCGGTTGCGAGGGAGCTCTATGCCCAAGGGATCCCTGTCATGGTCATTGAGGCCGCCCGCAGCGGGGGCAGTCTCGCTAGGATGTTTGGTCAATCGCCGGCTAAGCAGGGACTGGATACCTTTTCGGATATTTCCCCGGACGAAATCGGCGAAGCCACGATGGGCCCGTACCTCACGGAAATTCGCAAAGGGTTGGAGATCTTGCCGATTTCGGCGGCGGGGAATTTACATGGGAAAACCCACTGGACGCTGCCGGCGGCTAAAGAGCTTTATCGTTGGGCCAGTCGGCGTTCCGGCTACGTGGTGGTGGATGCCGGAAGCGATCTCACCTTTCCCCTGGCGAACGCGGCGCTTTGGATGGCCAATAAAGTATTCCCGGTCGCCGGAGCCTCGCCGGTCGCCGTGGATTCGGCCGTCCGGTTTGCGGTTATGTCCAGGGAGGCTCATTGGACCCGGATAATTCCCGGTTGGGTTATGCGCGGGGGCGATCCGGGCGAACTTGAATTGCTGACCGGTATCAAAGCGGAATTCCCGATCAAAGACTCGGCCGATTGGGAACAGGTGGCTCACGGGAAAACGACTGGGCAGATCAAAAAATCTCTCACAAAAATAATTAAGGCCGCGCAGGTCGTCATCGGAGGTGGGATTTGATGAAAACGGTGGTTATTTGTGGGCCGCAGACCAGTTCGGGGGTCGAACGTGTCGCCGAACTGGTACGGGAAAACGGCGGAAATCCGATTATTGTCCCCATGTTATCCGGGTTTAGCGCGGTCCCCAGTGCGGAAGTCCATATTATTTTCCGCAAACAAGCTTTGGATTTATCCGGGTATACCCCGGGTCAAGCTCAAGTCGGAATCATTTATGCCAATAATCAAGTCTGTGACACTTTAGGTGCTTCGGACCTAGAAAAGATCGCCGAGGCAAATTTATTATACTTGGCGCCGGCTGAAAATGTGTCCGGGTGGATTCGGCGGACTTTGGACGGTGATCACGCGGACGACGAGTTTGCCTGGAATTTTGTCGAATCGGAGGACTCGAACGTTAGTCTTGTGCCAGTTGTCAAACCGAAAACCCGGTTAAAAATAGCCTGTTATTCCCCGTTGGGCGGGATCGGCAAAACGACCGCCTCAGTCATGATCGGCAAACTGGCTCAAGAGTCCGGGCATTCCGTCTGCATTGTCGAATCAGACAACGACAACGCGGGTGTTTTGCAGGCTCTGGGGGCGCCGCCGGTTACGGAAGGCTTGGGAAGCATTCTGGACGAGGAGTGGGAACAATATGACCTTTTTCGGGAAAGGGTCCAGGGATACTTACAAAAGGTGGATGATATCGCCGTTTTACCGATTGGTGCCGATACGCTGGGCATGAAATGTGATGAAGACAATATCGCCAATCTCTATAGCTGGGTTAACAGCCAAGCGTATGACACCGTGATTTATGACTTGCCGCCCCAGCTTTCCGAGCTGTCGGTGTACAAAACGCTGCAAGAGGTTGACACCATTATTTTGATTGGGGAGCCGACCATCAAAGCCGAGGAAAAATTAATGCGTTTTATCACACGGACGCAAAATCTCCAAGGGTTAAAAGACGTCGCGGGTAAACTCAAACTCATTATCAACAAATACGTGCCCACAGCCGGGGTTAAAGACGTCGAGATTGCCGAAACGACCGGAATTCCCTTAATTGCTACGGTTCCGGCAGATCCCGAGGGGTATTATCGGATGATAAATGACCGGAAATTAAACATTCCCGCGGCCTGGCGGGACGTCTGGGAGATATTGAGTCCCTTGGATTGGGGGGCCAAGGGCAGCAAGGCGTTTAATCAAGCCAAGAGGGTTAAGAAAAATGGCTTTTGGAAAAGCCTGTTGGGGATCAAATAGGGGGAAAAGCGGGTATGCCTAAGATTAATCTTATAACCGAGAAAGTCGTCACAACAGGCATAAATTTGCAAGAAGAGGCCATCATCAAGGCTCGTGCCAACCCTTCACAAGACCCGATCCAAACCGCGATGGCAGCAATTCGGGAACAATTGGTTCGGGATGATTTAATCCGAGCAAAGTGGGAACACCGGAAAGAGATCGAAAGTAAAATTAGGGTTCTGGTTCAAGAACAGTCGCTCTTGGAGTCGGAGAAGGGCAAATTGCTCCAGATGGTCCTGGATGATCTGTTCGGGTTTGGGTTTTTAGAAAAATACCGTAAAGACGGAGAGATAACCGAAATCATCATTAATGGTCCTCACACCATTATGATCGAGAAGGGCGGGACGCTCTATGATGTGCGCGAGTCATTTGCGGATGCCGAGGATTTAAGCCTCTGGTTTGATACCCATATTATGGTTATGTCCGACGGGAAAAGACATTTTGACGAAAATACTCCTCTTTTGGATATGGAGACGCGGGACGGTGAACGGATACAGGCTACTCGGCCGCCGGTCACGGAATATATCACGGTTAATGTCCGGAAAGCCGCTTCGCAGACTCGCTATTTCAGCGCTAAGGATTTCGTCAATCTGGGCAGTGCCTCTGAAGAGGAAATGGAATTTCTGCTCAATGCCGTCCGGAACCGGCTTACGGTCATGGTTTTTGGCCGGACCGGATCCGGTAAAACCGCGCTGGTGCGGGAATTGATTGAGGAAGGGATTTCAGACGATGAATATGTAATTTTCATCGAGGACACACGGGAAACGAATGCCCGGAAAAAGCGGTTTTTGAGCTTGCAAACCGTGGAACGCGAGAACGAAGAACAAAGCATTACTATGTCTAAGCTGTTTAAGGCGGCGATGCGGAAACGTCCGGACCGGGTCTGCGTTTCGGAAATTCGAGGCGAAGAGGCCGCGCCGTTTTTACGGACCACCGCGTCCGGCCACCCAGGGCCTATTACGACGATGCACGCCGGGAACCCGAAGAGGGCTGTGTTCTTGCTGATGTTTTACCTCAAGTTGTCGGGACAGATGGATATGGACCGGGAGTCGTTAGAGGAGTTCATTCGCGAACAAATTCACATCATGGTCTTTATCGACCGATTCCGAGACGGCAGCCGGAAAATCACTCAAATCGTCGAAGTTAACCCCATTGATTCCGAACGGGGCAAAAACGGGGAGCCTTTTACGACGTTATTTGCCTTGGATCCTGTGACAAAAACCCATCAAAAACTGGCGGACCTTTCTCCAGAAAGGCAATTGGAGATTCAATTAAGGGGGTGAACGTTTTGATTACGGCTTTGTTATTTCTTTTGAGCTTTGCGGACGGGATTGTCCTTGTGCATTTTATCCGCAAACCCACACATCATGACGAGCTCATGGCCAGGCGGAAACCAAAAGAAAAGGCGGCCAAGGCGCATAAACAGAGGGCCAAAAAAGAGAAAAAACTGCGGAAATCAAAAGTAGCCACCCTCCAGTCGCTGAGGATTCTGGACGTCTCGCTGATACGTTTCAAAAATATCTCGACAGTGGCGGCGCTTATCGGGTTCTTTGTTTGGTATTTTGTTTCTTTAAATTTTTTCTCCGCTTTGATTATGGCGACCCTGGCTTATCAGCTGCCGGGCATGTGGTTTGAGCAAAAAGGTTCAAAAGCCCTCAACGTGCTCCAAAAGCAAATTTCCGTTTTCGTAAGTTCATTTAACGACGTCTTTTTTGCCGGGCGGACGATTAGGGACGCCTTGGAAACAGCCGCGAAAGCGGTGAAAGAGCCGCCGATGGAACGGTATACCGCGGCGTTTTTGCGCCGGTTGGCGGCCGGGGAAAATGAGGCCGCGGCCCTGGATGTGCTGGCAAAAGATGTGGACCACCCGTCGTTTAGCTTTTTTGTGGATTTGGTAAAAACCGTGCGGGTCAGCGGCGCTAAAACACAAGGGTTCCGGGAACTTGACTGGAAATTCCGTGAGGAAGAATCCATGCAGGCGGAGACCAGGGGCGAGATTTTTATGTATATGATGTTCACGATCGTGATGTTTGCCGTGAATCCGGCCGTGATGTTCATATACCGCTTCCTCGATCCGGCGGTATACAAGCCTGTGCCGACTCACTTGGCTTGGGTGCCGATATTGAGCGCTGTAGGGTCGGTGATCGTTTTCCATGGGATCCGAAAATTCTCCAGGTTGAGGGTGACGATTTGACCAGAGGGGGAGGTTAAAATGTTTCTTTCTGTTTTATCAGCTCTATTGATAGCCTTTGGAATATACCACAAATTGTCCTTTAACCGGGCCGAAATGCGGCGCCGAGAAGTACTCGTTGGGACCCAAAAGGTGTCTTTGAAACAGAGAGTCACTCATTTGGGGGAACTCATCGGAAATAAAAAATTAAAGGGCCGGCTGGAGACCATTGGGGTTGACCCCAGTAAATATTTTTTGGAAACAATTGTTTTCATGGCCGTGATGCCCGTGTTGATGCTGGCCGCGTTTACGAATATTTTCTTCGGATTCGTCGGGATCGGGCTGGGATATCTTTTATCGTATTTGCGGTATTCGGCTATTTACCAAAGCTGGGCCAGAGATATTATAGCGGATGTTCCCGACCTGGTGACATATCTCAAAATCCGCTTGGATACCGGGGATATTCCGGTGAAAGCCGTTGAAAATATTGCGGCGCTGCTTAAAGGCGGAATGGCCGCCGAGTGGGAACGTATTGTGGCCATGACGCAATCGGGGGTATCGCTAGAGACAGCACTCATGTCTTTTGCCGATCGGATCGACAACCGGGATTTAACGGCCGTTCTCGTGCGCCTTGTCTCGTATGCCAAAGAGGGAGTCCCACAGGTTCCGTTCGGGGATTTGAGCGAACACATGAATCACTTAAAGGGGATGCAAAAGCGGTACAAGCTGAAACGGGCTACTACGCCAATGACAGTTTACGCCGGGATTTCCATGATGGTGGCGATGATCGTCGGTATGGTGCCATATTTTTATCATATTTTTGTCAGCCTGATGGGGACTTTGCCGGCAGGGGCGCTGGGTCATTAAGTTTTTGTTGGACAAAAACCACCTATATAGTGAGGGAGTCTTTCACGGGGAGACGAACAATCATCCCCTCCCCCATACTCTGGAAAGGGGCTGACAAATGGAAAAAACAGAGGCATTGGCTCCCGTAGAACAAAAGCTCGTTGATTTCAACGGAGCGGAGATCATGGCGGTTAAATGTAACGACGGGAAGATTAGAATAGCGGTCAAATGGGTTTGTAGCGGAATTGGCCTGAGTGATGGACAGTATCAGAATCAAACTCGAAAATTAAATGAAGATGTTGTGCTCTCAAAAGGTATTGCAAAAATGCGACTCCCTACACAGGGAGGCAACCAAGAAGTTCTATGTCTCGAATTAGACTTTCTCCCCCTTTGGCTTGCAAAAATTAATGCAAATATCATTGATGCACCAGAAATTCAGCAGAAATTAATTGATTTTCAACTTCACGCAAAAGACGCGTTGGCAGACGCATTTCTCGCAAGAAAAAAGAGACCGGTGATCACATGGGATCGTGTCGCCATCGGTGAAATTCGTTTCGCAAAAGAATTTGCTAAAGCCGTGGGTATCCGGCCCGAGCGAGCTGTTGCAGTTGCACTTGCCCGTATTGAGAAAGAAACGGGGAAGCAATTGGCCGACTACAGAAAGGAACTGCCAGCCGTCGAAGAGCAGAATGCGGAACTGCTCACACCAAGTCAAATAGGAGCGCAGTTCAATCTCAAAGCAAACAAGGTCAACCTGCTACTTGAAGAGATGGGTTTGCAGTACGGTATCCGGGAAGCCGGAAAAACAAAAGAGCGTCTTGTCAAACGAAATCCTTGGCGGCTCACGGAAAAGGGCAAGGACTTCGGCATAATGCAGGATTCGTCTAAACAGATGACAATTGGGAAATGGGAAGGATTCCAGATTTTTTGGTCAGAAAAGACCGTGGGCACAGTTAGGGATTTTCTGGCACAGAAAGGGTCCGCCGAGGTTAATAGCGACTTAGTGGATAACGCCGGCGAATGATCCCTCTAAGTTTTTGTTGGACAAAAACCACCTATTAGTGAGGGGAACTTTTTTGGCAAGGCGGTCTTTAAATCAAAAAGAAAGGGAGCGAAATTTGAGTGGAATTGAGTGATTACATTACCTGGATTTTCGGGATCATTGTGGCGGTTTTGCTTGGGGTGGTCATTTACAAATTTTTGCCGTCCAGTTTTCAGACGTGGTTTTCCGGCTTTTTCAGCTCGATAACCTCGGGACTGACAGGCTGGGGGACAAACGCCGTCAATGGGAACACGAACTGATGTTTAACGCGAAAGCAAAAGCCAAAACCATTGGGTTGTCGATTTTTGGGGGTCTCGCAATTTTAGCCATTAACGTATTGGCTACCAAGGCCGCGGCCCCCAAGGTCGCCCAATATGTCGTCGCCGCCACGAAAATTGCCCCAGGGGTCCATTTAGTAGACCAAGATTTAAAACTACAGTCCGTAAAAGGGCAAATCCCCGCCGGTGCTTTCACGGATTTGAAAACCCCGCAAGGGAAAGAACTCAACGTGACCGCCGTCAAAGGGGAACCCATTATCCAGTCCATGGTGTCAACGCAAGCGCAAAGACAAAGCTTACCCCAAGGGTATGCAGCTTATTGGGTCACGACCGCCACAGAGAAAACTGGGTACTTGTCGGTCGGAGACGTCGTCAACATTTATAACAATAAAGGAGTTCAAAGCATTCCCGGGGGGTATCGGGTCATCGGTGCCGTCGATAACCAAGGCAAACCGATCCAATCGGGAAATGCCGCCGCTGTTGAAATTGCCGTCCCGCAAACAAACATTCCGGAGCTGATTTCTCTGGCGGGAAACATTTATTTGGTGCTCAACCCGTGGGCGAATTTAGGGCAAGGAGTGATTACAAATGACCAAACGAACATGGGTTATTCTGGGGGGAGCACTGGTCGTCCTGTTGTGCCTGGGGTTTCTGGTGTTCCATCAAAAGGGACCCAGCCAGGGACCGGTCCGAGCCGTTAAAATGGCCCAAAATTACGAGCTGATCCCCGTGTATTTTGCCAACAACGGGCAGCCGGAAATGGTTTTCGAGAACGTCAAGGTAACCCCGGCGGTTTTTATCCAGGACAACCGCGGCGATGTTGCGGATGCCCAGAAAATTGAAGCCGCCATTAAAAAATTGCCGGCGGTGCACCGCCCCTTGGTCTTTGTCGCCACGGAGTTCCGCACGTCCGATCCGACTAAGGCGCTGAAAGAGGTTGCGGGTATGGGGCTGACGCCCAATGCCATGGTGTTGGCCGGGGATCCGAATTTATATCCCACTACGACGCCGACCCTGGTTTACTGGGACGCCAAGGCCGGCAAATATCAAACGGTTACAGATATAAATCAAATCGTCCACATGATTCCGTCGCTGCTGAAATTGGGGGTGGCGAAAAAATGATTTACGATGCTCACTTAGGCATGGTGCTTGGCGATAACAATGTTGTGCTGGCGATTTACGACGGCAAAGACGTCCCCGTAGGCTGCCGCCTGGACGCCGACAAAACGTATTACATTGAGTCGCGGGGCGAGCAGAAAAAAATACGGGCCAAGGGAGACGAAGCGCTGCTGCTGTTTTTAGCCGGGCACTTTAAGCTTGACACGCTGGGAAAGGCCGTGATTTACGAGAAAAAAGTGGACATTCGCCCTATCCCTCTTTTCCGGGGGGAGGGGGTGACCGCTTATTGAGAGCGCAATCGCATGGGTGTTTGGCTGGCTGGCGGGAATTATCGGGGGGCTGATTATTTTCCACGCCGTCATCAATCTCCTGCTCTGGCTAGTTCAGCACATGTCCCCGGTCAATATCGGGAAAATGCCGCGCCAATCCTTGAAAGACATTATGATTGAATGCGCGATTGGAATTTTGATTGTGGGGATTTTCCTCAGCGGCAACTGGATTAGGGTGGCAAACGCCCTGATCCAGTTCGGAAACGGTGTCGCGAGCAACCTCAACGGAAAGGTGGGATGGTGACATGGGCGTCCCAACGATTAACCAAAATATGGTCGGTACGGTCGATATCCTGAACAACCCGGTCGTTGTTATGGTGGCCTTTCTCTCTAAATACGTCATTGCGGCGTTAGCGGGAATTGCCATTTTCCTGGGTATTGTTAACTTGCTAAAAATCATTACGCATTATGTCCGAGGCAATAAACAGGTCATGCAGACGAACGCGAACGGCGGCATTTTCGGGATGGGCGGACACGGGTTCGCCAGCAATCCATTGGTGGTCACTTTAGCCGAGTTTTTAATCGGGATCGTGCTTATCGGCCTGGTGGCCTCCGGAGCCTGGGTCAATATCGTCAACTCTTTGATGAGCTTTGGCTCCACAAGTCTCAACGGTATGACATTGCCGAATGCCCCGACGAACACGAATTGATAAAAAGGAGTCTTGGGTATGCTGCCGGCGCCGAACCCAATCGGATGCGAAAACAAAATACGTGAGGTTTTGGGGACGGGATCGGCGACGGTTTGCCTGGCGGACGCGGACGGTCTCAAAGGGATTAATGACAAATATGGTCATCTCGCCGGAAACGAATATTTGGAACATGTTTTAGACGAGCTAAGGGGATGTTTCCCCGAGTTTATCTGGGACCGTTACGGAGGGGACGAGTTTATCGGGGTTTCGCCGGATCGAATCGTCCTAACCCCGGAACAAGCGAAGCGGGAGACCGTGGAAATCTTTAATCAGTCCATAAAAATCGGTTATTCGTTAGGGGTGGTCTATACCGCCCCTAACGACACCGCGGAACTTGCCCTGGCGATGGCCGATGCCGCGATGTATGAGGCGAAGCACGTCCATCATGGCGGCCTTTTAATGTTCGAGCCCCAAAAAAGGGTAGGGCTCATCCAGACAGACTGGCCCGCGGATTGGTACGTCCCTTTGGTGCGGGGCAAAATCCGGTTTTTCCTGGGGTATGAGCAGGGCGGGGTCGATTTTGTGTTTACCCGAGATCCCGATATCCTGGAGGGAATCTTTGTGGAGAGTGCGGACCAATTGTGTCATTGCATCAAGCACGAACCGGCTGAAAGCGACGACCAAGACGAATTCGGCGAATGGGGTATGCCCATTGAAAATCTGGAGTGGCGCACAAAAGTGCCGGAATCGGAATGGGAGCAAATTGAGGACGACCAACCGGTTCGGATTCGATTAGAGAGAGACGGGCGCGCGACGGCAAAACCCGAAGCTCCGAAACCACCCATTCCTAAATTTTCGGCCAAAAGGCAAAGGCACAAGATTAGCATTCCGATTCCCAAGATCCCTATCCCTAAAATTGAAAAACCAGAACAACCCGGCACACCACCGCCTGTTCCCAGCGATAGCGGTGATGGCGGAGCTTTCCAAGGGAAAATCATATGGATTTGGGGTGAACGGGGGCACGAAGTAGATTATGCCTTTGCTCAATATTTAGCCCGTTTTGGCCCGGTGCTCTATCTCGACGGGGACTTGGCGAATCCTCAGCAGCCGGGCAATTGGTCGGATTGCTGGGCACTCGGGACACCGGCATTGGCTCCGTCCGGCACCAAACAGGAGGGGAATTTGTGGGTATGGGGGCTTGGTAAGCGTCCGCCCCGCCCCAAAAATGCTAAGGCGCTCTGGGAAAACGCCTTGTACAGCCTGAATACCGTCGATAGGGCAATTGTCGTGGGGGCGGGGAAAACCGCTCCGCCGCCGTATGTGGACCGGATTGTATTTGTCACCGAGGACAACGGATTGACCCTCAACTATCCGGCGATCGCAATATCACCGTTAGATAAACCCGGCGATATATTGCGGCTTTTGCCGAGGAAAGCAGGTGAGCGCTAGTGGGTCCGGTTGCGGGGCAGGCTGTGGCGAATTTGGCAAACCTTAAGCTAAGCCAGGTGGCCACGATTTTCTCAAAACTAATCAACAGTGCGGACATGGGGCAGAGGGTCGATAATTGGCTGTTTTACCTCTTGTTCGGTCTCTTGGTTGTCGCTTTGTACGGTTCCAATTTGTCCGCGCTGGGGCAGAACATCGTGTCGCTTTTTACCAAGACCACTGGGACCGGGGATATTGTACAAAACATTAGTAGCCTTTTACTGGGGTCAAAGCCCGCCCCGTGGACTCCCAAGGTGTATTCCAGTCCTCTGAACCCTTTGCCAGGTACGAAATTGTTTGCCGGCATTCCGCTGCCGCAGTGGGTGTTCATGATCGGCATTTTTGTCTGGGCGTTGGGTGTTATGTGGGAAGTGTTCCTCATGTTGCGCGAGAAGGGCACTCTGCGCGTTCGGTCGTGGGAATGGATCATTGCGCCCGTAACGCTCATGGCCTTTGTTTTTTCACCCGAATTAGGGACAATTTTCGACAAGGGACTGTACGGCCCGATCATGACACATTTTATCCTGGGCACTCAGAAAAGCCTAGGGATAGCCAATACCACCAGTATAGACCCGGCGACCTTTGGCAATCCCATGTGGATTTTAGCTACGATGTTCGGAATTGGAACCAGCCACGGGGGATTCAATCCCTGGGGGATGTTAGGGAACATCGCCGTTAATTTCTGGCCGACAATTGTAAATTTCATTCAGGGGATTGCGCAAGGCGACCCATTGGAGACGATCAGCGCGATTTTGGAACGTGTACTCAATCCGTCCATCATCGTTGAAATGGTCATTTTGTTCGAAGCGATCTTGCTGGCCTTTGAGGGGGCCGTTCAAATTTTGTTCTTTAATCTATTCCCGTTCGTCTGTATTTTTATGGTTGCCAACCCCTTTTCCCTGGACCGGGTCTGGCTGTTTTTAAAAACGGCGCTCAGAGTGTTGGCGGGGCTTGCCCTTTTGATGACCGCGGATTTAATCGTGGCGCTCATCAATCATTGGGTTATTGGGGCTAAGCCTGGAATGATGACCCAGATGTTCGGCGGTTGGTTTTTGAGCTTTGTTAACGTCATTGTGTTGGGCGTAATGATACTCGTCATTAATACGGTTGGTGTAAAGCCTATGTGGCGCCTGTTTTATAACGTGATGCAGCAGGTTCAGGTGGCGGGGGCTCATATCAATCAATTTATCCGACAGCATGGGGAGCAGTTGCCGGCCAATGTGCGGGCGTTGGCTCAATATGGCGGGAATAAAATTGAGCGTGCGGCTGGCAAACTGGCGGATTACGCGAATCCGGACGAGCCGTCGGCTCCGGGGAGCCCGTACACCATGAGCGAGTCCGATCAGACGGTTTACGAGTATGATCAGCCGAAATGGGGCCAGTCCGTGGCCTTTAAAAGCGAATCGACGGCGAACCAGGTGTGGGAGGCTTTGCAGAGCAGGGTGCCCGCCAACAACTCGTTTAAACGGCGCGATAATACCATCACATACTCCGGGAGGGATCAAAACGAGAATCAATTAATGCGCCGCATATTGGGGGATTACGGCGTTGGCGAACAGCCTAAAAAGGAAATGTCCTTTGAGAATCGGGTGGTTGCCCAAAGGGTGTCGGATCGGCTTAACCAAGGGGACGAAAACAGGCCGTTCCAACTCGACGGGAATAAAATTACGTACGCGGCGGACAACCCCGAACTGGATCAGAGGGCCGGGGCGGTCTTGGGAGACCGGCAAAACTTGGTGAAGCGGGCTTACGTCCAGCCGGAAAAAGTGATTGACTTTAAAAACGAAGAGACCGCCGAGTGGGTTTACAAGCTCTTAAAAAACAAAGGGAATATGAACAAGGCGCTGTCCGATTTCTCGGCCCCGACGAGTGACATACCGGACGGCGGCTTCGGGCTCCGGGGGAAGCGCGTTGTCTTTGCGGCCGGCGACGAAAACGTACAAAAAGTGGTGACTGGAGTGTTGTCCGGCATTAAAACATATCGCTTTGTGTTCGGGAAATACATCGACGAAAACGGGAACGCGGTTCCGAAAGAGGTGGCGCAGAGGGGGATTGTTTTGTGAAACAGGATTTTATGCCGGCCGAACAGATCGAACTGGATGCGGGGACGGACGCCGTCGTTATCGGCAACATTAAAACGCAGGATTTCCTGATCATTGCCGGGGTGGCCGCCTTGTCACTGCTGCTGTTCGGCTTATTGGCTTTTATCCCCGTGCTTGTGAGAGCGCTTGTTTTTCTAATTCCGATTGGGGCCGGATTGTTTTTTCAAATGGACGGGCCGCGAAAACTAAAGATCCGCAGGGAATTTTCCGCCCGGCCTCGGGAAATTGCGGCGGGGAATCCCCTCGCACACGGCTACGATTGGAAACCGTTCGAAACGCTGAAAAATTTCATTGTCCAGGACGGGCAGGTCATGGTCTTTGCGAATCTGATTTTGCCGCCGACCGATTTGCTGTCGGATTCCGAATACGAAATGCTGACGGAAGGGGTGGCCGCTATGGTGCGGACCGCGGTGCAGGTCGGGGCGGTCTTGGAGACCTATTTATTTCACAGGTCTTTTGTCCCGGAACGGGTGGAAAATCTCACGCGGGAAAAATATTGGATGGAGACCGGGACCTCGCGCTATGTTACAGAGCTATATGTCCGGCTCATTTTCGCTGGCGGTGACGTGGCGAAGGCGGAAACGCTGTCGAACCGGATTCGGCGGGCATATTACGCGGGGGGCGGGAAAGGGGAATGGATTTGGGTGAGCGCGGCCAATGCGGCCCAGGAATCCCACGACGCGCTGAATCCCGGAGCTTTGCGCAAGCGCTATTTGGAGGTGATTGCCGATGCAAGCCGTCGTGCCGGTTAAAGAGGACTTTGATCATTTTCTGTGGTTAGGGCAGTCAGGGGCCGCTTATCATAAAACATTCCGTTTGGCCGCCTGGCCGCCGCAGGGTATTGAGGTGATGTGGATTGAGATGATGCGGGCGGATTTAATGTTTCGCGTTAAAAGCGCTTTTTGGCCCAGCGTGTTCCAGGTGACCGGCGGCCTCCGCCGCAAAATTAACCGGTTGGAAACCAATTTGGAAATGTCCACCCAAGAAGGGGACACCAACGCGCTCCCCCGCGACGACGAGCTGCGGGATTACCGAAAAATCTTGACGCTGCGCAATGCCATGCTTTACCAACATGAGACGTTGACCGACGAGGAGACGTTTGTAACGCTTTCCAGCCCGGACAAGGAAACCTTGGCGGCTGATTGCAACAAGTTTTTAGATATCGCGAATTCATACGGGGTGTTGGCGGTGGCCGTCAACGGCGAACAGGCTCCTGGGGCGCTCTTTACCACACTGATGGGGAAAGCCAAGCTCAAAGTTCTGGAACATTGGAATCGCTGGACCATGGTACCCAAGCGGGCGGCCGCTATTATTCCGCGCGGGGTCGGTTTCGCCGGGGACGGGCAGGGGGTCTATGTCGGCCACATTTTGGGTACGAAAAGCCCGGTACAATTGGACTTGTTGGCGGGCAAAGATGGGTTTGCCAGCAATGCCGTGATTTTCGGTATGACCGGATCCGGCAAAAGTTACTGGATGAAGGCCATTTTGTACGATATGTACACAAAAGGTGTCTGGATTATCATATTCGACATTGACGGCGAATATCGGAGCCTTTGTGAAAATCTGGGCGGACTTTGGATCGATCTGTCCGGTGAGTCCGGGCGGTTTCCCGACCCGTGCTTAATCCCGGGGGTTACCGGTTTGGCCGACGAGGACTCCACCCGCTATTCCCGGATGCGGTCGGCCATAGGCCGGGTGTTTACCCTCATGGGGGATTTGAACGATTTGGAACTGACAAGCGTCGAAAAAGCGGTGGCCAAAGTTTACGGTCAAGCCGGCATTATCGAGCATAAGCCCGAGACATGGGATAAACCCCACTCCATCACCATGCGCCAGATTTATGATGAGTGCGACGAAACTGTTAAGACGAAATGCTGGCGCGGGTTTGAGGGCGGGCTCTCCGGATATTTTTCGGACCCGATTAAAATGGATACCCAGCCGAACCGTTTAGTCGTGTTCCATTTAGGCAATCCCGATATCGTGTCCAGCCCGAAAGTGGCCGCGATTAAATTTTCCATGGCGATCGATACCTCGTGGGAATGGCTGCGACAAAACCGCAAATTGGGCCGGAACACCGTGGTCGATTCCGACGAGGGGCAGCGGACGATTACCAAGCCGGTCATAGGGAATTATTTCGCGAACTTAATGACGACTATTCGGAAATGGAATGGCGTTATGCTGTTCGCCACGAATACCCCGAGTCAGCTGTGGACGACTGATCTGGGGAACCAGATTTGGGGGAATACCCCGGTGAAGGTCATTTTCGCCTTGGAGTCGGACCAAATTGACAAATTAACCAAGGTTATTACCCTTCCGGCCGGGGTCGAGACCGCTATTCGCAAGCAGTTCGGGACCCATATCGCCTGTATTCGGGACAGGGGCGGGCATTGGGTTCAAGTTCGGGTGGACATCCCGCCCGAGGAAGCGGCCCTGTACAAAACAAGGGGGTGACAGCATGATCCAAGCAAAATACCGACGCCGCTATGCAATCGCGCTTTTGGTTGCATGTCTGTTTTTATTGCCTTGGCTGTTTTACGCGCAAATTCCCGATATCCTCAACCCTCCGTCGGGCGACGGGCTTGCCCCGGCACCGGTACATGTTCCTAGTTTTGATCCAGTTCCCGTGACTGCGCCAATTGAGCTACAATATGAGGGGTATCCACTCCAAGATGTCCTGGATTGGCTTCACCAAAGGGTGCCGGATACGCTGATTACGATGCCGATGCTGCAAACGATCGACCAGGTTTGCCGCCAAAAAAATATCAGTCTGGGCTTGATGCTGGGCATTATAAACGCCGAGCACAGTCTGCTTTCGGCCAGCGCGCTGATGGCGGAGGGGGGATGGGTACAGTATAGGGACGCCCAACTGAATCCTTTTTCCTACGGCTGGACGGATGTCAATACCGTGCCGGCTATTGGCGTCGCGAGATCGGCCATAGGGGCCGCCGGCATTATTACCGGCGAGGTGACATCCTGGCAGTCGTACGGGTGGGGATCGCAAAAGTTTACGGATTTTCTTAAGTCGTTGAGCCTTTATTACCGATTGGGCAAAAACGGCATTCCGACCCAGGCGTTCAGTTGGGAACAGGCCGTCTCCGACGTTGAGAATGGGCTAAGCCAATACGTCGAGACCAACGATCTGTCCGGATGGGCAGCCCAAGTGCGGACGGACATCGGCCAGGGGATTACCGTGTTCGGCCAGACGAATATGGGTATTCTCGGCAAGGTCATTCCGGCCTCGGGCGGAGCGACGGTGCTGGATAAATTTATGGCCGCGACGGCCACGGGGTGGAAATACGCCAAAAACGCACTTTACAATGGCGGCCTGGAGGCGGAGGCCGCCGTCAGCGGGCAGCTGAATCATGTGTACGGGGTTGTTACGGCGGAAAATGTTGCTCTAACGGTTTTATTCGTGGGGGCCGCTATTTTGGCGATTGGCCTTACGGACGGATTAGCAGCTCCGGCGATTCTGGCGTTGGCGGGGTAAAAGCCAAAGGGGTCCCGATCTTAAGTTGAGACGGGGCCCTTTTGCAAGGACCCTGTTGCCTGATATCGGAAAAGGATTTATACTAAATTAATGTAATGGACTTTTTCGGGGGGGAAACCGCGTAAATGTCAGGCGTAACTAGCCAGAAGAAAGGAGGGAGAGTTCGGCATGTCTACCCCCGTCTACAATGTCGCATAGAGGCAAGGGTTGGTGCCGGGGAAATCGATGGAGGAGTTAAGAAATGAAACCAATTATTGGTTAGTAAGAACATCGGGAGGGAAGCATTTTCATGAGTTTGTAGCAGGTGGCTATGTAGCACTTGGTTGGAACGACATTAGTGACCTAGACTTAATACGCAGGGCAGCGGTTGATCAGAAAGCGTATGACCAAGTCGTTGAACAAGCGAAGATATTGCTTCAAAAAAAGGACAAGGAAGAGTCGCAACCGGGGCGAATCGTAAAACCTATTATCAGATTTGTTACCGAGATGGGTATTGGCGACGTCGTGATTGCACCCGGCGAAAATTCTGAATTGGTTCAGTTTGGGATTGTTGATGGTGATATTTACTTGGGCGAAAGTCCTGTCGTAACCCGTGAAATGAACCAGTGTGACTTCGTCAAGAGAAGGAAAGTGAGGTGGGTCGCGTGGAGAGACAGAGACACACTGGATCCTTACCTGTATAAGTTACTCAATTCGCATTACGCTATAACAAAAGCAAATGACTATGCCCACTACATAGACAGAACTATGTATGGATTCTACTTGAAAGAAAACCAAGCCCATTTAATATTAAATGTTCGTAGAACCAGCGATATTTCCGGAAACGAAATTGTCGGATTTATTAGCACAATTCTCGGCTTGATCGATCTTTATAATAGCGTAACGGGGGTTAATCTAGATAAAAATAACGTAAAAATAAAAATTAACGTTCAATCCCCCGGACCCATTGAGCTATTTGGGCCGGTTAGTGTTATTGGAGTTATCGCGATTTTAATAGTGGCTTTGTCCGGGGGGACTTACAAAATATTCAAGGTTATCGAGATACAAACCCCTGGGTTAAAAGGCATTTTTGAGGAAATTCGCAAATTTATGGAAGAGTCGCATAGACACGAAGTAGAACTCAAGAAATTGGAATTACAACGAGCGTTTGCAGCATTGGAGGTAAAGCTACCAAAGGAACTAGACGAAAATGACGAGGAAGATGAAAAACTGTAAAGAATTCTCTGGGAACACGGTATGGAGGTGGGGAAGTTGAAAATCATAGATCGTTTAAGAGTCATCAATATGTATGTAGCAGCTTTCGCCATTCTATTTGTTCTCCAGAAATTAACCCTTGGGTTTATCCCAGGAATCCAACATGTCATGGTATTCGGCGGATTTTATTTTTCCGAAGTGCTCTTTGCGTTGGTGGCTGTCGTATTCATAGCTTTGTTTGTTAGGGCAGAATTGCCGAAATCTCACAAATGAACTCAAAAAAGGAGCCCGAAGCCAAAGGGGTCTCGATCTCCAACGGAGACGGGGCCCCTTTGGCTGTTGCTGGGGTCCGAAAGTTTTTGCGATATACACAGTAGTGTGATATAATATCACAAGGAGGTGATATTATGAACCTGTTCCCATTTGGAATGCCGGTCCCGAAAGAGGAAATTATCGACCGGGAGGATTTCTTAAGAACAATAAAATCCCGTTTGCTTATGGGCCAAAACCTTGTTCTTGCAGGGCCGCGCCGGATTGACAAGACATCCATAGTCCTGGAATTATAGGATAGGGTGTTGAAAACCCCGGAATTCATTCCGGGGATGAAAACACCCACGGGCGTTTGTTGGACAAAAACCACCTATATATGAGAGGTGGTTTTATGTTCGCTACCCAAACGATGAGAGTCAAGAAATTAACCCGAGAGGAGTTTGAGACATTAAGACAGTTGAGCCGGTACAGCAAAAACCTGTATAACGTGGCACTTTATACCTTGCGCCAGCATTTCTTTAAGACGGGGAAATTGTTGGGGTTTAACAAATTGTATAAAAGTGCCAAGGCAAACGAGAGCTATGCCATGCTTCAAGCAGGAGTATCCCAGCAAACACTTCGTAAAGCGCATGAGGCTATGAAATCTTTTCTGTCTCTCAAGCGGTTGGCCGTTAAGGGGAAATATCCCACAGAAAAGGTTTCAATCCCTAAATACTTGCCCAAGGATGGGTATTACCCCATTGTTTGCTCAACGAATGCGATCAGTATTCATGACGGATTTTTCCAGGTGCCGATGTCTAGACAAAACTCTTTTTCACCCATTAAGATCGGGATTCCAGACCGCCTGAACGGTTTGCCGATCCGCGAGGTACGGATCAACCCGAAACATCAAGCCCGTTTTCTAGAAGCGGAGTTTGTCTATCAAATGGATGTCCGTCCAACACCCCTGCGGGATGATATTTTGTCTATTGACCTTGGCGTAAATAATTTTGCTTCGTGTATTGATACGCTGGGACAGTCCTTTTTAGTCGACGGGAAACGAATTAAGTCGGAAAATCAATGGTATAACAAAGAACGATCTCGGCTTCAATCTGTCAAGGATTTACAGGGCATTAAGACCGAAACAAACCGCCTAGCCGCTATCGCTTTTAACCGAGAAAACTTCATCCGAGACTACATGAGTAAATCAGCACACCTAATTGTTAAACATTGCCTACAGTACAGGATTGGGACTGTAGTGGTTGGGGTAAACCCCGGATGGAAGCAAAACATTAATATTGGGCACAGGAACAACCAGAATTTCGTTCAGATTCCTTATTGGAAGTTTCGCCGGTTTCTTGGGTACCTTTGCGAGAAAAACGGGATTCAATACCTGGAGATTACCGAATCGTACACATCGAAATCCAGCTTTTTGGACCGGGATGAAATTCCCGAGTATCAAGCCGGGGTCCGGCATACGTTTAGTGGTCGGCGGATTAGCCGTGGGTTGTACCGATCTGGGAAAGGTCAAGTGATTAATGCCGATCTGAACGGTTCGGCCAATATTTTGCGCAAGGCATTCCCGGACACCGATTTAAGTCTTGTCGATAAGGGGATTTTGCGTAACCCGGTTCGGTTGTATCCGCTGCATACATGTAAGGCAAAGGTTCTGTGTCACAGAATGATTGCTTAGAGGTGCTTGTACCACCGCTGTCTTTCCGACGAGGGAAGGCGGGAATCCCCGGAATTTATTCCGGGGAGGAGGTCAATGAGGCAGTTGAAAGAAGAGGGACATTATACAGTTTTTGTGGATCTGTTCCGTCTATCCGAAAAAAACATGTTCAGCAAGGCTTTAATGGACGGGTGCCTTGAGAACCGGACAAGAATAAGCAACACGTTGGAGCACATTAAACAGAATTTCCTTCACTCGTCAAAGTTGAGCCTTAAGCTCAAAGGGTTAGAATTGTCCCTTGCACATACAGCAAAAAATGTTTCGGATGATCAATTGTTTGACGACGCGCTGGATCTGCCAGAGCAATTGGCCAAGGCCGACAAAAAAAAGCTCATTGTCGTCTTTGATGAGTTCCAAGAGATTGAGCGGGTTGCCGGTGAGCACAGCTTAAAGNNGTCTCTTATACACATCTGACGCTGCC
>LDXJ01000051.1 GCA_001029295.1 Peptococcaceae bacterium CEB3 | reverse complement strand
GACTTGCAAGGCCGAATATGACTTTGTATTTCAAAGTGACGACGGCGAGCCGTTGCGGCATCAAGTCTTGTTTAGGACGAAGCAACGGATTTTAAAAAGGGCAGGGCTTCACAATATCCGTATTCATGATTTAAGGCACGGCGCTGGATCGATTTTATTGGACAAGGGCGAGTCCCTACTCTATGTCGCCGGGTTCCTCGGACAGAATCCGGCGACCACGGCGGGCATCTATGGCCATGCCACCAGGGAAGGAGATACGTCGAAGCTCCTGGAGTAATTGGAAAACAAATTGGAAAACAAATTATTGGAACCCGCTTAAACAAAGGCTCGGAGGGTAGATGTCGGAGGTTCGAGTCCTCTCAAACCCACCAATTATGATTTACCTAAAAACCCTGAGAGCCTTGTAAGGAGCGGCTTGCAGGGTTTTTTTGACGTATCGGGAAGTACAAAATCCGCGGGCAGCCGGCTTAGGCTTTCGTCTCGAATTTCTAAATTCCTCAACTATCTTCTTGACGGCGAAACGAAAAGTGTTTAAGATGAATACATACTAAAACGAGGTGATAACTTGGATATGAAATGGTCTTGGGGCAAGGCAGGCGGTTTGCGGAAAGCCGAGGACTGTTCACGTTGGACCTCGAAGACGTTTATAAAAAGAGGAGGGAACGGGAAAAATGCGCCTTACGGTTAATGGCGAAAAAGTCGAAATTGAGGGATCTGTATCGGTCAGGCAGCTCCTCGTGTCTCAAAAGGTTGCCACTCCAGAATATGTCACAGTACAGTTGAACGAGGAATTCCTGAATACTGCTGATTTCGACAGTACGATGATCAAGGAGGGGGACCGGGTGGAGTTTCTCTATTTTATGGGGGGAGGCCAGGGAAGGAATGAGGTTCAGTGACGGACAACTTGAGAGATATTCCCGGCAGATCATTCTTAAGGAAGTCGGTGTTAAGGGCCAAGAGAGAATTCTTGCCTCAAAAATCTTGATCGTTGGTGCCGGAGGCCTGGGAGCTCCGGCTGCGATGTACCTGGCAGCAGCCGGAGTGGGCACACTTGGCCTGGTCGACTGCGACAAGGTGGACTTGTCAAATCTCCAGCGCCAAATCATCCATTCGACGAGAGATGTGGGCAAGCCAAAAATCGCCTCCGGACGCGAAACGATACGGGACTTGAATCCCGATGTAAAGGTGGTCGCTTATCAAGAGTGGGTTAGCGCCGCCAACATCGCAGACATCATCAAGGATCGGGACTATGATTTCATCATCGATGCCACGGACAATTTCCCGGCAAAGTTCCTGATCAATGATGCCAGTGTACTCTTGCGGAAAGCTTTTTCCCATGCGGGTATTATACGATTTCAGGGTCAGACGATGACTTATGCGCCGGACCAAGGCCCCTGCTATCGTTGCGTCTTCGATTCCCCGCCGCCAGCCGACGCTGTGCCCACCTGCAGGCGGGCCGGGGTTTTAGGAGTTATGGGAGGGATCATTGGCACCATACAGGCCACGGAGGCGTTAAAGTATATTCTGGGCCGAGGAGAACTCTTGACAGGAAGGCTTCTGACTTTTGACGCTTTGACGATGAACTTTCGCCATGTCAGTCTGGCCCGGCGGGAAGGATGCCAGGTCTGCGGGGCGAATCCCACGATCCGTGAGCTGATCGACTATGAACAGGCTGCTTGTGACATGTAGGTCTCCTTTTCACAAGAAATTCACAGTTTCTTCATGAGACAAGTGAAGACATGTGTTAGGGTTATCGAAGTTTCGCGAATGGCATGGTGATAGACAGAATCGGAAAGGCAGAAGCAGAAAGGGGAAAAAATGGCGCAGATACTTTTTACCATCGGGAGTTACTCCCAGCGTTCATATGGGGTGATCGTGGCCTTAGCGATCATCTTGGGTGCGGGCGTCGCTTACGTCCTAGCTCCGTCCGAAAAGGAGTACAGGGAGCACCTACTGAATATGTTGCTTTACGGGGTACTCGGTGCAATTGTGGGTGCCCGTCTCTGGCAGGTCTTCTTTTACGACTGGCCCTTCTATTCTCGCCATCCGGCGGAGATCTTAATGCTCTGGCACGGCGGAATGGCGATCCAGGGCTCAATCGTCGCTGCCGTTCTGGTCGCGATTGTCTATACGAAGAAACACCGGATCAATTTCTGGCGGTTGGCGGATGTGGCGGCACCCGGACTTATTTTTGGCCAGGGGATCGGCAGGATTGCTTGCTTTCTTAACGGAGACGCCTTTGGCAGCCCGACGCACTCCGGTTTTGGACTCGTATATCCGCCGGGCACGGGCGCCTACGCCGCTTACGGGAGTCAACCGTTGTGGCCGGCCGAAGTGTGGGAAGGGCAGTGGGACATGGTTGTTTTCGCTTTGATCCTGATCCTGTCGCGCTGGCGCAAATGGCCCAGCGGGATTGTCTTCCTCACGTATGTCATTCTCTACTCTATTGGGCGTTTTAGCCTGGAATTCCTGCGTGGGGACGGAGGACGCTATCTCTTCAACTGGACCGCCGCACAATGGAGCAGTATGGGGATGATTATCCTGGCGGTGATTTGCGGACTCGTACTTCTCTGGAAATCACGGGGCAAAAAAGTCCCGGGTTCAGCAGAGGCGGAAGCGTGAGCAGGCCAGCGGTTAAAAGAACGCTGAGTCCAAGCGAATGTTTTCGGTAGGCAATGAATCGATGGGCAAAGGTCACGTCATAGTGGCCTTTTTTCTATAACTTGCGAAAAGCGCGAGCGGGTACGCCACCCTGAAGTTGTTCAGGTATTGGTATGCCGAAAATTCACGAGAAGTTCATGGGATATTCACAACAATATGGGAATATCACTTGACTTCGCATAGGGTGGGGGACTATCCTATAGTTAAAAGGGCGCCGGAACAAACAAGACAAAAGCGGTCGAAGCAACAAAGGCCGGTTTGAACAAGGAGGAACTCTATGCTAACTAGGCCATCCCAGGTTCTCACGCTGAGGGTCATGAACTCGCTCATCACTGGTGTTGATTCATCCGGAGTCTTTATTCCTGCGGCGACAACGCGTCCTTTCCGGCCTGAGATGAAAGAAAATCGTGTTGATAGACTAAAGGAGCCAGCGGCTTCAGCGTATGATGGGCTTTGGTATCTGCTTCAAACGAGGCGAGACGAAAGCCGATAAGGTTTGATGTTCCAATATTGACTACATTCAAGGGTTGATCCGACAACAGGAAATTGACGCCGAGAATGCCAAGAATCATCCGATTTCAGGTGGAAGCGGCGGCAGCGGTATCGCCCGGCCGGCCGAGCTGAACGGCACCGTTGGGGACCTGATTTCTTGCGCCGAGAGCTATACCGGGGTGCCTTATTTATGGGGAGGTACGACTCCGGCAGGATTTGACTGTTCCGGATATGTTCAATATGTGTTCCATCACTTTGGAATTGGCCTCACCCGGACTTCTGAGGAACAGTATACAGAAGGTATACCGGTATCAAAGGACGATCTGAAGCCGGGAGACATTGTTTTCTTCAGCACCTATGCTCCGGGGCCATCGCATGACGGCATATATATCGGCAATGACACGATGATCGATGCCGAGAGCCGGGGCGTGCTTGTCACCCGCTTGTTCGGAAGCCCTTACTGGGGTCCCAGGTATATTGGCGCCAGAAGAGTGATCAAGCAGTAGAACCTCGTGCTTTGTGGTACACTGTCCCGAATTCCGGTTTACAGACTGTGTACAAAAGATTTGCGGGAAATTCATAAGCTGGCGGACGAAACGTTTGGCTTATATAGGATAGGGGACTATCCATAAACCGAGAGGGGGCTCTTGAATGATGAATGAAGAAGGATTAACGTTAATGGCTGAATGTGATTGCTCGGCTCCCGGTGAAGCAGACGGTCCCCGCAAGAGCCATCATGACGAAAGAACAGTCCGGGATTTGATTTCGCGGATGAACCGAATTGAGGGTCAGATCCGAGGGATTAAAGGGATGATTGAGCGGAATGTATACTGCGACGATATCCTAAATCAAATTTCCTCCGCTCGGTCCGCTCTCGACGGTGTGTCGAAACTTTTGCTGGAGAAGCACATGAAATCATGTGTAAAGGAAAGACTGGAGAGCGGCGATCCCAAGGTAGTGGATGAAGTCTTAAAAACAGTGTTCCGTATGATGCGATAGAGGAGATAACTGAGCGGAGAACATGAGATCCGGAGATCTTCTTTAAGGAGACACTAAGCCGCATTGAAGCCAGGTTTCTGCCGGCTTTCTGCCGACAGAGAAAATAGAAGCGTTCAGAGAGAGGAGGATATATCATGCTGAGAAAACAATGGATGCTGCGCGCCGTCGCTCACTGCGATGGAGGGCATTAGCCAGGCTAAAACTTGCCTAGGAAGCAGACGCCGGTCAAACGGAGGATAATAGGGCAGGAAATGCCCGGTGGCGATACTGTGTTGGCCACAGTATCGCCTCTGACCTCTGTTTTCAGAGAAGACTCGCAGACTGTCTTGGGGCAGTGTGTGTGAGCATATTGAGCACAAAAAAACGCTTGCTGGCAAATCCCGCAGGGCAGGCAGAAATTGCAATAGGATCAGGGATATTAGAACGTGTGAATGAAGGGCTAGGAGAGGCGTTCAGAAAAGGGAAGTGACAAACGATGTGGCAGTTTATCAGCCAGAACTGGTGGATTTTTCTCTTTGTCGGGGTGATGTTTCTCATGCACAGGCCGGGCGGGAGCGGTTGCTGCGGCGGGGGGCACCAACACGGGCAAGGGCCGAACGATCAGGACCGTAACAGAAATCACGGGAATATCGAAGGCGATGTGGTCGACATCAGCAGTTCCGATAGTCCACATCATTAAGGTGAAGAGCTGTTTATCCAAAATCGTAAGACTCCCACTTCTACAAGTGGGAGTGGGTCCCACGTACTCTGCTTCGGTGGGGGTAGACTCCCCCACCGAAGTCTCGATGTTCAGCTTAAGCTGAACGAGTTCACTAGATGGCGATGGCTAGGGTAGGGTACTATTTGGTTGTGATGCGAGGCCGAAAATAATAATAATAATAATTAAAAGCCAAGGTGCAAAGAATAAAAAAGATAAAAAAGGAGGAGTCGAGATGGACAATGCGGTATTGGAAAAGGAAACCATAACGATACCAGTCCGAGGGATGACTTGCGAGCACTGTGTAAGGAGGGTTACGCAGGCTTTGACGTCTTTACCCGGTACAGATGACGTGAGAGTGAACCTGGATCAGGGGTCGGCCACATTTGCCTTCAATCCTGCGCAAGTCACAATGGAGGAGGTGCGCGCGGCAATCGAAGAAGCCGGCTACACTACAGATCCGGAAGCGGAAGGGGGAGAAGATGGAGGCAAAGTAGCAACCGTTCACGCCATGCGGGATAGCGCGGCGAAACAAGCCCATCATATGGAAAAGCAACCTGTTGAACATGAATCACAAGACGCAGACAAGTTGCAGTTTAAAGTATCCGGCATGACTTGCGCCAACTGTGCCCTGACCATTGAAAAAAAGTTAAAGGCAACGCCAGGCGTGCACCATGCGGCTGTGAACTTTGCCAGTGAAACAGTTACGGTAGAATTCGATCCCCAAATGACCAATCTAAGAAAGATCTTCGATCAAGTGCGGGATGCCGGATACATTCCATTGGAGAATTCAAAAGACGAGCAAGAGGATAAAAAAACGGCGAAAGATCGAAATTGGCTGATCTTCAGTGCGATTGTAGCGTTTCCGGTCATGTACACGATCTATTTTGTGCCGCTAACCCCGATGGTTAAGTACATCTTACTTGCTATTACGACTCTCGTCCAGTTCACCGCCGGTTGGATTTTCTATCGGGGTGCGTACCACGCTCTGCGCAACCGTTCCGCCAATATGGACGTCCTGGTGGCGATGGGGATTACAGCCGCCTACGTATACAGCTTTTTCACGACTTTCCCGACTGTTTTCTTCGCCGGACCGACTTTCTTTGATACTTCTCTTTTACTTATTGCCTTTATTCGCTTTGGAAAGTATCTGGAAGCCAAAGCCAAAGGTCGGGCGAGTCAGGCTCTGAAAAGGCTGCTCGAGCTGCAGGCCGATAAAGCCCGCCTCTTGGTCGACGGAGAAGAGAGAGAGGTCGCCGCTTCAGATGTCCAAATCGGAGATGTGGCTCTGGTGAAACCGGGGGAAAAGATTCCACTCGATGGGGAGATTATCGAGGGACAAGCCAGCATCGACGAGTCGATGCTGACAGGGGAATCCATTCCGGTGGACAAAAGCGTGGGGGACTCGGTCGTAGGGGCGTCAATAAACCGTTCGGGTGTTATAAAAGTTAAGATTGCGAAGACCGGGAAAGATACGGTTTTGGCGGGTATTATCAAGATGGTCGAGGATGCCCAAGGCGTTAAGCCGCCAATCCAGAAACTGGCGGATACGATCTCCAACTTTTTTGTTCCCACCGTTGTGTCGATTTCCGTGATTACCTTTCTCGTTTGGTACTTCGGCGTGCACAGTTCCTTTGTCTTCGCCTTTTCCGCGGCTATCGCAGTCCTCGTTATCGCCTGCCCCTGTGCCTTGGGGTTAGCTACTCCGACCGCGATTATGGTCGGCAGCGGAGTCGGCCTCAACCGCGGGATTCTCTTTAAATCAGCTGCGGAACTGGAAGGCATCGCCAAATTGCAGGCTATCGGATTTGACAAGACAGGGACGATCACAAAAGGCAAGCCGGAAGTAACGGATATTGTGGCGTACGCTCCGTACTCTGAAACAGAGCTCCTTAAAGTGACGGCTGCCGGAGAGAACCTGTCCCTGCACCCACTGGCTCAGGCGATCGTAATGCGGGCCAAAGAGAGCGAACTGCCTCTTGAAGAGGTCAGGGATTACAAAGAAGAGAGCGGTCATGGGGTTATCTGCACTTTTAGCGAGCAGCAGCTCCTCATCGGGAACATCAAATTGATGCATGAATACAAAGTGACCGTCGATCACGCGGAAGGGGACTTCCGCCGGTTGGCTGAGGCGGGCAAGACAACCATGTTCGTAGCTCTGGGGGGCCGGGTAATCGGCTTGATCGCTCTGGCGGACGTGGTCAAGGAACGGGCGAAGGAAGCGATTGAACGATTACAGAAGCTTGGATTGAAAACCTTTGTGATTACAGGAGACAACCAAAAAGTGGCTTCTGTGGTCGCAGCGGAAGTTGGCATCGATGAAGTCTTCGCTGAGGTCTTGCCCCAGGATAAAATCGAGGCTGTGCGCAAGCACCAGCAGCAGGGATTTAAGGTAGCGATGGTAGGGGACGGAATCAACGACGCTCCGGCCTTGGCGCAGGCGGACATTGGGATTGCCATCGGTTCCGGAACAGACGTAGCTAAAGAGACCGGAGACATCATTCTGGTGCGCAACGATCTCCTCGATGTAGAACGGGCCATTCGATTAGGCCGGAAAACACTGTTCAAGATTAAACAAAACATGTTTTGGGCTTTGATTTACAACACGATCGGCATTCCTATAGCTGCCGGGGTATTGTATCCGCTGACCGGACAAATGCTTCCGCCTCAGTGGGCAGGACTGGCTATGGCTTTCTCCTCCGTTTCCGTGGTTTCCAGCTCTCTGCTTTTAAAAGGATACGCCAAGAAACTTGTGGACTAGTTCTTGTACCCAAGCGCTTCACAGAACGAGAAATGATGTCAAGCCTTAGTTGTCATGCTGTGACTGGGTTGCCGGTTTTCTTCTGTCGGATGGCTACTGTCCGCCAGGAGATAAAAATAAAAAACATAGAAAGCTGACATACCCAATCGGAACACCATGATGTGCATTCTCACGGAAGCGTGGTTCTAAAGATCGAAGGAATGACTTGCGGGCACTGCCAGATGCGGGTTGAGCAAGCTTTGAACAACGTGCAAGGGGTAACAGACGCCCGGGTCGACCTGGACAAAAAAGAGGCTGTAGTGATGGGAAATGCAGACACAAGCAAACTTGTTCAAGCAGTAGAAGATGCCGGCTACTCGGTGACAAACTAGTATCGCAGAAAACACTTGACCTCGAATACGGTAGGAGGCAGGGCACCATTCTACCATCATATCGTAATATTAGGAGGATTTTAATGATAACCGGACAACCAAAGGTTCTCTGCCTAAAGGTTATGAATTCGGTCATGACCGTTGTCGACTCGTCTGCAGTCTCTATTCCTGCAGCGACAACCCGCCCTGTCCGTCCTGAGGCGGAAGAAGACGAAGAAGATAGCATAGACTTAAGAGGCCAACGATTTCTTTTACGGAGCCAAGGGACCGGCATTTCTCGGTAGATAAAGCAAACTCGCTGAACCGCATCAACTGATGCTTTCGGTAGTCGGTGAGAACTTTAGACGAACTCGAAACAGATAAAGGCACCTTGTGAAGATCCGCGGTTCTTCATACCGGGTTCATAACTTATTCAAATTGCTATGTTACTTTAGGATTGTGCAGATGGAAGCTGCGGTGCCGAATTTTCCTTGACTGCGTGGAACCGACGGTGCCGTGAGCGAAAAAGTCGAAAGGGAGGTTATTATGATGGGATGGGGTTACGGTGGCATGATGGGGGGGAGTAGCAATGGGAATAACAGCTCGGCTAAAGGATATTTTTGGCGCCAAAGTTGAAAAAGGGATCGAAGCCTTGGAAGATCCGAAAGAAATGCTGGATTACAGCCTAGTCAAAATGGAAGACGGACTCCAGGCTATGCAAAAGAACGCGGCCGAGTTCAGCACAGCCAAAAAGAGGCTCGAACTGCAGCGGGATGCCCTCCGCGAAAGCAGCAAGAAATACGCGGAACAAGCAGAGAAAGCTTTAGAACTGGGACAGGAAGATTTGGCAAAGGAAGCTCTGCTGAGGAAGGCGGAAGCTGCCCAACAGGAAACAGAACTGAACGCGCAGATAGAGAAGATGGGGGAACAGTTGCAGACCATCGCCCGGGGTCAAGAGGAATTGCGGCGTAAGATTCAACAGTTCCGCAGCAAGAAAGAAGAATTGAAGGCGACATATGAAGCTTCACGGGCTCAGCTTAAAGTCAAGGAACTGGTGACCTCCCTCGGTTCTGAATCAGAGAACATCGGCCGGACTGTGGAGCGGGCCCAAGCGAGAATCGAAGAGATGCAGGCGCGGGTTCAAGCCATTGATGAATTGGAGGAAGAGGGCCTTGTCACCGATGTACTTGACAATGGGCAGGATGAGATTGACCGGAAATTGAAACGGGTCAGTATGGAATCGGCAGTGGACGAAGAACTAGGCAGACTGAAGGCAAATAGAGCAGCAAATTCCTAAGGGGGGTGGAGTAAGATGTGTGGAGGCAGAAGTTTTGGCCGGACATTCTTTGATTCTTTCGGCGGCGGTTGCGGCGGCGGCTATGGCGGCTGCGGTGGCGGGGATTACTATGGGTCCTATGGCAGGACCGGCGCCAGCCGCGGGGCGGGAAGAGACCGCGAGTCAGCCGGGATGGAGGCGGAAGTCCGGGCTATGTATGCGTCCGGGGAGATAACACAGCGCCAGTATTACGATGCTTTGGCTCAATTGGACAGGGGCCTCTTTACATGGAACGACCTGCAGCAGATGCGGCAGTCGAACCGAGTGGTTGGCAGGGTAGAACAAGGGGGTGTGCCCCAGAATAGAGAACTCAGCTCTGACCTGCAACAGGGGACTGCCGGCCTGGAAAAGCAAAGGAATCAAATCAAGGATGAAAGAAGAAGAACGGAGTCCGTCCTGGCCAACATTCGAGACTCAGTCACAAAGCTGAAAGAGCAAATGACCTTGGACGAAAAGATGGCGCAGGAAATCATTGGCACTGATGAAGAACGGGCAAGGAGTTATCTGCGCCACCGTCAGGAACTCGTCGAGCAAACAGCCGGGCTCGAAGCGCGATTCAAGGAACTTTCGAGCGACCTGGCTCAGCTTGAGCAAGCAGAATTGCGTATCGATGCCAAAAAGACGGAGATGGAAGCTCTGGCCCAAAGGGAAAGGGTCATCCGGCTGGCGGGTGAAATTAAGGGTTAGGTTAGTGCTTTTGCTCTCAGCGGCGAGAGAACGGCAGAGTGACGGTGAAAGTCGTACCCTTGTCGATCTCACTCTCAACCTCTATCTTTCCTCCGTGAGCTTCAACCAGATGTTTGGTAATGCAAAGCCCAAGGCCTGTTCCACAGCGGGTGCGGCCTCGGGCTTTATCAACTTTATGAAAACGTTCCCAGATCTTAGGTAATTCATCAGGTGGGATGCCGATGCCTGTGTCGGTAACAGCCACTCTGAGAAAACCTGCTTTGATCTCCGTGCGGAACGATAGCTTGCCGCCAGGCGGTGTAAAGGATACAGCGTTGTCCACCAAGTTAACGAAAACTTGTTGCAGCCTATCCCAGTCTCCTGAAATAAGCGGTTCGGGCTGACAGAAGGAAACCTCTACATCCAATTCTTGAGCTACAATGTGCGGCTCCATTTTGGCTAAAACCCGGCGGATCACTTCATTGAGATTAACCTCGCCCAAGGTGAGACGAAAATCCGGGCTCTGCATAGAGGCACAGTCCAAGAGCTCATTGACCAGCCTGGTCAAGCGGTTAGTTTCAGCAAGCGCTATATTAAGGTAGTGTTCCCGCTTGTCGATGGGTACAGCGTCATCGACGATCGCTTGCAGAAAACCGCGCAGGGAGGTCAAGGGAGAGCGCAGTTCGTGGGATACGCTGGCCAAGAAATCCCGGCGTGTCTGCTCTAAGTCATTGAGCTTCGAAGCCATATAGTTGAAAGCCGTACCTAACTGGCCAACCTCATCCCGGCTGCTGAGTTTAACCCTTCGTTCCAGATTTCCCCCAGCCAAGTCCAGCGCGGCCTCATGCAAGTCCCGGAGCGGGCGTGAGATCTTGCGCGAAACCCAGACGGTCAAAACCGTTGCACCCAGCATCGCGGAGAGAGCAGTTAACCAGATCAGCCTGTAGATTGGGGGCAAAGCGTGCATAAAGTCATAGAGGGGGGAATGGATGGAAATAACACCTTCCAAATGGCCGTTCAATGTCAGGGGCAACCCGACAGAAATAACAGGGTATTGATTCGGCCCTATCATGGCGACCTTTGTTACGATCTGCCCTCGATAGACGCGTGCTAATTCGGACGGAGTGTATTCATTACTTTCGGGGTGACGAAAGGGATCGAGCTTTTTTTCAAAGTGATCCTGGTTATTTATGACGATCTCGATATTTTGCAGGTGTTCCTTGTCTTTAAACAATTCTTGCAACTTGGCCAAGGAAGTCTGTCCCCTTAAATAGCCGATAAACTGTTGACGGGCGGCCTCTCCTTCTTGGACCAGGGAGGCTTCCTTGACATGCAGATAATAATTTCCCAGAAGCCGGGTGACCAGAAGACTGGCACCGGCCAGGGCAATGAATGTAATGACAAGACTTGAAAGGACCAATTTCTTTGTAAGGCTTAGAGTTGCCAGCTTCTTCAAGAAAGAAGGGACATCAGTCCAGCGGTTAGTGTTTCTCATGTCCAGATGTTACCTCAAATTTATAGCCGACACCCCAGACAGTTTTGATATCCCAATGCTGTTTTTCGCTAGTAAGTTTCTGGCGCAGGCGGTTGATGTGGACATCCACTGTACGGGAGTCTCCCGTATATTCATAGCCCCAAATCTGCCCGAGAAGTTGTTCCCTGGTGAACACCCGCCCTGTATGGGTCGCTAAGAAATAGAGCAATTCAATTTCTTTCGGCGTAAGGTCAAGAGCACGGCCTCTGACTTTCACTTTATATTCCGCGAGGTCGACGACCAGATCCGGGTGGGCGACAACTTTCTGGGGCTCGGTACCCGACGGTTGAGCGCGCCGCAGTACAGCTTTGACCCTCGCTACCAGTTCTTTGGGATCAAAAGGTTTAACGATATAGTCGTCCGCACCCAATTCCAGCCCTAATACTTTGTCAAAGCTGTCCCCTTTGGCCGTCAGCATAATGACGGGAATATCACTGATTTTGCGGATCTCCCGGCAGATTTGAAAGCCGTCATAATTCGGAAGCATGATATCCAAAATGACCAAATCAGGAGGGATCTGGCGGAAGGATTCGAGAGCATCCGCACCGTCTTGGCAAGTGCTAATGGTATACATTTCTTGTCGCAGATAGAGTTCCGCCAGCTCGCAAATGTAGGGATCGTCGTCAACCACTAAAATGTGCTTAGCCTGTCTCATGCAGCACCCGCCCTTCACTCACAAGGTAAAGTGACATCATACTTATAATAATGGTTCAAGAAGCAAATTGCAAAAGAAGGCCCAGCGTGAGGCCGGCGTGGCTCCGGACACGTGGTCAAGGCAAAGAACGTGATCAAATTTGTCAGTACAGACACGGGATGATAAAATGAGTTCGTTGAAGCACGATGAGGTGAGGTGTGTGAACGAGATGAAAACTCCTCCGGTGAATCGGCTGTCTGACTCGGGCCGCCGGGAATCGAACGCGGACCTCGACCAAACGCCAAAGAAAGTGGATGAGAAAACGATCGAACTTCTCGATCGGGTGTTTGGGCAACTTCCGATATCCGTCGTACTGACGGATTCTGAGGGAAGGATCATAATGATCAATGATCACTATGCCGAGTTTCTGAACACTCGCAAGACGGGGGTCGTGGGCCGGTTGGTACAGGAGGTGGTGCCCAACACGCGATTGCCCATCGTCCTTGCGACAGGTCAGGCGGAAATTTCCGCGGAACACTTTTACGGAAACAAAACGAAAGCGATTGTCCACAGGATCCCCTTTTTTGCGGATGATGGCTCGGTTGCCGGTTGCCTTGGGATTGTACTTTTCGAATCCGTGGAGGAATTGCAAAACCTGGCGAAAGCCTACCAGGATTTGCATACCCAACTATCAGCTTACCAAAATGAAATCAAGAGTGTCTTCAGGGCGAAGTATTCCTTTGCGGATATTCTGGGGGAAAGCCTTTCTATGAGAAAAAATAAAGGAATGGCCCGGCGTATGGCGTTGAGCGGAGCCAACATTCTGATCACGGGGGAAAGCGGCACCGGCAAGGAGCTGTGGGCCCACGCTATTCATCGGGCCAGCCAGCGTAAGGAATTTCCGTTTGTCAGTGTTAATTGCGGTGCGATTCCGGAGAATTTGTTGGAAAGCGAACTGTTTGGATATGAAGAAGGTGCTTTTACCGGAGCCAAAAAGGGAGGCAAACTGGGCAAGTTCCAGATCGCCAACGGTGGGACCCTTTTTTTGGACGAAATCGGGGACATGCCCCTTTTGATGCAAGTCAAGATTCTCCGCGTTTTGCAGGAACGGGAGATCGAGAAGGTGGGTGGGACCGGGGCGGAAAGAGTCGATGTCCGGATCATTGCCGCCACACACCGCGACCTGCAGCAGATGGCTCATGACGGGACCTTCCGGGAAGATCTGTTTTACAGGCTTAACATATTGTCTCTGCATTTGCAGCCTTTGCGGGAACATCCGGAGGATATCAGTCTTTTGATCCAACATTTTCTGACGAAATACGGTTCAAGTACGGGAACGGTTAAACGAGTGGCGCCGGAAACCATGACGATTTTGAGGGGGTACAACTGGCCAGGCAATGTCCGGGAGCTCAGCGCAGTGATTGAACGACTGCTGGTTACTGCGGACGCTGAGGTGATTACCCCTCTTGATTTGCCTATGGAGATCTGTCTCGCGAACAAGGAGCGTGAACATGGCTATGCCTGTGGTTTGGACCAAGCATTAGCTGGGGTGGAGCGGGAGATGATTACCCGCGCCTTGAGGATCACCCATAACAGCAAAACTGCGGCGGCCAAATTACTGGGAATTCCGCGCTCCAGACTGTATCGGAAATTGGAGCAATTCGACTTTCCCGAACTCCGAGATGATTAAGGTGTTCCCAAACAGGACAGTGTTCTATTATAGGACAAGGACGGTTTTGGCGGTGTCTTATGTGAAGAGACATACTTTCACAAATTATTTTCGCTTAAGTTCTATAGCAATGTAGCGTTTCGCAACGTTAACTTTTTCTAGCGATTCTAGGCGACCCAAGTCAACTAAAAGGCGATAACTTGAAAATGGATCCTTGAGAAGGTGTCCTAGACCGGGTTTTAGGGACCGATGAGTTTTCGGATTCTTGGAAAAGCATGCCACATATTATACATGGCATGCTTTTTGCTATGTATTTTCGCTGTGGAAATGATTCGTGGTTGACAAAAAACGAGCAATTCATTGTAAAGGAGGAATTGATGTGGTTAGGCAAGTGTCTGCCGCGGAAGCGGCAGCGATGATTCCGGATGGAGCACGCGTGGGCCTGACGGGCTTTGCCGGGGCAGCTCATGCTGAAGTGATCTCGACTGCGGTGGAAGCCAGCTTCTTGCGGGAAGGCCATCCCCGGGACCTGACGCTGTTTTACAGTGCGGGGATCGGAGACGGCCAAGGTAAAGGAACCGGTCATTTCGGTCATGAAGGTTTGGTCCGGCGGGTGGTGGGCGGCCACTGGAACCTGGCGCCTACGCTCGGTAAACTGGCTGCGGACAACAAAATCGAGGCCTACAACTTTCCCCAAGGAACCTTGTCCCAACTTGTGCGGGACATTGCCGCGGGCAAGCCCGGTACGCTCTCCAGGGTGGGCCTTAAGACCTTTGTCGACCCCCGGGTGGAGGGTGGGAAGCTTAATGCCATGACGAAGGAAAATTTGGTGGAGGTGATGGAGTTAGACGGGCAGGAATGGCTTTTCTACAAGGCGACGAAAGTGGATGTGGCCATTATCCGTGCGACCTCAGCCGATGAACGCGGCAACCTGAGCATGGAGAGAGAAGCGGTTTCGGTCGAGGCCTTGTCGATGGCCCAGGCGGCTAAGAACTCCGGCGGGATCGTGATTGCGCAGGTTGAGCGGATCGTTTCAGCCGGTTCAATCGATCCGAGAATAGTGAAGGTGCCGGGCATATTGGTGGATGCGGTCGTTGTGGTCTCAGCGGAGGAACAATGGCAGACTTTTGGTGAGCGATTTAATCCCGCCTATTGCGGGGAAGTTCATGTTCCGCTGACAGGCCTAAACCCAATGCCCCTGGACGAGCGCAAGGTGATTGCCCGACGCGCCGCTGGGGAACTGATTCCGGGGGCGATAGTCAACCTCGGTATCGGCATGCCGGAAGGTGTGTCAAAGGTGGCCGTGGAAGAGGGGATTGCCGGACAGATGACCCTAACGGTTGAAGCAGGCGGAGTCGGCGGAATTCCGGCGGGTGGGCTGAGCTTTGGCGCCTCAACGAATGTCGAAGCCCTGCTCGATCAGCCGTATCAGTTCGATTTTTATGATGGCGGAGGGTTGGATCTCGCTTTTCTGGGGTTGGCTCAGATGGACCGGCACGGGAATATCAATGTCAGTAAGTTTGGTCCGCGCATCGCGGGATGTGGCGGGTTTATCAATATCACGCAGAATGCCAAGGAGGTCATTTTCTGCGGGACGATGACTGCGGGCGGTTTAAAGGTGGCTATCGAAAACGGTCAGCTAAGAATTGTTCAGGAAGGAAAAGTACGGAAGTTTGTAAATGAAGTGGAACAGATCACATTTTCGGGTGAATTTGCCCAGAGTATCAAACAGCCGGTTCTGTATATTACGGAACGAGCGGTTTTCGAGTTGACCTGTGACGGGGTTGTCTTGATGGAGATTGCGCCCGGAGTGAACTTGGAAAAGGATGTTCTAGCCAACATGGATTTCGAACCCCTGATTTCGCCGGAACTGAAGTTAATGGATTCGCGGATTTTTCGCAGTGCTCCAATGTGCGCAAAAGTTGGTCAAGCGGCAAAATAAAAGAGTGTAAGGGGGATGGCCATGTTAGGTGTGTTAGGAATTCTTCTCGCCTTAGGGTTGCTCATGTTCATGGCATACAAGGGATACTCAGTGATTTTTTTCGCTCCGGTCTTTGCCCTTATGGCCGCCGTGCTGTCGGGGATGGTTTTACTACCGACCTACACAGAGATATTCTTGCCCAATCTAGCTAATTACGTCAAAGTTTACTTTCCTTTCTTCCTCTTAGGTGCGGTGTTTGGCAAGGCGATGGAAGAATCCGGTGCGGCTGCGGCAATTGCCAAAGCGATCGTTAAGAAATTGGGTTCGAAACAAGCGATGCTGTCTGTGGTCCTAGCCTGTGCCATCCTCACTTACGGCGGCGTGAGCCTGTTTGTTGTCGCCTTTGCTGTCTACCCTTTCGCAGCTTCTATTTTCCGGGAGGCAGATATTCCGAAACGCCTTGTTCCGGCCACAATTGCTCTGGGCGCCTTTACATTTACTATGGATGCCCTTCCGGGAACTCCTCAGATCCAGAATTCCATCCCCATGAAATTTTTTAATACGGATCTTTATGCCGCTCCGGTTTTCGGTACGTTGGGCGCCATTATGATCTTCGGCCTGGGACTAGCCTATTTGGAATGGCGCCGGCGCAAGGCGCAGGCCAACGGAGAGGGGTATGGCAACCATACCAAGCAGGAGCCCGAGGTCATCGATGACAAAGGCTTGCCCAACGCGCTATTGTCTACCATTCCGCTCGTCGCTGTGCTTGTGGTCACGCTAATTCTGCAAAAGGTGGTTTTTCCGCATTGGGACATCGCCTCTTGGGCGACCCGGGCTCCCTATAATATGGATAAAGCTGGTCTCATCGGTACGATGAACAATTGGGCTTTGATGGTGGGTCTCCTGGTTGGAATCATCATTGCCTTGGTCATCAATCCTCCCAGAATCAAGGGAAATGTGGCCAAGGCAATCAATGCCGGGGCGATCGGATCTCTTCTGGCCGTGATGAACACCGGTTCCGAAGTTGGGTTTGGCAATGTCATTGCTTCCCTTCCGGGATTCCATTCAATTTCCCAAGCTTTGATGAACATTAAAGGTGGCGGCAGCCCCTTACTGTCTGAGGCTGTCACGGTCAACGTCTTGGCCGGTGTAACCGGATCTGCCTCTGGGGGAATGAGCATTGCTCTGAATACGTTCGGTAAAGATTATCTGGCTTGGGGTCAACGGGCGGGTATCAGTCCGGAACTTCTGCACAGGGTTGCGGCCATGTCTTCGGGCGGCATGGATACCCTGCCTCATAACGGTGCTGTCATTACGCTGCTCGCGATTACGGGCCTGACGCATAAACAAGCCTACAAGGACATTTTTGCTCTGACCCTGCTTAAAATTGCGACTCCTTTTGTCCTCATCGGTCTCACGTCTGTGTTCCACTTTGTCTAGGCAGGATTTTATAAACAGGATAACCTTACAGGTACGATAGGAGGAATTGACATGGATTTTGAACTGTCTGAAGAAGAGAGCCTGCTCCAAGCCGCGGTGAGGGAGTTTGCCCAGACCGAGGTGGCACCGATTGCCGCGGAGATTGACCGTAATCACCGCTTCCCAGAGGAAATCTTGCCCAGGTTGGCTGAACTCAATTTACTGGGGATCCCATTTCCGGATGAGGTAGGTGGAGCCGGAGCGGACTATTTGAGTTACGCCATTGCCATCGAGGAGCTGGCCCGCGTTTGTGCCAGTACCGCTGTCATCGTCTCTGCCCATACTTCACTGGGCACCTCGCCCATAATGGATTACGGTACGCCGTCCCAAAAAGAGAAGTACCTGCACGATTTGGCTTCGGGCCAAAAGCTCGCCGCCTTTGCTTTGACTGAACCGGGTGCGGGGACGGATGCGTCCGCAGGAAAAACCACGGCCGTGCTCGAGGGTGAGGAGTGGGTGCTCAATGGTTCGAAGATCTTCATTACCAACGGCGGCTATGCCGACGTTTATGTGGTGACCGCCATGACCGACCCGGCCAAAGGCACCAAAGGAATGAGTGCGTTTATCGTGGAAAAGGGTGCTCCGGGTTTCTCTTTCGGAGAAAAAGAACACAAAATGGGGATCAAAGGATCGAGTACGACCCCTTTGTACTTCAATAACTGCCGCATTCCCCGGGATGCCCTGCTGGGGGCGGAAGGTCAAGGCTTTAAGATTGCCATGCACACCCTTGACGGCGGACGGATTGGCATAGCCGCTCAAGCTTTGGGCATTGCCCAGGGAGCCTTGGACGCCGCCGTGAAATACGCCAAAGAACGGGTGCAATTCGGCAAACCGATTGCGGCGCAACAGGCCATTCAATGGATGGTTGCCGACAGTGCCACTGAGATTGAAGCAGCCCGTTTCCTGGTTTACCGGGCGGCCTGGAACAAGGATCATGGGCTTTCTTATACGAAGGAAGCCGCTATGGCCAAGGTGTTCGCTTCTGAAACCGCAAGCCGCGTGGCTGGCAAAGCGGTACAAATCCACGGAGGTTACGGTTACACGGAAAACTACCCGGTGGAACGGGCGTTGCGCGACGCCAAGATCACCGAAATTTACGAGGGCACTTCCGAAGTTCAACGCATGGTGATCGCCGGAACGCTGCTTCGCTAGATTGCGGTCCGGGGGGATGCCGACCGTGTAAATCTTTCGGGCCGGCTAAGGGACGGATTCGTTCGCACACTTCGGGACAGGCCGACGGGCCTGTTCCGGCAAGGGAAGAGGAGGCTTAAACGTGAAAATCATCGCCTGTTACAAATGGGTTCTGGATGAAGCGGACCTAAAAGTTGAGGCCCAATCGCGCCGTCTTCTGACCGGCAGGGCCAAGAGCAAAATCAGCGAGTATGATCGCAACGCGCTGGAATGCGGCGTCCAACTCATTGACGAGTCGGGCGGGGAGGTGATCGCCCTGACGGCTGGAACAGGGGGCGCCAAGAGCTCTTTGAAAGACGCTCTGTCGCGGGGGCCGGCCGAAGCGGTTTTCGTCAAAGACGAGATCATGGCTCAATCTGACCCGGCCGTCACGGCGAAAGTGTTGGCAGCTGCCGTTCGTCATATCGGAGAATATGATCTCATCCTGTGTGGCGAGGGTTCCAGTGATGAATATTCCGAGCAAGTTGGGATCCGGCTGGCTCAGTTGTTGGGAATTCCGGTGGTTAGCTTTGTCAACAAGGTTCAGGTGGCTGATGGGGTTTTGCGGGCAGAGCGGAAACTGGATGGGGGGATTGAAGTGGTGCAAGTGCAGCTTCCGGCGGTTGTAACCGTGTTACCCGACATGAATACGCCCCGTATTCCCAGCCTTAAACAAATTTTGGCAGCTGCCAAAAAACCGGTGAAAGAATTGAACCTGGCCGGTCTTGGATTGGATCAGGCTCAGTTGACTGCAAAAGTTCGCCGGCAAACCGTCCTTGGTACGGTCATGGAACGCAAAGGGATCCGTTTCCGGGGTGAGGCTCGGGAAGTGGTTCAACAGGTTCTGACCGTCCTGAATAAAGAAGGGTTGTGCTAAGTTGAGGGAGGGAAAGGGTATGTCTGAAATCTGGGTTGTGGCTGAAGTTCCGGCTGCGCTCAACGAACTGATCGCCCACGCCAAGGGCTTGGCCGAAGGCGAAAAGATTATCGCACTGACGTTTTCGCAGGACGCCGCCCAGGCTGCCGCGAGCCACGGTGCCGACCGAGTGTTATGTTTCGAGGGGGGACAACGTCCGGAGGCTTTTGTCGACCAGATCATTGAGAGGGCGCAAGCGGCTCGGCCGACCGCGGTTCTTTGGGGGGCTTCGAGGCGGGATAAGGAGATGGCGGCCCGGGTTGCGGCGGCACTCGACGCCGGGCTTGTCAGCGAATGTTTCAGTGTCAAGCGCAACGGTTCGGAGTTTACAACGGAACGCTGCGTCTACGGAGGGCTCTGTGTAGCTTCGGAAGTGAGTCAGGCGCCCTTTATGGGCACGCTGACACCGAAAACGATAGAAGCGCCGGCGGAAAGTCCGGCTGTTGGCATCGAAGTCATCTCCGGGGGCGCTGAGAAGTGCCAGGTGCTGGAGATGCGCCCCAGCAAGAGCTCCTCGAATCTGGGTGAGGCGAGTGTGGTGGTCTGCGTCGGTCGGGGAGTGTCCAAACGGGAAGACATTGAGCTGGCCCGGCGTTTGGCAAAGAAATTAGACGGGGAAGTGGGGTGTACCCGACCGGTCGCCGAAGATCTTCATTGGCTGCCGGAAGAGAATTATATCGGCATCTCGGGCCAAACGGTTAAACCGTCTGTTTATATTGGCATCGGCGTGTCCGGGCAGATTCAGCACATTTCCGGCATCCGGGACTCAAAGACGATTATCGCCATTGAACAGAACGAAAATGCGCCGATTTTGGAAGCAGCTGATTATACCCTGGTGGGGGACCTCTACCAGTTGCTGCCGACCTTGCTCGATGCTCTGAAAGCCTAAGGAAGGAGGACAAGATGTCTACGGAAGAACGCTTTGATGCGATCGTCGTCGGCGCCGGCCCCGCCGGAAGTGTCGCCGCCTACTGCTTGGCCAAGGCTGGTTTGGAAGTCTTGCTGGTCGAACGCGGTAACGCGCCGGGAAGCAAAAATATGACCGGAGGGCGGCTTTACGGGCATTCCTTAGAAAAGGTAATCCCGGGCTTCTGGGAGGAGGCGCCGGTCGAGCGCAGGATTGTGAATGAAACGATTACTTTCTTGACGGGTGAATCCGCGGTTTCCCTGGATGTCAAAAGTAAACAGTTTGCTCAGGCACCATCCTTCACCGTTTTGCGCTCGGAATTTGACTCCTGGTTGGCTGGGAAGGCGGAGGAAGCCGGTGCCATGCTGGCTTGCGGTGTGCGGGTGGATGAACTCCTCCGGCAAGAGGGCAAGGTCATGGGCATTCGCAGTGATGAAGACGAAATGCTGGCGGACGTTGTGATCGCCGCCGACGGAGTAAACTCGATCCTTGCTCAAAAAGCGGATATCCGCGGGGAATTGCCGGCCAAGCATGTGGCAACAGGGGTCAAAGAAGTGATCGAACTGCCGAGGCAAGTCATTGAGGACCGCTTTCACCTTACGGAACAAACCGGGGCTGCCCAGCTCTTTGTCGGAGAATGTACCAGGGGCATGCAAGGTGGAGGGTTTCTCTATACCAACCATGAGAGTATTTCATTGGGGCTGGTGATCACGGCGGAGGAGTTTGCGGATGCGGAAGAGCGGATTGTGGATTTGGTAGAAGAATTCAAGATGCATCCGTTGATCCAGCCGCTGATTGAGGGGGGACAAGTGGTGGAGTATTCGGCCCATCTCGTGCCTGAAGGCGGGCTGAACATGATGCCTTCCCTTTGCCATGACGGACTCCTAATCGTGGGGGATGCCGCCGGTCTTGTGCTAAATACAGGATATATGGTCAGGGGGATGGATCTGGCGATCGCTTCCGGCGAGGCGGCGGCCAACGCCGTGATTGCGGCCAAAGCCGGAGGAGACTTTTCCAAGCAGGGACTTTCCTCCTACCAAACGGCTTTGGAAAACAGTTTTGTTCTTCAGGACATGAAAACTTACGCCAAGGCCCCCAAGTTCATGGAAAATCACCGGATTTTCGGAAACTATCCGGGTTTGATGGAAGAGATGATGGTCAGCCTGTTCAGCGTGAACGGGAATTCCGCCCAACCGGTAAGAAAATCCATGCTAACCAGCATTAAACGGCATGGGGGTTTTATGCAATTGGCTAAGGATGCCTGGAAGGGGATGAGGGCCGTATGAACAAGTTGAGTATTGAAGAGCGCTTGGGTAAGGACAAATTCGCCGTAGACGAAGACAAGCCCCACATTGTTCTGGACCAAAGGATCTGTGCGCAATGTTCGAAGAAGCCCTGCGTCAAGGCTTGCCCAGCGGGCCTCTACGTGCCCCAGGGCGACGGAGTAAAGCTTGATTATGCGGGATGTCTGGAATGTGGCACCTGTAGAGTGGTTTGTGTGATGAAAGGTTTGAAATGGGAATACCCGCGGGGAACTTTCGGTGTGGAATTTCGTTACGGGTGAATTGGAGGAGGACGACATGAAAGAACTTGCTTTTGCGGAGATTCAGGTGGGAGACAGTGCCAGCTTATCGAAAACGGTGACTGAGCATGATATCCTTACTTTTGCCGGGGTGACCATGGATTTTAATCCTGTGCACATTGACCAGGAATATGCCAAAGGATCAATTTTCGGGCAGCGGATTGCTCACGGCATGCTTACGGCGGGATTCATTTCCGCTGTGCTGGGAACCCAACTCCCAGGACCCAACTCTATCTATTTGGGCCAGGAGTTGAAATTTACGGCGCCCGTCGCTGTCGGAGACACGGTCACAGCGACCGCCACGGTCGTTGAAAAGCGGGATGACAAGAGGATCTTGAAACTGAAGACGACGGTGACAAATCAAAAGGGTGCCGTAGTCGTGGAGGGAAATGCGGTAGTTAAGAAAGTTGGCCGCTGAAGTCGCTGACGGCACTGACGACAAGGGAGCAACCATCCTCCCGCCTGTGTTTCATCCCATCGTAAGACTCCCACTTCCGCAAGTTTAGAAGTGGGAGTCTTCTGCAGACGGCGGCGGAGTTGTGCCACTTGCGCGTCGAAAACGTGCATTCTGGCGCGGAGTTGGCTGCGTTCAACTCATACATAAACCAGTGCCCCTACGTCGGGTTCGAATTAAGAGACACTAATGAACCCTACTGCCCGTTTGGGCAGTATAATGAGCCGGTTTGTATTGGCTGTTGGAGGGAGTTTTGGCGGAAGCACCGCTTAAGGCCACCGCTTCCCACCAAATAAACAGGAAAGGTAGTATTGTCAGGAAGGCGTCAATGGTAAATCCTTCGCCGTTAGGATCTTGTCCCCCCGGCAAAAATGACGGGGCCCCGGCCATTAGCCAAAAGTTTAGGGACATGAAAGCAATGCCTACCATTGCAATAATGGAGAGAATATTAAGGGCTTTGGCCACTCGGTCGTCTTCGATCTTTTTGAACATAAAGATCAAAGCACACACGATTAGGCCAATCCCCGCCAGAGTTTCACCCCATTCGACCAAATATCCGAAAGAAACCGCATGTGGTATGACACTTGACTTGAGAAAGTTAATATACCAGCCATTCAAACCTTTGACCTGTCCTTTCAAGGCGTCTGCAAGCTGCAGCGGAAAGCCCCGCTTATGGCCTACGGAAACGAGCTTATTCCAGCCCGAAACAAAAAACTCCCAACCAAGCATTATCTGAATCAGATATAGTATATTGCGATTCAGCCTGGACATCGGTAATTCCTCCTTTGTTCCTTCAAGTTTTTGGGTATTTTGGAGCCAGAGACAATGAGTTGGACGTTCTCTTTACCCATGCTATTTAGTTACCTCACCTACATCACCTTCCTCGTCTCGAAAGTTTTTGTGTTTAAGTTCGGCTCTGTGAATAATTTAACAAACAGATATCACAGAAAAATAAACAAACTGTAAAACATGGGGCTCCAATTGTAAAACTTTTTCGATTACGAGCAAAAGGCAGACGCGTAAATATAAAGGGCGCAGCGAACTTTCTGTTTGCTGCGCCCCCTCGGTTTTTGAACAACCTGCTCACAGACCGTTCTTTGCGACAAATAAGGTAAAGGTTCCATCTTTATTCAGCGAGGCCTCAAGAATCTTGTGCCCTTCATCTTTAAGGCTGTGGGGCACGTTTTGGATAGGTTCTCCTTCACTCAACCTGATTTCTAAGACCTGCCCCGCTTCCAACTCTTCGAGAGCCGCTTGAGCTTTGACAAAGGTCAGAGGGCAGGTGACATCGGTGATGTCGAGAAAGGCTTTGACTTGTCGGATAGACAAGGCTGCCGTATCTTGAGTTTTCGCCATTTGCTTTCCCTTCTTTCTTCAAATAACAGCCTGTTCCCGGTCACCGGCAATGACTTCATCATCTTGACAAGCTTCTTGCAATACATCCCAGCCTACGCGCTCCAAGGTGGCGCGAAGCCGTTCTCCCGGTTTAGCCGTCTGTTCGTAGAATTTAATGACGGAGTCTATGACTTGAAAGAGCTTGTCCTGATCGCTAATGATGGGAAGCACCTGTCGGCCAATGGCAGTTCTGTTGCCGAACAGTCCGCCGACGAAGACCAGATACCCTGAGTTACCTTGCCAGGCGCCGGTTGGGCAGGACTTGGCGCATTTGCCGCAGTAAGTGCAGGCATCCTCCCGGAAAGATAGGCGCCGCCTCTTTTTGTCAACGGCGATTGCTTTAGCCGGGCAGACCTGTTCGCAGAGACTGCAAAAACTGCACGGCTCTTCCAGCCAGCAGGGCCTGAAGCCGCCCCGTATTCCCACATCATTTTCCTCAGCTTTCAAACAGTTGTGGGCACAGCCGGTTACCCCGAATTTGAGTTTATGTGGGAGATCCAGACCGAAATAGCGGGCGTCGAGTTCCTTGGCCAGCGCCGTTGTATCGATGAGACCGCTCGGGCATATGGCATCACCTTGGCAGGCTGTTACCGTTCGCACCCGCGGTCCGCATACTCCCGGCTCCAATCCGGCCTCCGCCAGTTTTCTCTTGACGGCGGCAAAATCGTTCTGGTGGATGAAAGGGATTTCTATGCCTTGTCTGGCCGTGAGATGGATGTAGCCGTGGCCGAATTCCTGAGCGATTTCACTGATCTTCAAAAGTTGTTCCGCCTTTATTTCCCCGGCCACAGTCCTCAAGCGCACAGAAAAACAGCCTTTCTGGATTTGACGCATGAAGCCGCCCTTTTTTAGAGTGTTGATGTCGAGATTTTCCACCTCACACCCCTCCTTTAAAGTTAATTAGTAAACGGATTTCTGAAAGCTTCTGTGCAAATAGGCGCCAGCAACTCTCTTTTCAGCACCTGCTCCTCGATTAGAAGGGTTTCCTCCAGCATTAGCCCATGTTTGAAGGAAAAGCACTTCAACACCGGCTGAGTCTTGTCTGCCAGGGATAAGATTAAGTAACTCATTTCCTTGTCCAGAGCCAGGCGTTTATCTTCCTCAGAAGGGCGTGCGGAGGTGGAAGGGTGACTGTGAAAATTGCCCAGGAGCCGGTAAGAGTTTTTGCGCACGTCTTTGAGTACGGTAAATTGCTCTTTCGGATCGAGCGTGAAGTGTTGGGGACTCCGGTCAACGTTGGTCATCGGATATACTCTCCGCACGCGGGCGCAATTTGTCTCGCGTGTTCCCGCCAGCAGCCCGCAGGCTTCCACAGGATAGACACTGAGAGCATGGGCCAGAATTTCCTGGTAATGCGCAAGGGTAAGCCTGATGGTCATTTTGTTCCTTCCTCCCGGCTGTCTTCGAAGGCTTCGTTCATGCTTCCGCTGCGCAAGCCTTCCAGGTCCAGAGTAATATAGACGAAACCCAAGCGCTTTAATGCGGTGACGATAAGATCGGCTGGCTGATCGATAATCCTGGGCAACTCATGCCGAGGAATCTCGATTCTGGCGATATTCCCATGATGGCGTACCCGGGAGTCCCGAAAGCCAAGAGAGCGCACAAATGCTTCAGCCCGGTCCACCCGGGTGAGCTTTTCGATGGTGATGTCTTCGCCGTAAGGGATGCGGGAGGAAAGACAGGCCAGAGAGGGCTTGTTCCAGGTTGGAAGTCCAAGTTCCAGGGAGAATTGCCGAATCTCTTTCTTTGTGAATCCGATCTCCTTGAGAGGACTGCAAACCCCCAGTCTCTGTCCGGCTTTGAGGCCCGGACGGTAGTCTTGAACGTCATCGGCATTGGTGCCGTCCAGAACGAAGGCATAGCCTTCCGTCTGGGCGATCCGTTTGAGCTTTCCGAACAGCTCAGATTTACAATAGTAGCAACGGTCGAGCGGATTAGAGGTAAAATGTGGGTCAGTTAATTCTTCGGTCCTGATAATCTGATGGCTGGCGCCAATGAAGCGGGCATTTTCGATGGCCGCAGTCAGTTCCCCTTCGGGATACGTTTCTGACGCAGCCGTGACGCCCAAGCATTTGGGCCCTAAAGTGTCATGAGCCACTTTTAATAAGAAGGTGCTGTCTACTCCTCCGGAATAAGCGATCAAGACGGAACCCAAGTCTTGGAGAAGACGGGCTAGTTGTGTCATTTTTGCCTGGGCCAAAACGCTCCCCCCAATACTAAACTAAACATACCGATTAAGTTGGCATTTGTTAATATTATGGACGGTGCGGGTTCCCTTGTCAAGTAAAAGGCATTAATCTCCCGGGCGTCATGTCGACAGAGGGAAAGCCATAAAGAAGTACCCCAGTTTTCTATGCAGCTGCGAGCGCAAGGGCCTATTTCACCTTCCTTAGACTACGGAAGGTGTTAATAAGAAAAATTTATAAAATAGCTTTATAAAACCACTTGAAAAACCCTGATCTATCGGTTATAATTCAGGCAATGGCAGAATTGTGAGACATCGCGCCGCGGCCTGTCCCCCTGAAGTATAGCCTGTACCCCCCGGAGACAGACAATGGCTGGGAGTCAGGTAATGGAAAAAAGGAGTTGTTGTTATGACGGGCCTTTCCGTGGAGGAGATAGAACATCCGAAGTACGGTGCCGGTATTCGCTTAACCAATGGGGAGGTTGAGCTCTTGATACCTCGCGATTTTGGTCCGAGAGTCATGTTTTACGGCTTCTGCGGCGGTGCTAACATGCTTTGCGATGAAGCTCACCTTGACCAACAAGTTGATGATGAGGTTTGGAGGGCGGTTGGTGGGCACCGTTTCTGGCATAGTCCGGAGGCTTTCCCGCGCACCTACATGCCGGATAATGAGCCCGTAGAAATATCCCTGACTGACAGTGGTGTACGCATTGTTCAAAAAGAAGAAAAGTGGGTGCAAGTTCAGAAAGAAGTAGAGCTGACACTGGCGCCAGGAGGGGGACGGGTCGATATTGTCCATAAGATGAAAAATGGCAACGCCTGGGACATCTCCTTGGCCTTGTGGGGGATCACCATGATGGCTCCGGGAGGAGAAGAGTGGATTCCCCAGCCCAATGTAGACACGGGTTACCTCAGCAACCGCCATATTTCTTTGTGGTCGTATACGCGGATGGATGACCCGAGGCTGGGTTGGGGAAGCCGCTATATCCGGTTAAAACAAGAACCGGGGAGGAAAACCCCCTGCAAAATAGGGCTCAATAATGAAGCGGGCTGGGCCTCTTACTTCAACCACGGCAACATGTTCATAAAGGGATTTGTGTACGCGGACGGTGTAACATATCCGGATGGAGGATGCTCGTACGAAACTTACGTAAACGAATTCATGCTGGAAATGGAATCCCTGTCACCCTTGGTGACTGTTAGAGCGGGAGAAAGCGCATATCACAAGGAGTTTTGGGACCTCATTCCGGATGTGAGTGCTCCCGGGACTGAGGAAGAAATGGAGCAAATACACGCCGTGCATATTGAGGGTAAGTTTTAAACGGCACTTCATAAAGCCGGTTCCAGAAGTATTAGTTAGAGGGTTTAAAAGTTTCAGGGGTTGGAGGCTTCGGGATGCACCCGGTTCCGGTACTCGGACTTCTTATGTGGGTTATCTGGGTAAGAGTTTTAGGACTTTGGCAGTTCCGGAATTCCGGTAGTCCTAAGGTTCAAGAAGTCTGTGTATCCCAGAAGTTCGCGAATTTCGGGAAGTTACCTAATTAACGTGAAAGACTCGGGAAAACAGAAGAGAAAAATTAAATACTCAGAATTTCGGAGGGGATTAGGGATGCAAGAAGTGTTTAAAGGGATACCGGTGATTCATTATGAAGGCCGCACATCGCAGAATCCGTTGGCTTTTAAGTATTACAATCCTGACGAAAAGATCGGGGAGAAAACCATGCGGGAGCACCTGCGTTTTTCAGTGGCCGTTTGGCATACGTTTACCGGGAAAGGAGTGGATCCTTTTGGCAGTGCCTCGATCCGGCGTGCTTGGGATAATTACCCACAACCCATGGATCAAGCCAAAGCCCGCATAGAGGCTGCCTTTGAGTTCTTTGCCAAACTGGGTGTGCCGTACTTTTGTTTTCACGACCGGGATATAGCCCCCGAAGGCAGTACTTTGGCCGAAACCAATAAAAATCTTGAGGCAATAACAGACTATATCAAGGAACTCATGCAGGGAGCGAACGTTAAGTTGTTATGGGGCACCGCTAACCTATTCGGGCATCCGCGCTTTGTGCACGGGGCCGCCACAGCTCCCAATGCCGATGTGTTTGCTTACGCGGCAGCCCAAGTCAAGAAGGCCATGGAGGTGACCCTAGCCTTAGACGGCGAAAACTACGTATTTTGGGGTGGGCGCGAGGGCTATGAAACCTTGCTTAATACTGATATGGAGTTGGAGCAGGATAACTTGGCCCGCTTTTTCCATATGGCTGTGGATTATGCCAAGGAGATCGGATTTTCGGGCCAGCTTCTCATCGAACCCAAACCCAAAGAGCCCACGAAGCATCAGTACGATTTCGATGTCGCTTCGGTCTTGGCCTTCTTGCGAAAATATGGACTAGATAAGGATTTTAAGGTGAATATCGAAGCAAATCACGCCACCCTGGCGGGGCATACATTCCAGCATGAGCTGCATTACGCCCGGATCAACGGGGTGTTGGGAAGTGTGGACGCCAATCAGGGAGACGAACTTTTGGGCTGGGATACGGACCAATTTCCGACAAATCTCTACTCCACAACTTTGGCCATGTATGAAATCTTGAAGAACGGTGGTCTGCACAAGGGGGGCTTGAATTTTGACGCCAAAGTCAGGCGGGGGTCCTTTACCGACAGGGATCTCTTTGAAGCTCATATCGCGGGAATGGATGCCTTTGCTGTTGGTTTAAAGGCCGCCTATAAACTCTTGGAGTCCGGAGCACTTGAGAAGGCGGTTGAGGCCAGATATGCCAGCTATAAACAAGGTATAGGGCAGAAAATTAGGGCGGGGAAGACTGGTTTCAAAGAGCTGGAGGAATACGCTCTGACCGAGGGGGCTATCGAGAATGAATCCGGGCGGCAGGAAAGGTTGGAATCGATCGTAAATCAGTATATCCTGCAAGCCTGAGATGTGTCTGCGAGCAGAGGGTGCATCTTGCAGGCAGGGGCGGGACCTGCCGGTGAAAGAGCCGGAGAAAGCGGCAAAAGCGACCAAAAGCGCCGATGAAAGAAGCGCTGGAAAGGAGGTGGTTTGAGTGTTATTGCCGGACAATCTTGTCCAGGAGACCATCAAAGATGCCAACGGCAAACGTATCCTCAACCTTTTGTATAAAGAGAGACGCTTGACGAAACAGGAAATCGCCCAAAGTCTGGGGCTTAGTATCCCGACTGTGATCAGCAATGTGAATGACTTGATGGTGGAGGGTCTGGTCGAAGAGGCCGGGGTTGCCGACTCGACGGGTGGGCGCAAACCCGTGATCGTTCGCTTCAGAGCAGATGCGCGTTATGCCTTCGGGGTGGACATCTCCCCCACGGAGGGCAGGGTTATCCTCACCGATCTGGACTGTCGAATCCTAGAGGAAGATGGTTTTCCTATACAGGAATTGCGTAAATACGAGTTTATCGCTGACCAGGTCTGCCGGATCATCGGGGAGATGATCCGGCGGCGCACCCTCGACCGGAAAGAGGTTCTTGGGGTGGGATTTTCTCTGCCGGGCACCGTGAACGAAGAAAGCTTACTCCTCCAGAATGCGCCCAACCTGGGTATTGCCAACATCAGTTTCCGTGAATTCGCAGATAGGCTGGCCTTGCCCGTCTATACAGAGAATGAAGCCAATGCCGCCGCTTACGCGGAATCGGTTCTCGGCGTGGTCAAGGATTTAAATAACTTGGTTTATATCTCGATCACGAAAGGGATCGGCACAGGGATTGTCATTAAGGATCACTTGTACAAGGGTAAAAACAAGCGGGCCGGTGAATTCGGGCACATGACGATTGAAGCGCATGGCAAACGCTGCAACTGTGGCCGGGAAGGGTGCTGGGAGGTCTATGCCTCGGAGAGGGGGCTCTTAAATAGTTATAAGGAATGCGGCGGCCGGGCGGCGCAGGGTATCGACGAGGTCTTCGAGCATGTGCAAGAGGGCGAACCGACTGCTGCAGAAGCTCTGGACAAGTACCTCGACTACTTCGCTATAGGCATCCAAAATATCATCCTTATGCTTGATCCCGACTATGTGGTATTGGGGGGGGATATCACTCGGCATCGAGACGCCTTCTTCGAGGAACTGGTGCGGAAGGTTTTTGTGCCGAACAGTTTTTTTGCCCAAGGAGATACGAAGATTTTATTATCTAAGCTGGGGAAAAACGCCTCTATCTTGGGAGCGGCACTGCTGCCCATGCAGACTCTCTTTTTCCTGAATGAGAAGGTGATTTAGGGAGCGACTTGCCTCCAGTGATATTGATAGTAACTTGTTGCGATTTGGCTAAGGGAGGGAGTACACATGACACTTTTCGAAGAAATCCAAAACGGGGTCATCAGCGGCAACGCTAAGGGTGTGGCTGATAATACCCGCAAGGCGCTGGATACGGGAGTTGCGCCTCTGAGCATCGTCAACGACGGCCTGATTGCCGGTATGAATGTCGTGGGCGTCCGTTTCAGGAATAACGAGATCTACGTCCCGGAAGTCTTGATTGCCGCCCGGGCGATGCACGCCGGTATGGCCGTCGTGAAGCCTTTACTCAGCGCCGGTGAGATTGGCGGGAAAGGGACGGTCATCCTGGGAACCGTGAAAGGGGACCTGCACGATATTGGCAAAAACCTGGTGGGTATGATGCTGGAAGGAGCCGGGTACAAGGTCGTGGACCTGGGAGTCGACGTCTCTCCCGAGAAATTCCTTAACGGGGTGGATGAGTACAAACCCCAGCTCGTAGGGCTCTCGGCTCTCTTAACCACGACGATGGTCAATATGAAGACTACCCTGGAGGCTTTGCAGTCCTACCGGGATAGAGTAAAAATCTTTATTGGAGGTGCCCCGGTCACCCAGAAGTTTGCCGATGAGATCGGTGCGGATGGCTATGCGGCAGATGCGGCCTCCGCGGTCGACCGGGCCAACGCTCTCTTGGTTCCTGTCTGAGCGGGAGGCATCCAATGGGAGAGCGCTTAAAAGGGGATCACGGCAAAAGGACAATGTTCTACCAGAAAAACGGGTTGACAGGGGTTCTGTAATGCCGTTCAGGGTGGGGAAGAACTAATTCGTATGCCGAAAAGGTGATAAGCTGAAGAGAAAAGCAACGGATCCCGGAAAAGTATCCTAGGCGCAAGGGACAAACAGTGTGTGTTTAAAAATCTAGGGGGTGATTTCTTCAATAATCCATACACGAGATCCTTTAAATGAGATCCTTGGGGGAATCCATGTTAAGGGAAAGGACAGGGGAGTTCGTTCAACAACGAATTGAGAAGGGGGAAGTTAAATGCGGCAATTCGGAAGATTGAAACTAACTGGTGTAATCGTCGCGGCAGCTGTAGTGATGGCCGGTTTTCTGGCGGGCTGTGGCGCGCAGCCGGCACCACAGAAGTCAGCTAGCAGTTCGGGCAGCACCGTCGACAAATCTCATGATTTATATGTTGAGGTGTCCGCGCTTAGCAGTTTGAGTTATTTTTATGATCACAAGCTTGGCTTGGCCTATGCAGGGAAAGTATTGGGTGTCAAAACTCAGTACATGGCTCCTACGACTCTCGATGACAATGCCATGATCTCGGATATCCAGCAGGCCATCGCCGAAAAGGCAACCGGAATTATGGTGGTTGGATTCGATAAGTCCCTGATTCCTGCCATTAACCAAGCCGTGGCAGCGGGGATTCCCGTGGTGACCTTGGATGCCGATTTGCCCACATCCAAGCGAATTGCTTTCATCGGAACCGGTAACTTTAACGCCGGCGTGACAGGCGGCAATGAATTGGCCAAACTGATTGGGGGCAAGGGACAGGTCGCCCTGCTCACCCTGCCCGGGCAATCAAACCTAAATGACCGAGTAGCGGGCTACAAAGCGGCCCTAGCCAAATACCCCGGCATCCAGATCGTCCAGATCGGCAATACACAAAGCGATCCCACCGTGGGGGCCGAGGTGGCTCAGTCGATTATGCAGCACTATCCGAATTTGGCGGGTTTCGGCTGTGTAGAAGCCGCCGGCGGGGCCGGGGCGGCGACGGCTGTGAAGGAAGCTAACAAGATCGGAAAGGTCAAGATTGTGGCTATGGACAGGGGTCCGGATGTTCTGCCGCTGATTAAGAGTGGTGTCATTAGTGCATCGGTAGCGCAGCAAACGGCCCTGATGCCCTTCTACGGGGTTGAACTGCTTTACAACCTCAAGCATTATCCGGTGCCGATTACGACCAATAATGCCAAGGCCGGCATCACTGGAGCTCCGATTAACATCGATACCGGGTCGGTGATTGTGAACCAGTCGAATTACAAGTATTTTGAGCGCTCTGACTGGAGTCTGAATTCAATTCACTAATTTATGCTCACGGGTTTATGCCGATATGCTACGGAGGAGGCCGGGCGCCGGTAGGCTCCGGTCTCCCCAAATATCATTCTCCATAAACATCGATCTCCATGAATATTATTCTCAACAAATATTAGGGAAACTTTTCCCCAAGAAGCGGGTGATGTAGTGATAGCCTTAAAGGTGGATGGCGTCTCGAAATTCTTTCCGGGAGTGCATGCGTTGGACCGGGTGGATTTTGTCTTGGAAGAAGGGAAAGTCCATGGGCTTGTGGGGGAAAATGGGGCCGGGAAAAGTACTTTGTTCAATATCCTGGCAGGCGTCTACCGGCCGGATGGGGGGAGCATTGAGGTTCGGGGACAGCAGGTGGCGTTTAGTAGCAGACACGATGCGATGCTCCACGGCATTTCGGCGGTTTTCCAGGAACTTAGCCTATCTCCAAACCTCTCCGTCGCCGAAAACATCTTTGCCAATCGCCAGCCGACTAATCGTTTGGGCGTTGTCAACAAGAGAAGCTTGCAGGAGTTGAGCGCAGAGGAATCAAAGAAATTTGGCTCTGAGGTGAGACCACGGGATCTGGTTCGCAGTCTTTCCATTTCTGATCAGCAGACCGTGGAAATTATGAAGGCCCTCTCCGGTGATCCCTATATTCTGCTGCTGGATGAACCGACTTCATCTCTAACCAAGAATCGGGTGGACCAGTTATTTGAGAACATCAGAAAGTGCAAGGAAGCCGGTCGGGCAGTTATCTACGTCTCACACAATCTTTGGGAGGTCTTTGCCATCTGCGACGTGATTACTGTTCTGAAAGACGGGCAGATCGTGGCGACCGTGAACAAAGAGGACACGAACGAGGAAAAAGTGGCTGCTATGATGGTCGGCCGGGAATTGGGCAACATTTACGGGGTCAGGGACAACCTGCCCAGGAACCAAACCGCCTTGAAAGTCAGCGGTCTTACGGGCGAGAAGTTCAAAGACATCACTTTCGACATGCACAAGGGTGAAATTTTGGGTTTATACGGGTTGGCCGGTGCCGGCCGGACGGAATTGGCCAGAGCGATCTTCGGGGCGGAGCCTCTCACCGCCGGGGAGTTAGAATTAGATGGAAAGCGGGTCCAGGTCCGTTCGCCTCGGCAGGCTATTGAAGCGGGCTTGGGATACCTGACAGAAGATAGGCGGGTTGACGGTTTGTTCCTGCAAGACTCGATTAGGAACAATCTCGTTGCCGTCAAGGTGGGTGATTTTTTCCCCAAAAGCATTCTCAAATTGCGGGATTTCAAGTTGATGAAAGAAACAGCCAATAATCTGGTCCGGCAATATAACGTGGCGACGAATACAATCGAGCGAAAAGTCGGCAAGCTCTCCGGCGGCAATCAGCAAAAAGTACTGATGGCTCGCTGGCTGCGTATTAAGCCACGCGTGTTTTTCTGTGATGAACCGACCCGGGGGGTCGATGTCGGGTCCAAAAGCGAAATCTATTCATATATCAGGGAGTTGGCCAAAGAGGGGGCGGCTGTTCTATTGATTTCTTCGGATTTACGGGAGATTATCGGCCTATCTGATCGGGTGCTGGTCATGTTCAAAGGAAAAATCGCCGGCGAACTCCGGGGTGAGGAGAAGAGTGAGGAGAATATTATCATGTATGCCATGGGCTTGCTAAACCGGAAGGGAGGTCGTGATGTCGACAATGTTCAGTAAAATCGTGCGGATGAGGGAGTTTTTCATCCTCGGCCTGGTCATTATTTGCGTAGTGTTGATGAGTTTCTTGTCACCGGCCTTCCTAAACCCAGTGAATATTTCAGCGCTCTTTCTGGCGATGTCAGTCAACATGATCGTCGCCGTCGGTATGACCGTCTTGATGGTCTTCGGCAGTTTCGACCTGTCTGTGGGTTCCGTTGTGGAACTGAGCGGGGTTGTGACGGCATTGCTTATTTTAAGCGGGCTTCCTATAGCCGTCGCCATTTTGGCAGGAGTGATGAGCGGGGCCTTGATTGGCTGGTTAAATGGGATCATTGTGGCGAAAATTGGTGTGAATCCCTTTATGACCACATTGGCGATGATGACCTTGGTGCAGGGTCTTGTTCTCATCATAAGCGGTGGAAACGATGTGTCCGGGTTGCCGCAGGCGTTTGCCAACGTGGGGACGGGCAGATTTCTGGGGATCGAGTCCTCCATCTGGATTATGCTCTTGGTGACTTTAATCGGGGACTTTTTGCTAAGAAGGGCCAAGTTCTTCCGGCAGTACTACTATATCGGGGGTAACGAAAAAGCGGCCGGCTTGTCGGGAATTAATGTGTCGAAACTGGTTATCATAGCTTTCGTGCTGCAGGGCGCTTTCGCGGCTCTGGCCGGTATTTTGCTGGCGTCACGAATGGCCGACGCTTCTTTGTCTTCCGGAGCCAATATCGCCTTGCCCGTCATCGCCGGCGTGGTGATTGGAGGAGCCAGTCTTAAAGGAGGTGAAGGAACGGTCATCGGAGCCTTTCTCGGTATCTTCCTCATGACCATGATCGTCAATGCTTTGAACCTTTTGGGGGTTTCTGTCAACTGGCAGTCAGCCGTAACCGGTCTGGTCTTGTTTGTGGCCATTATCGTCGATGCCCTGATGCGTCGAAAGGAAGCTTAAACCCGGGAAAGTCAAACCAGGGTAAACCAAACCAGGGTAAACCAAACTAGGAAAAGTAAACCAGAGGCTGTCTATTACGCCGCCGGAGCCTTCTTAGGCACTTCTAAACGAAATCGGCTCGGATCTTTAGCGGTGCGTGGGCGGGCTCGACGGGCCCAAACGGTTGAAGATCTCTTTTAAGGAGGAGTACTCATATGGATTCGAGAGAGAGAGTTCTTAAAGCATTAAATCATGAGCGCCCAGACAGGGTCCCTGTGGATCTGGGAGCGACATCGGTGACAGGTATCTCGGCCAGCGCCCTGACTCGGCTGCGCCGGGCACTGGATCTTGAGGAGAAGGTAACCAGGGTTCACGAACCTTTTCAATTGCTCGGGGATATGGAGGAAGATGTTCGTCAGGCTCTTGGTGTAGATGTCGTCGGATTGTGGTCACCGTATACGATATTCGGCTATGAGAACAACGGTTGGAAACCCTGGCAGCTCCCGGATGGAATCAAGGTATTCATAGGCGAAGGTTTTGCGGTTACGGTGGATGAAAACGGGAATCAGTATACCTATCCGCAGGGGGATATGAGTGTACCTCCAAGCGGAAAGTTGCCTAAGGGCGGTTTCTACTTCGACAATCTGACTCGACAGGAAGAAGTGGATGAGGACAATCTAGACGGCCGGCGTGATTTTGCGGACGACTTTAAGATTTTTTCTGATTACGACTTATCATATTACGAAAAAACGGCTAACGAGCTTTACCATAATACCCGCTATGCCATTATCGCCAATTTCGGCGGCGGCGGTCTGGGCGATGTGGCTTTCCTGCCCGGTCCGTCGGTGAAAAAGACTCCGGGTATCCGCAGGATCGAAGATTGGTATATGGCGTATGTCCTGCACCCCGATTATACGAAAGAGGTGTACGACTTCCAAGTCGAGGTGGCTCTTAAGAATCTGGAACTCTTGAGACAGGCAGTAGGAGATAAGATCCAGGCAATATTCGTGAGCGGAACGGATTTCGGCACCCAGCGGGCGGAGTTTATCTCCCCCGACATGTTTAGGGAGTTCTATAAGCCCAGATTCAAGCAGATTAACGACTGGATTCACGCCCATACGACGTGGAAGACTTTCTATCACAGCTGCGGGTCGATAGTAAATCTGCTCGACGACATGGTGGACGCAGGGGTAGACATTCTCAATCCTGTTCAATGTTCGGCAGCCGGCATGGACCCAAAGTATCTAAAGGAAAAGTACGGTGATAAGCTGGTATTTTGGGGCGGAGGTATCGACACCCAGAACACCTTACCCTTCGGAACGCCGGAAGAGGTCAGAAAAGAGGCTTTGGAAAGGCTGGAGATATTCTCAAAGGGCGGCGGCTACGTGTTCAATCCGATCCATAATATCCAGGCCCCCACGCCGGTGGAGAATTTAACAGCGCTTTTTGAGGCGGTGAAGGAGTTTAACGAGAGATAGCGAAGAGGGGCTCTCGAAAGGCATTTGAAAGGATCCTGACCGGGAAACTCTGCGCGGGATGGCATTTGTTTAGATGGGATAAATAATGGCAAGTCGCCAGATGAGGTACAAAATATGGCCTATTTGTTGGGAATCGACATCGGAACCTCCGGCACCAAGACCGTTTTGATTGACGAGGCGGGCCGGATGCTCGCTTCCGCTTATGCAGAATATCCTCTGGCCCAACCGCGTCCCGGTTGGGCCGAGCAGGATCCGGATTTGTGGTGGCAGGCCACGCTGGCCGGAATTGCGGAGGTCCTGAAAAAGACCGGGCTGCGGGGAGAAGAAGTGGCCGCCGTGGGCCTCTCGGGCCAGATGCACGGGGCTGTGCTGTTGGATAAAGATTATCAAGTTCTCCGTCCGGCCATCCTTTGGTGTGACCAGCGAACCGGGGCGGAGTCTGAGTGGATCGCCGAAACCCTGGGGGTGGAGAAACTTTTTGCCTGGAGCGGAAATCCGGCCCTTCCGGGCTTTACCGCTCCCAAACTGCTCTGGATGCGTCGGCACGAGCCGGCCCTTTACGCGCGTATTCAACATGTGCTCTTGCCCAAAGACTTTATCCGCTGGCGCCTGACCGCGGAACTGGCAACCGAGGTCTCGGATGCTTCCGGTACTCTGCTGCTTGACGTAGCTAGGCGGCGTTGGTCGCCGGAAATGCTGGCCGCCTTGGCTATACCGCAGTCCTGGCTGCCGCCGGTGTACGAATCGATTGAAGTCAGCGGCCGGGTGAGCGTCTCTGCGGCCGCGCTGACCGGACTGGCTGCGGGAACAGCAGTGGTCGGGGGAGGTGGAGACCAAGCCGCCGGTGCGGTGGGAGCCGGCATTGTGCAAAGTGGCCTGCTCTCCGTGGCCTTGGGGACGTCGGGGGTCGTGTTCGCCGCGACAGATGAGGCGCGGATCCTGCCGGGAAGCGGCTTGCACGCCTTTTGTCATGCCCTGCCGGGGAAGTGGCACCTGATGGGGGTAATGCTCGCGGCCGGGGCTTCTCTGCAATGGTTACGAAATAACATGGCGCCCGGCGATACTTACGATAACTTAACTGGGCGGGCGGCTCGGGTGCAAGCGGGGGCGGAGGGTCTCCTATTTCTGCCTTACCTTTTGGGTGAGAGGACACCATATCCTGATCCGGCGGCCCGGGGCGGGTTCATCGGTTTGAGTATGCGCCATGAACTGGGTCATCTGGTGCGGGCCGTTCTGGAAGGGGTGGCGTATGGTCTGCGCGATTCTTTAGAGTTAATGAAGCGCCTGGGTGTTCCCGGCGCGGAGGTCCGGGTTTCCGGAGGGGGCGCGCGCAGTGCGCTTTGGCGGCAGATTGTGGCCGACATTTTTCAGGCTCCGGTAACCGTAGTGAACAGTAGCGAGGGCCCCGCCTTCGGAGCGGCTCTCCTGGCGGGAACCGGAGTAGGTGTTTACGCCTCGGTGGAGGAAGCGTGCCGCAAGACGATTAGGGTCGAAAGCCGGCAAGAGCCGGATCCTTCCGCCGCCGAGGCTTACGAGAAGGGATATGCCTTATACAGGTCGCTCTATCCGCTTTTGCGGGAGACGATGCATGGGCTGACGAGTGGATTCGGGGGTTAAGGGGCGACGGAATGGAGCCGCGGTAGAACTTAGAACGCTGATTCATTAATTCGGTGTTTTAAGGGAATCACTATTTTAGACCAACCTAAACCGAGCTAGAAATCCGCGGGACTACCGAGAGAAAGGAGTACGAACATGTCCGCCATTTACCAGGATTTACACCAATTTAGCATGTATGTTCCGCAAATCAATCTTGCCTTCCACCAGTATTTACTACCGACCGATGAGGCAGTTCTGTTCCACACAGGTAATATCCGACAGGCTGCGGCTATCGTACCTGAGCTCAAAGCTGCGTGCGGGGGGGACACCCTTAAATATATCTTTATTTCGCACTTCGAAGCGGACGAGTGCGGGGGATTGTCCTACCTGCTCGAACATTTTCCTCAAGCCAAACCAATATGCTCCGAGGTTACTGCCCGTCAGTTGATCGGATTCGGACTTGTTCAAGAATGCGTTACCAAGAAACCTGGTGAGAAACTGACAACAAGAAACTTCGAATTAGAATTCTTTAGTTATCCATCTGAGATGCATCTTTGGGAGGGCCTGCTGGCCTTGGAAACGCGGCGTGGGATCTTTTTCAGCAGTGATCTGATGATTCGCTTCGGGGAAGCCGGCGGGAGTTTGGTAGAATCCGATTGGCAGACCGAGATCAAGAATATTCGTCCGGAGCAAGTGCCAAACCCTCAACAACTTACCCAGCTGCAAGAGACTTTGATAAAGTTGCATCCCAGTTTTGTGGCAACCGGCCATGGACCTTGCCTTAAAGTCCGATAAAGCCAGGGAATAAACCGAGGCAAACTGCCGCAAGACCCCGAGTAGGAAGATCTCAAGAGAAATCATGAAGAAGCCGTCAGAGAAACGGGTCCCCGAAAACCCGTGCCTTTTGTGGAATGGGTCGAGCAGGTGAATAGATTTTTGAGGGAAAAACATTGCGCGTAGCAATAAAGTTCAACTCACGGTGGCAAATCGTGAGGTGCGGGGCAAAATGTACAAGGGAACCGGCTTTTTAATAAAGGGTAGCGCGAGTTTTCTTAAAGACGGTTCGGAATTCGAGCTGATGAAAGCCGAATTTCCCTGGGCCAGGGCGGCGCTTGCGGTAACCATTGAATCGGTGGATCAAACCCTTTAGAATCAAAAGTTAAGCACATGTGCGGCAGCCCCGATGGAAGGGTAATGAAACATCTACGAAAACAACCCAGGCTCTTACATTTACATTTAAGAGCCTGGGTTTAATACTGGGATTAAGATAAAAGCCTAGTGTTTTGAGATTAAGACTCCTTTGCGACCAGTGCGATGCCGGTCAGGATCAGTACGGCGCCGAGCCAAAATGAAAACCCGACGGTCTCGCCCAGAATCAGCCAGCCCAGAAATGTCCCCACAAGGGGCTGAAAGAAGAAGTAAAGTCCCCCTGATGACGCATTCACCAACTGCAGGCCTTTGTTCCAGAGGAAGAACGCTCCTGCCGTAGAAATGACTCCTAAGTAGAGAACTCCGCTCCAAATGCTAGGTTGCAGCCAGATACCGGGCGACGAACGCAGCAGTTGGGCCGCGGCGGCCGGCGTGATGCCCAGAGTCGCAACCAATATGGCGTAAAAGGTTACGGTCAGTTGGGAGTAGCTCTTAGGCACGAGTTTTACTAAGACAGACATCAAAGCCCACGCCAAGGCCGCAGCGAACAGGATGACGCCTCCAAGCCGGTCAGACTGACCGAAGCCGGCATTTCCGACAATCATCAGCACGCCCACGGTTGCTAAGCCAACAGAAAATGCTTTCCGTACGGTTATTTTTTCGCCCAGGATGAACCGGCTAAACACTACCATAAAGGCCGGCGTTGTCGAGGTAATGATGGCGCCCATCTGTGCCGTCGAAAGTTTGGTTCCCAGGAACTGCAGCCAAATGGAGAGCGCATAGCCGACAATGCCAATCGCGGCGACGAGCGGTAGATGCCGCCGGCGGATTCTCCAAGACTGCCCTGTGGCAGCGATACCAATGGCCAAGGTGAGTGAAGCCACCAGATAGCGAATCCACACCAGCACAAACGGCGCGATATTTTCGAGCAGAATCTTACTAACTACATACATGCCACCCCAGATGCTGGCTGCGAGAGCCATGTATAGTCCACCCAAATAGGTTGATTTCATCTCTATCCCTCCGTCATTTTAGGACTGGTACGTCCACCGGCGAAGGGAACCTTGTGTTGGCTTCCTTCGCTCAGCGCGGAAGGAAGGAGGGAACGTCGTTTTCAAATAACGGCTGATAAAACATTTTGCTCACCTCCGAGAGGAAAGTGTAGGTATAAAAGTGTAGGTATATTCGTTTAGCAGGGTATGCGTTCTGATATACGTCCCTATTATACCACAGCTCGACAGACTTTGGGCTGGACCGGCCGAAGCCGGGGGCAAGCGGCCAAGGTTTTTGCCCAACGCGACGCGCGAGGGTTCGAAGTGTTGATAAAACGTAGGTTGCGTTAGAACTTTCCCACCATAAAGCTCAAGACGACATGCGGATCTGAAGGCGGGAAATTTAAAAATTAGACCCGGTTGGCTAATATGCTTAACCGGGTTTTGCTTTGCGGAATATTCTTTGGAGAATATTCTCGGGGTGCGCTAGCCGATAAACGGTATATTCCCGCCCAACGTCTGATAGATGAGGAGCAGGTTCAGGAAGCTGATGACAAAGGCACATGCGATGGAGAAGACGGTGATCCACCTTTTATTGACCAAGATGCCCATGATGTCTTTCCGTTTGGTGAAGTAAATCAGAGCGATGATTGGGATCGGCAGAACGACGCTTAAGATCACTTGACTGATGATCAAGGTCTGGGTGGGATCAACGCCTAAGGCCACAATGATGATCGTGGGCAGCATGGTGACCAATCGGCGCAACCAGACCGGAATGCTGAAGCCGACGAAGCCTTGCATGATCACTTGACCGGCCATCGTGCCGACGACGGAACTGGAAATGCCGGAAAAGAGGAGCGAAATCAGGAACACGCCGGCAGAGGCCGGTCCGAGGATGGGGGTAAGGGTCTTATAGGCGGATTGAATATCAGCGACACTGTTATTCCCGGTGGAATGGAAAGCCGCCGCCGCCATATACATCATGGCAATATTGATTAAGCCGGCAAAACCGAGGGCGATCAAAACCTCTTTCGTGTTGAACTTCTGGAGTTTCACTTTTTCCCCATCGTTACGGGGGATGACCCGGTTCTGGGTCAGCCCCGAATGTAAGTAGATCGCGTGGGGCATGACGGTGGCGCCGACAGATAGAGGTTAATACTCGTTGGACGAGTCCTCGATCACTGTGATATAATGCGTCTGTACAACTCAATAGGGGTCGGGGTGGGCGGCTAATCCCCTGGAAAGGGGGTGATGCCTTGAGCGTGTATCAATCACTATCACTAATGATTGCCTTCGCAACTTTGGTTGTGCTGATACTCAGACATAAGCAAAAGTAGCCTGCCCCACAAGCAATGGCTACTTTGCTTTTCCCCGTTTTGCCGCCCATTGACGGCTGTGAGTTGTGCTACCGGGATGTTTCCAGCGTCCCGGTATTTATTTATGCCTTTAACAGGCCTATTATACCACCAATGCGTCGCCGATCTCAAGTAAGGGCAAAAGTGATATCGACCTCAATTTCCGGGCCAGAGATTGCACTAGCCTTGCCGAGATCCGTCCTCTGGGCTTTTATTTGTCTTACAACACTAACGATCACTTGCCGTTGCATATTAGGGTCCGCTGTGTCGGCCATGTCCAAGAGCGACTGGAGCTTAGCACGCAGTGCATCATTGTCACGAGGAGCCATGGTTGTTTCGAGTTCTGCTTCGATCCGCTGTCTCGCGGCTCTGACATCACTCAGAGACTGCTTTATGTCGGTTAGTTGTCTCTCGGCCGTGGAGAGGTCGATCAGTTCCTGCCGAAAGAGGAGAGTTACCTTGTCCCTTTCAGCGTTCAGCTTAGTTTCTCGGGTCTGCAGACGCTCCAGAGCTTGCCTAGTGGTGCGCTGCTGTCCAGGACCACCTGTCCTAGCCAGTTCTTCGGCTACCGTCTCAGGATGCTGCAGGAGGCCGGAGATGTACATCCAAACATGGTGATCTAGATCCTGCGCTGGGATTTGCCTGGCAGGACATTTTACGTCTCCGCCCGTGCTGCTCTTGCCACTGATTGCGCGGCCAGTTTTGCACACGTAGTATGGTCTACTGCCAGTACCACACGTCATAGCCCTCATGTGCCCACCACAGAGAGCACAAACCACTAGCCCTCGGCAGATGTATGGGTACCGCTGAGGTCTCCTAGTAACCCGTTTATGTCGCTTGAGCTCACGCTGCGCTGCCTCCCATGTCTCTCTAGAGACTATAGCAGGGACAGAGACAGGTATCCACTCAGACACGTCTCGCACACCGCGGGCAAACTTGTGTTGTGCAACTTTAGTCTTGTACTCTTTATTCACCCAGTGAGTGCCAGCGTAGGTCTCGCGGGTGACAATGTCATGAACTGTCCCGATATTCCATGAGTTTCGGTCCGTGCGAGTAGGATACTGCAACTCCGCCAAGCGTCGGGCTATGGACCGCATCGACATGTGCTCATCGACCACCCATGCAAATATCTGCCTAATCATGTCAGCTTCCTCCGGGCTAATCGTATATATGGAGTTTGTCGGGTCCCAATTGTAGCCGTACGGATGGTTATTGCGTACGACCTTGCCGGCCAGGGCCTTGCCTCGCTTTCCCCTTTGGGAGCGCTCTCTAATTTTCTCGCGTTCATAAGCGCTCACGGCCCCGCGGATGGAGTAAAACAGCTTGCCTTCAGGCGTATTCTGCCAGTCAAAATTCACAAAGAGCAACTGGGCTTCATTGTCTTCCACTTCGTCAGTTAGGATCAGCTGGTGTGTCAGGTTCCGGGCCAGCCGGTCAGGGTCATAAACAATTACTGCCCCAAACCGTTTAGAGCGCAAGCCTTCCCTCAGTCGTTCTAAGGCGGGCCGGTCGAGGTAAGCGCCGGAGTAGCCATCGTCCACATACTCTTCCACAGAGATTGCAGGAGGAAGTTCCCCCGCCTTTCGCCGGCATGCCTCAAGTTGTGTTTGGAGACTGTAGCCTTTCTCAGCCTGTTGGTCCGTAGATACACGAGCGTAAATTGCTACTATCACGGTGTCACTCTCCCGATAACATATTTACGCCAGATAAGCCTGATAAATAAGCCCCCACGCATAGATTTAGAGTGGGGGTGAGGTACTTGATAGCACCGGCCAAAGTGAGCATTAGGAGCAATTGGGAGCGTCTTACACAGAGAGAGCAGGAGCAACTACGTCGGTTTTATGCGCGGCTACTCACGCAGGTTCTGGTTAAAAAGGCAAATGACGTGGCCAGCTGTCCAGGTGGGTCTACTTCACCCGACGGATATGGGCCGTCTCCATTTGGAGGACGTCTATCTTAGCCTCAAGACGTTCCAACGTTACAAATATCCTATTGTTGTACTCCTCTTGGACTTCCCGCGCGTCAAATAGAGCCGTTACCTTCTGTCCTAGCTCGTTTTCCATGCGAATTTGACTTGTTTTAACACCCTGTAGGCTCGATCCGAACTCGGTCTGGGTTGCTTTTACGCTTTGCAGCCCTGATTCAACCCTATCTTGGCCCGCCTTGAGGTCCTTTAGTGCGGTCATAACAAACTCTTGGAATTGTTCGTCTGTCATCGGTCCTCTCCTCCTTTACTTACATCACAAGTTAATATGGCACGGTTGCAGCTCCATGTCAAACAGATCGCGTCCTCTTATCTTCAGACCCGTACGCCGGAAGCACATTTTCAAGAATCCAAGTTTATGATACATGAATGATTCCGTAACATCGAAGTATTCGGCCAATTCAAAACAGCTCCTGCAACCCTCAGATAACGCCTTGATGAGTTCTGCGTCAGGAATGAGGAAGTCGGTACCCCATTGCATCGCGCGTCTTTCAGATTGACCTTCCAGGACCTGGAGAGCGTAGGAGGAGTATGAGAGGAGCAGGTTGGTCCGGGGACTTGTGTAGTAATGCCCGATTTCCTCTGCCAACACGCATCGATGTAATCGTCGGTATCGGTCTAGCTCTCTGTCTAAGACTATCAGAGGGCCGATTCGCCTTTCGTACATGTAAAGGCCGTTTATGTTCTCTGGTAAACGCGAGAGATCGTCGTAGCGAAGTGAAATTCCTTCGCGGTCGACTATATCCAAAAGTTCTTGCATACTGAAACCGTCACCTTGCTCAAGCCAATGCTGCGAATAAAAGTACATCAGTTAGAACTGAGTGCTATTCTTTTTCGCGCTTTTTGAGTTCGTCTCGAATGATGTTCCTAATGAACTCCCGAAGTTCCGGGGAGGGCTCGGCCCCATAACCGTCCTCGTTGTTGGCTGCTAGGGTCATGTCGGAGTTGTCTTCGCTTTGTTGTGGAGATGACTGTGGCCAGGGCTGGTTGGTAAGGCCAAAAAGGTAGTCTGTCGCAATATAGCTTCAACGGGTGGCGCGACGATCCAAGACGGAGATCTGAATGTCGTGTCTTTCTAGTTTTTCCTCCACGGAATCTAGGCGGAGAAGAATTCGGTCAATCTTCTCGTCGTGGAGTTTCCATCCGTCCAAGAGAGCAGTGAGCGTTTTACCGTGGTCATGCTCGATCCGAATGAGTCTTTCCTTGACGTCTTGGAGATCACTGGCAAAGCGATTCTGGTTTTCCTTGACGTCTTGGAGATCACTGGCAAAGCGATTCTGGTTTTCCTTAACGTCTTGCAATTGTGAGCCGAATTGAGTTTGAGTAGTCTCGAGCTTTTTTACGTCTGTGTCGAGTAAGGACAGTTTTTCGAGAACAAGCACCTGAAACTCTTCATTTGTCATCTCTGTATTTCCCTTTCTTTTTCGTTATTCTTCAGTAGGGCCTGGCCCTATTTTTTTTCGCGCTTTTTGAGTTCGTCTTGGATAATGTTTCTGATAAACTGCCTCAGTTCCGGGGACGGTGCATTCCCGTATCCGTCTTCGTTGTTGGCCGCTAGGGTAATGTTTGAGTCATCCTCAATTTCTTGTGAGGGTGACTCTAGCCGGGGCCGATCAGTAAGGCCAAGAAGGTAGTCTGTGGTACACCGGTAGTATCTAGCCAAGGCCCGTAAAGCGTCATGATCTGGTTCTCCCCGGCCTAGCTCCCAATTTGCGTAGGTTGCTCTGGAATACCCTATGGAGACCGCAACATCTTCTTGGCGAGGACTGCTTTCGTGTTCCTGCCTTAGTTTCCTGAGTCGATCCCCTAATGTGTTCATTCTGCACACTCCTTCCTTGATAGAGTATCCCATTATGAGCAGATCATCAACATATTCGCAAAAATAGCGAAATTAAAGTTGACATGCGCTCTACTTGCACATATACTAAGTGTAACAGGTTCACATACATTTAAGAGATGAGGTGAGGAAAGATGCGGGAGAAACTCTATAGTGCTAGGAAAAGAGCTGGGTTGACACAAGGTCAAGTTGCAGCCATGGCCGATATCGACCGTACTATTTACAACAAAATAGAGAGGGGCAAGATCAAAAGTGTTCGTGTAGATTTGGCTCTTCGATTGGCTGAGATAGTGAGGGGATCTGTAAGCGAAATTTTTTTGGTTACAGACTCGCAGGAGATGCACATGGACCCAACAGTCAAAGCTGGATAGGGAGATGGTTGCGACAGTGTCAGTCACTCGGATAAAAATCATTGCGGCGGAAAGCACGAAGGAACTGGAACACCGAACAAACCTGTTTCTGTCGCAAGGGAACATTGAGCTCAAACAGCTCGACTATCAGACGGATGGCTATGAGCAACCCTACAGTGTTGCGATCCTGTACCATGAGAAAGCCATTTCTGGTAGCAAGTCCGTGTCTTGGAGGGATAAGATACTTCGGTTAACCAGGACATGAGTTCGGGCCTCCAAAGAGAGGTAAGGTGACGATCTAATGCAATTGGGGCTTGCAAAGGTAAAGATCCGGAGTAATTGGGAGCAGCTGGACGAATCAAAACAAAGTGAGCTAAAGGTTGTGTACGCTAGGATAATGGCGCAGGTACTAGTCGAGAAGGGCGAGGATACAACGTTGAGGGCTGCCCGTGAAATAGTTAGTGCTTAGGACAGGAGGTGAAACCATGAATCAGGCAATAGGTAGAAATCAACTGACATCAGTGCTGGGTGGATGGGTGGCATCATTGTTTCCTAGACTTTTCAGGCGTCGGGCCGGTTGGGTCAGAGGAAGCAGCTGTGGCTATGAGTACTGCTGCAAGGTTTACGACAAGCCGTCCAAGGTAGGCATCGATGGCGGGAGAATATCAAAGCTTGAGATTAAAAAAGATGGCCTATGGTACGCCAGATACGACAGAGGCTGGGACATAAAGCCTAGGAGTCTGGATGCACAAGATATCGTCACGACGCTCTTATTCGTGTATGGGAGCTGGGCAAGCGAGTAATTGATGACAGTGTAGCACATTCTGGAAAATATCTCCACTGGAGAGGGGGAATACAGGGATGAAGATTGATCTTAAAGAGGCACCCGAGGTTTTACAGGTGAGTGTTAAAGAGATATTGGGACTAAGTTCAAGTCATAGACTACTCTTTGTCAGTAAATCAATCGCGGTACCATTTATCGACGAGTCGCTGAAGACGGAATGGAAAGCTTACATTGATTGCGGCGGATTCTTTATGGTCTCGTATGTGGTGGATTGTCGCAGTGCGTCTTGGAAGCGGGGAGAGAACGTCGAAACCTACACCGTCTGGTCGAGCGACATCTTAGCTCTTGTTGAGCAATCTGAAACGATTCGCAATCTTGTCGGAGCGAAATTACGCGAGACTGAACAGAGCTAGCTTCGGGTTGCGGTTTGACCTATGGCCTTGTTGTAGTTGCATAGCTCGCGCAGATATTAGTTGACAAAGCCGAAGATAAGGATACGTCGCTGAGGGCTGCTTGTCCAATGGGTAGTGCTTAAGACAGGAAGAAGGGGGAATATACGGATGGCGGTTGATGTTCGTGAGTTACCGGAAGTTTTGCGAGTGAGCGTGGAAAAGACGTTGGAAGCAGGTCCGAGCCGTAGACTGGTATTTGTCAAAAAATTAGTCACGACAGACTACGTAGACAAGTTGTTCATAGAGACGGTACACAAGGCTTACATTGATTGCGGCGCGTTCTTTGTGGTTTTATATGTGGCGGATTGTCCGAATGCATCTTGGAATCAGCCGGAGAAAGTAGAGACCAGCTCCATGGGGTTGAGCGAGATTTTAACTTTTGTCGAGCATACTGAAACGCTTCGCGACCTAGTGCGAGCGAAATTGCGGGAGACTGAGCAGAGTTAGTTTCGGGCTGGAGTTTGAACCATGGCCCTGTTGTAGTTCCGGATCATGTTGATGAGAATTGTCCTGTCCACAAGCTCCACGTGGTTCATTCGGGCGGCATCTTTGGCACCGTCGGTATAAAAGCTATTTGTGAATACCATCAGCATGGTCAAGCCATAGATGGCACGGGCAGTGACAATGTTCTGAACCGCCGTATTAGTGACGTTTTGTGAGTGCCGCTTACATTGGATACCTAGTCGGCCACCGTCGTGGTAGTGGATTATTACATCGCAGCCCTGGTCCCCGGAAGGTGGCGTGAGTTCTGTTTTAATTATGTTCTCCTTCTCCAGCACCAAAAACAATCTCTCAACAAACTGCTCAAATTCCTCTCCGGACATACGGTCAATGTCGTGAATGCTGAAATTACCTTTTTTGAGTTTAGGTAAAGGGCGGTATGTTTGTGCAAGTGTGGTTCTCCTCGGACGCCGGGCAACTGATCTCCCGGATATCTTGCGAAGAAGTGCTCTCCAAGCCTCACCGGCCAGGGTTATGAGAGTCCCGACGATGAGGATTGGAACCATGACCCAGAGTAGTTGGGTAAGCATCCTCCAGGTGTCAATGTGCATAGTATCAGTTCCCTTCGTGCTGTTTTTCCTGTAGTGTAAGTTTTTATCTTGGTAGATCTGGACAGATTCAGCTGGAAAATTTTTAGAAGGTGGTGCAGACATTGGAAAATCGCGTTGTAGATTCAGAGACCAAAGTTTTGGAGCTTGAGACCAGAGTGTCACAGCTAGAGAGGACATTAGAGGAAGTACAGGGATGTGTATCAATCATGCTCCGTGACCACAAGAGGTTTGACCCGGAGATTTTATCGTACAGGATTGAACATCTCAGCTCAGGGGTCCGTCGGCTCGGAGCGCACATCGGTGTCTCGACTGAGAGCTAGGATCTTCATGTTATTTTCCTTTTCTGGCTTGGTGGTAAGAAGAACGGTGAGGTCATGAACATTCTTCAGGGACTCTTTTATAGGGAACTGTTCTCTGCTAAGGAGTACTTTCTCAAAGCGGGAAGTATGTAACCAGATCGACAGTGTACTTGACTGAGAACTCTTTAAGGTTTGATCGCCAACGTAGGTATAGATGTCATCTTCATCTTTTATATGGAGTGTCATGCAACTTGAGGAAACGTAGATGATGAGTAAAATGCTCTCCGATAACTCGATTGCGAAGGTTCCTCTTTCAGTTTCCTTTTGGGCTTTCACCCACTTGCCTGAGACGGTTTCAATAAGTGTGAAATTTTCAGTCGGCATGGTTTGGCCTCCCTTTGCTTTTTCTCTCATCGGCCATAAACTTAATCTTTTCTCCGGAAAATCTTCGGGCTCCTGCTTGTGAGCCCCAATATAGGGAAATAAGTGGGAAGACCGATAAGAAGGAGTGGTATGCGAGAATGACTGTGATAGCGGCGGCGATAATCTTAGGCCTAGCGTGGATTGGCCTAGCATGGATTGATGATCTGGACTGTTAGACTGACGCTTAACGCGCCAAGCGAGATGAGCGATAGAAGACGCAGGAAGTGAGGTTGAGAGGGGAATGATTCTGATTTACAAGCACAGTCCAGGTGTCGGAGCTCGTGAGGTCATGTTCTGTCTTTGCGGCGCTTATGAAGAGGGAGGCCCATTGAGTGTGGACATCATCCTGACAAGGGATCCCAAGGGTGCTTCGTGGTCTCACGATACAGGTTATGGCCGAAGGATGCGACGCAAGGAGGAGGCTTTGTTCTGGAGGTTCCTGGCGTTGGGAAGCATTGCTGACTGTAAGCATGAGTGGTCGCGGGTGAGGGCGATATGAAAGTCGGATTGAGCTAGGAGGTCTGCATTATGGAATTAACGGGTTACGAAAAACTAAAAGCTTCGGTTGAAGTGGACTGCAATCAAGGCGGCTGTGGTTGCTTTAACCCGGACGGTTGTAACAATCCAAACCGGCGCAAAGATGGGAAAGCTTGTTTCAATGATTACTGCGACAAGTTCAAATGGATAATAGACCGATCCAAACAATACGGGCAAAGGCTAGGGCTGAATTGGGAAGACATCCTTGATTCATGGGAATCTCGTCGTAGTTACTGGTACATGAATTATTACCAAGAGTCTAATCAACCAGAAATCAAAGGTGATAATGTACGCGTATTTAACACAGTTAAAGCAATGCTTCGAAGCATCGGAGAGGGTGGATTTAGATGTCCTAGATGTGGGGGAATATCCACAAATCCCTACACTTGCAATAGTGGGCAACCACTTAAGGGGACCAAAGACGGTAAATGCGACTGGAAAATCTATGGCTTATTGGGTGATATGGGTAAAGGAACATTTGTTTATTGCACAGACAAATTGAAGGGCGAAACTATATTCACGCCGTTGGCTTGGGAAAAGGAAAGAAACAGAAAGGGAGTAGGAAAATGAGAAAGTACAGGGGTAAGACCTAAGCGCTGCCACAAAGTTCAGTACAAATATGGAGGGATTACAGTGAGTAAGCAGCCTATTCTCTTCTCTTCTGAGATGGTTTTGGCCATTCTCGAAGGGCGAAAAACGATGACGAGAAGAGTCGTAAAATGGAAGCCTTGCGCCAATGGTGAACAATTTGACTTTAATAGCTCAGTAACGTCTTTAGGGCATTATTGCACCGATGTGCCTGAGAGTGGCTATGTGCTGTATAGCAGGGGACGTGGCGGAGTCTGGAACCAAAGAACAAAACCCGTTCACTGCCGTTGGCGCCGCGGGGATACCCTGTGGGTACGGGAGACCTGGGAGCACGTCCTATGCGAGTCGTGCGAAGGAGATCTGCTTAGTTACAGATGTCCATACCAGTCAGATGAGGAAGGGTGTTACAACTATCGTGCAACAGACCGTGTGGCTGGGGCACATTGGCATCCGTCCATCTTCATGCCCTGTAAAGCGGCTCGAGTCTTCCTCTCCGTAAGAGATGTGCGAGTGCAAAGGTTGCAAGATATCACAGATGTGGACGCTCGCAAAGAAGGGGTCGAGTCTAGGGAGGAATTCCGGGTCCTGTGGGATAGGCTCAACTCCAAAAGGGGATTCAGATGGGCCGTAAATCCCTACGTCTGGGTCATAGAGTTTGAGAACATCTCGGGACAACGACATAACGCAGAATTCATGATAACCCAGAGCTACTGAAAACCGAAGGAGAAAGGGGATTTACGGATGATTAAGGTACTCGAGATATTCATTCTCATGGCGGCTATCATGTTACTGTTTGTGGGCAATCTCGACCATTATTCAGATGAGGAGGAAGAGCTGGAGCAGCCCATGAAAGAGAGCGAGTGGCCGCGACCTTGGGACAGAACGACGAAGAGGCACAGGCTATAGCTTCTATTATACCTTGTGTTACGGACATGTGTCAGCCTTGTTACAGGTTTGTGTCTATCTTATCTATGAACCTCGTTCTGTAACAACAGTGTGTTGTTAGTGTGCATTCGGTGTTACAGATGGTAGAGATGAATCATTGGGGACGGAGGGATTCACTGTGGATTCGGGACTGCTGGTTATTGGCGCGGACTGCGGAAATGGCTACACAAAGATATCGTTTGAGAACATGGAGATCAGTTACCCGTCACTGGTTGCCGCTGGTGGTGATCGCCAGATAGCAAAGCTCATGGAAAAGGCCGACTCCTTAGTTGAAAGTGGGCTAGCGTTCAAACAGGTTGATTCACTGGATGTCGTCGTCAAGGACGTAAGGGGAAACCACCAGGAGCACTACTTTTGCGGGTCTCTGGCGGCGCGTGAGGGCCAGCCCTTAACTCAGTGGAGTGATGACAAGGGAGCCAACAAAACGGCCACTGCACTTCTCCTGGCCGGCATAGCGGCGGGTGTCGCGGGGAACAAGGCTGTCATTTACTTGGCCGTAAGTCTGCCGGTAAAGAATTACAAGCGGTTCAGGGCGGCGTATGAGGAAGGATTAACAGGCACATTTGAGGTACACTTTCTTTCTGGTCCCCTTGGGGGAGTCACGAAGACAATCCAGATCATCCGCTGCCGCGCATACCCGGAGGGTCTGGGGGTGTTTGTACGCGAGGTCCAGCAGAAGGGGAAGGTATCTCTGCTCTCCGGTTATCAGGCCCTGCTAGGACCGGGCTTCCGAACGACGGAATTCATTCTGTTCAACGACGGTAAGCCGGTAGATGAGCTTTCGGGTTCGTTGGAACTGGGCATTGCCACGGCTCATAAGCGTGTGTCTGATAGGTTGTCACAGGATGCCGGGGTCGACTTTTCTGAGCATGAGATTGACCATGCGTTCATGGGCTCTTTGGGTGGCCGGTGGGCATCGACCATAAAGAGCATGTGCGAGGAGGAGCTCAAGGTTTTGTCTCGGCAGATACTCTCTAAGCTGCGAGTGAAGTGGCAGGATGTCTGGCTGAAAATTGATAACGTGTTTATCTCAGACGGAGGCGGCCAAGTACTCTATCCTGGTCTGGCAGAGTTGTTAGGCGCGGAAAGTTTCTCATCAGAGCTTGTTGAGAACCCAGTGTTTGCTACGGCCATAGGGAATAGGCTATCTGCCAGTTTGGCTTTAGCTGGAGGGAAAGCGGATGCCAAGTAGTGGACAAACTTCGGTCTCGGATCGCCTGAATCTCCACTTCGATGAACTCGACCGGGATATTTTGGACTGGTTGAACTCGTTTGGCAAAGGCAAACGGGCGAGGGTCGCAAAAGCGGCCCTCCGGAGGGTCATGAGCGAGGGAGTGTCAATCCCTGAGCTGCTTAATGCCTCTGAATCGTGTCGGTGGTTCCCGCCGAGCGACATCGCATCGCCTCGAGGCGGTGAAGCTGTGACTGTGGGCGAGACCTCTGATACCGTGCCAACTATCGAGGCAGACGACGTCTTCGGCCTCTTAGAACTTACTGGAACGGAGAGTGACCCCGAAGTATTAGAACTGCTAAAAGGCAAAAGGTAGGTGGCGCATACTGTGAGACTCTATCACATGTCACACATTTCCATAGTGTCCCTAAGACTGACTAAGGACTTTCAGGAGGGTATTTATGGCGTGGATTAAGTCAAACGAAGAAATCGCGACACACCCAAAGGTCAGACGTGCGGCAAGGCTCTTGAATGTATCGGTGCCGACGATGATTGGCCACCTGCATATCTTCTGGTGGTGGTGCCTCAAATACGCTCAAGATGGCGACCTTACCCGGTACGAATGGCAGGACATTGCTGAGGGAGCAGGTTGGGAGGGAGACCCTGACCTTTTCCTGAAAGCTTTGACCGAGTGTGGTTACGGTGGCTCACATGGGTTCGTTGAGCGCACGGAAAACGGGTTGCTTGTTCATGATTGGATGGAGTACGCAGGTAAGCTTATTGATAACCGACAAGCAAATGCGGAACGCATGAGGAAAGCACGGGGAAAAGGTGTGCAACGAACGTGTGACGCACAAGGCGAACACGTTCAACTCATGTGCGATGCACGTACAGGGGCTAGAGTAGATAAGAGTAGAGTAGAGAGTATAACGGATGATGATGATAACGCGCGTGCGCGCGCGAGGGACGATGAGGGACTAGCTGTCTTTGCGGACACCGAAGTACCCGAGATGACGGGGGAACGGCCCACAAAGGAGAGCGTACAGGTCGATGATCCTAGTGAATCGGTGGAGACAGAGGTCTCTGTGTGCTGTATCAACCCCTTATCGGGGGAACGGCTCACAAAGGAACCTGCACATCCTGATAGCTTGAGCATACCCGACGTGGCCACGGTTAGTCCCCTGCTACTTGCTGAGAAGCCGAAATGCATGGACACCGCAACGGAGCTTCTAGTGGCCTTAGAGACGAAAATGGAATCAGACCATGAACCACACGAGTTGGATGTTTTACAAGCCACTGAGGGGCTAGGAGACCAATCACAGGCCAAGGAATGGATTAGTCAGGAGGCGTACTCGCAAAAAGGTCACGATTCGCAAGAAATCATCGCCTTTGCGGAAATGAATTTCGGCAGGATGCTGTCGCCTTCGGAGATTGACGATGTGCTCGATTGGTGCACTCAGTTTCGAGTTGCGGGGAGTCCTATGCCAGAGACACTTGTGTGCGAGGGACTGAAACGGTGCGCAGAGCAAAACCAGCGCAAAGTGAGCTACCTACGGGGAATCATGAGTGATTGGCTTGCACACGGAGTGATGTCTCTGGCAGATATTACGGCCAGAGACGAGGAATGGTCTGCCCAAAAAGAGCGATTGCGAAGTAAGCGACGAGACCCACCAGAAAGCAGGACAGCACGTGAGAATGGGAAGGGAGTGACACGGGATGCACAAGATAAGCGACGTCCTCGGTATGACGATGCAGCAAGCTATGATCCCTCAGCATGGGAGCGAGCAGGTTTCGCGGTATCCAGCTGAACGGTATCCAGTTGAGCTTGAGTACGTGTGTGAGGACTGTGGGAAGCTAGTGAAACCAATCTTGGTCGAGTTTCTGCCGGCTTTAGGGGGAAGCCGGTACCTCAAAGGCCGATGCACCTGTTCCGTTGATAGGCACAACGAAATAGTCAGGAGGGCGACAGAGTATGAGAAGCAGCGTCAGGTAGCTAGTTATTTCGGCTGGTCGACAGTTGGTAAGAAATTCAACTCGAAGACCCTGGAGGATTTTGAACCCAAGTCAGGTACGTCAGCGGGCTTAAGAAGGGCACACCGATTCCTGGCGGATGCTAAAGCCGGTCGTGACATTGTTAAGGGGTTCATGCTGGTAGGACCGGTAGGCGTAGGGAAGAGCCATATAGCTGCGGCAATCTTTAACCAGCTGACGAAACAAGGGAAGGCGTGCATATTCCAGAACGTGCCTGAGTTGCTAGACACTATTCGGGCTACGTACAGCGTGACAGCGTCAAGCAGTGAGGCAGATCTGCTTCGAGTGGTCAAACAGTGTGACATTCTGATCCTGGACGATTTGGGAGCCGAGAGGCACAGGGAAGGAGGGAACGATTGGGCGACTGAGAAACTCTTCACCGTGTTCGACTATCGGTATCGCAATGATCTGCCGATTATCGTTACAACGAACTGCCAGCCGGACATCCTGGAGGATCTCATCGGGAAGCGGATTTCCAGTCGGATTCGCGAAATGTGTGATCTGGTTGCTGTTCCCGGGGACGACTACCGGAAACAGCGTGCGGGAGGAGGTAAAGGGGTATGAGCGCAGTCGATCGCGCCGTAGAAAAGTGTCGCGTGATAGCAAATTATCACGTGTCACCTTATCGCTGCTACTACTTCAATCCGAGCAGTTACTCGCCGGTAAAACTCATGAAATGGGCGCAGAAGTACACGCAGAACCGCATGTACATGACTTTAATCCAAGCAAGTAAGGTCATGGAAATGGAGCCGGTACCAAGTGAATTGTTAATGCGGCACGCTTTGAGGGACGGAGTTTCTGAGAGAATGGTAAGTGTGGGAAAAATGACTTTTTATTTGCTAAAATCCTCAGAGATGACCACTGGTTTGAGGCGCCGATATGAGGAGTTCAAAATAAAGATGGCGAGCAGTCTTAGTAAGAGTCTTACTCTCTCTCGTCATTCTAGGAAGGCGGCGGGTAACCATGGCTTATCTAAAAAACCCGAGTGAACTGGAGCTTTACAGATTTCTGAGCCCGACCCGCAGGGCCATGGTGGATGAATTCTTCTCCAAGCTGGACGAAGACTGCCGAGAATTTGCCCTGAAACGTTACACGGAGGGCAAAACAATACCGACCATAGCGCGCGAAATGGGTTACAGCGAGCGTAATCTTTTCAAGTTCAGGCGCAAGATTTTGTTCCGGTGGTATTTTATGGATGAAATAGTGTCGCAGAAAGAGTGGGTGAAGAGAGCGTGAAAAGCTTGGAGGAAATCAACCGACGTCGAGAAGTCATGATACAGGACACTGGAGAAGACGGGGGATGGGCGTTTGTGTATCTTCCCACGAGGAAGAAACCATCCCTAGTAATCTTCAGTTGGGGAGGGGGCTGGGATCACGTTTCGATAAGCAACGAAAAAAGTTCTTGTACCTGGCATGAAATGGCGCTCATCAAGGGCATCTTCTTCCGGGAGGACGAATACGCCGTCCAGTATCACCCGCCTAAAGCTCAGTACGCGAATATGCGTCCGTACGTTCTCCATCTGTGGCGTCCGCAGAATGAAAAGTTGCCTGTGCCGCCGATAGAAATGGTTTAGGGGTAGCGCTAAGGAGGCAAGTATTGTGGACGATTCCAGGCGGGAATTTATTCTCAAAGCTGTTGGAGAGGTTCTCTTTGTTGTGGGTTGTGTGGTTATGATGGGTACTGTGGTTATGATGGGTGTTTCGATGGTTGCCGCTTTGAGATAACTTTTCTTCTTCCGCTGACGACATTTGAGCTCGCCGTCATTCAGAGACTTCCGCTTACAGTGCAGGGCAAGCCTCTCCAGCTCGCGGGCAATTCGGACGCCTTCTGGCGTGAGCAGATCGGAAACATGGTTCCACCGGCTGCGGCTCAGGTTATGGCAGAACAAGCACTCTACGCCTTCCTGGCCAGCGCGGAGGGAGTGTGGACGATGGATGCGGAAGCAATATGGGTTTCTCCACAAAAAGACTCGGAAGATGGAGAAGATGAGACTCTGAGGAGCGGAGGTGCATTACTTTGAAAGGCATTAGGCAGACAGGCCAGTATTGTTCCTGCGGCCAAGAACTGACATCATGGGATATCCGTTGCAGTAAAGCTTTAGGCTATAAAAATCCGGTCTGCGAGAAGTGCCTAGCTCAGGAATACGAGGTATCAATCGACGAGGTTAGGGGCCGGCTAGAAGATTTCTTCGGCATGAGGCCTTGTCAGGGACTATGAACAAGCTTACTGAACGCCTACTCGAAGCTGGCTACACCAAAGACAGTCATCCGGATTATGTCGAGTGGTCAAGTTGGAACGACTTCGAATACACGCGAGAATTCCTCATAAGCACAGTATGGGAAGCGCCATGTGGATTACTCAAACAAGGAATTAACTCGTACAATCACGGCAGTTCCATGGGCGTCGATTACTGCCCAGAAAACGATAATCCGCGATACGGCTGCCCCTATTTCGATGAAAAGCCATGCCAATATCGACACACTACAGTAAACCTTTGGGGATGGAACTGCACACTGCACCAGACGGATAAATCCTACAACTACGAGCAAAGCATTGAAAAGCTGTGGGACGAATGGGACAGGATTAAAAATGCCGCCTTCCTAGAACTGACCATTAAAAGCGGATTCTGTGAAAATATGGTCTGGGACAGACGGAAAAGGAAGTATGTGCCGAGGTTTATCGTAGAGAATTGCATTAATAGAGACTGCAAAAATGGCGTTTGTGCCATAACCAAGCAGCCTAGAAACCTCGAAAGGGTAAATATTTTTTACGATGTACTTCGGGAAAGGCATTACCGGAAAGGTTTAATTGAGCATACGGAACGGAGCGTAACTAAGGGCGTCAAAACATTTGAAAAATCAATAGCTAGAACCGACGCAGAAATATGGATCAAGGAAAATGAAAATAAGGAGAAATTTAAACCAGGGCTTACGCCAATTGACCGGAAAGAACTATATTTTAGCGAACATCACGGGGATACAGGCTACGGGGAATACGATTTCTGTAAATTTTCCGTTACGCCACTAAATATTCGGATTGAGAAACGGGAATCACGGGACATGTTGAAGGACCTCCAGGATACACAGGAGGGAATTGAGGTCAGACACGATAGCGATCTCCGAAAAGTGGCTGCGAAGGTAAAGAGTGACCGACGAAGGAAAGCAAGGGAGGAGCGTGCACGGCCAGAAAATGTTCTCAAAAAACTTCTAAGGATTACGGAACAGGAAACAATTGATAAGACCAAAGAAATGTTATCTGAAGCATTGGAAGATTATGAGGAAATAGCTGAGCGGGTTGGGCTATCCACGCGCTTAATCAAAAAAATAGCGGAATTGCCGGAGATGAAAAAGATTGAGCAACCAAGTTTATTTGAGTGATAGGGAGAATTGTCATGAAAGGCAAAAAGTTTACCGCAGCTGAAAAGCATTTTCAGGAAAAAGAGGTCAAAATCAGACAAGAGATGAAGCGTTACACAGAACGGATAATGGAACTGATTGATGTCAACCATCAATTGTCAAAAGAAAACGAAGTTCTAAAGAGCTTGAATGCCGAGATTAAGGAGAAATACGAAAAACTTCTCGAATATTCGAGGCTTGAAGAGACAGATATTGTTAATGCCCTGGAAAGGGATAAAAATTTAAGCCTTCTTTCTGGAATGTTCCAAGGAAAGATGAACCACTTAATGTATTACAGCGGATAAAACAACCCTTTTCTTTAAAGAAACGAATAAAAGAGGTGCGAACTATGGGTGTCAAATCTAAAATCGAATGGACAGACAATACGTGGAATCCGGTGTCAGGCTGCACCAAGGTATCCGACGGTTGCCGGCATTGCTATGCCGAACGCATGGCCAAACGTCTTGCTGGGCGCTGTGGATACCCGGCGCACGATCCTTTCAGCGTGACCCTTCATCCCGACAAACTGTACGCTCCCCTGCACTGGCGCAAGCCGCGCCGTGTCTTCGTAAATTCTATGAGCGATTTGTTCCACGATGACGTGCCGGATTATTTTCTGGACGAGGTGTTCGGGACGATATTGGCGTGCAAAGTATTTAAGAACGAACCGGATCATATCTTTCAGATTCTCACCAAACGTCCAGAAAGGATGCGGCGATATTTCACATCTTCGTCGCCGTCAGATTTGCTCCAACGCTGGGCACAGACAATGAAATGGGTTGCAATGGTTGAAGATCCGGACGTGCTTTTCAGCGAATTAGTGTTTTCTGAGACGTGCCACGATTGGGATTCAAATGGCAGAAACAGTTCAGGAAGTGAATATAAGCCCTGGGGATATACTAACAAGCTATTCCCGCTGCCCAATGTCTGGTTCGGTGTCTCCGTCGAGAACCAAACCACGGCAGACGAACGAATTCCGCTGCTCCTACAGACACCGGCCGCTGTGCGTTTTATTAGTGCAGAGCCATTGTTGGAGCCGGTGAGTCTAAGGTGGTTAGCGGCTTGGGACGGCAAAGCGTCGAACCCTCAATCTAGTATGACGAATGAGTATGACGGTCTTAGAAAGCTCGACTGGGTAATTGCGGGTGCCGAGACGGGTCACAACGCCCGGCCGATGCATCCGGATTGGGTGCGGGGCCTACGGGATCAATGCCAGGAAGCGGGTGTACCTTTCTTCTTCAAGCATTGGGGCAAAAAGGAAGCTGGCCGCCTACTGGATGGGCGGACTTGGGACGATATGCCGCCGATATCTGCTAAATAGTATTGCGGGAGGAATATGTAAAATTCGCCTAACAAGAATAAAAAAGGAGAGATAAACAATGGAAGTTATGGAATGTGGCTTGTGCAAGAAGGTAGTTCAGCCCCTGGACGCGCACATGGGACGCCTTAACGGCAAATTACAAGTTTTTCATATTGAGTGCTGGAACAAGTACGTCATAGCGGGAAACGCAGACTTTTTCCTCTCTGAAATGACCGAGGCCGAGGAGGCCGCGGCGGCCAACATGCCGCAGATCGGAAAATGTATGCTATGTTCTCACACGGGGCGCTTATATCGGGCCATAGACATGACGCGCTTCGGGCGAGAAGGATTTCTGGGATACTACCTTTGCATTCCCCACGCCTTGTCGGAGCTCAGAAACGAGCTCAGGCAATTAAAGAAATCCGGAAACACTCCCGAAGAAGAATAGGAAACCGCGCCTAACACACGTTAGGCGCTTCACTTTTTGTACAGTTTTTGTTCATTGCGGTTCTCTGGATCATATGCCTATAATGCAAGTAGGTGATTAGCATGAATTACCAGGTGCAAACGCCTCATGGCGTATTTGAAGTCATACAGAGTCTGAGTTACGGCGACATGATCATTGCCGGTATCCTGCTGGTGATCGCGCTCCTAGTCGGTGTCAAGGTCCTTTATGACATTGCCGATCGGGAGGGTTATATCTGATGTGGACCGTCTTGGACAGTCATTCACTCCTTGCCGTCTATGCTTTTGTGATCTTGGCTCCGTTCATTGCGAGCTACCTGATAGGCAAATTGATAACCTGGTGGCGATGACATGGACTACAATTTCAACGCCTGCGTGTTCTGGTTCCTGTCGAATCCTTTTCTGATAGACATTCTCGGGCTCATTTCCTTGGGTCTAGCCGTCTTCACGGCAATTCTTAAATTTGGTAGGGGATGACGAGATGAGTTTTACCGTTGATATGACCTCCGTATACCAACAGTTTGCCAATGTATTTGGCAGCCTCACTCCGCTTCTGTGGCCATTTATCGGAGCGCTCTTGGCCTTGTTCGTGTTCGGAGGCATTATACACATTTTAAAAGCCTACCAGAATAGGTGATGTAGGTGATGTAAGTGTTGACACTCAATTACAATATCAACCTGTTTTACCAAGCTTTCAGTTCTACAATGACAAGTTTGTGGCCTATCATAGCTCCGGCATTCGCCATAATGCTAGCCGGTCTCGTGTTAGGTGGCATAATAGCAGCTTTCCGTAAAATCAAAGACGATTGAGAGAGGAGGGAGCAAAGTGAGTCTAGGCATTTCCGCTCCGGATGTGCTCAACTATCTGGGCCAGGTCTTTACCGCCATTTGGCCGATTCTTGCAATTGGCCTGGGCATCATGGCCGCACCGATGGTTATTGGTGCTGCCAAGTCTGCTTTTGGCAGACGCGGCTAAACCCCTCTCGTCCCACTCTTTCTGGAAAGGAGGTAGCCCCCCATGTCGTTAGGTATTTCTGCGTCGGATGTCCTTCTTTACCTGGGCCAAGTTTTCACCGCGATTTGGCCGATTCTTGCGATTGGTCTCGGCATTATGGCCGCCCCCATGGTCATAGGAGCAGCCAAGACCGCCTTTGGTGGCCGGCGCCGCTAAGCATCCCTTTCTTTCCCACCGGGAGCACCCGGGCCGCCGGTGCCCGGTCAACACGCCAAGCGGCCTTCATGGCCGCTTTCATTTTTGTTTGGGGGAATAATGCAGTGATAATCGTCTTGACAATTATTCTAGCCTATTACCTCTACCACCTTACATTTCTGCTTTTCAGTCTGCATATCAAGCGGCCGGAAGTGGGAACTCCGAGGGGGCCAGGAAAGAGCACCTTCGCAGTATTTGTTCCTGCTCACAACGAGCAAAGAGTCATAGTCTCGTCCGTGGGATCGATTCTAGGGGCCGATTATCCCCATGGCCAATTCAGCGTTTTTGTGGTGGCCGATAACTGCACGGACAGGACCGTGGAACTAGCTCGGCGCGCCGGAGCCGAAGTCTTAGAGAGAAAAAACGTTTTGCAACGCGGGAAGCAATTCGCCCTGGAATGGGCGTTTCAGCAGATAGATTTAAGCCGGTACGATGCAGTAGTAGTGCTGGATGCAGACAATCACATTGACCGGAATTTCTTCGGGGTTTTGGACTATCATCTGGGCCGGGGGGACAAGGTGATCCAGGCATATGGAGAAACGCAGAACGCCAGTGATTCCTGGGTGAGCATGAACAACGCATACATGTACTGGTACATGTATCGTATGATGATGACCCGGCAGCAGTTGGGAATGTCCGTATGGCTGGCCGGGACCGGCGTCTGCATCAGCACGCAGATAATCAGGAAGATAGGCTGGCATGTCACATCGCTCGTAGACGATGTAGAGTATACCTGCCAGCTGCTCCTGCAGGGGGAAAGAGTAGCCTTGGCCGCCGGTGCCGTCGCGTACGATCAGAAACCAGACAATCTGAAAGATTCGATGAGACAAAGGCTGCGCTGGATCCGCGGGCAAACGCAAGTGACGCTCAAATACGTTCCGGCGCTCTTCGTATATGCGCTTAGGAACTGGTTCAAAGGAAACTATCGGGCGGCGTTAAGTGCGTTCGACGCGGTCATGTGGGTGCCGATGCAGGTCATTCTTATTGTCTCGTTTATTTACTCCCTGATTTCGACCGGCCCGATCTATTTTCTCAACATGTTTGTGATGACACCGGTGTTTTATTTGTTGCCAGTATTAGCCGAAAAAATAAAAAGCAAAACGGCATTTGGCTATCTTCTAACGTCGGGGATTTTCTTCTTTAGCTGGATTCCGGTTACGGCATGGGGGATGGTGACGTATGCAAAGCAGGGCTGGTGGCGGACGCCGCATTAAGATCTTCATATCGTTGTTAGTGGCCGGCCTGAGCCTACTTGTCTTTCCTCTTCCCGGCAAGGCGGCTACTTACAGCCAAACTATTTATGTGAGCGCCGCCGGCAGCGATAGCACAGGTAGCGGCTCCGCTGCTCATCCGTATCAATCCATTGACAAAGCGTTTTCCTCCATCACCCAGGACAACACCCTTATCTACATTGAGAGTGCCGGTACATTCGATATTCCGGGAGGTTTGGAGTCCATACTCACAACGGACAAACGTGTTACCTACATGGCTGCTCCCGGCTACGACGGGCAGGTAACTTTTAATCTTCAAACGACCGAGTCAAACGGAAATATGCAAATGGACTCATTGAATCAATTCGTAGGTATCAGATTTGTTCTAAGCGGCAACGGACCACACAACGGAAACCGCTTTTACGAGTATTTTTACGACGGAGCACGCATAAACTTGCTGTTTTCAAACTGCGTGTTTGACACGGGACCGGTATCCCCTGCCCTTTACCCTATTTGCGCCGGAAATTCCCTTGGAGCTGCAGTTACTGAGCTTCAATTCAACAACTGCGATTTTCTGTCCCCTTTATCTGCAAATACTCGTGATTTTTACACCAAAGATACCTTCATAAATTGCGCCTTTGTCCCTCAAGGAGTTTATAATGCCACTGCAGGCTACGTAAACCTGTTCAAAGTTACCTTTGCAGATCAAGAGAGGTACCTTATTTCGTCTCCCGCTTGGCAAAATGTTGGGACCGGGACAAATCCAGATGGAACACAGGCAAACATCGGGGTCTACGGGGGAACTTACCAATGGCCCATGAGTATCCCTACTGTCCCAACTGGGCTACAGGCCCCTAACGTCACGTCGAGTTCAGTTGAGCTTTCGTGGCCGGCCATTCCGAACACAAGCAATTACATTATCTATGAAAACGGCAGTGAGGTCGGAATCACGACGGCGACTACCTACACGGTAACAGGGCTAACTCCCAACACGACATACAGTTTCCAAGTGGCAGCCGCAAACATATGGGGGCATAGTCAGCTGTCCTCTCCCCTCACTGTGACGACACAGGGTATACCACCTGTGGCACCAAGCGGTTTAAGTGCAGGAAACATTACCAATACCTCTTTCACCATCTACTGGAGCAAAGAATCCGACGCTCAAAGCTACGAAGTCTACCTAGACGGAACACTGCTGGGAACTGTCAATCAGCCAGTGGTCTATAATCCCTCTTACACCGTCACGGGTCTGCAACCCGGCTCTATGAACTCTATCACTATCAAAGCCGTGAACCAGTTCGGAATGAGTCCAGCTTCCCAGCCTTTGAGCGTTACAACCACCGTGCCAGCACCTGTCTTAAGGGTCAGTATAGACAATCACAATGTCCAGTTATCATGGGCGGGAATTTCCGGGTCTGACAGTTATCTCGTCATGGTTAACGGCAACCAAGTAGCAAACGTCTCCGGGAACCAATACACCCTGACAGAGAAACCGGGAAATTATCAGCTACAGGTGATAGAGGTCCATAATGGCAGCCAGTATCCTAGCAACGTTGTCAGCAGCACAGTTTCTGCCCTGGTAACTCCGGGTGCTAGTATGCTCACCGGAGGACTTTTGGGGAACATAGGTCTTACGTTGTTGCCCATGGGAAGTCTGCTGGCTTTGGCTTTGGCACTAAAGGCAAGCCCAATGATGGTAGCGGCCGCAAAAGTCTTTCGTAAATGGAGGTGAGGAAGGGAAGAGGAGAGGAGAAGTCCGGGTCACTTACAGTTAAAGAGTTAAGAGGTGTACGTCCATGAAAAGGCTCTCAGTCGCGCTTGCCCTACTGTTTTTGATGACACTAGCTAGGCCGGCCCTGGCTACAGTACAAGACGTAAACGTAGTGCCGCCTCCGCCTCCCGCATCACCCACTGGCGTGGTCATATCAGCCGTAACGGATACCGCGGCCCAGGTGTCCTGGCCGGCGGTTACGTCTGCGTCGCAATACACTCTGTATCTTAACGGCCAAGTGTACGCTGGATCGAACAAGCCCTCCGCCGCTTTATCGGGACTAACGCCGCATACAAACTATTCGGTGTATGTCATCGCCAACAATACCGGCGGTGACTCGCCGCAATCATCCGCGGTGAATTTTACTACCCTGTCCCCAGTACCGATTGCTCCGAACGCTCCCACGGTGTCCACGACTGGCACAACGGCCAAACTCTTGTGGCAGCCGTTGCCGAGCAGTTATAACGTTACGGACTATACACTCTATCTGGACGGGAAGATAGCGGCAACGGTGACGCCGACCGCCGGGATGCAGACGGATACACTCAAAAACCTGGCCGCGGGACAGCATACCGTGGCCGTTTCTGCTACAAATGATAACCGCGAAGGCCCGCAATCCCAACCGGTGACCTTCACAATTAGCACCGTGCCGGCCCCAACCGGCCTCCAGGCCTACAACAAGTCCGCGGACGCAGTCTGGGTAGCTTGGCAGCCGGTGCCGAACGCACAGAGCTATAACGTGCTGCTGAATGGGCAGGTGGTAGGGAACACTTATCAGACGTCCTATGAAGTCCAAGGTTTGACAGCAGACACCTCCTACCAGATCGCGGTGACCACTGTGGCGACCGACGGGGAACAAAGCCTTCCGAGCAAGATTTCCGTTCAGACGGAAAGCCCGGCTCAACCTTTGACTGTAGCCAACATAGAGAGTAACGTCTTCGGGCATATGCCCGATGTGCAGATATACATTGTGCTGCTGTTTGCCGTCGTGGCGGCACTGAAGATGGCAAAGATGCTGAAACAGTCGGTAAGGCGGTGAGGACAAGAATGAAACGGCGAATACTTTTGCCGGTTATGACTCTCCTGTTTTTTATCCTAAGTCTGTCTCCCGCGTACGCAACGACCTACACGGCACCGGCCCCAGTGTATGTAGCTATAATACAGCCGACAGACGGGGGGCCGCCGCAGAGTGCGTCAACGCAAATAGTCTGGGGTGACGAAGCCAATAACACAGTTGCACTGTCACAAATTCAATTCCACGTAGCGTTGCAAGGCAACAGCTACGTCAAAGTCAATTATTACAGCCAATCAGGAACGTTACTAAGCAGTAATCAATATGGACCTTACGGGAGCTATGTATATGCACCACTAGATCCACTTACAGATTACGCCCCCACAAATGCTTATGGAGTCGATTTAGAATTGTGCGCTTCATCCAGCGGCGGGGGTAATTATGCATGGATTAGCCAAGCCACAAATGTCCAAAATAACGTGACCAATTTCCCGACACCATCCGACTCGCAATTGTCCACTACGGGCAGTTCCGGAGGTAGCGGATCTGGTGGCACCTGCACTCTCTGAGATGTCGTAAACGCGATAAACGCGTTGGGCGGTCAGTTGACCACCATCATCAACAACCAAGGGACCTTAGCATCGGACCTGTCTGGCATAGGCAATACCCTCAACACCATCACGAACCAACTGGGACAGACCAATACCACGTTAGGCAGCATCAATAACACCTTGGGAGGCCTCTCCAGCTATCTCACGACACCGACAAACCCCTCCGTTTCTTTTCCTGAGCCGTCTATGCCGAGCTTCGATCCGACCGTGCCTAGCATTCCGGGGGAACCGAACAATCAACCGTACACGTACACCACGCCTCCCCCGCAGATGCCGACATACATCCAGACGCCGGGGGCTCTGCCAACCATCCCTGCCCCTACCGTTATGCCCCATGACGCTCCGGGTTATGTCCAGCCTCCTCTAACTCCGGCCACGCCGGTCTCCGGCCAAGCCCCCACGGCGGCGCAGACACCCGTGGCCCCACAGTCTCCCCTGTCCCCCTCATCCGTGGCTCGGGACGCGCCGCTAATCCCGCAGGGTCCAACGGCGTCCCAATCTCCTGTAACTGCCCAGTCCCCCCTGCCGCAGACCTCAACGCAGATGTCACCTCCGACTACACCAGATGCCCCGGTTTCCCCGAGTCAGCCGGTCTCGCAGGACCAGCCTGTTTCTGCCCAGTCCGCCTTATCTCCTCAAGCCCCCCTGACACCTCAACCCCCACTCGGTCCGTAACAATAAGTCTCGGAGGAGAAAAAATGGTTAAGAAGATATGGATCATAGCATTGGTCATTCTTTTCGTCAACTTGACCTTACCCTTTCCCGCTCTGGCCACAGTGACCAATAGTAGTACTCCGGCCTACATTTGGACCAACAGCGCAAGCACGACCGTTGACGACCAGCACCTGATGGCCGGGGTAAGCAACCCCAGTACGACGTTTACGGGAGCGGAGATATCCTATCTGGTACAAGCGGGAGATACCGGATTGATAAATTGGTTTGACTCAAGCAACACATTTATTAGCAGTTCCACGATAAGTATGTCTGGGACCAGTGGCACGAATGTCTCCATAACCCCTCCGTCGGGTGCGAGCTATGCCCAATTGGAGCTTACAAGCGGATCCATTAGCGGCTACAGGTACCTCTGGTACGACCAGGCAACGAACTCCGACGGTAATGAGACAACGTGGCCAGCGCCAGATACAAGCAATTACGTCAATAACAGCACGCCCACCGTCCAGAGTCTGACTGTCTCCCCGTCCTCAGCAAGTGTTCAGGTGGGGCATACGCAAGCTTTTACGGCAACCGCCCATTACAGCGACGGATCCAGTTCCGATGTGACTTCCAGCGCCTCATGGACGAGCTCCGATACAAGCGTCGCCACCATGTCAGGCAATGTAGTATCGGGGGTTTCGGCGGGGACAAGTACTATATCTGCCACGTATGGCGGATTTAGCGGCAGCGGAACGATTACAGTGACCGCCACTGCGCCCACTCTTCAGTCGATAACAGTGTCGCCGTCGACAACCTCGATACAAGTAGGAGGCACAGTCTACTATACGGCAATGGCCCATTATTCTGACGGATCGCAAAGCAGCATCACCTCGGCAGCTACGTGGAGCAGTTCGGACACAAGCGTGGCGACCCTTTCCGCCAATGACGCCACCGGGGAGGCCGCTGGAACCTGTACAATTACGGCTGCATACGGCGGAATGACCGGAACTGCTTCCCTCACCGTGACTGCGGCTTCTGCACCCACTCTGGAATCTCTGTCTGTCTCCCCTGACACCGCAACAATAGATGTAGGCGGTACACAAGCTTTCACCGCCACTGCTCACTACTCTGACGGCTCAACTTCTGACGTCCATTCAAGTGCTACGTGGACGAGTTCCGATACGGGCGTGGCCACCATATCAGGGGCCACGGCTACCGGCGTAACTGCCGGGAGCAGTACGATAACCGCAACATACGACGGGACAAGCGGCACGGCGGCTCTGACGGTTTCTACGCCACCTCCTCCGCCGCCCCCACCCTGCAATGATACTCTCTGAGACGTCGTAAACGCGATAAACGCGTTAGGTGGTCAGTTGACCACCATTATCAACAACCAGGGCACCTTAGCATCGGATCTTTCCGGAATAGGCAATACCTTGGACACCATCACGAACCAACTAGGACAGACCAATACAACATTAGGCAACATCAATAACACCCTGGGAGGATTGTCCAGCTACCTCACGACACCAACAAACCCCTCTGTCTCTTTTCCTGAGCCGTCTATGCCGAGTTTCGACCCGACGGTCCCCACTATTCCGGGGGAACCGAATAACCAGCCGTACACGTACACCACGCCTCCCCCGCAGATGCCGACGTTCGTGCAGACGCCGGGCGTCCTCCCGACAATTCCTGCGCCCTCCGTCATGCCGCATGACGCGCCGACGGTCGGTGACACACCTCTTACGCCAGACGCGCCCGTTTCCGGCCAGGCACCGACCACGGCGCAGCCGCCGGTAGCCGCGCAATCTCCACTCTCTCCCGGCTCCGTGACGCCAGACACGCCGCTGACGCCGCAAGGTCCAACAGCGTCCCAACCTCCTGTAACTGCCCAACCTCCCCTGCCACAGACCTCTACACAGATGTCACCTCCGACTACGCCGGATGCTCCGGTTTCCCCGAATCAGCCGGTCTCTCAGGACCAGCCTGTTTCTGCCCAGGGTCCCCTGTCTCCCCAAGCTCCGCTTACTGCACAACCACCTTTAACGCCGGGGAGTTGATTACATGTATCAGTTTTTCCAAAGTCTATTCCAAGTGCTTTTCAATTCTCTCTCAAGTATTGCCAATTGGTTCGGTAATGTTTTTACGGGCCTGTTTAATGCTCTGAAGAGCTTTCTGACGGCCCTATTTGGGCCGATCATTTTATTGTTGGGCGGGATCTGGTATCTCATCACGCAGATTTTCCAGGTGATAGTGCTCATCATCCGAGTGGTTTTGGGACTTTTCGGGGTGGTAACGGCGATCGTCGGGGGAATAGTTACTACGTTTGCTGATTTGATGGGATTTAGCGGGAGCACGTCTTATTACGCTCTCCCTAGCGCCTATCAGCAGGGATTTTCTGCCGTGACAGGATTTCTTGGCCAGACAGGATTTAACACAATAGCGTATATCATGGCGGTCTTTGTCTGGATTATCACCGCATACGCCGTCATAAGGATCGCCGGTGGAGGAGGAGAATAAATGCACTCGATAGTTGACAGTATCATCGGTCCGATCATCTCTCTTTTGCAAAACGCGCTCAATTACCTCGGCCAGGTTTCCTTGGTAGCTGGCCGGGGACTAAACCTTGACTATTTCTTGGGGCCTATTGTGCTCATGGGTCCTGGTTGGCAAATGCTCATCGGGTCTATCGTTGCCAGCGCTTTCCTACTCCTCGTGGTGCTCATTGTGCGCAAGAGTTATGACATGTACTTAGCTTTCAAGACCGGGGTCAAGTGGTGGTAAAAGAGTGCAGTTTTTGTTCATTGTGCGCAAAACTTGGGCGCGGGATAATGGGACCAGGAACTGATTTTGGAGGAGGTATAGCGGGTGAACGCTTTTAACTTTTTCTTCGCGGCCGCGGCGGGAATATCCCTGGGGATCGCGGTGATCGTCTTGCCGGCCCTCTGGTTGTATCAGCGCTTTGCAGGCAGGGTTAGCACGGGGAGGCGTGGATGATGCTAAAACAACTTTTGGGCAAGAAAAAAACAGTGACCGACGACGTGATCCTCATATCCCCTGCGGAGATACGAGTGCTCCCAGTCGAGCAACTCAGCGAAGAATCGGTATGTGCCGGATCCCTGACGCTGCCGGTAGCCGATGCAGAAGTGAGATACTATCCAAGCGGCGGCAGAGCCTATATTTTCGGCTACACCGGGAACTATCTTGCCGAAAGCGAACGGATCACTGAGCTCGAAAAGAATGTCGCTCTTAAATCCATGTTTAACTATGGAGTGGCAAAGCAGCTCAACATACCACTTTACGCCACGCTGGTCATCTTGCTCATAACAATACTGGTCTTGCATCATTAAGGGAGGAACCGACATGTCAGATAGTAACGGCAACGGGTCCGAGTACCAGAAGCGATCTCTCCAGGACATCATGAGCGGGGACCTTTTCGCGTCTGCCAAAGGAGAGCTGGTCGAGACACTCCGCTTTATGGAGGGTCACGGGACGCCTCTGCATCCGTTGCAGATGCAGGGAATTGCATTGCTTAAATACATCCAGGCGAACAGGGGACACAAGACATTTGACCCGATCATAAACACGATCTTGTATCAGTCTAAAAACCTTACTCCTCCGGGGACGTTTATTGAGGTCATTAACAGCTACTTTACCGGCAACCTCATTGATAAGAGGATGGTCAACAATGCCTTGAAAGGCGGGAAGTAACCATGTATTTGTGGGTGTTCCAGGGCCACCTGGGGGACGGGAAAACCTTTGGCGCCAGTGTTTTGGCACATTACTACGCGGCCCGCGCCAAGAAGGCCGGAGTGCTGGTCGACATCTACAGCAATTACGGATTAAGGGGTTCCAGGCCACTGACACATTATAAGGACTACTATAACGTGGCCAGGAGTCCCAACAGCATCCAAGTCATGGACGAGGCGCATGTAAACCTTGACTCCCGGATGTTCAGCAAGGGGTCCAACATCTACATGACCCAGTTTTTCTTCTACCTCCGCAAATTGCATAGCAGTCTTTTCATGACCTCTCCCAGCATTCGTAACCTTGACAGTCGGATCCGGAACCTAACCAACATACTTGTCGACTGCCGGAAGACCGGAGGTGGTGGTTTTTCCTACGATGTGTATGATTATGCCGGAGAAAAACTGCTTCGGAAAATGTTCCTGCCACCGTATCGCGTCCAGGAATTGTTCAAGGCTAGGCTCTATAACACGGACAACATCGTAAGAAATGTGCAGTTTCCGAGCAATGAGCGTGCTTTCGACGAGTTCCTGAACGAGGTAATCCGTGTGCGGAATGAACGATACGGCTCCGCGCAGGACGCCGAGGATGAAATGTTCGCGGACCTCCTAAAGGAACCAGAGGAAATGGCAGCCGAGGATCCGTTTGCGGCAGAAAACGAGCCGGCATAGGAAAGAAAGGCAGGGAGGAGGACATTGGAAGATGAAAAGCTATTCCGACTTGCCCTGAGAAAGGCCGGCTATCATTACGACCCAGAAGTTTCTGCCTCTCAGCAACTGAAGGAGTGTTTTATTGACTACGTAGACGCTGGATACTGGCAAAATCTTACCCTTGATGACATTGAAGAAATTAGTTGTCAGGAAATGGCGCGTGCTCTGTTGAGAGGGGCCAAAAGTGATGTAAGGAGAGCAGAATTATGAGTGATAAAAATAGTGACAAAGCAGTTGAAGCAGACTTGTCAAGCAGCTTCGACGCCATTCTCAGCCATAAGGAGCTCTGCCAAAAAGACGATGTGGAGATCCATTGCTTGTTGTATATGTTGTTCCCGGACCGTGTCATTGGGTCCCACACATTAGACTGGCGGTTGGATCGCCAACTTGCGTTGGAAGCAAAGGGTCGCAAGGGTGGTATAAAAATCGGCTGGCTCGAAAACTTCAAAGCGGATAATCTCCGCGCATAATGACTCTTAGGCGCGGAAACAGGCCGGGATCCCAACGGTGGAATGCGGGTTTCCGGCCTTATTATAGGAAGAAAAACACCGCGCATAATCCGATTACATTCAGAAAGAGGTGAGGAGGTATGCTGAAGATAGTCCCTATTCACTTCAAGAATGCAAATAAGTTCATAACGGAAAACCACAGACATCATGAAGGAGTAAAGCATGGATATAAATTTTGTGTGGCGGTAGCCAACGACGCCGACGTAATAGTAGGTGTGGCCATAGCGGGATTGCCGGTCAACCAATATATGAATGACGGTCTTACGTTAGAGGTAAGGAGAACCTGTACTGTCTCCACGAAAAACGCCAATTCGATGCTCTATGGGGCCTGCTTTAGGGCGGCCAAAGCCTTGGGTTACAAAAAGCTTATAACCTACACATTGCAGGAAGAGTCCGGGATAAGTCTTAGAGCCGCCGGGTGGAAGGCGGTGGCCAAGGTAAGGCCATGTCCTTGGACAACGGAAAAAAGGCAGCGGAATGTTCCCGCGGGGATCGAGCAGAAGCCTAAGTACAGATGGGAAATCGTGGTGAAGTCAGCATGAAAGACTTTTTGGGAACCCTTGGAAGAACCACGGCCAAGGCATACGGCGAGGACCTGGTTGATTTTGCGCGTTGGTTTGTAGACACGAACGGCCGCGACCTTGCTCCCGGTCTCGTGACGACACTTGATCTGCGGGATTACGTCGGCCATGCGCTCACGGTCCGCGGTCTCAAGCCAACAACCATTAATCGTCGCTTAGCGGCGATCCGGGCCTGGCTTGAGTGGGCCAAGGCGGAAAGGATTATCCCTGAGCTGCCTGTCTTTACCAAGCATCTCAAGGAGCCCCGGCGTGCTCCCAAGGCTCTGGAAAGGACCGAAGAAGCGCGACTCGTTAGGGCCGTAAGTAGGGCCGGCGATCTCCGGGATAGTGCTCTTATAGGCCTGATGTTATATTGCGGCCTCCGGGTCAGCGAGGCAGTGTCTTTACGGGCAAGGGATGTGGAGCTACACGAGCGGAAAGGCAAAGTGATGATCCGCAACGGCAAGGGGATGAAACGCAGGGAGGTACCGGCCAACGGCGACGCCCGTGAAGTGATCCGGCCATGGTTAACTAAAGTTCAGGGCGAGTACCTGTTTCCGGGGGTACGGACGGGGCATCTATCCCCGCGTGCCGTTCAGGATATGATCAAGAAATATGCCTATCAAGCACAGTTGGAGCCGGAAAGCGTGACTCCGCACGTGCTTAGGCACACATTCGCCACCAGGCGCTTGCGCTCCGGCGTGGACATCGTGACGGTGGCCGCGCTCCTTGGTCACTCCCGGATCGACACGACGGCCATTTATACGCAGCCGAGCTGGCGTGACCTGGAGCGGGCGGTCGAGGGGCACAAGGAGGGTGATGATCTGTGAGCATCCATCCAGCGAAGATGGTGGCTATCTGGAACAAACGGATCAAGCTGGTAAGAGATCGGATCCATGCTCTCCGTGCAAAAGGGATCCCGTCAGACGATCCGGATCTGAAGGATCTTTATGAACGGCTCCGCTTTATGGAGGAGTGCCGGCGGATCGCGCTGAAGGACCTTGCGTGGGAGGAGGTATAGTCGTAGATCGCAAAATTGACAGAACGATCCGTGAATACGAGGCCAAGATCGGGAAAGAGATTCATCCGAGGATGAAAAAGCTCTATGAAATTAACCTAGGGTTGCTCAAAATGCTAAGACGTGCCTACGGGCCTCAGAGAGGCCCTAGAAACGAAAAAAGGACCGGTCGATAAATTATACCGACCGGTCCCTTTTCGCGGCACACGCGACAAGTCAGCACGGGGGTTGGTGATGGGTCTAATCCCCAAGGTTAGTCCGGCTCCTAATAATATGTTTATCTGTAGGGGGCATGACGGTGGCGCCGACCACACCGACGGCCAGTATGATACTGTTCCTGTCGCCCAGCCAGGGTACCACACTGTGGTAGGCGACCTGGGCAAAGTTCGGATGGGAAAGAAAAGTCTCGATGAGATAACAGGCCCCGATCAGCACGGCAAAGGCGGCAATGAACTTTTCCAAGGGCCGGAAGCCGTAGCGATCCAGCATAAGAATAAGATAGGTGACTAAACCGGTGAGGAGGGCGGCATAGAGCATGGGCAGGCCGAACAGCAAATTCAGCCCCAGGGTTGCTCCCAAGAATTCCGCCAGATCCGTGGCCATGGCCGCCACTTCCGAGACTCCCCACATGGTGAAAGACAGCCACTTTTTGAAGTGTATCCGGCAAAGCTCCGGCAGGTTTTGGCCGGTGGCTATACCCAGCTTGGCCGACATGTTTTGCAGAAGCATCGCCATTAAATTGGCGAGAACCACGACCCACAACATGTTATACCCGAATTCGGACCCGCTTTGGACGTTAGTGGCGAAGTTTCCGGGATCGATGTACGCGATGGAGGCGATGAAAGCGGGGCCCAAAAATGGGAGCAAAGCGAAGATTCCTTTTCGTTGGCCGGCAATTGCCGCGCGGCACGCTTCCACCGTTTTGTTCGTATTACTTAGTTTTAAGGGAACAGCTGCCTTATGGGTGAGACTTCGGGGTAAATTGAGCCCATCACTCATCTTTCTTCTCCTCCTCCGAACTCTTTTATCCAAAGCGTAAGACTCTCACTTCTACAAGTGGGAGTGGGTTCCACGTACCCCGCTTCGGTGGGGGCAGACTCAGCCTTCGCTGCGAAGTATCCTTTTGGGATAAGCGCCTTCGGCGATAGTGTTCACAGGACACTGTCGTGATGCTCAGCTTAGACTGCACGAGTTCACTTTAGATGCTCTTGGCGTGCCGTCATTTTTCGTGCCGGCATTTCTCGTAGCGATGTTTTCTCGTCCAGGTGTCCGGTCCCGACGGCCGGAAGCGTGGCGCCCCTTCAGATCGCCGGAAGATTCCTCAATTTACCTAAAGCACGAACGAGACATAGCGGAATATGATAGAGTGACATGATGTATCATTGCTCAGACTAATATCATTTCCCAACTAAGCATGATCGGCCATCATCGGCGGCTGTGTTGTGGGCGTGTTTAAAGAAGGGGTGCTGAAATGTTGACACCCAGTTTGGAGGATTATTTAGAGGAAATATACCGGTTCTCTTTATCCCGGGACGCCATCCGGGTAACGGACATCAGTAATAAGCTTAAAGTCGCTTTGCCGTCGGTAACCAAAGCCCTCTATAAATTGCGGGATGAGAACTACATAAAGTACGAACGGTACGGCGAAATCAAGCTTACTGATAAAGGAAAAGAACTCGGCTCTTATTTGGTGACGAGAAATCAACTGTTGCAGGAGTTTCTTGCCTTGATATGTAGCAAGTGTAACTTTGCTGCTGAAGCTGAAGCGATGGAGCATTACTTGTCAACCGCAACGATTGAGGCTATAAAAATCCTGGTTGCATTCATGAAGAGTAATGTGCACTGGCAACAAGCCTTTTACGACTTTATGGCCGAGGGCGGAGCCGGGAAGAACAAGGATAGCGAGGGGTGAGCCTCCTTAAATTGTATTTTTAGGGGTTAGCCTTGGTTAACTTCACTGGGCGATTCTGAAAATAGGATACGCCGGAAAAGAAAAAGTGTTACTGTCCAACGGCATAAGTTTTGCGTCTGGGCAAGGAATAAGGGAAGGTTCCACTGGCAATAGTAGGAAGGGTCTGTCATATACTCTATCATGGGGGTATGCCGGTGGAATACTCAGTTCAGTTGGGAACGCAACATTACAAAGATAATATCTACGAACACTTACTCGAGCTGCGCAAACGGGAGCAACTGCCGTTTGAAATCAGTGAAACCCGCTTGGGAGAGCGTTGGCTCATCCGCTGCAGTTTTCAACTTCCGTCCGGAGAGGCCGAGGAGGAGCAAACGATGGTCCGTAAGATACAAGGCTATTATTTGGCCAATGCTTTGGCGGAGACGATCCTGGAACATTGGGAGGAGAAATACGTTCTGGGCCTCTTGGGGAAGAAATATCACTTGAAAAAAGCGGAGTGCTCTCATGTTCTTCCGCTGACGCTCCAAAGCCTAAACGGGGGTAAAATCAGCTCCGGGTACAAAACCCAAAGAAAGACTAAGTTGGTGGCACAGATCCTGGCGGTGCTGGAAAAAAACCCGACGTTTGACGTGGAGGGTTTTCTGAGGTTCCGGGCCCAGGAATACAAAACCGAATTGGAGAGGACAGTGGCTCAGACGGTTGACGAATATATCCTGGAGAGGGAATATTACGAATTCGTCAAGTTGCTTAAATACTTCCTGGAATCCCAAGTTCCGCGGGTTGACACGCTCCATGTCGGGATCAGTGCCTGCGGCAAATTCCACCTGTTCAACGATCAAGGGGAAAAGGTGACGGGGCTTTACCTGGAGGGGTTTGCCGCGGAGGAAAGCGGGCAGGAATTAACTTACGAAGACTTGCTCATCAGTGCCTTGATCTCGGCGGCCCCCCGGCGGGTCGTCCTGCACATTCGTTTTCCCGGTTACCGGGACACTTTGCACACGATTCGCGACGTCTTTGAAGACAAAGTGCAAGACTGCCCCGGCTGTGTTCTCTGTGAAATGTTGACAGAACCGTGACCCGCGCGTCAACTCATATAAAAATCTTACCCAAGGGCGAGTTGACAGTCGAACGGGGCATGCTATAATTAGACGTAAAAGTATTACGGTTTGATGGACTGTCAAATAAGCAAAAATAATGATGGGGAAAGTAGCCGTCAGGTTCCGTGCCAGAGAGGGAATGCCATAGGCTGGAAGCATTTCTCGTGGGAGGATGGTGAAGACCACCCCGGAGTGTCGGGCTGAAAGATAAGTAAGCTCGGACGTTATCCCGCGTTAAAGGATTTGGAGAAAGGTCTGCGCTGCTTTTTGCCGGTCTTGAGTCCGGCAATCTTTCCCTCCGCTCCGGGCCGATGTTTCGGAGAGTGCGGTTGGGTTTGGGCGCAGGTCTGAATGTGGGTGGAACCACGGGAGCGGTGCTCTCGTCCCTATGGGACGGGAGCTTTTTGCATGTCCCGTGGTATTCGTATGTTCCGTGGTATTCGTTGGTGCCGTGGTATTCGGCGAAGTAAGAATCGATAAGGACAGGAGTGAAGCACATGATTCAGGTGACTTTGAAAGACGGTTCAATCCGTTCGGTTGAACCGGGAACAAGCTTAGCCTCTTTGGCGGCTTCCATTGCGCGGGGACTGGGGAAAGCGGCCCTGGCGGCCAAGGTAGACGGCGAGATCCGGGATCTCACTTATGCTTTGCAGGCGGACGCGGAGGTGGAAATCTTGACGGCGGAGGGAGAAGAGGGGCTCAAGGTCCTGCGCCACTCGGCTTCCCATCTCTTGGCTCAGGCGGTGCAAAATCTCTTTCCGGGTACGCGCTTAGGCATCGGTCCGGCTATCGCCAACGGGTTTTATTACGATTTTGACTCCGAGCACGTTTTCACGCCGGAAGATCTCAGCCGGCTGGAAGCGGAGATGGCCCATTTGGCCAAAGCGAATTTTCCTTATGAACGGCGCGAGGTGGAGCGCGGCGAAGCGCTGGCTTTTTTCGGCGGGCGGGGGGAGAACTACAAGGTTGAGCTGATTGAAGATTTACCTGCCGGAGTTGCTATTTCTATGTACACCCAGGGCAACTTTACCGACCTTTGCGCGGGTCCGCATGTGCCCGCAACGGGGAAGATCAAAGCCTTTAAGCTCCTTAATCTTGCCGGCGCTTACTGGCGCGGGAATGAGAAAAACAAAATGCTGCAGCGCATTTACGGCACCGCTTTTGACAAGCAGGCGGACTTGGACGATTACTTGTTTAAACTGGAAGAGGCCAAACGGCGGGATCACCGCAAACTCGGCCAGGAACTGGATCTTTTCAGCCTGCACGATGAAGGGCCCGGTTTTCCCTTCTTCCATCCGAAAGGGATGATCCTGCGTAATATCCTGGAGGACTTTTGGCGGCTTGAACATCAGAGAAGGGGCTACCAGGAGATTAAGACTCCTATCATACTGAACCGGGGCCTTTGGGAACAGTCCGGTCATTGGGATCACTACAAAGAAAATATGTATTTCACGAGGATCGATGACGAAGATTATGCGGTGAAACCCATGAATTGCCCGGGCGGGATGATCGTCTACAAATCCAAGCTGCGCAGCTACCGGGATTTGCCCCTGCGCCTGGGAGAACTGGGCCTGGTTCACAGGCATGAGCTTTCAGGGGCTCTGCACGGGCTGCTCAGGGTCAGGAACTTTACCCAGGATGACGCTCACATTTATATGCTCCCCAGTCAGATCAAGGACGAGATCATTGGGGTTATCGATTTAGTGGATTATTTTTATCGCGTTTTTGGTTTTGAATACCATGTGGAACTTTCGACCAGGCCTGAGGATTCGATGGGTTCGGACGAAGCCTGGGAGATGGCGACCGGGGCTTTGGAGGAAGCCCTCCGGGCAAAGGGGATGGAGTACAAAGTAAACCCCGGCGACGGAGCTTTCTACGGCCCGAAAATCGATTTTCACTTGAGGGATTGTTTAGACCGGACTTGGCAGTGCGGCACGATCCAGCTTGATTTCCAAATGCCCGAGAAGTTTGATCTGACCTATGTTGGGGAAGACGGGCAGAAACATCGTCCGGTCATGATTCACCGGGTGGTCTATGGGAGTATCGAGCGCTTTATCGCGCTCCTGCTGGAACAGTACGCGGGTGCTTTTCCGACTTGGCTGGCGCCGGTGCAAGTGCGGGTGCTTCCGATCAGCGAACGGCACGAGGAATATTCCGACTCCGTCGTGGCGCGCCTGCGGGAACTGGACATCCGATCTGAGGCGGATGACCGCCGGGAGAAGATGAACTACAAGATCCGGGAAGCGCAGAAGGACAAGATCCCCTTTACCCTGGTTGTGGGCGACCGGGAGGCCGAATCCGCTTCCGTGGCGGTGCGGCGCTACGGGCAGGACAACGCGGGTGCTAAGATGGGGGTGGAGGAGTTTATCAGCCTGATTCAGGAGGAGATCCGCAGCAAGAAGAGTATCGTCCCTCAGCTGCACGGGGATTGAATATTCGCTTGAAGAAGGAGTGAGATTCTATGCAAGGCTCGGGACCGAGGCAAAGCATGTTAGAGATTCGTCAATTGACAAAAAGGTTCGGGCAGTCCAAGGCGGTCGACGATCTTAGTCTTGCTTTGCGGGAAGGGGAGGTCGTGGGGCTTTTGGGCCCGAACGGAGCGGGAAAAAGCACTTTGATCAAATGTATCGTCGGGCTTTTGCGGCCTACCCAAGGGGAGATTCGCCTGGGGGGTTATGCGAGGGGCACGCGGGAGGCGCGCCGCCTCAGCGCCTATGTCCCGGAGATTCCGCAGCTCTACGGGATGCTCACGGTTTGGGAGCATCTGCAATTCATCGCGGGCGCGTATGAAGTGAGTGGCTGGGAGGGTAGGGCAGAGGAGCTTCTCAGCCTGTTCGAGATTTGGGAGCGCCGGGATGACTTTGTCAAAGGACTTTCCAAGGGGATGAGGCAAAAGCTTTCACTCTGTTGCGGCGTGCTGACGGACGCCCCCTTCCTTCTCTTTGATGAACCGATGGTCGGGCTTGATCCCAGGGCTATCAAGAACTTGAAAGATCTGATTCAGAGTCTGAAAGAGCGAGGGAAGACCTTGTTTATCAGCACGCATTTGCTCGATCCCATTGAGAATATCTGTAACCGGGTGATCGTGCTCAAACAAGGGAGGATCTTGGCCGACGGGAGCCTGGAGGAACTGAGGCGGCGCTTGGGCGAGGAGCAGGCCTCTTTGGAGGAAGTCTTTCTCGAGGTGACCGCGGATGTCTGATTACTGGCAGATGCTGCGCTTGGACCTGCATAAACTCGTCAACTACTTCGTGGAAGTCAGGCGCACGCCGAAGAAACTGGTGAGCTATTTTCTCTTTTTGGCCTGGCTCATGCTGCTCCTGCTGCCCAGCTTGAAAAACAGGAGCCGTATGACCTTCAACTTGTCCCCGGGTGCCTTGGAAATGGTCCTGGGGGTCTACGTTTTGTTTCTCAGTGGCGTGCTTTTTTCCGTCGCCTTCAGTTCCCTCAAGAAGCTGTCGTATAAATTTAGCATGGGGGATGTAAATCTGCTCTTCCCCTCCCCTTTGGAGCCAAACCGGATTCTTTTTTGGAGTCTGCTCAAAAAAATCCCGCTCACATTTTTGCAAAGTGTCTTGCCTGTCTTGCTTCTCACGCCGACTCTCCTCAATCTGGGCCTGCGGGGAACGGGCATCGCTTACGTCTATGCTTCTATCGTACTTTTTGCTTTGCTGATTTCTCCTCTGTCTTTTCTCATCTTCTTGCTCTCTGTGCGCTATCGGAAAGTGGCCTTCGTGCGCGCCGTTCTCGCGGTTTCGGCCGCTTGGCTGGTTGGGAGCTGGCTTTGGCAAGCCGGACAGAGCCCGACGATTCAAGGATTGCTTACAGGTTACCTTGCTCCCGGGTTCTGGAATTTCCCGGTCATCGGCTGGGTGCTGCAGTTGGCCCATGCCGCCTTTTGGGGAGCGGGTTCCTCGACTGGTGTCGTCCTCGTCTGGGCGTTGGTTTTCTTAGCCGGCGTGAATTTCTTGGTTTATCGACTGGCGAAAGATTATTATGAAGATGTCCTGGATTACGCCGCTTTGGTGGAGGACAGACGTGAGCGCAAGAGAAAGGGTACGCTTAACCTGGAAGGCCTGACAAAATTACAGAGACATAAGAAAGTGGTCGTCAAAGGATACTACGTGGAGAGTAAGGCGTTCCTGTTCAAGGAGATCGTGCATTACCGCCGTACGGGATTCAATGAATACCTGGGTTATGCGACTGTCCTGGCCGTGCTGGCCGGACTTGCGGTCGGGGCCTTTGCGCTCAAGACCGGAATGGGAGTATGGCCGGGATTTTTCATGATGAACGGGATCGTCGTTTACCTTCAATTATTGCGCGGTGCTCAGGGACCACTCGGGGCAGAACTCAGCCTTCCTTATTTCTATACTCTGCCCGGCACCTTTTTGCGCAAGACCCTGGCGGTCAATCTTTTGCCCACCCTGCGCTTTACCCTCAATGTATTGCTATTGAATCTCAGCTACGCTTTGCTCGTCGGGCTGAGCCATGTTTCAGGGCCGGGTGGGCCGCCGCCCGGAATTCAACCCTGGCTGACGGGGGTATTTTTCGCCCTGGTTGTGGCATCCGTGTATTTTGAACAGGGCAATACCATCGTTTTGGGGCACGTTCTCTTGCCCTCGGATTTGGATCGGAAAATATTTTATCCGCTCTTTATCTTCGTCCAGATTCTGGTGGTATTGATTCCGGCGGGACTGGTCGGTGGGGTTTTTTGGCTTGTAACCCGAAGTACGGTGTTGGCCGTGGTGGGTATTATTGGTGCTAACTTGGGTATGGGTATCTTACTATTGTTTTTGTCAGGCCGGATCTTCGGGTATGTAGAGATGCGTGAGTTTGGGGCGGATTGACGCCTGACCGGAAAAAGATTGACAGAGGCCGGATTTTAGGCTAAGATACAGATGGTAAGAAGAAGCCATCCGCTTCTCACCTCATGGCTTAAGTCGATGAGGTATCTTCTGGTCCGAGCAAGGTCATCAGATTGGTACGGTTGCTCTGATTTAGTGAGGAAGACGGGTGGTCATCAGCCCGTCTTTTTGTTTTTCCTTTCGGAAAGGATAAGGCTTTGGTTGGATGAGACGGCTTTATTTGTATGGGCAATATTAAATTTGGGGGTGGTCAGTTATTAGCAAGGATTTACGGATTAACGAGGAAATCCGGGCCCGGGAAGTGCGTTTAGTGGGTGAAGGCGGGGAACAACTCGGGATCATGCAGGTGCGCGACGCCCAGCATCTGGCTATGGAAAAGTCGGTGGACCTGGTGGAGATCGCGCCTACGGCAAAACCGCCTGTCTGCAAACTCATGGATTACGGAAAATACAAATATGAGCAAGCCAAACGCGACAAGGAAACCCGCAAGAAGCACAAGACGATGGAAATCAAAGAGGTGAAGCTGCGCCCGAATATTGAGGATCATGATTTCGAGACGAAGGCGCGCAACGCCCAACGCTTCTTGGGAGAAGGCGACAAGGTCAAAGTGACGATCATGTTCCGGGGGCGGGAGATCACGCATCCCGAACAGGGCAGGATTTTATGCCTGCGCCTGGCGGAGTTCCTGAAAACGGAGGCTGTCATAGAGCGTGACCCGAAGCTGGAGGGTCGGAATATGGTGATGATTCTGGCTGCGATTAAACCGCAAGTCCAGCAGACCTCGCAAGTCCAGCAGACTTCGCAAGTCCAGCAGGCGCCACAAGTCCGGCAGGCGCCACAAGTCCGGCAGGCGCCACAAGTCCAGCAGGCGCCACAAGCCCGGCAGACTCAGCAGCCCCGCTGACCGGAACGTCATTGCACCAGGTCAGATAAGTTTGCCGGATGCCGGGATACCGGAGTTTCAGGGGCGAAAATTCCTTGGCCGGATGTCGGAGACGCCGGGGTTTTGGAGACATAAGAATTCGTAAAGCTTAGGACAAGGGAAAGGGGAAGACCCAAATGCCGAAGATGAAGACACACCGCGGTGCGGCCAAACGTTTTAAGAAGACCGGAACCGGCAAGATTGTTCGCAATCATGCCTTTACCAGTCACATCCTGGAGAAAAAATCGCCCAAACGCAAGCGCAATCTGCGTAAATCGGCAGTTATGCATAAGACAGATGCCAAACGGGTCGAGCGTTTAATAGCGTATATGTAGTACCAGAGGTCGGAGGTCAGAAGCCAGAGGTCAGAAATTGGACTCACTGGATTAACTGGAAATTAAGGAGGTCTTCGCGATGGCCCGCGTTAAAAAAGGGGTAACGAAGCATCAACATCACAAAAAAATATTGAAATTAGCCAAAGGTTATAGGGGCGCGAAGAGTAAGCTTTTCCGCCCTGCCAACGAACAAGTGCTCAAATCTTTAATGTATGCCTATGTGCACCGCCGTGACAAAAAAGGCGATTTCCGTAAACTTTGGATCACCCGGATCAATGCGGCCGCCCGGATGAACGGGCTCTCCTACAGCAGAATGATGAATGGGCTGAAGAAGGCCGGGGTATTTATGAACCGGAAGATGCTGGCGGATTTGGCTGTGCATGACGCGGGGGCTTTTACGGAGTTGGTTAATCTGGCGAAGACGCAAATCAATGCCTAAGGGGTGCGGCAGCACCCTTTTTCAGTGGGACCGTCAATGCGGTGAACGGAAGTGAGTGGACCTGATGATTACTTCCATGCAAAATCCGCTGGTCAAACATGTCGTGGCGCTGCAACAGAAAAAGCGGCGGGACGAAGCCCTGGAGTTTGTGGCGGAGGGCTGGCGCTCCGCCGGGGAAGCTTTGACGCGTGGTGCCAGGGTTAAACAAGTCATCTACTGTCCCGAAGAGGTGGATGCCCGGGGCGGGAGCCTCTTAGAGAGTTTCCGCCGCCGAGGTGTGCCTCTGGAAGAAGTTGAAGCCCGGGTTTTGCGTAAAATGAGTGCGACGGAAGAGCCTCAGGGGGTGTTGCTCCTGGCAGAGCAAGCGCAATTTTCCCGCCAGGACCTGCGGCGTTCACCCGAGGGGCTGCTCTTGGTCGTGGACGGAATTCAGGATCCGGGAAACTTGGGGACGATGATCCGGACGGCACTGGCTGCCGGTGTATCACGCTTCTGTCTTACCCGGGGAACCGTGGACATTTATAATCCGAAGGTCGTGCGCGGCACGATGGGTGCTCTCTTTTCCACGGTCTTTCTCCGGGGTTTGGAGGCGGGGGAGGTCCTGGCTTTGTGCCGGGAGGAGTCTCTGCCGGTGGTGGTTGCGGATGTGGAAGGGCGTTCCCTCTACTCGGGAGCGAAAATCCCTTGGCCCTCGGCTTTGGTCGTGGGGAATGAGGGTGCGGGTCCCGCCCGGGTGTTTAAGGAGCGGGCCTATGCACGGGTGGCCATTCCCATGGCTGGGGGAGTGGAGTCCCTCAATGTGGCAATGGCGGCGGGAATCATGCTTTTCGAGATCGTTCGGCAGCGGGATCATGTTTTTTGAGCGTGTTTTGTTAACTCTGCCGGCGGGATTTCTTGTAAGTCACGGGAGATTTATGCTATAATTTTCTGTGAACAGGTTCAGGAAATCGAAGCCGGAAAGGTGGGCACTGTTATGTCACCTGCAGAGTGGTTTTGGAAGATTTTCGAGGCAACCGGTTCTCCCAAAGTCTATTTACTTTACCGTCGCTATGCGGACAATTAAGAAGTGCAACCATCAAAGAGAATGCGATGACCGGGTTAAAAGAACGGTTCCTTTGCAGGGAGGATTGGCCGCGGAATGGAAGCCAAACCAAGGAAGATGTTCTCCCCGAAAGAATGGGGTTAAGTTTCGCCCGGGAGCGGCTGATCGAGAAAGTAAGCAGCCCGGTTTTCCACCGTTAGCGGAAAAGAGTGCGGCCTTGGGCCGAATTTGGGTGGTAACGCGGGAGCGAACTCTCGTCCCTTGGAGGGATGAGGGTTTTTTCTTTATGGAGACGGAATCCGGAGAGAGAAGAGATCCGGAGGGAGAGAGGAGCCCGAGGGAGAGGATCCGGAGACAGAAGAGATCCGAGACAGAAGAGATCCGGAAAGAGGATCTTCAGGGAGAGGATCTTGAGACAGTGTGGAGCCGGAGAGAGGGGACCCGGGGACGCAAAGGAAAGGATGGTTCGTTTGCAAGAAGAAGTACGCCGGCTTGAGGCGGAGACCCTGGCGCTGTTGGCCAAAACCGATACCCTGGATGGCATCCGGGATCTTAAAGTCAAGGTATTGGGCAAGAAAGGGACACTTACTGCTTTGCTCCGACAGATGGGGAGCCTGCCCCCGCAAGAGCGCCCGCTTATGGGGCAGATTGTCAACGAGGCGAGAAATAAGCTGGAACAGGCCTGGAACGAACGTGAGCGTTTGCTGGAGGAACGGATTCTACAGGAACGCTTGGAAGGGGAACGGGTCGATGTAACTCTGCCCGGCTTCCGTTTTCCCGAGGGGCACCTGCACCCCCTCAGTCAGATCATCGAGGAGATCGAGGACATCTTTCTGGGCATGGGTTTCGAAATCGCGGAGGGGCCGGAAATCGAGACGGACTATTATAACTTTGAAGCCCTAAACCTGCCGAAGGAGCATCCGGCCCGGGATATGCAGGATTCTTTCTATATCAGCGAGGAGATTCTCCTGCGGTCTCAGACTTCACCGGTGCAGATCCGGACCATGGAAAGGCAGCACCCCCGGCTTCCGGTAAAAATTATCGCGCCGGGCAAAGTATACCGTAAAGATGACGATGCCACCCACTCTCCCATGTTTCATCAAGTGGAGGGGCTGTTCGTCGACCGGGGGATCCGGATGTCAGATTTGAAAGGGGTGCTTCTCAACTTTTCCCGCCAAATGTTCGGAGCGGACAGGGAGATCCGCTTGCGGCCCAGTTTCTTTCCTTTCACCGAGCCGAGCGCGGAGGTCGATGTCTCCTGCATGCTCTGTGGGGGAGCGGGTTGCCGGGTGTGTAAAGGGACCGGTTGGCTTGAGATCCTGGGTTCCGGCATGGTCCATCCCAAAGTCTTGGCCATGGGAGGGTATGACCCGCGCGAAGTGACCGGTTTTGCTTTCGGGATGGGAGCGGAACGGGTGGCGATGCTGAAATACGGGATTGAGGATATGCGCCTGATGTTTGACAACGACTTGCGCTTTTTGCGGCAGTTTTGAGGGTTAGAAGCAACGGATGTAACGGATGTCTCTAGGGAGGGCGGAGCATGAAAGTCAGTTTAGAATGGCTGAGGGAATTGGTGGAGGTGCGGCAGGACGCCGCTGACTTGGCCGATACCCTGACCAACGGTGGAATTGAAGTGGGAAGTGTTGACGACCTGAACGCCGGTTTGGCTCAGGTTGTGATCGGGGTTATCCAGCAACTGGACAGGCACCCAAACTCGGAAAAACTTTGGCTTTGCCTGGTCAACACGGGCGAGAAAAGTTTCAGTGTCGTCACCGGCGCCGGAAATTTGCGGAAAGGGGACAAGGTGCCGCTGGCCCTGCCGGGGGCGGAACTGCCCAACGGTGTGTCCATTCAAGCCTCCAAATTAAGAGGAGTGCTCTCCGAAGGGATGCTTTGTTCGGCCGAGGAACTGTTGTTGGAGACCACGGTGGGAGCAAAACGAAGTGCGGGGGGAATTCTGATTTTGGCCCCGGAGGCTCCGGTGGGGGAGAAGTTAGCGGCTTATTTGGGTCTCGACCATCATGTGCTCGATTTGGAGCTCTACCCGAATCGCCCGGATTGTCTTGCCATGGTCAATGTGGCGCGGGAAGTCTCCTCCCTCACGGGAGAAAAGACGCATCTGCCCAAATGGGCGGATACGACGCAATTGCCGCGACTGCCTTTTAGTGAGGATATTCGGGTGGTGATCGATGAGCCGGATTTGTGCCGGCGTTACGCGGGTTTGTTGGTGGACGATGTTAAGATTGCTCCTTCTCCCGACTGGATGCGCCGGCGTCTGAGTGCGGCCGGGGTGCGTCCCATCAACAATATCGTCGATATTACGAATTATGTCATGTTGGAATTGGGTCAGCCTTTGCACGCGTTCGACTGGGAAACGATTGAGGGGGCGGTGCATGTGCGCCGGGCCCAAGCCGGGGAGAAGCTGGTCACCTTGGACAAAGCGGAACGCTCTTTGGACCCGGATATGCTCCTCATCGCCGATGACCGCAAGGCCCTGGGGCTGGCGGGTGTCATGGGCGGACTTGAAAGCGAGGTCACGGCCAAGACCCGCAAGATCTTGGTGGAGTCGGCACACTTTGCCCCGGTCAGCATCCGCCGCACCGGGCGGCGGCTGGGGCTCAGGTCGGAAGCCGCCAACCGTTTTGAAAAAGGGGTTAATCCCTATGGCTGCCTGGCTGCTTTGGGAAGGGTAAGTGAGCTCTTGGTCCGCTTAGGGGCGGGACAGCCGCTGGCCTTAGTTGATGAGGTGGGCCGGCTGCCGGGGCCGCGGCAAGTCATTTTCACCGCCCGGCGCACGGCGGAGGTCTTAGGATTCGCGGTGAGCGAAAGGGATCTGCGTTTGGTCTTAGACCGCTTGGGTTTTCCCTTTAAGTTGGAGGGGGACGAGTTCCGGGTGGAGATTCCATCTTACCGCATGGACCTGGAAATCGAGGAAGATATAATTGAAGAGGCAGCCCGCTTATTGGGCTATGGCCGCATTTCGGCCACCCAGCCCCGGGGCGGGCAAACTGAGGGCAGACGGACTGAGCAGCAGGAATTCCGGCGGCGCTTGCGCCATGTACTGGTCGGGGCGGGAATGGACGAGGTGACTACCTATTCCTTTGTGCGGGCAGAGGCGGACGCTGCCTGGGGAAGTGCTGAAGACGCCGTCGCCTTGCTGAATCCTTTGCGTGAGGAGCAGGGGGTGATGCGCACCAGTCTGATTCCGGGTTTGCTGGAAGTCGCCAACCGGAATGTGTCCAGGCACAACTTGGATGTGAGTGTTTTTGAGATAGGAAATGTTTACCTGGCGGACCAGCCGGACCGCCCACTCAGGCGCCTTCCCAGGGAATCCCTGCGGGTGGCCGGCCTTGCGGCCGGCAAGAGCAAGCGCCATTGGCTGACTTCTCCCTACGTCCATGATTTCTTTTATCTGAAGGGTATTGTAGAGAAAATGGCCCGGGAGTTAAGGCTCTCTTTCGTTTTCCGCCCGGCGCGGGATGAGCCCCTGCTTCATCCGGGGCGCTCCGCGGACATCTATCTGGGTGAAACCAAAGTGGGCGTTCTCGGTGAAATTCATCCGGCTGTGGCCAAAGAATGGGCTCCGGAGCGGGGGGTTGTTTTCGAGTTGGAGGTCGATCCGCTCTTTCGGCAGGCGGGGATGCGGCTTAAGGCCCGTTCCGTTCCTCGTTATCCGGGTGTTCAGAGGGACTTGGCCGTTGTGGTGCCCCGGGAGGTTCCGGCAGTTAAGGTCAGGGAGCGCATTCTGGAACTCGGGGGTGAACTCCTTCAGGAGGCGGAGATTTTTGACGTCTACACGGGACAGCCGATTCCGGAGGATCATCGCAGTCTGGCTTTTAGCTTGCACTACCTCTCACCTGAACGTACCCTGACCGACGAGGAAGTCAATGCCTTGAATGTCCGTATTATCGAGGGGATTCAGCAGGATTTTGACGCGGAATGGCGAAAAGAGTAAGGCGAGCAGAGTAAGGCGAAAAGGTAAGGAAAGAGTCAATAGAACAGTAGAATTTTGGGGGAAATGCAGGGTGACGGATATCCGGAAGATCGAGGTCGAGATCTTTGGGGAGAAGCATGTCATACGCGGCGAGGGAAGCGAAGAGCATATTCTGGAATTGGCCCGCGCGGTGGACGACAAGATGCACCAGATTGCCCGCAGGTCCCCGCGCTTATCCCTTCATCAGGTGGCCATCCTGACCGCGCTTAATTTTGCGGACGACCTCTTAAAGCTCCAAGAAGAGCAGGAGGCCCTGCTTCAACTTTTGGATGAAAAAACGGAGTGAGAAGCTATTGGGCACCTGGATGATCCGGGTGCTTTTTCTGGGGGGACTCCGGTAGGGGGACTCAGACGATGCATTTTTTATTGATCTTTGTCGACGGATTCGGGCTAGGCGGGGTCGAGGGCAATCCGGTTTACAGTGCCCGTACCCCTGTCCTGGATAAACTTCTGGGTGGGCATTTGCTTTGGGGAGACAGGAGTCTGCGCCAGGGGCAAGCCGAACTCGCGGCCCTGGATGCCCGCCTGGGCGTACCCGGTTTACCCCAGAGCGCGACCGGACAGACCACCCTCTGGACTGGAGTCAACGCGGCCCAAGCCCTGGGTCGTCATTTAAATGCCTACCCGAATAAGGCCCTGACCCGGATCATTGAGGAGAAGAGTATCTTCCGCCAACTGGCTGAGCGGGGAAAAAAGGTCATGTTTGCCAACGCTTTTACGGGTGACTTTGAAAAACTCGTGCAGACCGGGAAGAAACGGCTGACGGCATCCACCTTGTGCGCTTTGGCCGGTGGGGTCGTTTTGCGCAGGATTCCCGACCTCTCGGCCGGGCGAGCGGTTTACCAGGAGATGACAAATGCCCTCCTGCGCGAGCGTGGTTTGGATGTCCCCGTGATTTCTCCGTATACGGCGGGGCAAATTTTGGGGAGACTGACGTTAGACTATGATTTTACGCTCTACGAGTTTTTCCGGACGGACAGAATCGGCCACAAGCAGCTCTGGCAAGAGAGCATCGAAACGGTCGAGGAGATAGACGGACTGCTTGGAGGTTTGATGTCGGTGGTCGCGGGGGAGGAAGCAGCTTGGCTCCTGACCAGCGACCACGGCAATATTGAGGACGTAAGTGTCAAGGGGCATACACTGAACCCGGTTCCGGCTCTCGCTTGGTCTAACCCCGCTCTCCGCTGGCCGGAGTGGAAGACTCTGGCGGATGTGACCCCCGGGATTGTGCGGATCGTGTGCGGGGCGGGGCCGGATTACAAGAAGGATGGGATGGATGGTCAAACAGAGTGAAACGACTGGTTCGGGGCCGGAAGCGGGGGATGGGACCATGGAACTCCTGGCTCCCGCCGGAAGTTGGGAGGCCTTTAAGGCGGCGGTCGAAAACGGGGCTGACGCGGTGTATCTCGGCGGAAAGAGCTTCAATGCCAGGGCCGGTGCGGCCAACTTCGCGTTGGAGGAGTTGAAGTCCGCCGTTCGCTACGCTCATGAGCGCAGAGTGAAAGTTTACGTGACAGTTAATATTCTGGTTGCCGACCGGGAATTTCCCGAACTCACAGAATACCTGTACGCGCTTTACAGCCTCGGCGCGGATGCCGTGATCCTCCAGGATCCGGGGGTGGCTTGGTTCATGCGCCATATCCTGCCGGAGATGGAGATCCATGCCAGCACTCAAATGACGGTCAATACCCAGTGGGGGGTTCGCCGTCTCGAGTCCATGGGTTTTGCCCGGGTGGTCTTGGCGCGTGAACTGTCCGCCGGGGAGATGGCGCAAATTTGTGCCTCCACCCCTTTGGCGATCGAGGTCTTCGTCCACGGCGCCCTGTGTGTTTGCTATTCGGGGCAGTGTCTGATGTCCAGCTTTATCGGCGGGCGCAGCGGCAACCGGGGTACCTGTGCCCAGCCTTGCCGTCTGAGCTATACGCTGGTGGACGGGGCCGGGAAAGATGTACTGGCGGAGGCTAATCTCGGGGACCATCTTCTCAGTCCGCGAGACTTGAATCTGGTGGAAGAACTGGGGGAGCTCCGGAAAATCGGAGTGGATTCCCTTAAAATCGAGGGCCGGATGAAACGGCCGGAATATGTGGCGACGGTGACGCGCATCTACCGCCAGGCTCTGGGTCGCCTGGAGCGGGTGGAAAGTTCGGAGGGTCCGGAACTGCTTGAGCCGGAGGAACGCCGGGAACTGACCCAGATTTTTAATCGTGATTTTACGCAGGCCTATTTTTTTTCTCACCCTGGAGCGGAACTTATGAGCTACAAGCGGCCCAATAATCGCGGAACACGGCTGGGTCGGGTCAAAAGCTACGGTAGAGGCCGGCTTTTCCTTAAATTGGAGGCTGAGCTGAATCAAGGGGACGGAGTCGAGATTTGGACGGGACAAGGCCGCGAAGGGTTGAGCGTGACCGGCCTGCGGGTCGCCGGATCTCCCGTGGCGCGCGCCCAAGCGGGGGATGTCGTTGAGCTGGAGTTTTCAGGCCGATCTGCCCCGGGAGACCGGGTTTTCAAAACCCATGACGCCGTGCTGATGGAAAAAGCCCGGCGCAGTTTTCAGGAAGGAAAAGAGGAGCGCCGATTCGCCCTGACCTTGAGAGTGAGGGGACGGGTCGGGGCGAAGCTCGAACTCGATGCGGAGAGCTGGGGCCGCCACCTGGTTTTCTCTTCTTCCGGCTTCTTGGAGAAGGCTCGCCAAAGGCCTTTGACGGAAGATTATCTGCGGCAGCAATTAGGAAGACTGGGCACCACTCCATTTTACCTCGAGAGCTTGCGGGTCGATCTGGAAGGGGATGTGATCCTGCCGGTGAGTGAGCTCAACGAGCTGAGAAGAAAAGTGGTGGCGGCGCTTTTGGCAGGGGAGGAGAACAGAACATCCGGCCTGACTCCCGATGAGTATCACAGGCGGGTGGGAAAATGGTCGGAGAGCCTGCGTGCCGGCCGGCGGGCCGCGCCGAAAGCAGGGGCTCGGCTGGTTTCGGTTGCGGTCGCCGATAGCGAGGGACTGGCTGGGGCTTTGGAAGCCGGGGCCGGGCGGCTCCTTCTCGGGGGCGAGAGGTGGCGTTCGCAAGCGGGTTTTTCTCCGGCGGAAATCCGCCGGGCCGTGGAACACTGTCATGAGCTGGGAGTAGAAAGCGTTTGGCGTCTGCCCCGCATTCTCAATGAGGAACAGAGTCTTTACTGGCTAAAAATACTAAAACAAGCGGCGCGTTGGGAGATCCGACCTCCGCTCATGGTGGCCAACTTAGGGGAATTGGAGATGATAAAGGCCGTAGATCCGGATTGGCCGCTGGAGGCGGACTATTCCCTTAACGTTTTCAATGAGGCCGGAGTAGATTATTTTCGGCGGGAAAAAGTCCGAGTCATTACCTTATCGCCCGAACTGCACCATGAACAAATCGAGCGCTTGGCCGGAGGAGCTCACCTGGAAATGTTGGTCTTTGGGGACCTGGAAATGATGGTGAGTGAGTACTGTCTGATCGGGGCCGCCTTGGGCGGAAAAAAAGGGCAGACCTGTGCCGGACTGTGCCGCGAGGGGCCTTATTTCTTACGTGACCGGCTCAAATATGATTTCCCGCTGGAAACGGATTGGGACTGCCGGATGCATTTGTTTAACGTGAAGAGGCTCAACCTTTACGGGGAGTTGGGACAAATCGCGGCTATGGGTATGAAAAGGATCCGGCTGCAGCTCGCGCGCTCGGACCGAGAGCGGGTGAGGCAAGTCGTCGGCCTGTTTCGTGCCGCCTGGGAAAAAAGCGACCCGGAAAAACGGGATGCCGGGGATATAGAAGAGAGCCAGAAAGTTTTGGCGAGGCTTTATCCTCAGGGGTTTACCAAAGGACATTTTTTTCGCGGGATTCTTTAGCTTAAGAGTAGAATGGTGGCAGGCCCATGGCCGGTGTGCTCAGGGGTTCGGAGTGGAGGAGCAGGCTAATGACGATTATGGAGCGAACTTTAAAGAAACTGGATTTTGATCGTATAAGAAGCCGCCTGGCGGGTCTCTGTCTGCTTAAGGGGGCGGAGAATAGGGTCGCCGAGCTTTCCCCTTTCGTCGATAAACAGAGCGTGAGGGAAGCTCTTGGGGAAACCGACCAGGCCAAAGAACTTCTTCGGCTAAACCCACAGTTCTCCGTGCGCGGTGCCAAGGACATTCAGCCTTTCCTGGAACGTTGTGGCAGGGGTGCTGTGCTGGATCCGGAGGAACTTCTCCAAATCCGCGACACCCTCAAAGTTGGGCGCCGGGTGCGGCAGTTCTTGCTGGAGGACAAAGGGAATTATTTATCCCTGCGCGAGATTGTCAATCCGATTGAACCGCAAAAAGGGCTGGAAGATGAGATCACCCGCTGCATCAGTGAGGAGGGGACGGTGGTCGACGGCGCTTCACCTGAATTAGCTCAACTGAGGAGATCCGTGCTTAGGTTGCAGCAGAAAATTCGGGAGAGCGTGGAAAGCTTCCTGCGCAATCCCGCTTACCAGAAGATGCTTCAGGATCCGATCATAACCCAACGGTCCGATCGCTATGTCGTGCCTGTGAAACAGGAATATCGCGCTGCTTTTGCCGGGATTGTCCATGACCAGTCCGGCAGTGGGGCGACCTTATTCATTGAGCCGATGCCGGTCGTGCATTTAGGCAACGAATTGCGGGAGACGGTGCTCAAAGAACAGCGTGAGGTCCTGCGCATTCTGCAGGAGTTTTCCCGCGATATCGGAAACCGGTCAGCCGTGTTGACGGTAATGTGCGAGTCCCTAATTCGCCTGGATTTTGTCTTAGCCAAAGCCCGTCTTAGTTGGGAGATGAATGCGGGGACCCCGCTCCTCCTGGACAGGGCGGAAGTGAGATTGGTGCAGGCGAGACATCCCCTGCTGGGGGAAGGAGCCGTGCCTTTAACTGCCGAACTGGGCATTTCCTTTGACAGTCTCGTGATCACCGGCCCCAACACCGGCGGAAAAACCGTAGCGCTGAAGACGATCGGCCTTCTGGTGGCGATGGCGCAGGCAGGCTTGCACATTCCGGCTGAGGACGGGTCGCGCTTGGGGGTGTTCAGCCGGATCTTTGTCGATATCGGGGATGAGCAGAGTGTAGAGCAGTCTTTGAGTACTTTCTCGGGGCACATGCGCAATATCGTCGAGATTATTAATGAAGCCGACGAACGATCTCTCGTGCTTCTCGACGAGGTAGGGGCCGGAACGGATCCCACGGAGGGGGCGGCTTTGGCGATGGCGGTTCTGGAGGAATTGCATGCACGGGGTGCGCGGGTTGTGGCGACAACCCACTACGGAGCCCTAAAGAGTTTTGCTTATAGAACGGAGAGAGTAGAGAACGCTTCGGTGGATTTTGATGAGGCCACTCTGCGCCCGACTTACCGTTTGCTGATCGGGATTCCGGGCAAAAGCAACGCGTTTAGTATTGCTTCCCGCCTCGGCTTGAAAGAGAGTGTTTTGGCCAAGGCCAAGACCTTTTTGAGTGAGCGCGATTTGCAAATGGCGGACCTCATCGAAAATCTGGAAGACAGCCAGAGGGATATCGAACGGGAAAGACTGCGGGTGCGGGAGGAACTGCGCCTAGCCGGGGAAGAACGGCGGCGACTTGAGCAAGACAGGCTGCGCCAGGCGGAAGAACAGCGGGCTTTGCTGGTTCGGAACCGGGATGAGGCGACAGAAGTGATCCGCCAAGCCAAGAGAGAAGCGGCCGCGCTCGTAGCGGAGTTGAAGAACGCGCTTAAGCAGGAGCAGAAGGACGCGCGGGAGATTGAAAAAGCAAGAGAGGGGTTAAGACGCCTGTCCGGCCGGCTTGAACGGACGGGAGAGCCTTCGCTGCCGCAAGGGCCCGGTTTGAGAGCAGAGGAGCTTAAGCCCGGGCAGACGCTCTACATGATTAAGCTGCGGCAGAAAGGACAGGTCTTGCAATTACCTGATGAAAACGGCGAAGTTTTGCTGCAAGCGGGCATTATGAAAGTGAGCGTTCCCTTGGCCGAACTCCGCCCGGTTCCCGAAGACAAGCCGAAAAAGAAGGCGGTGACAGGCGGTGCCGGCAGTCTTGGCTTAAACAAGGCGGAAAACGTGCGCAGCGAAATCGATTTGCGGGGGATGTTGGTGGAAGAGGCGACCTTTCAGTTGGACAAATATTTGGATGATGCCGTTCTCTCGGGGGTTGGCCAAATCTATGTGATCCACGGTAAAGGGACCGGCGCGCTCAGGGCCGGGGTGCAGGAGTTCCTGCGCAGCCACCCCCATGTCCGTTCTTTTCGCCTCGGACAGCATGGAGAGGGAGATTATGGGGTGACGGTCGTGGAGTTAAAGTGACATTGGATAAAAATGATAGAATGTATGAGAAAATATGATAGAATATAATGTAAGAAAGCTATACTGAAACAAAGCCTACAGGTTCGGTCTCGAAAAGGGTGAACCTGGTGTGAGGAGCGGTAACGTGGCAGAAAACAAAAAAGAGTACGGCAAAACGGTAGAAGAGCAATTGAGCATACTGAAAACCGGCGCGGCGGAGATCATTCCGGAAGTGGAACTGGCCGCCAAGCTGGAGCGTTCCCTGCGCGAAGGGAAACCTTTGGTCGTCAAATTGGGTCTGGATCCCACCGCGCCGGATGTGCATTTGGGGCATACCGTCCCTTTGCAAAAGTTGAGGCAGTTTCAGGATTTGGGTCATCAGGCCGTCATCGTCATCGGAGATTTCACCGGCCGGATCGGAGATCCCACCGGAAAGTCGGAAACGCGCAAGCCGATGACCCCGGAAGAGTTATTGCGCAACGCTAAGACTTATCAAGAGCAGGTTTTCAAGATCCTCGATCCCGCCAAAACGCGAATTGCGTTTAATTCAAGCTGGTTGGGCAAGCTGATGTTTGAGGATGTCATAAAATTGGCCTCGGCGACGACAGTGGCGCGCATGCTGGAAAGAGACGATTTTGCCAAACGCTATGCCGCGGGCTTGCCCATCGGTGTGCACGAATTCTTTTACCCCCTGATGCAGGGATATGATTCGGTCGCCTTGCGGGCTGATGTGGAGTTAGGAGGCACGGACCAGACGTTCAACCTGCTGATGGGGCGGACCCTCCAGAAGGAAGCGGGCCAGGAACCCCAGGTTGCTTTCACTCTGCCTCTGCTGGAGGGTTTGGACGGGGTTCAGAAGATGAGTAAGAGTCTGGGTAACTACATTGGGGTTTACGAATCGGGGCGTGAGATGTTCGGCAAGACGATGTCTCTCCCGGATGAGTTGATGATCCGTTATCTCGAACTGGTTACCAAAGTTCCGGTCGCGGAAATCCGGCGGCTGGAAGCAGGCTTGCATGAGGGAAAAGTGCATCCCCGGGACTTGAAGATGCGTTTGGCCCGCGAGATCGTGGGTATTTACCACGGGGAAGAAGAAGCGGCAAGGGCCCAGGCGGAGTTTATCAGGATGTTCCAACAGAAGGAAGCCCCCGACGAAATGCCGGAGATAGAAGTAGGGGCTCTGAGGCGTCCCGACGGACGGCTGGAACTGGTGGACCTTTTGGTGGGCTCGGGTTTGGCCCCCAGCCGGGGGGAAGCGAGGAGGCTCATCGGGCAGGGTGGGGTTCGCTTGCGCGAAGAGAGAGTAACCGACCCACAGATGATCGTTTCCGTCAATTCCGGAGACGTTCTGCAAGTGGGTAAACGCAAGTTTGCCAGGTTGGTTTTGTAGCGCCTCTTACGCCGGGGCAAAACGGTCGCTTGAACCGGGTGTCCGGGGCGGGGATCGCCCGAAACAAGGTCTGCGGGGGTAGTTCCGGTTAGGGGGTACCCTTGGAACGAAGACTGAAAAACCCTGTCGTTGGAGCCTGCGGCCCTCGGCGGGGTTTTTGGGCTGAGGCGCGGATTACCCTAATGGTTTTGGCGTTTCGGGGAAAGATTTAGGTAAAGATTTAGGTAAAGATGCTTTCGAGATGAAGAGGCGGCATGCCCCGGGGGTTTGGCTGGGGGTCACGAAAGATTCGGGCGGCTGTCCGCACAGGAGTGAGGTGAACTAAATGGAACTACGCGTCCAAGACTACGTGATTCAAATCGATTTCGTCGATCGCCTGGGCTTGGCTTACGAGATTTTTGAGGTTTTTAAAAACCGGAAGATAAATCTGGTGGGGATGGAGGCCACGTCCAACGAGCGCATGCTGATTAAATGCCAAACGGTCCGGGAGTATTTGCAGGCGTTAATGAATGAATTGATAACCATCGAGGGAGTCAAGGCCCTGGAGTTGAAAGATTACCTTCTGTGTGAACAGAGGGAATACGAGCTGAGCACGATTTTGAATTCAGTCAGTGAAGGTATCATCGCGGTCAATAATAAAGGAGTCATCACTCACTTGAACGAGGTCGCTTGTCGCACTTTCTTTTGCTCGAAGGAAGAAGTGATCGGTAAGGATGTTGATGAGGTTTTTCAAGCCAAGGCGCCTATCTTGCAGACGCTCAAGAGCGGACAGCCCTACAGCCTGAAAGAAGTCAAGATGCAAAAGGACCACCGCAGTCTTCATTTCCTGACGAGCGGTTTGCCCATTTTCAACGCCCAAGGTCAGATCATCGGCGGAGTGGCCACGATCACGGATTTCAGTCAGGTTGAGGAAATCGTTTCCAAAGTCGGCGCCAAAAAACGATTAACGACCTTTGAGGATATCGTTTACCAGGGTCCGGCCATGAGCCGGTTGGTGGAAACCGCCAAAGCGGTGGCCAAAGGAAATTCGACGATTTTGCTGCGCGGTGAAAGCGGAACTGGCAAAGAGTTGTTTGCGCGGGCTATTCATATGGAGAGCAACCGGGCTTCGGGCCCGTTCATCGCCATCAACTGCGGGGCCTTGCCTGATTCTCTCTTGGAGAGCGAGCTTTTCGGCTATGACGAGGGAGCTTTTACCGGAGCGATCCGGGGCGGGAAGAAAGGGCTTTTCGAGCAGGCTCATGGGGGAACCTTATTTCTGGATGAAATCGGAGAGGTGTCTGCCCCGGTCCAAGTCAGGCTTTTGCGGGTTTTGCAGGAAAATACCGTCCGCAGGGTGGGCGGCTCCAGGGAAATCCCGGTCGAGGTCCGCATTATTGCCGCTACCCACAGAAACTTGGAGGAAATGATCCAGGCAGGGGAGTTCAGAGAAGATCTTTATTATCGCTTGAATGTCTTTCCGCTGAGAATTTTGCCCTTGCGTGAACGCCGGGAGGACATCCCGTTCATCGCCCAACATCTGATTCGCAAAATATGTCTGAGGCTTGAACGGCCGGAATTTTGTCTGACCAAAGATACAGTGGAGTTTTTGATGAAACAGGATTGGCCCGGCAATGTTCGGCAACTGGAGAACGTCTTGGAGCGCATGATTAACATCATGGAGATAGAGGGGATCAAGGCGGAGGATTTTTACAGTTGGATGAGCTTACCCCGTCCTGCCGGCAGGGAGCGGCAAGCTGCCGGAAAGGAGCGGGGGCTTGAAAGCGAAGGTGGGTCCGGGCGCACGCCAGAAGGTGAAATCGAAGCCGAAATCAGGGATGAGATGCGCGAGGCCATTGCGCGCCGCTCGGGTACGGAGGCCGAAACGGCTGGACTTCAGCATGCGGGGGTCGCATCGGCCGTGATCGAGAGTATAGAGACGAGGAGTCCCAACACCGCGCCGGTCTTGCAGGGGGGTATGGAGGCAAGGGGCTTGTACACCGCTCCGGACATAGTCGTGGCAGAAAAAGGCGCCGGAGACTCCGCCGGCCAAGCGGGGGCACTGCCTATCCGGGTCAAAGGCGAGAATGTTGACTCCGGCGCCGGAGTTCGCGTCCTCCATGTGATGATCCCGTTTGCGGGCAAATGGCCTCCCCTGAAGACAATCGTCAACGAAGTGGAAAAACAGGTTCTTATGAACGTACTGGCTAAACATCCTTCCTCCCGCAAAGCCGGTCGGGTATTGGGGGTCTCCAGTACGACTGTCCTCAACAAAATCAACGCCTACGGGATCGTCCTGGAAAACGACGAAGACTAGGCGACGGAAACTAAGCGACGAAGACTGAGCACTGAAGAACGATGAAAGTGGCAAGATATCTTATCATAATGCCAAGGTTATTTATCACTTTGCTAAATAACCTTGGCATTTTAACGTAATAAAATGCTAAATTGTCGGCGGATTCGACCTTTTCTTACGGTGAAATGCTTGGCACGTATATTGCAGTGAATTATTGACAATTCTCGCTATAAACGCACTAGCAAATGTATTTGAAAGAGGGGTAAGGTATGGGCAAAGATGTTCAGGAACAAGAACAATTGAGAAGGGGATTGAGCGACCGGCACATTCAGATGATCGCCTTGGGTGGCGCCATCGGTGTCGGTTTGTTCTACGGTTCAGCCACGACGATTCAGCTGACCGGCCCGGCCGTGATGCTGTCCTATTTATTGGGCGGGATTATCATTTTCATTATCATGCGCGCTCTGGGTGAAATGGCGGTGGCAGAGCCGGTATCAGGTTCTTTTAGTTCTTACGCCAATCGCTACCTGGGCCGTTTTGCCGGATTTTTCACCGGGTGGACCTATTGGTTTCTTTGGATCGTCGTGGGCATGGCGGAGATCAGTGCTTTCGGCATCTATATACAATATTGGTTTCCCTCGGTTCCTCAATGGACTTCCGCACTCCTGGCTCTCGTGGTTATGACGCTTGTCAACTTAATTAACGTCAAGTCATACGGAGAATTTGAGTTTTGGTTTGCCATGATTAAAGTCGTCACGATTTTGGGGTTGATCGTGGTCGGCGGACTGGTTATCTTTTTCGGACTCGGCAACGCAGGGCATCCGATCGGTCTTGCTAACCTGTGGATTCACGGCGGATTCATGCCACACGGTCTCGGAGGATTTGCCCTCGCTTTCGTCATGGTGATGTTCTCCTTCGGGGGAGTCGAGTTGATCGGTATTACGGCCGGGGAGGCCAAAAACCCGAACAAGACCATTCCTAAAGCGGTAAACAGTGTGATCTGGCGTATTCTGATTTTCTATGTCGGCGCTATCGGCGTCATGATGGCGATTTATCCCTGGAACGAAATCGGCAGCAAAGGAAGCCCGTTTGTTCTGGTGTTTGCCAAAGTGGGTATTCCGGCGGCCGCGTCTATCATCAATTTTGTCGTGATCACGGCCTCGCTTTCCGCATTTAACTCCGGACTGTTCAGTACGGGGAGGATGCTCTACAACCTGTCGCTCCAAGGCAATGGGCCCAAGGTGTTTGCGAAAGTCAGCAAATCGGGCACTCCGGCCAATGGGATCATTTTTTCCGCGGCGGCCCTACTTATCGGCGTCTTGCTGAACTATATCATTCCGGCCAGCGTTTTTGCCTATGTCTCTGCCGTGGCGACGGTCGCCATGCTGACGGTATGGACGATCGTTCTGCTGACCCAATTGAAATTCCGCAAAGCGAAGATTGCCGGCGGAGAAAAGATAGAGTTCAAGCTGCCGCTGTGGCCCTTCATCTCCTATATCGCTTTAGCTTTTATGGTTTTCATCGTTGTGGTCATGGCCTTTATGCCCGCGACGCGTATTGCCCTGTATGTAGCTCCGGTCTGGTTCTTGCTGCTCTATGTCAGCTATAAGATGGGAAAGAGAGACACGCTGGAGAATGTGAGACCCCAGGAAGTGGGCAAATAACGTTTTCCGTCCGCTCCAGCCGTAAGAACTCTTGCTCCATACCCCCTGGGCTTTGCCGGGTGCGCAGAAAAGTTATCACCACGCAGAGACTGCAAACTTTTCTGTGCAGGGGCCCGGGCGGTTGCGCAGGTTTCGTTCCAAAACTTGTGAAAATATAGCTTTTGCGGACTTTTCCGGGGACTTTTCACGGTAATTTTGCTGGCATAGATTTTGCAATCAGATGTTCATATCGTTGTCCCGAGGGGAATTGCACAAGGAGGAAATGTATCATGTCAGAGGAGAAAAACGAGGTTTTCAGTATTTTCGAGGAAATGGAGAAATACGGTCACGAGCAGATTATCTTCAATTACGACAAGGCGACCGGTCTCAAAGCTATCATCGGTATTCACGATACGACCTTGGGCCCGGCCCTGGGTGGGTGCCGGATGTGGAACTATGAGACCGAACAGGACGCGATTATTGATGTGATGCGCCTGTCACGCGGGATGACATACAAGTGTGCCATTTCCAATGTGATGTGCGGCGGTGGCAAAACAGTGATCATCGGGGACTCCAAGAAGGATAAATCAGATGAAATGTTTCAGGCCCTGGGTACTTTTGTTGAGACTTTAAAAGGGCGCTTTTGGACGGGAACCGATGTGGGTACGGTTGGGATGGACTTTGTCTCCGCTCATAAACAGACGAACTTCGTCAACGGTTTGCCGGTCGAGTACGGGGGCAGTGGCAATTCCGGAATTATCACAGCTTTCGGAGTATACCGCGGCATGAAAGCGACCGCCAAAGAGGCCTTCGGCACGGATGCGCTGCGGGGCTTGACGGTAGCCGTTCAGGGTCTGGGCAAAGTCGGACAGGTGTTGGTCGGTCATCTGCTGGACGAGGGCGCTAAAGTCGTCGCCGCGGATATCTCCGAGGAAAATGTGCGGAAGGTGAAAGAGGCTCACCCGGAGGTTGAGATCGTAAAACCGGAAGAAATACTCGGCGTCACCTGCGATATCCTTTCCCCCAATGCCTTGGGTGCAGTCATCAATGACCAAACCATTCCCTCGCTCAAATGCAAAGCCATCTGCGGCGCTGCCAATAACCAACTGCTGGAGCCCCGTCATGGGAAAAAACTTTTTGAGATGGGAATCGTCTACGCCCCGGACTATGTAGTGAACGCGGGGGGCCTGATTGCGGTGGCCGACGAGTTCCAGGGCTTCAGGAAAGAGCGGGCTTTCAAAAATGCGGGTCTGATTTACGAGACCTTGGAGCAGATCTACAAGGTTTCCCGGGAGGAGAAACTCCCACCACATACGGTCGCCGATCTCTACGTAGAAAAGAAATTGGAGACGATTGCCCGACTGCAAACGAAATATACCGGGCGAAAATAACGAAGATTCGTGTTTGTTGTGCAGGCGGGTGTCTCTGACCAGTTATTTAGAAAATGAGAGAGGAAGATGGAAATGTCTGACAAGGAAACAGCTTTCAAAAGTATCTTTGACCAAATGGCTGAGTACGGGCATGAACAGGTGATCTTCAATTACGACAAGGCGACCGGGCTCAAAGCCATCATCGCCATCCATGACACGACTTTGGGGCCCGCCTTGGGTGGATGCCGGATGTGGAACTACGAGACAGAGCAGGATGCCTTGACAGACGCTTTGCGTTTGTCCCGGGGCATGACTTATAAATGTGCCGTTTCGGGAGCCATCCATGGGGGCGGAAAGACCGTCATCATCGGCGACCCCAAAACCGAAAAATCGGATGAGTTGTTTCAGGCTCTGGGGACCTTTGTCGAGACCCTTAAAGGGCGTTATTATACCGGGACGGATGTCGGCACAGTGGGGATGGATTTTGTCTCCGCCGGCAAGCAGACGAAGTACGTGGTCGGAGTGCCCGAAGAATATGGCGGCAGCGGCAATTCGGCTATTATCACCGCCTTTGGCGTCTATCGCGGAATGAAAGCCACAGCCCTGGAAGCTTTTGGTTCGGATTCTCTGAGCGGGCTGACAATTGCCGTTCAGGGACTGGGCAAAGTCGGCTATGACCTGGTCGGTCGTCTCTATCAAGACGGCGCCAAATTGATTGTAACGGATATTGAGGAAAATAATGTACGCCGGGCCAAAGAGGAGTATCCTGGCATCACAACCGTTAAACCTGATGAGATCTTCGGGGTCGAGTGCGATATCTTCTCACCGAATGCTTTGGGTGCTATTATTAACGATGAGACGATTCCTCAATTCAAATGCAAAGCCATTTGCGGAGCGGCCAATAATCAGTTGAAAGAGCCCCGGCATGGCGATCTTTTGAAAGAAAAAGGAATTCTCTACGCCCCCGATTATGTTGCCAACGCGGGTGGGTTGATTCAAGTCGCTGACGAACTGCAGGGATATAACAAAGAGCGGGCTTTCAAGAATGCCAGTCTGATCTATGATATCCTTTTGCGCATCTTTGCCGTGGCCAAGAAAGAGAACATTTCTACCGCTCAAGCAGCCGATGTGATGCTCGACAGAAAGATTGAGACGACAGGCCGCGTTCAGCGCAAATATACACGTTAGCCTGTACGGAGCGGATGATGGCCGGAGCGGCTTGGGCATGGGCGGAACAAATTGGGGTTCTCAAGCAAGTTCGAATGGGAGGGGGCGAAGTCAATTCTTATTTTGGCGGTCAATCCGGGCTCGACCTCTACAAAAATAGCAACCTATCAGGATAAGTTCTGCCTCTGGAAAGAGGTCATTGAGCATTCCGCGGAGGAGTTACAGCCTTTTGCGCGGATTGCGGATCAAGATTCCTACCGGATAGAGAAGATCCTGGGGGTACTGCGGGATAAAGGACAAAAGTTAGAAGAGTTTGCTGCGATCGTGGGACGGGGCGGTTTGTTGAAACCGCTCCCCGGCGGCACTTATGTCGTCGATGAGTATTTGGCTGCCGAATGCCGTAATGCGCCCGGCGGGGAACACGCTTCGAATCTCGGTGCCATCATCGCCTTCCACCTGGCGCAGCGAATTAAGGTTCCCGCTTATATCGTAGACCCGGTGGCCGTAGACGAGATGGAGGCGGTGGCGCGCCTGTCGGGGTTGCCGGAGCTTCCGCGCCTCAGCCAGGGGCACGCGCTGAACATGAAGGCCGTGGCGAGGAAGGTCGCCCGGCAGCTGGGGAAATCCTATCACGAAGTAAATTTGGTGATTGCTCATTTGGGCAGCGGTATTTCAGTGACACCTCATCGTCGGGGCCTAATGATCGACGTCAACAACGCCAATATGGAAGGGCCGTTTTCCGTGGAACGCTGCGGCACTTTGCCAGTCGGCCTCTTGGTAAAACTTTGTTATTCGGGCCGATATTCTGAAGTGGAAATGCTGAAAAAGATCCTCAAGGAAGGCGGCCTCTACGCCTATTTGGGCACGAAAGACGCCCGCGAAGCCGAGAGGCGCATGCGGGAGGGCGACGCCCAGGCGAAATTGGTGTTGGAAGCGCTGGCTTATCAAGTGGCCAAAGAAATCGGGGCGATGGCGACGGTGCTTTTGGGTGAGGTGGACAGGATCGTTTTGACCGGAGGCCTGGCTTACTCTGAGTTTATCACCGGAGAAATCTGTCGTAGGGTGTCTTTCCTGGCACCGGTCGTGATCATCCCGGGCGAAGAAGAGATGGAATCTTTGGTTTTGGGGGCCTTACGGGTTTTGAGAAAAGAGGAAGAGGCTTTGGTCTACCGAGCTTGACCGTCTGCCTCCCGGAGGGTTGGAGTGTTTAAAATGAGATTTTCTGATTTTGAAGCCTTATTGGCCAAAGCAAAGAGCTTGGGCAGGGCCAGGGTGGCGGTGGCTGCCGCGGCGGACCGGCAAGTGCTCGAAGCGGTAAAATTGGCTTTTCATGAAGACTTGATCCAGCCCGTCCTGGTGGGAGGGGCCAGGCGCATCCGTGAAATTGCCGCCACGATCGAACTGAATCTGCAGCACATCGAAGTCATTGACGAGGCGGAACCGTCCAAAGCGGCCCATGCGGCTGTGGATGTCGTGGCGGACAATAAAGCCGACCTTTTGATGAAGGGCCTTGTCAACAGCTCGGATTTTCTGCGGGCCGTGCTGCGTTCAGAACGCGGCTTGCGTACGGGAAGGCTGCTTTCCCACTTAGCGGTGTTTGAAGTCCCCGGCTATTCCCGCTTGTTGTTCGTCACGGACGGGGGGATGAATATTGCCCCGGACCTCGGCCAGAAAAAGGAGATCCTAGCCGGTACGGTAGACTATCTGCACACGATTGGCATGGAAGAAATCAAGGTGGCGGTTTTAACGGCGAATGAGGTGCCCAGTCCGAAAATGCCGGCGACCCTGGACGCCAAGGCCTTGGCGGAGATGAGCCGGGCCGGGGAATTTCCCGGGGCCATCGTGGAAGGCCCTTTGGCTCTGGATTGCGCGGTCAGTGCGGCTGCGTTGAAACACAAGGGCCTGCCCAGTGAGATCAAAGGGGAGGCGGACCTCTTCCTGGTTCCTTCCATTGAGGTGGGGAACGTCCTCGGTAAGTCCATGGTCTATTTCGGGGGCGCGACGATGGCGGGAATCGTTTTAGGGGCTCAGGTACCCGTCGTCTTGACTTCCCGCAACGATCCCCCCCGGAGTAAACTGATGTCTTTAGCCATGGCGGCTCTCAGCCGGGCGGCTCGGAACAATCTGCAGTGTGCGCGCTGAAACGGGGGTAAGGGGTATGAACACGCGGGCCGCTGACAGGGAGGGTCTGCTTGGCAGGCGGGTCCTGGTCTTGATGGGCGGATATGGGGCCGGTAAAACCCAGCTGGCCATCAACCTTTCCTTACAACGGGCCCGAGCCGGCCGAAGGGTGGCTTTGGTGGATCTTGACTTAGTGAACCCTTATTTTCGTTCACGGGAAATATCCGAGCGGTTGTCGGAGGAAGGGGTCCGAGTAATACGGCCTGAGGGGGATTTGGCCTTTGCCGAGAACCCGTCCCTCCCGGCCCAAATTGCCGGGGTTCTCAGGGACAGGTCAATGGACGTGGTGCTCGATGTCGGCGGCAATGAAAACGGCGCTGCGATCGTGGGCCGCTATCATGATCTGCTGCAAGGCCGTGATATCGCCGTGCTTCAGGTCGTCAATGTCTTTCGGCCCTTTAGCACATCGGTGGCCGAAATCGAAGAACTGCGCCTGGTGATGGAGAATCGCTCTCATCTGAAAGTGCAGGGCTGGATTAACAATTCCAACCTGCAAGATTGGACAACCCTGGCGGATTGGGAAAAGTCCGGGGAAGTCCTGGCCGACCTGGTCAAGGCGAGTCGTATTCCCCTGGTGGGATGTGGGGTAAATCCAGAGTGGGCAGAGGCCTTGGGTTTAGTTTGGCAGCCGGAGTGGATTCCCGTAAAGCGTTATCTGAAGTTGGGCTGGAAAGGGTCGAAGAGGGAATAGGTTAATCGTCCGGTAGTGAACCGGGATAGCTGCCCAGGGAAAAATAGCTGCCCAGGGAAAACCGTCGGAACCGTTCATCCAATCGTGAGACTCCCACTTCTACAAGTGGGAGTGGTTCCCCCGTTCAACTTTGGTTGAGCGAGTTCACTGGGAGAGAGCTCCTGCCGCCGCTGTCTGAGATTGATGCGGGAGAAACTGTGGGAAAGGGAGAAGGGAAAATGGCGAACAATCACGTCGAAATTAAGACAGAACGCTGCAAGGGGTGTGGGCTGTGCGTCAGCGTCTGCCCCAAGAAGATCCTGGAGATCGGCGAAATTGCCAACAGCAAAGGATACTATGCAGTGATCATGCAAGATGAGGAGAAATGTATCGGTTGTGCCTTTTGTGCTTTGATGTGCCCGGATCTGGCCCTGGAGGTTTATCGGGCTGAGAAAGGAGAGTGAGATTATGGCGATCCTGATGAAAGGCAATGAGGCGATCGCGGAAGCGGCGATCCAAGCCGGATGTCGCTTGTTCTGCGGCTACCCTATCACTCCCTCAACTGAGATCCCGGAATATATGGCCAAGAAGATGAAAAAGGCCGGCGGGACCTATTTGCAGGCGGAAAGTGAAGTGGCAGCCATTTATATGGTTTACGGGGCAGGGGCTGCCGGTGCCAGGGTTATGAGCGGAACTTCGAGCCCGGGTTTCAGTCTGATGCAGGAAGGACTTTCTTATCTGTTTGCGGCGGAGATTCCCTGCGTGATTGCCGATGTCATGAGAGGGGGCCCCGGTCTGGGAGGCTTGGGACCGACACAGGCGGACTATTTTCAGCTGACCAAGGGCGGCGGACACGGTGATTACCATCCTATCGTCTTGGCCCCGGCGACGGTTCAGGAAATGATCGATTTGACGAAAGAAGCCTTTGATTTGGCGGACATCTATCGGAATCCTGTTATTCTGGCGGTAGACGGGATCCTGGGCCAGATGATGGAACCGGTTGAGTTTCCGGGCAAGTATGAAGCCAAAGTCCTGCCGGCCAAGACTTGGGCGGCCGACGGCTGCGAGGGGCGACCGAAGAACAATGTGATTAGTTATTATCTTTCCTCCGAAGCGGGGGAAGCGGATAATTTGCGCTGGGGAAAAAAGATGGCGCAAATGCAGGCGGCGGAGCAGCGTTTTGCCGAATTGTCTCTGGACGACGCGGAGTATGCCTTTGTGGCTTTCGGGACGAGTTCGAGGATCACGGAAACGGCCATTGATATGTTGCGCTCCGAAGGGGTCAAAGTAGGGCTTTTTCGCCCGATCAGCCTCTGGCCTTTCCCGGCGGACGGTCTGTTAAAGAGGGTTCCGCAGATTAAAGGCTGGATGAGTATTGAGCTGAGCGCCGGCCAGATGGTTCAGGACGTCCGGCTGGTCGTTAACGGCCGGGCCCCGGTCGGTTTTTACGGACGGCAAGGCGGTATGACCCCGGAACCGGAAGAGATCGTGGCGGCTTTTAAAACACAGATCCTCAAAGGGGGTGTCCGAGGGTGAAGACTGTTTTTGCGAAGACGACAGGACTGACAGATCGTGTATTTCACTATTGTCCGGGCTGTACGCATGGGATTATCCACCGTCTGATTGGAGAGATCTTGGAGGAGATGGAGATTATCGGGCAGACCGTCGGAGTGGCTCCCGTCGGCTGTGCCGGCTTTTGTGAAAACTATTTTGCCTGTGATATCATCGGAGCCGCCCACGGGCGGGCGGTCGCCGCGGCTACGGGGGCCAAGAGGGCGCGCCCCGATCGAATTGTCTTCACGTACCAGGGGGATGGTGACGGGGCTTCCATCGGTTTGGCAGAAACGATTTCCGCCGCCGCCCGGGGGGAAAAACTGACATCTATCTTCGTGAACAACGCAATTTACGGGATGACCGGAGGGCAAATGGCCCCCACGACTTTGTTAGGAATGAAGACCGCAACCTCGCCCTACGGACGGGATGAGAGCATGGGCTATCCGCTGGATCTGCCCAAACTGCTGGCTCAGGTCAAGGGTGCGGCTTATGTGGCCTCGGTTTCGGTGGACAGCCCGCAGGCGGTGAGGGAAGCGAAAAAGGCACTGAAGAAGGCGTTCCAGGTTCAAGTGGATGGGCTGGGTTACTCCTTTGTCAGCATTCTCTCCACGTGTCCGACGAACTGGGGAGTGACCCCGGTTGAGGCCCTGGAGTGGGTAAGGGACAAGATGAAGCCTTATTTCACTTTAGGAGAACTGAAAGTGCCGACCGTGGAAGGGGGAGGCAAAGAATGACGGAGCGAGATATGAAGCGGCAAGAAACGGCGGTGCAGGGGACGGCCGAGGCTGAAATGACGAAGCCTGTAACGACGGCGTCCGCGACGACAAAGTCCGTGATGACGGAGCCTGTAACGACGACGTCCGCGACGATGAAGCCCGTGACGACGAAGTACGTCCTGGCGGGATTCGGCGGGCAGGGAGTCCTCTTCGTTGGCAAAGTCTTAGCCCAAGCCGGAATGATGGCGAAGAAACAAGTCACTTGGATTCCCGCCTACGGTCCGGAAATGCGCGGGGGGACGGCTAATTGTTCGGTCGTCATTTCGGACAAAAAGATCGGCAGCCCGACCGTGGGCAAACCTTCTGTCTGCCTGACCATGAATCAAGCCGCTTACGAGAAATTTCTTCACACCGTTGTGGCGGGCGGAGTACTTTATGTCAATTCATCGATCGTACCCGAACTCCCGGGCCGCGATGATATTCGCATCGTGAGAGCCTCGGTCAACGAAATGGCTCACGAGTTGGGCAGTGCCAAGGTGGCTAACATTGTCATGCTGGGGATTATGCAGGCTTTGACCCCGTCCGTGTCGGATGAGGAACTGGAGGCGGCTTTGATGGATCTGGCGGGCAAAAAGCCGGAACTGGCTGAGCTCAACCGTAAAGCACTGAAAGCAGGCATGGAGTTTGCCAATAGGTTATAATGCCCGGTGGAGATCCGGAGGCCGTACCCCGACAGCGGCCCAGGCAGACCCGAGCCGCTGTCGAGGGTATGGCTTTTTTTCAAGCCCGTCTCTCGTCAGCAATCACGGAGAGGTTTTTACGGTGGGCAGTGTTGGGAACTTCGTCATGCCGCTTGCCGTTAGGGTCATCAAACGCCACGTAGGTAAATTCTCCAGTACCTGAGCGTCCCGCTTTTTAAACACAGTGGGATGGGCCTAGGCCTATATACCGTGCAATCTCCGAGATGGATTTTGCTTCCTTCAAAGTTTCCAGGACTGCGCTGTTTTTGAATTCACTCGTGTATGCGTTCCTCGTGGGGTTGCTCTATCCTATTCAGGCCTGATGTTTTGTTAAAATTTCCTTGGCCATTACAGCTTAGGACCCCGAAAGAATTCCCGCAGTGACTCGGAAAAATCTCCGTATAAACTTGAGAAGAAAAAACTAAAATAACTGTTGACACCAAGATGACGGCATGCTATTATAATTAAGCGTCGCGGGGCAAGAGCTTCCGGCCGCGAGGAGAACTCGAGCCGGACAGGCTGAAAAAAGGCGGAAGAAAATAGCGGTTGACAAATAATGTCGAAGGTGCTAGAATTAAATTCCGTCGCGGGTAACGACGACGCAGAGCCGTAAGGCGAATCGGTCTTTGAAAACTAAACAACAAGGACAGCCAATGAGACTCGTCAAGAGAAATTTTTAAGAGAGCTAAGGCGCTTTCGTAAAAAGGAATCTGCTTTTTCCGTGACGGAGGCAGCCGGAGCAATCCGGGTAGCCACTGGGGCGGGAAGAGAGTGGATAAAAGTTTTACGGAGAGTTTGATCCTGGCTCAGGACGAACGCTGGCGGCGTGCCTAACACATGCAAGTCGAACGGAGATATTTTGAAGTTTACTTTAGGATATCTTAGTGGCGGACGGGTGAGTAACGCGTGGGTAACCTACCCATAAGGCCGGGACAACTCCTGGAAACGGGGGCTAATACCGGATAATCTTTCCGAGGGACATCTCTTGGGAAGGAAAGGCGGCCTCTGAAGATGCTGCC
>LDXJ01000050.1 GCA_001029295.1 Peptococcaceae bacterium CEB3 | reverse complement strand
CATCAGGTCACGGAGATGCCTGATTACAGGAGAGGGGATAAAGCTGGGTTTGATCATATCGCACATAAAGAGGTCACAGATCCATTTGGCATCTTTGCGATCCGTTTTGTTTCCTTTTTGAGGTTTTGTGTACTTGGGATGTGCCAGGGTAACAAAACAGGTCTTTTCAAGGATGTTGAATACGGGAATCCAAAACTTGCCGGCAGATTCCATACAAACTTCGATACAGGAGAATTTCGCAAGCCAATCAGCCAACTCTCTAAGGCCCTTGGAAAAGGAAGAGAAGCGAGCTTGCTTATACTCAGTACGGCCATTTGTATCAGTAATACCGATGCAGGCATAGATCCAGGTTTTGTGGACATCAAGTCCACAGCAGTTTTNACGAAAGACTTTGAACAAAAGAAGTACCTCCTGCAAAAATACTTGTAGGGCTGGCAGGGACTGGTCATCCGGCGAAATCGAGTCAACTTCGGAAGAGATAAGTTTACGGGCTACTGTTTTGCGCCATTCATTGATGCCTTAACGGATGACCGACACCATATACATATACGGGGTTGCCGCTATACAGCCCCGCCACTCATCTCCTCGGGTTCTGTAGTATACCAGTGGCCTACAAGAGGAGGATAACACAAAAAGAGTGAAAGGATGATGGGTTTTGGTTTCATAACCCCATCGGTGCCTTTCGCAGAAAGGCGGATTTATACATATGAACGATAAAAGTATCGGGCTCGATCTGAACGACGTAGTCGCCGCTCTTAAACAGGTCTTGCCCACGGATCAAGAAGCGGTTCCCCTGCACGAACCCCTCTTCGGGGGCAGGGAATGGGAGTATGTGAAAGATTGCCTTGACACAGGCTGGGTATCCTCGGCGGGACCTTATGTCAGTCGCTTTGAGGAGGATCTCGCTCGTTTTACCGGTTTGAAGCGAGCCGTCGCGGTCGTCAACGGCACCGCGGCCCTGCACACGGCTCTCCTCCTGGCAGGGGTCAAAGCGGAGGACGAGGTTCTGGTTCCGACTTTGACCTTTGTCGCCACCGTCAACGCCGTGCGCTATTGTCAAGCTGTGCCGCGCTTTGTCGATGCGGACGAGCGAACTCTGGGCGTCGATCCGGTCAAACTCCGGCGGGAACTCGCCGAAATCGCGCGCTTCACCCCGGAAGGTACCGTCAACAGCCGGACCGGGCGCCGGATAAAAGCGCTCATCGTGATGCACACGTTCGGCCATCCGGCGGACCTCGATCCCCTGCGGGATCTTTGCGCCGAGTTCGACCTGGACCTCATCGAAGACGCGGCCGAATCTTTAGGATCATACTATCAAGGCGTGCACACAGGCCACTGGGGCAAGCTCGCCGTCTTGAGCTTCAATGGCAACAAGACCATCACCACCGGGGGAGGCGGAGCCATCCTGACTGACGACGAAGACCTGGCCAACCGCGCCAAACATCTGACCGCAACAGCCAAACAGCCCCACCCCTGGGCTTACCGCCACGATGAGGTGGGGTACAATTATCGTCTGCCCAACCTGAACGCGGCTCTGGGCTGTGCCCAGCTGGAGCGTCTGCCGGAGCTGCTGGCCATGAAACGCGCTCTGGCCGGGCGTTACGCGAAGATCTTTTCCGGCTGGCCGGGGCTCGCCTTCGTCTCCGAACCGGAGTTCGCCCGCAGCAATTATTGGTTGAACGCTCTCCTCCTGGACGAAAACAGCGGCAGCCAGAGAGACTTGCTTCTGGAATTGACTCATCAAGCAGGCATTCTGACCCGCCCGGCCTGGGACCTGATGCACACCCTGCCCATGTTCGAACCCTTTCCCCACGGTGATCTGAGCACGGCCGAGGACCTGGCCCGGCGCCTCGTTAATATTCCCAGCAGCCCTGTTCTGGGTCAGGCCATCTCCGGCCGCGTTTGAACTCGCTCTTCGAGGAGGGTTAGCAGTTGATGGAAAACTGGCGTAAGATTCTCGTCGCTCCCGATACCCCAATCTTAAAAGCGATTGAGATCATCGATAAAGGCGCGGCCAAAATCGCTTTGGTCGCCGATGAAGAGAGGTCCCTGCTGGGGACCGTGACAGACGGGGATATCCGCAGGGGTATTCTCAACGGCATCGCTATGGACGATGCCGTCAGCCGGGTCATGAACCCTCATCCGTTCACCGCCCGCAGCGAAGAGCGGCGAGAGACCATCCTCGCCATTATGAAGCTCAAACGGCTGCAGCAGATCCCAATCCTCGACCAGAGCGGACACATTACCGGGATCGAACTTTTAGAAAATCTGGTCCAGGGGGACATCCGGGACAACTGGGTCGTGGTCATGGTGGGCGGTTTGGGCACCCGTCTGCGCCCCCTGACTGACAATTATCCCAAACCCCTGCTCAAAGTGGGGAGCAAACCTCTCTTGGAGACAATCCTGGAAAACTTCATGGAGTATGGCTTCCGGCGTTTTTATTTTTCGGTCAATTACAAGTCGGATCTCATCGAAGAATATTTCGGCGACGGTTCCCGTTGGGGAGTCGATATCCGCTATGTCTCGGAAAGCCGGCGTCTGGGGACCGCGGGGGCGCTCAGCCTTTTGCCCGAAAAGCCCCGCTTGCCGCTGGTTGTCATGAACGGTGACCTTCTGACAAAAGTCAATTTTGCCCAGCTTATTAGCTTTCACCGCTCTCATAACGCTCAAGCCACGATGTGTGTGCGCGAATACGACTTTCAGGTCCCCTACGGGGTAGTCGTCGTCGACGGTCACAAACTGACAGGCATCCAAGAAAAACCGGTTCAGCACTTCTTCGTCAACGCGGGCATTTACGTGCTGGAACCGGAGGTCCTGGAATTAATCCCCCAAAATGAGTCCTTTGATATGCCGACACTTTTCAATAAATTGATTGAACTGCAATGCGAGACGACCGTCTTCCCTCTGCGCGAGTACTGGATCGACATCGGGCACATGGACGATTACGAACGCGCCAACACGGAGTATGACGAGATCTTCTCCCATGTGGGACTTGCGGATGTTTAGAAAGGCCGACCCATTTCGGGTCGGCCCGCCTATTTTCCGGCTGCCGTACGCTTTTCTCCGGTCCGTTATGACACGGCGCCGGTTTGTCGATCTAGACCGATTTGTCAATAATATGCACGCGATTTGACCCCCGGAAACCAGGTCCCGGGCTCTCCGCCCTTTGCAGCAGCCTGGTATAGGTTGTTTCATCATACTGAGTCATAAGGCTCAGGGAAAAGTCTATGACTTTCATAGCCTGCTCGATCAACTTCTGATTCGAACTCTGCTTTTGCCGGATAGCCGCGATGACCGTCTCGAGTTCCTCCTGAATGGAATTGAACTGAACATAGTTTTCCCCCAATTTGCCCAGCGTCAGCTCTTCAACCGGGAGTTGCATCTGTTGCGCCGCTTCTCCCGCAAGCTCGAGCCGCTCCTGCTCCAGTTGGGCCGCTTGAAGGATCAATTGTTCCTCGCCGGCAACGATCCTCTCCAGATTCTTCAGATCATTGGCAACCAACGCCTCTTGCTTCTCGCCCGCCATTGCCAGCAAGTCTTGGTAGATCCCTAACTGCCGGCGCAGATTAGCCTCAAGCGGCTGAACTTTCTCATGCATATTTGAGCCTCGCCTCCCTCCGCGCCGTTCCCCGAGTATCCTCTCGATGTGTTCGTAAGTGTACGTTCTACGCAAAATGCCGAAATCCTGCAAAGGGTCGAAACACATGAACAGATGAAGATACGAACACAAACACGTAGAGATATCAATACGTGAAGACGTCAACGCGTGGAGACGTCAAAACTTCACTCGGCTCACCGGCAAAGATGAGAGTACGCTTCACAGGCCTAAAAGCTTGCGCGCGATGTCGTGACTGTGCACTTGATACGTTCCCTCAGCCACCGCTTTAGCTAAGCCCTGCAGGTGTTCTTGGTCGACCGCCTCAGGCGCTTCCTTAGCTTTAGCCAGCAAGCTCCGGTAGGCCTGAGCCATCGCCGAGACATCCGTCTGGTCTGAAACAGCAGGGGCCTGTTTGAATTTCGGCCCGGGAGCTTTTGCGCCCTTAATCCTGTCCAGATATGGTGTCGGTATCCCTTCTATTCTCATATTTCTCTCCCCTAATTTAAGATATACCAGCTTGTTCGACTTATTCGAGGTACGCCGGCTTAAGAGCTGCAGCGCACCGAGCGGCAGTGCACGAAGATGCTAAGCTGCGGCGCCATAAAGCCGCCAGCCTATTGAGTCACTGAGTCCCAACCTGCACAGCAGTGCGAAGGCTGCCTCCTTTCCCGGCTCCCCCTAACCTTCTCCCCTGACAACATCTCCCCGGGATGTTTCCCTAAAACCAAATCCCTTCAAACAGTATATCGGGCCAAGATGAACACAACTTTAGATGTTTTCCGGACTTCCCAGCACGTTTTAAAAACCTTTTTGATTTTTTATTCCCAGAAGCCTCTAAAGTATTGTATAATGTGACCAAATAGGCTAGAAAATCTTTCCGGCCTTCAGCTTAGCCCCTCTTTTTCGAATCCCTTTTTCGAATTCTTGTATATGGTCCCTTCTCCTGACAACATTCAACCCGGGGTCCCTAAACCATAGCCTTTCTCAGATGGGCGATTTTCCACTTGGAAATCGCCGGACTTCTGCGCTCTATGACCAGAGCCGAAAGGAGAATAACTATGGATTTATCGACCACTTTGGGTATCGTCTTGGGAATCGGTTCCCTGCTCGCCGGATTTATGATCGAGAAGGGGAGCGTGGCTGCGCTGGGACAGCTCTCCGCTTTCCTTATCGTCTTCGGCGGAACGTTCGGCGCGGTTGTCGCCAGCTTTCCCCTGCATGAGCTGAAAAGGGCGCCCCGCCTGTTTAAAATTGCCTTTACCGGCCAGTCTTATGGCGTCGCCGAGGCTTATGACACTCTGGTGCACTTTGCCGAAAGAGCTCGCCGCGAAGGGCTCCTCAGTTTAGAGCAACAATTGGAAACTGTACACGACAAATTCACCCGGCAAGGGATGCAGCTCATCATCGACGGGACCGACCCCGAAGTGACGCAAAGCATTCTGGAATCCGACATTTTGGTCTTGGAGAAGCGTCATAGGGTCGGCATCGGCATCTTTGAAGCGGCGGGAGGATATGCCCCCACCATGGGCATCATCGGGACTGTGATGGGCTTGGTCCATGTCCTCAGCAATCTCTCGAATTCCGGCGCTTTATCGGGGGCGATCGCTTCCGCTTTCATTGCCACCCTCTATGGAGTTTCCTCCGCTAACCTGCTCTGGATACCCATTGCGACTAAACTGAAACAAAAAGACAAGGCGGAGGTTGCCGCGATGGAGATGATCCTGGACGGCATCCTCTCGATTCAAGCCGGTGAAAATCCCTCGATCTTGAAAGAGAAGTTGAAAACCCATATTGGCGCCATTCCTGCCCAAAAATCAAACCCCGGCCCCGCCGAACTGGGTGGAGCGTCCCCTCTTGGTGAGGCGCGATGAGAAAGGGTCGGGGTGAAAGAGAATGAGAAAACGTCTAACCGAACCGGAGAAAGACAATTCGGACCGCTGGCTTCTCACTTACGCGGACCTAATCACGCTTCTCCTCATCTTCTTTGTCGTCCTCTACTCCATCAGTAAGATTGACGCCAATAAGTTTCAGTCCATTGCCGAGTCCCTAAGCAGAGCTTTGGGCGGAGGTACGCCGGCCCGAATCGAAATTTCCCGTTCCGTTTCCGGTCCCAAACTGCTCACATCGGGAAATCCTCCGGCTCAGACAAGTTCGTCCGGGCCGGAAAACCAGGACAAAACTCCCGCCGGCGCCAACCAATCCTTGAGCCGGAGCGCTGCGCAAGGCCAGGGCAATGTCAGTCAAGAAAATATGACCATTCAAGAAATTAAGGCTAAGTTGGATAAATTCGCCGCCGCCAACCACATTCAGACCACTTTGGTCTCTTCCATCGAGGAGAGGGGGCTCGTTATCAGCATCCAGGATACTCTGCTTTTTGACAGCGGCTCGGCGGAAATCACGCCCCGGGCCCGCGCCATCCTGGAACAAGTCAGCTCGGTCCTGGCCCCCGTCCCTAATTACATTCGAGTCGAGGGAAATACTGACGACCTGCCGATTCGAACCGCTCAATTCCCCAGTAACTGGGAGCTTTCCGTCCTGCGGGCCACCAATGTCGTCCGTATCCTGGCAGGGGACGGAAACATCTCCCCCGACCGTCTCTCGGCCATCGGCTACAGCAAATACCGCCCCATCGCCTCGAATGACACGCTTGCGGGACGGGCCAAAAACCGGCGGGTCGACTTGGTCATCCTGCGCACAAAATATGACTTGACTGAGCCTGCGGCCGCGCCGGGGGACGCAACCTCGGGCGCCGCGAACACAGCCCCCGGCGGTACAACCTCCGGAGGCGCAACGTCCGCCGGGACAACATCCGCCGGGACGGGAACCTCCGGCTCCGTCTCGGCAGGCTCGGGACCCGCCTCTTCCGTGACACCTTAGCCCCATACCCACCATCCTCCGGTCCCCGGAATAGTTTCCGCTCCACTTTGGCTAGGTGCTCGCGGCAGTTGTTATACGAGGTACTCGTGAATCCCTGCCTTGACCAAGAAGTTTAGCCTCGGGCCCCCGACTCCGCCCATGGGAAACTTTAGTTGGGAGGTGCCTATGCCCTTTCGCGTTGATCCTATGCTGAGTACCGGCCGGCAAACTGTGGACAACTCTCCGGCAATAGAAAAAAACGCGCCCGAATTCGGCAACACTTTAGACCGGGTTCAGAAGTTGCAACAGCGGGAGTTTGAGTCTTTCCTCTCTCGACTGGATAGTTTGGGACAAAGGCTGGCCGACTCTCTCTCCTTGACTGACCTTGCCGCTTTCAAGCAAATGGCCCGCGACTTCTTGCGTTCGACTTTGGGACAAAGCCGAAAGATGCGGGAGGACTCCTTCTGGGACCCGCGAGGTCAACACAAGGTCCTGGCGCGCGTCACCCAGATCGACAAGGCTCTGGATGAACTGGGGGAAAAGGTGCTCTCCGAGCACGCCAAATCCCTCGACATTCTGGCCAAGATCGGCGAAATCCGCGGGCTTCTTATCGACCTGCTGGCGTGAGCATCCCGGCGTCGCCGTCGGCCGATCATTCTCTCCGCCATCCATTATCAACGATCCCCGGAGTCTTTAAAGCCGCACCTTAAGCGCCGCAGGCGCCGGGTGCGGCTTTTTCGAGCATACCAAAAAGTATCCGCACCCGCGGAACCGGATACGCGGCCGCGCGGGTAAATCAGGGTCCGATTGATCCTGTTCTTTTTTTTTCGTGCCGGAATCGCGCCCGAGTAAGCAGGATTTTTCCCGGGCAAAGCGAATATCTTTGTAAAGTGGATGTGAAGATGGTTGACGCAGAGTTGGAAACGAGGTGCCCATTGTTGCCGTATTCCCCTGTTCCCGACACGTACGAAGGTTTCGTTAAGGCTTTTCGCCCGCGCAGCGGTCTCGACCTGAACTTTTACAAGCAAAATCAGATGCAGCGGCGGATTTTGAGTTTCATGAATTCCCGCGGTTTTCGCTCCTACCCGGAATTTCTTCAGGCCCTGGACCGAGACAGGGGGCTCTACGACGCTTTCTTCAAGCATCTGACCATCAATGTAACCCAGTTTTTCCGCGACTCCAAGCAGTGGAATACCTTGCGGGAAGACATTCTGCCCCTCCTGGTCCGAGGAAAATTCTCCTTGAGGCTTTGGAGTGCCGGGTGCTCCGGAGGACAGGAACCTTATTCGTTGGCTATCCTTTTGGCCGAGTATTTTCCGGCGGTGCGTCCAAGCATCCTGGCCACCGACATTGACGACAATGTTCTGCGGCAAGCCAAGGAAGGGCTTTATTCGGCCAACGATTTTGCCAGCACTCCGCCTGAGATTTCGAGCAAATATTTTACTCCCGCGGAACATGGCTATCGGATCAAGGATTCCCTCAAAAGGTTTGTTTCCTTTCAACACCAGGATCTCCTGACGGCGCGCTTTGAAACCGGATTTGATTTTATCGCCTGCCGAAATGTAGTCATTTACTTTACTGAGGAAGCCAAGCAGCTATTGTATGCAAAATTCGCCGAATCTTTGAACTTGGGCGGTATCTTATTTACGGGCAGCACAGAGCATCTTTTCGGGATGAGTCACCTTGGACTCAAACCCGTGTCTTCGTTCTTCTATCAGAAGAAACGTTAATCACCCGGGTTTAGCCGGGTAAGACGAAAGGGGGCGTGATTGGGCCATATCCGTTTGGCGCTGTTTCTGAAAAAGCCAGCACACAAAATTTCGAGGAAGGTGGCGTTGCTCTTGTTTTACCAAGATCGCCTGATTGTCGGCTACATTCTGGAACCTGACCAGGATCGCTGCATGTTCCAACTTGCTGGGGGAGAGGAAAAAGCTGTTCCCAGGGAGGAGTTCACCCGCCACTGGGAGATCTATCAGGGTTATGAGCTTGAACGTATGGCTGCCCACTTGGAAAACTACCACCCGCTGCCGGTCACTTTGGAAGTCCGGCGTTCCCTGCAAATCACCCCGGTTAATTCAGCTTTGCGGCGAAAGCGCCGTTCCGCCTAGAGAGCCTGCCGTCCGGCAAGGCGAGGTCGCTGACTGACGTCGGAAGTGTCCAGGCCCCGATGATTTGAATGCTACTCTTCGGAGAGACATACAAAGCCACAAAGCCATGCGTGGCGCAACTATAAAGGGCCCTCACTTCTGTGAGGGCCCGCTGCATTTCCTGAGCTTGTTCCGACGTTTCCGGCGTTTGCTCCGACTCTTCCGGTATGTGCTCAGACGCTGGGCTGCGAACTTTGATAATGGGCTACGAATTCTTCCACCGGATACGTAATTCCTTTGCCGCGGTATTCCACCGATACCCGCTGCTCTTTCGGGTTATAGCCGATAAACTTCATTCCCAGTTGCCTGGCCATCTTGGCCAATTCGATCCTTGCCCCTCGACCCAAGTCCTTGAACATCATTCTTACACACGCCCCTTTAAAAAGTTATTGACCGGAGTGTGGTTCAACGCCTGTTTAGCCTATCATAGCGGAAGGACAGCGGACTCGCAACTTTCTTTTTTCGCCGAAGTCGGGGGAAATTGCCTTCTACGCTTTGCCGAACCAGCCAAGAATCGAAATCCCGCCCAAAATCAAAAGGATGCCCAGAATCTTAGGCCAGGTCAGGCTTTCGTGCAGAAAGAACCAACCGAAAAAGACAGCCAGCACGTAGCCCAAAGCGACCATCGGATAGGCATAACTGAGCTCCCAGCGCGAAATGACCGTCAGCCAAAGAACGGAACTGACGCCAAAGCAAACAAATCCGGCAAAAATAGCCGGAGTAAAAACAATGCGCAGCAGTTGCCCCCAGATCCCACCTGCCGACACTTTACCGTACCGGAGCATACCGACCCGGAACAGGAACTGGCCGATAGCCCCCAGCAAGATGGAAAACAGGGCCACGCCAAAGGCCTTCGTCTCCGCCAAGCTCATGAAAACATCCACTCCCTCGAACCCTCGCGTGCGTTAGAACACACGCGTTTCAAAGAAATAGTGTTCCGCGAACCGGTGGAAATCATTCGCTGAAAGCAAAATAACCGAAGATCATGGCTGCGACAATGATGATGGCGGGGTGAACGTGGAAATAGAGCAGAATGGCCGCGGCGACGGCTATCCCCCAAGTGGCTTTGCGCGGAAAAGACTTCTTTCCCATACTGACGGCTGTCTGGGCAATGAGGATGACCACCACCGGACGGACGGCTTCGAGCATCGCCCTTAGGGCCGTCGAATGAGCATAGAGCATGATAAAATGACTGAGGACTACGACCACGATGAGGGTCGGGGCCACTGTGCCCAAAATCCCCATAAGGGCACCCGGCCACCCGGCCACTCTGTATCCGATCATGGCTGCCATCTTGGTGGTGATCGGCGCGGGCAAGGCATTGCCAACCGCCAAGGCGTCCGCAAACTCCTCATCCGTCAGCCAGTGATAACGCTTGACCACCTCATTCTGCATGAGGGGAATGGTAGCCGGCCCTCCGCCGAAACCGAGGTTGGACGACCTGGTAAAGGCAATAAAAACATTCCAAATATCCCGGAGCATCGTCTTCAACTCCTTAACGCCCATTCTGTTGCCGAAGCGGGAAGCATTCTTTGGGATTCACCGGAAGACAAGCAAACCCAGAACCAGAGATGAAACAATCAGCACTGCCGGGTGCACCTTGGTATAGTACAGAATAATAACCGCCACCAGAGCAATCGCCCAGGTGACCCAACCCGAAAATGAGGTCATTGCCATTTGCAGTGAGGTTTTGGCAATCAACACCACAACCACGGGACGTACTCCTCCTCCGAACACTCGCGTGCGTTCGAACACATGCGTTTCAAAGAAATAGTGTTCCTCGAATCGGTGGAAATCATACGCCAAATACGCCATGGATAGGCGGCCTTGAATGAAACGAAGTCTTGGACGGAAGCGCGGCTACGATTTTTGATTATCCTTTGGGCTGAAGGCAAAATACCCAAAGATCATGGCTGCGACAATGATGATGGCGGGGTGAACGTGGAAATAGAGCAGAATGGCCGCAGCGACGGCTATCCCCCAAGTGGCTTTGCGCGGAAAAGACTTCTTTCCCATACTGACGGCTGTCTGGGCAATGAGGATGACCACCACCGGACGGACGGCTTTGAGCATCGCCCTTAGGGCCGTCGAATGAGCATAGAGCATGATAAAATGACTGAGGACTACGACCACGATGAGGGTCGGGGCCACTGTGCCCAGAATCCCCATCAGGGCACCCGGCCACTCTATATCCGATCATGGCTGCCATCTTGGTGGCGATCGGCGCGGGCAAGGCATTACCAACTGCCAAGGCGTCCGCAAACTCCTCATCCGTCAGCCAGTGATAACGCTTGACCACCTCATTCTGCATGAGGGGAATTGTGGCCGGCCCCCCGCCAAAACCGAGGTTGGACGACCTGGTAAAGGCAATAAAAACAGGCTCTTACTCAAATAAGAAGATATTAATATAAATAGCTGTTACCCGTATCTTAACAGAATACAAGGAAAACTAAGGAGGTTATCCATGCAACAGATTCATAAACTGATATACGATCCAAAAACAAAAAGGTGGCACGCCTACGAAGCAAGCAATTATTGTTGTCCGTACCGATAGGTTAGTGACCCCTCGGCATTACCCGTAGGGCTCCTTTTCCCCCGGTTCGCACCGTGCGTGCAACTTTCATCGCACACGGCGCTCCATCAAGTAATTAAGGACCTTGACTTAATCTTTCCCTGTATTTGAGAATCCTTTGGTTTATTTCTGCGAATACCTCAATGCGTTCGGGAAGTTTGACAAGGATGAGCCGATTGAAAATCCTCACATTATGGCAATGCCCGACAATCCGCAGCAGATTATGACGATTGGTTTGGTGCTTGATTTAATTGCCTGCTTTATGACTAAAATTGGTGAGATTATGAAGACGCTTGATTTCAAGTTGAAAAACTTAGCCGACTCATTCAACTCACATGCGACAATGAGGATTCATAAGGTGTTAAACGAGAGAAATCTTTCCCCGGCAACGGGGTAAGAACAATGGTGGGAGAGGATAAAAAAATTTAAGTTTCATTGTAGTGTTAACGGTGTTCCTCCGCTTTTACCCATCCACGCCGCGCCCGACCCAATCGTGAAGCAGTCGAAATACCCTTGTCCTGAAAGGCAAAGTAGCCGAACACCATCGAACCGATGATGATCAAGGCTGGATGGACATTGAAATAGAGCAGTGCTGCTGCCACCACAGCGATTCCCACCGTGGTTTTATTGGGAAAAGCTTTCTTTCCCATGCTGATAGCGGTCTGAGCAATCAAAATGACCACCACAGGCCGGACTCCTGTCAACATCGCTTTGAGCTGCGGCGAATGCGTATATACGTCAATAAGGTGGCTGAGTAAAATCGCCACCAAAAGTGTTGGAATGACCGTCCCTACCAGACCCATGATAGCTCCCGGCCAACCTGCCGCCTTATATCCGATCAGAGCCGCCATCTTGGTAGCAATCGGGCCAGGCAGAGTATTCCCGACTGCCAAGGCATCGGCAAATTCCTCATCATTCATCCAGTGATAGCGCTTCACCACTTCGTTCTGCATCAGGGGAATCGTAGCCGGACCACCCCCGAAGCCGAGGTTGGCGGAACGGGTGAACGCCATAAATAAATCCCAGACGGCACTACGCATCTTTCTCAACTCCTGCTTTCATCCTAACTTCTTCAGAGACTTAATCTCAAATTCGTCAGTAAATTTGTCTATTACTGCTACCTGAAAACAAAAAACCCGATGACCATCGAGCAAACAATCAACACTACGGGGTGCACTTTGGTGTAGTACAAAAGCGCAACGGTTGCCAGCGCTATCACCCAAGTCATCCAAGCTGACATGGATGTCAAGCCCATCTGCAAGGAGGTCTGAGCAATCAACACCACGATGACTGGACGCACTCCTTTCAGCATCGCCTTTAACTTCGGGGAATCGGCAAATTTCAGTAAGACACTGCCCAGTAAAATGACTGCCAGAACCGTCGGTCCGATGGAGGCAAATACCGCCACCAACGCTCCCGGCCAACCGGCAATCTGATAGCCCACATAGCCTGGAACCTTGGTGCCTATTGGCCCGGGCAGAGCATTGGCAGCTGCCACCGCATCGACAAATTGGGCATTGGTCAGCCAGTGAAAACGGTTGACGATTTCGACCTGCATGAGTGGGACAAACGCCGGCCCTCCGCCAAAACCAAAGTTGCTGGCCCGGAAAAAACCAACGAACAAATGCCAAAGGCTGACTAACATCCCGTTTCATCTCCTAGTGTGTTTATTGCGTCTACAAACCTTATTGCGACATGTAATTTTCAATATGTCTATTATTATACTCATTCTCTGTCTATTTGTACACTGGAAATCTGAAAGGGGTTATAGTTATGAATAACTATAACCCCACGTTTACATTTTACGGGACTCATCGAAAGTGCTCTTTGAATTTTAACAGTTTAAGATGTTTATAACTTCCCACCAGTCCGAACTTTAGAACCAAAGTGTCAAATAAGAAAAAATAGCACGGATGTTTCCTATTGCAGAGTAATATTTTTTCCTGGAGGGGCAATCGCATTTGCCAGATTTTCAACTGTAAACTCATTCACTGCCTTAGTGGGTTTACCCTGTTTAAAAACCACGATGACCGGACTCTCATCTTCCGTAACCCCATAATCACCCGGTACCACCTGTCCAGTAATATCCATCTCGGCAGAGGCGACATTTCCATGGGTTTCAACAAACATTTCCATCACTTTGAGCATCTCATCTGCCTTGTCGGTACCTGGGCGATAAAAACCCACCGCCGAATAGAAACTGGCATTGATGAAACTCTCGAAATCCTGGTCGTTTAACTTTTTGAGCATTCTCGGTTCCTCCATCCTGTTTCACTTTGATTATTATTAAAATGGGGCCAGACTTGCCGGGCACTGGCCTGAGTCTCTCAATGTCAAGCCCAGCCCGACAGCCACTATGCCCCAAATCTCTAAGTGTTACTTCTTGAGAACACCCATATTTTCTTTATAAATCTCAACTTGATTCTTGTAATTGGCATAGACATAAACCATGTGCTGATTGGTATCGACATCGAGCGTATGGAACCCTTTCTCGATGGGTATTGCACCAATTGCCTTTTGTGTCCCCATATTTACGACTTCCATGCAGCCCGACGTTCCTTCTCCCAGGAAGAGGAAATTGCTCACGGGATCGCACGCAACCTGGTCCATTCCGGAAAGCGTCGCAACCTTCGTGAATTTTCCGGTATCCGGGTTCATGACTAAGACCATCTTGCTGGTTGTACCTACCCAAATTGTGTCTGTTTTGGGGTCGTAAACCATATCTTTGGTGGCTCCCAGCTTTTCAATGGGCAAGTTTGTATCAAACTTCTGAACAAGCTGGTTCGTTTTAGTGTTCAGCACCAGCACATAATTATCATCGCTTTGATAGAGCCGGTCTTTACCTGGAATATACACTCCCAAATCCGGACCCGATTTAGCTTTTAGGTTGTAATGCTCCAGTAACGGAAAACTAGTCATTAGCTCAAACGGGGAATCCGGCGAAACCACCCCCATCGTATCGCTGTCATCATTGGCTATAAATATTTTATTGTCTTTTCCGTCATAATAAACTGCGTCCGGCGTTTTGCCTCCCGTGTCTACCCTGGCTACCACGTTCCAGGTCCCTTTCTCGATAACCACCAGTTTATTTTCACCAGCGGACGCAACGTAAACATATTTGGGACCGATCGCGATACCATTGGCACTTTTAACATCGGGGATCACTTTGAGAATATCCTGCGTCTTGGTGCTGATGACAATGACATTATTATCCGGAGACTGATCAATATAGACAGCGTTTTCAGCAGGATCGTAGGCTACAATATCACCGTGGCCGCCTTTCCCGGGCAAGTTAATGGTCTTCTCCAGTGTTAGGAAGTCTTTGGCAGTGAGTTCTTTAGCAGGCCCTTTCTGTAAGCCCGTGCTGGTCGCAACAGCGGGCTGCGCTTGTTGTCCACAGCCAACTAATAAGACGGCCATCGTTAGAATCAGTGTTGCAGAACTGACAGATACCTTTTTTAAATAACTCATTTTTAAGTTCCCCCTTTCGCTCTGTGAGCCTATCCGGAAACCGTCACTAGCGTGTTTCCGCGCTACAAACTGTCCTGCGGAAGCAACCCATGCCAAGAGATTTAGTTGGTTTCTTTGGCTTTTTGGTATACCGGTATACGAAAACACTTGCCAATTTTTCTTTACCCTGTTATACTATTGCTAACGTAAACGTGATTCTTCTTGGGGTACAGGGTAATCGATGAAAGTCGGAGTCCCATCCGTGCGAGGAATTTGACTCTTAAATTGTAAATACGATTACCCCATATCCCAAGATTTTTAGACCGTTACGTGAGGACAAAAAGAGGATTCACTAGGCTGTGTGGGATGCATCGGTCTCCCGCGGTATCCCAGGATGGGTCGGTTTGGGCAATTTCGGTACAACAAGCGACATGATGGAAGCGAATAAGGAAAAGAACGCTGCGGCCGTAAAGACGACTTGCCAGTTGTAGTGTATAGCCAGCCAGGCAGCCAGGCCACCGGCAAAAATAGAGGCAAATCCTTTGGCGCTATACAGGAATCCATAGTTCGTCGCAGCATAAGCCGTTCCAAAAAGGTCGGCATTGACGGCGGGAAACAGAGCAAAGATTTCCCCCCAAGTTAACATGATCAGCGCCGTGAGGACAATATACATCCCGTCATTGTGCCCTAAGATGGGGAGGAAGAACAGCAAGATGGAATTGGCCAGAAACGCAATAAACATGGTGCGATAGCGGCCCAATCTATCCGAAATCCAACCCCAACCGAAGCGGCCCAGTCCATTGCCGAGATTCTGAGCGCTTACCGCGATTAAGATTGCGGCAGCCGTAATACCGACGTGCTTGCCGAAAGGTTTTGTTTGCGCTGTGATGATCAATCCTCCGACGTTTATGGAGATGAACATCAACCAAATTAGCCAGAAATGAGGGGTACGCAAAGTCTCTGTCGGTCTGAAATCCTTTTCCATCATGACGACTTTCGTGCTTTTTTCCTTCTTGGATTTGAGAGATTCCAGATAACCGGGCGGATAACGGAGGATTTGAGCAAGGATCAGGACGATAGCTCCTTGAAATATTCCTGTAGACATGAAGGCCGAGGCCACACCGCTACCTTTTAAGAGAGAACCAATGACCGGAATAAAGGGTAGGGCGCCCATGCCAAATCCCGCCGCGATCAATCCGGTCGCCAAGCCCTTACGATCCGAAAACCAGCGGATCGAAACGCTGATACTCCCCCCATAAATGATGGCCGCACCAGTTCCAGCCATTGCATAAAAGAAGTAAAGTGCCGCAAGGGAATGCACTTGGCCCATCATGCTCCAGCCAAGGCCTACGAAAATGCCGGCCACTGTAAACATTAATCTTGAGCCGAATTTGTCAAGTAAGAATCCCCCTACAGGTTGGACAAACGTTTCGAACATGATGAACAAGGTAAACGCGTATTGAATTGCCGGTAAAGTTGTTCCCAATTCTGCCTTCAATGGCGTTGTGAATAGGGTCCACGCATATTGCAAATTGGCTATCATGATCATGGCGACAACAGCCGAGATCAACTGAACCCAGCGATTGCCCAGGAACGGTCCGTAAACCTCTTTAGGGCTTAAGCTTCGTTCATTTTCCATCAGACTTTTTACCTCCTCTAAAATAATTTTGACCTCCTACTTGCACACCTCTTCAGCCTTTCTCTATTTAGTTTTCGAAATATAGTTCACCTCCTGTGTACCGTTGCACCACTTTATCGAACCGTGAGACTCCCACCTCTATAAGTGGGAGCGGTACCTCGTACTCTGCTTCAGTGGGGGTAGACTCCCCCACCGAAGTCTCGATGTCTAACGTTAGTTAAACAAGTTCACTCCCTTGTCCTCTTATGGATCCTTGTTCGTCAAAACTGAATTACGAATATTAGATATTATTTGACTATTTCGCTTACTATCTTCCTTTCACGAGCATCCCGGGCCACGGTCGGTGGCCCGAGATGTCATATATTCAGAATGTCGGAATGCCCAATGCATCGGAAATTGGGGCTTTTTTCAGGTTACCGAGGGCACGGTCGCCTCAAGTCCTACTTCCTTCAACCTCTGATTCGCAAATTCTTGCAATTTTTGAATGTGCTCCGGCTGTAAGTGTGAGAAACGGCCTTGCAGGCGGATGTACTCTTCGATCGGCTTTTGTTCTTTCGGACGATAAGTCAGCTTGTACTGGCCGTCCTGTAATTCATAGAGCTGGAACATGCCGGTTTCTACAGCCAGCTTGCCGATTTCCAAGGTTTTATCTGAAGGGAAACTCCAACCTTTCGGGCACGGAGCATGGACATACAAGAAAGCGGGACCTTCGGCGTTTAACCCTTTGCGCACTTTATTCATGAGATCCAAAGGATAAGCCAGGGAAGCTGTCGCAAGGTATTTAAGTGCCGGGTGGCCGTGGGCCATCATTTTCGGCAGATCCTTGGGCATCAGTTTTTTGCCCTCGGGAACGACTGGACCAGCCGGCGTAAAGGTCGTCCACGCACCGTAGGGTGTCGTCGGTGTGGTCTGGATACCGGTATTGGCATAGGATTCATTGTCATAGGTGACAAACAGGATATTGTGACCCCGGTAGAAAGCAGCGGAAAGAGCCTGGAGACCGATATCTGCTGATGCGCCGTCACCGGCCATGACAATGATGTTAGGGAATTTAGCATCCGTTTTGTGTTTGCGGATCATCGCCTTGTAGGCAGCCTCAATTCCAGATGCAACCGCGCCGCCATTGGTAACTTGTGCATGAAGCCAGGGAACTGACCAAGGGCCACAACCATAACTGGTGTTGGCCACGTACATACAACCGGTTGGGCCAACGAAGATGGTATTGGGGCCCGCGGCCTTGGCCACTAAGCGGTATTGCAGAGCGGGTCCGCACCCGGCGCAGGTACGGTGGCCAGGGACATAGTACTCCTCTTCAGGTACCTTCTTAAGAGATTTGATTTCTTCTAACACCGGATTCCCTCCTTTCAAGTTTACAATTCAAAGGGCAACCAGAAGTTTTCTTTGCCCGTCTTACCGGTTTTGGCCACTTCCTTCAGTTTACCGAACATCTTGTGAAATTCTTCATGGGTTATCATTTCGCCACCCAAACCAGCGACAAAACCCAATGTCTTTACTTTGTCACCTAAGCCATACAAAGCCGTGCGGGCTTCAGTCAGCAAGACACCGGCTCCACCGGAGATCCCAAAGTTCGCCGAGTTGTCCACCACACCGACAGCCTTGAATTTGGCCAAGGCCTCGCGCACATGTTGTGTCGGGAAAGGACGGAAGGTGCGCAGGCGAACCATACCTACCTTTTCACCGAGGTTGCGCAGGCGCTTAACAACCGTTTTACAGGTTTCAGAGTGTCCACCCTGCATAAAGATCGCGATTTCGGCGTCATCCGTCATGTATTCTTCGACCCAGGGGGCATATTTGCGGCCAAAAATGCGACCGAATTCATCGTGGGCTTCTTCGATCACTTGCCGGGCACTTTCTACAGCTTGGTAACGTTGATACTGCATCCCCGGACCCATGGCGGGTTCCATCTGGGCGCCCATGATTTGGGGGTTGCGCGGGTCTAAAACATGGTGGTTTTTGTATGGCGGTAAAAATTCTTTGACCTGAGCAACATCCGGGATTTCAACATCGCCAAAAATATGGGAAACAAAGTACCCATCCTGGCAAGCATATTGGGGTAACAGAACGCGGGGATCCTCACCTATCCGATAGTACAACAAAGTGAGATCCAATGCTTCCTGGGGAGTCGCTGCCCAACCTTGAATCCAACCTTGGTCGCGTAAGCACAAAGCATCCGTATGCTCAGAGCCGAAGTCCCCCGGAGGATCGAGTGTCCTGTCGGCAATGGCCATTTGAAGGGGAAGTCTTTCACCTGAAATAGGGGAATAGAGCTCCATCGCGTAAGTAACACCGACTCCCGCGCTGCCGGTAAAGGCCCTTGCTCCGGCGGCCGAAGCTCCGTAAACAACGCTCAGTTGACCGTGCTCGCCTTCACCATGAACAAACTCTGCATCCAATTCTCCATCCGCGACCATTCTGGCCAGTTCGGACATGATTCCCGTATAGGGACGGATGGGGAATGAGCAAATGACTTCGACATCCGCTAATTTAACGGCATTAGCAGTTGCCACACAGCCGGAAATTCTTTTCTTAACACCCATTGTTTGATTTCACCTCCTGTAAATTACTCTTCAAAGTCCAGCTCAGGGACCAGACTGATGGCTCCCACCGGACATATTTCGTTGCAGATACCGCAACCCTTACAGTACTTCAAATTGAAAGAAACACTGCCATTAGTCAGGTTAATTGATGAATCCGGGCAACTAATCCAACACATCCGGCAATCTGTGCACTTGTCCTTATCTAATATGGGGCGGCGAGTACGCCAGCTACCGGTAATCATGCCCTCGTTTTCAGTTTTGGGGGAAGGCACCGTTCCGGCAAAGGGTACGTCCTTAACCTGTACACTCATTCTTTTACACCTCCTGAACGTTTTTAAGGAATTAACCGAATTAACCAGCTCTTACCAGAGTCTTCACCTCCACAACGTCGGCCATCTCAAAAGCCTTTTTCGCTGCATTCTTATTCCCGACAATCTTAAGCAAGCTTTCGAACTGGACGATTCCTGTCGCTTTGACAATTGCGGCGGCTAACGCGGCTCCCATCCCTTTACCGATGCCGGAAGCATCGGTGGCCCCTTCTGCACCGGACAAGGTAATGATAGATTTGGCCAAACTATTAGCATCTACGGTTACAATCTTGGACAGGTTTTCCGTGCCCTGTTTGATGAACTTAAACAGATACCCGGCCGGCCTTCTGGTGTTGACTACCAAGACGGCTCCCGGCTTGATTCCTTCCAAGATGTTCACACCTTTGACAAGCGTCTCTTCCGTGAGGGCCACGATGTCCGGGGCCTCATTTTCATAGACGTATTTGGATTTGATTTCCTGATCGCTTATTTTTCCATAAGCCCGGACCGGAACGTAAATACGATCCGGCAAGTCCACGTAATTCTCCCAAGCCTGAACGAACCTGCCCTCCGAGGCTGCAGCCTCTGTGATGGCGACCACGACGTCGCGGGCTTCCTTGTTTTCATAGACTCCTCTGGCCCAGACAGTGATTTGTTTCAAACCGGGTTCTTCAAACAGATTCTCTTTAGTCACCTTGATTTAGCCTCCTCTCTTAAAATCGGTACTTTACTAGAAGTCACCGCTGAATTTATCCTTTACTCACCTCCCCCAATGCCCGCTGAAGTTTTAGTTCGGCAATAGCTTGAGCAAAAATTGCCTGACTTATCTTGACTCTCATACCTGACTTCGTAGCTTGTCTAAGAGCAATAAATGAAGCCTTATGGCATAAGGTAGCCAATTCTGCGCCTGACATCCCACCGGTCTCCTCAGCTAATCTTTCTAAACTTACATCTTCAGCTAAAGGTAACTGATGGCTGTGAATTCTCAATATTTGTTCTCTATCTTCAAGCTGCGGCAAGGGCAGGTCCAAAATGTACTCAAATCGTCCTCCCCTCATTAGGACCCCATCGATCAATTCCGGTCGGTTGGTCGCGGCCAAAACCGTTACCCCTTCTACCTGACCTAAGCCGTCGAATTCCAACACCATTTGGTTAATCAGCCGGTCTGCCAAACTGGCACTGGCGGAACGGGAACGAAAGATTCCGTCCAACTCATCAAAAAACAAAATACACGGGGCGGTCTGCTTCGCCTTGACAAAAAGGTCGTGGAGGGCCTTTTCTGCTTCTCCCATCCACTGCGAGAGTATGGTGGGGGCACTCACGTGGATGAAATTCACTTTCGCAGACTTGGCGGCTGCCTTTGCCAACAAAGTCTTGCCACTTCCCGATGGACCGGTTAACAGGATTCCTCTGGGTGGGCTCAACATGTATTCCTGGCATGCTTCAGGATTATGTAACGGGAGTTCCAACAGAGACTTTAAAATATCTTTGCTCTCACTCAATCCCCCGATGTTCTCCCAGTTTACATCCGGAATTTCCGAATAATACTCCCGCGTAGCCGAAGGTTCCACTTCTTGCAATGCCGCCGAAAAGTCTGCCATGACGACTTCAAAGGAGGGAATGATTCCATCCTGACCCACTTGGTCCAGGATTTTTCTTAGAGCTAACATCCCTGCCTCTTTGCACAGAGCCGACAAATCCGCCCCCACAAAACCGTAGGTAATTTGAGCCAAATGGGCTAAATCTACATCAAGCGCCAACGGCATGCCTTTCGTATGAATCTTTAGTATTTCCAATCGACCTTCACGATCCGGAGGCAGGATGGCGACCTCCCGGTCAAACCGGCCTGGACGCCTCAGGGCCGGGTCCAAAACACCCGGAATATTTGTGGCACCGATGATGACCACTTGTCCTCGATTTTCTAATCCGTCCATTAAGCCCAACAGCTGTGCTACCACCCTTTTCTCAACCTCCCCATGGACTTCGGCCCGTTTGGGAGCAATTGCATCCAGTTCATCAAGAAAAACAATGCTTGGGGCCTGTCGCCTGGCCTCTTGAAAGACCTCCCGCAATTTTGCTTCGCTCTCCCCGTAAAACTTGTGCATGATTTCCGGGCCGTTGACATGAAGGAAATGAGCCTTCGTTTCCGAGGCCACTGCCCGTGCAATAAGGGTTTTCCCGGTTCCGGGAGGACCGTAAAGTAAGATCCCTTTGGGCGCCTCGATCCCCAATTTGCGAAATACCTCGGGAAATTTCAGAGGGAGCTCCAGAATTTCCCTTATCTTTCTTACCTGCTGATTCAGCCCACCCACATCTTCGTAAGTGACTCTTCCCTTGGAGTTTCCCAGATCAGGCTGGACTAAGTGGATAGCGGTTTCAGTATAAACAGTTACCGCGCCGGCGGGCGATGTTCCGTTAACACGAAACCCGCGTTCCTGGTGGCCGAAAAGTATTAAAGATAATTCATCCTCACAAGTTAACGGAATCCCTCTTAAAATATCCCTAAGTTCGTCTTCATCCTCCTTGCGCCACTCGGAGAAATTCTCGAGGGGAGAAAGCACGACCTTACGTGCCTTCCTGACTTCATTCTTACTAACCTCTGCCGTTTCGTTCAGGCCCACCCCGGCATTCCGGCGGATCATGCCATCCATCTGGATCACAGGTGTACCGTATACATCACCGAAGGCTGGGAACACTTTTACCGATGTCACCCTTTCACCTTTAATGCTAATGCAGGCTCCCATGTTTAAGCCTAAACGTTCCATATCCTCCCGGTTGATCCGCACAACCCCCTTGCGGGAATCCTCAATTAAGCCTTCTTTAACGATTAGTTTCATGGTCTCAACTTCGGCCATTATGCGCGCCTCCAAGATTTTGGTATACGGTATACCACTAACAGCGCAAACAATATTATTTATTCGGTATACGGTATACCAGATTGATTAAAGATACCTGCGTTATTACAAATTCCACACGGAGGAATCGATATGCTTCAGAAAAATGGGGTCGGTCGCAATATTAGAAAGTTCAAGTTGAAATACGGTTTTGATCCTCATCTTTATGCAGATGGCTGGGCCTTAGGGTTAAACAACGATGAACTGATCCAACTTCTTTCCATCCATCCGAGTGTACTGGATAATTTTTCCAGAATGCAGAGTCTGCGTAAATCCTGTGCAAAGCTGCCCAAAAACTGACGCGGGATATAAAGCGGATTATGCAACTATCCCTATCTGTATTAATTAAAGTTTCTTTGTATTTGGCCAAAATCCTCTTCAAACTTATCGTAATCTTTAGTCAACATTTGACAAACTAATCTGTATGCTGGTAATTTTCACCTTTTAGACGTTGGAATGAGCGTTCCTGTCGGATCGGGATGGACTTTATCAATTCACAGAGGACTCATATCTTGAAATTGTTCCCTATTTCCCTATAGTGAGACGGTTTCAATATACGCTGCGCTGGATTTTTCAACATGCGCTTTGACTGCCTCTTCCGCTTCCTGACTGTCGTGGTTACGCAATGCCCGTAGTATATTATCGTGTTCTACCAACGCCTCTTCCGTTCGGCCGGGCTTGGTATAGGCAATTTCAGCAAACCGGTGGATGTAATCCCGGATGGTGTTGAGATACTCATATATGCGCGGACTTTCTGCTGCCTTGTAAATGATCTCATGGAACCGGTCATGAAGCTGGTTAACTTTTTTATAGTTACCTTTGTCATGCTCATCTTGAAGCTGCTTAAGGGTCGTCTCCAATCGTTCCAAATCCCGAGCCTTAATCTTGCCTGCCGCAATACTGCAGATTAATCCTTCGAGGACCTTCCGGATGGCCGTGATTTCCATGACATCCTCCTTGGAAAACCCGGTAACAACCACGCCTTTGCGCGGAATATGTGTCACCAATCTCTCCAATTCGAGTTTCCGGATCGACTCACGCACAGGAGTGCGGCTGATTCCTAATCGTTCTGCGATGTCCCGTTCAACGAGCCGTTCCCCAGGCAGCAGCTTCCCCTGTAATATAGCATTACGCAACGTTAAGAAAACGGAATCCCGAATATTCCCCATCTCATCAAATCTGATAGGTGTAAATTGGGCTGTCACTTTTCTCTAGCTCCTTTAGCTCGTTTAGCTCTTTGACCTGATTATACAACTCAACTTTTCCAAATACAATACTTTTTTGGTATACTGCATGCCATTTTTTTGTATACCACTCTTGAGGGAGTGTTCCCAATTCTCCTCCACGAATTATGCTAACAGGATAGTCCGTTAGTATCAGTTGCCACTCCAGCATAAGCGGCCCTACTTGTCGACATTAAAGTTACCGCATGATATATTCAGGTTAACTGAAGACTGTCCAAGACGGGGGAGCTGGAAAGGTAAGCTGAGATATAGACACGCTAATTTTCGCTGCTTAAACATGTGAAAGTGCCCCGAGTGATACTCGGGGCGCTTTTTGTCTACTTTCGATGATCTATTCGCTGTGAACCTTGATATATAGTGAATTTGTTCATAGTCTTAGACCATATTTTTGCATACGCCGCAGCAAAGTGGTATGGCTAATACCTAACAGCCTAGCCGCTTGACGTACGCCTTGAGATTCCTGTAAAGCTTGGCGAATGGCAGTTGCTTCAGTCGTATCGAGTTGTGTCCGGAGCTTGCTTTCCTCGGCATAAGGCTGTTGGTTGGTAGACCCTGGATGTAATCGCTGTCGGACGTTCTCAGCAGTGATAAGCTCGGATTCTGCACTAACACTTAGCCCTTCAACAAGGTTGCGCAACTCACGCACATTACCCGGATAGGAATAGTTCACTAATAGATCGTACGCTTCATTACCGAACCGCCTGATAATCTGGTACTCTTCCGTTACTTCCTTTAGAAAATGATGTAGTAAAGGTAAAATATCCTCACGCCTTTCCCGCAGAGGAGACACATAGATATAGGCGACATTCAAGCGGAAGTAGAGATCCTCTCTAAATAAGCGTTGTTCAACCATGGCCTGCAGATTTTTGTTCGTGTTGGCGATGACCCGAACATCAATGGTACGAGACCAACTCCCACCGACGCGACGGATCTGCCTGTCTTGGAGAACCCGTAACAATTTGACCTGCATAGCCGGAGAAAGCTCGCCGACTTCATCGAGTAGGAGTGTGCCCTTATCCGCAAGCTCAAAGATGCCCGGATTTCCCTCGTTTTTCGCTCCCGTAAAAGCGCCTCTTTCATAACCGAATAGCTCTGACTCCAACAAGGTTTCAGCTATCGCACCGCAATTAATCTTAATAAACGGTAAAGAAGCGCGAGGACTGTGGTCATGAATCCAATTAGCCACTATTTCCTTACCCGTCCCGGTTTCACCTTCAAGCAAAACGGTGGAAGGAAATTGAGCAATACGTTCTGCTCTGACCAGCAGATCAAGAAATTGTGGACTATGGGCGACGACTTCCTGGTTCATTCTTGACACCACCTGGTTCTATTGTAAACCGGTTTTTCATCCATGTCTACCCAGTGTAGACAGAAATGAGTGAAACAGCTTATTTTTGTCTGCGCTGAGTGTCTCAGATAGTGGCACGTATTTTGCATTTAAACATCTAAATAGTTATTAAATTCTGCAAATTATAAAGGACGGTGGAAGCGTGTCTGTCACTGATCTGCGTAGTCACATTTCACAGCTCATACAAGAACGACAGATTCACACAGTGCGGGTCGTTTTGCATGATCCCTCGAATATTCAACGGGCGCGCTATGTTCCGGTACGATATTTTCTGGAACAGGTAATACAGGGCTCTTTGTCTTATCCATCTGCCTTATTTTCGATGGATACCTCAGCCAGCTTGGTGCCGGATGCGGGGGATGGTTTTGCTGGGGGATATCCCAGTTGGGTAATGAAACCTGATTTGGCTACGTTTGGTATTATACCATCCTCCCCCGGGATGGCTCATGTCATTGCTGATATCTATTTGCCAAATGGGCAGCCGGTTCCCACGGCACCGCGTCATGTTCTACGCAGGGTTTTGGCTGATATTTCAGAAGCTGGTTACAGAGTTTATGGTGCGTTTGAATATGAATTCTATGTTTTTCGTACCGACGGGTCACACACAGGGATGCAAGGGTTGGAACCCATTTGGAATGGCCTGCAGTGTTTTTCCGAAGTTAAACAGGCAGAAGTTGAAGATATTATTACTTCAGTGATGTTTGCCTTAACGGATATGGGCGCAGGCCCGGAAGTCGCTAATACTGAATACGGCTCTGGACAATTCGAAGTGACGAATTCGCCCTTTTGGGGATTGGAAATCGCCGATATGGCTTTTTACTATCGGACGCTCATAAGAGAAGTCCTTCAGCATAAGGGCTACAAGGTAAGCTTTATGGCAAAACCTGTGACTAACATGAGTGGAAGCGGAGCACACACTCACCATTCCCTCTTTGATCACAAGGGCAACAATCTATTTTCCGATCCTGAACAACCGGACGGACTGTCTCAACTTTGTCGCTGGTTTATTGGGGGTCAAATTCAACATGCACGTGCCTTATCTGCCCTCTGTAATCCAACGGTAAATAGCTATAAACGTCTAAAACCTTATTCGTTCGCTCCGACAACCGTCACTTGGGGGTATGAACACCGGGGAGCCATAATTCGCATACCGCAACATCGAGGGGAAAACACGCGTTTGGAAAATCGTCTTCCGGGAGCAGATACGAATCCCTATATTACCTTGGCAGCCATGCTGGCGGCTGGCATGGATGGTATCCGGAGACAGATCAAACCGCCTCCGCCTTTACTGAACCAGGATGCTTATGCTTCCGATTTTCTGGGTTTACCCCGCTCGTTGCCTCAGGCCTTAGCCGCGTTGGAGGAAGATACATTCTTCTGGGAAACCTTGGGACAAGATTATCTTCGTCACTTCATCTCGATGCGGCGTAAGGAATGGGAAAGGTATGAAGCTGCGGTGACTGACTGGGAATATAAGGAGTATTTTGACCTCTACTGACGAGTTTGGTGACCTATGTACCACACTTCTTAGGTTAGGCGCCAACTTTAGGAATAATGAACCATGTGCTTAATTGAGCAGGGAATGGTGGAAAGGAGTTTATGATGGATCACATCAAACGGAGTCAAATTATTTATGCCATGTCCGCAATGAATCCACCCGCTTTGCGGGTGGAAGATGGAGCAACAGTCGTTTTTGAGACGTACGACTGCTTCGAAAATCAAATTAAGGCAAAAGATAAACCCTATAAAGTTCTCGATTGGAACCGGATAAATCCGGCCACAGGCCCTGTTTTTATCGAAGGAGCGCAACCCGGCGATATCCTAGAGGTTAAGATTGAGCGAATCGAAATCGCCGATCACGGGGTCATGTTAACTGGACCCAGGTTAGGGGTAATGGGTGACAGGTTGACCACAAATGCTATCCGTCTCATTCCGATTCGTGGTGGCAAAGCGTTTTACGAGGAGAAAGTCCAATTTCCTGTAAACCCGATGGTCGGAGTGATAGGTACCGCTCCGGCAGTGGAATCCGTGCCATGCGGTACACCGGGTTTACACGGCGGGAATATGGATTGCAACATCATCCGGGAAGGGACAACTCTCTATCTGCCAGTTAACGTACCAGGAGCCCTCTTGGCAATAGGTGATTTACACGCAGCCATGGGAGACGGGGAAGTTTCAGTTTGCGGCCTGGAAGTTCAAGGAGAAGTGACGGTAACCGTGTCTGTACTTAAAAGCTGTCATCTGCCACTACCTTTAGCGAAAACTGCTTCTTCCGTGTATGCTATCGCTTCAGCGAAGACACTTGATAAAGCAGTCACAAACGCCACCCGCAATCTCGTGGGGTTATTGACGGCGGATAGTACAGTCAATGAATACGATGCGGTCAATTTGCTTAGCCTGGTTGGCCATCTGCAAATTTGCCAAGTCGTAGACCCACTGAAAACTGTTCGTTTTGAGCTCGAATTAAAATATCTGGAGCAACTAGGAATTTCACTTTAGCTAGTACTCTGTTACCAAGAATGACGGTTCACGTTTCGGGCAGGAACCTGATCACCGCCCTAATCACGGAAACCCTAAAGAAAATTAGCCATTCCCTTTTGGCCAAATGAAAAGGAGGAATGTAAGAGGCCTAAAACGCTAAACCGACCAAATATTACAAAATATATGAACTATTGGGGAGGGATATTGCGTGAATTATTTATATCTTCTTATCTGTATCGCTTTTTTTGGAATTGGTGATATTTTGGCTGTACGTACCAAGGCGAGGCTTTCATCTGTCTTTGTAGCGTTACTAGCCTTTCTACTCGCTTTCCTCTCAAAGCTATTACCTGCTAATGTAATTAATCAAGCTGGACTTGGTCAAATTGCCAGTTGGTCAGCCGTGTTTATCGTTTTCCACATGGGGACTAGTATCAATTTGCGGCAACTTAAGAAAGAGTGGCGTACTGCAGTCATGGCAGCTATATCGATGGCTGTCGTCTCACTTGCCATAGCTCTTGTGACACCGTTAATCGGCAAAGATGCAGCACTCGTTAGCATTCCTGTTATGAGTGGAGGTATCGTTGCGACTCAAGTCATGAACCATGCGGCTCTAAAAGCAGGTCTACCACTGGCTGCGGCCTTAGCATCATTTCTTTTTGTCATTCATAAATTTGTAGGAACTCCCTTTGCTTCATTCTTTGGTTTAAAGGAAGCTAGGGATTTACTGCAAGATTATCGGTCCAAAAAGGCTTCAGGACTCTATGATCAAAATGCTGAGTTGCAATCAGCCGCAACCACTGAAGTAGTACTTGAAACACCTTTATATATCAGATTAGGTTGGGAAAAATATTATACTGATTATGTCTGTTTAGCGGTAGCAGCCCTATTCTCCGGGCTTGCCGAATTCTTGGATAAACACACAGGTATTAATTATTCCATTTGGGCATTATTTTTAGGAGCTACCGTAGGTTATTTCGGCTTAGTACCAGAAAACATCTTAACAAAAGGAAAATCATCCGGGTTATTGAATATGGCCATATTTGCTAGTATCATCCCATCACTAGCTTTAGTCAAATTAAACAGCCTTTTGGGATTGTCACTTCAAATGCTTGTAGTTGTCGCCATTTCTACTGTAGCCTTGTTTATAGTCTGCTATTTTATCCCTACCTGGAAAGTTGTGGGCTCCAGAAACTTAGGTTTTGGTATTGCTTGGGCCCAACTTTTAGGTTTCCCAGCAACTTATTTAATTGCTAACGAGATCGCGATTGCGGTATCGGAGAATGAAGATGAAAAAAGAGTTGTTATGAATAAAATCATGCCGGCATACGTGATTTCCGGCTTTGTTACGGTAACGACACTATCCATTGTTTTAGCTGGCATTCTCACGAAATTCTTATAGAGGCTCTCAAACGGCTCAAAGAGAAGATGTTTTGTTAAACATGGTACAAATTGATACAACCAAGTATAAAGTTTAATTCAGTAGTTCCCGGTTCATCGTATCGCGAAAGATCAATTATGAAAGGAGACGTTATAAAATGAGCTTCGATCCTTTATATTACCCCTATGCCTCACGGAGGGCTACGGTTTATGCCCGAAACGGTATGGTGGCGACCTCACAGCCTTTAGCTGCCCAAGCCGGTCTCGACGTTTTGCGGCGCGGGGGGAACGCCATTGATGCAGCCATCGCCGCCGCTACGGCCCTTACCGTGGTAGAGCCAACATCCAACGGGATTGGCGCAGATGCCTTCGCCCTTGTTTGGACAGGAGGGAAACTTTATGGTTTGAACTCCAGCGGTCCCGCACCTAAAAGCCTATCTTATAAAACCCTGTTAGACAGAGGGTCGACTGAGATTCCGAAATACGGTTGGATCCCCGTCACCGTTCCCGGCGCGCCGGCAGCTTGGGCGGAACTCTCACAGCGTTTCGGACATTTATCTTTAACAGACGTAATGCAATCGGCCATTGCTTATGCTCAAGACGGCTACCCCCTTTCTCCAACTCTTGGCCGCAATTGGAAATTGGCCTTTGGCAACTATCGACGTGAACTCACCGGGGATGAATTCAAACACTGGTTTGAGACGTTTGCCCCCAATGGCCGTGCTCCTGAAATTGGTGAAATGTGGCGTTCACCGGCCCATGCTCAAACCTTGCAGTCGATTTCCGAAACTAAGGCGCAGTCTTTCTATCACGGGGATATTGCAGACAGAATCGACCGTTTCTCCCGTAACTATGGTGGATACCTACGCAAAGAGGATTTAGCCGCTTTCCAACCGGAATGGGTCGAGCCCATCAAAGTTGATTACCGGGGATATCAAGTATGGGAGATTCCCCCCAACGGGCATGGCCTCGTGGCCCTTATGGCGCTCAACATCCTCAATGGGTTGGAATTCACGGAAAAGGACAGTGTGGAGACCTATCACTTGGCTATTGAAGCCATGAAACTGGCTTTTGCAGATGGCAGGAAGTTCATCGCTGACCCGCTAAGCATGCGGGTTAGGGTCGAGGACCTGCTCTCCCCCGCTTATGCTGAGGAACGAAGAAAATTGATTGGTCAAGAGGCCCTCCAACCGGAGCCAGGTCAGCCGCCTCAAGGGGGAACCGTCTATCTCGCCACCGCTGACAAGAACGGCAACATGGTCTCCTACATTCAGAGCAACTATATGGGATTCGGCTCCGGCCTGGTGGTACCCGAGACCGGCATCAGCCTGCAAAACCGGGGACACAATTTTACTCTTGACCCGAACCATGTCAATGTCCTCGAACCAGGTAAACGGCCCTATCACACCATCATTCCGGGATTCCTAACACACGAGGGTACAGCGGTCGGCCCCTTCGGCGTCATGGGGGGCTTTATGCAACCCCAGGGCCATCTCCAAGTAGTCATGAACACGGTTGATTTTCATCTAAATCCGCAGGCAGCCTTAGATGCACCTCGCTGGCAATGGCTCCAAGGCAAATCAGTCGAAGTGGAGCATAGCGTTCCAGATCATATCGCAGAAGCTCTGGCCCGCAAGGGACACCATATTGTCCGACCTTTGGGATCGGGCGGTTTTGGCCGCGGTGAAATCATCTGGCGAGACAAGCATGGTGTCTTAGCCGGCGGTACGGAACCCCGCACCGATGGCCAGGTTGCTGCCTGGTGATTTTATCGGGTACGATCAAGCGATCCAGGATGCCCTTCTCTGGTTTCGCCCACTTCGCCATCCCGGCCGTAACTAACACGACCATCATCATCGATAGCTTTTGAACGTTCCGTCAATTCAGGCATCTGATCCAGATAACCGACGGAAGCCCCATTCCGTGTGGTTAAGTCACCACTATCATAAGTTTCCAGGCCGGCAATTATTTTGAGCAGTGTGGTTTTGCCTGATCTGTTCCTGCCTACAAGTCCTACCTTCTCCCCTGTCAGCACCGGGAAAGTAGCTCCCCTGAGTATCTTGTTGCCTCCGTACATTTTCTCTATTTTAGTGAGCATGACTTCCAGCATTGTTTTTCCCTGCATAAATTGATTGGCCATTCCGGGCACACTAGAAAGACCGCGAAGGAACGATGCCCTCGCGGTCTCAGAACAGAGTATTCAATTCACCTTACGCAAGCACTACGCAGGAAAACCACTTACTCCGCCATATCCCCGAAAAAGGGCATACGTATCCCGCAACGAAGAAACTGCGGGTCCGGTCTTCCGCAACGCAATCATTGCAATGAAGAACAATCTTGTCACGAGTAGTCCCTCCTCTCATGGCGTAGTAATGGATCAAGCTTCCACTTGAAAAGTTAGCACAAAATTCCCTGTTCGTCAACCTAAAAGCAGGGGACACATCGCCGGGCCGCTGCAGCGCGACGGTCCGGCGATGTCACTCCTTTTGCCAATGACGAGCCTACTGGACTGTCACATTGGTCACCATCAAAATATCCGCTGGATGAACCCAGAGCCCTTTTACGTTCTTGCCCGCCGCAACGAGAAGCTCTTGATTGCGCAAAAAGATCATGGGAAGTTCTTTCATTTCAATCTCCTGGGCGTGAGCGTAGATAGCTTTCCTTTTCGTCAGATCCGACTCACTCCGCCCTTGCTGGATCAGGTTGTCGACCTCAGGATTATTGTAGAACGAGCGGTTGCCGGGATTTCCCATAGCCTTCGAGTCAAATAGGTAGTATTGGTTGTAGTCAGCGTCTCCCGTCATGTTCGACCAACCCAGGATATACATGTCCTGCTCTCCTTTTGCGGTAGCTTCGAGATAAGCACCCCATTCCATGACCTTTATCTGGACGTTGACCCCAATGCCTTTCAGTTCAGATTGGAGAACTTCGGCCAATTTCTCTCGTGTCGCATTATTGTTGGTCCAGATCGTCGTATTGAATCCATTCGGATACCCGGCCGCTTTCAAAAGCTCTTTCGCTTTATTGATGTCATAGGGATACCCTTTCAGACCGGGATCATAGCCGAATACTTTGGGGCCCATAGGACCGTTGGCCTTGGTGCCGACGTTGTTGAAGACCCCTTTCATAATTGCATCGGTGTCAATCGCATAAGCAATGGCCTGCCGAACCCTCACATCGTCAAAGGGTTTCTTTCTGACGTTAAAGCCAAGGTAGTCATTGGTCAGAGCAGGTGTGCGGATGAGTTGCATGCTTGATGACTTTGTAATCTGGTCAATGTCTGTTGCTAGAATCGGTTCGGCCAATTGGGCTTCCCCAGTCTGCACCATGGCGACGCGGGTGGCGTCTTCCGGCACTACTTTGAAGACGACCTTGTCCACCTTCGCCTTCTGTCCCCAGTAATTGTCATTGCGGACAAGGGTTATCTGTTGTCCCGGCGTCCAGGATTCGAATGTGAAGGGACCTGTTCCCACCGGATGGTCACCAAGTTTGAGACCGTAGTCGTCGATCGCTTTTGGACTTATAATGCAACCGGCATAATGAGCCAGATTGACGAGAAGGGGCGTGTACGGATAAGAGGTGATGAACTGAATCGTGTAGTCATCAACCACTTTCATATCCTTGACCATACTGAATAAGGATGCGCGTGGCGAAGCCGTTTTCGGGTCAAGAATCCGATCAAAATTTTTTTTAACGGCAGCAGCATTGAAGGGTGTACCGTCCTGGAACTTGACCCCATGCCGCAATTTGAATTCCCAAGTGTTGGGATCCACGCGTTGCCAACTGGTGGCCAGAAGCGGAACGATCTCCATCTTGTCATTTTGCCCAACAAGACCTTCATATATCTTACCAAAATAGACGTTGGCGGACGGAATGTCTGTTCCAAGCTGTGGGTCAAGCTTAGTGGCGTCCGAAGATTCCGCAATGACCAGAGTTCCCCCCGGCTTGCCCGAGGCAGGAGCCCCGGAAGAAGCAACATTCATGGCACCGCAGCCCACTAGACTCAAGATGAGGACAAGCAATAAAGCGACCAGACCTGTCTTTTTCATAAATACTCCCCCTATTTTCTCTAAATGACGTTTATGTGAGTGACTTCATATGTGTAACCTTATGTGAGTACCTGAAGCTCTTTTGTGGAATGCGTGAAATTGACGCAGCCTTTCTCTGTAACAACGATCACGTCTTCAATCCGGACACCACCAAACCCTGGCAGATAGATGCCTGGCTCGACACTCATGACCATACCGGGTTGCAACCGATTGGGGTCGCCTGCACGCATACCGGGCTTTTCGTGGATGCTAAGTCCGAGTGAATGACCGAGGCTGTGCCCGAAAAATTCCCCATACCCTGCCTTGCGAATCACAGAGCGGCCGACTTCGTCCATTTCAGAGCAAACCTTACCTGGGCCTATGGCAACCAAAGCCTCCATCTGTGCTTGCTGGACAACCCGGTAGATCTCGATCCGCTGCGGCGAAGGTTCACCGATAATAACCGTCCGGGTGAAATCTGAGTAGTAGCCATCTACCCGGGCTCCATAGTCCATTGTAACAAAGTCACCCTTCTTGACCCTCCGGTCCGTGGCTTGACCATGGGGGAGAGCAGAGCGTTCCCCAGAAGCAATCACGTGATTCGTCTTGATGCCCTCGGCACCTTCTTTGCGCATAAAGATCTCAAGTTCCAAGCCGATTTCCCGTTCCGAAATTCCTGCGTGGATAAAGTTCAGAATATGGCTGAAGGCATGATCGCAGATCTCTATACCGCGGCTGATCTTCCGTATTTCTTCGGCATCTTTGATCATGCGCAACGCAAAGATGTCACCCGAAATATCTAACATCTCGACAGAAGGCATAGAACCCGTGATTTCCAGGTAGTCAGCTGCCGGTGTCACATCCATCTCCAGGCCCAGCCGGCTCACACGGAGACCGGCGAGATCCGAACAGATATGTTCCAGAGCATTGACACGATGATGAATAATTTTGTAAAGTGGCGCCTGTGTTTTCGCCTGATCAAGATAGCGAAAATCCGTGTAGAGAAATGTCTCTTCCGGTGTGATGAGCAGGTACCCAGCTGTACCCCGGAAATTCGAAAAGTAGTAACGGTTCTCCGGCGAACGCAGAATAACCGCCTGGAGATCATTTTCTGCCATGGCGATGCGGAGTTTGGTGATGCGTTCTTGCTGCAGAGATTTCTCCTCCCTTCTCTGATAATCTCTGATTATTTTGAATAATCGCTACTCTGTTGGTCTTATTATATATAACTTGCCAAACAATAATTTACAGTATCTTTACTTTATTGTTCAAAATAATGACATGTTACAACCAACGCCTTTACTTATGGCTTGTGTTTAGATAATTTATAGGGCAAAGGACTGTCTGAAGGCGGTGTACATGATGTTGATAACGGAGAGCAAGCACAACGTGGGATCCGGTTTGCCTAGGGACCCCCAGTGGAAGATCGTGTATAGAAAGTTATGGAGAAGAAGAACCGCCTCGATCGGTGGAGCGATTATCCTTTTTTACATTTTAGTCGCCTTATTGGCTCCGTGGATTTCCCCCCAAGATCCTTTGCGGATTCATCTGGCTCACGAATTCCAAGGCCCCTCCTTCAGCCATCTCCTGGGAACGGATGATAAGGGCCGGGATATTCTTAGTCGAATTATTTATGGATCGAGATTGTCACTCTCCGTCGGCTTCGCTGCGGTCTTCATCGGGGCCGTAGTGGGAGTTCCCCTGGGTCTTGTAGCCGGTTACTACGGGAAATGGGTGGATGCAGTCATTATGCGTATTGTTGATATCCTTCTGGCCTTCCCTGGCATTCTTTTGGCTCTGGCTATTGTCAGCGCCCTGGGACCCAGTCTGATAAACGTGACGATCGCGGTCGGAGTCTTTTCGATTCCGACTTTTGCCCGAATCGTGCGCGGCTCCACCTTAACGGTCAAGAAACTTGAATACATTGACGCTATCAAAACTATGGGGGCCGGAGATTTCCGTATTATTTGGAGCCATATCCTGCCCAACATCTTGTCGCCGATCATCATTCAGGCGACTCTGCGCCTGGCCACGGCGATTCTTACCGCGGCCGGTCTGTCCTTTTTGGGGCTGGGCGCCCAGCCCCCTTCCCCGGAATGGGGAGCGATGCTCTCAAATGGTCGCAACTTCCTCTGGAATGCGCCCCATATTGCTGCTTTTCCGGGCCTGGCAATTGCAACTCTCGTTCTGGGCTTTAATCTATTTGGCGATGGGCTGCGGGATGCTTTGGATCAGAGGATGGAGTAGAAGACGAGGAGGAGTAAACCATGGTAAACTTTATTCTTAAACGCGTCCTGCAAATGATCCCGGTGCTGATCGGGGTCACCTTGGTGGTGTTTCTGATTATGCACTTAGTGCCGGGTGATCCTGCGGTCCTCATGGCAGGCGAAGGTGCTTCACCCCAACGGATCGCGGATATACGGCACCAACTGGGCTTAGATCGTCCATTGTCCGTTCAGTATGCTGACTATTTGCGCAATGTTCTTCATGGCAACCTGGGAACATCGATTCGATCAAATCGTCCGGTCCTTAAGGAAATTCTCGTTCGGCTACCTACTACGGCGGAGCTGGCTGTGGCCAGCGTCCTTATCATGGTAGTCATCGGACTGGGATCTGGGATTCTTTCGGCCATGCGCCAAGGCTCTTGGTCGGACTTGCTGTTGATGGTCCTGGCACTCCTCGGGGTTTCAGTCCCGAGCTTCTGGATTGGTCTAATGCTCATTTACTATTTCGCAGTAAAAATTCAGATTTTCCCCGTGGCAGGCTGGGGGACATGGGCTCATATGGTTCTTCCGGCCATTACGTTGGGTGCCGGGGGGGCAGCTATCGTGGCTCGCATGTCCAGAGCCAGTATGCTGGAAGTCATTCGTCAAGATTATGTCCGTACAGCACGGGCGAAGGGAGTTAAAGAAAGCGTAATTATTGTCAAGCATGCTTTAAAAAATGCGATTATCCCGGTAATTACCGTGGTAGGCCTGGAGTTCGGAGCTCTGCTCGGAGGTACGGTCTTGACAGAATCTGTTTTCGCCATCAATGGAGTGGGCAGATTGATCGTTGATTCTATCAGTGCCCGCGACTTTCCGGTTGTACAGGGCGCAGTACTTTTCATTTCTGTTATGTTTATGGTCATCAACCTGGTTGTTGACATTTTGTATAGATATTTTAACCGGCGAATTGAGCTTAACTAAGGGGTGGACTGAATGCCTGAGGAATTATTAGAAGTTCTGGCTTTAAAAACATACTTTCAAACCGATGAAGGTACTGTCAAAGCGGTTGATGGGGTTGATTTCGCGGTGGACAGGAATCAGACTCTGGGTATCGTCGGCGAATCAGGCTGCGGAAAAAGCATGACGGCTCTGTCCATCATGCGCTTAATCGCCAGTCCGGGGAAGATTGTAGAAGGGGCAATGAATTTCAAAGGACGGGATCTACGGACAATCTCTGAAGAAGAAATGCGCACCCTCCGCGGGAACAGTATCGCGATGATCTTTCAGGAACCCATGACTTCACTCAATCCTGTCTTTACGGTCGGGGAGCAGATTGCCGAGACCATCAGGATTCATGAAAAAGCGAGCACAAAAGCAGCCTGGGACAAGGCTGTGGACATGTTGAAACAGGTGGGCGTTCCGTCCCCGGAGAAGAGAGCTCGCCAATTTCCCTTTGAACTGAGCGGCGGCATGCGGCAAAGGGTCATGATTGCCATGGCCCTGGCCTGCGGCCCCGAACTTCTCATCGCGGACGAGCCGACAACTGCGCTAGACGTAACCATACAGGCGCAAATCCTGGAACTCATCCGAAACTTACAGAAAGAATTAGGTATGGCGATGATCTTGATTACCCATGACTTAGGGGTGGTCTGGGAAACCTGCGAGTTTGTGGTTGTCATGTATGCAGGCAAAATTGTAGAGTACGCAAATGTGGCGTCCCTATTCACTTTACCCCTTCATCCCTACACAGTCGGACTTCTCAATTCGTCTCCCCGTATGGAGCAGGGGCAAGCTGAGCTGACCCCTATTCCCGGTAGCGTGCCCAGCCCTTTCAACATGCCTGAAGGATGCTCCTTCGAGCCACGATGTTTAAAAAGACTCGAAAAGTGCAAAACACACACACCCCATCTTGTGAAAACCGATCAACATCAGGTACGCTGTTGGCTTTATGACGAATCGTGAGAAATTAATCTGGGGGAGGATGCGAACCATGGGTCAGAGCCAATCAGAAAAGGCCCCGCTATTGGAAGTAAGAAATCTTAAGCAATATTTCCCGGTTAAGGGTGGAGTGCTCGGTCGGACAGTAAATCATATCAAAGTAGTGGACGGGGTGAGTTTTGAGGTGTTTAAGGGAGAAACCCTGAGTATCGTCGGCGAATCAGGCTGCGGCAAATCGACGACCGGCCGGGCAATTCTGCGCCTCGAAGAGCCCACAAGTGGAGAGGTGCTCTTTCAGGGGAAGAACCTTCTTGATTTGAACCGAAAGGATTTGCGGAAGACACGGAAAGACATTCAGATCGTGTTTCAGGATCCTTTCGCCTCCTTAAACCCACGTCAGACTGTGGGGCGGTTACTCGAAGAAGCTTTGGAGATTTCCCAGGCGGTCCCCGAGGAAAAGAGGCACCCGCGCATCATCCAACTTTTGGAGGACGTCGGACTTAGGGCTGACCAGATGAAGCGTTTCCCGCATGAGTTTAGTGGCGGGCAAAGACAAAGGATTGGCATCGCCCGGGCCTTAGCTGTCGATCCCAAGGTGGTTATCTGTGATGAGGCCGTGTCGGCTCTGGATGTCTCCGTACAGGCGCAGATTCTCAATCTCCTGAAAAAACTGCAAGGCCAATATGGCTTAACCTATTTATTTATTTCCCACGATCTGGGAGTTGTTTACCACATTTCCGACCGGGTGATGGTTATGTATCTGGGCAAAATTGCTGAAATTGGCAACCGGGCATCCGTGTTCAGCCGGCCGCGGCATCCCTACACCCAAGCTCTATTGACAGCCATCCCCGTCCCGGGTAAGGCAAAGGCAGAGCGGGTGATACTCCAGGGAGACGTTCCCTCACCCCTTGACCCACCGACAGGCTGTCGTTTTCATACCCGCTGTCCGTTGACAAAGGAACGCTGTCGTCTTGAGGAGCCCTCTTTGCAGAGTGTGGGCCCCGGGCATTTTGCCGGATGTCATTTGCTCTAGGATACTTGGCATGAGCCAGGTTTTGGAGTAAACTCAGAGTAAGCAGGTGGGAAGATTTAACGGTACGGTTTAACAGTAACGTTTTGCGGTAGGAACCGACCTCAGAATTTGAAGACTGGAGCTAGCAATGATCACTTATAAAGCGTTCATATGGCTGGTCATAATCTCCATTTTGGCTCCTGTCGCAGGAGCTATTACTTTATTACTTATGCTCGTCTTTGAACGCGAGTTGGAATTCATCAAAAGTCGCTATCTCAAATTGCAACTGGAGCAGGAACTCCAACAGATGGAATATATTCAGCTGACACAACAGATCAAGCCGCATTTTCTCTTTAACACTCTGAACTTACTACTCAGCCTGGCCCGTTTAAAGAAATTTAATGAGCTCATCCGGGCTTTGGAGAATTTGGTGATTTTCTTAAGAGTCAGCTACCAAACCAGAGGACAGTGGGCTCAAATACACGAGGAAATTCAATTTACTCTAGCGTATCTGGAAATACAAAAGATGCGCTTCGGACAAAGACTTAAAGTGTCTTACGAAGTGGTGCCGGAACTTATGAACGCTTTTATCCTTCCGTATATGCTACAAACCCTGGTGGAAAATGCCTTTAAACACGGACTGGAGAAAAAAGTCGGAGAAGCGATCCTGCGTTTCTCCTTCACGACCAAAGAGGAAAAGATCTGGCTCCGAGTCTGGGACAATGGCCCAGGAGAAAGAAAAAACGCTCCCGACGTAACAAATGGCAACACAACAAACATTCCAACTAAGGGTCAAGGCTTGCAAAACATTCGACGCCGGCTCAATTTGCTGTTCAGCGAAAAGGCCAAGGTAACCCTGACCCACCATCCCGAAGGCGGAACGGAAGCCATTGTTTTTTGGCCCCTCTTATACCCGGAAAGTGAGGCGAAATAGGTGAATGTCTTACTGGTAGACGATGAGCCCTTTGAGTTGGAGCAACTCGGCTTGTTTATAAAACCCTTGTTTCCGCATTGGAATCTCTTCACCTCGGTGGACGGGCATCAGGCCCTAGCCTTGAGTGCCCAAATTCATTTTCAACTGGCTTTTTTAGATATTCGACTTCCTGGTAAGTCAGGCCTGGAATTGGCGAACGAGCTCAAGGCCAAGGATCCGGAGGTGAAAATTGTTATTATTACTGCCTACCAGGATTTTCAGTCAGCTAAGGAGTCAATTAAGCTAGGTGTCGTGGACTATCTGACCAAACCAATCATTGAGAGCGAGCTGCGAGAATCTCTTTTTAGAATCCATGGTCATACCCGGGAAGAATACTCATCCATCGTCGAGCTCACATTAAGCGCCGTTCGGGACCGCTATGCAGAAAAATTAGCTCTGAACGATATTGCTCAGCAAATTCATGTCAATCCTTCCTATCTAAGTCGACGTTTTAGTGAACAAGTCAAAATGTCCTTCTCAGAATACGTTTTAAATTACCGAATTGAGAAAGCCAAGATATTGTTGGTTACCAATACGGATTGGAACATTTTTCAAATTGCTGAAGCTACCGGGTTTGCCAGCCAACATTATTTCAGTACGATGTTTCGCAAGATAACGGGATTGTCTCCCCGAGCTTATCGCGAAATGGGGAAATAGGCGTTGCTTAACCAGTTTAGATGGGGCTTCGACCCAATTGAACGGTCTTCCGCTGTAAGTCACTGGGCTATTCCTCTGGTAGTGGAGTGGCTCTCAGGTAGCACATTCTTCATTGCCCTGGAAGCCAGTTTGAAATTTGGTTTGCTGGGCGGAGTGGGTTATGCAGTCGCCGGGCTGTCGGCCTTCGCGTCGCTGGCTGCTGTTGGCAAAAGGGTTCAATCAGTTGCTCAAGATTCCACTCTTCTGGGATGTCTGGCCCACAAGCTGCCTCCTGCCGGCTTGTTCTTACCTATTCTAATGATCATCCTTTATCACGGGGGGATTCTCTTCCTACAAGAGGAGGCAGGAAGACAATTCATGGATGCTTGGCTTCCTGTTTCCATGGCCGGCTGGGAACTGATTTTTTTCGCCCTCAGCGTCCTTCTTTTCAGTTTTCCTAAGCTCGTGCCATCCCATCTCTTTTCCATGATTCAACTCATTCTGCTCTTTGCCGTTGCCTTGCTGCTACCTATTGACTTGTTTCTCCGCATCGGGATTAACAATGTCTATTTGGGTGTCCGTCTGTATCAGCCCTATACCCTGGTGACAAATAATCCGGATGTCGTTACTTTCCTTGTCGCTTCCATTTTAATTTTATCAGGTCACTTACTTCTGAGCCACACCTTTTGGTCTCTTCTCCAGTCTTCCAAGAATAAGAAAATTGCCCCGACTTTTCTTTTGGCTGGGGCAGTCGGTTTGACTCTTTCTTTCTCTTTTTCAACACTGGTCTTTAGTGTCATTTACACTGGAGAGGTGAATAGCCTTCCGGAACTGCTCGACAATCTATTTCGGCAATTTGATTCCCGACTATTGTCTTACATCATATTTCTCAGCTTGTTTGTTTCCCTAGTTTTTTCATTTGTCGGAGAATTAAACATTATTTTCTCCGTTTTGTTTTCTATCTTAGAGCACAAGTTGCCTGCAGGGCCTAGCACCCGCGCGAGTTGGGTTGTGACAATATTTATTGCCTTGGCGACCGAACTCTACGCTCTTTCTGTTCACATCTATATTCTCAACATCCTACTGCTCGTCGGCTGTATCAGTGCTTCGACTCTTATCCCCTTTATGACCGTCATCCTAACGAAAAAGCGTTGGAGTGTGTTTATTCCCTTCAGTGCCTTAGGTGGGGCCGTTGGGGGGATCCTAACAGGTTTGAAATGGGACTATGTTTTCGCTGCTCCCGTAAGTTTTGCTCTGGCTGGGGTTCTTAGTCTCCTCGCCATAAGCTGGACTTATTTGGTCAGAGAAGCCCGTTCTTAGAACGATTATCCAGGAAATCCGCTCATGCACTAGACTCAGCCTCGCCGAACTCGACGCGCTGAATGAAGCAAGTCAATTTCTCCATCAGATCAGTGTTGGTTTCCCTGTTCGCAGACTTCCCGTCCCGGTCAAAGAGCAAACGAACAAGGGGCCGTGTTGGCGTCTCCTTGGGAGCAGATACCACCCACCCCACTTCACCCGTGTTCAAAGTAACGACCGCATTGCCCGGGTACAAGATCAGAGCTTTCCTGAAAGCTTCGACCACATGCGGGTTGAAGTCCTTCGCCGACCAACTGAGGAGCATTTCCAAAGCATAATAGGGGGGGATTCCCTTGCGATAGGGCCTGTCTGCGGTTAAAGCCTCATAAGCATCTGCCACGGTAACGATGTGGGCATCCCGGTGAATCCTTGTTCCAATCAGGCCGTCCGGATAGCCCTGTCCGTTCCAGCGCTCATGGTGTCCCCTGACAATGGCTCGCACATTGGGATGCAAGCGTGTATTCTCAAGCATTTCTTCTCTGATGACCGGATGCTAATGAACAAGGTATCGCTCTTCCTCTGTCAAACTCCGGGCTTGTTCAGCATGGCACGAAGTTTCGGAGAATTGGCATATTTCATGAGGACCCCGCCCAGGAGAATGACGATGAGTGTCGTGGGCCCGATGGAAGCGAGAACCCCCACCAAAGCCCCGGGCCAACCGGCGATCTGATATCCGACATAGCCGGGAATCTTGGTCCCCACAGGCCCCGGCAGGGCGTTGGCGGCGGCCACCGCGTCCGCGAACTGGGCATTGGTCAGCCAGTGAAAGCGATTTACAACCTCGACCTGCATGAGCGGAATAAAAACAGCCCCACCGCCGAAGCCAAAGTTACTCGCCCGGAAAAAACCTACAAATAAATTCCAAAGGTTATGCAGCATCTTGCCCCTCCAACTCGATTCCGCGACGTTCTATGCGGCCGCGGTTCTCGGCTGCGGTTCTCCGTTGCTGGAGACGCCGCGGCTCTTTTTTCCGTCTCTGGCCCGATTATACCACAGGGGCAAACGTTTGGACTATGTGCGTGAATTTTTTGGGGGAAGCACTTGTTCTTACAGGGTTCGGAGCTCCTGCATCGGAACTGCGAGGGGACGGTTTTTCGGCAAATAAATACGGGGGCCGAAGCCCCCGCCTGTTCGCTGTTGTGGAGTTCCTGTCCGCTATGTTCGTCCCCCGAATCAGATCCGCTGCCCGGAGCTCAGATTCTGCTCCGCAAACTGGATCAAGCGTTTGGTCATTTCCCCGCCGACACGCCCGTTCTCACGCGACGTACGATCTCCGCCGAGCTGGACACCCATGCCGTTGGCGATTTCCCATTTGAATTGATCCAAAGCTTGGCCCGCACCTTGAACAGCCGGTGTGTTTGTGTTACGTTCTCCTGCCATGTTGATTCCTCCTTACTGTTTTTCGGAAGCCATTCTTATCTTGCACCGTTTTCAGGAATTTACTCAGAAATCGCCAACCTTTACAGAAACGCAGCCGAAAACCCACGGTTTTAATCGTGGAATGAGGGCAGCTCTCCCAGATGTCAGCTGAAGCTCCGGTTGCTGAGGCTATTCCGAAGATACGTGACCCCGATCACACTTGACTCAGTGATCCTTGTGCTAGTATTAACTTGAACAACGGATTCTGGGCAAGACTACTTTGTTCCGCGGAAAGCCGCTTTACTCCGCGGAAGATTATTTTGCTCCGCCACGGGCTGCTTTACTCCGCGCAAGATTAGTTAACACAGGGACGCGAGATTTGGAAAAGAAAGGTGGAAACACGGTGTGGGCTCTTTAATCGAAGCGGCGGCTCTCGATGAGCTGTTGCGCTTACTGAAACCAAAGTACCGGATTTACGCCCCGGTAAGACTTCCCGGAAAAGGGCGTTTTTCTGATACCGACCTCATCGGCTATGCTGAAATCAATCGGAGCCGGGACATTGTATTCAATGAGAGATCTTATTTTTCCCCGAAAGAGATTCTTTTTCCCGTAAACCAAACTCTTTTTTATTTTACGGAGAGCCAGTGGCGGGAACCGGAAACCGATGACCGTGAGATCCTGGTTTTCTTGCGTTCCTGCGATCTGGAAGCGGTGAAGCGTCTGGATCAAGCCCTTCTGCACAACGGACCCTATCCTGACTCCTACTATCAGGAAGCGCGGGCCAAAGTAAAATTTGTCCTTATGGAATGCCAAGAAGAATTTGAGGGTTGTTTCTGCGCCTCCATGGGCACCAACGAAAGCCGCGACTACGCTTTCTCTATCCGGCCTGAGAACGGCGCTTATCTTTGCGACGTGCGGGAAGACTTGGAAGAATTATTTGGCCGCCTGGGAAAACCCCGGGAACATGAGCCGGCTTTCGTCCGAGAACACAAAAACCCGGTCAGGCTTCCGGATAACCCGGAAGCCTTCTCAGAGCACCCGTTTTGGCGGGAGTACTCTGAACGCTGCATCGCCTGTGGCCGCTGCAACGTCGTCTGTCCGACCTGCAGCTGTTTCAGCCTGCAGGACATCTTCTACGACGACAACCCGAAAGTCGGCGAGAGAAGGCGGGTCTGGGCGGGCTGCCAGATTGACGGCTTCGCCGATCTGGCCGGCGGGCACTCCTACCGCCGGGATAAAGGAGAACGCATGCGCTATAAAGTGCTGCACAAGATCTATCATTTTAAGGAGCATTTTGGCGTCAATTTATGTGTCGGCTGCGGGCGTTGTGATTACGCCTGCCCGGAATATATTTCTTTCTCCCGTTGCGTGAACAAACTCGCAGAGCTGGAAGACTCGACCAAAGCGGAGGCAAACCGCAAATTAGGCGACACATCAGCCGCAGTGGAGGTGAAGAAAGATGTCAAATAACCCTTACCTGCCCTTCCGGGCCCCAATCCTGAGCAAGACCAGGCAAACCGCCGTGGATTGGACTTATCATATAGGCTGTTCCCTCAATCCGGTCCCGGGACAATTCGTGGAAGTCTCCCTCCCGGGGGTGGGGGAATGCCCCATCTCCATCAGCGATTTTACGCCGGACTCCGTGGAACTCACCATTCGCCGGGTGGGAAAGGTGACCGAAAACCTCAGCCGCCTGGAAGAAGCCGATTATCTTTACCTGCGCGGTCCTTATGGTCAAGGCTTTCCCTTAGAGCAATTTGCGGGCAGACATCTCATCATCGCGGCCGGCGGCACCGGTTTGGCACCTGTGAAGAGCGTCATTCGGCATTTTGCCGAGAGGCCGGAAACCCTGGCGGGGCTGACCATCTTGGCCGGTTTCAAGAGTCCTGAGGACATTTTATTCCGGCCGGAACTGGAGAGCTGGAGCCGGAGTTTCGACGTTCAGGTCACAGTCGATCAAGTCTGCGACGTCCCTGTCCCGAGCCCAGGACACGTCGGCCTCATCACTGCCCTCATCCCCGACCTGGCTATTCCTTCTCCGACAAATACCAGGGCCATCGTCGTCGGGCCACCGGCCATGATGAAGTTCACTTGTGCGGAACTTCTGCGGCGCGGGCTCAAGGAAGACCAAATCTGGGTCTCCCTTGAGCGCCGGATGTCCTGCGGCCTGGGCAAGTGCGGCCACTGCCGCGTCGGCAGCACGCATGTCTGCTTGGACGGGCCGGTCTTCAATTACGCCAAAGCCAGAAAATTGGTCGACTAACGTAAGGGTAAATGTTACCGGAGGAGGCTTCAAATATGTCATTAAATACTAAGAAGCTGGCCAAAAACGCCTGGCGTGTTACCAAGGACCGCCATCTGACTTGCTTGCGCATCCGCGTGCCAGGCGGACATCTCCCGGCCAAATTCTTTCCCATCCTTCAGGAGATTGCCGACCGTTTCGGAGACGGAAGTGTTCACCTGACCACCCGCCAAGGGTTTGAAATCCCGGGCATTGCGCTGGCAGCGACTGCCGAGGTCAATACCCTCATCGCGCCCTTGATCCGCGAACTCGAAGTCGATCAGGGGGTGCAAGTCCCCGCGCCCGAAGAAGGGTATCCGGCGGCCGGCACCCGCAATGTCGTCGCTTGCATCGGAAACCGGGTCTGCCCCCAAGCCGTCTTCGATACCACCAGCTTGGCTTACGACATCGAAAAGACGATTTATCCCAACAACCCCCACGTCAAGATCGCTGTCACCGGTTGCCCCAACGACTGCGTCAAGGTACACCTGCACGACATCGGGATCATCGGCCAGGTCGAGCCCATCTATGATCCTTCGCGCTGCATCGGCTGCCAGGCCTGTGTCAAAAACTGCCGGCAAGTCTCCACCGGTGCCCTCCGCTTTCACAATTTCAAAGTCCAACGCGATGCCGAACGCTGTCTGGGCTGCGGAGAGTGTGTCCTCAAATGTCCGACTGGGGCTTGGAGCCGCGGTGGCCAATACTTCCGCGTCGTGATCATGGGCCGGACCGGAAAGAAAAACCCCCGCCTGGCCGCACCGTTTCTGGAGTGGGCTGACAGGGAAACCGTCCTTAGAATCTGCCGAAACCTTTATGACTATATCGATCGCCATATCGACCGCACCTTGGCCAAGGAACATGTGGGATATATCGTCGATCGCACCGGCTACCCCACCTTCCGTGACGAAGTCCTCAGGGATGTCGTCCTATCTCCCCGAGCCAAGGTGGCAGGGTTTTTCCGGCCCTCCGGCTATCTCTATGACAAAAGCGCTCTGGCTGGGCAAGAAAGCCATATTTAGAGACACGCTGTTTTAACCACTTATCTCCCTTGTCCACCCGACCACGAACTCCATTTTGGGGTAATCTTCACGTTTGGGGTAAGCTTCACGGCGACAGTATCCGCCAAGCACTATAGTTTATCCTGAGCCGCGAACCTTTCCACTACGGCTTTTACTTCAGAAAAGTCCGAGGCCGTATAGAGTGCCTTCAAGAGCTCTTCCAGACTGACTACATCCTGGATCTGACGGGCAGCCTCTTGCAGAGACCGGGAAACCTCCCCGTAACGCACAGACAAAAAGAGTGTGATGTCATCCTGCTTCGCTCTAATCTTTCCCGTCAGGATACCCTCCTGCTTCCCCTGTTCGATACCTTTTTCACGGCCTTCTTGTTTCGCGGTGCGTTCAAGTTTTCTCAGAGTACGTTCCAGGTTATAAATCATGCGTTCCACCTCCTGAGGATTTGCTTCTTCAAGCAGTGCCTTGGCATCCTCTTGCAAGGGCTGTGCAAGCCGTTCATTCAAAACATGGTGCATCCAATTCTTGAATTGCTGGAACTCCTTTGGCTTCAGACGTTGTAGTACATTCATGAAACGGCGCAGCCTGGGCAACAACTCTTCTGCTTCCATCCTTTGATCTAAGGCGAAAATCGTAGCAACCAAATTGGAAAAAGCGAGAAGTTCCCCCTCGGCAAAGGAACGGACATTGACTAAATAATAGCGAAAGTCTAGGACATAGGGGATGTAGTCTTCAGGATTGACAAACAAGCCCTGAAAATTAGAGGTTGCCGTCCACTTTCTTACACCATTGTAAAGTACTATGGGGACCACAACAGGTAGACGAAAACCCTTACGCCTGCGATCTTTCTCTGGTGTGTTGTGAAAAGCATCCCGCCAGATCTCGGTCATGTAAAGCAAAAGGCGAAAGGGCATAAGGTAATCCACACTGGACTGTAATTCCAAAAGAATGTAAAAGATTACCGAGCTACTACTATGCTGCAAACGGTAGACGACATCTGCTTCTTTATCTTGGAAATCTTGCAGGATAAAACTCTTATCAATCCTGATCAAATTTTCTGCCCGGAGATCACGGGTCCAAGCGGCAGGAATGAAACTCTGGATAAACTCCAGGAAGGTTTCGCTGTCGGAAAACAGTTCCTTATACCCTTTGTCGTGCAGATGATGAGGAGTTCGACCATGCTCAACCATAGGTAGACTCCTTTGCAAGTTTCTGGATCCATTATAGCATAACGCTACCGGGGCGGAAAAGGGGAGCACAGCGTCCGACTGTGTTATCTTGAACCTTCTTTCGCACTGCCTCTCGGGGAAAACCACCGTACCTCTATCGCGACATCATTAGAAAATGGAAACGAGCAAGCGCTTGCCCCACTTCCTGTGGAAAGATCCCGCTGTTTACGGAGCAGGGGCTCGAAAATTCGTACTCTTGTCCAATAGCTAAATCCCCTCACTTCTGTTACCCTGTCTTTAAAACTAGCCGGCTTTTGAACTGCGACTTTGTCGACGCAGCAAATCGTAGCAGCAAGTCGCCGTATCCGCAAGAATGAGTGTAAGACAGGGTCGGTGCCGGACAGAATAAGGACAAGGAGGATTTTTCATGGCTGGACTGGTGTTTAAAGGTGTGACAAAAAAGTATGATCAAAATGAGGTCGTCCACGATTTTAACTTGGAAATCAAGGACAAAGAATTCATGGTCTTTGTCGGTCCTTCCGGGTGCGGTAAAACCACAACTTTGCGTATGATTGCCGGCTTGGAGGAGATTACTAGCGGAGAGCTCTTCATCGGTGAGCGCTTGGTCAACGATGTGCCGCCCAAAAACCGCGACATCGCCATGGTCTTTCAGAGTTACGCCCTCTACCCTCATATGACGGTTTACGGCAACATGGCCTTCGGCCTCAAACTGCGCAAGACCCCCAAGGCCGAAATTGACCGTCGCGTCAGAGAAGCCGCTCGCATTCTGGATATTGAACATCTCTTGGATCGCAAACCCAAAGCCCTTTCCGGTGGACAACGGCAAAGGGTGGCTCTGGGGCGGGCCATTGTGCGTGAGCCTCAGGTCTTCCTGATGGACGAACCTTTGTCCAATCTGGACGCCAAACTGAGAGTGCAGATGCGGGCTGAGATATCCAAGCTGCGCCAGCGCCTTCAGACCACTGTGGTCTACGTCACTCACGACCAGACCGAAGCTATGACCATGGGCGACCGCATCGTCGTCATGAAAGACGGCTACATCCAACAGGTCGATACTCCCATGAATCTTTACAATCATCCCAAGAATATTTTCGTGGCCGGTTTTATCGGTTCGCCCTCCATGAACTTCCTTAAGGTCAACGTTAAAACGGACAATGGGGTCCCGCAGTTGATCCATCCCGGCTTCCATCTTGCCGCCGCCGAAAAGCACCGCCAAATCCTGGCCCCCTATAATGGGAAGGAAATCATGCTCGGTATCCGGCCGGAATTCGTCTACGATGATGACGCCTTTTTGTCCGCTCATTCCGATTGGACCCTGGAAGCCAAGGTGGAAGTGGTAGAGCCCATGGGAGCGGAGAATTATGTCTACTTGTCCGTAGGTGGCGACAACGTGGTCGCGCGCTTTGAGGCTTCAAGTCAGGCCAAAGCTCTCGAAAACCATCGCATCGCTTTCGATATGGCCGCCATCCATTATTTTGACATCGAAACCCAGCTGTCTTTAGTGTGAAAGGAGCTTTATGGTAAAACCTCACGAACCTCCTTCTCCTAACCTGGGATCAACCCCCCCAAAACATGAAGCTGAGTCCCCTGACTCCGGGTCCCTCGCTGTGGCAGAAAACCCGGCGCCTGCTTCGGAAAACCCCGTGCCTGCCTCGGAAAACCCAGTGCCCGCTTCGGAAAACCCAGTGCCCGCTTCGGAAAACCCAGTGCCCGCTTCGGAAAACCCGGCGCCCGCCGCGGGCTGGGAGTCTATTCTGCAAAGTGCTGTCCTAGGACATTGGGATGAAGCCGCCTTTGCGGAGCGGGCGCGGATGTATGGCCTGCCTGATCTCCCCCTTGGTGTTCCCGTTCTCGTCCGCTGTCAGGCCTGGCACCCCGATATCCCTTTGATTCTCCGCAATTTCCTGCCTCGCACGGAAGTATTTTTGCTTAACGACTCGGAGATTTTCCTGTATACATCCCCGGAGGGCAGCTCGGATGCGAACCGAAAAAGCCTGCTGTCCTGGGCGGCGGGCCTCATCAGTCAGATCCACTCCGTGTTGGCCGACGAACTTGGGATTTTGTCCTACGTCTATGTGGACACACCCGGAACTCGGGGGTTGTGGGAAAGTTATTTGGCACTGCAGCGGCTCGCTCGTGTGCACCGGCGCTTTTTTCCCGGCGAAGCCGGCCTGGCGCAATGGCAGGCGGGGTTTGCCCAACTATTCGCTCAAAGCCCTTCTGAGCCTCTGGAGCACTACTCAGGAAGTGTCCTCGGCAAACTCTCCCCGGAACTGCGGCAGACCCTGCAAACCTATTTCCACACAGGACTGAGCTTGACGGAAAGCGCGCGCCTCCTCTACATTCACCGCAATACCCTGATCTACCGATTGGACCGCATCACCGAGTTGACGGGGTACAATCCCAGGGATTTCAGGCAAGCCGTCTCACTTTTCTTGGCGGTCTGGTTAGCGGGGTAACTTTGATGTTCAGCTTAAGCTGAACCCGTTCACTTTCTGGGCAGGGTGATTTGTTGACCTGATAGACTGAAGCGGCCGGCCATTAGATCCATTAGATACAAAGGATTGCTTTTTATCACAACTTTGGGTAAAATGCCTTCAAGGACCTTGCCAATAGCGTCAGGAAAGGAGCTTCGCCCATGGAAACAGATGAGAACGTCACGTGTGGCAGTTGCATCTATTGCGGCACGACCGAAAACGTCCATGCTTTTTGCAAAACCCAGCACACGGAGCACGAGGATAAGAAAGTTTGCTACTGTGTCTGCCCGGATTGCCTTGGGCATATCGAGAAGAACCTGGAACCGGAAGTGCCTTGCAAAACCTGTGAGATTTGCGGCAAAGAAACAGAAGTCTTCGCTTTTTGTTCTTATGCTCCGACCGAAGAAGGGGATCCCGAGAAGGTCTGCTATTGCGTCTGCCCGGACTGTGTGGGCAAACTCCAGGACAAAGTTTTCGACTACTATGAGGAAGCCCTGAATCAGGGATATACCCCGGTGAAACCCGACGACGACGAGGGGAAAAAGTGAAAACGCCGAACGTCTTGCCAGAGACACTAACGCAAAACGCTATAGCGATGTAGAGGAAGCGTTGAGGGAACTGAAAAGTGGAAAATGATGTTCTCGTTCTAACTTTGGTGCGCACCGGATCGCACAGCGATTTATTCGGTGAATGAAGGGCCGCGCGGAATGGCCTGTATTGGGGAGGGCTAACCAGTAATGCATCTCATACCCAAGTTCGAACCTCAAAAACTAACCTACGGCATTTGGGAAGAACACACTCCTTATGAAAACAAACTTGAGTTGATTGACGGAGAAGCTTTGTGGGGTGGAGAAGAAAGGGATCGCTTTTTGCTGGCTCTGGTCTATAATGTTGGACTGAAACATCTCGTCGATATGCTGCCGGATGAATCGAAGCAAATCTTATGCCAAATATGTGATAAGAGTTGACGTCTCCGCCGACGGCAATTGGCCCATGGTGGTTTCACCATGGGCCTTTTCACGACGCGGTTGATCTTTGACTTAATTCGCGAACTTCATCGGGGTCGTTCCCGGCATCGGGGTCGTTCCCGGCGCTGACTTGAGCAGATCCATATAATTGAACGAGTTATTCTTGTCCACGGTCGGCATCTTAATGTCAGGTTGACGGTTAATACCGGTGATATCGGTACTGAAATTGACCGTCAGATCAATGGTGCCCTTGGCACCCGGAAGAAGGTTCTGCTTTCCGTTGAGAGTATTTATGAATTGACTTATCTGGGCCAAGTCGACTTTAAGATTCAGTGTCCCACTTTCTTTCACCAGATAGGTGCCGGAAACAGCGTATTGTATGTCGAGTCCTTTATCCCCCAAGATCGTGACATTTTGCAACTTATCCATAGCGGCATTGAATTTGGCCAAAAATTGAGGTCTATTCGTCTTGAATTGCTCGAATGCTTGGTCAAAATTACTGATGTTTTTAGCCGCGTCCGGAGTTTGACTGAGTTTCAGAGTGGAATCCATAAAGTTTTTAACGAAATTCATAGCTTCTTGGCTTTGAACAAAATTATTGACCGTGTAACGGATAAGATCCTTGAATTGAGCGTCATTCAGTTTAATTTCATACATCCGCGCGGGCACCGGACCCGCTTCTTCCGGCAGGTACTGGATGCCATTGTCAATAACATGAAACCCGGGATTGAACTGTTGCGCATAACTTTTCAAAAAGTTAATCTCTGAGGTTTGGAAGGTTTTGCTGAAGTTCATAAGTTGGGTCATGTCGATGTTATTTTGTGCGGACTGGTTCATTGCATAAGGATCCATAACCATATACTCTTTGCCCGCGAACTGTGGGGGCAAAGACGCTGCCGCTACGGGTGGCAGTTTTATGATTTCTGTCACTTTTGGGGTGTTCCCATTGAGATCCGAGTCGACCCAAACGGGGAAATCCAAGTTCATCCCCGGTGAACTCACAGCTATGTCCATTTGCGCTTTTGAAACGGTTTTCTGCTCATTACTGTTCGCCTTGACATCTAGATCCAGCTTAGCGGAATTCAAAAAGGCCGCCATCTGGTCCACTCGTTGTTGAACATTGGGATCAAAACCCGAGTCCCTCACTTGGAAACTCATCGTGGTGTGCTCTTGCATGGACTGGGCACCTTGCAGCTTCATGGAAGCACGGAACAGTTCCCACTGATTCGGACTGCACCCTGTTAGGACAAAAAGTAACGTTACTCCCACCACCACCCAAATTAACTTTTTCCTTACCCGCATGCCTTTGCCTCCTCTTCTTTGATCACCATCCCACTAATTCTTTGTCTCATCCAATCGTGAGACTCCCACTTCTACAGGTGGGAGTGGTTCCCAGTACTCTCTCGTACCGGCTTTGCCTGTCTCATGTGCTTAGAGGTCTTGCTCTCTCACTGTATTCTTCATTATTGACCCTTGTGCTTTATCATTCTCCAGGCAAGGTCAGATTTCCTGCTGCGATCCAAAACTTAACAAATATTCATATCCGAGGGCATATGTATTCCTCACCCGCTTCGCCTTGTCTAACTGGCTTCATCCCCGGCCACATCTGATTCTCCCATGATCCGCGCCGCCTCCGCCGTCGGCAGCTGTTCCACTCCCTTCAGTTTGCGCTCAATCGTGCGGGATTTCCTAGCCGCGGTTTCGATGCTGTTGCTGGCTTCCTGCAGCTTCTTGTGGGTCTTGTCCAAAAGGTCGCCGAATTTGCCAAACTCCGTTTTCACCGCCCCCAATAAGACCCAGACTTCTGAAGAGCGTTTCTCGATCGCCAAGGTCCGGAAACCCATCTGCAGGCTATTAAGAAGAGCCAATAAGGTCGTCGGGCCAGTGATAACCACCCGAAAATCTCTCTGCAGGGAATCACAGAGCCCGGGTCTGCGCAGGACTTCCGCGTACAGTCCCTCCGTCGGCAGAAACATAATGCCGAAGTCCGTGGTGTTGGGCGGGTCTAAGTACTTGTCCCGGATGTCTTTCGCTTCCGCCTTAATACGGTTTTCCAGGGCCTTGCCGGAGATTTCCGCTTTCGCTGGGTCGCCCTCGTCGAGAGCGTCCAGCAGCCTCTGATAGTCCTCAACCGGGAACTTGGCGTCAATGGGCAGCCAAAGACCCGCAGCCTCCGACGGATCGTGCCCGGGGAGTTTTATGGCAAATTCGACCCGCTCGCTGCTTCCTTTTTTCGTGCAGACGTTCGTCTCATACTGCTCCCGGGTCAAGACCTGTTCCAAAAGGCTCGCCAACTGGATCTCGCCAAAATTTCCTCTGGCTTTGACGTTGGTCAATACCCTCTTCAGATCCCCGACGCCGCTGGCCAGGGTCTGCATTTCGCCGAGGCCTTTGTGCACCTGCTCCAGCCTTTCACTCACCAACTTAAACGACTCACCCAAGCGCTGCTCCAGAGTGGCGTGGAGTTTCTCGTCCACCGTGGTCCTCATTTCCTCCAGCTTCTTGGCATTATCCTCCCTCAGGGATCTGAGCTGCTGTTCCACAGTCTCCCGCATCTTGTCCAGCCTTTGCTCATTGGACTGGGTCAATTGATTCAATTGACGCGCAAAAATCTCCTGCTGGGTCTGCTGCATATTCATGACTTCCGTCATACGGGTCAAGATGGAATCATTAAAACCTTTGAGGTTATTGCCTAATTCCATCCGGTTTTGCGACATTTCCTCCCTGACCGTTTGTTCGTTGCGGACCACGCCGTTTTCGATATTGGTCAGCTTCATCTCAAACTGCCGGCCCGTATCCCGACCGCGTCGGGTAAGCGTGATCAGTTGCAAAATGAAAACTGCCGCGACCAGCAGCAAAATGACAAGTTCCATAACCTATTGACACTCCTTTTCCGACAGTTTAAGGTCAAAATCCTCTCGCTCAGGGACATTGTCTTACACACACCTGCCGCACCCTACCTCTAGTACCCTGCCCTTTGTTGAAGTTTCTCCGCTAAATCCCCCAGCGGCCCGGCATATTTCTCCAGAATATGCTGACTTATCTCGATGGCCCGCTGCTCGTTGTAAATGTGAACCGTAGCATTCCTGTCGTCCAACATAGCAAGCCATAATTCCTCGTCATCTATAAGCCCAGCCGCGAAGGCCTCGCGCAAAACGGACTTCGGGGAGTGCAACCCGATCAGTCCCTCGTTTTCAAATACCGCCTTCAGGGCTTTCCAAGCAAGTTCAAAGGTGAACTCAAAGCGCTGTATTAATCCGTCTCGCAAGAGGGCGCTGACACCGTCATACTGGGCGATTCCTTCTTTCAGTCTGTCGCAGGCTCCGGCAAAGTTACTGCATGTCCTTTTGGGATCGCTCATAGAGTGTGACACCCTCCTTCTCAATGATATGCACCAGCCGGGGATCAATTGATCCGGTAATAAATACGGTATCTATTTTCAGAAGCGTTCTTAGGTCACCAAGATCCCTGCTCAGATGACCTTGCAGAGCAAAGCCCGGAGATGGATAGACAGCCAGATCAATGTCGCTCGTCGGCTTATTGTCTCCCCTGGCCCGTGAGCCAAAAAGGACAATCCGTTCTATGTCATAAGTTTGACCGACTTCGCAAATTCGCTCTATCAACCCGTACCCCAGATCAAACGCCATATTCTCAATATCACTTCCCGCCCGTGTTCATCTGACCTCTTCATAATCCACCTTGAGCCAATATCCCAGCGACTGTATCAGGCTGTTGTATAGGACATATTCTCTACCGTGTCGCCATTTTCCTTCCAAAATGGCCAACCATATCCACGGATGATTTTCGGACACAAACAAAGAAACCTCGGCCAGTGCCTCGATTGCGCGAAAACAGAAGCCGCCATTGCCTGTGCGCCAGAATTTACTCAAGTTTTCGGGCCGGAGCCCACGAGAAAACCCGCCTTCTTCCGATGGTTAAAAACCGTGGACTTACGGCGGGTTATCGTTCTGTGATGGAGTTGAGGTGTTACGGCGGTGTAGTAAGGAAGCAGCGGCGTCATCTATGTAAGCAGCAGTCCCGGAAAGAGGGGAATGGTGCGAAGCCAACCTGTAAGCCGAGTTCTGTTCCTCCTGGCGGAGGTGATGATCATCTATCTTCGACCATTGTTACCAATGGCCTCAAGCGACCTAACCCGGGAACGAAGCGGGCCGCTTCCTTGTTCCCCTATTCGGTCTTGCTCTGGGTGGGGTTTACAGGGCCAGCCAGTCACCCGGCTGCCGGTGAGCTCTTACCTCGCCTTTCCATCCTTACCTATTGGGAAGTGAGACGTCCCACTTCTCAACGGGCGGTATATCTCTGTTGCACTTTCCTCGGGGTCACCCCCACTGGGCGTTACCCAGCACCCTGCCCTATAGAGCTCGGACTTTCCTCAGAGACAGCCTTTCGGCCCTTGTCTCCGCGACCATCCGGTTGACTTCGCTCCACTATCTTACTCGATAAACTTGTCTTGGTCAAATGTAATCTTTAGAAAAATTTTAAGCCAGCCATTCCCGTTTGATCCGCCTTCTGGACGGCATCGGCGGGAGTTGCACCTGAGGGGCACGCTGCCCCATCTCTTCCATTTCATCGTCAATATCCATGAGGGCGACCAACAGTTTCGTCCTCTCGCCATCTTCCGCATTCAGGCGGCTCATAATCTCCTCGCGTTGGCGGCGTAAGATTTCCGTACGTTCCATGCTTAATTCCTCCTTTTCGCGCTTCTATCAATTATTCTGACACATACGCCCGTTTTTATCTGTGATAGAAATCACAGGTCGGGTGTGCCTTTTATTCTTTGATATTGCTGCCCTATTAATAGTCATTCTTATCTTAGCTTACCCGACTAATTTTGTCAAGTATTATTTTCAATTATTTTACTCGTTATTATTCACAACTATTTTACTCGGGTCCTATTTTCAACTATTTTGCTCAAGTATCACTCATTCCAGGGGCAGCCGTTCGCCGCGCTAATCATGATTTCGACTTCCGCAAACGCCTGATCCGCTTTGAGATAATCGGCTACGCTTTTGAGCATGGGCACCTCGCTTAAAAAATGCCCGATATCCCCTACGGCCAGTCCCCCTTGCAGGGCTTCCAATACCCGATGGTGGTCAACATCTCCGGCCAGCAATAAATCGGCTCCTTTAGCCAGGGCTTTGGGCACAAAACCGCCCCCGCTGCCGTTAACGATCGCTATTTTTCTCACCTTCTGCGCGGGGTTCCCAGCCCAACGCAGCCCGTGCAAGGAATAAGGCCGCGCGGTCAACCCGGAGCCTGCCGCCCCGCTGAGGACCTCTTGGACGTGCCGCCAAACCTCGGCCAAAGTGTGCGTTTGCGCCAAATACCCTACCACTCCGTAGCCGCGGACTCGACCGCGATTGCGCAAAGGAACCAGGTCATAAGCGGGCTCCTCATAGGGATGGGCCTTTTTCAAAGCTCTTACCGCCCGGGCCAGCAGACGCTCGGGAAGGATGCTTTCAAGCTTAACTTCCGTCACTCGTGTGAGTTCCCCAATGGCGCCAACGGCAGGAGCGGAGCCGGGCAGAGGCCTGAACATGCCCTCCCCCGAACTCCGGAAAAAACTCTCGGCGTAAAGGGCTCGGTGCTCCCCTTCCGTTATCCCTTGCCCCACCCCGGCGCCCACCAGAGCCAAACGCACTTTTTCCACAGCCGCCTCGGGCACGAAGACTGCCAGTTTGACCAGCGTCTCCTCCCCCATTGGGGCGAGAATCTCCGCTTCTTGCAGACCCAAGCGGGCGGCAAGAGCCCAACTGGAAGAAAGATCCGATTGGTCTAAGTTTGTATGAGCCGCATAGTACGCGATCCCGTTCTGAATTAATCTCAGGGGTATTTCCGCCTCGGAGTTGCCGCTGCGCAGGTTTTTGAGCGGCCGAAATATAATCGGGTGATGGGCCAAAATCATTTGGGCTCCATAGTTAACCGCTTCTTCCACCACCTCCGCCGTAGGGTCCAGTGTCAGGAGCAGACGCTCAATCCGCGTCGCGCCATCCCCCACCAAAAGCCCGACATTGTCCCACTCTTCGGCCCAAATCTTCGGAGCCACTCTTTCGACCGTCTCCGCAATGTAGCTAATACTGACCGCCACTCAATTCTCTTCCTTTCTTCCGCAATACCCCTGAACTGCATCCAGAGCTAGCGCCATTGCCTCGCAAGCCAACTTCTGCCCCAGTGTGGCCATCGTCCGTTCGGAGGCGCCCGGCGATCTGGCCTTCTTCATTTCTGCCAGGCGCCGTTCTAACTCTCCGATTCTCTCTTCCAGCAGACGCCTGAGAAGAGGATTGGGCTTGGCCAAAATGAGCGGGCCCAGTTGCCAGACCAGTGTGCGAACCGAGTCTTCAAAAAGCTTGTCCACTTCGCCCCCGGGGTGCGTTGAATTCAGACCCCGCAGCTTCTCCGCACCGATGTCGGTCAAATGCCCGACCCAGTCCTCGGCTATTTCGTTCAAGTCCCGGAAAGAAAGAAAGTCAAGATGCTTTCCCCGCCCAATTGACGGCCGGCTCTGCTCCTTGGCGAAAGCCATCACGACGTAGATTTTGCCCTCTTCCTCAATCAGCACTTCGTCCTTCAACAGCCATCCCGTCGTTAGCAGGCCCCCGCGCACCCGACTTTCCGCGCCTTGCGGCTGAAGAATCAAGGCGGACACTTCGGCCAAAATCTCCGGCCGGTCGCTGAGAATATCCGTCATCGTGTTCCCACCCATGCCTGCCAAAGTCAGAGTGTCCACTTCTCCGGGGGAGAGCGGGCTTAACCCGTCCCCAAGGCGAACAGAGATTTTTTCACCCAAGCCTCGGCCGCGTACAGTTGCCAGAGCTGCCTCATAGGGTCCGCGGTGAACATCAACCGCTACCGCTGACTGAATCCGCCCTTCTTCGCAGAGGACCACCGGCAGGTAGGCGTGATCCGTCCCAATATCCCCCAGTTTTGCCCCTTCGGGAACATAGGCTGCGACTGCGGCTAAACGCGGTCCCAAAAGCGCCACGATCACATCCCCCATTTAAACATTTTACCAAAGGCCGCCGGCCCAGCCGGAACCTGCGCCTCCTACGTATTATATATACATCCTTCCATTTTGTCCATCTTAAACCAGGGACTGGGAAGGCAAATTTCCGGGCCGAAACCAACCCTTGGAAGCCGCCGCCACCCGTGTCAGCCGACACAGCAAAAGGCGATGCGCGACCGAAGCGGAGTGAACTCATTCAGCTTAAGGTACGTGGGAGCCACTCCCACTTGCAGAAGTGGGAGTCTTACGTATGGACAAAGACGTCTGTCCGTACGACCTGAAAAACCCCGGAAGAATTCCGGGGTCAAGGCGCCGCTAGGGTAAGGGCCCGGTACAAAGGCCTGGAGTAACGGCACCTCTGATATTGGCTGAGAGAGAGGGGGCCGTTTCCGGCCCCCAGATCCGCGTGCAAGCGTCACTTGATAAAAACACGAGGTCAATTAAGCGTTTACTTTGGCCATTGCTTTTTTGACATACAGCCAGAGCTCTTTGTCTATCCCAAACTGTGTGGCCTGGTCGGGGTTTTCTCTGTAGAGTCGTTCCGCTGATTGCGTGATCTCAGGATCCCCACCGGTAAACATGCCAACGAGTTCCTGCCAGCGCTTGGCCAATTCGACCACCACAGGGCTTTCGGGAGGCGTGCCTTTTTCCAATTCCGTACGCACCTTGGCGATCAAGCCCGGCCATTCATTTTCCGCGTCCTTTATGGCCTCCTGACCGAGCAGCTCGGCCCGCTTGTTCAGTTTCTCCAATTGCTCTTTGGTGAAATAAGCGTTTACGTCCATGTTCATCACCTCAATTAATTTAATAAACTCATCCGTCTTCACATCCTGCCGCCTCCGGAGCATGTGATATATTCCCTCCAAGCGGGAATACATCTCCCGTTCCAGCCGGATGTGCTCTTCGAGACTTTCCAAGTGCAGCTCAATGACTTGGATCGGGTTGAAATTAGGATTTGCCATTAGCTCCTTTACTTTGTCCAGAGCAAAGCCCAACTGTTTGAGAGACATGATTTGCTGCAAGCGGGTAATATCCGTTTCAGCATAGAGCCGGTGCCCGCTTTCCGAATGCTGCGAAGGAGACAGGAGGCCGATTTGGTCGTAATGATGCAATGTGCGCACGGTGATCCCTGTTTCCTTGGCCAGTTCTCCTACTTTCCACAGTTTCCTTTCAATCATCATCCCCTCATTTCGTACGAGTTAAATTTGCCGGCAACTGTATTCTATATCCTGACGTTACGTTAGGATCAAGGGTCTTTTGAGAATTTTTTCAACGATTTTTCGGGGGTTTCTTCAGGGTTTTTTCACAGGGGGTTTTTTCACAGGGGGTTTTTTCACAGGGGGGTTTCGAGGATTTCCAAAAACAGTTTAGGGCATTGGCATTTCTTCGAAGTTTTCCCGGGAGGTTTTGGGAAACCTATTTCAGGAGCTTTGACGAACTTTTTGAGGAGCTTCTTGGATTTATGTTGAGCTTCCTGGATTTATGTTTCCCAACCGGAGCCAACTGAGTCCGCTTTTCGTACTTTAACGTAACCTATCACTCCTTGACATTCCGGCCTTTTAGAATTATATTAAAATGTTCAATATGTGTGCAAGGCCACAAGACCACACCGGTAACGGAAAGTTTTACGGCAGATTTACGTTATTTTTACTTAAACTTAAAACGGACATGTTATTTTTTAGTAATGGATGTCTAATTATGGGGAGGGAGTGACCGTATGACCGGTAAGCGAACCCGACTCGAAGCGTTCCAGGCCTATTTGTACCTGTCTCCGTCCGCTTTGATTTTCTTGGCTTTCACTTTGCTGCCGGCTTTTTATGTTCTGTACATAGGTCTGTTCAACTGGAATTTTCTCAATACCTCTATGTCCAAATTCGTCGGCTTCAGCAATTATACCGCCTTACTGAAATCCCCGGAATTGTGGCACAGCCTGATCGCCACTTTTTATTTTGTCCTCGGTTCCGTACCCGTCGGGATTTTCGCGGCTTTGTTCATCGCCCTCCTGCTCATGCGTCCCTTCCGCGGGCTCGGGCTGGTTCGGCTCATGTTCTTTGCTCCCTATGTAACCCCAGTCGTCTCCACCTCCATCGTCTGGCTCTGGCTTTTTAACCCCCAGTTTGGGCTCTTCAACGCCATACTGCATTTCCTGCACTTGCCGCAAATCGGCTGGGTGCAATCCGCCAGATGGGCCATGCCCTCGGTAATCCTCTATACTTTGTGGCACACTATGGGCTTCAATATTATCATTTTTATGGCCGGACTCACAACCATACCCTCCGAGCTGGGAGAGGTTGCCCGAATTGACGGGGCCTCCGCCTGGCAGGAATTCTGGCATGTGACCTGGCCTTTACTGACCCCGACCACTCTTTTCGTGACTGTCATCAACACCATCGGCGCCCTGCAGGCCTTTACCCAGTTTTTTACTCTGACCAACGGCGGCCCGGCAGGCTCCACCACGACCGCCAGCTTCCTGCTCTTCCAGCAGGCTTTTGTATTTTACCACACCGGCTATGCGGCCGCTTTGGCGGTGCTCCTCTTTATCATTATCGCGGCTCTCACCCTGGTTCAGATGCGAGTTTCCCGTTCAGAAGCGTACTAATCTCAAGCATTCACGTTTCGCGGCGCCCCCTCCGAGACAAGCACTTGGCCCGGAAACGCACCAGTCGCCGGAACGCGGTAAGCTGCCAAAAGACACAAGACACTATCCCGGGAGTGTACTGACCTCTGAGGCGTGCCGATGGGGCGGGTTGAACTCGGCATGAAGGGAGTGATGCCCCTCACAAAAAAAGTGTGCTTCTCACGCGATCATGCTTTCTCCTTGCCAAAAAAAGAAAGAAAGAAAGAGGTCCTTTAAGTGAAAATCAATCGGAAACTCAAGACCCTGAGTGCTTTTGCCGCCGCTGCCCTGGCACTGTCGCTTACGGTCGCGGGCTGCGGTACCGCGCCAAACCCCGGCACCACCGCAAATTCCGGGGGTCCGGTCACCATCTCGTTCGCGGAGACGATGGTTTCCGGCACCCAAAAAAGTGCGCTGGATCACCTGATCAGCCAATTTGAAAGCAAACATTCCAATATTAAGGTCACTCTCATGCCCGAGCCCAATTACGGAGTCCTGCAGCAAAAAGAGGTCGCGGCCGTAGCCGCCAAAAATCCGCCCACCATCGGTCAGGTTTATGAAGATTGGGCGGCGGATTTTGCCAAATCCGGAGCGATTATTCCGCTTGATTCTTACATTAAAGGTAAAGACGGTTTCAGCCCAAAAGAAATCGCGGACTTCGTTCCGACCATCTGGAAAGATCAACAGCTGCCCGACGGCAAGACCTGGATGCTTCCTTTTAATAAGAGCGATTTTGTCATGTATTACAATGCTGATAAAATGAAACAGCTGAACAAAACCGCACCCCAAACTTGGAATGATTTTGCGACCGCCGCCCAAGCCGCAACCTCCGGCGCCAACAATAGCTGGGGGCTGACCATCGATCCCGGCACCCCGACCGCACCGGCTAATGGGACTTACCTTTGGATTTCCGTTCTGCGTTCCAATGGCGGCCACCTTTATGCCAACGGCAAAATCGCCTTCAATTCGGCCCAAGGCGTTCAAACCATGCAGTTGTTCAAGGACCTCTACAGCGCGGGCGCGCTCAAATTGGGCAGCAACTACCCCGGCGAAACCGCCTTGGGAGCGCAGCGTTCCCTTTTCGATATGAGTACCGTCGCTTCCTACCCTTACGTGCTCCATGCCGTCAACAAAAAGTTTAATCTAAAAATCGCTGCCCTGCCCTCCGGCTCCGCCGGTCAAGGCAACATCATGCAGGGTACGAACATCGCTATCTTTTCTCGTACCACCGCCGCCCAGAAACAAGCCGCTTGGCAGTTTATTAAGTTCCTGACGGAGCCGCAGCAAACCGCGTATTGGGCCCAACAGACCGGCTACCTGCCAATCCGCACCTCCGCTCTCCCGTTGATGAAGGCCTATCTGGACAGCCATCCCTATCAGAAAATCGCCGCCGATTCCTTGCAATACGCTAAGGCCCAGCCCCCGGTTCCCGGCATGCAACAGGCAGTCGGTTATATCGGCGATGCCATCACCCGGGTTCTGACGCAAAAAGTTCCGGTTCAGCAAGCCCTGGATCAAGCCGCGAGCAAAGCTCAACAGGCTTTGGCCAGCGCCCAATAACACTTTTGCCCGACCGATTCGCCAAAAAGGGGACAGGCACCGTCAAGGCGCCTATCCCCCCTTGAGGAGGTTTACGATGAGACACCACCCCTGGCTTAACATCCTGCGCATCATTCTGGTAGTGGTCTTAGCGTTACTCTTTGTTTTTCCGTTTTACTGGGTTGTCGTCACTTCTTTAAATACTTCGGGTCAGGCCCTGCAGTACCCGCCGGTCTTGCTGCCCCATGGGCAATTCGGCAATTACGTCCGGGCCTGGAGCGGTGCCCCCTGGTTGCGGTACTTCGGCAACACCTTGTTCATCGCCACGGTCACCACTTTGTTGGTCCTCCTGACTTCTCTTCTGGCGGGTTTTGCTTTCGGCACGATGCGATTCCCGGGCAAATCTCTCCTTTTCATGGCTTTTCTGGCCCTGATGATGATTCCTCAAACGGTCCTCTTGATTCCCGACTATATTCTCTTGCAAGATTTCAACTGGCTTAACACTTACTGGGCCCAGATCGTCCCCTGGGGCGCCTCCGTCTTCGGGATTTTCATGTTGCGCCAGTTTTTTCTTACCCTGCCTTCTGACTATTGGGAAGCGGCCCAGTTGGACGGGGCCGGCCGCCTCTATTTTTTATGGAAAATCGCCGTTCCGGCCGCCCGGCCGTCCCTTATTACGATCGGGCTCTACACTTTTCTCGGGTCCTGGAACAGTTTCCTCTGGCCTTTCATTATGACCAACTCGGCCGCCGTCCAGCCGGTCGAAGTGGGGCTGTCCAATTTTCTCGGCACCAACGGAACCGATTGGACCGGCCTGTCGGCCGCCGTGGTCTATACCACCCTGCCGGTGCTCGTCCTTTTTCTCATCGCCCAGAAACAGTTTATGAAAGGGATGTATTCCGGAGCGGGCGGAATCAAGGGGTGAATATTTATCGATGTTCAGCTTAAGCTGAACGAGTGCACTTGAGGAAAGGGTGGCGGCTAGGCTATGAGTAACAAAACATTTTTCAGTCTGCACGGAGGCGTCAACGTCATCGGTGGCACTAAATTGCACCTCACCTCAGGTACCGACGAACTCATCTTTGACTTCGGCGCCACATATGAACCGGGCAAAGGGAGATTCGACCAAGTGCTGACGGTCCGTCCGGGACGTGAAACGGAAGATTCCCGGGCCGCCGGCGTCATTCCGAATTTGTCCTACCTCTACAGTCCGACACCTTCTAAACACGTCGCTGTTTTCGTCAGCCATTTCCACTTGGACCATGTCGGGATGTTGTCTTACCTGGACCCCTCCGTACCGGTTTATTTGAGTCAGCCCAGCTTTAACCTTCTGCGCCAGTTGGAAGTCGTCGGCGAAGGCATCGGGACACACCGGGACCTGCGGGTCTTTCCTTATGGCGAATGGATAGATTTCGGGCGGCTGAAAGTCCTGCCCCTGCCGGTCGAGCACGACATCCCCGGTGCCACCGGGTTTTACGTTAAGACGCCGGAGGGAACCCTCGCTTACACCGGCGACTTCCGCGGACATGGCCTGCACCCGGAGGTCACCACGGCGTTTTTCGCCAGGTTAGGTGAGCTGGGCACAAATATCTTAGTAAGCGAAGGAACCCGGGCCTGTGAGGCTCCCCGTCCGGACGCCTACAGCGAAAGCGAGATCGGCACAGTCATTGAGTCTGCGGTGCGCCCCGGGAAATCCGCCTTTTTTATGATTTATAACCGCAATATCGACCGTATCGCTACTTTCGCCCGCGCTGCCCGGTCTTTGGGCCGGGAACTGGTCTTAACCCCTGCCACCCACCACTTGTTCCGCACACTCTCACCCGAGGAATACCGCCTTGCGCGGCCGGCCGTCTTCGTGACCCAAGAATTTCGCGTCAAGGGGCTCCCGCCCTGGATCGCCGGGCTGGATGTTCCCAGGCTAACCGTGCCGGACATTGCCCGGGAGCCGGCTCGTTTTCTGACCGAACTGCCCTATGCCAATCTCAATGAATTGGTCGATCTGAGACCGGATGGCGGCTCCTGCTTCATCCACTCGGACGGTCCTCCTCTGGGGGAGTTCGACCCGGCCTTTCGCAACCTGAAGCAGTGGCTCCGGGACTTTGACTTGGCTTTGGTTTTTGCCCGCAGCAGCGGTCACGCTTCTCCCGAGTACCTCAAGGAATGCGTGAACCTGGCCAATCCGGATATTTTATATCCCGTCCATACGGCCAACATGGCCGCCATGCCCACTCCCGCTCACGGAATCCTGGCTGTTTCCCAGCTCTATCAGAAATATTACATTCCGGGTCGACGCGGATAGCGAATCAGGGTTAGCAACACTCACGCCTAAGCTGCGATTAGAGCTCTGTTCGGAGCACGGTCAGAGCCCGTTCGGGGCACGATTAGAGCTCTGCCGGTGCATGCTCAACGGCCTCAGCCACCGTCGAGGCCGGCAGGGCCTCGCCTGTATCTATGGAGAATGGGGCAGAAAGCTTGGACAGATGCGCCAAATCTGTTATCATTATGAGAGGGGCAGGTGTAAGCAGCGCGGAGGCCGTTCTTAGTTGACTTAGATGATCTGCGGGCAAGGAATTTTCGCTGAACGGCCCGGCAAAAATTCGTGAGGGAGTTGGGATGTGAACCAAAGAGCACTTAATAAGACCCTGAGCACGTTGAATCGGTTAGAAAATCAATTATCAATACCCCTTTTGATCAGCGGGATCTTGCTCATCGTCGCTTTTCTCTATCTGGACAGATATCAAGCCATCTCGGACATCATCCGTTCCACAGGTTGGCTGGGGGTGGTGACGGCGGTTACCCTGATAGCCTTGCTCAGTATGACGCCGATTCCCACGGAAAGCTTGACGATTATGTGCTTTAAGGCCTATGGAATCGGCTGGGGTATTTTTTATTCTTGGCTGGGTTCTACTTTAAGTGCCCTCTTTATTTTTGCCTTAATCCGCAGTCTGGGGGAACCCCTGTTGCGGAAGGCAGCCTCACATGAAAGATTCAGACAAGTGGATGGGTGGGTTAGCCGCAGGGGAATCGCGGGCTTACTCATCGCCCGCTTGCTGCCTCTGCCGGGCTTTCTGGTCAACTATATTACTGCCCTTATCCCCGCGATTCGTTTTTGGGACTACCTGTGGACGGCTGCCGTAACGATTATTCCTTCATATTTGATGACAGCCATGGTTTTCGCGGGAGTTGCCACAAGGTTCAGGATCTGGCTGTGGGCCGGTATTCTGGGGATGACTCTGATCTGGCTGGCCAGCTATCTATTACACCGGTTACAGACGGTGTAATAGGGCTATCGACCACTCAATTTCACCCCTGTCCGCCAAATGACGTTGACAATGATTTTATTTTCACTTAATCGTGAACAAGGAGATTGCCTACATGGAGTGGAAATTCTGGTCAAAACAAAAAAACGGGCTTGCACGGATCGAGGAGCAAATGGCTCAAACCAATCAACGCTTAGGTGTACTTCAGGAGCAATTGGGTGAGAGCGCGCGACAGGCTGCGGAGACAAGCGAACAAGTTCGCAAACTCGGCCGTCTCCAATACAAAATGGGCCAGGATTGGCAGGGAAAGTTTGAGGGATTGAATAGCGGACTGGCGGCTATCCGAGAGTGGCAAGCCGTTTACGCCGTGGACAAGCCCCTTTTAGAGACCCTCGGACGACAGTCCGAGTATTTGGCCGAATTCCTCCTGACATGGTTGGATGATTTGGATCTGTTGACGAGCCATTTACATAACAACGAACAAGAATCATGGTATCAACTGCTGGATAAGTGGACACGGCAGGTCGTACAGGCTTTACAAATACTTGGACTGCGGGAAATACCCTTGCTTGGTACCAGTTATGATGCCGTAGTGGCGGAGTGCATCGGCACCGTAGAACGTCCGGAGAAGCTTCGAGATGAGCGAGATGAGCAAGCCCGTATCTCCGTCCCCTATGAGGTAGCGGAAGTTGTTAAACGCGGCTTCATTTTAGGCAACGGCAAGCTGAAGCGGAAAGCTCAGGTCATCATTTACCGGGAGGATAACAAGGCAGGAGAAAATCCGCAAACTCTGTAACATATGCGACTTATCCTTTCTTCGCGGCGCCGACCAAAATCCTTCCCGGTAGGTTGCCCGGAACCCCCCACGGGGGACATTGCGTTTCACTGCCGAAAGATAACTGTGAACGAGACTAAAATTCCAAATGGGGAGGATTGAGAAAAAAGTATGAGCAACAAGCAAGACGCCAATCGGCAAGCGAGCTTTCGTCCCATCGTCGGGATCGACTTAGGGACCACCAATTCGGCAGTCGCTTATATTCATAAGGGAAAACCTGAGATTGTACCGAACCCCTCCTCAAAGCGCATCATTCCTTCCGTGGTTTTGATCGATCTGCAAGGCCAGGTGATCGTCGGCGAGGATGCCCGTGCCGCTTGCGTCGCTATGCCTGACCGGACCGTTGCGGCCGTTAAACGCCACATAGGGTCCGCAGAACGGATCCCCATTGCCGGCCAAGCTTTGCTGCCTCAGGAAATTTCCGCCCTGATTCTCAAAGAACTCAAAAGCTACGTTGACGCCCATTTTGGTCCCGGCGAGAAAGAGGCCGTCATCACTGTTCCGGCCTACTTCACGGACGAACAACGGCGGGCCACCAAACAGGCCGGTGAGTTGGCCGGGTTTATGGTGGAACGTATAATTAACGAACCAACCGCGGCTGCCTTAGCCTTTGGGCTCGCCCACCTGGAGGAAGACCGGCACGTACTCGTCTATGATCTGGGCGGCGGTACCTTTGATGTTTCAGTTGTAGAAATGATGAGCGGACTGTTGGAAGTCAAAACTTCCAATGGAAACAGTCAGTTGGGCGGGGAGGATTTCGACTGGAAGATTGTCGATTGGCTGGCCGATCAGATGATCGCTGAGTATGATGTCGATCCGCGCCAGGATCTCCGGGCCAAAGCACTGCTGAAAGACGCGGCGGAGAAAGCCAAAATTACCCTATCTGCAGAGGAAACCGCTCTGATATCCTTACCTCTTGTTACGGTTCAGGATGATCGGCCGTTAGGGATCGAGACTGAGTTAACCCGCAGCCAGTTTGTCGCCCTCATTGAGCCTTTTTTAAGTGAAACCATGACCTGTCTGCGCAATGTTTTACAGGACGCCGGCCTCCAAGCGGGGGATATCGGGGAGATTCTGCTCGTAGGTGGTTCGACCCGGATTCCCCGGGTCCGTGAACTAATTCGGCAGTATTTGGGCCGTGAACCCCGCACTGACATACACCCAGAGGAAGCGGTGGCCCTGGGCGCCGCTGTCCAAGCCGGTCTGAAGTCAGGAGCCCTGTCCGACAGCGGACTGGTAGCCACAGATGTGGCACCCTTCTCTATGGGCATAGCCGTCCTGACACATTGGAAAAACCGCAGCGTGCGGCCGGGCAGCTTTCACATCATTATTCCACGCAATACCACGATCCCGGTCACCCGTTCGGACTCTTTTTACACCACAGCCGACTACCAAACAAGTGCCTCCATTGAAATTTACCAAGGGGAACACGAGTGGGTTAAGCACAATCACCGTTTGGGGGAGTTTCTCTTAGAGGGAATTCCCGCCAACGAGGCGGGAGCGGAAGAGATTGAAGTAACTTACCGTTATAACTTAAACGGCATTCTGGAAGTGACCGCTCAATGTGTGTCTACCGGTAAGGCGATGACCGTGACAGTTCAGGATGCCCTCAACCGCGAATCGCAGGAGGCCTTCGCCGCCAGTGCCAGTCGCTTAGAAGCATTGTTCAATCAGTCTGCCGAGAACGAAAGCGAACCGGACAGCGACGATGCCGAAGACGAGTGGGAAATAGACGGGGTCCTGGCTGGGACAGAAGAGGAGGACGCGGAGACAGATTGGCCGACCGTCCTGCACAGCGAAGCTGCCGCCTTGCTGACCCGCGCCCAGAATTTGCTGTCGGATTTAGCGCCTAATGACCGTACCCTCCTTCAAAAAACCATCGACTCTTTGCAAGCGGCGATACAGGGTGAGGATATTGACCGGCTGCGAGAGCTAATTGATCAGGCGACCGATACCTTGATCGATCTGGAAGTTTAGGGGGACAAACAGGCATGGAAACCCGGAAGACTAAGCGACGTCGCTCAAGCAAAGCGAAAGTGGAAAACTACTACAAAATTCTCGGGGTCCGGGCTAACGCCAACCCTAAGATGATCAAACAGAAATACATTGAATTGGTCAAGGCGAACCCACCGGAAACTCATCCCGACGAGTTTCAACAGATCCGCCGCGCTTATGAAGTTTTGCGTGACCCCCACAAACGCCGGGAATATGACATGATGCGGAAATATGGCGGCCAGGTGGAAAAGATCATGCTTGACACCCAGCGGCACATTGAAGCCGGCGATTATGAGAAAGCGGAAGAATTGGTACGCCAAGCAATAGAGATGATGCCGGATAATCCGAGCATCCGGTTCACCTTGGCTGAAATTGCTCTGTTGCAGGAAAATCTTGAGCTTTTCCGGGAGCAGTTTGACCTGGTGGAACAACAGGCTGAGCCGGAGTCCAAACCCACTGTCCTGGCTTTCAAAGCCCACATGCTGCTGGAAACCGATTATACTGAGGAAGCCGTTGCCGTTTTGGACCTGGCCCGGGTCAGTTATCCGCGGGAAATGTCCCTTTACCTTGGTATATACTCAGAAGCCTATCAAGAACTGGACCGGGAAGAGGATTTGTGGCAGCTTATCCTGGACAGCTTGCCGGCGCCGGGCACAGAGACCCCGGAAGACATCCACATCTTCATTCAATGGCTCAATGCCATGATCGACCTGGAAAAATGGAGTGTTAAGTCCACCATTCAGCAGCGCCTGCGTAAATTCTTAAGGTCCGTCCGCGATGTCGAAGACAAAGTGGCTATATCCCTAGCCTTACTGCAGGAACACGACGGTTACCTTGAAGTGGGCAGGTTCCAGGAAGCCGAGATCTTTATAGATTTCGCCTACTATATAAATCCGAGCGATCCGGAACTCCAAGCCCAGCGTAAAGAGACCCAGCAATTAATGCGGCTGGAGAAAGATATCCGCCGTCTGGAACGCGACCAGGATGCTTTCCCCCTTCTTGCACTCTACGTCCGCGAGTGGCTGTACGCGGATTATTGGGATGACGAAGATTTGGAGGATCTGCGCGGAGATTTGCCGCCGTTTCTCGACGGGCCGGCGGGTCAGAACCTGGAAATCGATCAAATTCTGGCAGAAGGGGTTCTCTATCTGCGCAAAAAATACCCCTTGCTTTACCTGCGTTTTCAGGATGAATGGGATGAACTTTTCCAAGAGCGGATGCAAGGACTTAACCGGGAGGCCCGCCGGAGTATGAAATTCAGGTGACCGACTGAGAATCCTCGCGTTTCAACGCGGGGGGAAAGTCAAATATACTTCTTTCTCACATACGGCGAGGTCATCGCCCCCAGAAGGCCGGGATACCTGAGGTTAAACTCTACGATCGAGCCGACCGCAAATTCAGGTGCTTGCGTTAAATCAACGATCAGATGATCTGAGCTCGCTCCGAAAATCTTCAGCCGCCGGTCGCGTAAAATCAAACCTTCCACAGGCACATCCTGGCGTCCTAAAGCCAGGATTCCCCGTTGGCGCCACCCTTCATCACTGAACTCCGGTACCTCGCCAAAGGCATCCTGCCCGATTTCTCCCTGGGGAAGCGTAGGCTTTTCGTAACACTCAATAATTTCAGCCCTGAGGACGAAGGCGTCCGCCACCGCCCCCGGTAATAATTGCCTCTTAATGCTCTCTGTCCCCAAGAGGATGGCTTCGCCCAAGCGCAATTCATTGATGCGCCGAGGAATCGTTCGATTCAAAACCAGTCCCAAATTGGCCGAATTGCCTCCGGAAATCACGGTCAGCGAATATCCTAGGATCTCCTCCATGACACCGGCCAACTCAACCAGCGTGTTGAGTTTCTCAACCGTAGGTATTAAGCCACCGTAACAAGCAAAATTGACGCCCAAGCCTACGATCCGAATTCCCGGGAGCGTACTCGCCTTTTTCGTGAATTCGGCCAAATCCCGAGGCCAGACTCCCTCGCGCAAATCGCCCAAATCGACCATGAGAATGACTTTGTGGCGTTTGCTCAGGCGCAGGGCTTCCTCCGACAAAGCTCGCAGCACTTCCATGTCCGAGTTCAAGCTGATATCGCTCCACTGGATCACACTTTCTATTTGGGACAAACCGGGAATCCGTAAGAGCATTAAGGAGACGTCTGGAAACGCCTGACGCAGGCGTTGCAGGTTTTCCCAACGGGAATCGCCAAATGTGGTAATCCCTCCCGCCAAAAAAGCCCCCGCGATACGCAGGTCGCCCAGCACACCCTTGGTCACCCCGACCACTTCTAGCCCTAAGGGGTCGGTTAAAGCACGCACGTTTCGAACGTTATTTGTGATCTTCTCAAGGTCTATCACGATTTCCGGTAAACTCACTGCTCTTTCCCCCTTTGCCCCAAATCACAACCCCCCTAAAGCAAGTGGCTATCAGCAAGCCGACAGGCGCTGTCCGGCGGCTTTTGCAACTCGTTTGCGTGCTCGGATTCGGGTGTTGAAATCACTGAACGCCCTCATGCGACCGGGCCCTGAACGCTATGTCGTCCAGCTCTGTCATGGTACTGACCTGCCGCCTGAACAAAAACTTCGTAAATCGCGGCAAAACGGCTGTCCTTGAGCATCAAGGATTCAGGATGGAATTGACAGCCCATGACAAACGCATGTTCAGCGCTTTCGTAGGCCTCCAGAACGCCATCATCGGCCCAGGCAACTCCCCGAAAACCGGGTGCCAAGCGGGCAACCGCCTGGCGGTGAAAGCTGTTTACTCCCACAAGGGTAGTCCCCAAGAGAGCCGCCAGGCGCGAATCCCCGAGAATTCGCATCTGATGACAAACCTGATCATCCGGGCCGCTCTGTCGGTGGTCTTGTCGGGTCAATCCCGCCAAAGAAAGATGTAATGTCCCCCCAGCTACCTCATTGACTGTCTGATGGCCGCGGCAGATGCCCAAAATGGGCAAATCACGTTGCAAAGCCAGCTCGACCAGCCGGACGTCGAAGCGGTGGCGGATGGGGTTTTGCTGCGCCAGGTCCGGCAGGGTTTCGTCAGCACTGAATTTTGCCGGCAACCCGCCCCCTCCGCTCATCAGCAAGCCGTCCACTTTAGCGAGCAAGGAGCGGACGGTCTCCGCGGCGTCCACGATAGGGAGGAGTACAGGAATTCCACCTGCCTTTTCTATAGCCTGTACATAAATCCGCGCTAAATGCAGCCGATCGTTAAAACGGCTATTCTCTTCTTGAAAAGCGCAGTTAATCCCGATTAGGGGTTTCATACCCTTTCACCTCCACCCTCGCTCTCGCACCCTCGCCCCCGCACTCTCCCCCTCGTACTGTCACCCTTGCACTCTCCGCCCTCGTACTCTCCGCAGGCCGGATGTCACTTAGAGGGCCACCGGGATCTCTAGGTCGAGCAGGGGCGCATACTGTTGGCAGCCGAACACGTCCGATTCCCCCGGGCTGCCACTGGGTCGGCGGCGGTAGATGGTGAACTTGATGGCATAAGCCGGGTCGAACTCCACAAAGTCGGCAATTTCGCTGGCCTGTAAATTATAGATATCGCAGATCCGCTCGCGGCTGACAACTCCACTGCTCTTGACTAAATCATAATTCTCCTTCTCCCGAAAGATGATATCGAAAGTGATCTTGTCCGGGCCGGCATTCTTACTGCGAATCGTCTTAGCGAGATCCACCAATTTTACCGTTTCCATGAGCGACCTCCTCCTTATCCCACTTCCATTAACCGTACTGGAAAAAGTTCCAAGGGGTCATCCACTGACACCACGTGGTTTAAAGTCCACACGTAACCCGGGGAAGCAGGGAGCACTTCATCCAGCATGAAAGCGGCCCCCCCTGCCGTACCTTTGACCTCGGGTAAGCGGGCGTAGAACAATTGGCGAGTGCCGATCATGGTAATCTCCTCCGCCATTTCCTTGGTGGGCGCCACCCCTTGGACGACAATGCCCAATTCATGGGACTTGCTCTCTTTGACAGGTTCCAAATCGCCCATCACCCCGTTTTTGCCGAAGACACGGTAATGCAATTCATAGCCGCTCGTCCCGTACTTCTCCTCCACTTGGTTTCTGGCCCATCCGATCACTTGATCAATATTCTTTATCGTGTAGGGATCCCGTATCCCGGCAATCCCGATATAGCGTTCCCCGATTTTGCTCGAACCCTCAAGTTTGACTTTGATTTTGCCCTCTATGGGGCGAAATTGCGGACCCGTGATTTTGCAAGTCTTCTCATCATACTGCTCATAATGACAATGAGTCATGTCCAAGACCCCGCCGGCGACATATTCGAAAAAGGGATTGGACCTTTCATACATGGCATGACCGGCGACCGAGGCCACCGTGCAGCGTTGTTGCGGATGCATAGCTTTGACTTTGACCTCTTCCCGGGTAATCGTGCCTAAAACAGATTCTTTTCCCCCGTAAGGCTCCGCGTTAAAGGATGCGCATTCGAGAACTTTGCCCAGATAATACGACAAATCAGCAGAAAACCCATGAAACATGGCTGGGGCGGCAAAAATGGCACAATCACTGGAACGTCCCCCGATAATGACATCCGCCCCCATTTCCAGCAGCTTCATAAAGGGGTGGACTCCTGCCACCGCTACAATTCGATCGGTCTTGGCCAGTTGCTCATAAGTTAAATTAGGCCGTCCGTCCAAACCCTCAATCATTCCACCCTGGTCCATCTTTGCCTTTAAATAGGCTTTGTCGACTTCGGAGTAAAAATAACCCAGCTTAAACTTGGGCAGGTTGTGTTTGCGCGCCAGTTCGGTGATAATCTCCAGATACATGTCCACCCGGCTGTTGGTACCGGTGTCTCCCGCGGATCCTATGATCATCGGCACTCCGAGCCTGCGGGCTTCAACCAGCATTAATTCCAGATCATGTGTCTGCCACTCTCTGGGGCTGGCGCAAACATCCGCACCCAGAGGTCCCGGGCCGATGTCGTCGCTGCCCGAATCACAGAGGATGAAATCGGGTTTTTCCCGAACTCCTAAGTAATAACTTCCTTCTTTGGTCGGGGCGAAGCCAAGATGACCGTTCGGACATAAGAATTTCAATTCCTCTTTCAACGCTTATTTCCCCTTTCACTGCTCGTTTCTCTCTCCACTCTACCTGTTTCCGTTTTCACTCTGCCCGCCCCCACATGATTTTCCCGGGCGCAGCTGCGGTGATCCCTGTGTGCCGTCACGTCTAACTCTGACAAGCGTAACAGGCCACACCATGCTGAGAAGAATCATAGGCCAAATCCGGCGGCTGTTCCTCACAGACGCGGCCCTTCCTTCTAAAACACCGGGGGTGAAAAGCGCACCCGGCAGGCGGATCGATAGGGGTTGGAACAGTTCCGGTCAGGAGGATTCGGTTGCGTCTGGCTTCTTTGTCTACTCTTGGAATAGCGGAGAGCAAAGCCTGGGTATAAGGGTGCCGTGGATCATTGAACAATTTCTCCGTCTCGGCAATTTCTACAATTTTGCCCAGATACATCACGGCCACCCGGTCGCTGATGTGGTGGATGACGCTCAAATCATGGGCGACAAACAGATAAGTGAGTTCAAATTCCGCTTGCAATTCTTCCAGCAAATTTATGATCTGAGCCTGGACCGAAACATCCAAGGCGGAAACGGGTTCATCCGCCACGACAAAGCGCGGCTTCAGCGCCAAGGCCCGCGCGATCCCGATCCGCTGGCGTTGTCCTCCGCTGAATTGGTGAGGATACCTGTCAATATGCGCTTCCGATAGTCCCACCCTAGGTAAAAGCAGGCGGATTTCTTCTTCTTGCACGTTGGGATCACTTAGACCTCGCGCTTGGAGAGCCAGCGCCAAAATCTGCCGGACGCTTTTCCTCGGGTTGAGGGAGGAGTAGGGGTTCTGAAAGATAATCTGGGCCTGACGGCAAAAATCCCGCCGTTCCTCCCTCTTGAGACCATGAATAGGTTTACCGTCAAATATAATTTCCCCGGCGCTGGGCGGGTGAAGCTGCAAAATCGTCCTGCCCAAGGTTGACTTGCCACAGCCACTCTCGCCGACTAAGCCCAAGGTCTCTCCGTTGAAGATCTGCAGATCCACCCCGTCCACAGCTTTGACGACCTGTTCCCGGCCTCCGGCAAGCTTTTCCAACATGCTCTTCTTCAGCACATAGTGTTTCTTCACGCCACGAAGCTCGATCAAAGGGGTTTTTATCAAGGTCTATCCCCTCCCTCCGTCGCAGATCGCAACGGGATCACGCGTTTTTGCAAGGATTTTTGCCAACGTCTGTCCCCTCCCCACCGAAGTACTGCCGAGTTTCGCTCAGCTGTAAAGGGCGCATTTTACCCAGTGTCCGCCGCCCACGTCTTCCAGACTGCGTTCATCCTCCAAGCAGGCGGGTCGAGCCTGAGCGCAACGGGGATAGAAAGGACAGGTTCCATCTAAGGCTGCCAGGTCGGGAACGGTTCCCGGAATCGGCTCGAGCTTCTGTTTCACTTTACCTATTCGGGGAATTGAGCGCAAAAGCCCTTGGGTATAGGGGTGTTGCGGTTTTTCCAACACTTCGTCGGTCGACCCCTGTTCCACAATCTCGCCGGCATACATGACGGCAATCCTCTGGCAGAACTCCGCGGCCATAGCCAGATTATGAGTGACCAGGATCATGGCGGTCTCCCGTTCTCGGTTGATTTTTGCCAGCAGTTCCAGAATCTGAGCCTGAATCGTAACATCCAAGGCGGTGGTCGGCTCGTCGGCCAAAAGCAGCTGAGCCGAGCAGGCCAAGGCGATGGCTATGATCGCCCTCTGCTGCATCCCGCCGCTGAATTGAAAGGGGTATTCAAAATAGCGCTTTTCCGGCGAGGGTATCCCGACTTCCCGCATGAGTTGGTAAACCCTGTCCATTTCACTCTCTTTGCGTTTTCTTCCTTTGAACCGACCGCCTTCGGCCTGTTCATTCAGCAAGCCGTGAATTTGCAAAGATTCCCTAATCTGGTCTCCCACCTTAAACACGGGGTTCAGCGTGGTCATGGGATCCTGGAAAATCATCGCAATCTCTTTACCCCGGATTTTCCTCAGCGCTGCCGGTGTTTTCTGAAGGAGATCCTCTCCTCGGAAGATGATACGGCCACCGGTTACCTTGCCCGGGTAAGACACCAATCCGAGAATAGTGAGCAGGGTAGCACTCTTACCACAGCCCGACTCCCCGACGAGGCCCAAGATCTCCCCTTTTCCCAGAGACAGGTCGACTTTATTGACAGCCTTGACCCTGCCGCGCTTCGTTTCATAGATCATGGTTAACCGCTCGATGGCCAGCATGACTTAATACTCCTCTCCTCTCGTTCCAGTCCAGAAGCCGCAGTTCGCGTTCAACTCAACTTCGGGGGCGCCAACGGCCTTTGGTCAACTGCGTGAGTATGGCATGGTTCGGGGGGGTATCTTTGCTCTTGTCGATTAAGCTTGATTCAGTTACGTTTAAGCCGGGGATCGCTTAAATCCCGCAAACCCTCCCCGAACAAGTTAATGCAGAGGACCAGGATCAGTAAGGCAATTCCGGGCAGGGTGGCTATCCACCAGGCATTCATCATATAGTCGCGGCCGGCGTTAATCATTGACCCCCAGGCCGGAGTGGGCGGCTGAATACCAAGCCCCAAGAAGCTCAGTGAAGCTTCCATGATAATCATGTAACCGAGGCGCAAGGTGCCGAGGACCGTAACCGAATGAATAATATTGGGCAAAATCTCACCCAGAATTGTTCTCAGGTGGCTTACCCCCAAGGCGTTGGCCGCTTCCACATACTCCTTTGTCTTCTCCGCCATCACCTCTCCTCTGACCAGGCGAAAGAATTCCACCCACCCTTTGAAAGTCAGGGCCAGGATGAGGTTCACAAAACCCGGGCCCATGAAAGCCATGATCCCGATGGCGAAAATCAAGAAAGGGAACGCCAACAGGAGATCGGCTACTCGGCAGATAATTTCATCAAAAATCCCGCGAAAATATCCGGCCAAGAGGCCCAGAATCCCACCGAAGATAACAGAAATGCCCACGGATAAAAATCCTACGGTCAACGATATCCGGGCTCCATAGATGATCCGGGACAACAAATCCATCCCCAAAACGTCTGTGCCCAGAAGATGACTCAAGGTGCCACCCGGCAGCCAAAAGGGCGGCAGGAGCCTCTCGTCCAGATGAACGCGCACAGGAGAATGGGGTGAGATAATGGGAGCGAAGACAGCCATGCCGATGTAGAAGAGAAGAACCAACAAACCGATGAAGGCCGCCGGATTTCCTTTGAGCTCAGTCAAGAACTCTACTGAACGGTACATCCGACGCCGCACAGTCCTGAAACGCGGATCCGCACCCGGCCCGGCCAAAGCCGGCGCACTATTGTTTTTGCTCACGTTCTCACACCCCTACAGCGAAATCTTCGGGTTGAGATATGTGTACAAGATATCTACGCCCAAATTTGCCATGACAAAGACGAGCGCATAGAACATGACCACTCCTTGCACCAGGGGATAATCCCGGTTAAAGATGGCGGTCACCGCCAGGCGCCCCAGCCCCGGCCAGCCGAAGACGGTTTCCACAATCATGTTGCCCCCGAGCAAAGCGCCGACTTCCGTCCCCAACACGGTGACTGTTGGAATCAGGGCATTGCGCAGACCGTGCCTGACGACCACCCAGAACTCACGCAAGCCCTTAGCGCGAGCCAAGACGATATAATCTTGCCGCATAACCTCCAGCATGCTGGAACGGACCACTCGGGCGACAACCGCGGCGGTCGGAGAACCCAAAGTAATGGCCGGCAGGATCAAGTGCGCGAGGGAGCTTCGCAAAGCCACCCAGTTTCCGGTGAGGGTGCTGTCGAGCACGTAGAACCCCGTGACCTTGACTAAACCGGTACCGTAGGCAATCCGCCCCTGGGTCGGTGCAATCCCCAACTTAACGGAAAAGATCAGCATTAACAAGATCCCCAACCAAAAGCCGGGCATCGAGACTCCGAGGAAAGATATCCCCATACTGGCGCGATCAAGGACGGAATTCTGTTTGACTGCCGAATAAACACCGATGGGAATCGCCACTATGAGCGCAAATAATATGGCCATTAATGACAATTCAAGCGTTGCGGGCAAGGCCTGACCAATCAAATCGATAACCGGCCTCTTCTCCATATACGACTCTCCCAAGTTACCCTGTACTGCTTTTCCTAAATAATCATAGAGCTGTACATAAATGGGAGCGTCCAAGTTAAATTGAGCGCGTAAATCGGCGACTTCCTGCCGGCTGACATTACCTGCTTGCCCCATCATCAAGTCCACGGGATCACCGGGAATGAAGCGCATAAAAACAAAGACTAAAATGACGACACCCAGCACTATCGGAACCGTTGCCAGTATTCTTTGAATGATTTTTGCCGTTCTCAGGATCCTCACCTCTTTCGTCCGGGTTGTGTTGGAGGTGGCGCACAGGGGAAAAGCTTTTTGCCCTGCGCTCTTCGCCCTCGGCTCTTCACTCTGGGCCCTTACCTCTTCGCCCTGCGCCCCTCCATCCGGCTCAAGTCCGATCGGGAACACCTACCAAATACCTACCCTGGGATCGGCCCTGTGCCTTCGTCTCTGTTCACCCGTCACTTCGCCTTAATTCCCACACGCATCATCGTCAGCATGCTATCCCTGCTGGGTCGATAATTTACTACCTGTTTGGTCATCCCCTCGATATTCTTCATAACATAACCGAAGACCCAAGGTGCTTCATTGTAGATGATTTTCTGCGCTTGCCCGTACTGTTTATACCTTTCCGGGTCGTTGACACTGAGGTTGGCTTCGTTCAGCAACTTGTTGACTTCCGGGTTGTTATAGAAGCTGTAATTTCCCCGTCCGCCACCGCGCAGAGTCGGCCCCAGCAGGTCAGAGGGATCTTGGTCTGAGTTGCCCCAATCCGTGAGCACCATGTCCCTTTCACCTTTAAGCAGCAAGGGCCTCAGAACACCCCAATCCCAGACCCTGACCGTCGCCTTAATGCCGATCTTCTGCAAGTCGGAGGCAGCCGCTTGGGCTACGACCTGATTGATCGCATCGCTATCGATCACCAATGAAAACCCGTGCGGATAGCCCGCTTCCTGGAGAAGCTGTTTCGCCTTTTGCGGATCGTAGGGATAGGGTTTTAAGCTTTTGTCCAATGCCGGACTGCTCGGAAGCACCGGACCAGCCGCTCTCACCGCATAGCCGCTAAGCACTTTGTCAACAATCTGCTGCATGTTAATCCCGTAATTCATCGCTTGGCGTACCTGCACCTTGTCAAACGGCGCTTTTTTGACATTCATTTCGAACATGTGCATCTGGGTGCTGCCTGTCATCTTGACGACGACGTTCTGGTTCCCTTGCAACTGAGGCACCATATCAGTCGGCACCGCTTGCGCTATCTGAAGGTCACCCGACATGAGGGATGCCAGGCGGGTAGAATTCTCCGGAATGACTTGGAAAATAAGCGTTTTGACTTGAGCCGGTCCGACGGGAGGGATGTCCGGGGGCCCCCCGTAGTACTTATCATACCTTTCCAGCACGATCTGGCTATTAGGATTTCCTTTAACGTACTTGAAAAGTCCGGCTCCGATGGGATGCTGAGCAAATGACGAGTCACCCACCTTTTCCAAGTAGGCTTTGGGCACAATCTGCTCATGGGCAAGCATGGGCAGGAAAATCGGCCAAGGTGAGGAGAAAATAAACCGAACTGTACTGTCATTAACAACCTGTATGGATTTGAGAGGCCCCAACAATCCTTTTCTGGGCGAAGTCTTCCCGTTGATGGCTCCATCCTTAATCAACCTGTCAAACGTAAACTTGACATCATTAACCGTGAGTGGACTCCCGTCTTGGAAGGTTACCCCTTTGCGGATCTTAAAATCCCATTCCGTCGGGCTGACCGCCTTCCAAGACTCGGCAATTTCCGGTACGACCTTGCCGTCGGGTGTCGTGGTTACCAAACCGTCAAAGATATTACGCAAGACGGATTCTGTCACTAAGTCCCTGTAATTTGCGGGATCAAAGGTGAGGACCGGTCCTTTAAGACCAACCACCAGTGTCGCGTTGGGGTCTACCGTAACTCCGTCCAGCTGTTTGCCCTGTGCCGAGGACGCGACCTTTTGCGGTGTTCCGCAACCCGCGGTTACTATGATCAACAAAGCGAGAAATAACACAGCAAACTGACTAAACCTCTTTTTCATGACGACCTCCCCCTGTAACGTTCTTTCGCAACAATCCTCCTTGGGGCTTCGCAACGTCAGTCTTCCTCGGCTGTTCCTTGACAACCCTCTTCCTTGACTGTTCCTTCACTATTCTCTTCCTTGACTGTTTCCTGACAACTCCCTTCCTTCGCTGTTCTTTGACATCAGTCCCCCTTCCCTATTCATGATGTCAGTCCTTTCACTCATCATGTCAGTCCTTTCACCAAATCCTTCGTTCACTATCCCCCTTTGCGGTCAACTTAAGGTTGGTGATCGCTCTGTCACCTCCTCCGAAATTCTATCAACTCTTACCCCGGAGTCTGCCAGCGTGTGTTGTTGGATATTGTCTGCGGCAAGATCAAAAATGCTTTCTGCTGACGTTAAACTTAAACTTGTCTCCACGGTAATGAGCCGTCTTGTACTCAATCGGTCGCTGGTTCTCAGTATAGACAAGTGATGTGATCAGGAACACGGCCGCACCCTCCTGGATTTGCAACAAGTTGGCTGTCTCAGGGTCGGCCAGGGCCGCCTCAAATGTCTGATTCGTTACCACAGGTTTGAGCCCGCAGCGATCCGTGTACAATTCGAACGTGGAATAAGACAAGCCCGCCCCGGCCCGTTGGACAGCCTCGTCCGCCACGGTAGACCCAATCCTCTGGCTCAGATAGGACTCATAGTGCACGATGGGTTCCTCGTTCGCGTAGCCCAACAAAGTCAATTTCGTCAGTTCCTCATCCAGACCCAACTGAAGAATCGTATTGATCACGAGATCCGCCGGCAAGGCCTCGACAGACAGAACCTCAATCCGTGGCTTTAAGCCGCGGGAGCGCATCGTGTCTTCAAAGCTGTTTATGGCGGATAAGCCTTGATCAATTTTGGGAAGTGATACGAAAGTGCCCTTGCCGTGAACTCTGTAGACCAAGCCCTCTTTTTCCGCTTCGGCTAAAGCCAGGCGGATCGTCGTACGACTTAAGCTAAATTGCTCGCAGAGTTCGCGCTCTGACGGTATTTGTTCATGGGGTTGCAATCCTTCCTCTTGGATAAGGTTACGGATGTACTGCTTTATTTGTTGATAATATGGAGTAGAACCATTGACTTGAAGCATTAAGCAGCCTTCCTTCTTGCCCGTTTTCGCATTTCTCGCTTGTTTTCGAACTTGTTTTCGAACTTCTCACTCATTTTCTAGTTCTTCTGCCAATTGCGGCTTGCAGGAAAAAGATGTCGGTATATGTTGTAACCAGTCGTCTCATTCTGTGGCGACTTGACGTTATATGTTACTACCAGTTGATAGGGTATATTATACTTGATTGAGGGTACCGCCAGGATTATTTTGGGCCAAAAGCCGTTTTCGCGCCCTAAAAGGCCTGTATTCAACGCTCAACCGTTAAGGGGATGAGGCTGTGACGCATTAAAAAAACGCCGTATTGTTGCGCGCCCGCAACAGTACGGCGTCGTTGCCTTATACCTCCGTGGTAATCCCCGGCCTGAGCCCGGACCCTACCACTGCTTACATTATAGCTTGCCGTGCCACTCTTTGTCAATCTATCGTCTATTTCGGCATAACAACAAAAGCCGTGGGAATATAGCGTTCCCCGAAGATATCCCAGAGTCGGTTGACGATCTTACCTTGATAAACCATTTCCGAGGAGGAACCGCCATCTAGGTTAACGGCATTGACCGCGTGATACTGCAGGAAGACATTCATTAGTTCACGAGCGGTGGCGCCCCAACTCCAGGTCGGCTGACGCCCGTCTATCACGACAAGAATAATCGTCCCGTCCGCTGTTTGACCGATTCCCGTCCGGGGCCCAATGCCAATCCCTCCATCTCCGGCCACGACCGGCTTCCCGTTGGCGACCAGAGTTGGGCCGTAAAAAGTTACCGCCTCCTGAATATGATGGGCAGCCAACTCGTCCGCCGACATGGGAGTGATGACTAGTTTTCCCTGATCATTGATCCCGATGAGATCTTTCGCTGTTTTGCTCCCAATGTCATTATAAACAAGCTTCCCCGCGTGCACGGTCAAGCCTTCGGGAAAAGCTCCGTTCCCTCCCCAACCGGGACCGTTGAACCCCCCCGCATTAATCCCGGCCACGGCTCCACTCTGTTGAACAAGATGCGTCAGCACTTCTCCGGCCTTGCCCAGCCGGTTGGTCACGGCGACTTTGATCCGTTTTGGATCTTTAATCAGCATGACCTTTCCTCTAAACGACTGTCCCTTAATGTCTTGGATTACAACACCGCTAGTAGAGCCGGCAGTCACCTGTTTACTGACAACATTCGCTTGGGTGTTCACTCCCAAGGCGTCATACTCATGAGTAATCTTGCTAATTTCAGCTTGGGAAAGAAAGGCTCTCACTACCTGTGGGTGGCGCGAAAGAGCGATGGAGCCTACAGCCATGACTTTCAATGCTTGAAAGGGCCCGTAGAAAACGATGAAGGGGGCCAGCAAGGCAGCAAAGACAATATTAAAACCGACAAAACCCATGAACTTCTTCAGGCTGAATCTCTTACCATGCTTCATTTAGACACTATCCTCCAGAGAATAAATATTACAGATGACTGGACATCCATCGACAGGACCGCTGCCATAATTCCTATCATAATTCCCATTGATGTCCATGCACGAAAGCTGAGAATTAAGCGCCTCTACTCCCGTGATTAAAGGATACGGCTGCATAATCAGGCATTTTCTCACCCGCAACGTCAAGCCAGGATGTCTGGGGAATCGTTACACTGGCTTGCTGCAAAACCGGTTTGGCAAAATCCAAAAAACCGGCTGTCGTATAAATAGTAAGCGGCAAAAGTTCTCCCGCGGCTTCATAGTAATTCCCTTCGTCACATCCTTTCCCTTTCGAAACAAGGGGATAGTAGGTTGAAGCCGTGGCGACATTGTGTCTAATCCATTCACTTGGGCCCGTAAAAGGCATATAAATCCCACTTTTCCCGGCACTGAAATGATGAAGATTCTCGCCTGTCCATCTTTCAAATTCTTTGTGTCCGTCAAAAACAGCTCCCACGGCATGATGTGGTACACACATGTCTTGTACCAGGTGCACAGCAGCCCCGAAGTAGAACATACCTTTGCTTATGTCTTGTTGGCAGGTGGTGACGGCTTTGTCAAAATAATACTGGCACTCCGTTTCAGCTCCGGGCCTGAACTTGTTAGAAGCAAAAAAATAATGGCAGACATTTCTCCAACCCTGGTCAGCCCAAAACGAACCTTTTCTAAGCCATCGATCGAAGGGACGGAAATAGGCTGCCACATCATCTTTGCCATCTTGGCAGAGAATATCGTAAGCTTGTTGCAAACAGTAACCATGTGTCTGACTGGGAGCATCCATAAAAACCTGCAAGGGCTTGACCGGGGTCATTAAGGCTTTTGAAACCATGTTTATCGTCTGCCGAGACACTATCCCCAAATAAGACACCTCTTGCTCATCAATACTGTCCTGAGGCACAAAGTGGTAACCGGATCTTTCCAATATCACTTGCTAAAGGCATGTCCCCTTTAACATATAATGTATAGCATTTTCGGTCGAAAGATCAAATTAAAGTTTTCTTAAATTGCCAGCGTTCCCTATTACTGCCCTTATGAGATCTGTACGGCGCACCCTTCACAACCATCCCCAGGATGATGCCATGTTAGGCCTAGCTCAATGCTGTTATCGGAATTTGAGGGGTGGCTTGATTATTAAGGGGTCTGAGTTAAGGGGTGGTTTGATTATTAAGTGGCTTTAGTGTCAAATAGAAGAAATCCCTGGTATCGGGTGTCAAATATCGCGCAACCGACCTTCTCATAGAGGGGTCAAGTTTTGTGCCCTCCAACTTTACACCGTGATTACCGACTGTGCGCTGAAAAAAGTTAAAAGTCACCCAATAACTGTTTATGTCAAGTTCCATGGCCCTGACGCAACCCGCACTTAGCAAGGCTCTGGCTAAAGTTTCGGCCGTCAGACTGTCACCGGCGGCGTAGATAATTCGGCCTTGCTTGTCTATCCCAATGCCGGAGCGCCATACCCGGACGGCATTATTGACTGTTATACCCCATTTTGCCTGGTCATTTATCAGGGGATTCAGCTTGCCGTGGTCTATCAGGAGATGTAGGTTTTGCCTCAAGGCGACCATACCTGCATCCGACTTTATTTCATTACCCCAGGACCCTATATCAACCTTCCCGTCCCCATAGATACAAAACGTGGCCAAACCCGGAACCGGTGACTGATAAACCCTTTGCTCCGTCATAAAACCGTAGATGCCGTCCCTGGACTGAAAGCCCGCGTTAAAAGCCGCTATGACATTCCCCTGCCGTTGAACGCTCAATGGGATCATACCAGATCCGTGAATGCCTGTTACTGAGACAGGGTCTTTGGTGCCCGCTACCAGATGAAAGTTGACCAAAGCGGGATTAATCTTCACTAGGCTGGCTTTAACATAGGGTCGAGAGGGATCGGGAAATGTGATCGATTTCTCCAGGGGCGGGCTGTTGACCGCTGCCGGTAAGGCCGGTTTGGAGGTCCCGGCTGCTTGCGCTCCGCCGGAATTGGTCAAGCCAGGGCGCTGACCACCGCTATTTACGGAGTACAACAGGCTTTTGAAGGTGTCTTTGCTTTGATACCAGGTATTTTCCAGGAAGGCTACCGTACCGTTACCCATAATTTTCTTTACGCCTTCCACTAAGCGGATAAAAGCTGACGTATTATCGGCGGGGCTGTGCATGAGCTTTAATGTCGGAGAACTGCTTGAGATGCCATTTTTACCGATATTGAGGGATGTTTCCACATTTTGATTATTCTCAACGAGTTGGACTTTTACCTGGTTCTTATTTGCCGGTACTAGGTTTGCTTTTTTAACCATACCATTGAATGCAAAAACAGTCCTTTTGTTATTATTCAAGTCGTAAGCGTTGATCGACTGCAGTTGTCCATCAAAAGAACTGACATAAAAGATATCAGGATATTGCATAATCAACCCCGTATCATTGACCCGGGATCCGCTGCTTAAAGATTTCGGCGGCAGATCGATTGCGTAGCCTTGGCCGGTGTCTGCGGTTTTAAATTTGTATATGTGGTACGGATAGCCGCTCTTATGCGCGTCCACCAGAATTTCTCTCATTTTGCCGGCATCGCCCAAGGCGTATATTGATAGAGTACCGTTAGTTGGTCCGCTCAGCACTTGGTATTGCCCCGAATGCTCTAATAGCCGAGCCACTTGTCCGGTTGTATTAGCCGAGAGATTCACGGGAGACAGGGAATTGTTGGTACGGCTGCGCCAGATCGAAACCAAGACAGCTACGAGTACGACAGCCATGAGAATTATGAGCTGTTCGAGTTTGTGGAGGTCTTTTCTGCTGTTTTTCTTTGGCATCCTTCTGTTATTCACCTTATCACCTTATTGCTATCCTTCTTATAAGCTAAGCCTTTTAAAAATACTCTCGGGAATGTGCCGGATGATTAACATGATCCAGCACCATATTCCGGAGAGGTAAACTACATCCCTTCTCTTTTCAACGGCTGTCACAATACCGTAAGCTGCAGTTTCAGGCTCCGCCCAGAGGGGACCTTTCTTCTCAAAACGAGCAGTCATCGGAGTATCCACAAAGCCCGGCTTGATAGTAATGACTGTCACCCCCCGTTTGGCCAGGCGATTACGCAGTCCCTGCAAGAATAGGGTCACCATGCCTTTCGCCGCTCCATACACATAGTTGCTTGCGCGGCCCCGGTCTCCGGCCACTGAAGTGATCACGGCCAGACAGCCTCTTCCCCGGGCCTCCATTCTGTTAGCCGCGCTGGTCAGCAAGGCGATGACGCTCAGCCCATTGGTACGAATCTCTTCCATCGTCAATGATACGGAATTTTGGCAGGCTTGTTGGTCCGGAAGAGTGCCGTGAGCGATGAGTACCATATCAATCTCGCCCAGAACTTGTTCGGCGCGGGTAAAAAGTTCCTCGTGCCGCTCAAAGTCGTTCAGATCGGCAGTTGTCCCTTCTATCTGTTGTCCCGTCGAACTTTGCGTTCGGAGATCAGCAATCAAACCCTCTAGTTTGCTCTCGTTGCGTCCTACCAAGAAGAGGCTGTCGCCACGCTTCACCCATTGCCTGGCGCAGGCGGAAGCTATGGCAGAGGTGGCACCAAAAATGACAATCCGTTGCCGATTACTCATGGGTTACCCTCCTCCAAAAACTGGATGAGAATTTGGGATCAATATAGGCGGCAAAACGTTCCCAATTGGGAAAGCCGGTTTTGAACATTAAGGCCGGCATGCGCGCGTCTTTGGAAGGGTTGAGCGCACCGCCCGTATCGCGTACAATAGCGTCCACCTCATTAAACAACCGTAACGTTTTTTGGCCGCAGTTAGGAAAATCCAAGGCTAGTGTTACTCCCGGGCGGGCAAACGACAGCAGGCCTCGGGAAGGAACCGTCCCAAGGGTCTTAAGTACCGCCAGGAACGAACCCTGTCCGCTGGCTGAGATTTTCTTTAACATCGCAGCGATCCCCGCTTGAGCGGCTTCCGGCGGCAGAACACATTGGTACTGAAAAAAGCCCTTTCTTCCGTAAATGCGGTTCCATTCCAGCACTCCATCCAAAGGGTAAAAGAACGTTGCGTAATGAGATAAAGCCGGTTTCTTCTTTAATGGTTGGTGGAAATAAAGGCTATTGATAAGGCGCAAACTGAAAGGATTGATCAACGAAAACGGTGGGTCCAAAGGAAACCGCAAGGATCGCGGGCGGCGGCCTGTCAGGCTCTCTGTCCAGAGGGCATGCCTTCCGGCCATATAGATGCCCCTTCCTTTGCCGCGCCCGGCCGACAGGCAATCGAGCCATGCTACTGTGTAAGGCCAATGATCCTCAGCCTCTTGATTGATCTGCCAAAATTCATCCAGACTGGCAAAGCGCCTGGACTCTACCATCATCCACGGATTATGCGCCGGGATGAGCTGTATCTCCGCCCAAGTAATCAGACCGGTTAAACCTAAACCGCCAATGGTTGCGCTGAACCACTCCCCTGCCTCCTCTTTGGCACATTGGATCCGCTGCCCGTCAGAGCGCAACAATTCCAGGCAGATTACATGGTTGCCAAAAGAGCCGGCCCAGTGATGATTCTTGCCGTGAACATCGTTGGCAATGGCTCCGCCAACCGTAACATACTGCGTACCTGGTGTGACCGGCAAAAACCAGCTCCATGGCAATACCAAATCGATAATTTCTTTCAACAGTACACCGGACTCGCAGCGAAGACGGCCCGTCACCGGATCAAAAGCAATGATGTGATTAAGTCTGCGGGTATCCAGCAATACCCCACCCTCGTTCAGGCAAACATCCCCATAACTTCGGCCGTTTCCATGGGGCAGGCAGAATCCCGCCGTTTCTGGCAAGCCGGCAGACAGATCAGACAAGGTCAATACTTCGCGATGCTCCAAGCGCGGGTAGCGGTTCCAGGAAAGTTCCATGACTTATATACCATCCTTTAAAATTATATTCTGTAACTGTCACTCGGCCAGGAGATCTCATGATAAAACCACCAGGGTGACCACACCCCAGGCGAGAACCGTCAATAATAAATGGGGCTTGATACTAGGTTAGCATCCAAGCATTAATGACGGCTTAATTTTGGATTAATATCGTATGAAAAACTTCGCCAAGGCAAAGAAACCCTTCCGTTCCGCTGACGAAAGGGCTTCTTCCGGGCCATGACATTCGGTCCGTCCGTCCAATTTTTAATCGGGGTTTAATTCCACTTGCAGGGAGAATTAATCTTCCGGGGTTATGATCACTTTGGGGTCAAAAACAAGCCCCGAATTAAAGGAGGTATGTCTGCATGAAGAAATCTCTGGTCGTCACTACCGGAACTCTGGCCTTGGCCGGTGCCTTGGCCGGTCTAGGCGCTTTCGGCGGCATGGCTTTCGCCGCCACACCCACCCCGGCTTCAAATCCAACCGCGGTGGTCAGCCCTTCCGCTCCCGCGACAACGGCGGTTCAAGCGGCCGCTAAGTCCGACACCGGCAAAGTTAACTATCAGTACCAGCAACAAGGCAACTATCAGGTCAATACTGGGGCTCCTGATAAATCGGAAACTTCTTCCGTCGAAAAGAAATCCGCTGAAAAGAAATCCGCCGAAGAATCTCCTTCCGGGCCGGATACGGACACTTTACAAGTGCAAGTTCAGCAATAGCAATTAAAGAAGGACAAGTCCAAGAGGACGCTCCCAGTGGGGGCGTCCTCTCTACTGGGCCAGCATAGTTGATTCACGCAGGATCTCTGGGGTAATTTCCCATACTCATCTAATCATCTGGGATGGAAAATTTCAGCTAACTTTCAGCTGAAGTTCAGCCCCGTTTCAGACAACTCCTGCACAATAACATTGTCACGCAAGGTCACAGAAGAGAATTTGTGCAAGGAGGTAATAACTAAACATGAAGAAACTCACCAAAGTGGCGGCTGTAACTGTTTCCTCGTTCCTCGTGGTCGGGCTTGGAGGTGTTGCAGCGTTGGCCGACACTCTGCCGGCGGGCCTCCCTTCGGCCCCTCCTCCCCTGGTCAAAGCCCCTCTTCGTCCCCACGTTCGCGGCACTATCGCGTCAGTCAGCGGCGACCTGATGACACTCAAAACCCCGAGTAAAACCGTGACTGTGAAGCTCTCCTCAGGCACGGTGTATGACCGGGGGCCGGCTCAAAGGTTGAATCTGTCCGATCTGAAGGCCGGAGCAGAAGTCGACGTGGACGGCAGCTGGGACAACGGGACCTTTGACGCGCTTCACGTTCATCTCGATGTTCCTCATGTTCACGGGACCATTACATCAGTCAGCAGCGACCAGTTGACACTCAAAACCCCGAGTAAAACCGTCACTGTGAAGCTCTCCTCCGGGACGGTGTATGATCGGGGGCCGGCTCAAAAGTTGAATCTGTCCGATCTGAAGGCCGGAGCAGAAGTCGACGTGGACGGCAGCTGGAACAACGGGACCTTTGACGCGCTTCACGTTCATCTGGCTCCCCCCCACCGGGATGGGTTGCCAGGTCACCCCGGCAAGAAACCAGACGGGCTGGGCGGAAAAATCGCCGGCGTTACCAGCCGGTCATTGACGGTCAAGGCGCCGGACGGACGGACCTTCATCGTCAGCTTGACCGGAAACACCAAGCTTGACAGCGGTCCCCAATCCATCGGCACTTCGGCGTTACAAGCCGGAAAAGACGTTCACATCCGCCTGGTCGGTGGGGAGCAAGTTCCCCCGCCCTCGCCCTCTTCGACCTCGACCATCTCGAAAACCATCTCGAATCTGACAGCCGCTGAGGTGGACCTCGTTCCACCTCATTTAAATCTCAATTCACATCCCATCATCCAACGTGGCCCAGGCAATACATCCAGCCAATTGACCGTCGGAATGAATCGATATTCATCCGTGACCCGAATCCGGACATTGCGCCAAAAAAATTAAGTTCGAGCCACTTCAGGCCAAAACCGCACCGGGACGCCGGTGCGGTTTTACATATCTTCGACGAGATGTTAAGATCCTCCTATAAGATCCACTGCCAGGATCCTCAAAGACCTCCTAGAACCTTAGGAGCGCATGAAGAAGTGACCAGATGAGAAGACAGACAAGGGGGGGAGGGAGTAAAAGAATGGCCTCCTTAAACCGGTTTCGCGTTTTGGTTATTGATGATGAACCAAATATTCTCCAGTTCCTCGATATGGGTCTTGGTAACGAAGGCTATATCGTCCGCACCGCCAAAGACGGCATGACTGCGCTCAACCAAGCCCTGGAATTTCAACCCCACGTGGTGGTCCTGGATATCATGATGCCGGGCATGAACGGGTTTGAGGTCTGCCGTCAACTTAAGTCTCAGATTCGCACCGCCGTGATTATGCTTACGGCCCGAGATGAAGTCGATGATCGGGTGCACGGTCTGAACCTGGGAGCCGATGATTACATGATCAAACCCTTCAGTTTCCAAGAGCTGCTGGCCCGTATACAAGCCCGTCTGCGCAATCAATTTCCCGAACTTGGGGGAATCCAGTTCCTGGGCTTGTTTCAGCTCGATGCGGCTAAACGTGAAATCCATTACCAAGGGACATTGCTCGAACTATCTCCCACAGAATATGAACTCCTTTACTACCTGCTGATTAACCACGGCGCAGTGTTGAGTAAACGACAGATCCTGGAACAGGTCTGGGGCTATGATTTTAATGGGGAAGAAAATATTGTGGAAGTCTATGTGCGCGCCCTGCGCGAAAAACTTGGAGATACGGAACACAAGCGCATTCGGACGCTTCGTGGAGCAGGCTATCGCGTTGAATTAGCTTAATGTCGGTATTAATACCGGCATACTCATACACAATCATAATGTAGAAAGAATTTGTCGCAGGCTCACTTGCGTGTGACCGCATCGTTCATTGCCCTAACAGATCGTAATAGATGAGGAGGCCGATGGAAAATGATCCGCAGGGTGCTCCGCTCGTTTCGTTTCAGACTGCTCAGCGGCTCTCTCTTGCTTCTTGCCCTCCTCCTCCTGACCATGGGGCTTTTTGAGTATACCGTCATGCAGGAATACCTAAATCGCACGGCCGCCGCAAATCTGCAAGATCAGATTCGCGCTATTGGTCCCCAGGTCTGGGATCAACTTGCGGCCGGCTCCCCTGCCGCCCAATCCGCCTTGCCCAAACTCTTGGGCCCGGACGTTTCCTTAGTCCTGGTCGGCAAGGACGGTACCCTGCAGCCCCTTCGTCCCGGGGAAGATCACCGGCACTCTGTACCTGTTCTAACTCCTGAACAATATAAAAGCCTCTTTATGCCTGGCAGCAGACCGGATTGGTCCGGAATAGCCCTGGACAATCAAGGGCGACGGGAAACGGTCGTACTCTTACGCTTCGGTCCTCCCGGAAAAGCGGCCTATCTGATTCAAGCGAGCACTTTTCTCAAACCCACGGAAGACATTCTGCGCGGGTCTCTGGCCGTTTATGGTTTGGGAGCGCTGGTAACCCTGCTCTTGGGTGGCTTGGCGTTCAGTTTTCTAATCCGCCGCTTGCTTTTTCCTCTCTCCGGAATGATTCAGTCCCTGGAGAGGATGGACGCCGGTACCTTACAGGACCGCTTGCCCTCGCAGGAAACGGACGAGCTCAACAGCCTGGCTCATTCTTTCAATTCCTTGCTTGCCAGACTGGAGACAGCTTTCGCCAGGGAAAAGGAAGCCCGTGAAACGCTGAGGCGCTTTGTGGCCGATGCCTCGCACGAGCTCCGCACTCCCTTAACCGCTTTGCACGGCTTTCTCGAAGTTCTCCTTCTTGGGGCCGAGGATAACCCGAATCAATTGCATTCTGCCTTGCAAAGCATGCACATGGAATCGGAACGACTGATCAAACTCGTGAATGAACTTCTGCTCTTAGCCCGTTTCGACCGTGAGCCCACCTTGAACAAAGAAGAAACTTCACTGGCCGACCTGCTGAAAGCTATGGAGCCGGAACTTCACCTTTTGGCAGGAAAGCGCTCCCTGAAGGTAGAAATTCACGGCCCCGGCTACCTCTCTTGTGACAAGCAACACCTGAAACAAGTCATTCTAAACCTTTTTCAAAACGCCGTCCATTACACCGACCCCTTGACCGGGGAAATTGAACTGATCCTCCATCCTTTCGCTTCAGACCTGCCTTCCGGGAAAACCTCCGCCCGCGCTTTCGGTTCTGGTTCCGGTTCCTTTCTCGTTCTGGAAGTTCGCGACAACGGCAGCGGCATCTCGCCTCAGGATCTCCCCCATGTCTTTGAACGGTTTTACCGGGGTGAAAAGTCCCGCAACCGTGAGCAAGGTGGAACCGGTCTGGGCCTGTCCATTGTAAAATCCCTGGTTGAGGCCCATGGGGGACGCGTCAGTGTGGAAAGTGTTGCAGGACATGGAACAGTTTTCCGGGTGGAACTGCCGCTCTAAGGCGCTTGTTGGTTTTGGCGCCGTTAAGCTTTAACGTCGATGCGTCTGCCAAGATTGTTGGTCATCTTTCCCTTGCTTACCGGTTGAGCCGTGGCCGATTGAATGTCGACTTGTCTTTCCCGCGCAAGCCGTCGCTGCTGTTGAATTCTGTCCTTCACCATCTGCAACACTTGCTGAAGCTTCTGTACCTGTTGTGCGCTGCCATTCTTACCTTGCAATTGGGTTATTTGGTTGGTCAGCTGCTGTGCCTGCCTCGTTAAAAGGGTGGGATCGCTTGCGGTAACCGTCATGGACACATTTGATGCGTTCAAAGAGCTGAATAAACTAGCTGACGGGTTCGCCTGACCGCCTGTGGCAGATATCACCATTTTAAGCCTCCTCTCAATTTTGGTGCGCTGGTCTCAAAATAGATATCGGGCCAAACAGAAGGACAGTTTAGGCATTTGGGGCTTTTTAATCATTTTCTAATCGTATTTTAATGAAGTGAACCTCTTACCCTGGCGGCCCCTTCCCCATTTGAGCGGCCTCAGTCGTTAAGATAAAAGATGGGGCAAGCCAGTCTGGAGGAAAGGCATCATTGCCCAGTACCTCTTAGCGTTCCAAACAAAAGACCGCATATAGAGGGATACTTTTGATTCTATTTTCAAATCCGAAGTTCTTGCTTGATACCCGTATGGAATAGGGTGGTTCATATTTCGTCACAAATGCCGCCAGGCTTTTAGCTTTGACATTGTTTGCCGACTTCGTCTCAAGGGGGATAATGTTTCCCTCTCTGTCCTGAATCACAAAATCAAGCTCCGCTTTACCGGCTGAACTCCAATAATAAGGACAAAAACCGTTATTTACCAGCGCTTGCATCACGTAATTTTCGGCCAAGGCGCCTTTAAAACCATCAAAACTCGGCGGATTATCTATGACAACATTCGCCGCAATATCGAGTTTTGAACAGAGCAACCCCGTATCCAGCATGTACACTTTGAAAGAGGAATTTTCCGCGTAGGCGGAAAGGGGCATCTTCCCTTCCTTAATTTTGACGCATTTGTTAATAATACCCGCCGCTTTCAACCAGTCAAGGGGAGTTTCGTACTCATAAGATCGTGCCCCTGACCTAATCAGTTTGTACTGGAACTTGCGATTTTCCTTTGCCAACTGACCGGGTATACTACCCCAAGCCGCCATAATTTTGGTAGTTTCATAAGGCGTTGCATATTTGGCCATATCCGCGATATAAGCATCGTTAAGCGTCTTTTGGGCGGCATAAACAAAGTGAAAATCCCTTGTGTCCACGTATTCTTTGACGACCCTCGGCATACCGCCCACAACCAAATAGGTCTTGTAATAATCGATCGCAGTTTCGTGCAGAGACATTGGCTCAAGCTGTCGGTATGCCTCCCGGATCATTGTGCCAAGAGCCTTGTGATCTGTTGCCCAAAGAAATTCCTCAAAATCGAGAGGGTAGAGTGTCAACATGTCTACCTTGCCCACCGGGAAAGAATACTTGTCTCTGTTTAAACTGACACCCAGCAGACTCCCCGCTGCAATGATATGATATTCTGGTGCTTGTTCGCAAAAATACTTCAGCGACGTTAAGGCTCTTTCACAAGCCTGTATCTCATCAAAAACAATCAGGGTCTCCCCTTTGAAAATGCTTTGTCCACTCTTGGCCGCAAGCTCCCTTATAATCCTTTCGGGGTTTAAATCACGCTCAAAGATGGCGGCGATTTCACCCGAATCTTCCATACTGAAATAGGCAGTGTTCTTATAATACTCCTTGCCAAAAGTAAGAGCACTGTAAGTCTTGCCGACCTGCCTAGCCCCGTATAAGATTAAGGGCATTCTTTTCTGCCTGTTTTTCCACTCCAGAAGCTTCTTTGTTATTTTTCGTTCCATAAAGTGTTTACCTCTCACGCTTATTATACCCATATTATGCGTTCAGGTCAACGTTCTTAAACGCAGAGGGCAAAAACTATAAAGGACTCGGCTGGCGCCAAGCCTGAGTACCCCCCCACAAGACCGGAGGCGCAGGCTCCTTTTTCACACGCTCCTTTCTCGTTGTTTATCAATCTTGCGTTAGCGAAGGAAACGTCGCTCAAGGCAAAGAAGCCCTTACGTTCCTCTAACGAAAGGGCTTCTCCCAGGCCGCCGCCTATGCCTTTGTTTCCCGTTCGAGAGAATTCACCAGGCTTAAAGCGGCACCCGCGAACAAGATGAGACCGGCCCACGGCCTCGCCGCTGCCAGGGCCGGCAGGCGTTCAATCCCCTCGATGACGACGACGGTCAGGACAATGCCCCAGAAGACCCGCCAATCACCGCAGAAGAAATCAAAGACTTCCTGTTCAAAATACGCGGCCAAAAGCACCAACGGAAACAGGTCCGTCCAACTTTTAATCGGGGTTTAATTCCACTTGCAGGGAGAATTAATCTTCCGGGGTTATGATTTCTTTGGGCTCAAAAATAAGCCCCAAATTAAAGGAGGTATGTTAGCGTGAAAACAATAGAATCGCTGATTACTTAGAGGAAATCTAAAAAAAGGCGGACTAACCCCTTGGAGCAAAAAACGAAAATTTTTTAGGCAGGCTTTAGAGTAGAATCTAAAATATCCGAAGCTTGAACAATCCCTTGTGATATCAACAGACTGACAGCACGCTTCAGGGCTTTCTCCTTTTGCTTGTCGCGCAATTCCACTGTCATATCGACCTGGTAGAGGTCACAGGGATTGAAAACCTCGCCGGTAGAAAGCATGTGGTAAATTGCTGTGAGGATCATCCTAGCGATGGCGATAATGGCTCGCTTCTTTCCACGCCTCTTCGCAATGCGCTCATACTTGATTCTGTAGTAAGGGTTGTCCTTCGCTTTGACAGCAGCGTGAGCAACCTGAACGAGGGCGGGTTTGAGGTAAACCCCAGCTCTCGTGATGCGTACAGATTTCTTTTTGCCGGCAGATTCATTGTTGCCAGGCGTTAAACCCGCCCAGCAACAGAGCCGCTTGGAGGATGTGAAGTGGGTCATGTCGGTACCAATCTCGGAGATGATCGTGATGGCAGAAGTGCGGTCAACTCCGGGAATGGTACAAAGCAGCTGGATAGCGTTCTCATAAGGAGCAACAAGCGTATTTAGCATAGTGTCCAGGTGGTTGATGGAATTCTCGACAAACTCAAGATGACTGCGGATCAATCGAGCACGATACTGTTGCTCGGGAGTCATTTGATAGCCTTCAATGGATTCAAGCACTTCGTCAGCCTTTTTCTTCAGCGAACTTTTTAGGAGAGAAACACAAAGCTGCGGATCAA
>LDXJ01000049.1 GCA_001029295.1 Peptococcaceae bacterium CEB3 | reverse complement strand
TCCCCCGGAATCTGTGCGATTTCTCATAGCTCTTGATGAATGAATCGATTTCGAGCAGGTCATAGACGGCCTCCAGGAATTTTGTATCCGTAGTTCAATCGCCGGTTTTCCTCGCAGTACATCCTTGCGGTTTCCGGGAGCCTCTATTCGGAGCGGAACGNTTTCTGCTCTGTAATTGGCGTTGAAATTCATTTGATCCTTCGCCATGAAAGCATCGGGGTCTCCTTGATCTTCGAGATACCCGAAGTCTCGAATCGTTCGTTGTTTGGTGGCCATTCCCGGGCCGGGGCGATAGCCCTCGACCACGCGCACCTGCGTCCTGGGTGTTCCATTCGCATTCGTTCTTTTGTCTATTTTGACCATGTCACATCACCTACACCCATGTTAGCACATCATTAGCATAACATCAAGTATAATCACAAAAAAACGCGGACCTCCGCGTTACAAAAGGATTTGTTTAGCTGTTCCGGGCTAATTTGCTATGCCAACTGTAAAAGTCAGGTTATAACACAATTTGTCGGGTATTCCGGTTGCATTTTCAACTCCTGTAAGGTCAAGAATATAATATGAGACTAAAGGGGCTAAGGGAGAAAAGCATGGTTAAATTCGGCATGCGTCCGCTGAATTTGCCATGCTTTCTTTACGACGGAATGGCATATTGTTCCACGCCTTGATAATTTCCTTCAATTAATGTATAATAAATGGGTTAAAGGTATATTTTGGGAGGGGCGCGCCTTGCAGGATGTTAACTTAGATATGCAACCGAGTTATAACGCAGAACAGATCGAGGTATTGGAAGGACTGGAGGCGGTCCGAAGGCGTCCCGGCATGTACATCGGAACCACCGGCAGCCGAGGGCTACACCATCTGGTGTATGAAATCGTAGACAACAGTATTGACGAGGCCCTGGCGGGGTTTTGCGACACGATAGGGGTGACCATCAATCGCGACGGCAGTGTGACTGTGGTGGATAATGGGCGCGGCATCCCGGTAGATACTCACCCGAAGCTGGGCAAACCGGCCGTGGAAGTCGCTCTTACCGTCCTGCACGCGGGCGGTAAATTCAGCGGCAATGCCTATAAAGTTTCCGGGGGACTGCACGGGGTGGGATTGAGCGTCGTCAACGCTCTCTCCAAGTGGCTGGTCGTAGAGGTCAAGATGAACGGCAACGTGTACCGCCAAGACTATGCTCAGGGGAAGCCGACGGGCCCCTTGACAATCGTGAGCAAAGACGAGAGCCTTGGCTCGGGGACTGAGATAACCTTTTACCCTGATCCGGAGATTTTTGAGGACATAACTTTTCAGTTTGAAACTCTGGCTCATCGTCTGCGGGAATTGTCCTTTCTCAACAAGAGCGTGGCCATTACCCTTACGGACGAAAGAACGGATACGCGCGAGACTTACTTTCACACCGGCGGGATTGAGGACTTCGTCCGTTATCTTAACAAGAATAAAGATTGTTTGCACCCAAAGCCTATTTACTTCGAGGGGGAGAAAGACACCACCCAGGTGGAGGTCGGACTTCAATATAATGATGGATATGTCGAAAACCTCTTTTCCTACGCCAACAATATCAACACTCAAGAGGGAGGCACGCACGAGGCGGGTTTTAAAGCCGCATTGACTCGGGTTATCAACGACTATGCCCGTAAATACAGCCTGATCAAAGGTCAGGAAAGCAATCTTTCCGGGGAAGACATCCGGGAGGGCCTTACCGCGGTAGTCTCCGTGAAAGTGCGGGAACCACAGTTTGAGGGCCAGACCAAGACCAAGTTGGGTAACAGTGAAATTCGCTCGATCGTCGAGTCAGTTACGGCGGAAGGGTTGGACACTTTTCTGGAAGAAAACCCCGCCGTGGCCAAGAAGGTTTTGGAGAAGGCCCTTCAGGCGGCGCGGGCCCGGGACGCGGCCCGCAAGGCGAGGGAACTCACCCGGCGGAAAAGTGCTTTGGAGAGCACCTCTCTGCCCGGCAAACTGGCGGACTGTTCCTGGAAGGAACCGGAACTGTGCGAGATGTACCTGGTGGAAGGAGACAGCGCGGGCGGTTCGGCAAAACAGGGACGGGACCGGCGCTTTCAGGCCATTTTGCCTTTGCGCGGGAAGATCCTTAATGTGGAGAAGGCAAGGCTGGATAGAGTTTTGGCCAATGAAGAAATAAGGGCCATGATTACGGCCATGGGGACGGGAATTTCGGACGAATTTGACTTAGGCAAAGCCCGTTACCATAAAATAATCATCATGACAGATGCCGACGTGGACGGAGCCCATATCCGGACCCTTCTGCTCACGTTTTTCTACCGCTATATGAGATCACTGATCGAAAACAATTATGTCTATATAGCTCAACCGCCTTTATTCAAGGTCAAGAAAGGAAACAAGATTACGTATGCCTATGATGACGATGAACTGCAAAGGGTGCTGGACACTGTTGGACGCGAAAAGTCGGAGATCCAACGCTATAAAGGCCTAGGTGAGATGAATCCGGAGCAACTCTGGGAAACGACGATGGACCCGGCCAAACGCACGATTCTCCAGGTCAACATGGAAGACGCGGTGCTGGCGGACGAGTTGTTCACCATTCTCATGGGTGACAAGGTCGAACCGAGGCGCGAATTCATTCACGAACACGCTAACGAGGTCCGAAATTTGGATATCTAGTGTACAGGGAACGATTCCCACTTGTAAAAGCGGGAGTCTCACGATTGGATAAAAGGAGTGCGCGTCTATGTCCCTCGAAATGCAGGGAGGAAAAGTCCTGCCGGTAGAGATTTCCAATGAGATGAAACGGTCCTATATTGATTATGCTATGAGCGTCATCGTTGGCCGATCGCTTCCGGATGTGCGGGACGGCCTCAAACCGGTCCACCGTCGTATCCTCTATACCCTTCATGAACTGGGGATGACGCCCAACAAGGCTTATTCCAAATCTGCCCGCTTGGTTGGGGATTGTATGGCCAAATTTCACCCTCATGGTGACGCAGCGATTTATGATGCCGTTGTGCGGATGGCCCAGGGGTTTTCCAGCCGTTATCCCTTGATCGACGGGCACGGCAATTTCGGTTCGGTCGACGGAGATTCGGCTGCGGCTATGCGCTACACCGAATTGAGAATGTCCAAGCTGGCCCCATATATGCTGGCCGATCTGGATAAAGAAACCGTCGATTTCGTACCGAATTATGACGAAAAGGAAGAGGAGCCCACCGTTTTGCCGGCCAAGTTTCCCAATCTTTTGGTCAACGGTTCCGCTGGGATAGCTGTGGCCATGGCGACGAACATTCCCCCCCATAACCTAGGGGAGGTCATTCAAGGGACTGTTGCTTTAATCGACAATCCCGACCTCACGTTGGAGGGGATCATGAACTGGATCAAAGGTCCGGATTTTCCCACCGGGGGCATCATCATGGGCACGGAGGGAATAAAAAGCGCTTACTCGACCGGAAGGGGAAATGTCAGGACCCGGGCCAGGGCCAGTATCGAACCGATGGAGAAATCGGGCAAGAACCGGATTGTCGTTACGGAAATTCCTTTCCTGGTCAACAAAGCGAAGCTCGTCGAGCGAATCGCCGAATTGGTGCGAGAGAAAAGACTGGACGGGGTCACGGATCTCAGGGATGAGTCCGACCGGACCGGGATGCAAATTGTCATCGAACTGAGGCGCGATGTGAACCCTCAGGTCATTCTGAATCAGCTTTACAAGCATACCTCTATGGAAGAATCGTTTGGCATTACCCTGCTCGCTCTCGTGGATGGCAAGCCGAAGGTCCTGAACTTGAAAGAAATTCTGCATCTCTTCATCGAGCATCAGAAAGAGGTCATTGTTCGGCGCACCCGTTACGATCTGAAAAAAGCGGAGGCCGAAGCCCATATCCTGGAGGGTTTGCGCATCGCCCTGGACCATATTGACGAAGTGATTTCCACCATACGCTCCTCAGCGGATGAAGGGGATGCCAAGCAAAACTTGATGGCCCGTTTCGGCTTGAGTGAAAGACAGGCGCAAGCTATCGTCGATATGCGTCTGAAGCGGTTGACGGGTTTGGAGAGAGAGAAGCTCGAAGAGGATTACCAAGAAGTCCTCAATAAAATAGCGTATTTCCGGGCCGTTCTCGCTTCTGAGAAAATGGTCTTAGAGATCATCAAAACAGAGCTAAACGAAATCAAAGAGAAATTCGGTGATGAAAGGCGGACCAGGATTTCCTTTGATCACAGCAATGTGAAAATTGAGGACCTGATTGAAGAAGAAGATGTCGTCATCACGGTGACTCATGACGGCTATATCAAGCGCTTGCCTTTAAGTACGTACAAGAGCCAACGGCGGGGTGGCAAAGGGGTTCACGGGATGACCACCAAGGAAGAGGATTTCGTGGAACACTTATTCATCACCTCCACCCATCACTATCTCCTCTTCTTTACCTCACGGGGAAAAATGTTCCGGCTCAAGGCTTACGAGGTACCGGAAGCGAGTCGCACGGCCAAAGGGACGGCCATCATCAATCTGCTGAGTATCAACTCGGAGGAGATGATCACCGCTGTCTTGTCCGCCAAAGAGTTTACTGCTGAGTACCTGATCTTTATGGCTACGAAAGAGGGGATTGTCAAGCGGACCAGACTGAGTGAGTATGACTCATCCCGCCGTGACGGACTCATCGCCTTGAATCTCGACGAAGGGGATGAGTTGATTGGAGTGCGCTTGACCAAGGGCGAGGAGGACATAATCCTGGCCACTGCGGCAGGTCTGTGTATCCGTTTTCCGGAGTCGGACGTCAGAGAAATGGGCCGCACAGCCCGCGGAGTGAAAGGGATTACTCTGGCAGCAGGCGATGTGGTCGTGGGTATGGATGTTGCCGGCGAGAGCGGGGATCTTCTCACGATGACTGAGAACGGGTATGCCAAACGGAGTGCCTTGACGGAATACAGAGCACAAGGGCGAGGCGGCAAGGGATTGATCGGAATGCGCGTCACCGAGAAGACCGGCCGTTTGGCAGGGGTGAAAGTGGTGCGGCCTGAGGACGAACTGATGGTGATTACCAGTGACGGACTGATTACCCGCCAGGAGGTCGCCGGCATTTCCAAGCAGGGGCGGACAGCCCAAGGGGTAATGGCCATGCGGACGGATGATGGTAAAGTGGTGGCCATTGCCAAAGTCGTCAACAAGGAAGAGGACGGGGAAACGCTCGAAGTGCCCGGAGTGCCCGAAGTGCCCGAAGACGGGTTCGAACAGTAAATTGACAAACTTTTACCCAGGTGTTACGATGACTTTAAATGCGACATTCGTGGCAATGAGGAGGATATAAAATGTCGGAAATCGGTTCATGGAAGGTTAAGACCGGATTGGCGGAGATGCTTAAGGGCGGGGTCATTATGGATGTGACAACACCCGAACAAGCTAAAATAGCGGAGGAAGCCGGGGCTTGTGCCGTGATGGCCTTAGAGCGGGTTCCCTCTGATATCCGGGCGGCCGGCGGAGTGGCTCGGATGGCGGACCCAACGATCATTCAGAAGATCATGGAAGCAGTCAGCATCCCGGTTATGGCCAAAGCGCGCATAGGGCATTTCGTCGAGGCGCAAATTCTCGAGGCCTTGGGCGCCGACTATATTGATGAAAGCGAAGTTTTGACCCCGGCCGACGACATGTACCACATTAACAAGCATGCTTTCAAGGTTCCTTTCGTCTGCGGGGCCCGGAATTTGGGTGAGGCCTTGCGCAGGATCGGCGAGGGAGCGGCTATGATCCGGACCAAGGGTGAGCCGGGTACGGGGAACGTCGTGGAAGCGGTGCGCCACATGCGCACGGTCATGAGCGACATTCGCAAGCTGACGACCATGCCCAAAGAGGAACTAATGAGCGCGGCCAAGGAGATGGGTGCACCTTATGATTTGGTCGTCTACGTAGCTGAGAACGGCAAGCTTCCGGTCGTGAATTTTGCGGCCGGCGGCATCGCCACGCCGGCCGACGCGGCTTTGATGATGCAGCTGGGGGTTGACGGGATTTTCGTCGGCTCCGGTATTTTCAAATCGTCTGATCCGAAAGCGAGGGCCAAGGCGGTCGTTCTGGCCACGACCCATTTTAACGATCCCAAGATGCTGGCGGATATTTCCAAGGACCTGGGCGAAGCGATGCCGGGGCTGGAAATCTCGACGATTGCCGAAAACCAGCGGATGCAGGAACGGGGCTGGTAACCGGTGAAAGGGAAAGTCGGAGTTCTGGCTTTACAAGGGGCGTTTCGCGAACACCGCTTCGTGTTGGAGAGTCTCGGTTGGGACGTGGCGGAAGTGCGTAAGCCTTCGGACCTCGAAGGGGTTCAGGGCTTAGTTTTACCCGGCGGGGAGAGCACCGCTATGGCCAAACTATTGCAAAGTGATGGCTTGGGGGACAGAATTAAAGAACTGGCGGCTAAAGATCTGCCCTTGTTCGGGACGTGCGCCGGGATGATTCTTCTGGCTAAGGATATTGACGGCAGCGACCAGTACCGCTTAGGTTTGATGGATGTGACGGTGAAGCGCAATGCTTTCGGGCGCCAAATTGCCAGTTTTGAAACAGATTTGAGCGTTCCCGCCCTTGGCAGTCGTCCGGTGCGGGCCGTCTTCATCCGGGCCCCGTATGCCGCCAGAGTGGCTCCGAACGTAGGAATCTTGGCGCAACATGAGGGGAAAATAGTTTTCGTACGTCAAGGCAACATGCTGGCCAGCGCTTTTCATCCCGAACTCACCCCGGATCAGCGGATACATGGGTACTTTTTGAAAATGGTCTCTGAGTACCAATAAGCTCAGCAAAACTGGCGATCAGCCGGAGGGAATTACATGGAGGGGTTGCTGTGTTAGATCTCAAGTTTGTACGCAGCCATCCGGACGCAGTCAAAGAAGCGTTGCGTAAACGCAACGCTTCCGTTAGTTTGGATGAATTCTTGCAAAAGGAAGAAGAACGGCGCAAACTGCTTTTCCAGGTAGAGAATCTGAAAAGCCGGCGCAATTCGGTTTCAGAAGAGGTGGGCCGCCTTAAGAAAAAGGGCGGCAGTGCCGAGGACCTGATTCTGGAGATGAGGCAGGTCGGGCAGACGATCAAGGAGCTGGAAGAGAAACTCGGTGGAATTGAGCGGGAAATGGAGACGGTTCTCTACGAGCTTCCCAACATTCCGCACGAGAGCGTTCCCGTGGGTCCGGACGAAACTGCCAACGTGGAGATCCGTTCTTGGGGTGTGCCCCGAAAATTTGAGTTTACTCCCCGTGCGCACTACGAAATAGGGGAACGGCTGGACATTTTGGATTTCGCCCGGGCCGCGAAGGTGACGGGAGCGCGCTTTACCTTTTACAAAGGATTGGGCGCCAAATTGGAACGGGCCTTGATCAGTTTTATGCTGGATAAACATACGGCCAAAGGCTATTTGGAGATCCTGCCGCCCTATATGGTGCATCGGAATTCCATGATCGGAACCGGGCAGCTGCCGAAATTCGAAGAGGATGCCTTCAAAGTGGCGGGAACGGAGTATTTTCTCATCCCTACAGCCGAAGTGCCGGTGACTAATCTCTACCGGGACGAGATCCTCGACGGGCAGAAGCTGCCGCTTTATCACTGTGCCTACAGTGCCTGTTTCCGCTCAGAGGCAGGGTCGGCCGGCAGGGACACACGCGGCCTCATCCGCCAGCACCAGTTCAATAAAGTAGAACTGGTCAAGTTTTCTCTGCCGGAAGAGTCATATTCCGAGTTGGAAAAACTGACCCGCGATGCGGAGGCTATTTTGCGGGAGTTAGGCTTACCTTACCGGGTCATGGCTCTCTCGACCGGGGATTTGAGCTTTAGCTCCGCCAAAACTTACGACCTGGAGGTTTGGCTGCCCAGCTTCAACCTCTATCGCGAAATTTCGTCTTGCAGTAATTTCGAAGATTTTCAAGCGCGCAGGGCCAATATTCGCTTTCGCAGGGAAGCCAAAGGCAAGCCTGAGTACGTCCACACCTTGAACGGAAGCGGCCTGGCTATCGGCCGGACGGTCGCCGCCGTTTTGGAGAACTACCAGGAAGAAGACGGACGGGTGCGGGTGCCGGCAGCGCTGCGACCTTACATGGGTGTGGAATATATCGGCTGAAATCTCACCCAGAGTACCCAAAGGCGATGGACGTGTCAACTCATAGAAAGATCTTACCCAAGGACGCAAGGGCGATAGATTGTAAATTTAGCGGGAATGTGCTATAATCCGATTTGGTCGTCCGCCGGGAGGGGTGTCCGAGCGGTTTAAGGAGCCGGTCTTGAAAACCGGTGACCCCGCAAGGGGCCGTGGGTTCGAATCCCACCCCCTCCGCCAGGTTCCTCGCCCGAAGCTCGGGGTCCGAAGTTTGAAGTTTGGGCGTTACTTTACCTTACTGTGCGCTCGTGGCTCAGCTGGATAGAGCGTCTGACTACGAATCAGAAGGTCGGGGGTTCGAATCCCTCCGAGCGCACCACATGGCCTCGTAGCTCAGGTGGATAGAGCGGGGGTTTCCTAAACCCTGTCTTGCGGGGGTTCGAGTCCTCCCGGGGCCACCATTAAGATTCCAATGAGGTGAACATGCGCCACGAAGATTGGATGCGCCTGGCTTTGGCCGAAGCCAAGCTGGCGGCGGCCGAGGGCGAAGTTCCGATCGGGGCTCTGATCGTTCAGGAAGGCAAAGTCCTCGCTCAGGCGCACAACAAAAAGGAACGGGCACAAGATCCTACGGCCCACGCTGAGATTCTGGCGATCCGCGACGCGGCGGGGGTGCTGGGGACCTGGCGGCTGGAGCAAGCCACCCTTTATGTCACCCTGGAACCGTGTGCGATGTGCGCGGGAGCTATCATCCAGGCCCGGTTGGCCCGCTTGGTCTTTGGGGCGCCGGATGGCAAAGGGGGCGCGGTTGGCTCCGTCATGAACGTACTGGATGTGAATCGCTGGAACCACCGGGTCGAGGTCCTGGGAGGGATTCTGGAGGAAGAATGCGGACAGGTCTTGAAAGACTTCTTCCGGCGGAAGCGCTGAAACTCTTTTCGCAGATGCTAATACTTTGCTAATGCTTTGCTCACAGTTTGCTGAAAAGCGTTTTTCCGCATCAAGCGGTTAAACATATACGGAGGGGTATCGAAGTGGTTATAACGGGGCTGACTCGAAATCAGTTTGTCGGAAACGGCACGCGGGTTCGAATCCCGCCCCCTCCGCCATTTTGGGGCTTTTAGCTCAATTTGTTTTACATAACTTTATCTAATATCTCTTCTATCGTCCGACAGATATCTTCATAAGAAATATCATCGGTATAAGAGAAATCTCGCTGGTAACGCTGCCAGAAATCAAGAAGCCGCGAGCTGTCTTTGATTTCATTCATAGCAATTTTATATCGGGATAACACAACCATACTGCCTCTTTTTGTGGCTGTCTGCTTTAAAGCTTGCTTTAGAATTGCCGGATCGCACTCATAACCGCGAAGCTTTTGAAGTATGTAAATATCATAAAAATCTTTCGGTCGGGTGTTGGCTTCATTCCTTGATAGGATAGTCTCCAGCTTTTCGGCCATTATGGTTTCAAGGTTGTATGCTAAAATAGAGATAGCTCGTTCATCAAACATAAGATGAAACGAATATTCGACTTCTCTTGGCGTTATCTTGTCACCTGTGGTGACATCAACAGTCAGCGGAACTTTGAGAGGAAGGTAATCAGCTGACAAACTTACACGGATGCCCGGATAATCATCGCCCCCCCTGATATCTGTTGTACGAAGAAGCGAAAACTTCACATCATCGTCGACCTCAATTTTGCAGATATCATTGAAAACTTCGGTTATGGATTCATGCGTAAGATACATTCCTTTTATGGTGGTGTCCAAGTCCATTGTCGCTCTTGTATCAAGTCCAACGATAGCGGCAATGAGGAAGCCGCCTTTCAGAATGAAGTTGTTTTTATATTTGGACAATGAAATTCGTTCAAGCACTCTCTCCATCATGTAGTTCTGCATGACAATTTGGGCAGATATATTCATCTCCGCAGCCCGCTTTTTGATGAGCGCCTTCAACTGCATTGGGTTATTGGTAATCACAGCAGCACCTCCAAATAAGTCAGAATCTTTGCCTTGACCCGTAGTTGCTCGGCATATCCTATCAGCTTTGATATATCTTTGCTCTTGGATGTTGCGTAAACCTTCATAGTTTGGCTGATGATCTGAATGTCCGATTTGTTTTTTATAATATCGCAAATGGTACGCTCAATATCATAGGCTTTCAAGATGTGTCCGGCTGGGGAAGCAACGTCCGTAAGACCTAATTCATAAAGCTTTGGCAGAACAGTTTTTACTGTGATGTTTTGCTTTTTTGCATTGCCTGTATTATAGCCATGAGGAAAAGTCATGGTGAAACGATGCGGCGTGCGGTCGGTCATGCTGTGCAGATACAACGCTGTCTCATGAGAAAAGATACCTTTGGAGAGCCGATATTGTAAAATAAACATCTCATCCTCCCAAACTTCCGGCAAAGCATAAATGCCTCGGTCAACTCTTATAACCGTTCCTGCATCAGTCAACTCGGAAAGACATCGCCTTGGAATTCCATATTCGGAAACCTGCTCAGCAGTCACAAAGCCTTTATTTTCGGAAAGCATTTTGTTTATAATCTGTCTATAGTCCGTCATGACATCACCCCCTCAAATAAATGACGTACATTCATGCTACAAATTATACACTATTGTAGCATGAATGTACAGATAAATTTTTTGAATTTTAAATGCTAACACCCTGCTAACAAATATCCGAGTGCGAGAAACGTCCTCGAACCATCGTTTTCTCCAAAGTAAAGTAGACTCGACAAGCAAATATCATTCAAACAAATCTTCTATCCTGCACTCCAGCGCTTGCGCCAGGCTCCGCAGCGAAGACGCCTGTGCTTTATTAATATCATTTTGCTTCTGCTCATAAAGTTGAATCATACGCAGGGCAACACCCGAGGTTTCAGCAAGCTCCTTCTGCGAAAGTCCCCGAGCCTTCCGCAGTCGACTTAAACTGGTTTCACTTTTCCTTTTGCTCTCAATCAAAACTTCATCCGCTACGGAAACAAACTTATTTATATCGGCCTCGTGAAGGGTAGAGTACATATTTAACAGTTCGGCAAAAGGCAAAGCTTTATGGATTTCTTCAAAGCTGTATCCCGAATACCATTGATAATATGCCAGCGCCCAAGCAGCCCAATAGACCGGCGAACGCTCAAAGTGCGGCGCAGGAATTACATCCACAGACTGACCGGTTGTAATCAAAATGACTTCGCGGGCAAGTTCAACCCCGCTTTTCCCTGCAATATATTTTGGATTGCCTCTGCCGAATTCATCCACAAGCCCGGACTGCAAAAACAACATGAAGAATTCATCCGGTTCGTAGTTCAGATCGGAAACTGCATAGACCATCATCGCCGCAAGGGTTTTCTGCGCTTTATTCAGGTAGGATTCTTTGTAAGCGCGGGTCATCGTTTTTCATCTCCTCTCTAAGGATATCCAGCACGTACAGGTCATTCTTCAATGTCTTAAGATCTCTTTTCCTGCTTTGATATTCCTGGCGGGCGAGGTTGTCTCTGCTCATCCGCTTAATGTGATATTCCTGATAGCTTGTCGCTTCATAGCCTTCAAAATGGATTTGCTCAAAAGCCTTTGGAGAAATCAAAACCACTTGCTCGCCGAGAGCTCCAAGACGCATAGCCTCGCTCAAATCTCGCAAAGAAAGGATTCCGCTGACAAAATCCTCAGCAAAGGAGAAATATGAATCATCAGCCCTGTAGCCTATAATGTAATCCTTCCCTGCCAGAACCGGCATAAAAGTCTGAATGACATATTCCCGCGCCTGCAAGGCAAGTGCCGCAGACAGATCAAAAGTACGGTTTTTAAGCAGCAGAGCCAGCCAGTTCAATATGTGATAACTACCACCGGAAAGATGAAGCAAAGAAAGCCCTTCGGTATTGAGGGTATACTTGTTGGCAAAACCGTTCTTCTGGGTCGGGCAGGCCCATTCTTTGGCTAAGTCCAGACTTTCCGTGCAATAAAATCCCTGCCCGTAATCATTATATGACTTACCTCTGCCAAGCTCGGCCTGCTTCACGATTTGAGGCGAGCCGTGATATATAATCATAGTGAAGTCCCCCTGTCAAAGAGTATCGCCACAACGATACTAAATTATACGACTTTAGTATATCGTTATGACGATACTTTGTCAATAGAGAAAGCTTCGATTAGGGCGGCTCAAATTGAAATAACAGTGGTTGCCTTTGACAATATGCTCGGCGATTAATATTCCGAGCTCAACAGGAAATCCGCAATGTTCATAGTCTTAATTCCCTGATAATTTCCGCCCGCAAACTCATCTGTTCGCAGAACATACTTGGGATAATTATCAGCAATGGAGAGCAATCTGCCATACTCTCGTTCCTCTGTTTCATCCCTTCCAATTTTTTGCGTTATCTGAATATAGAGCTTATTTTCCTGTCTGGTCGCAACAAAATCAATCTCAGCATTACCAATTTTGCCGACGCAGACATCGTATCCCCGCCGCAATAGCTCTAAGTAAACGATGTTTTCTAACATAGCCGCCACGCTGTCCGGCGTATAACCGAGGATGCTATAACGGAAGGCGGGGTCGCTCAGATAGAATTTTTCCTGAGTTTTCAATAACTCTTTGCCTTGAATATCGTACCTTGAGCAGCGATGCAGAATAAATGCGCTCTCCAATTTGGCAAGGTAAGTATACACTGTCTCATTGTCGATAGTGCGGTTTTCACTCTTAAGATATTTGGATATTGAAGTGGCGGAAAAGGTGCGTCCGACATTATCGAAAGCAAATTTAACAATACGCTCCAGCTGGTCTACTTTGCGGATTTGATTCCGCTTGACGATATCTGTGAAAATCGTGGAGTTGTAAATATCTCTTACAATCGGGTATGCTTCATCCGGTGTGTACGGCTGCAAGTGGACGGCCGGGAAACCTCCTAATCGAAGATAACGTACAAATTCACTGTGAAGGCTGTTTCCTCCAGAACCGTATTCTTTTCGGAAGGTCAGATACTCTGAAAAAGAAAGTGGAAAGATGCGAAATGCAATATATCTCCCTGTCAGATACGTAGATATCTCAGAGGACATCAACCGGGAATTGGAGCCGGTCACATAAATATCAACATCAAAGTCTATCATAAAGGAGTTAATGGCTTTCTCCCATGACTTCACTTCCTGAATCTCATCCAAAAACAAATATGACTTTTCGCCGGATACGAGCTTGGCTTTCACTTCCCCATACAGAAGCTTTGCGGTCTTGATATCCTCATACTGCATGGAATCAAAATTATAATGCAGGATTCTTTCTTCGGGAACTCCACGTTTTTTTAATTCTTCAACAACCATTTTCAGAATGATGGACTTGCCGCAGCGCCGGACGCCGGTCAAGATTTTTACAAATGGAGTATCTACATACGCCATGATTTTCTCAACATACATCGGCCTTGGAATCATTTTACCACTTCCTCTCGCCGATAGTATACCACAAAACAAGCAGTTGTAAAGTAATTTTGCGGATATAACCCAAGAAACTTTTAGACATAATAATGTTTTGCGGTTTTATTTTATTCGCTTTGGAAGAGTACGATCTACCCGGTGCTACGGCTCGTTCTCTCAGACACTTGCCTTAGGACGGGGTATACACTATTATGGACTAAAAAGCTTAACAAGGGCTTACCCAGGGCCTACCCAGGAAGTTCACCCGGGTTCACCTAAATGAGGAGGCAGCCACTGTGGAAGAAGATTGCGAAAACTATGTCAAGAACTATGCGGACAGGACCGGACGCGTCGTAGAAGAATATGAGGCGAGTATTGCGTGTAACATCGACGCGGAATACCTGAAGAACACAAAGTGGCCCGATCAGCTGGCAGATAGGATAGCTGCTTTTGGCGGAAGCTGGAACTTCATCATTCTTTTCAGCTTGTTTCTCTGTTGCTGGCTGGTGTTAAACACGGTCCGTTTCGTTGGGCACTTTGATCCGCCGCCTTTTATTCTGCTCAACCTCATCCTCTCCTTTATTGCCGCTTTTCAGGCGCCCATCATCATGATGAGTCAGAACCGGCAGGCCGCCCGGGATAAGCACGAATCTGTGCTCGATTTCGCGATCAATTACAAGGCGGAAAGGGAAGTCGACGATATGCAGAGTCACCTGCATCGTATCGAAGCCCAGAGCGCGGAGATCAAGGAATTGTTGAGGGACAGGGACAAAAGCGATGGGATTTCTTGAGGTTCACTCTTGGCTTAATTTTTGGGTTGACTTATTGATACAACTCAGCTATAATTCGTTTTGTGACTTAAATTAGGTGTTTTTGATGTCGACACTCGCGGAGAGATGGCTGAGTTGGTCGAAGGCGCTCGCCTGGAAAGCGAGTACATGGGGCAACCTGTGTCGAGGGTTCGAATCCCTCTCTCTCCGCCACGCTCTTGGAGCCCGAGTATTCAACTTCGGCTTTTTCTTTTATTTTTCTTTATGGTATAATAAGTTTGACCGTGCTAGACGGGGAGTTAGCGGTTCCTTGCACCCGCAATCCGCTGAAGCGGGGTGGAATTCCAGAGGAAGGGCAGCGCTTGTAGAGCAGTCCTGGACAGGCCGTGATGAGGCTTTGGGCTTGCGCAACAGGACTCTTCGAACTGTGTCAGGTCCTGACGGAAGCAGCACTAAGGAGTACGTCCCGTGTGCCGCAAGGTTGCCGGGGCCGAGCGGCGTGTTTAGGTAACGTCTGGAAGCGTCTGTTCGACTGATGGTGCACGGTCATTAATTAGATGTGATGGAAAGGTGGTCTAGTACCATCTTTTTGGCTATTCCGGCGACTTCCCGTTTACGACCAAAAGCCTAGACCGGCCCTCGGCTTTAGCCTTAGAGCCGCGGCGGGTGGTTTGGGTCTCTGAATAAGTGCGGGATTTCCGGCCGCGACAGGTGTGCAAGATTTGCCGAAGTAAGATCGGCCGAAGGTGGAGAAATGATGTCTTCATATGTTGCCCTCTATCGCGAATGGCGGCCCCGCTCGTTCGGGGAGATCGTTGGTCAGCAGCCTGTCAGCGGGACGTTGGTCAACGCGCTCAAGCTGAACAAGATTGCGCACGCGTACTTGTTCAGCGGGCCCAGGGGGACGGGGAAAACGACCACCGCCAAGATCCTGGCCAAAGCGTTGAATTGCGAAAATCCGGACGGAGTTGAACCGTGCAATGAGTGCCCGTCGTGTCGAAGCATTGACCAAGGGAATTCGCTGGATGTTCTGGAAATCGACGCGGCATCTAACCGCGGGATCGACGAAATCCGGGATTTGCGGGAAAAGGTGAATCTGGCGGCAGCCGGCGGACGGTACAAGGTTTACATAATTGACGAAGTGCACATGCTGACGACGGAGGCTTTTAACGCTTTACTCAAAACCCTTGAGGAACCTCCCCGGAGTGTTGTGTTCGTATTGGCGACTACGGAAGCGCACAAAATACCTCTGACCATTCTGTCCAGGGTTCAACGCTTTGAATTTCAACGCATCCCGATCAGGGATATAGAGCGACGGCTGCAGGAAGTGTGTTTGGCCGTCGGGCGCCAAGACGTCGACCCCGAGGCTTTGCGGGTGATCGCGCGCAAAGCCGAAGGAGGGTTGCGTGACGCCCTCAGCATTCTGGATCAGTGCCTGATTTCGGACGGACCCCTGGGTGCGGAGCAGGTTTATCAGATTTTGGGCATGGTGGGTGAGACGTTTAGCGCGGATTTGACCGATGCTCTGTTGGCCGGGGACTATGCCGCGGCGTTGCGGACACTGTCGGCCGGGGTGGACCTGGGCCGCGACCCCAGGGAGATCTTGCGCGAGCTCCTGGCTTATCTGAGGGAAATGCTTCTTTGCCTGGCCACCGGTCAGGCAGCCCAGGTCGCCCAACACCTGCGCGGGAGGCTGGCAGCTCAAAGCCAGGCGGCGGGTATGGCTAAGATGTTGGACTGGATCGGGATTTTGCTGCAAGGGGACAGCCAGTTGAAATATGCCGGGAACGCGCGCTTGGCGGCCGAACTCTTGCTCGTTCAAACCATCTACGAGGGGGAAAACCGCGTTTCGGCGCGCCGAGAGGAGATCGGACAAAGGGTTGGTAAGCTGGAAGAGGAGATAGCCCGCCTGCGTGCCTTCATGTCCGGGGGGACGGCTGCGGGCGGACCTAAGGCCGTCCGGCTGAAAGCGGCCGGGCAAGGTACCGGCGGCGAAAGAGCATCCGCTCTCAAAGGGAGAATAGCGCCTCCGGGAGAGATTCACGGGCAAGAAAAGGCAATCCCGGCTTCCGCGGGGGGCGAGCCCGGTGAGGCGGGTCTGGACGGGGTTGCCCTGGAGGCGGTCAAAGCCCGTTGGGCTGAGGTTTTGGAGGGGGTGCGCAAACGCAAGAAGTCTACCCATGCCTTTCTTTTGGAAGGGGAACCAGGGGACCTGCGGGGCGACATCTTGACCCTCGTTTTCAAAGAAGGGTTTTCTTTCCACAGGGACAAGATTGACCGGCCCGAAAACCGGCAGACAGTGGAAGGAGTGTTGGCAGAATTATTTGGGTGTTCGTTTTCTCTGCAAAATATGATGGAAGGAGAGTTCCGGCACAAGACCGCGGGTCAAGTTAACCTTCCCGGCGACACCGAGGCCGGACGAGAATCCGTGGATAACGGTGGAAGTGAAGCCACAGGTGTGGACGGGACCGGGGCAGGGGGTAAACCTTTAGACCAGACGGAGGGCGCCCAAAGGTGGGCCGAAGCGGGGACCGACATTGCCCCCCCGGACCGGAACCAAAGAAAAACCGCGGTTCAAGCCGATGTCAATGAGGAACTCAGCCCGGAAGATGTTGTGCGGAAAGCCGTCGATTTTTTTGGGAAGGATTTGGTTGTCGTTAAGGAATAGGGTCATGCGGGGGAAGAGGACGCTTTAGGGGCGAAGCTTAAAGCCAACGGTCCTGAAAGTGCGATGATCCCGTCAAGGCAGCGGGACCTCGGAAAAAATGATCGGAAAATAAAGGAGTGTGTTTGGAATGAGTTTTAAAGGCGGCATGGGCGGCGGCAACATGAATCAAATGCTGAAGCAGGCCCAGAAGTTGCAAGAGAATATGGCACGGGCTCAAGAGGAGCTGCAGACGCGCACGGTGGAGGCATCTGCCGGGGGCGGTGTCGTTCAGGTCGTGGTCAGCGGGAAGATGGAGCTTGAAGGACTGACGATCAAGCCGGAGGCGGTTGACCCCGAAGACGTGGAAATGTTAGAAGATATGGTCAAAGCGGCGGTCAACGAAGGGCTGCGCAAAGCACAGGAAATGGTGAGTACAGAAATGGGTAAATTAACCGGGGGACTCAAGATCCCGGGACTTTTCTAAGCCATGAATTTCCTCTCATATCCCAGACCTCTGGCAGATCTGATAACAGCGCTCTCGCGCTTGCCCGGGATTGGCCCCAAGACGGCCGGACGTCTGGCTTTTTATCTTTTGCAAGAGCCGGAGGCGGCCGGGTCGCTCGCCCAAAGCATCCTGACAGCGAAAGAAGAGATCCGGCAGTGTTCCCTTTGCTGCAATTTTACGGACAGTGATCCCTGTGCCATTTGTCAAAACGTCCAGCGCGACCACTCTTTACTCTGTGTGGTCGAACAGCCGCGCGATGTGGCCGCCCTGGAGAAGACGGGGGAGTATAAGGGCCTTTATCATGTCCTGCACGGAACCCTGTCGCCGATGGAGGGGATTGGGCCGGAACAGCTGAGGATTAAGGAATTATTGGGGCGCCTGGAGGGCGTCAAAGAGGTGGTCATGGCTGTAAATCCCACAGTGGAAGGGGAGGCAACCGCCTTATACCTCTCCCGCGTTCTCAAGCCCATGGGTATTTTGGTGACCCGTATCGCCCACGGCTTGCCGGTCGGGGGGGATTTGGAGTATGCGGATGAAGTGACGATCGCGCGGGCTTTGGAAGGGCGCAGACAGCTCTAGTTTTACCGGAGGTCATGGTTCTGACTTGTCCAATTTCGGCATAGGATGAAGCAGGAGTTGGAGGAGGGAGTCTCATGACCTTGGTTTTTCTGGGGCTGTTTGTAGTTTTGTTGATTCTCATAGGGCGCTCCGCCCTAAAGAAATCGGGCGTGATCTTGCGCTTGGCGATTCATGTCCTGGGTGGAATCGTCGGGCTGTGGCTTTTTGATATCCTGCTCAGTCTTGTCGGCTTTGCCATACCGATCAACCTCTTCACAATAGTGCTGGTGGGGTTTCTCGGCTTTCCCGGAGTCTTGGCTCTGTCGGCTTTGCAGATTTTCAAGGTGTGAAGATAGGTTGGGTCCTCAATACCACAAGCAACTCATGAAAAATGGCTAGATTTGTGGTATAATACATCGTGTAATGATAAGCGCTCGAAAAGCGTGACTTCTTGAAGAACTCATTTTTGTCGTGGCATAAATGGCAGATATCTGCACGAGAGGTTCGCAGTCGTAAGCGAACCTTATTTATTTTAGACGCGACAACTTGAACGGCGAGGGGTACTTTATGCCTAATGCGGGAAAGCGTGGGGGGCCGAGATAGTGGGGGTAATTAAGAAGAGTACTATTTACCATGATATATTCCATTGGAAGGATTTCCGTTTGAAGGTTTTTGTCGAAGGAAGTATCATTGGCTTACTGGCTGGAATTCTAACGGTAATGTTTAGGTATTCGTTGGAATTATTGGGTAACCTGCGGGGCGAACTCTATGGGTTTTTAAAAACAGGCGGCGTGATACCCATTGTGATTTGGTTTGCGGTCCTTAGTCTGATCGGAGTTATCGTAGGTGTTATTGTCAAGAGAGACCCCATGGCCCGCGGCAGCGGCATTCCGGAGGTTGAAGGCATATTGGCGGGGCAATTAAAGATGAACTGGCCCAGTGTCATTGCCTCAAAATTTGTCGGAGGCGTCCTAGCTATCGGCGCGGGTTTATCTCTGGGGCGTGAAGGCCCGTCCATTCAACTGGGAGCGGCAGTGGGTCAGGGGTTTAGCCGCTTGCTGGGGAGGTACCGGATAGAGGAAAAGTACTTAATAACCAGCGGGGCCAGTGCCGGCTTGGCGGCCGCTTTTAACGCGCCTTTGGCGGGCGCCATTTTCGCGTTGGAGGAAGTGCATAAGACTTTTTCTCCCGCTATCCTAATGTCGGCCGTTGCCGCTTCACTCACCTCCGACTTTGTTACGGAATGGGTTTTCGGGATGAAACCTATCTTCAATTTTCATGCCTTAATGGTGTTACCCTTTAATTATTACGGCTATCTCATTGGCTTGGGTATAATCACCGGGCTCTTTGGAGTTTTGTTTAATCGGATTTTGGTTAAAACCTTAAACACTTATGATTCTATAGCTTTTCTGCCTAAAAGTTTAGCACCGATTTTCCCCCTGATCGTGGGCGGCATCTTAGGGTTTGTACTGCCGCAAACTCTGGGCGGAGGGCATGGGCTTATCAACTCCCTGGATAAGATACAGTTTAGTATCATGATGCTGTTAATTTTGCTCGTGGTGAAATTCGCTTTTACCATGATCAGTTATGGGTCAGGGGTGCCGGGGGGAATCTTCCTGCCCTTACTGGTAATTGGCGCCCTGACAGGTGACATCTACGGGCACATTATTGTAAGGTATTTTTACGCGAATCCCCTCTATATTACTAACTTCATTGTGTTAGCCATGGCAGCCTATTTTGCGGCGATCGTTAAAGCTCCCATTACCGGCAGCATTCTTATTACGGAAATGACAGGATCTTTTCAACATCTTTTGGCTCTGATGGCTGTTTCGATGACGGCCTACATTATCACGGATATCTTAAATTCTAAGCCAATCTATGAAGAATTATTGCATAGGGTCCTGGCGAAAAGAGGTAAGCAGAACTTGCCTGCTCATGATAAAGGAAGAAAGGTGATTACTGAGGCCAGTGTTTGCCTTGGCTCAGAGCTTGACGGCAAGAGGATTAAAGAGGTATCATGGCCCGCGCGTTCCTTGATTGTGAGTATCAGGAGAGGTGAGGCGGAAATCATACCCAACGGCGAGACAAAGATTATGGCCGGCGACAACATATACACACTCGTGGACGAAGAGCAAATAGGACAGGTAAAAGCAGCGCTCGGGCGTTTGGCGGGGGAACCAGATTCATGATTCAAGGCAAACGCGGCATCCAACAGCTTTTTGGTGAATTCGAGTGAATGAACAGCCTCTTTTTAGGTAAATGTTGACCTTGGACCCAACATGCGGAAAGCCCAGGCGCCTGCCTGGGCTTTTTCGGGTTGAGTGCATAAGGGAGGGGGGTTGAGAGGAAGACTAAGCCGGATAGGGGGGATTGGATGCGCAGTGTTTTTACAATGCTGAAAGACCTCACGCAGAGGCCGAAAGAGCGCAGGACCCGGGCAACTCCCCCTTTGCCGGCCGAAGAGGAGTGGTCAAAACCTTTATCCGCCCGGAAGGTGCGCAGCCTTTTGGCCAAAAGCAGCGATATCGTTTTCCGGGAGTTTACTTTGCGCGGCAAAGAGGAAGTTACTTGTCTTTTGGTTTATGTGGATGGCTTGACGGATAAATATATCATCGATAACTACCTGTTGAAGATCTTGATGGTTGATTTCAACGGGGAGCCGCAGCTCAGTCGGGTCACGGTGGACAATGCCCTGGATACGGTCTTTAAATTTCTGGCTCCGGCCAGTGAGGCTAAGAAAATCAAAGAGTTGGGCGAGGCCCTGGATTCGATCCTAGGGGGAGATGCCGTCCTCTTTTTCGGGGAATATCCGGAGGCGATGGTTATCGGGGTGCGCAACTGGCCGAACCGGGGGGTATGGGAGCCTGACACCGAGTCTGTGGTGCGGGGTCCGAGGGAAGGGTTTACCGAAACCCTGCGCACGAATACGACCCTTTTGCGCCGGAAAATCAAACATCCCGCCCTCCGTTTGATCTCGCTCAAGATTGGCGAGCTGACGCGCACGGACGTGGTGGTGGCTTACATCGAAACCCTGGCCAAACCGGATGTCGTCTCCGAGGTGCTCAAGCGTTTGAGCCGGATCAAGATCGACGGGGTGCTGGAGTCAGCTTACATCGAAGAGATGATCGAGGATTACCCCTACTCTCCTTTTCCCCAAATCGCCTACACGGAACGCCCGGACGTGCTGGCGGCGGATCTCTTGGAGGGGAAAGTCGGAATCATTGTGGACGGCACGCCGATTGCGCTCACGGTGCCGGTGGTCTTGGCCCAGTTTCTGCAAGTGAGCGAAGATTACTATGAGAGAGCCATGATCGTCATCCTGCTCCGCTTTATCCGCTATCTTGGGGTGGCGATAGCCTTGTTGGCTCCCAGCATCTACATCGCCGTGACCACTTTCCACCAGGAGATTCTGCCCAGTAACCTGGCGCTCAGTATCGCGGCCGGCCGGGAGGGTGTCCCTTTCTCGGCACTCTCCGAGGCCATGATAATGACCCTGGCCTTGGAGATTCTGATGGAAGCGGGGCTGCGTTTACCTAAACCCATCGGCCAAACGATCGGTATTGTCGGGGCTTTGGTCTTAGGAGACGCGGCTGTCAAAGCCAGCCTAGTCAGCCCACTTATGGTGATCATCATCGGCTTGACGGCGATCTCGGGCTATGCGATTCCCTCTTACGATCTGGGGATTGCCGTCCGCCTGATCCGGCTGCCCATGATGATTTTGGCGGGTACGATGGGCTTTTTCGGCTTGGGTCTGGGAGTTTACGCTTTGCTCATTCACCTCTTGAGCCTGCGCTCTTTCGGTTACCCTTATATGAGTCCCTTAGCTCCTCTGCGCTTGCGCGCCCTCTTGCAGGACACCTTTGTCAGGACACCGTGGTGGGGAATGAAGCACCGGCCTCATCTCCTGGACGCCGATCGCCAGAAGCCGGGAGGTAAACGCTGATGGAGAGGATTTCCGCGCATCAATTCACCATGGTGTGTGCGGCCGTTTTATTGGGTACGACGTTTATCCCTATAGGCCAGACCTCCGTGCAGGTCGCGGGCCGTGATGCCTATATGTCAGTTGTCTTGGTTTACGGTTTGGCGGTGCCCTGGGGTTTAATGATTTTGTCGATAACCCGGAACCATCCCGGCCAAAATCTCTTGGAGGTTTCGGCTGCTCTTCTGGGAAAGTGGCCGGGGAAATTCCTGGCTTTGCTTTACACCGGGGTAGTCGGCTATTTGGGGATCCTGCTCCTGGCCAGGGTGGGGGATACCTTCCGCCGCTCTATCTTGCCTCTGGTCCCAACCGCGGTCATTATCGGCGGTATGATCCTTCTGGTGCTGATGCTGGCTTGGTCGGGGGTGGAAAACTTCGCCCGTTTTGCCGAGAGCGTTTTTCCCCTGGTGGTTCTCGGACTGGTCTTCACCATGGTGTTCTCCGTTCCCCGCTTTGAGCCGGACGAATATCTTCCCATTCTGGAAAACGGAGTGATGCCAGTCGTTTGGGGGATAGCGAAACTCTCCTCATACCCCATGGAATTCATCCTTTTCTTAGCGGGGGCTATCACCTTTGTGCCCCGGGAAGAAGAGGGGCGGCTGAAAAAAGGGCTCTGGCGGGCCAGTATTTTCGTCGCTTTCATCCAGGGAGCGCTGACTCTTACGGAGGTCATGGTCTTTGGGCCGGAAGAGACTACACGTTTGAATTACGGTCTTTTGTCTTTGGGAAAGATGGTAGAGATTTCCCGGACGGTTTCCGGGATCGAGTCCCTTTTTATGCTGACTTGGATGGGAGCGGACGTGATTAAAATCTGCGCCCTCTTTCTGGCGGCTTTCTGGGGAATTCAGCATGTGACCGGCTGGAAGAAAAATCTTTGGCTCTACTTTGGCTTGGCTTTGCTCTTTATGGTCGTGGCCGTGCCCAAGCCGGGGGGAACCGCGCTGGCTTTGCAGATTCAACGCTTCGCAGAGTGGGCGGTCCTGCCCCTGGCGGGCTGTTGGATTCCCCTGCTCTTCTTTCTGCATGCCTGGAAAAGGAGGCGGAGGCGCGGATGAAAAGGCGGTTGCTCCTTATCCTGGCTTTGGTTTTTACTTTGTCCTTGAGCGGCTGTTGGGGCAAAGTCGAGGTCGACCAACTGGGTTTTGTCCTGGCTATCGGGATCGACCCGGGGCAGAGCCCCGGCACCTATGATGTGACCTATCAGATGGGGCTGCCTAAGCAGAGTTCGGGTGGCGGCGGCGCCAATATCGACAACATGACCCTGACGGTTCAGGCCCGAAGCATGCGGGAGAGCGTACAGAAGATCTACGATATCGGCAGCCGGCGTCCCTTTGTGGGTACGGTTAAAGTCATCGTCCTGGGGGAAGATCTGGCCAAAGAGGGAGTGAACCGGATCATCGACTTCTTTCAACGCTATTATGAATTCCGGCGCACCGTTTTTCTGGTCATCGCCCGGGGCAAAGCGTCCGACCTCCTCAACGTCCAGACTCAGCACGAGAAAATGCCGGCCTTGAGTCTGCAAGGATTCATGCAGGAAGCGAGTTCGACCTCCACTTTTCCGGTGACGCGCCTGGGGCATTATCTGACGGTCCTGGGTTCGGGCATTGAGGCTCCCGTGATTCCCGTGGCCAACTCGCTCAAATCCGGGCAGGAAGGGGTCAAATATCAGGCCAAGACGCCCGGGCAGGCTGAGGAGATCCACATAGGGGGAGCGGGGGTTCTCAATGGGGATAAGTTAGTCAGCATCCTGACGAAAGAGGAAACCAGGGGTTATATGTGGCTGCAAAACGAGGTAAAACACCGCTTCATTACGGCCGCACTCCCGGGCCACAATGGGCAGCATTTCGCCAGCGCCCGGATTATCACGACCCATACGGATTTTCAGGTTGAGCCCGCTGCGAACGGCGGTTACAGCCTGCATTACCGAATCACGGGAAAATGGGATCTGGACGAATTTTACGGCTCGCAAAAACGTTTGACGCCGAGTGAGTGGCTGACCGCGACCGCTCCCATGGTCAACAAGGCCTTTACTCAGGTGATTCAACAGGAATGTGAGTCCGCGCTGACCAAGAGCCGCGAGTTAGGGTTGGACTTCCTGGGCATCGGGCGGATTATAGAGGAACAGAACCCCTCCTACTGGAAAGAAATTCGCAATCAGTGGCAGGCCGATCTTGCCGATTTCCCGGTCACTGTCGATGTCCGAATCTCGCCGGAAAACGCCGGCTCATCCTTTGCCCCTCCGACTAATCCGCCCGGGACCGGGCAAGACTAGAAAAAGAGCAGAAAACGGGATCCCGCCGGATAACGGATCCCGACCGGACAGGAGGCGGAGGTTGGCTATGAGAGCAGAGGTCTATCCGGTGTGCCGCCAATGCGGCCAGGTTCCACGTTACGGTTTGTTTGACGGGTTTCGCATCCACGGAAACTTCTTTTGCACGGAGTGTCAGGAACGCTTGCTCAGCGCGGAGATAGGATCGCCCTTTTACCTGGCGATGGCGGCGGGGTTGAAAGAAGCGTTGCGACAGAAGCGCGGCGGATGAAATATGACTCGATCTGTGATAAAATAAAAAAGTGAGTTCTCAAAACGAAGTGATTACCCAAAACGGAGTGATTCCTCAAAACGGAGTGATTCCCCGGGACAGGGGGTAGTCCGGTGTCGGCTCTGGATCAAGCACTGAAACATTACCTAGAACAAGGGTACCGCTCTTTCCATACTCCCGGGCATAAGGGGAAAAAGGAATTCTTCGCGGATTGGGATTTTCCGGGCTGGGATCTGACGGAACTGCCCGGGCTGGATCGGCTGCACTGTGCCGAAGGGGTTGTCGCGCAGGCCCAGAGGCGGGTGGCTGAGATATTCGGTGCCGAGGAGAGCTATTTTCTGGTTAACGGGGCCACGGTGGGTAACCAAGCTATGTTTCTGGCTCTGGCCAAGCCCCGGGCGAAAGTGCTCATCCAGCGGCAGGCTCATCGTTCCGTGATGTCCGCCCTGGTTCTGACCGGACAGATGCCCGAATATCTGCCCGGAGTTGTGCATCCGGATTTTAATCTTCCGCTGGGTGTGGACTGCCGGGGGGGCCTGTCCCGCCTGCGGGGAACGAGCGCCTGGCATTTTACTTACCCGAGTTATTTCGGAACAACGATGAATCTGGGCTTTTTTTTACAGGAAAGGGAACGGAATTTTCCGGATCTGCCCGTCCTTGTCGATCAAGCGCACGGCGCTCATTATGTGCACGACTTTTTTCCGGCCAGTGCGTTACAACTGGGAGCGGATCTTGTCCTGCACAGCAGCCACAAAACGTTAAGTGCTCTTACCCAAGCGGCGCTCCTGCACGTCCAAGGGCAGCGGATCGAGCGCAGCCGGGTGCGTCAGGCTCTTGAGCTCTTGGAAAGTTCCAGTCCCAGTTATCTGCTCATGGCTTCTTTGGCCAGGGCGGCGGAGTTTGCCCGGGTTAGGGAGCGTTGGCTTAGGCTCCGGGAAGAAGTGGACTTATTGAGGCGGCGGGTGTGCGGACTGCGCCTGCTGACAGGCGCCGATGCCGGGAGCTATGGCATAGAAGAGGTGGACTGGTCCAAGATCCTGGTGAATACGAGGCCCATAGGGTTGAAGGCCCCGGAATGCGTCGAGATCCTGCGTCAGGAGTTTCATATTGAACCGGAATTGTGGGATGAAGAGAATATTCTCTTCGTTTTGGGGATCGGAAACAGCCCCGACGAAGTCAGGGCCCTGAGTACGGGCTTGCAAGTATTGGTCCGAAGAGCGGCCCCGGGTGGGTTCAAAGCGGCCGCGAGAGTCGGGTTTACCGATCCTTCGATTTTTCTGCCGCCCTATCCCCCCCAGCGCTGTTCTCCCCGGGAAGCGTTTTTGGCTCCCAAACAGCCAATCGATTTGAGGGACGCCTTGGGACGAATTTCCGCCGAGAGCATTTCTCCTTATCCACCGGGAATTCCTCTTATCGTTATGGGGGAAGAAATTACGCCGCCGGTTCTGGAGGTCCTGAAGCGGCCGGATATTCACTGGCAAGGCTGGGACGATTGTTCTGAGAAAAAGATTTGGGTTTTGGACGGGGTGTAAAGATGGAACCTCTGGCTGCTTTTTGGGAAAAGGCGGTTTATGAAGGCCGGTTGAGCCATCTGTTGTTATTCCACGGGGGAAGCGCCGGGACGAGGCGGAGGGCGGCTTTGCGCGTGGCTCGCATTTTGAATTGCTTGGGGCCGCGGGCTGAAAGGCCCTGTGAGGTCTGTTCAGCTTGCCGCAGGATTCTTTCGGGTCATCATCCCGACGTAACGGTCCTGGGGCCACAGAAGGCATCCCTGGGAATCGAACAGGTTTTGGCTTGGCAGGAGAAAATTTACCGCAAACCCTATGAGGGGAAGTTCAAGGTCTTTGTGCTGGAAGAGGCGGATTTGCTGACCGTTCCGGCCGCCAATGCCTTGTTGAAAGTCATTGAGGAGCCGCCGCCGGTCACCGTTATTGTGCTCAGCGCGCAAAATCAGGAAGGGCTTTTGCCGACGGTCCGCAGCCGGGCCCAAAGCATCTATTTCCCGCCGCCGGGTTTGGCGGAGTGGGCCGGGTCGCGGGGAGAGGGAAGTGAGGAGGAGGCTGCCGAAGCCTTTCGACTCAGTGGCGGCACGGCTGATTTGGCGGAGCGAATTCTGGCCTTGGGGGTGGACAATGTCCGGTCCTGGCTTGGGCGCTATCGCCAAGCCGTTACGGCAGGTGATTTTTTGCAGCTTTTTCCTCTCTTCCCGCTTGAGAAAGAGCAGGCCGTGGTCTATTTGCAGGTCATGGCCGCCCAGATAACGGCCGGGTTGCGGGAGGGCCGGCCCCTGGCCGCAAGCTTAGCCCCCATTCGGCGGGCTTTGGACAACATCCGGCGGCAGGTGAGTCCCCGCCTGGTTTTGGAAGTTTTAGCCTTAGAACTGTTCCGGGAAGGAGGAATTCAGGGTGGTTGAGGTGGTGGGTGTCCGTTTCAAAGCCGCGGGCAAGATATATTATTTTTCCCCGGGGGAATTGGAACTTTCGACCTCCGACAAAGTGATTGTCGAGACGGCCAGGGGCGTCGAGTTCGGGGAAATCGTCATCTCCCCGCGCGAGGTCGAGGATGAGGAGTTGGTTCTCCCCCTTAAACAGGTGATCCGTAAAGCTACCGCCGAGGACGAACGGATTCTGGAAGCAAATCGGACCAAAGAGAAAGATGCCTTCCAAATCTGTTTGCGCAAGATTGCGGACCACGGTCTGCCCATGAAGTTGATAGATGTCGAGTATACTTTTGACGGAAATAAAATTATTTTTTCTTTTACGGCGGAAGGCAGGGTGGATTTCCGCGAGCTGGTCAAGGATCTGGCGGCCGTTTTTCGCACCCGGATTGAACTGCGCCAGATTGGGGTACGTGATGAGGCCAAGATGCTGGGCGGGGTGGGTTCCTGCGGCAGGGTACTTTGCTGTGCCTCGTTCCTGGGGGATTTTGAGCCTGTTTCCATCCGGATGGCCAAAGACCAAAAACTTTCGCTCAATCCGACTAAGATTTCCGGCATTTGCGGCCGCCTGATGTGTTGCCTCAAATACGAAAACGAGTGCTATGGGTGTTGTGGGAACAAGGAACCAGCCCGCGATTTTCCCAATCAGGATGCTTATTTCAGTGCGGAGGAAGAAGGGGATGAGGTTCGTCCCGCCCTGGCGAAGCCGGAGCGGGCTCCCCACGGGGCCGGTTTCGGGCCGAGGACGCGGGCTAATGACAAACATGGTGAAAGGCACAATGATAAGCGAGAGGACAAGCGCGAAGATAAGCGCAACGACAGGCAGGAGGATAAACGCGGCGACAAGCACACTGACAGACATGAGCTTAAGCCGGATGCCCAAACACCCGTCCCTGCCGCCGTGCAGGTCTCCGCTCCTCAGTCCCCTCACCGGAAAGGGGAAAAGGCGAAAGGAAAGAGTGAGCGGGTATGAGCCAATTGACTCAGGCCATCAGCGAGGTCCAGGAGCGGCTTGGCTCTTTACAAGATGAAATCGAACGCCTGAAGCGCTATGTTGAGGCGCTGGAGGAGGAGAACATCCGTCTGAAGCGGGAATTATGCGCCGTTCCCGAACAGGAAACCAACCGGGTGATAGCCAATGCCGAGCGGCTGCAGGGTGTCGGACACGAAAACCTGATGAAATTGTACAAAGAAGGATTTCACGTCTGCCACCTGCATTTCGGACAGCCCTTGGAGGACGGTGATTGCCTGTTTTGCAGAGCTTTTTTGCGGAGAGACTAAAATGAATGAATTAAGGCGAATTAAAACGAATTAGAACGAATTAGAACGGCCTGAGGAGAGTGGCCAATGCCGGAGAAAGGGAAGCTTCTTGTCTGTGCAACGCCCATTGGGAATTTGGGGGACATCACCCTGCGGGTACTCGATACTTTGCGGGCGGTGGATTTGATAGCGGCAGAGGACACCCGCCACTCCCGCAAGTTGCTTGAACATTACGGAATCAAGACGCCGCTCACAAGTTACCACGAACATAACGAAAAAGGCAAAGCCCGGAGCTTGCTGGATCACCTGAGGGCAGGACAGCAGATCGCGCTGATCTCCGACGCGGGTATGCCCGGAATATCCGACCCGGGCGCGGAAATTATCTCTCTCTGCTATGAGGAACAAATCGCGGTGGATGTTTTGCCGGGAGCCAATGCCGCTTTGACAGGTCTCGTCCTGAGCGGGCTCCCCGCGGAGCGCTTCGCTTTTGTGGGCTTTTTGCCTTCCGCCGCAGCGGAGCGCAGGCGCGAGTTGGAGAAGTACGTCCGCTTTCCTGTGACCCTCGTCTTTTATGAAGCGCCCCATCGTCTGGCGGAGAGTCTGAAGGATATGCTGGCTGCCTTGGGAGAACGGAAAGCGGCCGTGGTCCGAGAACTGACGAAAGTGCACCAGACCGTGCACAGGGGAAGTCTCAAGAGCTTGGCCGGGGATTTTTCCGAAAATCCGCCCAGAGGGGAGTGTTGTGTTTTTGTCGAGCCATATGTACAGGAAGCCCGGCAGGGGGGTCCTGCGGAGTGGCGGCAGGAAGCTGAGGCCAGGATGGCTCTGGGATTATCTCCGCAAGAGGCTATGAAGGAAGTGGCCAAAGACTACGGCATTACCAAGCGGGAGGTCTATCAGGCGGTTTTGGCAGGGAAGAGGTGAGGAGCCGAGCCGGGAGACATGAAGAAAGGAAGGTTATTGCAACCTTCCCGCAAGCATTGCCCAATCGCCCAGTCTTCAGCTGTCACACAGTCCGATTCTCCCGGCCGGAGGAGCCTGATGATAAGCTTATGTAGGTTAGATGACCTCGGTGTCCTCCGTATCCGCGTTGAAGCGAATGGATTCGCCCATGGCAATGGCGCATTCGCGGCAAACGTTTTTCCCGTGGAAAACTTGGACGTCGCTGGCATTACCACAAAAAACACAAGCCGGCTCATATTTTTTGAGGATGATTTTTTCCTGATCGACATAGATTTCAAGCGCGTCTTTTTCGTCGATACCCAGGGTCCTTCTCAATTCGATTGGAAGTACGACCCTGCCTAACTCATCGACCTTTCTCACGATTCCGGTTGATTTCATCACGCAACAACACTCCTCATCAACAACTTTCGACACGAACCTACAACCTTATGATACCAACGGTTCCATTAAAAGTCAACATGTTTTTCCAGACTACGGTTTTTTGTATAGCGACTGGGTAATGCTGGGTATACTGGCACAGATCAACCCAGGCAAGCATAATCACGCGGAGGAGGTGTGGGCGTTTTTCCTGCCGAAAGTCGCCCGATATTTTATGAAATTTTATCTTACCACACCGATCTTTTACCCGAACTCTAACCCGCATATCGGGACGGCCTACACTACCATCGCGGCGGATGCCCTGGCCCGTTATCATCGGTTGCGGGGAGATGATGTTTTTTTCCTGACCGGAACGGATGAAAATGCCCAAAAGATCGTACGTACCGCCCAGGAACGTCATACGGATCCCAAGGATTATGTGGATGGGGTGGTGAAGAATTTTCAAAGGCTTTGGCAGCAGTTGGACATTTCCTACGATGATTTCATCCGGACCACGGAGGAAAGGCACCACCGGGTGGTGCAGCGGATTTTCACCCAGCTTTTTGAGCAGGGGGATATTTACAAGTCGCAATATGAAGGTTGGTATTGCACCCCCTGCGAGACATTCTGGACGGAAAGCAAGCTGGTTAACGGGCGCTGCCCGAATCCGGACTGCGGGCGAGAGGTGGAGCTTTTGCAAGAGGAGAGCTACTTCTTTCGCATGTCAAAGTACCAGGAGACCCTCTTAAAACACATCCGGGAGCACCCGGAGTTTATCCAACCCTTATCCAGGCGCAATGAAATGATTCGTTTTGTCGAGGGCGGCTTGGACGATCTCTGCGTTTCCCGTACCACCTTCCCCTGGGGAATACAGGTTCCGTTTGATCGGGAGCACGTGGTCTATGTGTGGCTGGATGCCTTAATCAACTACATTTCCGCTTTAGGGTACCCGGAAGGCGAAAGATACCGGCACTACTGGCCGGCTGACCTACACCTGATGGGCAAAGATATCGTGCGCTTTCACGCGGTGATTTGGCCCATCATCCTGTTGGCCTTGGGACTTCCGCTGCCCAAGGCGGTTTACGGGCACGGCTGGTTTCTGGGCAAAGAGGGCGGAAAGATTTCCAAGTCCCGCGGAAACGTTCAGGATTCCTTTGAGCTTATCCGGCGCTACGGCTCGGACGCCATCCGTTATTTTCTCCTGCGCGAGATGCAGGTGGGCACGGATGGGATCTATGCCGAGGATAAGCTGGTGGAAAGGATTAACAGTGATCTGGCCAATGACTTGGGCAATTTCGTTTCCCGGAGTCTGGCGATGCTCGTAAAATACCGGAACGGGGTGGTTCCCGCCCCGGGTGAAGACGGTCCTCCGGAGGTTGAATTAAAGAATTTGGTTGCGGAGGTCCGCTTGGCGGTCGAAGAAGACCTGGCAGAGTTTAATCCGGCGGGTGCGCTCGAACAGATTTGGCGTTTTGTGGCCCGCTGCAACAAGTATGTCGACGAGACCGCTCCCTGGGTCTTGGCCAGAAAGGCGGAAGCACAGGGGCGTCTGGATCATGTTCTCAACACGTTTGCGCAGTGTGTGCGGTTGCTTGCCATTTTTACCGCCCCATTTATGCCCGGCTTGCCGCCCAGGATTGCGGTCCTGCTCGGAAGTTCCGAGGCGGAGTTGGTTGATTGGGAAGGGCTTTCCCGCTGGCAGGCTTTAAAACCCGGAACGAAGGTTGAGAAAGGTGAGCCGCTTTTCCCCCGGGTGGATATGTCCGATTGGGTGAGTCGGGAAGAGGTGGAGGAGCAGTCCCGGTCTGTTGGCGGGAGCCGTACGGGCGGGGACGCGCCAAGCCGTTCGGGCGGGGATGCGCCCGGGAAAGATTTGACTTTAGGAGGAAGATCGGTGGAAGAGATTAAAATTGCGGCTAATTCCGCGGGGGAGGAGACGGCCGTGTCCGCACCCGCTTTCGAAGCCATTAAAGAGGAAATTACCATTGACGAGTTTTCCCGCCTGGATTTCCGGGTGGCCAGAGTGCTGACAGCCGAAAAAGTCGAAAAGACCGACAAATTGCTCAAACTGGAGATAGAAATAGCCGGGGAGGTACGGACGATCGTTTCTGGAATCGCGGGCTATTACCGGCCCGAGGAACTGGTGGGGAAACACGTGATCGTGGTTGCCAATCTCAAACCCGCCAAATTGAGGGGGATTGTGTCACAGGGCATGATCCTGGCTGCTTCCCACGCAGGGGAGCTCGAGGTTTTAACGGTCAGCTCGAAAATTCCGGGAGGTGCGCGGGTGAAATGATTTGGGATACGCATGCCCATTTGGATGATCCGCGTTTCCGGGGGGATTTCCGCGAGACGGTGGCGCGGGCTCAGGCGGCCGGAGTCTACCGTATTCTCAATCCGGGCTATGATTTGCCCTCATCCCGAGCCGCCGTAGAATTAGCGGCCAAAACCCCGTTTATCTGGGCAGCGGTGGGAATTCACCCTCATGATGCCGAAGGCGCGGACCCGGAGGTCTGGGATGAGCTGATCAAGCTGGCTAAGCGACCGAAAGTGGTGGCCTGGGGTGAGATCGGTTTGGATTATTACCGAGACCTTTCTCCCCGAGGGGTACAAAAGGAGGTCTTTATACGGCAGATAGAACTGGCTAACGGCTTAGGCTTGCCGATTATTGTTCACAACCGGGATGCCCACCGGGATGTCCTGACTACGGTCAAGGAATACCCGCCGGAGAAGGGCGGAGTCTTTCACGTCTATTCCGGCTCTTGGGAAATGGCCAAGGAGTTGCTCTCTTTGGGCTTCTATCTTTCTTTCGGAGGCCCCTTGACTTATAAAAACGCCAGGCAGGTGCTGGAAGTGGCGAAAAATGTCCCTTCCGACCGCTTCATGGTCGAGACGGACTCGCCTTATCTTACGCCTGAACCCTACAGGGGAAAGCGCAATGAACCGGCCTACGTGCGCCAAGTGGTGGAGCGTTTGGCTGAGGTAAGGGGACAGTCTCCGGAGGAAATCGGTTCCCAGGCGGCCAAGAATGCGGGCAGGCTGTTCGGAATTCCCGACGCTGAGGGTTAAAACCCCGGTGCCGGGGTTCTTTTTTTTGTCCTCAGCGCATAGAAATCTTTGGGGAGAGGCGACAATTCTTTGCTTTGCCGACTGAAGAAAGGAGGGGCAATTATGTATTCTCTGCCTATCAGCACCTACACGGATTACTGGCGAACGACCAAGCTTTGGAGTACTTATTTCGGCACCGCCATAGCCCTGGTAGCGGGAACGAGTTTTCTCGGGACGTTGAGTAAAGCCGGGGTTCCGGCGGCGCCGGCACATCAGGTTCAGCCTGTGGGTAAGAGTTCGGGGAGTGTCACCGAGGCGGAACCGGGATCCGGCCGCTTCAACCGGCTGACTTTGCAGAGGGCGGCTCCCCCGGCCCAGCCCAAGGCCGCCCCTACCTTCGTCGCGTACCGGACTCAAGAGATACCATTGCCCGTTCCGGTTGAATATCGGGAAACAAGGGCCTTGCCTCCCGGCATGAAGGAGATCTTGGCGGAAGGAAGCCAAGGCACGGAACGCCGGGTCTTCAAGGTGGTGCGGACAGCGGGACGTGTGAGGCAGACCGTGGTTGAGGAATCCGTGCTGGCTCAGCCCCAGAAACGGGTGATCCTGCAAAACAGCAAAACGGTCCCCGGGGAACCGGCCGACGTGGCCCGGCTCCGAGTGACCAGGGCCTTTACGGTAGAGGCCACGGCGTATACTTACACCGGCAATCCTACGGCCAGTGGTGTCTATCCGCACCGGGGATTGATCGCGGTCGATCCGAGGGTTATTCCCATGGGCAGCCGGGTCTATGTCGAGGGCTACGGCTACGCTGTGGCGGCGGACACCGGGGGAGCTATCCTGGGCAAGAGGATCGACCTTTTTTTCCCCAGTGAGCGGGAGTGTATTGATTGGGGCAGGCGTCCCATCAAGATCTATCTCCTTAAAGCAGGGTAATTTTGACAACTAACCACTTATGCTTTACAATGAGGTTGCAGGTGAGATTGGATATTGGAGGGATATTGTTTAATGGTTTTGGATCTTCGAGCCAAGGTTCTCACCAAAGTTCGAACCTCAAGGTTAACCCAGATTATCCTGTCGCTGATCCTCGTTTGTGTCTTAGCCGTTCCCCTCATACTCTGGCGGGTTCAATCCATTGAAGTGAAAATTGACAACAAGACGGTTCATATCACGACCTTCAGCGGTACGGTCGGCGGGGCGCTGGCCCATGCCGGCCTGCACATTTACCCCGAGGACCGGGTGTTTCCGGCGCGGGATACGCCCATCCACCCGGGACTGGAGATTGAGGTCCAACGCAGCGTTCCGATTAAGCTCAATGTTGACGGGCAGATCATTTTCACCCGGTCGGCCGGGGACAATGTGGGGGATGCTCTCAACAGCCTTTCCCGGAGGTTTGGCTTGAGTCTGAAGCCGACGGACGAGGTCAACGTGGCGCGCAGCCGGGCTTTGTCTCCGGGGATGGAGATCGATGTGCGCCGGGCTGTGGCTCTGGACGTGACGGCGGACGGCCGGCAGTGGGTCGCGAACCTGGCTCCGCGTACGGTGGCCGCCGCTTTGAAGAAACTGGGCCTCACCCTGGGACCCCTGGACAAAGTGTCCCTGCCTCTGAACCACATCATCCGGGCGGGAGATCATCTTACGCTAGTGCGGGTTACTCAGAAGAAAGAGACGATTCGCACCGCTGTTCCTTATCAGGTCGTGACCCAACCGGCGAATTTCCCGGTAGGGTTTCCGGACCGCCTGGTGACGAGCGGTGCCAACGGTTTGGAAGAACAAACCGTTCAAGTGACTCTGGCAGACGGCAAAGAAGTGAGCAGTAAGGTCTTAGCGCAAAGGGTCATTCGACCGCCTGTCAACGAAGTCATTTCTCGCGGGGCGGAAACTTCGGTTTCCCGGGGCGGCCGAGTTATTAATTTCCGCAAGGCCTACATCATGCGGGCGACCGCTTATTCCCAACTCAATCCGGACACGGCGACCGGTGCTCCCGCGCGATGGGGGGTGGTGGCCGTAGACCCGGGGGTCATTCCTTTGGGGACCCGGCTCTATGTTGAGGGTTACGGGGATGCGCAGGCACTTGACACGGGAGCGGATATTAAGGGCAATCGCATCGATCTTTATATGGATACCCCGCAGGCGGCCGAAGCCTGGGGAGTACGGAGTGTGGTTGTCTACGTGAAGTGAGGCGGGCAGACACAAACGGTAAGACAGGTGCCGGGAAACCGGAGCGGAAAGGCTTGAGTCTCAGGACTCAGGCCTTTTTGGCGTGAGCGCGAATGATGCCTTGGGCCTGAACATATCCTTACGTATAAGGGGAGAGGAGGAGGGGGATTATGAGACGGCTTGCGCTCATTCCGGGGAGGACTCGTAACCTGGCGATGGCTGTTGTCCTGGCCGTCATGATTTCCTTGGTTTTTTCCGTGGTACGGCAAGGCTCCGCCGCAGTGAGCAGTCAAATGAGCGGAGCTCATACGGTGGTTATCGATCCGGGGCACGGCGGGTATGATCCGGGTGCCGTGAGCAAGCTGGGGATCTATGAAAAGGAGATTAATCTCGAGATCGCGGCCCGGGTGGCCGAACAGCTCAAGCCGAGTGGAATGAAGGCGATCCTGACCCGGGATGAGGATGAGGACTATGTTGCGGAGGGTGTCAGAGGGAGGACTTCCAAGAAGCAAACGGACCTTAATTACCGGATCAATTTAGCCAACAGTGCCAAAGCGGATGTCTTGGTCAGTATCCACGTCAACGCGACTAAAGGTGGCTTAAAATCCGGGGCGGAGACCTTCTATAACCCGGATTCCGTTGAGAGCACTCGGCTGGCGGAAGCGATTCAGCGGGAGTTGATCAAAGTACCCGGGATGAACCGGCGAATCGCCAAGCCGGGGGATTTTTATTTGCTCAAGAATTGCGGTATGCCGGCCGTCATCGTCGAAGTAGGGTATTTGAACAATCCGGCCGAGTTGAAAAAGCTTCAACAACCCTGGTATCTGGAATATTTGGCTCACGCCATAGCCAAGGGGATCGGCGGGTATTTCGGGCTTCCCTAAGGGTGAGGCGGACCGGCGCAAGACTACCTTCCGACAAGGTTACTTTCCGGCCGAGAAAAATTGCGGTCGGTTTTTCTCTGGAAATTTCTTTAACACATAACCGCTTATGAATGGGGCAAGATTAAAGTCAGGAACGAACCTAACATAAGGAGTTGAACTGAAGATGAAGAGGTTTCTGACTTTGATCGTCATAAGCAGCCTCATGTTGGTTTCGATGGCGGGTTGCGGCAGTGTGCCTCAAAGTCCGCAGCCGCAGCAACCGCAGAAAATGACGGACGCCGGGCAACCCCCTCAGGCGGAGGCGACGCGGCAGGATGTTTTAGGCGCGAACAAGCGCGTGGTGATGGGTTTCTACACAGACAGCGAAGGTCCGGTGGCGGGTTCTAAGGCATCAATGATCCAACACCTCAATGTTTTGGATGAAGTCGCTTTTTTCTGGTACACTTTCGACGGTAACGGGAATGTAAAGCCGAGCGGCAAGGTGAACCTGAGCCTGAAGACCTTGGTCCAGAAGCATGGGGCCAAAGCGTATGCCCTGGTGGACAATATGGCCGGCGGTGGGTTTGATGCCAATCTGGTGCAGAGAGTCTTGTCCAATCCGGCGACCCGGGCCAGGTTTGTCTCCAACCTCGTCAACTTGACCACGAAAGACGGCTGGGACGGGATTTCCATAGATATAGAGAAGACCCCGCCCGCGGACCGGAACGATTTCTCCGCTTTTGTCAGCGCTCTGCATACGGCTTTGAAAGCCAAGGACAAAGTGCTCAATATCTCGATACCGGCCAAGTACGTGGACGATCCCAAGGATTTGTGGTCGGGAGCCTACGACTATGCCGCCATTGGCAAAGCGGCAGACCAGGTGGTCTTAATGACCTATGACGAACACGGAACAGGGACCACTCAGGGACCGATCGCGGCCAACGGTTGGGTCAATAGGGTGATTACCTACGCCCTGGGCAAAATACCTAAGGACAAGATTGTCATGGGTCTCCCGGTTTACTCTTATGACTGGGGTTCTAACAAACCCACCCAGCCGGTGTATCAGTCCTATGCCCAGGCTATGGCCAACGCCAAAAAATACGGGGCGCCGCTTCTCTATGATGCTCACAACCAGGTTCCGCATTACCAATATACGGCTAAGGGAGTGCGGCATGAAGTTTACCTGGAGAACGCCGAGAGTTTAAATGTGAAAATGCAATACGCCGAAAAACACCAGTTGCACGGGGTTGCCATATGGCGTCTCGGTATGGAGGATCCCTCGATCTGGAATGACGTGGCTAAAGTTTTCGGCACTGCCAAGCCCGGAAAGTAGACTCTAAGGCTGAACATCACGACAGTGTCCTATGGACACTATCGCCGAACCGCAAGCTTTGAAAGAATACTTGTGCGGTGAGGATGACTTCAGTGACGATTGGATAAAGCATACCGGGAGTTTCGGGAACGGACAGGAAATTCAGCCCTGTCCGTTTGTTTTTCCCGCTTCGGCTCGCCTTGGCAATCCGTTCATTTTCTGTTAAGATCTGATTGGCGTATAAAGCGGCTCGGCCGTGCGATAAAAGGGGCCGGACAAAGGGATAAGGGTGAAAGGGAAAGGAATAAGGGTGAAAGGGACAGAAGTAATTGAACAGCTTATCGTCGTGGAAGGGAAAAACGACGCCGAGGCGGTGAGGCGAGCCTTGGGGCCGGTGGATATCCTCTGGACCGAAGGTTATGGCCTCAGCCGCGAGAAGTTGGATTATATCGCGGGGATGGCCGAAAAACGCGGGGTGATCATTTTCACGGATCCGGACTCCGTGGGTGAGCGCATTCGGGAGCGGATTCGCCGCCGGGTACCGGAAGCCCGGCATGTTTTTCTGCCGCAGCGGGCGGCCCGCCGGCGGGGAGAGATTGGGGTGGAAAATGCCTCGGGGGAGGAAATCCGCAAGGCTTTTGCCCGTGTTCAAAGGGTGTGCCCCGCTTCCGGAGCCACAGAAGAGGTCTTTGGCATGAATGACTTAATCGAGGCTGGGTTGGCGGGGAAAGTTTCCTCCGGAGATAAGCGCAGGGAGGCGGGGCACCTCTTGGGCATTGGTGAGGCCAACGCCAAACAGTTTTTGCACCGCTTGAACCGGTTTGGCGTTTCCCGGACTGAGTTCCGGCAGGTTGTCAAGGAGGTTGAAGCGGTTGGAAAATGCGCTGCAGTACACGAAACGGCTCTTGCGGGAAGGGGCGCGGGCTCACCATTCACTGGGACAGAATTTCTTAGTCGATGATTCAGTCATTCAAGGGATTGTCGAGAACAGTTGCCTGGGGGCCATTCCGCTTTTGGAAATAGGTCCGGGTTTGGGTGCGCTGACCCGGGTATTGGCGCGGGAAACCGCCGAGATGTGGGCTGTGGAAGTGGACGCGCAAAAGGTGGCCCTGCTCCGGCGTGAGTTGCGAGGGTTTCCGGTGGAAATTTTACTGGGGGACGCCTTGAAACTCGACCTGGCGAGGCTATGGCCGGGGCGCAAAGGATGCGTCATCGGAAATTTGCCTTATTATATAACGAGTCCCCTGCTCAATCATTTCCTGGCCCAGGCTGCTCTTTTGACGGAAATGACGGTCATGGTGCAGAAAGAGGTGGCAGACCGCCTATTGGCTTCACCGGGAGGCAAGGCTTACGGGATCCTTTCCATAGCGGTGCGCTTAGCCGCGGAGGCGGAGCCGCTGATGGAAGTGCCCCCCGCCGCTTTTTGGCCTCCGCCCAAGGTCAGATCCGCCGTGGTCAGGCTGATTCCTCGGCCATACCCCGGTTTCCGCGCGGAACGGACGCCTTTTTTCCGGGTCGTGAAAGCCGCTTTTGGGCAGCGGCGCAAAAATGTGGCCAACTCTTTGGCGGCCGGACTCGGCTTGGCCAAAGAAGAGACGGTCGAGATCTTGAAGGCGGCCGGGATAGACAGCCGCTGCCGGGCGGAGACGCTGGGGATTGAGGAATTTCAAACTTTGACCGATCTTGTGCAACGTCAGAGCGGAGCACTCCCGCGAGAAGTTACAGAAGGCACTCCGGCCAAGACCTGCGCGGGATTTCGTGAGGAAGGCAAGGATGAAGCTTAATCTGTTGGGTTCTCTGATTAGTATTATAGTCATCAATCTGGTTTTAAGCGGCGATAACGCCGTCGTCATTGCCTTAGCGACGTTGAGGTTGGAGTCGGAACAGCGCAAAAAGGCAATTTTTTGGGGAACGTTCGGCGCCGTTTTCCTGCGCGTCATCTTAACCGTAGTAGCTGCCGTATTGTTGAGCGTGCCCTACATTCAAGCGGTCGGGGGGCTCTTGCTGACCTGGATCGCTGTCAAGTTGCTGGCGGAAGATGAAGAGGGTGGGGAAAAGGCAGCTCCGGAGAGCCTGGGGGCCGCTATTCGCACCATTATTGCCGCCGATCTCCTGATGAGCCTTGACAACGTGCTGGCCGTGGCCGGAGCGTCCGGCGGCAATCTCTTTCTCTTGGTCACCGGCCTGCTTTTGAGTATTCCTCTGGTGATTTGGGGCAGCACTTTTCTTGCTGATCTGATGCAGCGTTGGCCCTGGCTGGTGGCTATCGGGGCCGGCCTTCTGGGTTGGACCGCCGGCGAAATGATCTTGAAGGAGCCGTATTTGAGCTTTTTGAAAGCGGGAACCCCATGGGAATATTTGGTGCCCGGAGTTCTGGCTCTTGGGGTCGTTGCGCTGGGCACGGCCCTGGCTAAGCGCAAGAAGGCGGCAGCCTGTACGCGCCCCGGGAATCCAACTAAAGTTGACCCACGGGATTGACAGGGCGAAGAAGACAAACGTATAATTTAAGAAGAAAGTCAAAATTCATGCAAATAGTTTGGGGAGTGTTTTAAAATGAGGAGGCTCGAGCGTCTCACTTGTTTTTAATTCAAGTAGAGGATTAGGGGGAGAAGGGTATGGAAAACCGTTTTAAAGCATCGCTGTTGGACAAGAACAGGCTTTCGGTTACGTGGGAACTTGTTCCGGGCAGGGGAGCGCGGGAGAAGGCCCAGGAATCCGCCTTGGCGGCGGCCGAGCAGGCGGCCAAAGGAGGCAAGGTCGATGCCTTGACGATCACCGACAATCCCGGGGGGAATCCGGCGATTTCCGCGGATTATCTGGGTATGGAGATTCTCAAGCAGGGGATAGAGCCCTTGGTCCATTTTACTTGCAAGGATAAAAACCGCAATCAAATGGAGAGCCAGCTCTATGCTTTGGATCGCGCCGGGGTGCGCAACTTGTTGGTTATGACGGGAGATTACACCGTCTCGGGTTTCCAAGGCCGGCCGAAGCCGGTGTTTGACCTGGATCCTACGCACGCTTTGGAATTGATCACCGATATGAACAAAGGCTTGGAAATACCGGGCCCCAAAGGTCCGAGTTATCATCAGGCCAGTGACTTTTTTGCCGGGGCGGCGGTGTCTCCGTTTAAGGCGACAGAAGCGGAGCTGATGGTCCAGTATTATAAACTGAAAAAGAAAATAGCTTCCGGGGCCCAGTTCATTGTCACACAATTGGGTTATGACGCCCGCAAATTCCATGAGGTTTTGCAGTTCCTGAAAGTTAACAATCTTGAGATACCCCTTGTGGGCAATATTTACATCCTTCCTTTTGGGGCGGCCAGAATCATGAATCAAAACCAGCTGCCGGGCTGCGTGGTCACGGACAAATTGTTGGCTGAGCTTGAGCGGGAGAAGGCGGCGGAGGATAAGGGAGTGGGAGCCAGACTCCTGCGGGCCGCCAAAATGTACGCCATCATGAAAGGGATGGGTTTCGCGGGAGTGCATATCGGCGGGCACAACATAAAATATGCCCAGGTGGAGTACGTTATCGAGCAGGGGGAAGAGTTGAGCCGGAACTGGCAAGACTTAGTGCATGAGTTTGATTATCCCATGCCCAATGGGTTCTATTACTTTGAGAAAGACGAGAAGACCGGACTGAATACGGACCGTCCGGTTAACCGTCAAGGACTGCCTTTGGATGCCCCGGCCGGGGCGGCTTATTCGATGATGCGCCTGCTGCACGCCATGATCTTCACTCCGGGCAAAGCCTTCTTTCCGGTGATGCGTAAGATTTATGCCGGCAAGTCCAATCCGCGCCATCATTTTATTGAGCATGTCACGAAGGTCATCACCAATGATTGTAAAGACTGCGGGGACTGCGCCTTGCTCGACATGGCCTACCTCTGTCCGATGTCCCAATGCCCTAAGAATCAGCGTAACGGTGCTTGCGGCGGAAGCTATAACGGTTGGTGTGAAGTTTATCCCAACGAGAAAAAGTGCGTCTGGGTTCGTGCCTATGCCCGTTTGAAAAAATATGGACAAGAGACCCAAATCGACAAGAATCATTTGCCGCCGGCTAACTGGGATCTGTATCAGACCTCTTCCTGGTATAATTTCTATACGGGGCTGGATCATTCCGCGGCACTCTTGGGGATTCCGAAAGTGGAGAAGAAAGAAACGCGCGCTTAGGCGGGCCAGCGATGGCTTGCTCAAGCCGTCGAGCGGTGCCAACGACGCGGGACCCTGAGGGCTGGGCAACGCCAAGGAGTTCTCGCGGCGGATTGCCGGGGCCGGGTTGCGGGCGGAAAGTTGGCTCGGAGCAGAAGGCCAAAAGAGCGAGGGATCGTTGATCGGACCGGATTGTGGGCGGAAGGTATACTTGGACCGGTCTCGGAGGAGCGGCGGGGAAAGTTGAAACCCCCGCCGCTCCTTTTGGCAAGCCCGGGCGGGCCGGGAGGCCGTGGTGCCCAGGGGGAGCCGGGGAGGGCATAAACCCCGCAGCGGCGGTTCCGGAAGTGCGAGGCTTAAGGAAATCTTGGAAAAAGATGCGCTCGGAAGGAGTCGTCGGCGTTGGCGCAGGCCTCCGCCCAAGTGCGGAGAAGGTCAAAACGGCGTTCCGGGTGGTAGCCGGCAAGCTCATGTCTGCCCAGGCGGCGGGAAGGGACCCTGTTTTGATAGGTGTCAATGGCCATCAGGCAGTCGCCCATAATGGTTTCGGCCAGGAGGCGGCCATGACGCCGATGTTTGCGGGGAGAGTGCAGGGCTTCATGGGGGATGGAGGTCGCCACCCGGGTTTGGAGGCCGGCCCTTTTAGCTTCGACCAGGATTAACGGGGGGACGGCCAGCGTATCCGGGGAGAGAGCGGCAAGGGCCCTGGCTGATAGGGCGTGGGGTCCATGCGTGGGTGTGGCGAGGCCGAGGGTCTGATAGAAGTCCAGTTCGCGGTTGAGGCGGCCGCGGATCTTGAGGACGAGATTGACCAGTTGGGCGCGGTGGGTAATGTAGGGGTAACAGTTGGTCAAAGCGACATCTACTCCTTTAGCAAGGGCTGTCAAAAGCTCATCAAGGTTGGCAAAGATATCTCCCGACATGTCGCCGTCGACGAATAACACTCCCTTGCTGTTGAGACGGCGGGCGTACACCGCTCCTACGGCCCGGGGAACATCGAGGCCCAGAGCTTCGCGGAAGTGAAGAATGCGGAGGCGGGAATCGGGTATGGAGTTTGCCAACTCCAGTGTCCTGTCCGTGCTGCCGTTGACGACCAGGATAATATGGGCTAACGGCAGGCGCAGGACGGTCGTCATGCTTGCCAAAATGCTCTTTTCCTCATCTTTGGCGGGAATCACGGCGTCGAACAATCTCAGATCCCCCTAACCTTGGAACTAAATTATAATTTGTTTAATATATGCCCATTTCCCCCCGACGCCATAGGATATAGGAGAAAGGGGGGAAGGCCTGTGTTTAAGCCGGGGGACATAGTGGCCAGGCGTTCTCACAAACAGGATCTCTATTTTCGCCTGATCCGGATCTATCCGGGACAAGAAGGGGAGACTGCCTTGCTCAAAGGATTGAACCTGCGCCTGCTGGCCGATGCACCCTTAAATGATTTGGTCGGGAAGAATCCGGCGGAAGTGGCCTATTATCGTCGTGAAGATGCCAGAACCCTCTATCGGAAACTTCACGTTGTTTTGGAGCAGCGCAAGGGTCCGGCGGAACCCCGGGACGAATTTTTTGAGATCCCGGCTAGGGTTTTGCATTTGGACGGGGACCAGGAATACCTGGACCAATGCCTGAAAACGTACAGGCAACTGGGCCTGACGGCAACCGGGATCTGCCGGTCGGAAACGGAACAGCCCGGCGTGATTTCAGAGGTCTTGAGAGAAAATCCGGCGGAGATTTTGGTCTTAACGGGGCATGACGGGTTTTTGAGCAGCAAAAAGGATTTTCGCAGTCTGGACAGCTACCGGAGTTCTCGCTATTTCGTGGAGTCTGTGCGGGCAGCGCGGCGTTTTCAACCCAACAAGGATGCCCTCGTGATTTTTGCCGGAGCCTGCCAGTCGAATTATGAGGCGATTCTGGCAGCCGGCGCGAACTTTGCCTCTTCACCCAAACGCATGTTAATTCACGCTTTTGACCCTGTTTTCATCGTGGAGAGGATCGCCTTTACCCCGATCGATCAGATGATTTCCGTGAAAGAGGTGCTCACCCATACGATTACCGGAATGGACGGCGTCGGGGGCATTGAGACACGCGGGCAGCTGCGCCGGGGGTACCCGCGCAGCCCGTACTGAATCGGAGGTCAGAAGTCAGAAGCCAGAGGCCAAACCAGAGGTCGGAGGTCAGAAGCCAGAGGTCAGAAGGCGGAACGGGGGACGGGAGGCAGGCACCCCTGAAAAGTCTGGAGACGGAAGGCGAGAGTTGACCGGAAGGCCCGGGACGGAGTACAAAGGAGGCAGGAGATATCGGAAGACATGGGGAGTATCCCATGTCTTCCTCGCGTTCAGCGGTAAATAACGACTCTCGTTCCGACTTGGACTAAGTCGAACACTCTCTCGACATCCCGGTTATGCATTCGTATGCAGCCCATGGAGACGGTCTGCCCGATGCTGGCCGGGTTGTTTGTGCCATGGATGCCATAGCCGGGAGCGGAAAGTCCCAGCCAACGGGATCCGAACACACCGCCGGGGTGGACTCGTTTGACGGCCACGGCAAAGATGCCTTCGGGTGTGGGTGTTGAGGGTTTGCCGATGGCGACAGGGTAGTGGCCCAGGACCTGGGTTCCTTCATGGAGTTCCAGGGTGCGCGGGCCTTTGCGGATGATGATGTAGCGCTCGATCATATGCTCTCTTCCTTTCTCAGTTTACGGGATCCCAGATTCCGATCTATCATATGCTTTCCTCTCGGCCCGGTTCTTTGTATAATTTGTGGCCTCTTACGCTCACAATAAAGAATCGGGGGGAATGTTGATGAGCGAGCATGTGCAGGGCAAGCTTCTGATCATCGGCGGAGCGGAAGACAAGAGCGGGGAAAAGAAAATTCTCAAGCGTTTTGTCGAAGAAGCCGAGAAGAAAGCGGTGGTGGTGCTCACGGCGGCCACAGAGTATCCGCGGCGGGTCGGGGCCGAGTATACAGAGGTGCTGCGGGGCCTGGGGGTTCAAGATGTTAGGGTTTTGGATGTCGCTGACCGCGGTCAGGCGAATTCGGAGGACGTCCCTCATCTTCTAACCTCGGTCAGCGGAGTTTTTTTCACAGGGGGAGATCAATTGCGCATTACGGGATTGTTAGGAGGGACTCTCTTAGGACGCTCTCTGCACAACCTGTATGAGAACGGGGTGATTATAGCCGGCACGAGCGCGGGGGCTTCCGTGATGTCTGACACGATGATTGTCGGGGGGGAAGCGGGGACACCGCGGAAAAACACTTTGACCATGGCTCCCGGTCTGGGGCTCTTGCGCTCTATTGTGGTGGATCAACATTTTGCTCAGAGAGGGAGGATCGGCAGGCTTCTCGAAGCCGTGGCCCATAACCCGTATGTGCTGGGAATCGGCATCGATGAGGACACGGCTATCCTCGTGCATCCGGACGGGAGGTTCACGGTGGTGGGCAGTCAAACCGTGACCGTGATCGACGCCTCGGAATCAGTGGCGAGCAATGTGTCCGAATCCAAGCCCGGGCAGCCGCTCGTTTTATCACCGGTCCGCATGCATGTCTTGCCGGAGGGATACGAGTTTGATTTGCGCCGGCGGGTCTTCCTTCCCGCGGGCTAAAGAGGCGGAGAATACATATTTAAAAAAACGTTAAAACTATAAAGGTGGATTTCCCGTGACTAAAGGAGGACTAGCAAGCGAATGGAGATCAAGCAAATCCAGGCCATCGAAGGGGCCAATGTTTACAGTCACCGGCCCGTCATTCGTGCGATTCTGGATCTCCGGGAATGGGCGGACAAGACAAGTGACCGACTGGGGGATTTCAATGACCGCTTGGTTGCCTATTTGCCGGGTTTGTCGGAACATCACTGTTCCCGCGGCAAACCGGGGGGGTTTCTTGAAAGGCTGGCGGAAGGTACACTGATAGGACATGTCACGGAACACGTGACCATCGAGCTGTTGACTCGGGCCGGGCAGGACATTTCATACGGCAAGACGATGTCCCTGCCGGAGAGGCCGGGCGTTTATGAGATAATCTTCAATTATCAGTCCAAAGAGGGGGGCATAGAAGCTTTCAGGCAGGCGGTGGTTTTGGTGGATTCCTTACTGTCGGGAAAGGAGTTTAACACGAGGGAAATCGTCAATAAACTGCGCAAAGTCATTGCGGAAAACGATCTCGGCCTGTCGACCAAGATGATCATCAAGGCCTGTCAAGAGAGAGGGATTCCGTTTCGGCGTCTGAACGAATACAGCCTGCTCCAGTTGGGTTATGGCCGGAATCAACGGCGCCTTCAGGCGGCCATGACGGATCGCACCGGTTGCATCGGGGTTGATATAGCCGGGGATAAAGGTTTGACGAAACGATTATTGAAAGCGGCAGGCATTCCGGTGCCTTTCGGGCTGGTGGCCAAGGAAGAGAGTGAGGCGGCCGCGGCCCTTCAAGTCATCGGCGGGCCGGTTGTCGTGAAGCCTTATAACGGGAATCAAGGCAAGGGGGTCAGCCTGAAGCTGACGAGCGAAGGGGAAGTTCGGACGGCTTTCCGGGTGGCCCAGATTTACGGCTCGGATGTCATTGTGGAGGAGTTTATCGAGGGGCATCACTACCGGTTGCTGGTGGTCGGCGGACAGTTGGCGGCCGCTTCGGAGCGCATCCCGGCCCACGTCGTCGGTAACGGCAGGGCAACGATTGCCGAACTCGTCGAACAGACAAATGCCAATCCTTTGCGGGGAGAAGATCACGAAAAAGCTCTGACGAAAATCCGGATCGATCCGGTGGTCATTCTAACTTTGGCCCAGAAAAAGCTGACCATGGATACCGTACCGGCGGCCGGGGAAATTGTCTACTTGAGGGACGGGGCTAATTTGAGCACCGGCGGAATCGCTCTGGACGTCACGGACTCGGTCCATCCGGACAATGTGGATTTGGCGGTTTATGCCGCCAAGGTCGTGGGCCTGGATATTGCCGGGGTGGATATCGTGAGTTCGGACATTGCGGCATCCTATCGCAAGGCCAACGGACGAGTCATTGAGATCAATGCCGCCCCCGGGATCCGGATGCATCATTATCCTTCGGTGGGGCAGGCCAAAGATGTGGGCAAAGCGATCGTTAACCTTGTTCTGCCCACGGGGAACGGCAGGATTCCGATCGTCGCGGTTACCGGAACAAACGGCAAAACGACCACGACCCGAATGATCGGTAAAATGCTTCTCGATCAGAAACTCAGTGTCGGTATGGCCACGACGGACGGCATTTATGTTCAAGGCAAGCTCTTGGTTGAAGGGGATACGACCGGGCCGGAAAGCGCTCGGACGGTCTTAAGCCACCCGGAGGTTCAGGTTGCGGTCTTGGAGACGGCGCGGGGAGGAATACTGCGGGCGGGCTTGGCCTATGATTATGCCGACGTGGCTGTGATTACGAATATTTCGGCCGATCATTTGGGGCAGTATGGCATTGAAGACTTAGATGATTTGACTCGGGTCAAAAGCCTGGTTGCGGAGGTGGTCAAACCTCACAGTTATGTCGTGCTGAATGCAGATGATCCTTATGTCCTGAAGATGGCGGGCCGGACAAACGGCAAAGTGATCCTTTTCAGTCAGCACAAAGACAATATTCACGTACGCAAACATCTGGGCCGGGGCGGAGGCGCGGTTTTTGTCCGGCGCGGGGTAATCTTGTACTGCCAGGGTTCGCAGAGCTACAGGATCTGCGGCGTCAGGCAACTGCCTATAACTCTGGGCGGACGGGCCCGACACAACGCGGAAAATGCTTTGGCGGCGGTGGCTGCCGCTTGGGCCCTGGGTTTGAGCGCGGAATCCATCCGGCAATCTCTGGGGAATTTCCTTCCCGATGGACAAAACAGCCGGGGCAGGCTCAATTTTTACGAGATTGGCGGGGTGAATGTCTGGGTCGATTATGGGCATAATGCCGCCGGCGTCCGGGAAATAATTCAAACTTTAAAAAAGTGCAAGGCAGGGTCTTCTTTCGTAGGCTGTGTCACGGTTCCCGGTGACCGGACGGACGCCGAAATCAAGGAACTGGCGCGAGTGGCGGCCCAGGGATTCCAGCGCCTGATCATCAAGGAAGACGAAGATCTCAGGGGGAGACAGCCCGGGGAGATTGCCGCCATCATCCGGGCTGAGGCGATCCGGGCCGGAATGCCGGCGAATCGCCTGACCACGGTCCTGAACGAGCGGGAGGCTTTCTCTTACGGCTTGGACAGTTGTTTACCGGGAGAGGTGTTCGTCATGTTTTATGAACACTTGGACCCGATCGAAGAGGAGATTCGACGCCGGCTCAGGCTAGAGGAGGGCTCGTCCGGAAGAGCGGTCGGGGAGGCAGGGAAATAGCCAAGGAGGGTGGAACTCCGCATCACACGTAAGTGGTGCGGGGTTTGTCATATTAGCCGGGCCCTTTAGGGGAATGCGTGAATCCGTGCAGGGACGGCTGGAGTTTTGCGGGTTTAGTCGCTATAATAAGGGAAAGTTAAACTTTAATGTTCGGAGCAATGTCTGATTATGAGCGGTTCGATGATAACAATGTTCGCTTATGCCAAAGTTAATCTGGCCTTGGCCATTTCCGGCCTGAGGGAAGATCAATACCATGAGCTGGAATCCGTCATGCAGTCGGTCGAATTGCACGATGTGGTGCGGGTGGGCCGACGAGGTTCAGGCTTGGTCTGTCACTGCGGAAGTTTAAGCGGTCCGCAGAACTTGGCTTATCAGGCTGCCAACCTATTTCTCCAACGCTGGGGCAGGCAAGAAGGAATAGAGATCGAGATCACGAAACATATTCCGGTGGAGGCTGGCCTGGCGGGGGGAAGCAGTGACGCGGCGGCGGTGCTGCGGGCCCTCAACCGGCTGTTTGGTTTTCCGTATACCCCGGACATATTGAGAGAGATGGCTGCCGCCTTAGGGGCGGATGTGCCGTTCTGTCTGGCGGGAGGAACCATGTGGGCAACCGGCAGGGGAGAGGTGCTGGAGGCTTTGCCCGCGGCGCCGGCCCTTCCTCTGGTTTTGGTGAAACCGCGCCCCGGGGTAAATACCGAGGAAGTTTACCGGCGCTGGGACTGGTCGGGACCCCGCAGCCGCTTAAAACGGGAGGATTGGCAGGCAGTTTTGCGCCGACCCGCGGCCGCAAAGGTAGCCGCTCTTTTGAGTAACGCCTTGGAACCGGCAGCCATTGAATTGGTTCCGGCCATCGCCGAGATTAAAGCGAAGTTGTTGCGCGCGGGGTGTTTGGGTGCCTTGATGTCCGGAAGCGGTTCGGCGGTTTTCGGTCTGGCCGAAAGCGATAGCCGGGCACAGGAGATTGCGAAGAACCTGGGGCAGGATCAATCATGGCAAATTTGGGTCACCCGGTTTCAAGGGGAAAATTCCGGGGAAGTTGACCTCCGGTAAAATGGCATGAAAGGAGAGTCCGCATGGAAAGACGTTTGGTTCCGGTAAAACTTGACAGCTATAAACCTTTGCGGGAAATCGTTTTTGATTCAATGCGTGAGGCTATCATCAGCGGGGTGTTGAAACCCGGCGAGCGGCTGATGGAAATTCAGCTGGCGGAGGAGATGGGAGTCAGCAGGACTCCGGTCCGTGAAGCGATTCGCAAGTTGGAATTGGAAGGGTTTGTCGTAATGATCCCCAGAAAAGGGGCTTATGTGGCAGGAGTTTCGCTCAAAGATGTGGCGGATGTTTTTGAGATTCGCGCCGCTCTCGAGGGCCTGGCGGCGGGGTTGGCCGCGGAACGGGTTACTGATGAGGAACTGGAGCAGATGGAACGGATTTTGCTGTTCCATGAGGGGCAGGAAACAACCTTGGAAAAGGTCGTGGAATCGGATACGGATTTTCACGCTTTGGTTTACGGGGCCAGCCGTAATGCCCGTTTGGTTCAAATCCTGGGTAATCTGCGCGAACACTTTCAACGTTTCCGTTCCACATCGCTGGCGGTTCCCGGCCGGGTGAAAGTCGCGGTCGAGGAACACCGGGCCATAGTCGAGGCTTTGGTGCAGCACGATGTTGCCGAAGCGCAGGAACTCGCCACCCAGCATATTGTCACCGCGGAAAACGTCTTGTTTGAAGCGCTGCGTACCCAGACCGACAGCCAGGATCAGGAGTGAAGGGTTCGTGGGGGATGATTTGAAGATGAAAAGGGCCGAACGCCTGGTGGCGATGACCCAAATACTCATGGCCAAACCGAATCAGCTGCTCTCCCTGTCTTCTTTAGCGGAGTGTTTTGGCGCGGCCAAATCGACGATCAGCGAGGATTTGCTCACGGTGAGGGAAGGCTTTACCATATCGAAGCAGGGGCATATCGAAACCTTGCCGGGCGCGGCCGGTGGAGTGCGCTATATCCCGGAGATCGCTCCCGAGGAGGCGGACAGTTTTTTGGCGGGGCTCGCCAAGCGTCTGAGCGTCAAGGAAAGGATTCTCGCCGGGGGTTACCTATACATGACGGATCTCTTGTTTGATCCGGCCGTCGCGCATCCTTTGGGGCTTATGTTCGCGCGGGTTTTCCGGCCTGAGCGGCCGGACGCCGTCGTGACCATCGAAACCAAAGGGATCCCCTTAGCTTTGGCGTGTGCGGGAGCCTTGGGGGTGCCGATGGTGATCGTCCGGCACGGCAACAAAGTGACGGAAGGTTCATCCGTGAATATCAATTTTGTTTCGGGTTCATCCCAGCGTATTCAGACGATGTCTTTGTCCCGCAGGGCGCTCGAGCCCGGCAAACGCGTTCTCATTATCGACGATTTTATCAAGGCGGGCGGTACGACCAAAGGAATGATGGACTTAATGGGTGAGTTTGGGGCGAGTGTTGTCGGGATTGGGATGTTGGTGGAATCGGCCTTGGGTGACGGGCCCAAGCTTGTCCGGGATTACAGGGCACTTTTGCGGCTCACGGAGCTGGAACTTCCGGGGCGGGTGACGGTTGTGCCAGTGACTTGTTAGGTTGGGGGGATGTCGTCCGGCAGGCTTCCTTCCCCTTACAGGAAGAAACAGAATCTGAAAAATTTTTGCGTTTTTCAGGAAGGATTTTTTTACCAAGCGGAGAATTATATTGAATATACAAGATGGATGTCCGAAAATGGGAGGGTGGTGAATGCATAATGAACATCACTGATGTGCGGGTTCGGAAAGTCAACGTTGAAGGCAAAATGAAGGCTGTCGTTTCGGTCACTTTTGACAATGCCTTTGTGGTCCACGACGTCAAAGTCGTGGAAGGTACGAATGGGCTGTTTGTTGCCATGCCAAGCCGCAAAACTCCGGAAGGGGAGTTCCGTGATATTGCTCATCCCATTTCGGCGGCGGCGCGTGAGGTCATACAGTCCGCGGTCCTCAAAGCCTATCAGGAAGTGATGTGATTGGAGCGGAGGCCTTGCGTTAAGGCCTCTTTTTTGCCTGCGCAAAACCAGCCTGCCTGAAACCAGTCGGTCTGCCTCCGCCGAAACCTTCGTCAGATAGTCTCCATTGCAGATTATCGCGCTTGGCGCCGTATCGGCGCGCCCATTTTCAGCGTGCTCCCATTTTTCACCGTTTGTCGGCTTATAAACAGTCGCTCGTACTCTGCGGATCAAGCAGGGATTTTGCTATTTGTGTAGAATTAGATTTCTTGTCGGCGAAATTTGGGGTATAATATTTTAGTTGAGGTTAAACTAAAACTGGAGGTTGAAAGAATGCCCAGTTTGGCGGCCGTGGTCTTGGCTGCGGGAAAAGGCACGCGGATGAAGTCAAAGCTTCCCAAAGTCATGCATCCACTGGCGGGTAAACCCCTGATTGATCATGTTTTGGCTGCCCTGGAACCTTTGGGAATCAAGGAACCTCTGGTGATTGTGGGTCACGGCAAGGAGACTTTGGTACCGCATTTGGCGGGGCGCGCGGTTTGCGTAGTTCAGGAAGAGCAACTGGGGACCGGACACGCTTTGAAACAGGCGTTGCCCTTTTTAGAGGGAGCGGAGGATGTTCTGGTTTTGAGCGGGGATCAACCGCTTTTCCGGTCACAGACTCTGGCGGATCTGATCCGGTTCCATCAGGGTCAGGGGGCGGTGGCGACGGTTTTGACGGCCGAGCCGGCGGACCCTTATGGATATGGCAGAATTATTCGGGACGGGCAGATCTTGCAGGATATTGTCGAAGAAAAAGACGCGTCGCCGGCGCAACGCAAGATCAGGGAAATCAACACCGGTACCTATTGCTTCAAGGTTAAACCTCTGCGTACCGCTTTGGCCGGCCTGCGGCCGGAAAACGCGCAGGGCGAATACTATTTGCCGGGAGTTTTCGCGGCTTTCCGACGCGAAAATGGGGCAGTGTTCATTCAGCGGGCAGCGGATTCCAATGAGGCCCTGGGGATTAACAGCAGGGCCCAGCTGGCGGAGGCCGAAGGAATGTATAGGCAAAGGATACTGGCCCATTGGTTGGAGCAGGGAGTTACCATCGTGGACCCGGCTTCAACTTTTGTCGACGCGGGGGTCGAATTGGCTCAGGATGTGACCCTTCTGCCCTTTACTGTGCTGAAAGGAAACACCAAAGTTGCGGAAGACGCAGTGTTGGGTCCGCAGGTATTTTTGGAATCCTGTATCTGTGCCCGCGGCTGCCAGGTGGCCCACACCGTAGCCAAAGATGTCTTGATCGGAGAGGACAGCACGGTCGGACCTTTCGCTTATCTGCGGCCGGGGACCCGGTTGGGACCGGGGGTCAAAGTGGGCGACTTTGTCGAAATAAAAAACAGCCGGATCGGCAAGGGGTCAAAAGTACCCCACTTGAGTTATGTGGGAGACGCGGAGATAGGCGCCGGCGTTAATATCGGGGCGGGGACCATTACTTGTAACTACGACGGGGTCAAAAAGCATCCGACAGTGGTTGGAGACCGCGCCTTTATCGGGAGCAACACCAACCTGGTGGCACCGGTGACAGTGGGGGAAGGGGCCTTTGTCGGAGCGGGATCGACTATAACCAAGGATGTCCCTGCCAACGCCTTGGCTGTTGAACGGGCGCGGCAAACGATCAAAGAAAATTGGCAGCGCGAATCGTGCGATTAGGGGGAAAGCGGAGAGCCATGTCGTCGAAAGAGTTGAAAATCTTTTGTGGAAATGCCAATCGGGATCTGGCCGGAGAAATTTGCGAGTATCTTTCCGTGCCGCTGGGGGAGTCCAAAGTGTTGCGTTTTCAGGACGGGGAAATTTCCATTGCTATCAACGAGAGCGTGCGAGGTGCGGATATTTTCGTGGTCCAGCCCACTTGTGCGCCCACAAATGATAATGTCATGGAACTTCTGATCATGATTGATGCCCTCAAGCGTGCCTCCGCTCGTCGAATTACGGCGGTGATGCCTTATTACGGGTATGCCCGGCAAGAACGCAAAGCAAGAGCCCGCGATCCGATCACAGCCAAGCTGATGGCTAATATCATTACGACCGCGGGGGCGGACAGGGTTGTTACCATGGATCTCCACGCTCCGGCTATCCAGGGTTTTTTTGACATTCCGGTGGATCATCTTCCCTGTGTTCCTATTTTGGCGGAATATTTCCGGGAGAAGGAACTGGCGGATCTGGTGGTTGTTTCGCCGGATTTGGGCGGAGTGACCAGGGCTCGCAGTTTGGCCGAGCGAATCGGGGCTTCTATTGCCATTATTGATAAACGCCGCCCCGAGCCCAACGTCTCCGAAATTATGCACGTCATCGGTGAGCTGGAGGGAAAAAATGCCATCATGATCGACGATATCATTGACACAGCGGGAACGATTGCCCAAGGAGCCCTGGCTCTGAGAGAAAGAGGAGCTAAGGAAGTTTATGCTTGTTGTACCCATGCCGTGCTTTCGGGCCGGGCTATCGAGAGGCTGGCCGATTCCGTCATCAGTGAGATCGTCGTGACGAATACGATTCCCTTAAGCGAAAACAAGCGGATTGACAAAATCAAGGTCCTCTCTGTTGCGCCACTGCTCGGTGAGGCTATCGTCAGCATTCATGAGGACCTGTCGGTCAGTAAGCTGTTCAGCTGAGCGAAAAGCTTCATCCTCGAAAAACTTTAACCCAAAGGTTCTTTGGGTGTGTCCCGGTTACCGGCCAGGGTGAGGGGCTCGGGATGTTCCGCGGTGTCCGTTTCCGGCACGGCGATTTCATGATCGAAGGGGTCCGGTTCCGCGGGAGGGGTGACGGCGGCTGCCTGTTCGGGGAGCTCGCTATCGTCAGAGGGTCTGCCTTTGCGGAAGTACTGGCTCAAGGTTTGGGTTTTTTCCGAAGCCAAATGGGAGGTGCTGTGCAGGAAGGATTTAAAGGTGTCGTTGAGTCCTTTGTCTGCCATATCCAGGCTGAGTTCACTCCCTTTTTGCGCGACAATGACGTCCGGGCCGATGGTGACCAGTTGCTCCGCACTCAACAAGGCCCTGCCGTTGAGGAGACTGCCGATTTTGCTTCCGGAAACCTCCAACTTTGTGACTTTTCCGGTCACGGTGTCGACATAGTATTCCGCGGCTATGCCGAGGATTTTGCCGGATTCGGTGACGACTTTGGTGCCGATAATCCCGAGCTTTTCTTTAAGCAGCTCCAGAAGTTCCGGAATGCCGGCGGACTTTTCCACATGGCTTTCTTTGTCGATCGTGATGGCGTCATCCCCGACGCTGACCACTTTGCTGTACGGAATGATGCGTTGGTCCTTGAAAAACCCTTTGGGATCGACCACCAAGGCGGCCACGGCTTTCTCCCGGGCATCAAGGACCAGACCTTTGACATAGCCGATTTGCTGCCCTTCCTTGAGGGTAATAATCGGCAAGGAAAGGAATTTACGGCTGGGTTTCATGTTTTCACCGCCTTTTGTCCTTTGAGAGAGTAAGATTTAGTATTTTATTTATTCCCTCATCACTGTTATGCGGGGCGGATGGCAAATATGCCAAGGAAGGAGATCCTTATGAAAGTCATAGCCGGGTTGGGAAATCCCGGCCCCGAATATGCCGAAACCAGGCACAATGTGGGATTTGTGCTGGTCGATAATTTGGCGGAACTTTGGAGATGGGATTTCAGGCCGAAATATCATGGTCTGATGGCGATGGGGGAGGTTTCCGGGGAACGGGTTGTGCTGTTTAAACCCCAGACTTATATGAATCTGAGCGGGCGGGCCGTCAGGGAATTGGCCGGCTTCTACAAGATCCCGGCTTCGGAAATCCTCGTGGTTCATGACGACCTGGACCTGGGCTTGGGCAGGATGCGCCTGCGCCGGCTTGGGGGTGCCGGCGGGCACAGGGGAGTTCTCTCACTCTTGGCTGAACTGGGGACAGAGGACTTTTGGCGCCTGAGAATCGGGATTGGGCGCCCGCCTGCCGGCTGGGAAGCGGCCGCTTACGTTTTGGGCAGGTTTTTGCCGGAGGAAATCGAACCTTTGGAAGGAGTGCTGGACAAGGCGGGGCAGGCGGCCGGAGTCTGGCTGACCGGGGATACGGCCGCAGCGATGAACCGCTATAACCGCGCATAACAAACCCGGGCTTAGGTAAACCTAGTTCAAGAGGGAGGTTTTCGGGCGAAATTTCTCGGCGGACCTGTCGGGGCGAAGGTCCGGGGCGAGTTTCCGGCATTCGGTTTTCCCATCATTGACAAAGGAAGTGCTTTGCGTTAAATTGGGAATTGTGGCACAAACCTATTTTTATCTGTGGGGGTCCACTTCGGGACGTTCATCTTTTTGTGTTGCACTCTTGAAAGGATGGCTGCGTTGAAGACAATTCATGATTATTTGCGCCAAGGTTTGGATATCGAGGAAGCGGACTGGGCCCTAAAACAGTTAGAATATCCCCAGATGGTTTATAATTTGACGGGGAGCCAAAAAGCGGCTTTCGTGGGTGAGATCCTGCGCTCCCGCTCTGCCCTCATTTTGACCTACTCGGAGGAACAGGCACGCAAGTGGCAACGGGACCTGAGGACTTGGCTGCCCTATGAGGAAATCTTGCTTTTTCCGCCGACCGAGTGGCTGCCTTTTGAGGTTCTGGGCCGCAGCCGGGAGATTACGGCAGAACGGATCAGAGTCTTGGACAGACTGGCCGAGGATAACACCCTCACGGTGGTGGCTCCGGTGTTGGCAGTGGAAAGGCGCCTGTTTCCGCCCGAGAAATGGCGCGGGCATATTCTTGAGTTTAAATCCGGGGGGCACTATGCTTTGCCGGGGGTTCTCGCTCAACTGGTTGCCGGCGGGTATGAACGTGTGGAGGTCGTGGAAGGAAGAGGGCAGTTTGCTTTGCGGGGCGGGATTCTGGATATTGCCCCTCTGAGCGGAGATGCCGTGCGCCTGGAATTTTTCGATGATGAGGTGGATTCCCTCCGCACCTTCGATATAGAGTCGCAGAAGTCAATAGCCGCCCAGGCAGAGGTGAGGGTTCCGCCGGTTCTGGAGTACATTCTGACCAAAGAAGAAACAGAGCACCTGCGATGGGAAGTGAAGGCACAGGCCCGCCGGGCCTCGGGGCGTTTGCAGAGGTTGGGCAAACCGGACGCTGCCGACCGCATACTGGAAAAAGCCGCCCATATTGAAACGCGGCTGGAGCAGGGGTTTGTCGATGAAAACGTCTATCCTTTTCTCGGTATGGGGCAAGAAGAACTGGTAACTTTCTTTTCCTACCTTTCCTCCGATCGTTTGGTGGTTCTTGACGAGCCCCTGCGGATTAAAGAGCAGCTCGATTTCCAGGAGAGGGAGAGGATGGAGGAGTTCACCCGCCAGTTGGAACATGGGGACGCGTTTTTTAACCCCGAGAAGCAATTCCTGGACTATGAAGATATTATGCGTTTGGGCTCGGATCGGCCGATCGTGGGCCTATCAACGCTTTTGAGAGAGGCGCCGGGGCTTACGCCGAAAAGGGTTTTCAATTTGTCGGCCCGGCCCTTGACCGGATTCATGGGAAAGACCCGTATGTTGGTGGATGAGATAGGGCGCTGGAAAAGCCAGGGAAATGTCATCGCTTTGTTCGCCGGGGATCAGGAACACGGCAGCCGTTTGCTTCAAGGTCTCAAGGATCTGGGGGTAACAGCCTACCGCCGCGGTCTCTCCGACCCGGTGGAAGGAGGGAATGTCTACGTTTACCCATTTTCGATCGATCACGGGTTCGAGTTGCCTCTGGGTAAACTGGTGATTTTGACGGAATTGGAGATCTATAAACGGGAACGTAAAGGGCCGGGGACCGCTCCGAAACCGGCCGCCCCGAAAAAGAGCGCCCCAAAGGTTCTTCTGGCGGACCTTAAGCCGGGAGACTATGTGGTGCACGTCCAGCACGGTATCGGGCAGTTTGTGGGCATTGAGCGCCTGACCATCGGAGGAGTGGAGAAAGACTATTTTACAGTGCGCTATGCCGGGGAGGACCGTCTTTATATTCCTCTTGACCAATTGCATCTTTTGCAGAAGTATTTGGGCAGCGAGGGAGACAGTGTGCCGAAACTTTACAAATTGGGCGGCAATGAATGGCATAAGGTGAAGTCAAAAGCGCGCAGCGCCGTTAAGGAACTGGCTTTTGACCTGGTCAAGCTTTACGCTCAACGGGAAGCGACCAAAGGTTTCGGTTTCGGGCCGGATAATGTCTGGCAGCGGGAATTCGAGGAAAAATTTCCTTACCAGGAGACCCCGGATCAATTGCAGTGCATTGTGGAGGTCAAAGAAGACATGATGCGCAGCCGGCCCATGGACCGCCTGCTCTGCGGGGATGTGGGCTACGGCAAGACGGAGGTGGCTTTGAGAGCCGTATTTAAAGCGGTGATGGACAGTAAACAGGTGGCCGTTCTCGTCCCGACTACGATCTTGGCCCAACAGCACTTCAATACTTTCCGGGAACGCTTCATGGGTTATCCGGTGACCATCGAGATGCTGAGCCGTTTCCGGAGCGCCAAAGAGCAGAAAGCGATCATGGGGGGACTGAAGACTGGTTCCATCGACGTAGTTGTCGGAACGCACCGCTTGATTTCGGACCAAGTGAAATTTAAAGATTTGGGCCTTCTGATCATAGATGAGGAACAGAGGTTTGGCGTGGCCCATAAGGAAAAGCTCAAATCTCTCAAGGCCAACGTGGACGTACTGACCCTCTCGGCGACCCCGATTCCCCGGACGCTGCACATGTCCATGATTGGAGTCCGCGATATGAGTGTGATCGAGACCCCTCCGGAAGACCGCTATCCGGTTCAGACCTATGTCGCGGAGTTCCGTCCGGAACTGGTCCGCGAGGCGATGCGGCGGGAGATCCAGCGGGGCGGCCAGGTCTTTTATGTGCACAACCGGGTGGAGGATATGGATCAAGTCTCTTATTTTTTACGGGAACTGGTGCCGGAGGCCCGTTACGGAATTGCTCACGGACAGATGAACGAGGTTGCCCTGGAACGGGAAATGCTCGCTTTTCTGGAGGGAGAGACCGATGTGCTCATTGCCACGACAATTATTGAAAGCGGTCTTGACATGCCCAATGTGAACACGCTCATTGTGGATGAATCGGATCGCTTGGGTTTGGCCCAACTTTACCAGATCAGGGGGCGCGTGGGCCGCTCCAATCGCAAGGCGTTCGCTTACTTTTTGTATAAACCGCAAAAGGTGCTCTCGGAAGTCGCGGAAAAAAGGCTGGCCGCCATTCGGGAATTTACGGAGTTCGGCTCGGGTTTCAAGATCGCTATGCGGGATCTGGAGATCCGGGGAGCCGGAAATATCATCGGCGCGCAGCAGCACGGTCATGTGGCGGCGGTTGGGTTCGACCTCTATGTTCAGATGCTGCGCGAGGCTGTGGCCGAAATCCGGGGGGAAACGGTTGAGGCCCGGGTGGAACCGAGTATTGAACTCCGGGTTGACGCTTTTTTACCTGACGATTACATTGGGGACGCGGGCTTAAAAGCCTCCCTTTATCAACGGATGGCGCAGATTCAAGATGAGAACGCTCTGGCCGAGATGCTGGATGAACTCATAGATCGCTTCGGTACACCACCCCGGGAAGTGGAAAACTTGTTGCACATCGTCCGGCTCAAGTGGCTGGCCGGCGAGTTGAAGATCGAACAGATCCAGCAGAACAAACAGCAGGTAACTTTACGTTTTGCGGCCGACCCGGGGCTGAGCGGAGAAAAGCTGATGCAGGTGGCTTCCAATTGCCGGTATCCCCTGGCTTTCGGTACCTCCGCGGACGGACGGTTGGAATGCAAGGTCAGGGTAAGGATTCTGGACCAGACGCAATTGTTAAAGGCAGTGCGGGAGACGCTTACGACTTTTTTCGACATTGCAGAGCGTCCATCTGCTTGATATAATGGTGGCATTGGATTTAGGAAAGGTCGTGGATTGATTGAAAAGAGCCCGGTTGGGAATAGTGGCCGGAGCCTTGGTGGTTCTTTTGGCGACGGCGGGGTGCTCATTGACAGGCGGGAAATGGGTGGCCAGGGTAAATGGGCAGGCCATATCCCAAACTGATTTTGACCAACGGGTTGCGGCATCCGAAGCTTTATACAAGACCCAGGGGATGGATTTTACCTCCGCCCAGGGGAAACAGGCGGAGGCCCAACTGAAGAACAATATTCTGCAGCGCATGGTGGAAGGGGATGTCATCTCTCAGGAGGTAAGAAAACTGGGTCTCAGCACGAATGACAGCCAGGTCAAGCAGCAGGAAGCGGGGCTGAAAAAGAATTTCGGGACGGAAGCGAAATTTCAGGATGCGCTGAAACAGCAGGGGATGACGGAACCGGAGCTTTTGGATTTCCTGGCCCTGTACCAGAAGGTCAGTACCGGGGTAAAAGTCAGTGCCAGCGACGTGCAAAATTATTTTAACGCCCATAAATCCCAGTACGGCCATCCGGAAGAGGTGGAGGCCAGGCACATCCTGGTCAAGACAAAGGCGGAAGCCGAACAAATCATCTCGGAATTGAACAAAGACAAAGGCGCGAATTTTGCCCAACTGGCTAAGGAGAAGTCGATCGATCCGGGCAGCAAAGACAAAGGCGGGGAGCTTGGCTTTTTCACCCAGAGCCAGATGGATCCCGGCTTCGCCAAGGCGGCCTTCTCCCAGAAAGTCGGGACATGGTCGCAGACGCCGGTTAAGTCTTCGTATGGTTATCATGTCATCTTGGTGGAGGCACATAAGCCGGCCGTGACCCCCGATTTTAACGCGGAAAAGACTCAGGTCGAGCAGGACGCCCTAACCGGCGCTAAAGACGCCAAGTTTCAGACCTACATGAATGCCCTGATGAAAAAGGCAACAGTCGATTACGCCCACGGCTTTGCGCCCGCGCCCACTCCGGCCGCCCCCACACCCGCCCCGGCAAAGTGAACTCGTTCAGCTTAAGCTGAACATCACGATAGTGTCCTGTGGACACTATCGCTGAACCGCAAGCTTTCAAAGAATGCTTGTGCGGTGAGGATGACTTCGGTGTCATGCGTTTGGAAAAAAAAGGAGTCTATGAGAGGGAAAGCGTTTTTATGGAGCGCTTTCCTTTTCTGCGTTTAAACCCCAGTTCAACTAAGTTTTCAACGGCTTGGAAAAAAATGAATAATCTCTGAGGGCGGGATATATACTATTTATGAAATTAAAGCCATTGGCCGGCGGATTTAAAGTTGCCACGCGGGCCGGATCGGTCAGAGATTTATCGCCGCCAAGGCCGGCGGACTGGGACGACAAAAGGAGGGAAGGGCATCCATGAAAGCAACAGGCATCGTGAGGCGGATTGACGATCTGGGCCGGGTCGTTATTCCTAAAGAAATTCGTCGGACGCTTCGCATAAGAGAAGGTGACCCGCTGGAGATCTTTGTCGACCGTGAGGGGGAGGTTATCCTTAAGAAGTACTCGCCGATCGGCGAGCTGGGGGAATTTGCCAGAGAGTATGCGGATTCTCTCTATGAAGCAACCGGACATATTGCCTGTATCGCGGATCGGGATATGATTATCGCGGTTGCGGGCGCTTCGAAGAAAGAGTACTTAAACAAACCTCTGGGACCGGCAACAGAAAAGGCTATGGAAGATCGGAAACTGATTCACATTGAGAAGGCGGGTGAGCACGCCCAGTGCAAGACCTGCCCCGAAAATGATGAGGACGAAAAGTGCAAGCTCAGCTGCGAAATAATTGCCCCGATCATTGCCGAGGGCGACCCCATTGGGGCCGTGATCCTCATGTCCAAAGATCCGGCCGTCAAAATGGGGGAACTGGAGGCTAAGCTGGTGGAAACAGCGGCGGGTTTCTTGGCCAAGCAAATGGAACAATAGAAATTCCCAGTGAGCGCTTGAGCAAGACTACGGTTCTATATCGTAGTCTGTTTGCTTTTTCGTCCCGGCCCGCTAAAATAACAGGTGGAGGTGGGGCAAGTGAAAGCCAGGTTGCATATTATCGGTCTCGGCCCGGCCGGGGCGGACAAGCTGACCTTGGAGAGCTACCGGAAGTTGAAGCAGGCGGATCGGGTCTTTGTCCGGACAGAGCGGCATCCCTGTGTTGAGGAACTCAGAGGAGAAGGAGTGACTTTCGTTCCCTTTGACTATATTTATGGGGAAGAAGAGACGTTCGAAGGGGTGTACGAGCGCATTGTCGCGCGTTTACGGGAGGAATTGTCCCAAAGGGCCGAGGTAGTGTATGCGGTTCCGGGGCATCCCAAGGTGGCGGAAAAGACGGTCAGCCTCCTGCAAGAAGAATTGGGGCAGGTCGTCGAAGTTATTGTCTACCCGGCGTTGAGTTTCCTGGATGAGGCCTATACGGCGCTGTCCTTGGACCCGGCCGAAGGGCTCCTGGTCCGGGAGTGCGGCGGTTTAAAGAGTGCCGCTCTGACGGGCAGGGAATGGTTGGTCGTGCCGCAGGTTCACAGCGCTTTAGTCGCTTCCGATCTGAAGCTGGACTTGATGGAGAGCTACCCGGATGAAGCGCCGGTGTACGTCCTGAGGGGGTTGGGAGGCGCCACTCCCCAAAAGGTTCGGATTCCGCTTTATGAATTGGACCGCCAGGTCTTTGATCACCTTACGGCCGTGGCGGTGCCTCCCCAGGAGAACGTAGCTTCCTTGCCGCGGCTCGAGGAGATTATGAAGCGCTTACGGGCTGAGGATGGCTGTCCCTGGGATAGGGAGCAGACCCACGAATCCCTGCAATCTTGCCTGATCGAGGAAAGTTACGAGGTTTTGGACGCTATTCAGGCCGGGGACACGTATAATTTATGTGAAGAATTGGGAGACTTATTATTACAAGTGGTTTTTCACGCGCAGATTGCCGCGGAGTCGGATGGGTTCAACCTGCACGATGTCATGCGTATGCTCATTGAAAAGTTGTTTCGGCGTCATCCTCACGTCTTTGGTTCCGACAAGGTCAAAACCGCCGAAGAAGTGGTTCGGGTTTGGGAGCGAGTTAAAGAGACGGAAAAAGCCGCGAACGGTGGGGGGGCCGGGTATTTCAAAGCCAGGGAAAGCCTGCCGGCCTTGATGCAGGCGGCGGAAGTACAGCGCCGGGCAGCCAAGGCGGGTTTCGACTGGCAGGATTGGCAAGGACCCTGGCGTAAAGTTCAAGAAGAGCTGGCCGAGCTAAAGAGTGCGCTTGAGCGGGGGGATGGGATTCGGGAGGAACTTGGCGACCTGATTTTTGCGCTGGTGAACTTGTCCCGGCTGTTGGGGTTGGAAGCCGAAGAGGTTCTGCGGGCGGCAGTGGCCAAATTTAAGGACAGATTTGTCCGCATGCTGGATTTGGCGGAGAAAGACGGCCGCGATTGGACTCGGCTGTCGTTGCCGGAGATGGATGTTTATTGGGAAAAGGCAAAAAGCCAAGAAAAAAGTGGTAAAATTGCAGTCGTTTAGCGCTTCATTGCAGGAGTTTGCTTATTTATCGCGAAATATAAGGCGAATAATCTTTGGGAGGGAGCATTTTGAACAAGGCTGAATTAGTGGCCGCGGTGGCTGAGAAAACGGACATGTCCAAAAAGGATGCCGAAAAAGCGGTTAATGCTGTTTTTACGGTCATTGAAGAGACGCTGGCAAAACTGGAAAGGGTACAACTGGTGGGCTTCGGAACTTTCGAAGTGAAAGAACGCTCGGAAAGGACGGGATTGAACCCGCAAACCAAAGAGAAGATTACCATTCCTGCCTCCAAGGTCCCGGGTTTTAAGGCGGGAAAAGCTCTGAAAGACGCAGTTCAGCCGTAAGGCTGCCGCGGGTGTTGAGGCCGGCATGCGTGTTGACAAGTTTTTAAAGGTGTCCCGTCTGATTAAAAGGAGATCCGTGGCCAAGGATATCTGTGAGGGCCACAAGATCCAGATTAATGGGCGGGTGGCCAAGCCGTCGAGCGAAGTAAAAATAGGAGATACCCTCTTGGTTGAAGTCGGAAACCGTGTTCTGGAAGCCAGGGTCAAGGGAGTTCCCTCTACGGTTCGTGCCGACGAGGCACATTTGCTCTACGAAGTTCTTAGAGACGAGAGAAAGGGGCTGTCGCAAAACGGGCTTAATTGCCCGTGATGTGACAGCCCCTTTTGCTTTTGGCGATGTCTAAACCCCGGGAGCGGAGAATATGGATTAAGCAGGAATGTGTTGGAGGGATGGGCGAAGTGGAAAAACAGAAAGGACACCGTCTGGTTCTGCAGGATCGCGGCAATATGACGCTTACGGGCATCTATAAGGTTCAGACCTTTGATCCGAAAGAGATCGTGCTCGAGACCGAGCAGGGGTTGCTGCACGTCAAGGGAGAGAAACTCGATATTAAGCAACTCGATCTGCCCAATGGTGTTGTGGAAATCAACGGCCACATCGATGCCTTGATCTATCCCCGCCAAACCGGCGCGGGAGGGCGGGAGGGCTTCTTGGGCAGGATATTCAAATGAGCCAGAGGGGGTAAGCGCGATTTCCGATTTTTCAGCACTTGCTTGGGTTTTGCTCTCGGGTATGTTCGTGGGATTCGTTTTCGATTGGTATCGCACCCTGCGCCGCTGGCGGGGCTGGGGTCCGGCTCTGACTTTTGCCGGTGATATCCTTTTTTCTTTGCTGGCATTGCTGCTCCTGGCCTTCTTCTTGCAAAGAGCCAATTTCTTGGCTTTCCGCCTTTATGCCTTCATTGGGGTGGTTGTGGGGCTTTTGTTGTATCTCAGGATCCTGAGCAGCAAGGTCACGTATTTCGCCTTGCGCTCCTACGGGGTATTCGACTGGATGGGCCGCCTGGCTGGCAGCGGAATTCGAGGGATGATCGGAGCGGTGGCGTGGTTGATGCGTCCCTTCTACGGAGTCCTGAGTTGGCTGAGTATTCTTCTATACCGGTTCGGGGAAGCGGTTTTTCTTGAATCGGCCAAATCGGGCCGGCGTAAAGCGGCAGCCTGGTGGGAAGAACACTTTCCACCGCACAGGGATGGGTAAATATTTCCAGAAAGGGATTGATTCCGGCCCCTTTTGCCGTTATAATAAATTTACGACTTTGTCCACAGAACGTAGACAGTTTGTCCACGATTTGTCCACAGGGACCTGTGGATAATGTGGATAAACGGTAAGGGTGAGCACGGTGCATCTGGAGATCAGAGGGTTGGAAAAGCTCAGTTTCCGCGAGCGTCAGGTGGTAATTTTAAAAGAGAGTGGACAAACCCAGGAACAGATGGGCAAGAGACTTGGCATGAGTCCCAGTTCTATAGCGACACTACTGGCCAGGGCGAAAAATAAAGGATATGAGATCGTCTGCATTATTCCCGGCCAAGAATTGGGCTTAGGAGGGGATGAATGGGGTGAACAGGATCCCGAGTAAAGGGGCGCACGGGTCGGCACAAAAGAAGAACGCACACCTTAAGAACGCACACAACAGCAAGCCCGGCCGGAGAAAAAGGTTTAGCATCAAGCCGGTTTCCCTGGCGGCGCTGCTTCTGGCTCTGGGGGTGGTCGGCACTTCCCTCTGGAATTTGTGGCAGCTGCAGAGGCAGGTCGAGGGGCGTCTCTCGTATCTTGAAGCTGAGAAGGCAGCGCTGGTGCACAAGCAGAGCCGGTTGCAGCAGGAGATCCGTTGGCTCAATGATCCGGCCTATGTCGAGCAGTTGGCCCGGACGCAGTTGGGTTTGGTCCGCCGCGGGGAGATTCCGATTTCGCCCAAAAAATGAAGCACCTGGCAACTATTTTCGGCTCTGTAGGTTGCACTTTTTGCGGCATGGGAATCTATCCCCGAATAGTTGCAAAAGAATGGAGAAAATAGCCGCCGTTCTCGTGCCGGTCACTTGACACTTCTCTTGAACGTTGGATATAATATAAGCGATTCTAGCTAGATTCATCACAAGGAGGAATTTGCTTCGTATGGCCATAGCGGTTGGCACAATTGTTGATGGAGTGGTCACTGGGATTACTAATTTTGGGGCTTTTGTCGAATTGCCCGATAAAGTGACCGGACTGGTTCACATTTCGGAAGTTGCCGATGCCTATGTGAAAGATGTAAGAGACTATCTAAAAGAACAGGATCATGTCAAAGTTAAAGTGATTCACGTGGATGACAAGGGAAAAATAGGTCTATCGATCAAGCAAGCGAATCCCAGTTCCAGGCCGAACCGTGAGCGCCGCCTGCCAACCGTATCATTCGAGGACAAATTGGCCAAATTCATTAAGGACAGTGATGAACGCCAGCTGGAATATCGACGGGCTACAGAATCCAAGCGTGGAGGCAGGGGTTCAGGTCGTTATTAGAATGTAAAAGGTCGCCCGGGGGCGGCCTTTTTGGTCCTACCGCCCCTCAATTTTAGGAAATTGAGTCGAAAGATGTTCTGATTTCCTGACACCAGTAGACAGGCTTTGACGGGCTCAGGGGCTATAATGTTACCATTAAATGGTAAGAGGTGACATTATGGCTGATTGGGCGACACTTAAGATTGAACAAAGCGTTCGTAAGCGGAGAGTATCCTTTCAAACGATGGCGCTATCCCTTTTCTTGGGCGTAGTTCTGGCCAGGGGGGCGGTACTGAACATTTATCCTTTCGGGCTGGCTCTGGGCGCAGCCCTGATCCTGAAGGGCGGAAAAGGAGCAGCCCTGGGACTTCTCGGCATTGTCGCCGGAACTTTGACCCTGCACGACCTGCCGCTGGCTCTCGAAAGTACGATTGTTCTGGTGCTGCTGGGTCTTGCAGGGCCGCTGATTCGCCGCAGCAGGCATGCGCCCGTGTTCCAGAGCTTGATGGTGACTGCCCTGACGTGCCTGGTGTTTGCTTTAGCTTTACTTAGGAACGGCGCGGACCCCACGACGTTTTTTTCCGTTGGGGTACAGGGGGTTTTGGCCGGGGGGTTCAGCATCATTTACGGCTACGCCTTAAATCAGGAGGAGGCCCTTTGGCGGGGCGAGTTTAACCGGGAACAGGGGATGGCCTGGCTTCTCCTTCTGATTGGTGCCATCAGCGGCTTGCAAGGACTTAAAATCGCGGCCGTGGATGTCCCGGTGGTGGTCCTCAGCTTCTTTGTCCTCTTTGCCGCCGAGCGCTTTGGGCCGGGAACGGCGTCCGGAGTGGGGGCGTTGTTGGGTTTTCTGCCCGAGTTGAATTTTAATGCTCAGAACCTTATGGATGCCGGGATCTTCGGGCTGGCCGGCTTCTGTACCGGAGCCTTCCAGCGCTTCGGCAAACTGGGGATCGGACTGGCTTTTTCGGCGGTGACGCTGTCTCTGACCGTTTTTTTGCGGCAGGAGGCCGTTTATTCTCAGCTGGTTTCGTCGGGTTTGGGGCTCCTGCTTTTCCTGCTGTGGCCGGGAGCGACCCCCCGTAAGGATTTCCTTAAGCCTAAGCCCATTCCGGAAGTGGAAGCAACCGTCAGTAAAGTGAAAGTGCTGGCCGAGATTTTTGACCAAATCGCTTTAAGCTATCAGGCGGCGGAGGCCGAAACGGCGAACCTGCGCCCGGAGATTCCCGAACTGATGAATGTCCTGGTCGAAAGGGTCTGTCAAAGCTGTCCGACCATTGCGACCTGTTGGGAGCGGGAGTTTTACAAGACGTACCGTTACCTGTTTGACCTTTTCTCATTGGTGGAAACCCACGGCAAGGTGCGGGTTCAGGATTTGCCCGTGGAATGGAAAAGGCAATGCGGGCGTTTAAAAGAAATGCTTTTGGGTATACAATTTATTATGGAGCAGGAGAAAAGCCAGGAGGCATGGCGGCGGAGACTGGGAGCGAATCAAGAGGCCATTGCCCGGCAGTTTCAAAGCGTGTCTCATGTGATCGGAAACCTCGCCAAGGAGTTAAATGCCCGCCATAACCGGCAGGATGTGAAACCGTCAAACTTGGCTCGGCGCCGCCGGCATTTTCTGGATGTGGGAGTGGCTTCTTTCAGCAAAAGCGGCAGCGGGATTAACGGTGATAACTACGCTTCTCTCGCTTTTTCTCCCAACCGCCATGCCTTTGTCATCTGCGACGGTATGGGAGTGGGGGAAAACGCCGCCAAGATGAGTGCCATGGCCCTGACACTTCTGGAACAGTTGATGAACACGGGTTTTGACCCGGTGGAGGCAGTTCAGGCTCTGAATTCAATGTTGGTCCTGCGTTCCCCGGAAGAGAGCTTTGTGACAGTCGACATGGCCATCCTGGCTTTGGAAACGGATGAGCTGACGCTTATCAAAGCGGGGGCTGTTGCCAGCTATATCGCGGGTCCGGAAGGCGCGGAGGCGTTGAGCGCCGGCGGTCTTCCGGCCGGAATCCTGGACCAAATCGAAGTGCCGGTGCTTGAGACGGTCTTTAAACCGAGCCAAGTTTTGGTCATGGTGAGCGACGGCATTCCGGACGCGGTGCGTGACGGGGGAGACTGGCTCAAAGATTTTTTGGGGCGGGAGCAGGCCGCCGGTTCTCAGGAACTGGCCGACAAAATTGTCCGGGAGGTCCGCCGGCTGAGCGGAGGCGAAATGCAGGATGACGGCGTAGTTTTAGTTGTGCGCAAGAACTTTTGGAATGAAGGGTGAAAAAAGGACGTGTCAATGTACCGCAAGCTCCGTGCCAAGGTGCTGCCGGAGCTTATTCCGGCTCAGAGCAGGATTCTGGTTGCCCTCTCGGGTGGTCCGGATTCCGTGGCTTTGAGCCATATTTTGTGGCGCTATTCCCGGGATGCGAAAGAACGGCAGATCACTTTGGTGCTGACTCATGTCAACCACCGAGCCCGACCGGAAGCTGAAGATGAAGTGAGGATGGTCGTCAGATTAGGGCAAGAATGGGGTATTCCCTGTTTGGTTCACGCGTTTAACGCGAAGGACTACGCCAAGGAGATCGGGCTTTCCTTTCAGGAAGCGGCCAGAAACTGGCGTTATGCCCGCTGGCAGGAAGATATGCGGCGGGAGGGGTGCCAGCTCCTGGCGACTGCCCATCACCTCAATGATCAGGCGGAGACTATCCTCTACCGGTTTTTGCGAGGCAGCGGCAGCGCCGGCTTGGCAGGTATTTATCCGCAGAGGAACGGGGTCATCCGGCCTCTGCTTTCGGTGAGTAAAGACGAAATCCTGGCTTATTGCCGGGAAGAGAATTTACCCTATGCCTTGGACCGCTCCAATGAGGAGCCGGTCTATGCGCGCAACCGGATTCGCCTGGAACTTATTCCCCTTTTGCTGGAGCGCTACAATCCGCGCTTGTTGGAGGGGTTGGGGCGGACGGGGGATCTCATGCGTTGGGATGAGGAGTATCTGGCCTCTGTGGCGGCTGCGGAATGGGAAAAATACGTGCGGGAAGAAAGCTCGGACGGAGTGTGCCTCAGTCCTGAGGTTTTCGGGCTGGCCCCGGCTCTCTTTTCCCGCCTGTTGCGCCGGGCGGCGGCCGGCGTGGGCGGAGATCCCAGGGGGCTGGGGTATGTCTACGTTGAACAGATTCGTCAAAGCCGGGGTATTGCCGGTTGGCAGCAACATTTACCCGGAATTGTGGTTAGAATAGATGAGGAGGGAATTTGGCTGTTACCCAGGGCGGCGGTTAAGAACAAGCCGGAGATGGCGGGAGAGGATGAATACCCGGGGGAAACCGGGGAGACCGGGGAAACGGGGATATCCCGGCAGGTGCCCTGGGGCAGATTCACAGTCTGCGGGAAGACCGGGATAGAGGTAGGGCTGTTTGCGAATTTCGAGGATAGCGGCGCGGGAGGTCAATACCCGGCTGGAACCGGAAATAAGGAGCAGGGTAAAGGGGTGGAAACCTTGGCTTTAGATTCCGATTCCCTCAGGGGGGCAGGGGAACCGTTGGTAGTGCGGACACGCCGGCCGGGCGATAAAATGTGGTTTAGGGGAGTCGGGCATAAGTCTCTCAAGAAGATTTGCCAAGAGGAAGGAATTCCGGCCGGGCGGCGGGAGAAAATGCTTCTTCTCGCTTCCGGCAACGAGGTGATCTGGCTTCCTCCGCTGCGAAAAAGCGATCTTTTCGCACCGAGGGAAGGCAACCGAACAGTCTGCTGTATCTGGCGCCCAACCAAGGATACGAGTCCGAAAATCCCCTGAGCGCATTCGTTGTATAATGAAATTGTGCGTGGTATAATATGTAATATTGCTTCGAAACGAGGCGGTTTTCCACTAGAGAGGAGGACCCTTGACTTGAAATTCTTCAAGAACATCGCTATTTATTTATTGATCATCCTTTTGGCGGTTATGCTGATTAAATGGCAAAGTCCCCCCGCCAAGAAGGACCTGAGCCTTGATTATAACGGCTTCAAAAAAGCCGTTGTCTCCGGTCAGGTGGCAGATGTCCAGGCGATTACGGATAAGACAGTCAATCAATACACAGTGACCATGAAGGACGGAAAAAAATACGACCTGGTGGGCCCTGCCATTGATCCGACGCTTCTCAGCGATCTGTACAAGCAAAATGTTCCACTCAATTTTAGTCAGCCCGCGGAGCCGCCTTGGTGGACCGGCCTTCTTTCGACATTGCTCTTCCCATTGCTCCTCGTCGGGTTGTTTTTCTTTATGATGCAGCAGACCCAGGGCGGAGGAAACCGGGTGATGCAGTTCGGCAAGAGCCGGGCGCGCTTGGTCAGCGAGGATAAGAAAAGGATCACTTTCGCCGATGTGGCTGGAGTTGAGGAAGTCAAAGAAGAGCTTGAGGAAATCGTCGAGTTCTTGAAATATCCTAAGAAATTCAATGACTTGGGGGCCAAGATCCCCAAAGGGGTTTTGCTTTTCGGTCCCCCCGGAACCGGGAAAACATTGTTGGCCCGGGCTGTGGCCGGAGAAGCTGGGGTACCCTTTTTCAGCATCAGCGGCTCGGATTTTGTGGAGATGTTTGTGGGAGTGGGTGCCTCCCGTGTGCGCGACCTGTTCGAACAGGCTAAGAAAAATTCTCCTTGTATTGTCTTCATTGACGAGATTGACGCGGTGGGCCGGCAAAGAGGAGCGGGTCTGGGCGGCGGCCATGATGAGAGAGAGCAGACGCTTAATCAACTCCTGGTGGAAATGGACGGGTTTTCCGGGAATGAAGGGATCATCATCATTGCCGCGACGAATCGCCCGGATATTCTCGACCCGGCTTTGTTGCGTCCCGGCCGCTTTGACCGCCAGGTCGTGGTTGATGTGCCGGATGTCCGGGGTCGGGCAGCCATTCTCGGGGTTCATGTCAAGAACAAACCTTTGAGTTCGGATGTCGATTTGGATGTGCTGGCCAGGCGCACGCCCGGCTTCACGGGGGCGGATCTGGCAAATCTGGTCAATGAGGCGGCCCTGCTTTCGGCCCGGCGCAGTGAAAAAGAAGTGGGCATGCAGGCTTTGGAAGATTCGATTGAGAGGGTCATCGCCGGCCCCGAAAAGAAGAGCCGCGTGATCAGCCCTTTCGAAAAGAAGCTCGTTTCTTATCATGAAGCGGGACATGCTTTAGTGGGAGAGCTGTTGACCCATACGGATCCGCTGCATAAGGTTTCCATTATTCCCAGGGGGCGTGCGGGCGGCTATACCTTGCTCTTGCCGAAAGAGGATCGCAATTATATGACGAGGTCCCAACTGCTCGACCAGGTGACCATGCTTTTGGGGGGGCGGGTGGCTGAGGCGGTCGTCCTGCACGAAATAAGCACCGGTGCCTCCAATGACTTGGAAAGGGCCACGGGTCTGACGCGTAAGATGATTACAGAGTTGGGCATGTCGGAGGAACTCGGCCCCCTGACTTTCGGACATAAAGAAGAACAGGTTTTCCTCGGCCGGGATATTGCCCGTGATCGCAACTACAGCGAGGCGGTCGCTTATGCCATCGACAAAGAAGCGCGCAGGATTATCGACGATTGCTACCAGAAAGCGGAGAGCGTAATTCGGCAGAATCTCGATAAACTCCACGTTATTGCCCAGGCCTTGATGGAGAAGGAAACCCTGCAGGCGAAGGAATTCGCTGATCTCATGGCTCAGTTCGACAAAGGGCAGACGGAGGAGGCCGCAACTCCTCCGACCGCGGAGGAAGTTCGGCCGGGGAGCGATTCCGGCGCCAAAACAGAGGAAGTTCAGCTGGGGGGTGACTCCAGCCCAAAAAGAGAGGAAGTTCGGTCGCCGGATGATTCCGAGGCGAAGCCGGGGAATTCGTCTTTGGGCAGGGAATTTGACAAATTGACCCGGCAAGGACCCAGAACAGAATAAGGGGGATATGGTTGGTGGAACGGACATTCATTATGCTCAAGCCGGATGCAGTACAGAGAGGCTTGATTGGTCAGATCATCGCCCGTTTTGAGGCCAAAGGGCTGAAGCTGGTCGGGATGAAGCTCCGGCGAGTCGAGCGGGCTTTAGCCGAGGCGCATTACGCCGAACACCGGGGGAAAGGTTTTTTTGAGCCTACGGTAAACTATATAATGTCCTCCCCGGTTGTGGCCATGGTTTGGGAGGGCAAAAACGCGGTGACGGCGGCCCGCGAACTGATGGGGGCCACCAATCCGGCGGCGGCCGCCCCGGGTTCTATCCGCGGCAGCTACGGGATGGATATCAGCCGTAATGTCGTCCACGGTTCTGACTCCCCGGCGAGTGCCGAACGCGAAATAGGCTTGTATTTTAGGCCGGAAGAGCTTCTGTCCTACACCAAAGCCGGGGAGGATTGGCTGAGCGAATAGCGAACTGAGACGGGACACTGGGGGTGTCCCGTTGTTGTTCGGAAGGAATTGGGGTGCGGGCATGGTCTGGTTCAAAGAGAAACGTTATCTGATCGCTGTGGCGGCGCTTATGGTGGGCTTTCTCTTCATTATGCTCTTGAAAGCGCACGGTCTGGCCGGAAACCCTTCCGCCCAAGAAGGCACCCTGCCCAGCCTGATCCAGACGGAGCAAGAAAACCAGCAATTGGCAGCCGATAATGATAAATTGCGTCAGGAGCTGGACAAATATGCCCAGGGGGAGAGTGCCTCCGCTCTGGCGAAGCAGCAGCTTCGGGACGCGGAAATGGATGCGGGGTTGGTTGCCGTCCACGGTCCCGGTGTGCGGATAACTTTGGACGATGCCAAAGCCAGGGGCACCCAGTCAAGCCCTGAGAACTACGTTATTCACGAGGCTTACATCCGCATGCTGGTCAATATTCTCTGGAACGGCGGAGCGGAAGCGATTGCCGTGAATGGACAGAGGATCATGAGCACGACGGAAGTTTTCTGCAGCGGGGCTTATATCCAAATCGGAGGTACGCGCCAAGTGCCTCCGTACGTGATTGAGGCCATCGGGGATGCTCACAACTTGCAGTCTGTCTTGCAGTTCGCCTACACCTGGGACCGCCTGGGCGATTTTCAGCAGCAGTACGGCATTACCCGAAAAATAGAAGCGGTGAAAGATTTGCACCTGCCGGCCGGGTCCTTGACGGAATTTCGGTATACCGTGCCGGTTAAGGAGGGCTCGTGATGAAACGCTGGAAAAGACGACTTGCCCTGCCCGTCAGTCTGGTGGCTATCGCTTTGGGCTTTTTGATCTCCTTGGCTATGCAAACGCAAAAGAATGTCTCGGCGGCGGAAGAGATCAACGCCCGGCGCATGGCGGCCGCCCACGCTGTCCTCTCCAATGTCCAGAGCCAGAATGCCCAATTGAAGAAAACAAATAAAGAGCTGACGGCCCAGCTCGACCAGGACCGCCGCTTGGGCGGTACCGACCCGAAAGTGCTGGCTCAGTTGGCTCAGGTGGAAATCCAGGCGGGAACAAGCAAGGTCCAAGGACCGGGGGTACAGATTTTCATCGACGACCGGAAACAGGACCATAAGCTGACTTTACCTCTGAGCCCCGACAATTTGCTGGAAATTATCAATACCTTGAAATTCGCGGGGGCGGAGGCGATCAGTGTCAACGGCCAGCGCATCGTGGATTCAACGGCGATTGTCTACAGCGGCAGTTCCACGATTTTGGTCAACCAGGTCCCAATCACCCGGCTGGAGGGTATCCCTTACGAAATTGACGCGATTGGGAATCAAAATACCTTGGTAGATTTCTTCACCAACCTGGAAGGGAGCATGCTCAAAGCCAACGGGATAACCTTCAGTGTTATGCGCAAGACCGTTGAGGTTCCTGCCTATAAAGGGGCTTGGACATTTCACTATGCCCAGCCGGATTGACCGCGAAGTATTTTTTTCGATTTTTTGGGCATGATTTTGTCAGCGATCGGCAGGAGAATTGAGATGAACAGCGAATCAAAAACAAGGTAACAAATAATTGTACTTTAGTCAAAACATTTTACCAAGTTGGCTCCTTGCCCGGGGTTAGGCAGGGGGTGGGATGAACTGAAGGGAGAGGAAAAGAAAAATGCCTTATGATGCCACGGAACTGAAAGACTGGCAGATTGCGGAACTGGCGGACAAGAACATACCGAGGCCGGAACAGTTGGTGGAAATGCTCGCGTTGCAGAAAGACGAATTGATTCCTTATGGCCGGACGCCGAAAGTGGACTTTCTCAAAGTCATGGAACGTCTGAAGGACAGGCCGGACGGCAAGTACATTGAAGTGACGGCTATCACCCCGACTCCGCTCGGTGAGGGAAAGACCACCACGACTCTTGGTTTAATCGAGGGTTTGGCAGTGAGGGGCAAAAATGTGGGCGGCGCTATCCGCCAGCCTTCGGGCGGGCCGACCATGAACATCAAAGGAACCGCCGCCGGTGGCGGAAATGCCCTTCTGATTCCTATGACCGAATTTTCTCTGGGCCTGACCGGGGACATTAACGATATCATGAACGCCCACAATTTGGCCATGGTTGCCCTCAACGCGCGCATGCAGCATGAAGCCAACTATACGGACGAGGAGTTGGCCAAACGTAACCTGCGCCGCCTGGACGTGGATCCGAAGAATGTGGAAATGGGCTGGATCATCGATTTCGCGGCCCAAGGGCTGCGCAATATCATGATTGGCTTGGGCGGCAAAAAAGACGGCTTCCTCATGCAATCTAAATTCGGAATTGCCGTAAGCTCCGAACTGATGGCTATTTTGGCCATTGCCAAGGATTTGCCGGACTTGAGAGAACGGATCGGGAAAATCGTCGTCGCTTATGATAAGACGGGTAAACCCATCACCACTCATGACCTGGAAGTTGACGGCGCCATGGCGGCTTGGATGCGCAACACGATCAACCCCACCGTCTGTTACACGGCGGAAGGGCAGCCGGTCTTTGTTCATGCCGGTCCGTTTGCCAATATCGCCATTGGTCAGTCTTCAATCATTGCCGACCGAGTTGGCCTGAAAGTGTTTGATTATCATGTCACGGAGAGCGGCTTCGCCGCGGATATCGGTTTTGAGAAGTTCTGGAATGTCAAGAGCCGTTTGAGTGGCTTGAAGCCCAATGTTTCCGTCCTGGTGGCCACGATTCGCGCCCTCAAGATGCACGGCGGCGGCCCGGCCGTTGTTCCCGGCCGTCCCCTTCCCGAGGAGTATGTCAACGAGAATTTGGGACTGGTGGAAAAAGGGTGCGCAAACCTCTTACACCACTTGAAGACCATTCAGAAATCGGGGATTAAACCGGTGGTCTGCATCAACGGCTTCTATACCGATACCGAGGCCGAAGTCAAACTGGTCAAGAAAATCGTTTCGGAAGCGGGCGGGCGCTGTGTCTTGTCCGAGCACTGGCTCAAAGGGGGCGAAGGCGCCCTGGAGCTGGCGGACGCCGTGATCGAAGCCTGTGAAGAAAAAGCGGACTTTAAGCCGCTTTATCCGCTAGAAATGCCCCTGCGCCAGCGGGTGGATTTGGTGGCCCGGGAAGTGTACGGAGCCGATGGTGTGGACTGGGCTCCGGAAGCGGAAGCGAAAGCCAAGCGCTTTGAGGCGGATCCCGCTTACGCGGATTTCGCGACAATGATGGTTAAGACACATTTGAGTCTGACGCATGATCCGACGCTGAAAGGCGTTCCCAAGGGCTGGAGATTGCCGATTCGTGATGTGCTGGTCTACGGCGGGGCCAAGTTCCTCTGCCCGATGGCCGGGACGATCAGCCTGATGCCGGGTACCAGTTCAGACCCGGCGTACCGGCGCATTGACGTTGATGTGCAGACCGGAAAAGTGAAAGGGCTTTTCTAAAAGGGCTTTTCCAAAAGGAAATACGCTTGGAGACCGTCCCCGCGCGAGAGGCGGTCCGGACGGAGGCGGAAAGAGTCTGGCAACGGATTCTTTCCGCTTTTTCAGAGGCAAATGATTCTTCCTGGGCCCTGGCTCGCCAGATATAACCGTCGGGGTCCCGGGTGTTCAGCCCGGCTGGCTTCGAATGACTGTAGGGGGATAGGGCACCGGAAGATGTTTCCGTCCGAAAGAGGTGTTCGGCTCGACTTCCGGCTGTGAATGACTGTAGGGGGGGTATTGGGATGAGACGGCTGAACGAACTTATCCAAAGCCCGGCCTATCAAGCGTCTCTGGCGAAAACGGCCGCAAGGGAAAAGGAGCGCGTCTATTGCAAACACGGGTTTGATCACCTGCTCGCTGTGGCCAGGATTGCCTATGCCTACCTCTTGGAGCGAAAAGAAACGGATTATTCTCGGGAAATTGTTTATGCCGCGGCTCTCTTGCATGATTTGGGGCGCTGGGTGGAATATCAGACTGGGGAGGATCATGCGTCAGCCGGCGCGCGGCTGGCGGAACCCCTGCTGAAGGCCAGCGGGTTCGACGCGCGGGAATCCGCCCTGATCTTGACTGCGATCAAAGAGCATCGCCGGAAAGGGGAAAAAGACCTCAGCCCTCTCGGAGAAGCCTTGGCGCTGGCGGACGATTGGTCCAGGGAATGCCGGGACTGTGGGGCGCAGAATGCTTGTCACAAATTTTCTCCGACGATGCTTGGGCTTTGGTATTGAGGAGGGTCTACTGATATGAAGGATTATGGCATGCGTTGGGTGGAGATGGAGAATCTCGCCGAGGCCAAGAACGCTTTAAGTTGGATCGGCTCGGACGAGAGGGGCATCGCGGTCATGGCAGGCAAGCCGTTGGCCCGCGCGATCAAACTGGAAAAGGTCCCGTTGCGGGCGGCGCACATTCTCAAGCAGGAAATGTTGGCGGCGGGCGGGGATGCGGCGGTTCACCGCGACGTGATTGTGAATAACGTTGAAGAAACGGACGTGCTCCTTCTGGGGACATTCCGACAATTGGGGCATGTGGCGCGAAAACTTGCCGCCCAGCCTTTCGGCCTTAAGGACGTGGCAACAGGTTTGAAACGGCTTCTTGCGCTTTCGGAACCGCCGCAAGAGAGGAGTTTGGACTGCCGCGGCTTGAGTTTGCCCCTTGGGAAAAGGACGTTGGTCATGGGGATTTTGAATGTGACACCGGATTCTTTCTCAGACGGGGGTAAGTTCGCCGGACTGGAGGCGGCCGTCAGGCAAGCCGGGCGTCTTGCCGATGAGGGTGCGGATATCCTGGACATCGGCGGAGAGTCGACCCGACCCGGTCACCGGGAGGTGAGCCCGGAGGAAGAGTGGGCCAGGCTGGAACCGATCCTCAAAGTTTTAGTCCGCGAGATGTCTGTACCGCTTTCCGTGGATACGTGGAAGGCGGAGGTCGCAGCCCGGGCCATGGAAGCCGGCGCTCACATTATCAACGACCAGTGGGGGCTGCAAAGAGACCCGGAGATGGCACGGGTCGCGGGCCGGTATCAAGCTCCGGTGGTCGTCATGCACAACCGGACGGGGACGGACTATCGGCATATGATGGGGGATATCCTGGAGTTTTTGCGCCGGAGTTGCGCCCTGGCGGCTGAACAGGGCCTGACGGAAGACCAAGTCATTGTCGATCCGGGCATAGGTTTCGGCAAAACGACCGAGCAAAATTTGGAGGTGATGGCCAGGCTGGGAGAACTGAAAGCGCTGGGACACCCCGTTCTCTTGGGGGCTTCGCGCAAGTCTATGATTGGGAATACCCTGAAAGTGCCGGTGGACGAACGGTTGGAAGGGACGTTGGCGGCCAGCGTCATGGGGGTCGCGGCGGGGGTGGACATCATCAGGGTTCACGATGTCCTAGCCAACCGCAGGGCAATCACGCTGGCGGATGCCGTTTACAGGGGGCAAAGGGGTGTGCATTATGGCGGGGCCTGATATTATTCACCTGAGGGGTTTGGACTTCTATGCCTTTCACGGGGTTCTGCCGGAGGAACATAAGCTCGGGCAAAGATTTATCGTCGACTTGGACCTGTATTTGGACTTGCGCAAGGCCGGCAGTTCCGATGAAGTGAAGGATACCGTCAATTACGGGGATGTCTATCTGACCGTAAAAGAATGCGCGGAGGGCGACCCAGTCAATCTGCTCGAGCGTTTGGCCGAACGGATTGCCCAAACTGTCCTGGAGCGTTTTGCCTGCTCGGAGGTGCGCGTGGAGGTGCATAAAGCACAAGCGCCGGTGCCGGGAATTTTTCGGGATATCGCGGTGGAGATCCGAAGGGGAAATGACGAGATCCGAAGCGGGAAAGACGAGATCCGGAGGAAAAAGGAGCAATGAATGTTTTCTTGGGACTGGGCGGGAATTTGGGCGACCGCGGGTTCTTCTTAAGAGAGGCGCAGGAGCGTCTGGCGTGTTCGGGTGTCCAAATCGTCACGGCCTCGGGGATTTACGTGAGCAAACCCTGGGGAGGGATAGATCAACCCGATTTCTGGAATATGGTGTTGCGGGTTCGAACTTCCCTCGAACCGTTGGAGCTTTTGCGGGTATGCCAGAACGTCGAGCTCGGGCTGGGACGTGAACGCCGCATACACTGGGGCCCGCGCACGATAGACATTGATATTCTAATCTGCGATAATATTGTCAGTGCGGGGCCGGAACTTATCCTGCCTCATCCGTATCTGGAGGAGAGAGCATTCGTCCTGGCGCCTTTGCGGGAGATCGCACCTGAACTTATTTTGCCCTCCGGGCGTCCGCTGCGGGAGGTTCGGGGGCAAGGTGAGGTCTGGCCCAGAGATGGAGCCTGAACGATATGTGGTCCGGAAAGTCAGTTTCGGCAAACGGCAGCGGAGGCGCGCTGTATTGCCGGAGCGGCCGGGCATAAGAAGGTAACACAGGGCGAAGACTAGGAGTAACAAATAAAGGGACAGGACCTGGCCGCTTGGATCGGAGAAGACCGAGACGGAGAGATGCCCATGTTGCACCTTCACGTTGTCGTGAAGGTTTTTTGTGCTTTAGCGTTTCGTCAACCGTTTCGGCCCGCCCGGACGACGAACGATCCTCGTGACCGGAGGTGCCGGGAGGGGGGAAGGCAATAAGTGGGCGGAAGGAGTGGCGACAGGATGAACTTTGGCATGATCGGTGCGGGGGCGGTGGGGACGGCCTTGGCGGCCTGCTTGACCGGAGCGGGATATGAGTGTGTGGGGGTGCATACCCGGACGGGAACCTCTTATCAAAGGTTTCGCCAATATGTCCATGCTCCCGGCCTCAGTGTGCGCGAACTTGTGCCGCGGGTGGACCTGCTTTTTGTAACCACTCAAGATGATAATATCCAAACAGTGGCCGAAGAACTTTGGCGGGAGGGGCTTTTCCGGGCGGGACAAACCTGGCTCCACTGTTCCGGGGCGCTCCCGGCGGCTGTGCTGGGGCCGCAAGGCGCGCCGGTTCATCGGTTGTCAATCCACCCGTTGCAGTCTTTTGCGGGGGTGGAGGCAGCCTTGCAACTGTTGCGAGGGTCGCACTTTGCGGTGGAGGGTGACAATCCGGAACTGGGAGAGAAAATCGTCGGGGATCTCGGCGGTATAGCACACCGTCTCAAGTCCGAGGATAAGGTTCTCTATCACGCCGGGGCGGTCATGGCATCCAATTATCTGGTGGCCTTGGCTTCCCAGGCCGTGGAATTATTCAATTTGGCCGGAATTAATTCGCGGGAGGCTTTATCGGCCCTGCTGCCCCTAATGGCCGGAACATTGAGGAATCTGGAGGTTTCCGGGCTGCCAGCCGCTCTGACCGGACCGTTGGCCCGGGGGGATATTGAAGTTGTGAGCCGGCATCTGAGCAGGATGCCGGGGCCCATCGCAGAGGTGTACAAGGTCCTAGGGATGAGAGCCTTGGAGACGGCCCAAGAAAAATGGCGGGCTGCAGGTACGGTCTATCCGGCGGAGACCGAACGCGGGCTGAAGGTTTTGCTGAATGGGTGAACACTGGGGAGGCCACAGAAAGATGGATGTAGAATGGTGAGAATCGGAGCATTATGTCAAAAGGAAAAGGAGCGGATAGAGCGTGGAGAGGTGCGAGCGCGTGGCGGAAGTGCGGCAAAGGGTGGAGAAAGCGAGACGGGACGGTTTTTCGGTAGCTCTGGTGCCGACCATGGGCTCTTTGCATGAAGGGCATTTGGCCCTGGTGCGGGAAGCCCGGAAAGCAGGTTCGTTTGTGGTGTTGAGCGTTTTTGTTAATCCCCTGCAATTCGGACCCACGGAGGATTATGCGCGCTATCCCCGTGATTTGGCCGGAGACGCGGCTTTGGCGGCGGAAGCGGGCGTGGCTCTCTTGTTTCATCCTTCGGTGGAAGAAATGTACCCGGAGCCTAATTTGACTCAGATAGAGGTGGGGAAATTAGACAAGATCTTGTGCGGGGCCTCGCGCCCGGGGCACTTTCGCGGGGCGGCCACGGTGGTGGGCAAGCTCTTCAATATCGTGGGTCCGGATGATGCTTACTTTGGTTTGAAGGATTACCAACAGTACTTGATTATCCGGCAGATGGCGCACGATCTGAATTTTCCGGTCCGGGTCATCGGGGTTCCGATCGTCCGGGAAGACGACGGCTTGGCGAAGAGTTCACGCAATGTGTTTCTTACGCCTCAAGAGCGGGCGGAAGCGGCGCTCCTTAATGTGAGCTTGGCCGAGGCGGAGGAAGAAATCAGGCAAGGGCTGAGGCAGGCGCGGAAGGTCGAGGAGGGGATCCGGCGCAGGCTTGAGCAAACACACGGCAGGCTTGATTACGTGGAAGTACGGGATGCGTCTACGTTAGCGGAGGTAGAGGTGATTGAGGGAAAAGTCGTGATCGCCCTTGCTGTTTATTTCGGCTCCACCCGCCTGATCGACAATCGGGTTATCGATCTTGACACACCTGCGGCTGAGGCATAGAATTTAGCACAAATGACATGTTTTCGGGAGAAAGGCGGCTTACAGGTGGTGGATTATACGATCGACAGTGAGACATTTGAAACATTGGCCCGCGAAATTGCCGACCTTAAACGGGAGAGAAAAGCGATCATTTTGGCGCATTATTACCAACGCCCCGAAGTTCAGGATGTGGCCGATTTTGTGGGAGATTCTCTTCAACTCAGCCGACAGGCTGCGGGAACAGATGCCGAGGTCGTTGTTTTTTGCGGCGTGCATTTTATGGCCGAGAGTGCCGCGATTCTTTCGCCTGAAAAGACAGTTCTGCTGCCCGAGGCAGAGGCCGGTTGTCCGATGGCGGAAATGGTGGATGCGGAGTCGCTGCGTCTGCGCAAACGGAGTCTGCCCGGAAGCAAAGTTGTTTGTTATGTCAATTCGTCCGCGGAAGTCAAGGCGGAATGTGATGTCTGCTGCACTTCCTCGAACGCGGCCAAAATTGTGGAATCTTTGGGGACAAGCCCCGTGCTGTTTGTTCCCGACAAAAACCTGGGCTTGTATGTGTCGGAAAAGTTAGGCAAGCCCATGGACCTGTGGCCGGGGTTCTGCCGAACCCATGACAGGCTCGCGAGCTCCGACATTACGGAGGCGCGCAGGGCACATCCCCGGGCCAAGGTGATCGTTCACCCGGAATGCCGGGAAGAGGTGTGGCGCTTGGCCGACTTCGTGGGATCGACTGCGGGACTGATCCGTTATGCGCAAACGACAGAGGCCGAGGAGTTCATTGTTGGCACGGAGTCCGGTATCCTGCATCAATTACAAACCACATGTCCGGGTAAGAAGTTCTATTTGGCTTCGGAAAAACTAGTCTGTCAGAATATGAAGGCGACGACGCTGGTCAAAGTCCGGGATGCTTTGCGCAATCTCTCTCCCAGGATCACGGTGGCCGAGGAGACCCGGTTAAAGGCCAAAGAGGCCTTGGACCGGATGCTGGAGTTGGGCTAGACTATCCCGGATCGGTACCGGGCGGAATATGTAACGGGAGTGGACGAGTGTGGACCGATATTTGCTCGCCTGGGCCGCGGAGAGCCCGGAAGTTTTCCAGACGGAAGTCTTGGTCTTGGGGAGCGGGATTGCCGGGTTATACACGGCTATTAAGGCCAGTGACTCTTTTCAGGTAACGGTGGTGACAAAAAAGAAGATCAAGGACAGCAACACGGAACACGCTCAAGGCGGAATCGCGGCGGCTATGGATGAGGAGGATTCTCCGGCCTTTCACTACGAGGATACCCTTTTGGCGGGAGCGGGTCTCTGCGATCCGGAAACGGTGAAAATCTTGGTGGAAGAGGGCCCGCTGAGGGTAGAAGAACTGATCGCTATGGGCGCCCAATTTGATTATGAGGGTGCCTCCCTGGCTTTCACGCGGGAAGGAGCCCATAGCCGTCGTCGGGTGCTGCATGCCAATGGCGACGCTACCGGCGGGGAGATTGAACGGACGTTGGTGCAGGCTGCGCGGCTTTGCACCCGGATTCAGGTGAGAGAAAACCGCTTTGTCGTGGACCTGCTCCGGAACCGGGAGGGGGCGGTGTTGGGGGCCCTGGTCTTTAATACGGAAAAACGGCGGGCGGAGGCTTATTTGGCTAAAGTCGTGGTGCTCGCCACCGGGGGGGTGGGGCAGGTCTTTGGTCATACGACCAATCCCGAGGTGGCGACTGCGGATGGCATGGCGGCCGCCTGGCGGGCGGGAGCGACTCTCATGGACATGGAGTTTCTCCAATTTCACCCTACGGCCCTTCATCTGGCAGGCGCTCCCAGATTTCTGATTTCGGAGGCGGTGCGCGGAGAAGGGGGTCAGCTGATCAACCGGGCCGGGAAACGTTTTATGGACGGGATTCCCGGTCGGGAGCTGGCGCCGCGGGATGTGGTTGCCCGCGCTATCTGGGAAGAGATGAATCATGGCGAAGTCTATCTGGATTTTCGGCCCATCGGACGGGATAAGATTTTGGAGCGCTTCCCCAGTATTCGCGACACCTGCCGGAATTACGGGCTGGATGTCTTGGAGGCGCCGATTCCGGTGGCACCGGCGGCTCATTATATGATGGGGGGCGTGCGGGCGGACAAATACGGCCGGACAACGCTGGCCAACCTTTACGCCAGCGGAGAGTGTGCTTGTAACGGGGTGCATGGGGCAACCCGCCTGGCCAGTAATTCCCTTTTGGACGGACTGGTATTCGGGGCCCGAATCGTGGACAGGATTATGGCGGAGGCGGAGGCTCTTCGGCCTGTGCCTCAGTGGCGAGAGGCGGACCGGACAGGTGCGCGGGGTGAAGCGTCGTTCGGAGAAGCCGGTTTTGGCCGGACGCCGGCCCGGCGTAACGATCTGCCCGAGCATGGCAGGGCCGAAGAGGAGTCGATGCGCTCGGCGCTGCAGAGGCTTATGTGGGATAAAGTCGGTATCCAACGCCGGGGGGAAGATTTAGCCGAAGCCGTGGCGACCCTGGAAGCCTGGGCGGAGGGCTTCAGTCCCAGCGCGGAGGAGAAGGACCTGGAGCTGGTCAATATGTTGACTGTCGGGTGGTTGATCGCCAAATCTGCTCTGGCCAGGCGTGAAAGTCGCGGCGCCCACTACCGTGCCGATTATCCCCAAAGGTCGGACCCCGAATGGGGGAAACATTCACTGTTGAGCAGGAGGGATGAATTTGTTCGCTACGTTCCAACTGGGGGAGATTGTTGACCGGGCGCTGCGGGAGGATGTGGGTACCGGTGATTTGAGTGCCCAGATCCTGGCCCCGGACCTAACCGGACAGGCGAAGATCTACGCGAAGGCCCAAGGGATTGTGGCCGGCCTGGCGGTCGTGGAGGAAGTCTTCCTTCGGGTCGATCCCTTGATTGAATGCAGGGTTTTTTGGCAAGACGGGGTTGAGGTCAAGCCCGGGAATACGGTCATGGAGCTTGAAGGGCCTTTGCGTGGCATTCTGCAAGGGGAACGGACGGCCCTGAACTTTCTCCAGCACCTGTCGGGCATTGCCACGGCGACGCGGCGGGCGGTGGAGTTGGTCAAGGGTTGGCCCGCGGCCATCACCGACACCCGTAAAACCTTGCCCGGACTGCGCATGCTGCAGAAGTATGCCGTGACGATGGGCGGCGGGCGGAATCACCGGTTTGGTCTCTATGATGCCGTCATGCTGAAAGACAATCACTTGGCGGCCGCCGGTGGGGTACGCCCGGCGGTCGAGCGGGCGCGTGCGCGCATTGGGCAGATGGTCAAAATCGAGGTAGAATGCGAAAGCCTTGAGCAGGTTGAGGAGGCGGCGGCCTGCGGCGCGGATGTGATCATGCTGGACAATATGCCGTTGCGGGCCATGCGTCAGGCGGTTTCCCTCGTCGGACATCGCGCCTTGGTGGAAGCTTCCGGGGGGATCCACGAGGGAAACCTGCGCGAGGTGGCTGAAACGGGTGTAGACTTGATTTCTCTGGGATCTTTAACCCATTCGGTGCAAGTGTTGGATTTCAGTCTGGATGTGGGGGATATTAAGCCCTCCGCCCTGCGGCGCTGGCAGGGGGAAAAGAAGGATGAGGGCCATGGGGCGTAAGGAAATCCTGGATATTTTGGCAGAATGGCCCGGTGAGTTCGTATCGGGAGAGAGAATCAGCAAGAGTCTGCATGCGACTCGGGCAGCGGTTTGGAAGCAGATCCAAGCCTTGAAAGCCTCGGGCTACGAAATAGAAGGAGTGACGAAAAGCGGCTATCGTTTGCTCAGTACACCCTTGGACCCGGATGAGTGGGCCATTGCCCATGAACTTCGCTCAAAAACCCTGGGGCATCCGCTTTATTTGTTTGACGAACTTTCCTCCACCAACGATTGGGCGCACGATGCCGTCAAGCAAGGGGCGGACCATGGCTTAACGGTTATGGCCCGCCGGCAGGTTAAGGGAAGAGGCCGACTGGGACGGTATTTTGAATCCCCCGCGGGCGGGCTGTGGTTTTCGGTCGTGCTGAAACCCAAACTTTCCCTGGCCGACGCGGCCAAACTGACCCTAAGCGCGAGCCTGGCGGTAGTGGACGGAATCCGGGCGGCCTGCGGGGTGGCAGCAAGAATTAAATGGCCAAACGACATCGTCTATCGAGGCCGCAAACTTGCCGGTATTCTGGGTGAAGTCAGCGGGGAATGGACGACTTTGCAATCAATTGTTCTGGGGATAGGGATTAACTGCAATTTACGCAAGGACCAATTTCCTCAAGACATTCCGGCCGAGACTCTGCTGGATCTTACGGGAACGAGATTGAATCTCAATATTTTGGCGGCCAGGGTCCTGGAGAGCTTGGAATACGAGGTTGAAACCTTGGAACGGGAAGGATTTGCTTCTGCCCGGGAACGTTGGCTCGCCAACGCTTGGGGTGTGGGAGACGAAGTGCTGGTCCGGCGGGGAGCCGAGGTTTTTGCCGGCCGCTTTCAGGGAATCTCGGCGGAGGGAGAGCTGCTCCTGCAATCGTTAGGCGGAGTGATGAGTTTTTCGGCCGGGGAGGTACAACTGCGCGCCCCTGCCGGGGAGTATAGCGGGTCCGATTAAGTGTGACCTGCAGCCGCGGCTATGACGGCATTAACCGCTTTGGTACCGTTCAGCCTCTCACCGGTTATGGTCTACTCGTCGGGTCTCGTGCTGGGTGCGGATTACGGCGCCCCGGCCATGTTAGCGTACGTCGTTTTGGGGCTTTTTGGCCTGTCCGTATTTGCGGGGGCTCCGTTCGGCGGCTAGGGTGGGAAGTGAACTCGTTCAAATGAAGTGGTGCTGCGCCGCAAGGAGAGTTGAACATGATTTTGGTTTTTGATGTCGGGAATACAAACATTGTCCTAGGTGTCTACGAGGGCCGTAAGCTGCTGCAGCATTGGCGGGTTTCGACGGATAAATCACGGACCGTAGATGAGCACGCGGTCGTTATTAAGAATCTTTTTGATTTTAGCGGACTGAGATTTTCTGAGATGCAAGCCGTCGTCATTTCTTCCGTCGTTCCTCCGGTCATGCCGACGCTGGAGACTTTGGTTCGCCGCTATTTCGGGGTTGAGCCGCTGGTGATCGGCCCGGGTGTCAAAACGGGGATGCCCATCATTTACGACAATCCGAAGGAGGTGGGGGCGGACCGGATTGTCAACGCGGTCGCGGCTTATGCCAAGTACGGAGGGCCCTTGGTGATCGTCGATTTCGGGACCGCCACGACGTTTTGCGCGATTTCGGCCAGGGGCGAATATTTGGGTGGAGCCATTGCGCCGGGAATCGGAATCGCGACCGAAGCTCTGTTCCAACGCGCTTCCAAGCTCCCCCGCATAGAAATGGTGAAACCGAAGTGCGTTATTGCCAAAAACACGGTGGCGGGCATGCAATCCGGCATTTATTTCGGTTTTACGGGACAGGTGGATGGGATCGTGAGCAGGATGAAAGAGGAACTTGGAAGCGGGACCAGAGTGGTGGCGACCGGAGGGCTGGCCGCTTTGATTGCCGAGGAAGCAAAAACGATCGAGACGGTGGATCCTTTTTTGACCCTGGAGGGTTTGCTGCTAATTTACGAAAGGAACAATAGCAAAGTACTGATAAAATGAAATTGGGATCTTTTGTAATGGATAGACCGGTGTTCTTGGCCCCGATGGCGGGGGTCACAGACAAGGCCTTCCGCGAAACCGTCCGGTCCTTGGGCGGCGAATATGTTTGGACCGAAATGATAAGTGACAAAGCCCTCTCTTTCCGAAATCCCCGAACGGTCCGCATGTTGGACCCGGAGGGTGAGGCTTCGCCCCGCATCGTGCAGCTCTTCGGCGCCGAGGCGCACAGTATGGCTAAAGCGGCGGAAATCTGCCAGCATTACGGTGCGGATGTGATTGACATTAATATGGGTTGTCCGACCTTGAAGATAGTCAAGAACGGGGAGGGGAGCGCCTTGCTGCGGGACATTGAACGGGCGCAAAAGATAGCTTCAGCCGTTGTGCGGGCGGTAGATCTGCCGGTCACAGTCAAGATGAGATTGGGTTGGGATGAAACGGAGATTGTTGTCAAGGAACTGGGGCGGCGTTTGGAGGCCGTGGGCGTCAGTATGCTGACCCTCCACGCGCGCACGCGGGAGGAGTTTTATTCGGGCCGGGCCAACTGGCAGTGGATCAAGGAGCTGAAGGAGTCGGTAGGAATTCCGGTCATCGGTAACGGGGATATTTCCCGGCCTGAGGATGCCAGGCGGATGTTGGAAGAGACCGGCTGTGACGGGGTGATGATCGGCCGGGGTGCCTTGGGAAACCCCTGGCTGCCCTTCCGTGCTCAGCACTTTGTGCGGACGGGGCGGCTGACGGGGGAACCTTCTTGGCATAATCGAAGTGAAGTGGCCTCTGCGCATTTTGAACGGCTGCTCAGGTACAAAGGAGAGAAGATTGGGCTTAAGGAGATGCGCAAACACGCGGCCTGGTATGTCAAAGGGTTTAGGCAAGCGGCACAACTTCGCGAGAAGATCATGCAGGTCAAAGAGCCGGACGGGATGTTGGAGATCTTAAAAGGCCTTGGTAATTACCAAGGAGATTACCAAGGGGATTACCAGGCATAGCTTAGGGAAAAGGGAGCATTGCGGGCATAGTTTAAGGGAAAAGGGAAAATTGCGGGCATAGTTTAGCCGGAATGAGGCAGAATAGAAAGCGCGGTCCCCGGACGGCTCGGGGGAATGAGAACCGCAAAGCATCCTTGACAATATTTTGCAGGATCCTTATAATAACGATCAATGCAATTGCGGCGGTCTGTGAGGCTCTCTCCGTTAAGCGGAGGCCCGTTGCCGGAGGCCGGATGTCGGAGCGGATCTGCTTAGGGTGCGTTTCGTCGGGCCGTAGGGAGCATTTGTATAGAGGGGAAAAATCTAGCGAAGCAAGAATCAATTTACCTCTGAGTCGGAAGAGAAAAGGGAGCGAGAAAAAATGCCTGAGAAGGAAGTCATTCTCACTGTGGAAGGCCTCAAGAAGCTTGAGGACGAGTTGGAACTATTGAAAACACAAAAGAGGCGGGAAGTCGCCGAGCGCATCAAGCAGGCTATTGAGTTCGGCGATATTAGTGAAAACTCCGAATATGAAGATGCTAAAAATGAGCAGGCCTTTATAGAAGGCCGAATCATTACGTTGGAGAAAATGCTGCGCAATGCCAAGGTTATTGATGACCACGAGGGCACGGATACGGTTGGCTTGGGGAACACAGTTCTCTTGAAAGACATGGACTATGGGGATGAGGAACAATATACGATTGTGGGGTCAGCCGAAGCGGATCCCGGAACAAACAAGATTTCCAATGAGTCACCGGTGGGTAAGGCTGTTCTGGGGCAAGGCAAAGGCACGACACTGGAGGTTACGGTTCCGGCGGGAGTATTGCATTATCAAATCGTAGATATCCGTTGAAAGTCCGTTGGCCCGCCAAGGCGTGCCGTGCCAGGGGGATGGTCGATCTTTTCGAGTGTTCACCCCGTCCGTCAGGGTTGGAAGCTACGGGGAACCACTCCCACTTGCAGAAGTGGGAGTCTCACGAGTGGATGAAGTCGTTGAAGATGAAAGAAATGGGTGTTGCGGCGGGTTTTTGCCCGCCTTCTGGCTTTCCGGCTCGACGGTAAAGGCTGGTCAGCCGTAGCGGGGGGTCATAAACGACAGCAGTGCTGAGGCATGAAGGAGACTAAAAGTCTGTTTTAACTATCGTTCATAAACGACAGCTGTGCTGAAGCAGGTTTTTTAGTTTGGAGGTTTTTGCGTGGATAATAATAATGAATTATGGCAGGTTCGGCTGGACAAGATTGAGATGTTTCGGGCAAAAGGTGTTGAGCCTTATGCCGATCGTTACGTCCGTACCCACATGGCCCAAGACATTATAGAGAATTTCGCGGACCTCGAGGGTCGAGAGGTAAAAGTGGCGGGTAGGGCAATGTCGAAGCGGGATCAGGGGAAAGTAATCTTTATGCACATCCAGGATTTCAGCGGCAGAATCCAGGTCTACATCCGTCGTGACGACGTCGGGAACGAAAACTTTGATCTCATCAGCAAATTTGACGTGGGTGATATTTTGGGGGTCGGGGGTAAAGTGTTCCGAACCAAAAGGGGTGAGATTTCCGTTCATGCCGAAACGGTCCGGCTTCTGGCCAAAGCACTGCGACCGCTGCCGGAGAAATTCCATGGCTTGACGAATGTGGAGATCCGGTATCGGAGACGCTATATCGATTTAATCGTTAACCCCGAGGTCAGGGACGTTTTCGTCATCCGAAGCAAAATCATCCGGGCTATGCGAAATTTTCTGGAGGACAAGGGTTTTCTGGAAGTGGAGACACCCACCCTGCATTCGGTTGCGGGAGGGGCTGCGGCTCGCCCCTTTATCACACACCATAATACGTTGGACATGGATCTCTACTTGCGCATTGCTTTGGAACTGTATCTCAAGCGGCTGATAGTCGGAGGTTTTGAAAAGGTTTTCGAGATTGGACGCAATTTCCGCAACGAAGGCATTTCGATCAAGCATAACCCGGAGTTTACTATGATGGAATTGTATCAGGCCTACGCCAATTACGAAGATATCATGGTGCTCACGGAAAACATGATCGCCTACATTGTCGGCGAAGTGCAGGGCTCTCTGGATGTAGTCTATCAGGGGCAAGTGCTGCATTTTGCAACCCCCTGGCGCAGACTCCAGATGCTTGACGGTATCCTGGAGTATTCGGGGATCGATTTCAGAACTGTTCCGGATGACGCCGGGGCGAGAGAAGCAGCTCGGGGTAAAGGTTTAAATCCGGCTCCGGATGCTACCCGGGGGCAAATCATCAATCAGGTTTTCGAAGAATTCGTTGAGCCCAAACTAATCCAGCCGACTTTTGTCATTGGGCATCCGGTGGAAGTCTCTCCTTTGGCCAAGCGCAACGCTAAAAATCCGCAGTATACGGATCGGTTTGAAGTTTTTGCCTTCGGACGTGAATTGGGCAACGCTTTCTCCGAACTGAACGATCCCATCGACCAGAGAAGACGTTTTGAGTCACAAATGGCTGAGCGGGCCAAAGGCGATGCCGAAGCCCATATGATGGATGAAGATTTTCTCCAAGCCCTGGAATACGGGCTTCCGCCCACAGGAGGTTTGGGAATTGGCATTGACCGCTTGGTGATGCTCCTGACGGACTCGGGCTCGATTCGGGACGTTATTCTCTTCCCGACGATGCGTTCACGCGAGGACACGGGGGAGGAGTCTTGAGTGGACCCATCTTTGTCAAAGGCTCGGTCATCGTCGTGCGCCATAAGGCGGCATTTTCAACGGTTCAGATCGCGTGGTACAGCCAATTGACCAACGTTCGCAAGAATTGGCTAAGGCGGAATTAGCACGGAAAAATTTATCTTACCGAGTAGATACGGGGCGAAAAAACGAGAATAGTTACGCAACCACTAAATATTTCTCAGAAAAGGCCTCTCTGACCCCTTGAATTAAAAACCAACACATGATATAGTATCAACTGTTCGCCAGACACGAGCGAAACACGAAGGTTTGTGAGTGCCGGCGGGCGGTTGCAAGGGTTGGACGCATTAGGCGTCCGGATTCGTGGTCTTTGAAAACTAAACAACAAGGACAGCCAATGAGACTCGTCAAGAGAAATTTTTAAGAGAGCTAAGGCGCTTTCGTAAAAAGGAATCTGCTTTTTCCGTGACGGAGGCAGCCGGAGCAATCCGGGTAGCCACTGGGGCGGGAAGAGAGTGGATAAAAGTTTTACGGAGAGTTTGATCCTGGCTCAGGACGAACGCTGGCGGCGTGCCTAACACATGCAAGTCGAACGGAGATATTTTGAAGTTTACTTTAGGATATCTTAGTGGCGGACGGGTGAGTAACGCGTGGGTAACCTACCCATAAGGCCGGGACAACTCCTGGAAACGGGGGCTAATACCGGATAATCTTTCCGAGGGACATCTCTTGGGAAGGAAAGGCGGCCTCTGAAGATGCTGCCGTTTATGGATGGACCCGCGTCTGATTAGCTAGTTGGTGGGGTAATGGCCTACCAAGGCGACGATCAGTAGCCGGCCTGAGAGGGTGAACGGCCACACTGGGACTGAGACACGGCCCAGACTCCTACGGGAGGCAGCAGTGGGGAATCTTCCGCAATGGACGAAAGTCTGACGGAGCAA
>LDXJ01000048.1 GCA_001029295.1 Peptococcaceae bacterium CEB3 | reverse complement strand
AATCTCTACGTATTCAATGCCGTTCTTTTCACACAGGTACGCCAGAAACCGCCGGAATTTCCAGAAGGGGATCTGCACAAAGTTTTGATTGTTCACATGACCGATTTTGATTGCTTGCTTCCAGCCGGGATTCACACCCACCACTACCCGCCCGATCTTGTTGTCGAGGCAATGCTGCAAAATCAAGTGACCGGCTTTGCTCAGATAGTCGCGCATGAAGTTTTCCCGGTTGTAGGCGATCAACGCAAGTTTATTGGTTTCGCCTTTGATCCCTTGCAGGTCTTTCATTGATTGGAGTCTGGAACGTTCCTTGTTGTACCATTGATTGGCTGATTTCAGCCGCTTTCCGTCGATCAAAAACGCGGTTCCGGTAGTACTAATACCGGCTGCCAGGGTATTTACCCCAAGATCCAGAGCTAAAGTTTCCGGCTCCCCTACAGGCTGGGCCGTATCCGCTGTTTTATACACGAACTCCGCTTCCAAGAAGCGGGCATGGTGGAGGGGGTTTAGACGTACTTCCCGGATGGGCTGATTAGCGATACGATCCGGTACACGAATTTTGATGGTTAAGCCGGGATGCTCCTTCATGAACCGATTGGACATGGGTATCTGAAAAAAGCCGTCGTGAACAGTGATCGCATTGATCGAACAAAGAAGCTGAGAATAGCCGTCCTTGGGTAGATACTTGGGAATCTTGACTTTCTCCGCCGGATATTGCCCCAATGCCGCTTTTGTGCTGAGTGCCAGAAAGGATTTCATATTTCCATGCGCACTCTTCAGGAGCTGCTGACTGACTCCGGCTTGGATCAAGTGGTAATTCTCATTTGTTTTACACTGATGGTAGAGCTTATTGAAGCTCAGCAGTCTTCCCGTCGCAAAAAAGTGCTGGCGCAGAGCATAGAGCGCCACATTGTAGAGGTTTTTGGCATACCGATGGAGCAGACACAGAATCTCATATTCTGCTTGCGTAAGCCCTTTAATCCGTACTTTCTGAGTAGCGAACATTTCTTTTTCACCCCCTCGCTAGTGATCTTGGCCTTCTTCGTTTGCATGTCGTGTCTTATGATGACTGTTCATGGCCATATTCTACCACAAAGGGAGGACAATAGTTTGAAATTCTTTGGGGAAGCGCTCTCATCCCCGGAATCGAATTCCGAGGTTTTCCCGCGCACGTTCTATAATCGACCTCTTCACGGCACCTCTTTTTCCCGCTGAGCCAAACGGTCAAGAATCAATTGGTAGCCGTCGGCGCCAAAGTAGAGGCAGCGCTTGACGCGGCTGATCGTCGCTGTGCTCGCCCCCGTGTGTTCGGCAATTTCCGCGTAAGTCACGTTTTCGCGCAGCAGTTTCGCCACTTCCAGGCGTTGAGCCAGCGCTTTAATCTCGGCGATCGTGGCAATGTCCTCAAAAAAGCGGTAGCACTCTTCCCTGTCTTGCAGGAGCAAAATTGCATCGAACAGCGCATCGTTCAAGTGATCCCTTAATCTTTCATCAGTGGCCATCCCGCATTCCTCCCCGCCGTTGCCTTTCCCCCTTTAATTTATTAAAGCGGAAGAGTTCTGTCAAGTCCCGCTGAGATCGAACACGGCCTCTTTGGCTTTTTCCCTGACCACAGTCGGCTCCGCGTAATCCGCAGCCAAACGTTCCAAAGGAACCAAGGCCCGCCGATCCCCTAAGCTGACCAAAGCCTGCACAGCCGCCTTTTTCACCCCTGACACCTCATCCTCCAGGCATTCAATCAGCCTGGGAACGGCGTCTTTGCGGCCTAAGCCGCCGAGCGCCTCACAAGCCCCGGCCCGGATCAGGCTGTCCTGCTCGGCGGTCGCCCCCAGGACGAACTCCCATGCCTCCGGCACCCGGCCGCAAGCCTCTATCACACACAAATCGATCCTCCGGTTCACCCGCTTGTAGAGGCCGGTCAAGAGTTGAAACGCTTCCTCCCCGCCGGCTTCCCGAGCCACCCAGTCCACTATGCGCGAGAGTACTTCCGGGTTCTGGGCCAGCAGAACTCTTTGGGCCTGCTCCATATCCCGGTATTTTAAGTTTTCCCGCAGGCGTTCTGTCACCCTGGGCAAAATAAACCCAGCCAAAGCTTTGGCGCTTTTCTCGCTCAAGCAGAGCCTCCCGGACTTATTCCTTTGAATCCAGTACACGGACATGAGGCCGTGCAGAATGTCGGGAAAGAAGTGGACCACCCCGTCGCCGCGTCCGTCCGGACGCCGGGCCATTTCACCCAGCGCCGCAATAAAAGCGGATTCCGTCCACTCGCCTTCGTGTTCATGAATGATTTCCAAAAGGGTTACCAGGTCGGACACTTGCAAGGGGAGGTTCAGCTCTTGGATCACCTGCTCCATGATCAGCCGCTCTTGAAAGAGGGGCTCCCCAGACAAGGCGGTGAGAAATTGGTACAAGAAGCTCAGTTGGCCAAAGCCGTATTCCCTTAACTCCTCATTTTCCAGACATTCCAATAAGCCGAGGCCGCGACCGGCCATGAACTTCTGCAATTTTCTTAAGCGCAAAAGCAAAAGATCCAGATAATCCAACGGGTACCCTGTACGTTCGGCAATGTCGGGCAGAGACTCCCCACTCACCCAAAGGCGGAAAATCCGCCGCCAAGGCTCCCTCACATCTGTCACTTGTACCCGCTCGACGAGACCCTCGGCCGCTCGGATCAGGTCCTGGGCCAAGGGCTCAGCCGCCGCGGCCGGGTAGGCAAACTGTGTTCTCAACTTCCAAGCGACAATCTCCGCAAAAGTCTGATTTTGCAGCAGATCCGCGTTGCGCCGGATGCATTGCAAGAGGTCGGGCACGATCGTTTCATGGATATATTGGAGGGCGAGCGGGCTGCGCGGGCCTCCCCACTCCTCCAGAAAAACCTTCGCCAGCCTCCGCTCCAACTCCGCGGTTTTCTCTTCGGTCCATTCGGGCCGGTTCAACTCCAACACTTGCGCTCACCTTTCTCCCGTCGGGTTATAGCACAGCAGCTTCTCAAGGGCAAATTCTCCTGCTTTCACCCAAAGAAGTTCGACGCGTTCTCAAAGTTTCCTGCCCCGGCCCCCCGACTTCAAATTATGACCCCTTGCCGCCAAAAGTATACACCGGCAACACTAAAAGAGCCGGCGGCTCACGTTCGCTTGACCCTGCGAACACAAGTCCCGGCTCCAAAGGTCGTCAGACCCGAATCCCTCTCTCAAACCGCTGACAATCGGCCGTATCTCCAGAAAGAGCTAATCATGCGGCGTTTCCCCGGTGGCGCTTCTCAGAACGTGGCAGCAAAATATTCTCTCCGCTCCCCAGAACATTAGTCACTCGACCTTTTCCTTGCCGGAGAGCGGCCCCGACCGTTCTATTGTCTCCCTGTTAACTCCCGAACATGTTGGGCCACTTGTTCCGGATCGACTTGCTTGCGGGCCACACCGCTCTCCATGGCGGCCTTCGCCACAGCCGCCGCCACGGCCGGGCCGACCCGCGGGTCAAAGGCTTTAGGCATAACGTAGTCCCGCTTAAGTTCGGCATCTGAGACAAGACCGGCAATCGCATAAGCGGCGGCGATCTTCATCTCCTCATTGATCTCAGTGGCTTCTGTGTCCAAAGCCCCGCGGAAGATTCCCGGGAAAGCCGTCACATTGTTAACTTGATTGGGATAATCGGAACGCCCGGTGCCGACGACGGCGGCACCCGCTTCGTTAGCCAGTTCCGGCAGGATTTCCGGATTGGGGTTAGCCATGGCGAAGATAATCGGGTCCTTAGCCATCGATTTCACCATGTCCTGAGTGACCGCGTTGGCCACCGACACCCCGATAAAAACGTCCGCCCCTTTAATTGCCTCGGCTAAGTCGCCTTTGACTCTCTCACGATTAGTACGCTGGGCGATTTCCTCTTTGTATTTGTTCATGCCGCTGGGGCGGCCTTCGTAAATGGCACCTTTGCTGTCACACATGATCACATTTTCCACGCCCATATTCATGAGGAGGTTGATAATAGCCGTGCCCGCGGCTCCGGCCCCGCTGGTGACTACTTTGACATTCTTCAACTCCTTGTGTACCAGCTTGAGAGAGTTGATAAGTCCGGCCATCGTCACCACCGCGGTTCCATGTTGGTCGTCATGGAAAACCGGAATGTCCATCTCGGCTTTGAGCCGTCTTTCAATTTCAAAGCAGGTGGGAGCGGAGATATCCTCAAGGTTAATCCCGCCAAACGTAGGGGCCAGCAGTTTTACCGTCTCGACGACCTTGTCCACATCTTTGGTATCCAAACAGATCGGAAAAGCGTCCACTCCGGCAAAAGATTTGAAAAGAACCGCTTTGCCTTCCATGACCGGCATCGCCGCATAAGCCCCGATATCACCTAAGCCCAGGACGGCGGTACCGTTGGATACGACGGCCACCATGTTGGCGCGATTGGTGTACGTGCTGATGAGGTCCCGGTTTTTGGCTATTTCTTTACAGGGTTCCGCGACTCCGGGGGAATAGGCGAGACTCAAGTCACGGGAATCGCGCACCGGTACTTTACTCTCCACAGAAATTTTACCCCGGTGATCGGCATGGAGTTTTAAAGCATCTTCGCGCAACGACATAAGGGCATCGTCCTTTCTCAAAATAGATTTTGCCGGGCGGAACTCCGGGACCGAACTCTGACCGGGCGGAGGGCCGGGCCGACTTGTTGTCTTTTCCCAACGGTCTCCCATACTGTTATCTTATACTGTTATCTTACCAAAAAGATATTCCCGCGTGTGGACATTCTGAATTCTATATATTGTATATTGTGTACCTCAGGGCTTTGTCTTGGCATCGATTTCGGCCTGGGCCGCCAGAATATCCTGGGCGTTCAAGTAAACCGGGGTATCGACCATTTTACCCAGATAGGAAACAGCGGCTTTCCCCTTGGCAATACCCTCCTCTTCAAAGACCTTGACAACTCCTCGAGCCCATTCCACGTCGGCCGGATCAGGCGCATAGAGTTTGTTGGCAAGCTCCACTTGTCCGGGGTGAATGATCATCCTGCCCTCATAGCCCATTTGGCGGCCCTGAACTACGCTTTTCTCGAAAGCTTCCATGTTTTTAAAGTCGACAAAAGGAGCGTCAATAGCCACGATCCCGGCCATACGAGCCGCCACCGCCATGTGGGCCCGGGCGTACTGCTGCTCAACCGCCTCGGAGGTAAGTTTTACCCGCATATCCCGGCAATAATCCACGGCTCCAAAGATAGCGTTGACATTACGCTTACTGGCCAGACAGCATTCGGCCGCGTTGATGATCCCTTTGGCCGTTTCCAAGAGCATCGAGATCTTGATGCTGCCCACTTCCAGACCCCGGCGGCGTTCCAGTTCTTCCAGTTTCCAGTCCAGGCGTTTGACGTCGTCTGCGCACCCGGTTTTAGCCAAGGTGACCCCGCTGAGGCCTTCATACACGATCGCTTCCAGGTCGTCATTGGTCATCTCTGTTTCCCAGTTATTGATCCGGACATAGACCTGGGCTCCGGCCGAACCGGCAAACTTCAGATTCTCGCGCACGAGCTGACGGGCCGTTTCCTTCTCCGCCGGCGGCACGGAATCTTCCAGATCAAGCGTAATGATATCCGCAGGTATTTCGGGAGCTTTGCTAATCATCTTAGGGTTGTTTCCGGGGATATACATGATGGAACGCATAACAGTCATGGTCTTCTACCTCCTAAATCTTTTCCTGAATTCTTCCTTGAACCTGTTTTTCCGACTTGCTTTTTGGGACTTGCTTTTCTGGACTCGTTTTTTGGGACTTGCTTTTTGGGATTCGTTTTTCCGGACTCGTTTTCCCGGACTCGTTTTCCCGGACTCGTTTTCCCGGATCTTCTCAAGAAACCCGTCTGAATTCTCTCACCTTGAAGGCATACCCCCTCTTGGCGGACTCCGCTTCCCGGTGTGAACCCCCTCCCCGCAATTACAGACTATAAAACATCCCCTCTGAAAACTCAACACCCGAGTTTTTCGCGTAAAATCACAGGAATGTCAGTCGGCGTCTCGGCAATAAACCCACCCGCCCGCCGGACCGCTTCGATCTTGCTCTTGGCAGAACCGCGCCCGCGCTCCACGATATTAGAAGCGTGCGAGAAACGCTGCCCTTCCGGCGCCCAGGCCCCGGCCACATAGATGACAAAGGGCTTCGTGAATTTCCCGGCCGCAATGACCTCGGCACATTCTTCCTCTTGGGAACCGCCTATTTCAGCATAAACGGCAACCCCTTCCGTCTCCGGATCTTCTTGAAAGAGTGGCAGCAGATCCGCCATCGAGGTTCCCAAGACGGGCTCCGTCCCGGTGTGAATAACGGTGCTGACTCCAAACCCACCTTCTCTCAACACCCAGGGGATGGTCCCCGACTGGCCGCCGCTGCGGGAAAAAACGCCGATGCTTCCCCTCCGGAAGAATTGGCTGGCCCACTCCATATTTCCTCCCAGCCAGCCGGCCACCGCCTCTCCGGGAGTGATGAGTCCAATCGACCCCGGCCCGATGACGCGCGAGCCTTTGCCGCGGGCGTAGGCGATCATTTCCATAATGTCATGGATAGGCGTGCCTTCCACACAAGGGACGATATTTTTTACCCCGGCATCGGCTGCCTCCATTACGGCAGTTTTCAAAACCCGACCGGGTACAAAAATGACGCTAAAATCAATCTCGCCTTCCGCCCGTACGATCTCTTTGACCGTGTTGAAAACTCTCACCCCGTGAACCTCAGTTCCGGCTTTACCCGGGCTGGTACCCCCCACCAGGCGGGTCCCGTATTCTTTCATATATTTGGTCCGCACGGATCCTTCACGGCCTGTGATCCCCTGGACTATAACCTTGGTATTTTTGTTAATCAAAATGCCCATTCTAATCCCTCATTCATTGATCTGTTAAGCGCGTTTGCGCAAATACTCCTCGAGCCCCTCTACCGGAACGTCGATCCGAATCGCGTCCCGACCGTAAAACTTACAGGCGAACTCACACGCCAAACACTCTGTTCCCAGCCGGATCACTTCTTCCTTCGTGCGATGCGCGACAGACGCCCGGCCGCGGTCGTCAAGGCCGAGCAACCCGCGGGCGTATTTCTTACAGGCATCGGCACAGGCCTTCGTTTCACATTCGTCACACTTGTCGGTGTCAATCCTCACCTTGAGACTCTTTTCCGCAAATTCCAGCATAGCTCCTCCTCCTTTCTTTGGCTATTCTTACTTTATCCGCGGGTGCCTCAAGTCCTTTGTTCGCTGACCCAGGTTCCCCTGAGCCCTTGCTCGCTGAGCCAGGTTCCTCTGAGTCCTTGGCGTCGTTTTCCCGGGCTTTATCTGATTCTTTCGCCTCTCCAGCGGGATTTGTCAGCCTTGTCCTGTCTTCGGGGGTTCCCCCTGCTGCCTCTTTGACCCCTTTGCCCACTTGCTGGATTTCTTTGAGCTTCCGACCCCGTATTCGTCGAATTCCACCCTACTTGGCTTGGGCCTCCTTTTCTGCCCGGTACTCCCTGGTCAGGGTCAGAAGCCTCTCCCCGATAAATTTCGTATCTGTGACATGTTCTTTGCCGTAAATCTCGATCCGCCTTCCGGGACCGTCAGGCGTCATGAGGTCCGCCAAGCCCTTCTTCAGAATCTCTTGTGACTCTGCTTCACGGTTGCCGCATAAGAGCAGTACACAGGGTAAACCCGGCTTTTGCGTCGGCAAGACCTCCCTGAGAACTTTAACCAGGGCATGGGCGTGGTGCCACTGTTCCTGATTGGCCATCATAAAACCGCCCAGAAGGTAACCCTCGATATTCGGCTGAGAAAGAACAGCTTTCGCTACCCGATAAATCTTGGAACCCACCGGATTACCGCTGGTGTCGGCATAGTTGGCCGGTTTCAAACCCACCTGGTTCAAAGCGTCCAAACCCATCATAGCGGACCCCCCTCCGATAGGATGGTAACCGATATAACCCGGGCTCACTTCATCGAAGCCCATGTTCATCAAGAAACCCGTACCCCTGGCATCCGTCTCCTCTATACTCCAGCCAATAAGGTCCAGTTCAGTCGGATCTCCCGGTAAATCGCGGGCAATCCTAATCCCGAATTCCGGATGGCGGCCCACCGCGCTGTTATCAATCTCCATTTTGCAATCCGCGCAGACTAATTCATCGCTGCCTGTCTCGACAAATGGGTTAATCTCCAGAGTCTGACAATCATATTTCTGATAAGCCTGGGACAGTTTGGTCAGAAAAGAGGCGAATTTTCCGAGGTCCGCCGCCGCAATCCCGGCCCGGACACAGAGGTCCACCGCGTCGTACACCTGCAACCCGTAGAGCGGATCGACATTTACCTTATAGATGAGTTCTTCGGGAACACTTTCGATATCCATGCCCCCTTCGGAGCTGAACATGAGCATCGGTGAGCGGGCCTCACGCGCCCCGTTAACTACAAACGAGCAATAATACTCTTTCTTGATATCCAGTTTTTCCTCTACCAAAACCTGCCGGATAGGAAGACCCTTCACAGTTTTGGCCAAGATCTCCCGAGCCGCCGCTTCTGCTTGTTCAGGCGTAGGCACGAGTTTAACGATACCCGCCTTGCCGCGGCCGCCGGCTTGCACCTGCCCTTTGACGGCCACCGACCCGCCCAGTTCCGCGGCAATTCTCCCCGCTTCTTCGGGGGTTGACGCCGCGCGGCCGCCGGGAACCGGAATACCGGCTTTCCTGAGCCAAGCCTTCCCTTCATGCTCTAAAAACTTTGCCATCTTTATCCCCTTCCCCTCATAGAATTGACGCGGGCTTAAGCTGAATTTCTCCCTACCTCCCCGCCTGACAGGGGGCGCCACTTGCCCTTTCGCCGGTGCACACTTGGGTTTTCTTTCCTAGTTTGCCCTTAGCCCCGGCGTTCATGTAAAGCGGGCAGAATCATTTCGTTTCGCCGGCAGCGTCCGGCGTGACTTTGCCCCGCTCTGCTGGTAGGAGCTTAACTCTGCCTAATTACTCTGGGGCGTTGTCGGCGTACCCATTTCAGGGTTAGGGCCTATTTTGGCTTAGGACCTATTTTGGGTTTCCGGTTTGTTTCATTCCCTAAAACGGCGTTTCATTTATTTTTTATGTTAATATTATCTCCTTTCCGGGCCGGCAAGTCAACAGTTTAACTAACTTTTTTTCAGCATCGCCAGCCCATCCCGTCGGAACGCCGCTTGGCTGATATAGAAACTCACCGCATAAGCCACCCCGCTAAGCCGTACAACAGCGCGCAGGCGGCGGCGACCATCAAACCGTAGCGCAGTTTCTTGTTGGCATAATCGATGACGGGAATCTTCATCACCGTGGCCATGGCCACCGTGTTGTCGCTCAAGGGCGAAGCAAATCCGCCAAAGGTGCCGCTCGCGAACACCGCCCCCGCCATTAAAGGCAGGGAAACATGGGCAGCCGCGGCGAGGGAAAATCCTAATGGCAGCAAAATGCCCCAGGTGCCGAAGCTCGAACCGATCACGTAAGAGAGCAGGCAGCCGATGACAAAAAAGGCCGGAGTTACAAAGGCCGCCGGTACCCAATGCCCCACCGTCTGCTCTGTATAGCTGGCAAAGCCCAGGTGGGTGGAAACGGCTGACACTGCCCAAACCAATACCAGCAGAAGGTTCACGGCCATCATCTCATTTCCCCCTTGAAGAAAACCAAAGAGGATCCGGTTAATACTCTGCTTCTGCAGAGCGTACCAAACAAAGGAGAATATCAAAGTGGTCAAAAGCGCTTCCAACATAGCCTTTGCGGCATCAGCCCGGATGAAGGCCGCCAGTACGCCAGGGGCGCGCAGGTGTCCGTCCCACCAGGTGAAGAAGATGGTAAAACCCAGCAACAGGGCAAGCGGTACCAACAGGTTAAGCGCGTTGGGTGGAACCTTCTGGGCCACCAGCTCTACCGGATCAGGATAGGCCTCTGTCTGCTTCCCAGCTGCCCGCTTGTCTCCCCGCTCACTTTTCCCCGGCCTCCCCTTCCCCTCAGCCCGTCCCCCTTTTCTCCCTCCTAAAGGGAGGGCCAGTTCCTGCGAGGTCTCCGCATGAACCAGTTTGGTCGCGCCCAGAGCCCTGAGGTAAGCACTGGACGTCTGCCGCTCTCCCTCATGAGCCTTGGCGGACCTGCCAAAGGAATAAAACAAGGCGAAAGCCAGCATTCCCAGAGAAAAAAAGTTAAAAGGGAGACTCAGCAAAAACATTTGATAGGGAGACGCGGCGATTCCTTGGTGGCGGCTCACCGCACCCAGAAGGCCAAGGATATACCCAATAAAAACCGTACCCAATGGCATAATCGCACAGAGGGGAGTCGAAGTAGCATCGACCACGAAAGCCACTTTCTCGGCCGACACATTCAATCGGGAAAAGATCTGTTTCATGACCGGGCCCACCGTGATGATCCGGAAATCCGGGGCCATAAAAGTCACCAAGGAAGATAGCCAAGTGATAACAAAAGCTCCCCGGGCCGTCCGAATTCGAGTTTCCAGGAACTCGGCAAAACCGCTGACTCCTCCCGTAATGCGCACCAGACCGACAAAAGCGCCAAAACCGTACATGAACAAAATAAGCCTGGCGTTGTCCGGCAGCACAAGCTCCTTCATGATATATTGCAAAGATGTATCAATGCCGCCCAACAGTGTGGGGTTCAGCATATACCCCCCAACCAGCAAACCCGCAAGCAACCCCGGCAAGACCTGGCGGGTGAGCAGAGCCAACGGAATTACAACCAGGAACGGCACTAAAGACCAAAAGGTCCCATACACCGAAATGCCCCCTTCGCGCCACTGTATGAACCGCGCCCGCACAAACTGTCGGCGCGCAATCTTCCTCGATCATTGTGCGCAGAATAGCCGATTATTATTTCAGCGCCAAAAAAACCCCGCTTGGCAGTGAAGCATAAGCAGAGTTAGTTTCGCCACGCATGGCATAAAGCAGCATGACTCAAATTGTCGTCGTCCGCGGCCACTCCTTCCATGGTCGCGTCTTCCGCGCTCACCTTTTTTGTGGTCGTCTTTTGGCCTAAGACGGGTAATAGACCGTAACCGTGCTGACTGTCTGAGACGGCAAAACCAGCTCATTTCCCGTTCCCAAGCTTCTCGCCACCGCCAGGGCGGACATGAGCTGCCCCGGCGGAAAAGCGACTTCCACCCGGTTAACCCCGGCCGCGCCGCCCTGCCAACGCGTGTCAAACCCCGCCCCGCGTAATTGTTCTGCCGCGGGTTGGGCCCCGTAAACATCCACCCTCACTGTCTGGGGACGCGGCAGGGGCGGCAGTCCGGTCGAAGCCCCTGTCGAACCGTATTTTTCTAATCTCTTGCCAATCTCCCTTGGGTCCAGTACATCATAATAGGCACCGGACAGGTACCCTTCCCGGTTCACACCGTCCAGCGCTACGCCGGCGATATCCATCGAGTCTTTCACCGAACCGAGCCGTACCTGCTCAATCTTCGAACCGGATACTTCCAGCCCCAGACCGAGCAGCATAGACGTAGGAATGTTCGTCACCACATCCTGCTGCCACGCTTCGTGTAGTTTCCGTATTTCCGCAAGACTGACCCCCGCCGTCAGCAGCTTCTCTTTGAGCAGGTTGAGTACCTGCAATTCCGCCTCCTGCCGTTGAAAATCATCCGTCCGGTAATTGTTTCCGGCCGCGTTTTGACGGACACGAATAAAAGCCAGAGCCTCCTGGCCGTTCAAGGTCTGTAAACCGGGGTGAAAATCGGCCTGACTGTGCTCGGGATCATAAAGCCGCTGGGGAATATTCACTTTTATCCCGCCAACCGCGTTGATGGCGTCTTCAAAACCCTTAAAGTCTGTGGCAATATAATCCTTAATCTTCAAACCCGTGAGTTCCGAAACCCTTTTCATGGCCTCAGCAGGCCCCTGCTCCGGGCCCTGTCGCAGACCCAATTCAAAGGAGGATTTAATTTTCGGAATGGGCTCTTGCCAATTGGGCATAGCGACCAGCGTATCGCGAGGAATAGAAATCAAGCTAACGACATGGGAATCCGGATCGATGTGAGCCACAATCAAGATATCCGCCTGGCCGCCGGCACTGCCCAGTGACAAAGGATTCGTCGCATCCCTGGCATTATTTCCGATCAAAAGCACATTGACCGGCCCTGTCTGCCCGCTCACCGTACGCGTAATCGCCTGCCCCACACCGGCTTGCACTTGTTTGATACCGGTTTTACAACTCTTGACCAATTCCTGCGGATATTTCAAACCGATCACGACCAGAAGAACGATGACTGCGGCAGGAAGAAGTCTTTGCAAAACTCTGTAATATTTGTTCAGTTCGTTCACACCTCACCCAAGCGTAGTTATGTCGATGCTCAAAGGATTAAAACTCGCCTTTATATCATAGGACATTTTCCGGCGATTTATTCGTACTTGCGAAAGATTATTTCGCCCCCCAACCAGCCGCTCAAAACATCGTTGACATATGACCAAAACTCACTAGAATAGTAAGTGGCATATGCCACATATTCAGGGAGGAAGGGTAACCATGACAGGACGTAAAATTATCATCATCGGGGGCGTGGCCGGCGGGGCAAGCGCGGCCGCGCGTTTACGCAGGCTGGATGAAACAATGGAGATTATCATGCTGGAGCGGGGTGGGTACATCTCTTTTGCCAACTGTGGGCTTCCTTATTATGTCGGCCAAGTGATTCCGGAAAGAGATTCTCTTCTGGTACAAACTCCCGACCAGATGAAAGCACGCTTCAACCTTGATGTGCGCATTCACAGTGAAGTGCGGAAAATTGAGCCGCGGGAACAGTGGGTGGAGGTCAAAGGCCCCGACGGCAGAGTTTACCGGGAAACCTATGACGAGCTGATCCTTTCGCCGGGGGCCGCTCCGCTCCGCCCGCCCATCCCGGGGCTTTCGGAACTGCCCTCTTTTTGCGTGCGTAATATGGAAGACATCGACAATATTCACCATTACATTGGCACAAAAAAGCCCAAGCAGGCGGTAGTCGTGGGAGGCGGCTTCGTCGGCCTGGAAATGGCGGAGAATCTGTTCCGCCTTGGCCTCCGGGTGACTCTGGTTGAAAAACAGCTCCAGGTGCTTCCTCCCCTGGATTTCGAAATGGCCTCCGTCGTACACGAGCATATCCGTGAGAAGGGCATGGAACTCATCTTAGGGGACGGATTGAAAAGCTGCGCCTACAAAGGAGGCCGGGGGGAAGCCGTCCTGCTGAGCGGTCGGAAAATCCAGACTGATTTTCTCGTCCTCGCTTTGGGTGTTAAACCTGAGGCGAGCCTGGCCCAGGCGGCGGGGCTCGAGATCGGCCGTTTGGGTGGAATCCGCGTCAACGAGAGATTTCAAACATCCGCTCCCCACATTTACGCTATTGGAGACGTAATCGAGGTCCAAGATTTTGTCACCGGGCAGCCTACCCTGATTCCTCTGGCCGGGCCGGCCAACAAACAAGGGCGCATGCTCGCGGATATTCTTTACGGCCAGATCCGTAGTTATAAAGGTACCCAAGGGACGGCCATTGTACAGATTTTTGATTTGGCGGCCGCCACGACCGGAGCCAATGAAAAGACCTTGACCCAATCAGGGCTGCCTTATCAAGTTTCGTATACTCACCCCGCCTCGTCGGCCACGTATTATCCTGGGGCACAACCCCTTCATATCAAGCTGCTCTTTCATCCCAAGACCGGCAAGCTCTATGGGGGGCAGGTCGTCGGACAGACCGGGGTTGACAAAAGAATCGACGATTTGGCGGCTGCAATCCGGCACGGGGACACGGTATCCGATCTTGCCACTCAAGAATACGCCTATGCCCCTCCGTTCTCTTCTGCCAAAGATCCGGTCAATCTTGCGGGCTACGTGGCCGAAAACATCGTTCAAGGAAACCTGAAAGTAATCCACTGGCCGGAGATAGACCGGCTAGACAAAACCTCCGCCTGGATCCTCGACGTCTGCACCCCGGAAGAATATGCCGAAGGCCACATTCAAGGGGCCGTAAATATCCCCGTAGACGAACTGCGCGGGCGTTTGTCGGAGGTCCCCAAAGACAAAGAAATCGTCATCTATTGCAAGGTGGGACTGCGGGGTTATGTGGCCTACCGGATGCTAACCCAGCACGGTTTTAGCAAGGTGCGCAGCCTGAGCGGCGGTTGGCTTACCTATGCGCCGGTCGCCCGGGAAAACGCTTTGCGATTGGCCTGCACGGCCCGCTGACAGAGACAGGTCTGGTTTCGCTCCATTAACTGGGCCGCTAGGGTGAATTGAGTTGCCTAAGCGGCCCCACCGGTTCAAACATTTTCCATAGAAGCGACCCGGAAGGGCCGCTTCTATGGTTTCCTCGACTGAACGCACGTCCCTTTCTATATGTGCTGATAAGTGCTATATTCTACAAGGGGATGCGCACGCCTGACCTGATGATATAAAGGAGGAATACCCTTGGACGATCTGATCGAAAAAATTCTGGCATTCAGGGATGCCAGAGATTGGTCACAATATCACAAGCCAAAAGATCTGGCGATTTCCGTAGCCCTTGAGGCTAACGAGTTGCTGGAAAACTTTCAATGGCGAACAAGTGAAGAGGCTGTGACAGAGAGGTTCGACAACATCAAAGACGAGATTGCGGACGTGTTCATCTATCTGTTCTTACTCTCAGACCGCCTGGGGATAGACGCTAAAGCCGCTATCGAAAACAAACTCGTTCAAAACGGACTCAAATACCCCGTGCGCAAAGCCTACGGCTCGCGTAAGAAGTACGATGAGTTATGACTGGCGGCGAGACGAGGCTTTTCGCGCCCAGGCGCGACACCAATAAGGGGAACTGTGACTTGTACCAACGTGGAAATGGCTCGCACAACCGGCAGAGTGGGCGGAAACATGTTTGCGGTAACTTGCACAAACTTAGGAACGAATACTGTTGACGCCGGAGCTCGATTGGCTTACGATAAGTCTGGTTAATTCCCGTTGACTAACAGTTACTTTGAGTCGTGTTCGCCTATTGGGTCGATGGAGGGATAAGTTATGCTGGATGATCGGCAGCGAAAACACATTTACGGAAATCCTCACGTGAGGCAGGTCCTCGTTGGCTTACTTACTCTCTGTATCGCAATTGCGCTGCCGATTCTGCTTTACCCACAGCGCACGGCGATTGAACCGTTGCCACCCCATCCCGCGACTCAAGGGCCTTTGCCCGGGCAGCGGTCTGAATCGTTGACCCAGCTGGGTTCGGCCGTAACCTCTGGCGGGCCCGTGCGGGTCATCTACAGTCTTCCTAGTAAAGAGCGAGTCGTTTACCTTACGATAGACGACGGTTGGTTCCCCAATGAAGGGGTATTGAGGTTAATGCGAGAATATCACATACCCGTCACCACCTTTTTGATAGAACAGGCCGCCCAGGAACATGCAGCGTTTTGGCACGAATTCGTTAGTGCCGGCGGACACATCCAAGACCATACTTTTAGTCATCCTTTCCTGTCGCACTTGTCCCCAGCCGAGGAAAAGAGCCAGATCGCCCAGCCCCTTGAGTATTTTCGCCAGTTCGGCCCTGTGCCGGACGAGCTCCGGCCGCCCTACGGGGATTTCAATTCTAAGGTCGAACAGGCGGCCCGGGACGCCGGGATAAAATATATCGTCATGTGGGACGCCGAAATGGAACAGTCTAAACTGACGACTGTCCACCAGCAAAGGCTTCAACCCGGAGACATCATTCTTTTGCATTGGGTGCCCGGTCTGGACCGGGAAATGTCACAACTTCTGAACATCATCCGTAAGGAAAATCTAGGCATAGCGGACCTGAGTCAAGCGCTGGCGGGCGGCTCTCCCGCCACATGCCACTTGACGTCTTCCGTCCCGGTTCCGGCAACATCTACGCCCCAAACGGTCCCCCGGGCTGTCTATCGCAGAACGCAGTCTCGGCACAACGGCAAAGGAGCTTAGTTAATCAAGGACGATTGCTCGAATGGGCCCGGTCCGCCTCCTCCAAGAAATTCAGGGTCCTCTTGACTCTTTGGAAGTCGATAAAGCGGCTCTCTCTAAGGATTTCTTTACCTTCATACATTATAAGAACCGTAGGCACCGTGAACACTAGCAGTTGCCCTGCAATTTCGGGGTGCTCGTCGATATTGATTTTTGCCGTCCTAATCAATCGGGGATGTATCAGGTTCGTTAACTTGGGAAAAACGGCCTGGCAGACATTGCAGCCTTCGGAACTGAAATAAAGGACTGCGGTTTCCCCTTGCGCCATAAACTGTTCAAGTTGTTCTTCCGACCCAATAGAAATAGCTTCTTCAGACTTCATGATTGTAATCTCCTGCCCCATCGTCACGGCTGGATGAAGGTTCTTAAGCAATTCTTCAATATCATTTTCCTGTGTCGCCCAGCTTGTGGCAAAACGAACTACCGTATGATTGGAGTCCAAACTCTCCCAAAAGCCAAAAGAGACTTTCTTGGATAACCGCTCCATTTCTTCATTTTCCAAGACGACAAACTGCTGATTGGTAGGGGACTCAAAATAAAGGCGGTACCCTTTCTCAACCAAGCCCTTCTTTAGTTTCTCAGCCATATGGATAGCATGTTTAGAAATCCGCTTATACAAGTCGTCCGTGAAGAGGGTATCGAACTGTATCCCCAGCAAACGGCCCTTTGCCAGAAGTGCGCCATGTTGCTTAATCATCGTAAAGAAATGAGGAATTAAATTTGGTTTTGTAATCACAACCGCTTCCCCAAACAGCGCGCCTACTTTGGTCCCGCCAATATAGAAAACGTCACAGTTGTCCGCTATTACTTCCAATGTCACATCCGTGCCCTCGGCCGTCAATCCATATCCCAAACGGGCACCATCCAAGAACAGGGGCATTTTATATTCTTGGCACACGGCTCTGAGTTGTTCCAATTCTGCTTTTGTATATAGGGTTCCATATTCAGTTGGATGCGAAATATATACTAAACCCGGCCTCACCATGTGTTCATTGTTGACATCGCTGTTGAATAAGCCAATATATTTTGCCACCGTCTGCGCACTTATCTTTCCGGAAGTTTGTCCAAGTGTTAAGACTTTATGGCCCCCGGCCTCAATCGTCCCGGCTTCGTGCACATTAATATGCCCCGTATCCGCGGCAAGAACCCCCTCATATGCGTGAAGCAAAGAGTTGATTACGGTGGCGTTTGTCTGAGTTCCGCCAACCATAAAATAGACTTCAGCCTCCGGACAGCCACATGCTCTGCGGATTTTTTCCCTGGCGCTCCGGGAATACTTATCTGTTCCATACCCCGGCGTTTTCTCCATATTGGTCTCAAGTAAACGCTGTAAAATAAGGGGGTGCGCCCCTTCCATATAATCACTCTCAAAATATTGCATAATCCGTTTCCCCGCCTATTTCGTTTAGTTTCTAGTGACGCTTGAACTTTCTTTATGACTTCTTGGAGAATGTCCTCATCCATTCTATCACTATTAGTACAGGTATCTCAAGGCCCACTTCCGGGAGCAAAGCGCCATGTTGAGTTGGCCCCTTCAATTGGATGGACCGAATCCCTCTCCGAGCGTTCGTTCTAGATATTGCATAGTGGCTTTATTCTAGGCTATAATACAGATGAAGAGAGCACGATACTGGACATATCCCGCACTCTCAGTACAACAAAACCGTAGGTTAGGCGGCCTATGGGTGAACTAAGAGTGCATAACGTAAACAGAAATGTTAATTAAGCAGTTCTTTTTCTTTGGGTAGGGGTAAAGAGAGGAGAACTCCGATGGAATACGAAATCCGTAAAGCTGTATCCGGAGATGAAACGGAGATAGCTTATGTGAATGTACGGACATGGAAAACCACATATAACGGCATTGTAGATAACACGTATCTGGATTCTTTAGATGAGAGGAACGAAAAATATCTTTCACGGCTCCAACAGAATATTTCTGAAGGGAACATCTATGTGGCACTAAATGACGCAAAGATTGTTGGATTCGCTAGCTTTGGAAGGGCAAGGGATGAGAAGTATGCCAATTACGGCGAAATTTACGGGCTTTATGTTTTAGATGAATATCAAAATGAAGGCATTGGACGAGAACTCGTGACTACTGTAAAAAGTGCTTTTAGAAAAAACGGTTATAAGAGATTTCTCATCGCCTGTTTATCTCAAAATCCATCTTGTCGTTTCTATAAGAAGATAGGTGGCAATGAAGTGGAGGAAAAGCCTTGCGCTATTGGCGACAAAGATTATAGGGAAAGTATTTTTTCTTATGAAGTCTAGGGATGCCCCCCGGGGATGTACATACCATGGTTGTTCCACCGCGCCATAGCAAATGCACGAGACCGTTGTTTAGGCCGCTGTCTCAGTGTAGTTCTGGTAGCATTCCTCCAGCCCAGTAAATTCGTCACTGCGAAAGTTGGGTGCTCAACTTTTTGTACAGGTCTTCCGTTTTTTCTTTAGACTGGTTATTAAGGATAACTTGTTCTGATTTGGTTCTGATGTAGATATATCCGGGAATGGAAGTGTTAACATATAGAATCACATTCCCAATATCTGAGCTGAACTTGCCTTTTAGAACAGTACCGGCGCCCAAACCATTTGTACGGAATAAACTTCCGGGCAAATAATCTTTCAGCTGAATTTCCTTGATATCGGAAAGATCGATTTTTTGGCCATAAGCTGAAGATATTGAGAAGGATCCATCTGTTATTGTATAAACAGGAGGCTTACTACTGTCAAATATATTAATTACAACGAAAACGACTACAACAACAGCGATGCCAATCCGTGGGACCCACTCCCACTTGTAGATGGGCACCCTCCATATAATCACTCTCAAAATATTGCATGATTAATTTCCCCTATCAGAAAACATATACCATGAAAAGCACTAGACGTTCGAAAGAGGATAAGTACACTCTCCGTCTCGGCCGAAACAGCCGTAAGACCCCTGAAAACTAGCAACCGCCCCAACGGTTTCAAATTTAATCACCTGATGCTAAACCTTTTTCAGTATCCAAGATGGTGTCGACTCATCGGCTGTGATTTTTTCACTTGCCGCTGTTATCTTATGACAAAATCTGGCTACTTTGGGCATGACGGAGATGGATACATGACTATTGCGGGATTCCCCAGCAGATGGTAGTATATGTAAGGGATACGGAATTCCCACCGCAACCTCACCTAAACCTTTCCCTAAACAGGACGAGACGAGATGGTATTTGCTCGGGATAAAGCTTTTATAGGAGGCCGCAAACGTGGAAACGGATAAGAGTACCCGACAGAGAACCCACCTTATGACGAGACGGCATTTCCTGGGAACCATACTCGGGGTTGGGGCTGGTTATATTTATTTTCGCTATCTGCCTCTTGTTGATGATGAGAGACATAACGTTGAACAGCCCGGTCCGCTTCTCGCTACAACTCACAAGAGAATACAGTCTGTTTCTCCGCCGCCTTCCGCATCACACCTCCTCTTTACCACACACATGGCGAATGCGTCCAGATATATGGTGACACCTACCTACGATCGGTCCGGGCAGGCGGTTCACCCTAGCGTCATTGATTTTAAGACCGAATATGGCCTTCAGAGTTGGGGGGGATCCCGCTATTGGATGGCGTTGACACCGTTTCCTTACTTTTGGAGCACTCATGAAAATCCCAGTCTTTTGGTGAGCGAAGATGGATTAAGGTGGAATAATCCACCCGGCATCAAAAATCCATTGGTCCCAAGACCGCTCGGTTTGATCAACCGTAACTATAACTCGGACCCAGAATTGATTTATGATCCAAATCAAAACATGCTAATCCTTTATTGGCGCCAATATAGCGAGGGTGCTTTTGAAAAAATCTGGGCCAAAAAAATCTTTCCAAACCATAGGCAAAGCAACAAAATCCTTTGCTTCGAAAAAAAATGGGACCTCAAGACCGGCTTAGACCTATCCCCAACCGTTTGGCGTAAAAGCGCGAAGGAATGGTACATGTGGACAACGGACGGGAACGTGACGATGCATTCGTATACATCGGGTGACGGCTTTATCTGGAGCTCTCCACAACCTTGCAATGCCCCCTGGAATACTTGGAACGGCGGCTATATTCCTTGGCACATCGCCGCAAAACCCAATCATCTCGAACAGACCGTCGAATTTTTGATTGCCGGTTGGCCGAAGAAGGGCACTATAGAAAATTGTCAACTGCTCTATGCCACCGCACCCATGTCAAACCCCAAAGAACTCAGCATGCCCCTTGCGGAACCACTTCTTCGTCGGGGCACCGGAAATCAATGGGACAACGGTTATATTTACCGCAGTAGTTTTGTTCGGGAACCCGGGAGTTCACACACGTTGCGCATTTGGTATTCAGCTTGCTCAAGTGAAAAGGTTTGGCACTTTGGCTACACGGAGGGTCAACTATCTCAGAGAATGTCTTCTGTAGTGTAGCTTCCCTCGCGTGACGCCATCTTTCTGGGCCCTTTTGTCCTCAAAAAGCCTGTTCTAACACGAGCGAATGTGCTCTATTCCTGCCCATCCACCGGCGACGTCGCCCACACCGATAAATAAAGAGTCCCCGTCAGCCCCCGGGCGAACAATGTCGCGACAGCGACCATCTAATCAGCCACGGAGGCAGCCCCAGCCATTCGGAAATGGAATGATCAGAAACAATGCGAAAATAGCCTCTGATATGGACCAGCATCCGAAACCTATCGGCTGAGGCATCCGGGTCTTGGTCTGTGTTTGCTCATCCGTAGGCACAATTCAACGTTTCACGATAATTGTTCTGGGAAAATGCTCTTTCGAATTCCCGAAAACTACGCTGAGACAACAATAGCAATCCGATTACAACCATAGCGAAACCTGTGGCACCAATTACGCTTGACGAATGGAACCACTGGCCAAAGGCACCGCCCAAATAGTTCAGTTTGGCCGGATTTCTTTCGGATGACTTGGCTCAGTTTTTCCGTCCGGTATTTTTCCAGCTCTTCCGGCAGCGGCGGGTGCAGCGTCAGGTACGTTACGCGTCAAATTCAGTGGTCAACATCCCACCCCTGGAAATAAAAGGAAGCTGGCTTTCTTCAAACCCGCTTCCTAAAAGGCTTTAGATGGTGGAGGTAAGCGGGATCGAACCGCTGGCCTCTAGAGTGCGATTCTAGCGCTCTCCCAGCTGAGCTATACCCCCAAACAAATTATATTATATCGCAACTCACGAGAATTGCAAGACCCAATTCGGTTCTAACTCCCCCAACTTGATCGTAGACATTAGTGGGGGGGATCTCATGAAAAGCGCACCACTCGACCCGGAAGTTTTCTATGTCCAGAAACTCTATTACTTTTTCTTTCTCATCACTTTGTCCTTCATGACTGGGGTGATCTGCGGCTGGCGTTTTGGCTGGAAGGCGGGGGTTTTGGCTTTCTTAGTTGGTCTTGTCCTTTCTTATCTGGCCATGCTGTTCAAGAAATCCTTCGCGCTGCCGGACAGGAAGATCGTCGCCAAGCGTATGGCCAAGGAAATCTCCCAGGCTGCCAGCCCTTTGGTGATCGCCCGCTTCGCCAGTCAACTTTACTATTACCTAAAAGAAAAAGACAGAGCCATCGCCTTGCTGGAACAATTTTTGCCCAGCTGCGATCCCTTGGTCTGTGCCACCCTGGCGGAGATTTACCTCAGGGAGGGAAAAAGCCGCAAAGCCCTCTCGGTCCTGCACGATAACCCTTATGCCCTGGCCAATCCACTGTTACTCGCCACCCAAGCTCACATCCTGCGCCAAAACGGCAAGACCGCTGAAGCGGTCAAACTTTATGAACGTTCTCTCCGCCTGGCCAAAGGCGCCGGATTTCCCCACAACGGCGCCCATAGACTCACTCAGGCCCTTTTGACAATAAGTTATACGGCGAGTATTCATCACGCCCTGGCCGACTGCTTCCTCGAACTGAAAGATACCACCGCAGCCGAAAAGCATTATCGGGCCGGGAACCGCCTCTTGGTCGATATTTCCCTCTGGCGTTCCTCAAAGCCGAGATTATCGCGCCTTTCCGCGAAATCCTTTACAAAATCCAGCTAATCCCCTATTCTTTTCTCTATTTTCCCCGTTCCAAGTTCCCTATTCCAACAAAATTCATGAAGCCTTTCCCTTATAATGTGACTAAGCTATTTCATCCGCTAAAATCGGACAGACACCCGAAAAGATAGACGAGATAAAAGACATACAAGTAATACGGGGAATACGAGTAGCACAAGCAACACAAGTAACACAAATACAAGGAATACAAAACATACTAGAGATACTAGGGATACAAGAGACACAAGGGATACTTGGGATACAAGAGATATAGGATCGGAGGTATACCAAATGTTGCCAAACAATGATGAGGCCATACGTTTTTTGCGTGAATTTGAGATTTCCTCCCGAGACTATCTGAAGGAAAAAGGAGTCGGCGAACGAGAAATGGCCAACGCCCAGCTCGATATGCAGTGGAACCTCTTACACACGATCCTGCAGCAGCATCCTTTGCCGGTGCGCCACCGCCAAGCGGGCCCCCGCCGGCCCGCGCTCAGGAAAGCGCGGGCCACGATTGCCTGATTCTTTCCAACGTTCAAAACGTGAGGTGCAAATATTTTTCCCAAGCCCGTATCACAGTCAAAGCCGTAGCCAACGGTTCCTCATAATTCCAACCCTTGGCATAAATTCCTCGGTAAGACGGTTTAAATGACCCGGCAGGCAGTTGGTCCGCCATCAGCCGCTCTACCCCTTTGGTCAAGGCCTCTTTCCCGCCCCGTTTGCCCGGATAACCGACGGCCGACAACCCCAGAGCGGTTTCCGCCACGGATGAACCCCAGGAGCCGTCCGGATTCTGCGCCGCCCAGAGAAAATCCAGCGCCTTACGGCGGGCGAGAAGTGCCCTGCGCGCACCGGTCCAATTTTGCCAGTTGAATCTCCATTTCTCCAAAAACTCCGCCAGTTGCGCCGTTCCGTAAATCGGACCCTCAAACCAGACGGAATCAAGAACTCCGCTGGTTTTCTGTTTTGTCAGGAGCCACTCCAACCCCTTAACCATGGTTTGATACTCGCCGCGGCTGCGATGCCGCCAAAGAGCTTCCAGAATATGAAGAGTCACATCCGTGCTCCGGATATAGACCGGAAAGCCGCACTCCAAATTCGGCGGTTTGCCCACGAAAGAGGGAAAAGTGCCCCAACTCCCGTCTTTATTCTGCAGGCGTTTGAGAAGCTCCACTCCCTTGCGGCTTTCCGGTGAAGCGGATAGGCCCAGCAAAGCCACCGCAGTGTCGTCCAGATCCGGCTGAGTGTAGGGCGAAGTACTGCCATAACTGCCGTCGGCATACTGCCCTCTTTTTAGCCACCGTTCCGTTTGCGACAAGAGTTCTGTCTCTTCCCGCTCGCGTCCCTCCATAATGTTCAAGGCCCAGCCCACCGACCAGTTTTGCAGATGATCGAAAGCCGGCCAACTCCCGTCCCCATACTGCTTGCGCACGAGCCACTCTCCCGCCTTGCCGACCTTGTCACCGGCAATGTGCCAGCGCACCAGCGCCAGGATGGCCAGGCTTGTTGCCACGACATCCTCGGACCAAGAGCCATCTCCCATCTGAAAATTCACTAAATAGTCAGTGGCAGGACGGATGCCCTGCCTTTCGTTCGAGGCCAGGAGGGCGGCGGCGACGACGACCGGGCGCCCGTAAGCGGGGAGTTTCGTCAGCACGGTTTCCCGCAGGATCCCCGGCAGGACTATTTCCTCCGGGGTTGGACCCTCCAGCCCGGGTACGACCTTTTGACCCAGGGAGAGAATCATTTCCGAAAACTGCCTGGCCCGGCTGAGGAGCACCACTCGGCTGATCCAACCCCCTTGTCCGCTTTGAGTCACGGCTTGAACCAGGCGGGAAATTTCCGGATCAGGTGAATCCCCCGGATATCTTCCCCATCCCTGCCCTTGCCGATGTTGCCTGAGCCATGTTATCCCCCGCCTCTCCGCCCCCCCGAAATCCCGGCCTGCGGTCAGCAGGGCCAAAACGGCGAGAGCCGTTGCCCCCGGGCTCGCCGAAACCCCATGGGCCTCGTCCAACTTCCCCGACAGGACCTGGCGCACACCGGTGAACACGAACTGCCGGGCCTGAGCCGCGGCTTGTTCCACTTCTCTTTTCTCGACCATGCGGACCTCCCCACCGTTAACACAACTTCCATATTTATACTATGGTTTATGTTAAGATGGGGCACAAAGTGTCAGCGGGTCTTACGGAACCGGAACCGTCATCATCCCGGACGCACGTGGCGGCGAATCTCGTCCCGGGCCAAAGCGTCACAGCGATTGTTAAAGGCATTGTCGGCATGCCCTTTGACCTTAAGCCACTCAACTTCATGCCTTTGGGCCTGAGCCAACAGTGCCCGCCAAAGATCCGAATTCTCCACAGGCTTTTTCTTTGAATTGAGCCAGCCGTTTCTTTGCCAACCGGCAAACCAATTTTGGCGAAAAGCATTAATCAGGTAAGCGCTGTCGCTGTAAAGCCGAACCCGGCACGGTCTCTTCAGCGCTTCGAGAGCCTGACACGCCGCCGTCAGTTCCATCCTCTGATTGGTCGTCGCCGCCTCATATCCTGACAGTTCTTTCTCCCGCCCCTCATAGAGCAGAATAGCACCCCAGCCTCCGGGACCGGGATTTCCGGAACAGGCGCCGTCGGTATAGATTTCCACCGTTGTCAGCATGGCCACTCACTCATCATCCGCCCCATTTTCGTCCTCCGCCGCCATATCCGTTGTCCTTCGGACCACGTCACTTTCCGTTTCTCCGAAATCATAGATGACGGCCACCTCATCACAGTTGGGAAACTTGACACAGTTTATACACTCTTTCCAAACCTTCTGGGGCATCTTCTCTTTGTCAACACGACGGAAGCCGCAGTGTTCAAAGAAAGACGGGCTGTAGGTCAAAGCAAAAACCCGGTCGCAGCCCAAGGCTAGGGCTTCCTCCGTTAAAGCGGCGACAAGGGCCTGACCGATATGTTTTCGCTGTTTCTCCGGAGCCACAGCCAACGCCCTAATCTCCGCCAATTTCTCCCAAATGATGTGCAGGGCACCACAGCCTACAATTCTTCCATCTTCTTCCGCCAATAAAAAGTCACGGACAGTCTCGTAAAGCGTGTTCCGGGAACGTGGCAGCATGAGGCCTTCCTCAGCGAAATGGTTGATCAGGGAGAGCATGTCCTCTACATCCTGAAGTCTGGCCTTGCGCAATTTCATCCGTTCAATCAATTCCTTTCCCTTTCAGCCGTCAGCAAGTACTCACTGAGGGCGACGTATTTTCGCCGGCCCCGCTCCACCACACTTTCCATCAATTCAAACCCCCGTACCTCATCAGTCCTCACCGGCAGGTCCCGAACCCGTTGCGCGTCAAATCCCCGGATTCCCCCGCTGGCCAAAGTTATATGAGGACGATAAGGCCGACCCTCAGGGGGATATCCTTGTTGGGCCAGGGCCCGGTCCAGCCGGCGCTGCAGCTGCAGCAGGCCGGTGCTCTGCACCCCAGCCCATAAAATCCGGGGTCTCTGCAAATTGGGAAAGACCCCGAACCCCCCCAGCCGGACCACAAAGGGCGCGCCGGACTCCGCCGTCACCGCCAGGGCTTGTCCGATGCCCGCCAAAGCTTGGGGACCAACCTCCCCCAGGAACTTCAGCGTCAGGTGCAGATTGTCTCGGGCCCGCCAGTACCCCTCGACGCCCTCAGTGCGCAGAATTCCCTGCCAGGCAAGGAGTTCACTCAGCGTTTCTTGGCTCCAATTAATTGCGACAAAGACTCTCATGGATCATCCTCCGTTGCCCTTTCCTTCGACATCGTCTCTCGCTATTCCTGCCTAAGCCTTCAGGCAGGGGCTAAAGTCCTTACACCAGCTAATATATCCTATCTGGCCTATTATTTTTATCCTGCCCATTGTTTTAAGCCTGCCCATTGTTTTAAGCCTATCCGGCGAACCGATCCGACTTTGACGAGATCCTGCCTGCACCCTTCCCGTTCGTCTTCTTTCCGAGTTCGGTCCGCTCGCTTTATTCTTGCGCCCTGTCGGCCCTTTCTATGCCGAACCCTGTCTTCACTTTTGAGACTAACTGAAAGCGTCGGTTTCCGGCAGGGCGTCTGCGACGGCACCACGATTCTTTAGGTGCTCCCCGCCGAGAGTCAAGGAGAAAAACTCCCGCTCAAATTCTCCAGCCGCTCCTTCTGCCAGCCCTCAGGCAGGACCCAGATAGGAAACTGTTCGGGAGCCTTAAGCCAACAGTGCCAGCGCCGCAGGTCCTGTTCCCATTCCGGCAGGGTCAGCCACTGGACTCGCCCGTCCCACTCCAGCCGGCGCCCCTCATCATCCGTTACAGCGGACAGCAGCGCGCTTTTCTCCAAAACAACGGCGAGGATCAAACTCAGGCTCGCTTCTGCCATCGGTCTCTCCAGCACCGGAAGGACAATACTCATCTGGCCGTTAGCCGTAAAATAATGCCACTGGCCGAGCACGGTCACCCAGTTATGCCCCCGCTCCGCCGGCAGCCAGGGCCATTCCCAGGCCCTCCCCCAAAGCGTGGAGACGACGCCGGCACTCTGATACAGCCAACAATCGAGCAGTTCTCGCGCTTTCAGCAGCCCGCGCTCCTTCAACCCCCTCAGCTGAATGATGATCTTATCGACCGAATGGCAGAACTCCTGGTTGAGATGGCCCGAAGCTTCGACCCAGCCCGCTTTCTGCCACAATCCCATCAACTCGGGATCCTTTTCCCATTTGGCTTTCGTGCCCAATTCAAACTTCTTTCCCCTGCGCACAATCTCGGCAATCTCCAGGTGGCCCCAGAGGAACGCGATCTGCTGCGCTTTCATCACGCAGCGGATCCCTTCGATCCCGGCAAAATAAGCCCGGACAACCTCCAACTGCTGGCGCGCCACCGGATTGAGCCCTTGCCCCCAGGTCCTCCAGCTAGGGCGCAATTCACCCAACGTGGGATAATCGCCCCCACCTGTCCGTTGCTCCGGCACCAGATACAAACTGGGAGTCAGTCTCTCCCGCCAGTAAACCGCCCTGGTATTGAGCACTCCCCCGATTTTTCCCATGGCCTCCAGGAAGAACGGCGAAAAATCCGGCGCCACAAAGTATATCACGGTTTTGGCTCCGTTGCTCAAGCGATTTCCCCACATCACGCCGGCCAACAAGAGTTCCTCTTCCCGGGGAATGGCGGCACTGGCCACGATACCCACGCGCAAAGCCGTTTCTCCCGCTTGAAAGTAGGCGAACTTGTTCGGCAGATGCCAAGCCTTCTTTTTTTCCGACGGACACTCCTGCCAATTCCTTGCTACAAAAAGATCCGCGTGCTCGTCCCACGTTTGACTCCAACCACTGTTCACAGGCATCCTCCCCCAGCGTTATTCATATACATGTTTACGCGTCCGGGAAAGGCAAAATACCTGTAGATACCAAAAAGGCCCCGAAAATCGGGACCCTCTCGGTTAGAGCCAAGCATTAAACAGTGCCCGCCGGTTCGCCTTACTTAAACAGCTGCCCCGCATAGACAACGAAACAGCGCAGGGCCAGACCCCCGATGACAACCATACCACAGGTGGGCACGACCAAGTTCTTGTGCCGAGATACTCCGTAGAGCGAGAACAGCAAAGGCAGCAACAAACCGATCACTACGACACCCAGCCAGAACAGGACCGCCAAGTTCCCGCTGAAGAACACGGACCGCACAGAAGCATAGAGAACGGCCACCAGCAGTATTTCGATGACCATGAGAACAATGTCAATTTTCTTGTACAGAGTCAGATCTTCACACTTGCCCGCTCCAATCAAGGTCGCCGCCAGTCCGGTAGAGAGAGCGGAAACCAGGAACAAAAAGGGCAGGAAAGGCACTCCGGAAATTCCCGGCAGATGAGTACTCCAGAAGACATTGGTCGACACCGCCGACAGCAAAAAGCCGGTGTAAGTCGCGGTGCCCAAGGCAAACAGCGCGCCCAAAATGGCGACTATCTCGCGTCCTCCCGCTGTCCCGCCAGCTTCAGCCACTGCCGCCTCGCTCGCGGCTCTTCCCACTCTGACTTGAACCTTGCCGCCGACCTTAACGGAAGCCCAAACCAGATAGGCATAGACCAAAGAGAGGACGGTGAAGATTGAGATGATAAATACTCCGATAGACATGACGGAACCGAAATTAACATTGAAAATGAGTTTCCAAAAACTTAACGGCCGGCCCAAGTCGAAAACCAAAAGTCCCAACCCGACGATGATTGCCACCGGCGCAAGGAAAGCCCCTGAACGAATGACCTTTGCTGGGCCGTTCTTCTTAAACAAATCGGTCAGGGAAGCCGTCAGAAACGCTCCGCCGGCAATACCCGCTAAGAAAAGGTAAACGGCAATCAGCCAGCCCCAAATCACTGGGTTCGCGGCACCGGCACCCCAAGTTATATCCATCGCTATTTCACTCCTTCGTAGTCATAGTGAACACTGGGCCGGGTGCCAAACCGCGCTTTGCGGACCTCGGTCCGATGGGTGGCCAAGTAGCGGGCCACTTCACTTTGGGGATCATTGGCATCGCCAAAGAGCAACGCCCCCCCGACACAGGTGCTGACACAACCCGGCTTTTCCCCCTTCGTAATGCGGGTATCATAACAGAACGTGCACTTATCGGCCGTACCCGTGTTCTTGTTGATAAAGCGGGCATCATAGGGGCAGGCGGTCATGCAATACTTGCAGCCGACACATTTGTGGCTATCTATCAAAACCAGACCGTCTTTGTTGTAGTGGGAAGCCGTGGTCGGGCAGACCTTGACACAGGGTGCGTCTTGGCACATCTGGCAGGCCTGTTTTTCGAAGAACACTTTAACATGGGGATAAGTCCCGCTGGGTCCGATAGCCGGAGACTTCGTGCGGTACTGCCCGTCCGGAACTTTGTTTTCGAACTTGCAAGCCACCGTGCAGGCTTGGCAGCCGAGGCACTTCTTCAGCTGTATAACCATGGCGTAGTGTTTCGCCACTCCATTCACCCTCTTTTACTTGAAGTTTGGAATTAAGCTTTACGAACTTTGACAAAAGTCATGGAAGTGATTGAGTTACCCACAAGGCCCAATTGATCAGGAATCAGTTTGTTGTCGTTAATCCCCTTGCCAAAGGCACGCGTGAGTTGGGGAGAAATCTGGCCAAATCCGTGGTAACAGAAAACGGTATCCGGTCTGATGCCTTCCGTGACGTTGGCCGTCCCCTTGTGCTCGTACTTGCCGGCTGAAATGACAATGGCATCCCCCGTCTTAAGGCCGAGTTTAGCGGCGCTTTTCGCGTTGATCCACAACGTATTCTCCGGCATCAACTCGTGCAGTACCGGTACATTGTGCGTTCCGACGTTGGTGTGCACCGCAACTTTTCCTTCAATAAGACGAAATTCTCCTTCACCCGGCTGAGGATACTGAACGTAGACTGGCACTCCGTCCCCCGTCGCTTCTTGGACAGCGTCCGAGAAAATCTCGATCTTTTTACTCTTCGTTGCCAACAGAGTCAGAGATGCCTTGGCATCACTGGATCTGACGTAAAAGGGTTTCATGCCGGCCGGCGTCCACAGGCCCTTCTTGGCAAAAACTTTCCGCGAGATCCCAGTGGGCGCAAGTTGGCGTTCCACATAGTCATCGATGTCTTTGTAGGGAAAATATTGACCATAGCCCATCTTCTCCCCCAGTTCCTTGTAAATCTGCCAGGCCGGTTTAGTGTCAGGATAGACCGGGTCGACAGCCTGCTGACGCAGGACATATTTGGGGGTGAGGCCGGACATGTCAAATACTTGCTCCGTCCGTTCCAAATACGTGCATTCGGGCAGAACGACGTCGGAATAGTAAGCCGTGTCCGACATATACAGATCACAGGTCACGAGAAGGTCCAGTCTCTTAATGGCTGCCAATGTCTTCTCTGTGTCTCCGATACTCATGACCGGATTGAAGCGATGCACCAGCCAAGCTTTGATCGGATAAGGTTTTCCCGTCAGGATCGTCTCAGTAATCTGGCCGACCGCTCCGTCCGCGATGGGCGTCAGTTGGCGGGGTGTACCTTTCTCACCCGTTCCATCAATTCTCCCTTTTTTCGGTTTTGGGAAGGACGGCGCTTTAATTGGCCCAAGTTTTTTCGCGTAGGCGGCCATGGCCGGGACTTTTTTCAGGCTGCCCGCGTCTTTGACCTGGTAATAGCCCCCGGGAACCTCGAAATTGCCCAGCATCATGTTCACGATCATGATCGCGCGGCGCAGTTGAAAATCATCCGCGGTGAACGTCGTCCGCCAGCCGTACTCAATCAGGGAATGCGGCTTGGCCTGAGCCAGTTCCCGCGCCACCCGAATAATCGTATCCTGAGAAATGCCGGTCTCTTTGGCCGCCCAAGCCGGCGTCTTGTCTTTCACCTGGGCCGCCCACTTATCAAAGCCGACCGTATATTGCTTGATAAATTCTTCGTCATATAACTTCTCGTCGATGAGCACATTGGCCAACGCCATCATAAAGGCCAGATCAGTCGTTCCTTTGATGGGAAGCCATTCCCCTTTCGCAGCCAGGACACTGAAACGGGGGTCCAAAACGACCATTTTGGTCCCTTGACTCAGTGCTTTGGCTACGGCTCTGGTCTGGGCGACATGAATTCCTTCAAAGAAGTTCCTGCCTACTACGAGCAGATATTTCGTATTGGCGTAATCGGCATTGATGGCCGCCGTGCCGAAAGTGGTATTTAAGCCAATAATCCGGGCCATAGGGCAAGTCGCTTCATGTGAGAACAGGTTAGGACTTCCGATGGCCTTACCGATCGTCTGAAAAAATGCGTCATAGGGTCCTATATGACTGGTCTGAGCCACCGCTTCACCGCCATATTGCTCTTGCACGGCCTTCAGTTTTTGCGCGATATACGTATAGGCTTCATCCCAAGAGACTTCTTTGAACTTCCCGCTCCCTCGCTCTCCCGTGCGAATCATGGGTTTCTTGATCCGCTCCGGATCGTACAGTAAAGAGGGTCCGGAGTTGCCCCTGGCGCAAATGACCCCGCCAAAGGCCGAATCGTTCGGGTTGCCGTCAATTTTGACCACTTTCCCGTTTTCGACTTTCACGGCAATCGGACATTGGTTGCGGCACATTTCACAAGAAGAATACACGGTTTTGCGGGAAACCGGCACGGCGGCCGCAACCCGACGCGGGTTTAGGGCAGTCGTGGCCGCACCCAGACCGCTTAGAGCCACTAAGGTTCCCCCGGTTCCGTACAGGGCTCCTTTTAAGAATTGCCTGCGTTGCATATAGTTCTTGCCCCCTCAAAAATAGAATGACGTTAAAAAAGCGATACGGCACAATTGCATAACCGCTATTACTAAGGGAAAGTATTCCTATTCACGAGCCTGCCCCGACTCCTCCCGTTTCGGATGTTCCTCCGACCTCTGTTCATCCCGCCGGCCTTCTCTTGAACGCCTCCTTGACAGCATCAACACTGGCCCAGTTGCCAAGACGTCAAAAGCTCCGCCGCCTGGCTGTAAACCGGCCGTTCGGTTGCCCGGATCTTGGGCAAAATCACCCGGAGAAAAGGAAGCAGGTGCTTTTGCCGGAAACTCTGAGCCGCATCCCAGGAACCCGTTCCCGCTAAGAGGGCGAGAAACTCCAATTCTACCCCGAGATGGTCGGGCAATTCTCCTTGCTCACTTCCCAGCCCATATCCCGAAGAGAGGTAAAAATTCCGCACTTCTTCCGCCTCGCGCCCCAAAACCAGACCCTCACCGTCTAAGTACACGGAAGCATAGGGCGGGGCCTCTACATGGCCTGTTTCGAAAAGTGGAATATACTCTCCCCACAAGGCATTTTCACGCGCTTCCCCAGCCGGAAAAGCGCGGCAGAAATCGCGCAATTCGCCGATAACCTTTTCCGAAGACGGTATTTCCTGTGCCCAAAGGTCGATCAATTCCTCCAAATGCCGGGCGATGTCCGGCCGTGGCCGCTGAAAAATCCCGGCAAAGGAAAGATATAGTTCCTCCGCTGTTTCCTGTTCCACCCGAGGCACCCCCTATCCAAACTTGATACCCCTGCGGCGCTTAAAAAACTTGCCTCCTTTCACCAATATCTGACAATATTCGACATTGCAGGTCAGAGATAGATTAGAGAATGTTATCTCAAGTATAAAGTTCGATATCATAACACCCTTTTCCTCTCCAACCTTTATTTGAAATGTTTATCTTACTATAACTTATATTTATGGTTCGGATCGCGATCCGTGCTAGATTCCCCAGCTTGATTTCCCGTCCGGACCCTAAGCCTTTCCTTACCCTCTATCCTGCATCCGGACCGCCCCTGTTGGCTCTTTCTTTATGCGTTGCCATTTGCCGCTGTGCGCCTTACAATAGCATTAGGTTTTTGTCTCTTCTTTGCCTTTGATTTAAGGTGGGTGTTAAGGTGGATAACTTTCAATTAAAGATTTTTTGCGCGGTCACTCGCTTACGGAGTTTTTCCAAAGCGGCTAAGATGCTGCACATGAGTCAACCGGCCGTAAGCACACATATTAAAAACCTCGAAGAATACTATCGAGGTCAACTTTTTGAGAGGACACCCCACGGCGTCTGTTTGACAAAGGCCGGGGAAACCTTTTATACCTATGCGCAGCGCATGATGGATTTGCAAGACGAGATGGAAGCGGAACTGGAAAAAGTACTTTTACGGGAGAATAACCAACTCGTGGTGGGAGCCAGTACATCCATCGGCAATGTCTCATTGCCCTGCAGCATTTACTTCTTCAAAGAACGCTACCCCGAATTGACCGTTCGCTTGGACATAGCCAACTCTGTGGAGATTATCCGCAAACTGTATGCGGACGAGGTAGACATTGGGGTATTGGAAGGGGATGTGGTCATACCGGAACTGGCAGCCGTACCGGTGACAAGCGACGAACTCGTCCTCATCCTGCCCGCCGCTCATCCTTGTCCGGATGAAAGCCTGAGCCTGGAAGACTTTCTTCAACTGCCCCTGATACTGCGTGAAGAAGGATCCGGTTCACGAAGAATACTGGCGAACGTCTTGGAACTGCAGGGTCATTCTCTTTCCGAACTGAATGTTGTGACAGAGATGGGCAGCATCGACGCCATCAAAAACGCGGTGGCCGCGGGACTGGGATCAGCCGTAGTGCCCCGGCTCAGCGTGCGTAAAGAGTCGGAAACCAATACCCTGCGGGTGTTGACCGTCTCCGGCCTGCCCATGTCCCTTACTTATTATGTGGTCTATCCCGTGCACAAATCTTTGTCGACCGCGGCCAAACGTTTCCTCAGTTTTATCACCGACGCGGATGAGAACTTCCTGTGCTAATTCAAACCCCCCGCCCAACTTCTGATGATCGCCAAGGTTTCCCCCACGGGCAAGGCTTTCCTGAGATGCCCGTCCCTCCCGACCATCGTTTCTGCCAGAAAAATAGCATTCCAGATGCTTTCGGCTGTCGCTTCCACTATTGCCTGGTAATACCCGTCCAGTGCCCAGTCGGAGACACTCCCACACTCCGTCAAAGGAGCGGTGCTCACAAGCAATGCAAAATCCCCGCTGCCGGTGCGCGACAGCGAACCCGTGCGGGCCTGCCCCAAAGCCGTACGCGCGGCCAACTTTTCCAGCTGCCTGCTGGAAAGAGGAGCATCGGTGACCCCAACGCTGATGAGAGAGCCCGGCACGTGCGAGCCGCTCGCCTCGGCTGGCAGCAATCTTCCCACAGGCACCCCGTTGACCAGTAAATCCTCCTGCAAACCGAAATTTGCCAAAACCAGCATGCCCAAGACAAACCTGGCCCCGGTCTTCCCTGGGATCAGCCGGGAGGCACTGCCGATCCCTCCCTTCAGTTGGAAACAGGACATGCCCACTCCCGCACCTGCATTTCCCTGCGCCACCGGCCCCGCAGCCGCTCTCTCTAGGGCAAGGATAGCATCCCAGGGTTTCACATGCCGGCCACGAATATCGTTAAGATAGGAATCGTCACACTCAAACACCACGATGTCCGGCGTCCGGGCATCATTACCGATCTTGCCGTTTTGCCGCAAGAGATAGTCAATCACTCCGTTCGCCACGTCGTTGACACTTAAAGTATTTGTGAGCAGGATGGGAGCATTGATAAGCCCAGTTTCCCGAATATAGGGAACTCCTATGGACTTGCCGAACCCGTTAAAGACGTAAACAGCGGCCCGGCAGGGCCGGCGGTACATATTTCCGGCATGTGGAACAACAGCAGTGACCCCGGTGCGCACAGGCCCTTGTCCGGGTACCAGCGGGCCTTGGCCGCGAATGAGAGAAACGTGCCCCACTGTAACCCCGGGCACATCGGTTAGGTTATTGAACCTTCCCGCCGGCAGAGCACCGAGCCACAGGCCGAGCGCGCGAGGACTCAGTCGTCCCGCTGCCCCGGACACTCCCAGCCAGCCATCCCCCCGGCATTCCGGTTGACACGGCAAAAAAATCACCCCCCTCAACCCTATGGGGAAGAGAGGGGCCTTAGAACCGTGAGCTTTTTGGTCAAGAACAGGCCTTGGCAAGCTTGCTCAGCAGGGAAATAAACATCAGCGCCAGCGGATAAGCCCGTTCCTGGCTGCTGTAAAAGCGTTCGTAACTGGGTTGGGCGAAAAGCATCTCGACCTCGTCACGCAAATACTTCGCCACAACCTGCAACTCGATCAGCTTATCGACTTTGGCCGCAATACCCATTTCCCTCGGCTCAATTCCCCTCTGCCGCAAGAGAAACGCCGTCACGTCCTCGATCCCCTTTTGGGCGGCCTGAAGAAATTGAACGTTTTCTCCGGACAAAAGGAGACCATGCGCATCCCGGAGAGAGGAGCGGATATCCTCCGGCAACGCCCGGTTCGTCGTCAAATGTTCCATTTTTTTCAGGCAGGGACAAGTCGCCCGGCAAACCGTGTTCACATCATCCCGGCTCATGGCCGGATCGATCAGCTGGCGATGCGGCAGCCCATTCAAAGCCGCCAGGACCAATTCGCGCGCGTCGGAGTCAGATTCTCCCCTATACACCCAGCGTGTCTTGCCCAGTTTTTTGCGCCGGACTTCTTCGGGTGTGAGCTCGACCATGCCCGGACGCTCGGGTATCGGAACATTGAACTGCAGATGCCACCCTTTTTTCTGTCTAACTACCTTGAGCACCTTATCCGTGCGGTGATAGAAAGCAATTCCGTCCCGCGTCGGGCAACTGCTCAAGCGCTGGCCGATCCATTGATAGAGCTGTGCCACATGTTCATCGAAGACCTGATCACTCATAACCCCTTTTCCCCCTCCACCTGACTGAACACCCCGGGCCCTTCCGGGTACCTCAGAAACCAAACGACGATTCGATTATGTCCGCTGCTCGGTTAAACCCATTTAACACTTTGTTCTAACACTTTGTTCGACAAACACTTCCCCTTACACTTTGTCCGACGCTTCGTCTAACACTTCGTCTAACACTTCGTCTTTTAAACTGAAAATTCCTTCCTCAACTACCCGGTATTTTATTTTTTAATGGATGGGCCGGTTAGCGGAAGACCGCCAGAAGGATTACACCCAACCCCAAGATCAAGCGATATCCCACAAAAATATTCAGGTTATTGCGCCGAAGGAACCTTAGGAAAAAGGAGATGCTGAGAAGCCCCACGACGAAAGAAGAAAGCACTCCCGTAATAAAAGGCAGGTTCAGAGCTGCCGGGGTCAGATGGCGCAATTTGAGGATACCCGCCCCCAAAATAATCGGAGTCGACATGAGAAAAGAAAAACGCGCGGCGGCCTCCCGGCTGAGATGAAGCCAGCGGGCAGCTGCTATGGTACTCCCGGAACGCGAAACCCCCGGCAAAATAGCCAGGGCCTGCGATAAACCGATCCAGAGCGCGTCCCCTATCGTCATCGTGTCCAAATTCCTGGCCTGACGTTTTTTGTCGGCCAGATAGAGGACAATGCCCATGACAACAAGAAGCGCCCCGATTAAGATGGGCGCACGGAAAACGGTCTCAGCTTTCTTTTCCAAGAGCACGCCGAATAATCCGCCCGGAATAGTGGCCACTACCAGATACCAAAAGAGGCGTTTTTCTTCCGAAGGCCTTCGACGGAGGGCAGAGCGGATAAGGTTCAGCCAATCATGCCAAAAATAAAGGACCACAGCCAACAGTGTCCCCATATGTAAGGCGACATCGAAAGTTAAACCGGGAACCGGCCACCCGGCAAGCCAAGGAACCAAAATAAGATGCGCTGAGCTGGAAATAGGCAAGAATTCACCTAACCCCTGAACGATGCCGAGAACCAATGCTTGAAAAACCGTCACGTTTTCAACCTCCCACTCTTATCATTCGACCACGACTTGATACCACTATATCATAAGAGTACAGGTTGAGAAACGAAAACGGCAAAACTCGCCGGCACTTTTCGCCGAAGCACCGCACTTTTCTTCGGAGCCCGGCGTACTGCTCCGAAACACCGCGCTTTACCCTGAGCACGGCACACTGCTCCGAAACACCGCACTTTTCTTCTAAGCCCGGCACTTTTCCTCAGCCAAGCCGTCCCAAAAAACACTGAGAGCCTGCCTCAATTCCTCTTTCAGGGTTCCGTCCCCGGTGACGTACCAACTCATGAAATGCTGGACCATAATGCCTTCCAACATCTCCGCCAAAAACGCCGGGTCGTAATTCGAGCTTATTTCTCCTTCTCTTTGACCCAGCGCCAGGATGCCCTGCAAGCCGTAGTGCAACCCCATATCAAACTCCGCTCCTTCGCGGCTGCGAACCACTACCCAGGCGATTTCACGTTCGTCCGTCACGAAGGCCGCCCAATAATCGAAGAGGCTCTCCAGTTTGGCCCGGGTGGAAAGATCCGCCTTTTCGCGCCGACTTTCCAGAATCTCCCGGTAGGCCCGCCGGGAAAACTCCAAGATCACAGCCTCTTTGGAACCGAAATAATTGTAAAAAGTGCCTTTGCCTACGTCCGCCAACTCGGTGATCTGCTCGATCGAAGTCCGCTCCAATCCCTGCTTGCGGAATAACTGCATTGCCGCCGAGAATATCTTTTCCGAGGTCTCCTGTTTTTTTCTCTCGCGGCGTGACAAATCCGCCATTTGACCTTCCCCCTCGCGCAATCTTTCCTCCGGCCGGAACCAATTTCTGTTATATTTCGTTATCATCCAGAAATTTCCTGCCAGTGGGCGCAAGGTTGCATAAATTTTTCTCTTGAAAAACGTTTCAGGTCGAATGACGAGCTTGACAGCCCAGTTTCCAAACCAGCAGGGTTCGCCAAACCGCACGTTCCAGCTGGGCCTCGGCTTTGTCCAGGGCTTCGCTCAGGCTGATCGGACCCTCCGCGATGCTCAGGCAAGCTTCGATCCCCGCCGCGGCCAGAAGATCCGGGTCCCCTTCCACGGCCCCGGAGAGGACCAGGACCGGAACCCCAGCTTGGCGGGCATAAGCCGCCACCCCGGCCGGAACCTTGCCAAACCCCGTTTGGAAATCCGTCTTGCCCTCCCCCGTCAGGACCAGGTCGGCCCCCGCCATTTTCTCCCGTGCCCCGGCCGCTTCCAAGACGATTTGGGTACCGGACATCAGCCTTGCTCCCAACAAGCCCACCAAACCCGCGCCCAGCCCTCCCGCGGCACCGCCTCCCGGCAGGGTCAGAATGTCCCGCCCCTGCACCCGGCCGAGCAAGCTCCCCCAGTTGGCCAAGGCGTGATCCAATTTCCCCACCATCTCCGCCGTAGCCCCTTTTTGCGGGCCATAGACCGCGCTCGCCCCCTGAGGCCCGCAAAGCGGGTTTTGCACATCACAGGCTGCTTCAAACTCGACTTCCGGGATTCTGGGATGCAAATCGGCAAGGTCAATGCGGGCCAGGCGCGCCAACTCTGCGCCACCCGGCCCCAGAGCCGAGCCCCGGGCGTCGAGCAGCTTGGCACCCAAAGCCTGCGCCATCCCCGCTCCGCCGTCATTGGTCGCGCTGCCGCCGAGCCCAATCAGAATCTTCCCGACTCCCTTGTCCAAGGCGTCTTTGATCAATTCCCCCGTACCCCGGGTCGTGGTAACGAGCGGATTTCTCTCCTCGGCCGTCAGCAGCGGAAGCCCGGAAGCCGCGGCCATCTCAATGACCGCAATCCGCCCGTGAGCGAGGATACCATACATAGCCTCCAGCGGGCGGCCCAGCGGATCGGAAACTGTGAGGTGCACCTTCTCCCCGCCAACAGCGGCCAGGACGGCGTCCACGGTCCCCTCTCCCCCGTCCGCCATCGGGATTACTTCCACCCGGCCGTCCGGGAAAACGTGTTTCACCCCGCGTTCCATGGCTCGGGCCACTGACAGGGCCCCCAGACAGCCCTTGTAAGAATCCGGGGCCACAACAATACGCACTTGAACTCCTCCCTCAATTTTGCCCGCTCACACGCCGCCCCATCCAGACTCCGATCAGGACAATGATGATCAGACTCAAAAAATCGACCCCGACCATACTCCAATCCTGCACCTCTATCCCGGCCAGATAGGTGAGGACATAAGTCAGCAAATTGTAAACAAGGGCAGCTGTCAAGACCTCTCTGATTCCGCTTTTCTGCTCCACATATCCGGCCAGGAATCCGACCGGATAGAAGACGGCAAAATTGAACGCCACTTGACTCAAATAAGTCTCCGCCGTAAAGACGCCGCTCCAAATAAAATACAATAGAAAAAGGATAGCCCCGTAACGCCAAAAATTGAGCCGCATGCCGCCCTCCATCTGAGCTATCGGGAAACCCTCCCCCCAAAGACCGATTCTCCCATACCCCATGTGTTACACTTATTCTCTGCTCCGGGTCAACTCCCATCGTTCCGCGGCACCCGTTCCGGTCTCACACCGGCCCGCGGCAGCCCTTCCCGGCCCCCTCCCCGCGGCGCCCCTTATGGAGCTCTGCCCCCGCGGAGGATCCGTCACGGGGGCGAGCCCTTAAGCCTCAGAGGCTATAGCCGGGGAAATCCGGATATTACCCCATCCGAAGCGACAGGGCAGAGCCTCTAAGCCTTAGAAGCTGTAGTTGGGGGATTCTTTGGTAATCGTCACATCATGGGGATGGCTCTCCCTCAATCCCGCCGCCGTCATGCGGATAAATCGGGTCTTGGTGCGCAGGGCTTCAATATTGGCACTCCCACAATAACCCATGCCCGCTCTCAGGCCTCCGATCATTTGGTAGACTGTCTCAGCCAGGGGACCTTTATAGGGAACCCTTCCCTCGATCCCCTCCGGAACCAGTTTCTGGTCCTTTTCCTGGAAATAGCGGTCCCTGCTGCCTTCTTTCATCGCCCCGATCGAGCCCATACCGCGATACACTTTAAAACTTCGCCCTTGATAGATTTCGATTTCACCCGGGCTTTCCTCCGTTCCGGCGAACAGGCTGCCGACCATGACAACCCCGGCGCCGGCCGCCAAGGCTTTGACGATATCGCCCGAAAATTTAATTCCCCCGTCGGCAATGACCGGAATTCCCTGCTTGTCCGCCTCTTGCGCACAATCCATGATCGCGGTGATCTGCGGCACGCCGATCCCCGCCACGACCCGGGTCGTACAGATGGACCCCGGCCCGATGCCCACCTTGACAGCATCGACGCCCGCCTCGATCAAATCCCGGGTCCCTTCGGCCGTCGCCACATTTCCGGCAATGATTTGGGCCCCCGGGAAATTACGACGCAATTCCTTGACCGTCCTCAGAACCCCGACCGAGTGGCCGTGGGCGGTATCAACCACAAGGACATCGACTCCCGCCTTCAGCAAAGCTTCCGCTCTCTCCATGGTATCGTCGGTAACGCCCACGGCCGCCCCGACTCTCAGACGCCCCCGCTCATCCTTGGCTGAATTGGGGTACTGGCGGGCTTTCTCGATGTCTTTAATCGTAATCAGACCTTTGAGGTCACCCTGCGCGTCGACAATCGGCAGTTTTTCGATTCTGTGTTTGCTCAGGAGTTCTTTGGCCTCCTCCAGTGTCGTTCCGACCGGGGCGATGACCAAATTATCTTTGGTCATCACCTCTTCAATCCGTCGCTGGTAATCCTTTTCAAAGCGCAGGTCCCGGTTGGTCAGAATCCCAACAAATTTCATACCCACCGTGATCGGAATGCCCGAAATGCGGTACCTGGCCATTAGGTTCAAGGCATCTTGAATTTTCTGTTCCGGATGGAGAAAAATAGGATCCGTGATAATGCCGTGCTCCGAGCGTTTTACTCGGTCCACTTCCAGAGCCTGCTGCTCAATAGTCATGTTTTTGTGGATAATGCCGATGCCGCCCTCCCGCGCTATCGCAATAGCCATACGGGCATCCGTCACTGTATCCATCCCAGCGCTCAGCAACGGGATATTTAATTTGATTTTCTGGGTGAGATAAGAGCTTACATCCACATCCCTCGGTAATACCTCTGACCTGGCGGGGACGAGTAAAACGTCGTCAAATGTTAATCCTTCTCCAATAATGCGGCTCGACATGTTTGGCTCCTTTCCTAATCTCCCATTTTTCGATTTCTCATTAGTATAACAGATAACCGGCGCGCTTAATAGGTTATTTTAGACAATCTCCCCGAAAATTGTACGGTGCCGAAAGCCTCGCGTTCCGCCCGGCGTGCGTTCCGGGCCACTTTGCGTTCCGCCCGGCTTGCGTTCCGCCCGGCCCTCGGGTATCATCGTAAGTGGAAACTGGTCCGGGAAAAGACCGGTTCGTGGGGGAGGGAACCCGCGGCATGCGCGGCTGGAGCATCTTTTACCGCAGCGGACAATTCATCAACGTTCTTTGGGCCCGTTTCGGGCGGGAAGACCTAACCCGCGCGCGCCGTTTCCTCAACGCGCCTGCCTACGCTCTTTTCTTGCGCCAAGCCCCCACTGAACGGCGGCACTCCCTCAAAGTCGCCGCCTTAATCGAAAACCGGGGCCCGGCTCTGTCGGCCGATGATCGCAGAAACGTGCTCCAGGCCGCTTTATTGCATGATTGCGGCAAATCTCTCTTCCCGCTCCGCCTCTGGCAGCGTGTTCTGGTCGTGTGCTGGCAAAAATCGCCTCAGGCGGTGCAAACCCGTCTTATCCGGGGCCCCAAATTCGTCTCCTCCCCTTTGCGCTCAGCTCAGCGCCACCCGGTTTGGGGCAGCCGGCTGGCCCATCAGGCCGGCTTGAACGACGATGTCTGCCGCCTCATAGCTGAGCATCATCAGCCGCAGACCCCTCTGGGGCGCCTCCTGGCGGAGGCGGACGACCGCTGTTGATACGACAGTGAAAGCAAGAAAGCATGAAACCCCGCAAGACGGTTTCATGCTTTCTTTTGATTGAGTTCTATCCTTTCTTGCAGTTCTACAATCTGGCGGTTTTTCGAGAACAGCCATTTGGCGAACCGGCTGTTGTCCCTCTGCAGACGGACATTTTCCTTTTCCAGGTTATGGATGAGAGCGATTTTTTCCCGCTCCACTTTTTCCAGAAGGTTCATCAGAACCCTGCGGCTGACACGCAAATGCTCCACCCGCTGTTCCAACTCTTTGACACGCACTCTGAGCACCGTAAGTTCTTCTTGCACTTCCAAATCCCGTTGCACCCCCGGCATCGTATTCCCAATAGTATTCTATGCCGGGGGAGAGCGTTTTAACCCTTGTGCCCCAAAAACCGCCCGATTCGTTCGGTCGCTTCCCGCATCACAGATTCCTCCTGAACCAAAGCAACCCTGACATAACCCTCTCCGTGAGCACCAAAGGCCACGCCGGGGACCACCAGCACCCCGGCCTCCCGCGCCAGGTCAACAGCAAAGCGAAATGAGTCTCCGCCCCCCGGCACCGGCGCCCAAACGAACATGGAAGCCTGGGGAGCGGGCATCGTCCATCCCGCCCGGGCACAACCCTCCAGCCAAATGTCCCGCCGCCGCTGGTAGGCCCGGCGGCTCTCCGCCACCGTCACTTCCACCTCCGCCCGGCCGGCCAGGGCTTCGACCCCGGCCCGCAAGACAGGGGCAAACCCTCCGTAGTCGATATTTGATTTGACCGCCGTCAGGGCCTCTACGGCCTGAGCGTTACCCACCGCAAAGCCCAGACGGGCTCCGGCAAAATTGTAAGTTTTAGACAAGGAATGAAACTCGATTCCAACCTCTTTGGCACCCTCGGCTTGCAGAAAACTGACAGGACGATACCCCTCAAAAGCAAGCTCCGAATATGCGGCATCATGGCAAACCAGAATATGGTATTGGCGGGCAAAGTCCGCAACCCGTTGGAAGAAAGAGAGCGGCGCCACCGCCGCCGTCGGGTTGTTGGGATAATTCAGGAACAGAATCTTAGCCCGCCGAGCCGTCCCGGGCTCCACTTCCTCCAGATCCGGCAAGAAGCCGTTCTCCGCCCGCAGGGGCAGGGGTATCTTTACTCCGCCCGCCAAGAGCAAACCGGCCGTGTAGATGGGATAGCCGGGGTCCGGTATGAGAGCCGGGTCCCCCGGATCGATATAAGCCCAAAACACGTGCGCCAATCCGTCCTGCGAACCCATCAAAGGCAGGACCTCCCGCTCCGGATCCAGGTCGACGCCAAAACGGCGCTGATACCAGGCCGCGCAACTCTCCCTCAGCTCCGCGCTTCCCCGGGTCAAAGTGTACCCATAGTTCCTTTCGTCGAGGGCGGCCCGGCTAAGAGCCTCCCGCACGGAAGGAGCCGGCGGCCGGTCCGGACTGCCGATGGTTAAATTGATTAAATCTTTCCCTTGCTTAAGTAAATCCAAACGGAGCTCATCCAGGCGGGAAAAAACAGAAACTCCCAACCCTTGCATTCTCTGAGCCAGCATATAAAAAATCCCCCTTCAAGAATAGTAGCCTGGGGACGGGAGTCTGGCGGGGCATTCAGCCGGGGCCGCACCTCTTGGCAGTGCACCGACTCCCCTCCCCAGTGCGGGCGGTTTCCTTAATCTGCCGCACAACCGCCATGGATACTCCCCAGCCTCCGATTTTGGCGCCGGGCTTGCGCTCTTCTCCGTGAAAGTCCGAACCCCCGGTCATAATCAGATTTAAGTCTCGGGCGATTTTGCTCAAGGTCTTTTCCTCCGCCGCCGTGTGCTCGGAGTGGTACACCTCCACCCCCTGCAGACCCGCGCTCACCCAAAAGGGAATTCTGCCAGCCAACCCGCCCACCCCCGGATGGGCCAAAACGGCTACTCCGCCTGTTGCCCGGATAAGGTCAATTCCTTCTTCCGGGGTCAGCTTCGGCCGCGGGACATAGCCGGGAGCCCCCCGTCCCAGGTAGCGCTCGAACGCCTCCCCGATACTGCCGGCATAGCCGCGCGCCATCAAAATCTGCGCTACATGCGGGCGCCCCACGGACTCGCCCGTGGCCACCCCAAACACTTCCTCCGGCTCGATCGGGATACCCAAGCGGGAAAGTCTGTCCACTATTTTTTTTATTCTTTCTTCTCTGCCCAAGCGCAAACTTGCCAGACGCTCCCTCAGGAGGGCGGAACCGCCGGCGGGTTCATAGCCTAAAATATGCACATCCCGGCCCCGCCACTCCGTGCTGAGCTCGATACCGCGCACAATCTCCACACCCGTTGTTTCCCCAGCCGTTTCCGCCTCCTCCCAACCCGCTATCGTATCATGATCCGTAATGCCTACCGCTCTGAGACCGATCCGGGCTGCCAAGCGGACGACATCCCCCGGGGCAAAAAGCCCGTCGGAAGCCGTCGTGTGGCAATGCAAATCCGCTTGAACCTCTGCCGCCACTTTACTTTCTCCTTCTTCCACCGTTTCCGGCGTGGTTTCCACCCTGAAAACTCTCAGTAGTCTCCGACTGTCACGATCTCTAACCGCTTGTATCGCCGCAACAGTCTACCGGACTGTCCGACAGCGCGCACGGACTTCTCACAGGCGGAACCTTAGGGCAATAGGCGGCTGAATCCAAAACCTATTCTCCCGGCGGACCCGACCCGCATCAAACTTCGTGCCGCGGTTACTCTCAGTCTTTCCTTTCTCATCTTAACACATTCGACAATAGACGCTCAAAATTCTTCGCGCAGATCTGCCTGATCTCTTGCGAGGAAAATCCTGCCTGTTGCAAATCCTCCACCAGGAGCGGAAGAGTACTCACATCTTCCAAACCGTCGGGGGTCTCCCTGATCCCGTCAAAATCAGAACCGAGCCCGATCACATCCACTCCCGCCACCTCAGCGATGTGGGAAATGTGCCGGACGACATCCCGGCGCTCCGCTCGCCCCGCATCCGACAGAAAAGCCGGGCAAAAATTCACCCCGACAACTCCCTTATTCCGAGCGAGTGCCTTCAACTGCCTGTCCGTCAAATTGCGGGGATGGGCACATAGAGCCTTGGCGCAGGAATGGGAGGCGACGATGGGGGCGGATGACAGTTCGAGAACATGCCAAAATCCCGCTTCGTTGAGGTGGGAAACGTCCACAATCATCCCCAACTCATTGAGGCGCCGGACCACTCTCTCGCCAAAGTGCGATAAGCGGCTTTGGCTCCCCTGTTCTCCCACCCCGTCCCCAATTGCGTTGCGCTGATTCCAGGTCAGGCCCAAGGCCCGCACCCCCAGCCGGTAGATGATGTCCAGCAGGAAGAGACTTTCACCCAGGATTTCCCCTCCTTCCACACTCAACAGCAAGCCCGTTTTTCTTTCCGGCTCGATCCGTTTCAGATCATCCCGGCCTTGGATGAGAAACACCCTTTCCCCATTATCGGCGGCAAACCGGTGCAAGGCGGCAATCAGTTCCAAGCCGCGCACCGTAGCCCGCGCCGGTTTATACTCGCTTGCGATAAAGGCCGCCATGAACTGGACTCCCACCCGCCCCCGGCGGGCCCTCTCCAGATCCCATTGCCCGCCTTCCTGCCCGCGCAAGCTCCGCTGCTTCGAGCAATAATCACCTACACTGTCACAGTGGCCGTCAATTACGTAAGTTTCATCCACGCAAAAGCTCCTCCTCTCAGACGCTTTCCGCCGCCAATCCCCGCGGACAAAGAATCAGTCATGGACTGTCCGTTCAGACAGCACGATGAAAATGTTCTTCGGATAGGAAATCGAAAAAGCCTGTTTGCTGGGCAAACAGGCCGGAAAGCTGCAATCAACGCGGTTCAACGATGAGCTTGATCGCTGTCCGTTCTTCTCCGTCAATCTGAATGTCCGTAAATGCCGGGATGCAGATTAAGTCCACCCCGCTCGGAGCGACAAATCCCCGCGCAATCGCCACGGCTTTCACCGCTTGGTTGAGGGCCCCTGCTCCTATCGCTTGCAATTCCGCACCCCCTCGTTCGCGAAGTACTCCGGCCAGCGCACCGGCGACAGAATTCGGGCTTGATTTAGCTGAGACTTTTAAGACGTCCATAAACTACAACCTCCTGTTTGCTCATTGACATGTATTTCCACTTCGCCTTTGCTAGATATTCGCGACAAAATTCAAAAGTCCTTTTTCTTCAGGGAATTTTCTGATTTTTTCCTCCGCCAAATGCCTTCACCTCCGACGGCGCCGAATGGATGTGCGCTATTCGGCAAAGCGCTGCACCCTCTCGATCCGCCGGGCTTTGCCGGTCTCTTCATCCAGATCGAGGATGACGGCATTCAATTGCAAGACCCCGCCGGCAATGTCGAATTTTGCCGGCAGCTGGGTCAGGAAGCGGTTGATGACGACTTCTTTCTTAACACCGAGGACGGAGTCCCGCGGCCCGGTCATACCCACATCCGTGATGTAGGCCGTGCCTTGGGGCAAAACGCGCTCATCGGCTGTTTGTACATGAGTATGGGTTCCCAACACGGCACTGACTTTGCCGTCCAAAAACCAACCCAAAGCAATTTTTTCCGAGGTGGCCTCGGCATGGAAATCCACCAGGATCAGGGGACTCTCCTGACGCATCAGGTTAATTAACCGAATCGCTCCGCTAAAGGGGTCATCCAGAGCCGGAAGATAGACTCGACCGGACAGATTGAGCATCCCGACTTTGAAGCCGTTCAAGCGCACAAATCCGTACCCCTTGCCGGGTGCCCCGGCCGGATAGTTGGCAGGCCTCACCAACCTCGCCTCACTGTCGATGAAGTCCAGAATCTGCCTTTTGTCCCAGACGTGATTGCCCATGGTAAGGAAATCAATACCCGTACCGTAGAGCTCTTGCGCCACTTCTCTGGTCAAACCGTTCCCACCCGCGGCATTTTCACCATTGGCAACTGTGAGTGCCACCTTGTATTCGTCTTTAACCGGTTTAAGCAAAGCCCTGATGGCTTGGCGCCCGGTTTTTCCGACGATGTCCCCTATGAACAATACGATCATGAACGATTCCCCTTCCACGAAGATCAGCGGCTCCTGCCGGGCTATTCCCTGACCCTTGACCTCAATAGCGGCCACACCAACCACACTCAGCGTTCCCTCTTGTCCTAAAAGGCCATCGAATGGCGATGCGGGGCTTTTTCTAATTCTTGAAAACCAAAACCCGGCCTTCATCGCGAACCGCGACCACATTTTTATCGATTTCGTCATCCCGCATCTTGGCCAGCAGGTGTCCGATCAACTCCTCCTGAAAAAGCAATTCGTCTTCCGGAACGTCCCCGTCCGCATCGTCGAGAACCAAGGCCTCCCCAAACTCATCCTTGAGCAAATCGACGATGAGTCCCACCTCCGTCTGAGTCATACTCTCTACGTCCCTAGTCACGGTAAGCGTATAGATATCCCCCTCGCCGCGGCTTTCCATCCCGCAGAGTGTCATGGCGCTGCCCTTCAGGCCGTGAAAAGCTGCCAAAGCGAGCGGGAGCTTGTTCCTGAACCCCTCCACTGCCTTGCCTTCCGCTCCCATGAGCAAAAACGTAAATTTCAGAGCATGCTCCTCCTGCCAATAATATATAGAACCCACCTCGGCATAGCGTACCAGAATCGAAATGAGCAGACCGGCCCCTTCCGGCACCCGTCTGCCGTCTTTATACTGCAAGCTCAGCGCCGCCATCTGTTTCCCTCTCCTTTTTCCTCTCCTTCTGCCAATTAGGTAAGGTATTCGGCACCAAGCGGCAAAGTCCTTCTGGCACGTTCTGACATTTACCCGGTCACTTGCTGACGCGGGCCTCCCCCGCGGACGCAACACGGGCGCCGCCGGCCGGAAATGCTATTTGGCATAATCCACCGCACGGGTTTCACGTATTACAACGACTTTAATCTGTCCGGGATATTCTAACTCTTCTTCGATGCGCTTGCTAATCTCCCGGGCAATCTTGGGAGCCAAGACATCGTCGATTTTGTCGGGCTTTACAATGATTCGAATCTCGCGACCGGCTTGAATGGCGTAGGATTTCTCCACTCCCTCAAAGGTCTCGGCAATATCCTCCAATTTTTCCAGCCGTTTAATGTACGCTTCCAAAGTTTCCCGCCGGGCGCCGGGCCTGGCGGCCGACACCGCGTCGGCAGCCGCCACCAGTACGGCCACGACCGTTTTCGGTTCCACATCTCCATGATGAGCTTCAATCGCGTGAATGACTTCCCAAGATTCCTTATACTTCTTGGCTACCTCAACCCCAATTTGGACATGGGTCCCTTCCGTGTCATGGTCAACCGCCTTGCCAATGTCATGGAGCAGCCCCGCCCTCTTGGCCAGTTGGACATCCACTCCAAGTTCCGCCGCCATAAGACCCGCCAAATGAGCGACCTCGATGGAATGTCTCAGAACATTTTGGCCGTAACTGGTGCGGAACTTCTGCCTGCCCAGCATGCGAACCAGTTCAGGATGCAAGCCATGCACCCCCGTGTCAAAGGTCGCCTGTTCTCCTTCTTCCCGAATGCGCTGTTCAACCTCTTTCTGGGCTTTCTCAACCATTTCCTCAATCCGCGCGGGGTGGATGCGGCCGTCGATGATCAACTTCTCCAAAGCTACCCGGGCCACTTCCCTGCGAATGGGGTCAAATCCCGAAAGAATCACCGCCTCGGGCGTATCGTCAATAATTAAATCGATACCCGTCAGGGTCTCCAGAGTGCGAATATTTCTTCCTTCACGCCCTATGATCCGGCCTTTCATCTCATCATTGGGCAGGGCAACCACTGATACGGTCGTCTCAGCCACATGATCCGCCGCACAGCGTTGGATAGCCAGCGCAATAATGTTCTTCGCCCGTTTCTCCGCTTCTTCTTTGGCCTTGCTTTCAATATCCTTAATCATAATAGCGGATTCATAACGCACTTCTTCCTCAACACTATGTAGAAGAATTTCCTTGGCTTCATCCGATGTCAAGCCGGATATGCGTTCGAGCTCAGTCTGTTCCTTGGTGACCAAATGAGACAGTTCCTCCCGCTGACGGTCAACCTCCGCTTCTTTGCGGTGCATGTTGTCTTCCTTACGTTCCAAAGACTCCATTTTACGGTCCAGCGTCTCTTCTTTTTGCAGTAAACGCCTTTCCAAACGCTGCAGTTCGTTGCGCCGTTCCCGGATCTCTTTCTCAACCTCGTTGTGCATATGCATGGTTTCTTCTTTGGCCGCAACGACAGCTTCCCGCTTTTTGGCCTCGGCCTCCGTCTGGGCCAGGCCTACGATCCGCTTGGCCTCTTCCTCAGCCGAGCCGATGGACTTTTCGGCCGTGACCTTACGCATAAACCAGCCCGCTGCCACCCCGAGCACCAAACCGACAAGCAATAGTACGATAGAAACAATGATCCCTATACTGTCCAAGATTTCACCTCCTGCCAATAAAACTAAAATAACACCAAAAAAGACTGGTTAACTCGACCAGTCCCCCAAAAGCCACCTTTCAAAGATATCGGGCGAACCCAATTTCCTACAAACTCTCGCTCGCTAGTTAAAACCCCCAATTTTTAGCCTAACTACGCTGAAATCTATAAGAAAAACCTTTTAAAGGTTAGCATTTACCAGAGGACAAGTCTCTAGTAGCATTTTAATTCGGTTTGTAAAAATTGTCAAGTGCCTTCACCACGATGTCCATCGGGTAACCTCTTTGCATGAGCTTGGCCCCGATTTTCTGCCGCGGTGAAGCGGCTGCAAGTCCCGCGCCAAAGTGTGCCTGACTGGGGTGCCTTCGGCGTTCGGCCTTCTTTTCCTCCTGTTCCCACAGTTTGCGGACCAGTTCGATACACTGCTCAAGTTCCAACCCCTCGGCATAGACTTCATTCAAAACTTCGTCGATCACCGCCCTGTCCACTCCCCGCCGGCTGAGAGCCAGACGCAGGCGGGCCCGCGCCCAACCATCCCGCACGCGAGCCTGACCATAGCCAAGAGCCAAACGGCGGTCATCGAGGTAGCCCCATTCTTCCAAACGCCGCAGGGCCTCCAGGCTTTCCTGGGAAGTGTAGCCCTTGCCGTCAAGGCGCTCTTGGACCTCATGACGCGTCAAGGCCCTATGTGAGAGCGCGTCGAGCGCAGCCTCCAAAGCCTTCTTCTGAGGGCCTCGCGCACAGGCTGCCTTGTTCTTTAAAGAGCCCGTCGCCGGTCACCTCCCTCACCTAAGTGACACCCCAGTCCTGAATCTCCCCGTCGCCGAAGCCGATCCCGCTCGTCGAGACTCCGCACGAACATTCATGCCCTACACCCCAATCGTCAGTCAGTGTTATCCGGGTCCGCCTCCTCCTCAGCCGAGGCCGGGACCGCAGTGCTGATGTTGCTCCGGATCCGTCCCTCTATTTCATTGGCGATTTCCGGGTGTTGGCGCAAAAATTCCTTGACATTCTCTTTGCCCTGTCCCAACCTCTCTCCGTTGTAGGAATACCAGGCTCCCGACTTGTTGATGAGTTCCATGTCTGTGCCGACATCGACAATGCTCCCCTCCCGGGAAATGCCCTGTCCATACATGATATCAAAGTCCGCCATCCTGAAGGGAGGAGCCACTTTGTTTTTGACGACCTTGACCCGTGTGCGGCTGCCCACCATTTCCTGCCCTTGTTTCAGGGTCTCCTGCCGGCGCACATCCAGCCGGATCGTGGCGTAGAATTTCAAGGCGCGGCCGCCGGTGGTCGTCTCGGGATTACCAAACATCACTCCGACCTTTTCCCGGATCTGGTTAATAAAGATAACACAGGTCCGGCTCTTGCTGATCGCCCCCGTCAGCTTGCGCAGCGCCTGAGACATCAGCCTCGCGTGCAAACCGACATGGGAATCCCCCATTTCCCCTTCAATCTCGGCCCGCGGAACGAGGGCAGCCACAGAGTCGATCACGACCACGTCCACCGCTCCGCTCCGGACAAGGGCCTCGCAGATTTCCAGGGCCTGTTCGCCCGTGTCCGGTTGAGCCACCAGGAGATCATCGATATTCAGTCCGAGCGCCCGCGCATAGACCGGATCCAAAGCATGTTCGGCATCGATGAAAGCCGCCACACCCCCTGCCTTTTGCGCCTCCGCCGCGATATGCAGGGCCACGGTGGTTTTGCCCGAAGATTCCGGCCCGTAAATTTCCACAACCCGCCCCCGAGGCACTCCGCCCACACCCAGAGCGATATCCAGAGCCAGAGCGCCGGTGGAGATCGTCTCAACCGCCATTTTCGCCGAAGCCTCGCCCAGTTTCATAATGGAGCCTTTGCCAAACTGTTTTTCGATTTGGCCCAAGGCGATATCAAGGGCTTTCAGTTTGTCAGTTCCGGACATCCCATCCCTCCTCAGTCTTTTTTAGCACTTATAAGTGAACTCGTTCAGCTAAAGCTGGATAAACACAAACATCTGTTCGATTGTATTATAGTTGAATTCCTCGTGCTTGTCAACCCTCAATCGTTCGACAGAAAAAGCGTTGTTTCGTCAACTGCGCATAGCAATTATCCCCTCCTGAAGAGGAGGGGACTTTTCGCGCGCCAGTTCAAATCCGTTTCAGCTTTTCCGCCGCCGCGGCCCGAAGTCTCGGCCCTGGCCGTTCGCTCCCTTATCTGGCTTTAGCGGGTTCCACGTTCACCTTGCGCCCTTTGATCATATTTTGATGCATACAGCCCAAAACTCTTTGCGCATACTCTTCCGGCACCTCAACAAAAGTGAACTTGTCGTAAATATTGATCATGCCGATGATGTTGCCCGGAACTCCGCTCTCCTCGGCAATCCAGCGCACAATATCCTGAGGCCTGATCTGCTGGATACGCCCGATGTTCATAAACAGGCGCACCATGCCGGCGGTGGCCCCGGTATTGCCGAAGGAGAGTTCATCCTCCTCCTCCCGCTGTTCCACATCCGGACCTTCCACGGCATACTTGAGGGCCGCGGCCGCCACTTCCATCGAATCGTATTCCTCCAGCAAGGCCCCGGCGATAGAGCGATAGGCACCTAAATGGTTTTTCTGGATCAATTTAATCAGCTGGTTTTTCAAGTTATCGGCCTGTCTTTCACTGATATCCGCCAGGGAGGGCAGCTCTTGCCGGCGAATGCGCGTCTTGATTAGCTGCTCTATCAGCCGGAGCTGCCGGTATTCCTTCGGCGTTATCAAAGTGATCGCCTGACCTTTGCGCCCGGCCCTCCCGGTGCGCCCGATCCTGTGTACGTAGCCTTCCGGGTCCTGGGGAATATCAAAGTTGATGACATGAGTCACCTTATCGATATCCAGGCCCCGGGCGGCCACGTCCGTCGCCACCAGGAGCTCGGTCTTCCCGTCCCGGAAACGTTTCATCACCCGGTCCCGCTGCTGTTGGCTCAAATCCCCGTGCAGCGCGTCCGCAAAATAGCCTCTCGCCTCCAGGGCCACTACCAGTTCATCAACACCCCGCTTGGTCCGGCAAAAAATAATCCCTTGGCCGATATCTTCCGTATCAATGATCCGGCAGAGGGCGTCCACCTTGATCTTTTCCCGAGTCTCATAAAATACCTGATCGGTGAGCGGCACCGTCAATTCGTCCCGGCTGACCGTAATGGTATGAGGTTCCTTCATGTAGCGTTGGGCCAAGCGGCGGATTTCCAGGGGCATCGTAGCCGAAAACAACATCAGCTGGCGATCCTCGGCCGGCACCTCTTTAAGAATACTTTCGATATCATCAATAAAGCCCATATCGAGCATCTCGTCCGCTTCATCCAGGACCACGGTTTTGACATAGGGCAAACGCAGAGTACCGCGGTTCAAATGGTCCAGCAAACGCCCCGGAGTGCCGACCACCACCTGGCACCCGTAACGCAGGGCCCGGATCTGCCGGTCAATGGACTGCCCACCGTAGATAGGCAGGGGCTTAATGTGCCTGTACTTGCAGATCTTCGCGATTTCCTCCGACACCTGGACAGCCAGCTCCCGGGTCGGAGTCAGAACCAGGGCTTGTACGGCCTGAAATTTAGGATTCACTTTTTCCGTGATCGGAATTCCGAAGGCCGCTGTCTTGCCCGTACCTGTCTGAGCTTGCCCGATCAAATCCACCCCGTTTAAAGCCAGGGGCACCGCTTCTTTCTGGATCGGAGACGGTTCTTCAAAACCCATCTCCGACAATGCCTGTAATACCTGTTTGCTAAGCGTAATCTCGCCAAAAGTCTGTAACCGTTCAACCATCATGAAACAAAGTTCTCCTTTCCGACTGGACCAAACTGCCGGCGCACCCAATCCAGGGCGGCCTGTACTGTCAACTGGCGTACGGATTCCCTTTCCCCATAGAACTGGAATCTCCGCGCTTGCACGCCTTTCCTGCTCGCTAAACCAATGTAAACCAATCCTACCGGCTTCTCAGGCGTCGCCCCGTCAGGCCCCGCGATTCCTGTGGTCGAGAGCGCCAGATCGGCCCCTGTGCGCACTCGGATGCCCTCTGCCATCTCCCGGGCCACCTCCTCACTGACGGCCCCCACGGAATCAAGGCTTTCTTGTTTGACCCCCAACAACCCTTCTTTAACCGCGTTGGCGTAACTTACGACCCCGCCCAAATAGAACTCCGAACTGCCGGGTTCTTGCGTCAGAGCCGCACCCAACAATCCGCCGGTACACGATTCCGCCGTCGCGATCCTCAGCCCCCGCTCCTTAAGCGAGTTCCCCACGATCCTGATCATCGTCTCCTCATCCCGGGCAAACACTTTGTCCCCGAGAAGGGAGCGGATCTCCCGTTCCGACCCATCCAAAAGGTCCAGGGCCTGATCCTCCCGCGGAGAACGGGCTACCAGACGAATATGCATTTCCGCCCGTTTGGCCAGCAAAGCCAAGCCGGGATTGGACCGCCGCATCAAGTCACCCAGAACTTCTTCGATAGCGGACTCACCCATGCCGAACACTTTGAGAACCCGAACATACATCCGCGCCGCGCCGCGGCCCAGGCGTTTCTCCAGGTCGGGCCGAACATGGTTCTCAAACATAGGTTGCATTTCGAACGGCGGCCCGGGCAGGATGACAACCGTTTTCCCACCCTGCTCGATGATCGCGCCGGGCGCGGTTCCGATAGGATTCGGAAGAATCCTGGCCCCGCGGGGAAAATAAGCTTGTTTCTCATTGCCCGCCGGCATCGGACCCCTGCGTTTAGCAAAAAAACTTTTGATTTGCTCCAAACTCGCGGGATCCAACTCCATCGCCAAACCTAAAACTTTCGCCACCAGTTCCTTCGTCAAGTCGTCCTTGGTAGGACCCAAACCTCCGGTAGTTACCAACAGATCACAACAACCCAGGGCCTCTCGCAGAGTCGCCTCCATTCGCTCGGGGTTGTCGCCCACTGTGATATGATAATCAACCTCAATGCCCAAAGAGGATAATTTCCCGGTGAGATAATGGGCGCTGGTATTCAAAGTCTGTCCGAGCAAAAGCTCCGTACCCGTCGCTAGGATCACAGCCTTCATACTATTGTATCACCCTCCGTTAAAGATGCAACTTACACCTCCTAGTTATTTCTCTCCGGACCGAAAGTTATCCTTCTTGAACCAAAAGTTATCCTCTTTTGACCAAAAACTTTCATCTAGGCCACATCGTGCAAATAGGCACGTAGAGTTTCGCCGCTGAGCGTCTCCTCAGCCCGCAGAATTCCCGAGAGTTCGCGCAGTACCTCTCGGTGTTCACGAATAATCCGGCGCGTCTTTTCCTCCAAAACAGCGAAAATCTCCCGCGTCGCCTCGTGACGCTTTTCCACAGCCAGGTTCTCCAGATCCACCACTCCCAAACTGGACATACCGGACATGAGCATTTTCTCCACCAGATTAAACGCCTGCCCATAATCCCCGGCCGCCCCGGTACTGCGGGAACCTAGGAGTTCCTCTTCGGACAAGGCTCCGGCCAAAGCGATCATGATCTGCTCCTCCAGCATGGTTTGCGTGTAGAGGTAGAGGTCGTCTTCCGGGTAATGACGGACATAGCCGAGTGCATTGCCCCTGGAACGCACCGAAACTTGAGCAACCGAATGCGGCCTCACTGTTTCGGCCAACAGAGCGTGACCGCTCTCGTGGATCGCTATCCTTTCCATCTCCTCCGTCGTCGGCTTGCGGTCCAATTGCTCGCCCAGCATGACCTTCTCCACGGCTTCGCGCAAGTGGCTTTCCTGGACTTCCTTCTCACCCGCGCGCAGGGCAAAAACCGCGGCCTCATTGGCCACACTTTCCAGATGCGCGCCGGAAAAGCCGAACGTTTCCCGGGCGATTTTGTCCAGGTCAATTCCCGCGGCCAAGGGTTTATTCTTGGTATGAATCTTGAGAATCGCCAACCGCCCTTCTTTATCGGGCAGATCGACTTTGACCATACGGTCAAAGCGCCCGGGGCGCACTAAAGCCTCGTCTAAAGCGTCCGCCCGGTTAGTGGCCCCGATCACCAGGATCTGACTTCCTTGGTCGGTCCCCAGCCCATCCATCTCCACCAAAAGCTGATTAAGTGTCTGGTCATACTCGTGGTGTGAAATATTGCTGCCCCGCTTTGCTCCCAAGATGTCCATTTCGTCTATAAAGATGATCGAACTGGTTCTCTTTTCCTTTTTGGCTGTCTCCCGTGCCCGGCGGAACAAAGAGCGAACCCGTTCCGCCCCGACCCCGGCATACATTTCCACGAATTCACTGCCCGAGACCGCTAAGAAAGCGGAATTAGTGTACCTGGCCGCGGCTTTGGCCAAAAGCGTCTTACCTGTGCCGGGCGGCCCGGAAAGCAAAATACCTTTTAGGGGGCGAATCCCCAAAGCTTTCATGCCGTCGGAATAGAGCAGGAAATCCAAGGCTTCCTGCAGTTCTTTCTTAGCCGCGTTCTGCCCTCCGATATCGTCAAAACCGATAGCCGTGGTAGAAACCAGAACCCCTTTCCCGCTGGTTCTAAGAACCTGCCTTTGGATGACAAAATGCCAAACCAAATAGGCACCGCCAACCACCACCACCAAGGGCAGCACATTATACCCCATAACCAGAAGATAGGCCAAAACTCCCGCAGCCGCTCCCAAACCCAAATCGAGTATCACGCGGATCCCCCCTTACTCACCGCCTGGGCCTCACTGGGCAAAAACTTTCCTTCTCCGTGCCGGTCCAGGACAGCGACCAATTGATGGGTTCCCTGAGTCAGTGTGAGATAGATTTCATCACTGTCCATCGTTAAGTTGACTTGCGCGCCGGCTTTCTTCCCCAAGGCTGCGACCTGCTGCGCCATGCGCACAAAATCCCCGCGCACAATTCCCTCCTGCAAAGCAAACTGCATCTGATTATATACCGCTTCCAGGGCCGGGCTCCGATTATCCAAATAGCGAATCGGCAGTTTCCCGGCCAGTCTGCTCAGCATCGCACTGGTTTCGGACAAATCGCTGACATTCTTGGTTGTTACATCGAACTCCTGCCGCCCTGACGAACCCACCACTCCAACGGAAACAACGCCCGGAATCTGCTGGCTCTGGCGAATCAGGTTAGCATCCACCCATTTCTCATTGTAAAGCAAACGAGCGCTCAGCAATAGGCCAAAGACCAGGAGCCCGACCAGACTGATAATTTTTATCCTTTCTTTGGTCATCTCTTGCCCTCCGTTTCGACATACTGCACGTCATATTGACATTATAGCACGGAGTATAACAAGAACCGAACAAGAACATTTTCCCAAAACGCAAATTCGGCACATCGGACAGCCTTTCGCTGCCAAACGAGCAGAAATCAAGCACAAAAATAACTTCTTCAAAAGTAAACGATCCTTCAGGCTCCATAAAGAGACAACTTCCCCGCACGCGGGGCGAGTTCCTTTACCGGCAACATCCGACCCCTGTGCCGCCAGTGCGGCACCACTAAAAAAGCCCCAAGAGCCCAAAAGCATTCTAAAAGCTAATGGGCTGCCAACGCGGCTTTTTGCCTTCTCCAAGATAAGTTCTCTTGCCGGCGGGCCGCCCGCCGTCATTGTTCGCCGTCCATTACTTGCGCAACAGGAGTCTGGCCTTAAGTAAGTAATCAATCCCCGAGATAATCGTAAAAACGAGAGCAATGTACAAGAAAGGCTGCCCCACGGGAATGTTCAGCAAAGCAAACGGCCAATCATGCAGGAGAATCGCCGAAATGGCGATGACCTGGGTTACGGTCTTGATTTTTCCCAGCTTGCTCGCACTGATCACATGCCCGTCGGCGGCGGCGATGGCTCTTAAGCCGGTGACGGCAAACTCCCGTCCCAAAATGGTCCAGGCTATCCAGGCCGGGACGTCCCCCAGCTGCACCAGGGAAATCAAAGCGGCGGAGACCAAGAGCTTATCAGCCAGCGGATCCATAAACTTCCCCAACACCGTGACTTGATGCCGTTTGCGCGCTATATAGCCGTCAAGCCCGTCGGTCGCTGAGGCCAGAATAAAGATCACGGCCGCGACTACGTCCTGATGGGCAAAAAGAGTATGCCCCCGCGGCACCTGCAAGAGCAGGAAAGCCATAAACACGGGGATTATGATGATGCGCGCCAAGGTCAAGCGATTGGGCAAATTCACAAAACAACCTCTCCCGTTAAATCATAGCTGTCCGCTTCCAGAACTTTCACGGCGACAAAATCACCCGGATTCAGACAACGTGTCGTTTTATTTTCAACATAGACCTGCCCGTCGATCTCGGGAGCATCTCCTTCCGTCCGCCCCAACCAGCGACCATCCGGCAGCAACTCTTCCAACAGGACTTGCAGCGTGCGCCCAACCCAACGTCTCTGCCGTCTGAGGGCGACTTCCTGCTGCAGGGCCATGATCCGGTCCCGGCGAGCCTCTCCGATATCCGGCGGGACCTGATCGGGACGCCCGGCAGCCGGAGTGCTTTCTTCCCGGGAGTAGGCAAATGCCCCCAAGCGATCAAACTCTGTCTCTTGCACAAAACGCAGGAGCTGCTCAAACTCTTCTTCGCTTTCACCCGGGAAACCGGTAATCAAAGTCGTCCGGATCCTTATATCCGGCAAAGCCCGCCGCAGCTTGCCAATGAGTTCTTTTGACTCGGCACAGGTACCTCTCCGGTTCATTTCCCGCAATACCTTGTCAGAGGCGTGCTGAAGCGGCAAATCGAGGTAACTGCACACTTTGGGTTCCTGCCGCATGGTGTCAATCAGTTCATCTGTCACCAGATCCGGGTAGCAGTACATCAGCCGGATCCAACGGATCCCATCCACTCCGGCGATTTTGCGAATGAGAGCCGGTAATCGCAATTCACCGTAAAGATCCCTGCCATAGCGGGATGTGTCCTGGGCAACCAGGATGACTTCCTTCACCCCTTCCGCCGCCAGGCGGCGGACTTCAGCCAATACCGATTCCTCAGTCCGGCTGCGATAGGGCCCCCGCACCTGCGGGATGACACAATATGTACAAGCGTTGTCACACCCTTCAGCCACCTTCACGTAGGCCCAATGCCGAGGTCCGGAACGTTTGCGTCCCACTTCTTCCGGATAGCTGCAATCCGGCCTTCCCTCCCGGGGAAACGGGGCTCCCGCGCGGCGCGCCTCAGCCACCCATTGCCGCACTTCCCCCACACCCCCGGTGCCGAAGACCCCGTCAATCTCCGGGATCTCGTCCATCAGCTTTTCTTTGTAGCGCTGAGCCAGGCAACCGCAAGCTATCAGGGTTTTGCACCGGCCCTCCTCCTTATAACGCGCCATCTCCAAGATGGTATCGATCGACTCTTCCTTGGCCGGATCGATAAAGGTACAGGTATTGACAAGGATAATCTCCGCCTCCGCAGGCTGATCCGTCAGTTCATATTCCTCGCCCAAGATCCCGGCCATTACCTCACTGTCCACCTGGTTCTTGGGACAGCCCAGAGTCACAATCGCTGCTTTGACGGTCAAATTCTCGCACCTCGTAAGCTTCTTCCCGCACGATGAGTTTCCGTGAAGCCCTAAACACTTTACTCACATAGTATAAACCAATTTTTCCCCAAGTGTCAAAAAGTAAAAAAATTGAATCCCCGCCCAGTGTTGTCTCAAAGCCGAAAACGTGGCAAAATAGTGGATATATCAGTGCACTGTTCAAAACCGAGCTTAAGAAAGGCACTGTCGTCATGACGTTTTGCGTCTGAGCGCAGCGAAAGGAATGGTTAGAATGTCGAATTTTCTGGAGCCGGTCGATGTCTGCGGCTGCGGGGATGAAGGATATTTAAGTATACGCACATTGCCCGTCGACTTAGCCCACGGGGTCGGCCAAATCCACCGCGTGCCTGTTTATCACTGCCGTTCCAACACCTGCCCGGAGTACACTGTTCCGGATGCCGTTTCCCGGCGCTTGGAAGTTCTGGCGGAAGAAATGGAAGCCGAGCACTCCTCGGAAAAAGAATTCAGTTGGCCCGAACCGCACAGCCGCAACCGCGGCCGGGACCGGGACCTCTCCGGTCGGGGAGATGCGCGGGAATCCCTTGTCCAGGCCTTTACTTTGCAATTCATCAACCGTGAGTATGAAGATGCCCGAGTCGTCTTTGTCACTCCCGGGCAGACCATATTTCTGCAGAGCGTCCTTGACCCGACAGAGTTCTACCTCTTGCGCTACGAACCGGAAGAAGGCGCCGCGGACGCCAAGTTCTCTGTCTCTAAATTTTACGCGGATGAACCCATTCTCGACTTCGCCGGCTTTACGGCCGGGGAACCGGACGGCGTCTATTTGAAAGAACTGGCCTTGCTTGCCCTGGACGAAGTCGAAGACGCCCTCCTGGATGAATTCGGACCTGTCAAGGGGTGACGACCGCCCCTGTTTGCCGCTCTCTGTTTCCCGCGCTTCCCGCTTTGGCCGCTTTTTCCGCTTTCTCCGTTTTTGCCGTGTTTGCCGTGTTCGCTGTTTCGTGGCTTGATCAGGCACTTTTTGCCGTACCCGATTAGATCCTCCCGCCCGGCCAGACGCAAGGCCTCCTCCACCAAAGAATAGTTGGCCGGATTGCGGTATTGGATTAAGGCCCTCTGCCTGGCTTTTTCCCGGACCCCTTTCGGCACATATACTTTTTCCATTGTGCGCGGATCGAGGCCGGTGTAATACATACATGTCGATAAAGTCCCGGGAGTCGGAATAAAGTCCTGGACCTGTTCCGGATTGACACCGAGATCGCGGACAAATTCCGCCAATTCCACCGCCTCTTTCAAACCGCTCCCCGGATGGGAAGACATGAGATAGGGCACAAGATACTGCTTCTTGCCCAAATCCTCATTCACCTGTTTGAACTCCCGCACAAATTCGGCGTAAACCTCCGGACCCGGCTTCCCCATACGCTTCAGCACGGACGGGCTGACATGCTCGGGAGCTACTTTGAGCTGGCCGCTCACATGGTATTGACAAAGTTCGCGCAGAAAAGGGGTATTCTTATCGGCGAGCACCGCGTCGTAGCGGATACCTGAACGGACGAAGACCTTTTTCACACCCGGCAGGCTGCGCAGAGCCCGCAGGAGTTCCAGATATTCCCCGTGATCCAGGTCAATCCGGTCGCAGGGGGAGGGATAAAGGCACTGGCGCTGAGCACAGGCGCCTCTTTTCAATTGGCCCGGGCAAGCCGGCCGCCTGAAGTTGGCGGTCGGCCCGCCGACATCGTGAATATAGCCCTTGAAACGGGGACTGGCGGTCAACCTTTTCGCTTCCCGCACAATAGACTGGGCGCTCCGGCTCTGGACGATGCGTCCCTGGTGAAAAGTCAGGGCACAAAAAGAGCAGGACCCATAACAACCCCGGGCGCTGACCAAACTGAACTCTACCTCCTGCAGCGCCGGCACTCCCTCCCGCCCGTATTGAGGATGATAAGTCCCCGTATAGGGGAGAGCGTAAATTTCGTCCATCTCGCTCTGACTCAAGGGCTCTTGGGGCGGGTTTTGCCGGACAACTTTGCGGTCCTGCCGGTAAAATTCGACGAGAGTCTTCCCCCGGACAGGATCCTGCTGCTGATACTGCTCCATAAAGGATTCGGCATAGCGGCGTTTTGAAGCGAAAATATCCTCAAAAGAAGGCAGGATTAAGCGATCCCCGCGCTCCGGCCCGGCCCAATCTAAGGTCCGCTCCAAAACCACGGTCCCCCGCAGGTCAAGAAGCTCCCCGATCTCTTTGCCCGAACTCAACTCCCGGGCTATTTCTAAAATCGCCCGTTCCCCCATGCCGTAGACCAGGAGGTCTGCCTGACTGTCCAACAAGATTGAGCGCCGCACCTTATCGCTCCAGTAGTCATAATGGGCAAAGCGCCGCAAGGAAGCTTCGATCCCGCCGATAATCACCGGCACGCCGGGTAAAGCCTCCCGCACGCGGTTAGAGTAGACAATCGTCGCCCGGTCCGGCCGCCTCCCGCTCGCCCCCCCGGGGGAATAAGCGTCGTTTGAGCGCCTTTTTTTGGCCGCGGTGTAATGGTTTACCAGCGAGTCGAGATTCCCCCCGGTGATCAGGCAGGCCAGGCGGGGGCGCCCCATACCGCGGAAAACCTCCAAATCCCTCCAGTCCGGTTGAGCCAGGACCCCGACCCGATAGCCCTTCTTCTCCAGGCAACGGGAAATAATGGCCGCCCCAAAGCTGGGGTGGTCGACATAAGCGTCCCCGCTGATCAGGAGAAAATCGAGCTCTTCCCAGCCACGCCGGCGCATGTCTTGGCGATTCATGGGTAAAAAAAGCGTCCTCTCCCGCAAGGCCGTCTTTTCCTCTTTCGCTTCGCCCATCCCTTTCATCTTAGCGGTAGTTGATAAACTGCAGCTCAAGGCCCCAATCTTCTTTCTTAAGCAGGGCGATCACCGCTTGCAGGTCATCTTTATTCTTCCCGCTCACCCGGATTTGTTCTCCCTGAATGGAACTCGTAACCTTGATCTTACTGTCTTTGATCCGCTTGTTAATCTGTTTGGCCTTCTCTGTGGCAATGCCTTGGATCAGCTTGACTTCCTGGCGCACCGTGTCACCGGCTGCCGCCTGCACCTTGCCGTACTCCAGAGCTTTCAGGGAAACCTGACGCTTGACCAGTTTTCCTTCCAAGATATCCACGACGTTGCGCAGTTTAAAATCATCATCTGAGACCAGCACCAGGCGGTCTCCTTCCAGACTGATTGAGGATTTGCTGTTCTTAAAGTCAAAACGTTGTTCGATTTCCTTTTGGGCCTGATGGACGGCATTTGTCACCTCCTGCGTGTCCACTTGAGAAACAATGTCAAACGAAGCATCCTTAGCCAAAATGCTATCCCCTTTCCCGGCCGGCTCTCAACCGTAATGCGCTTTGTCTAAGATAATACTGTTTACCACCTGCCCGTTGCCGCCCAGCGAAGGAACCGCTTTGCCATTGACCGTTATGGAGAGTCCGCCGGCATTGCCCACAGTCATTAGGTCAATCTTGTCTGTGGCCGTGATTTCCTTCGTCGTACCCGCATGAAAGTACTGCTGAACGGGAGCCTGCCCGTCCACGTTGAATTCTATCCAGACATCCTGGGTAAACACCAGTTTGGCGGTCACGCCGCTCGTGGGGGTTGTGGCCGCGGACGTCGTACCCTGCCCGGTAGTACTCGGCGCGGTTCCTCCCGCGACTGTTCCGCCCGCTTGGGCCGTGCCGGACGGCTTGCCCTGAGACGCCGGCGGATTCGTCTTCTTGGCGGGCTTCTGGGGTTTGGGCGGACTGGGCAGAGCACTCGGCGTATACCCCGAATTGGCGGACGGGCCCGGGTTGCGGGTCCACTGCGAAATCCCGATGACCAGAACGATGGCCAAGAGCGCCATCACACCCGCGACCGCCGGCCTGAACCAAACCGGGCGCGACTTAAGCGGAGTCAGGGGACCCTCCAATGCCGGAGGGGTCTGGGGCTGCGCCGACATTTTATAAAGTCCTATTATTTCCTCCGGATCGAGACCCAAATGGTTAGCGTAGGTCCGCAAGAAACCTTTACTGTAAGCGGCTCCCGGTAGAATCGCATAGTTTTCTTCCTCAAGGGCTTGTAAATAACGCACCCGAATTTTCGTCGCCTCTTCGGTTTCCGGCAAAGTCCAGCCTTTACTTTCCCTGGCTGTGCGCAAAATGTTCCCTTCGCCCGCCATGAAGCAACCCTCCTCCCGTTAACTTAAGTCAAATGCGGAAAAGCTGGTCGGTACCTCTTCCATTCTGATCTCATCACCGGGACTGTGGCGAATTTCGATCACGGAGTCAAATTTCACCTGCAAACGCCCATCGCGCAGAAAAACGTCCGGATGCTCAATGACCTTCGGCGTGGACATCGGCATCACTTTTTCCAGCAGGTGCCAGTGGCTGTCGCCGCCGCGGGAAGTGCTCGTTATCCCGTCTATTAAAAATACACACTCCTGCGCGTCTTCCAGTACCTCGGTTCTCAGGGTCTGGCGGATGATTGTGGATGAGAGCAGAACCCAGCGCTTATTGGCATAAACACAGGCGGCAATGGCAGCCTCCGTTTTCCCTACCCTGGGCATCCCCCTCATGCCGATGATTTGCTGGCCGCCTTCAACTAAAGTATCCCCCAAAAAGTCTACCAAAACACCCAATTCTTCACGGATGAAGCGATATGTCGGCGGATCGCTGGAGGCAAGACTCAGGCGCTTGCCGTGTCTCAAAGCGACGCGGTCCAACAAATTGGGCTCTCTCAGGGCCGTAACCCGAATCTGATCCACCTCAGACAAGGCCTTAGCCAGCGCCTCCACTTTCCGAGGCGAAGAAGCATCCAGGAGGAATCCCCTTCTCGTCTCTCCGATGCTGGCGACCGTAACAATGTTCATCTCCAACATTCCGAGCAACGTGGTCACGGCCCCCAGCAAGCCCGGCTTGTTCTGTTCGATTTCATATTCCAGATAAAGAAAGTCTCGACTCACCCAAGTATTTGTCAAGGTAGTCTTCAAACTCCTTTGTAGCAGTGCCCGGATCATTATAGTCCAAACTCAGCGCATACCCTTGACTGGGTTCATTAGGGTAGGCATACAGAGGATCATAATATTTCTCCAGCAAAAAACGCGTAAAATCCGCTGGGTCACGCCGGAGCAGCTGTTCCAATCCATCCACTTTCCGGTCACCCAAGATTTTCCTTAAACGCTGCAATGCTTCATGGATCTGGGCGAGCGCTCCGGGCACGCGGGTATATTCCTCCGTCAAGCGTCGTATCCGGTTATCCGGGCGATCGTAGACTAAAATCCGGACGCCCCCCTGCATAGCCCGATAGAAACTCACAGGCAAATTGATTGACCCGATCCGTTTGCTCTCACATTCGACAATAACATATCCCCGGTCCCGAAACAAGCGCAAATTCTCATAAAAATACGCCTCAAAATCCTTTTGACTGGGGGGAACACCTAAGCCGACGCCCCCGAAAACCGAACCGCGGTTATGGGCCAAACCCTCCAGATCCACGATCGGGTGTCCCGCCTCACCCAGGCGAGACAAAAGGTTCGTTTTACCGACCCCGGTATTCCCGCACAAAACAAAGACCGCCAGGGAAAACTCCCGGGCAAAAAACTCAACCACCAAACGCCGGTAAGCTTTGTATCCTCCGCGCAGCCGGTAAACTGTTAGCCCCATGACATCCAAAACTTGGGCCAACGCCTTGCTGCGCAAGCCCCCCCGCCAGCAAAAAAGCACCAAGGGCCTCTCCCGGGCCAATTGTCCGGCCTGGGAAACCAGTTGCGGGAGCTTGGGACTGACAAGGCGCAAGCCCAATTCCCGCGCGGCCGCCGGCGAAACCCGCGTGTAAACTTTGCCTACTTCCTCCCGCTCCCGGTCATTCAACAAGGGCAGGTTAACCGCTCCCGGAATCGTCGCCGCGGCAAATTCTCCTTCGGAACGGACATCTATTAAAGCCGGATCGGCTAAACCCGCCAGCTCCCCAGCGCTCAGTTCGTGAATCATTCCTCTTCCTTTCAACCAGTATATATTCGCCGCGGCGCAGTTTAAATCCTGCCGGAAACATCTGGTTTTTCCTCAAGTTCCGCTTCTTCCGAGCCGAACTTTTGCTCAAATTGGCCGCGTGTCAAGAGGACTTCCCTTGGTTTCGAACCCTCATAGCCCCCGACCACGCCCTTTTCCTCCAAGAGGTCCATCAGGCGGGCCGCCCGGGTGTACCCGATCCTCAAGCGCCTTTGCAGCAGGGACACCGAGGCGTTACCGCTCTCGATAAACAGTTCGGCTGCCTGGTGAAACAGTTCGTCTCCCGGCTCTTCCGCTTTCGTGCTCCCCAATTCCACATTCGGAATCTCCTGGTACTCGGGTTTTGCTTGGTTCTGCAGGAATCTGACGACATTTTCCACTTCCTTGTCCGCCAGGAAGCAGCCCTGAACCCGCAAAGGTTTGCCCGCTCCCATAGGATAGAAGAGCATATCCCCCCGGCCCAGGAGCTTTTCCGCCCCGTTCATGTCAATAATCGTACGCGAGTCTGTCTGCGAGGAGACGGCAAAAGCTATCCTGGACGGGATATTGGCTTTAATCAAGCCCGTAATGACGTCAACCGAAGGCCGCTGAGTAGCCACAATCAGGTGGATACCGGCCGCCCTGGCCATTTGCGCCAAGCGGCAGATGGCGTCCTCCACATCTCCGGGGGCAACCATCATCAGATCGGACAGTTCGTCAATGATCACGACCACATAAGGAAGGGGCGGATGTTTGTCATCCGGTTCCTGTTGGCGCACATAATTATAGCGCACAATATCGCGCACGCCGTTGGCGGCGAAAAGTTCATAACGGGTTTCCATCTCCGTCACGATCCACTTGAGAGCGCCGGCGGCTTTGCGCGGATCCGTCACCACCGGGGCAATCAAATGCGGAATGCCGTTGTAATTTGCCAACTCGACCATTTTCGGATCAACGAGAAGGAACTTAACCTCGTTAGGGCGGGCTTTAAATAGTATACTGTTGATCAACGTATTGATACAGACCGACTTGCCCGAACCCGTGGCCCCGGCAATCAAAAGGTGCGGCATCTTCGTGAGGTCCGCAACGACGGGCATACCTGTGATATCCTTGCCCAGAACCAGACTTAATTTGCTGAGCGCATCCTGAAAATCCGGAGCCTCCAGGACTTCACGGAAATGAACCGTCGCGATTTCCTTGTTGGGAACTTCAATGCCGACGACGGATTTCCCCGGCACGGGTGCCTCAATCCGCACGTCCGCCGCGGCCAGGCTGAGCGCTATATCATCGGCCAGGTTCGTGATCCTGCTCACCTTGATTCCCGGAGCCGGCTGGGCCTCATACCGGGTAATGGCCGGCCCCTGAGTCACATGGGTGACTTTAATCTTGACCCCGAAACTCTCCAGAGTCTCCTCCAAAGTCTTGACGTTATCCGCCAGATCCTTGTTCAGCCGCGCATTCTTCACCTTGATCGGTTGGTGCAAAAGAGCCGATGAAGGCAAGACATAGCCGGTGTCGCGCTCCGCCTGGCGGGAAATAGGCGTACCCGTCACTTTTCCCGGAGGCTTGATGCCGCCCTTGGCGCCGGGCGATGCAGGCTCAGCCGGGGCCGTCCCGGCAGCCGGACCGCCGAGACCCTCCACAAACGGTTCGGATTGTCCCGGACCCAGACTTTCCGCCGCTTCTTTTGCTTCCTGCGTCCAGCCGCTGGTCCGGATCACCACCGGAGTCCCGGGCAAAACCGGTTTTTGCCCCGAAACTTCCGCGCCGCCGGCCGCTTTTTTCGGCTTGCGTTTGGCGGAGACTAAGGTCTTCTCTCCCCCCTGCGCCGGAAGCCCTTCCGTTTTCGGCTGGCTGCGCAAAACAAAAACAAAATCGCTCACTTGATTCTTGAGCCAATCCGCCCCTTCTTTGAACATTAAACCCAGTTCACGCCCACCCTCAACCAGGGAATGATTCGTTACCAACAGGGCCCCCACCATCGCCCCGATGACCAAGACAATGTAACTTCCCGCGGTCCCGACCACCGTCTGCAGCGGAGCAGCGGCGATCAGGCCCCAGGGCCCCCAACAACCCGCCGCCATGTCCCCCTTTTCCCGCCTGCCACATCTCTGTCCGCGAAAACGTTGCCGCGCCGGGGATCTGCAACTGCAAAAAACCTACCAAGACCAAGAACAAAACGACTCCACCCACCACGCGCCAATTCAAGGCACGGGGGCGTTGATTCATAACCGCCAAACCCCAAATCCCGACCATAAGCGGGATAAAAACCCGCCCCCCGCCGGCAAAGATTGTCAGTGCCTCGCTGATTTGCGCCCCGATAATCCCATTGTGCCCGGAAAAAAGAGCCACCAACCCCAAGCAAGCCGCACCGACGATCAGGAGGCCCACTGCTTCGTTCCGTATGGATTCTTTTAACATCGCGCTTTTCTTGACACTTCGGTACCTGCGTTTTTTTGCCACCGGTCAAGCCTCCCAGTCCCGCACTCTCTCGCCCAACCCGGGCAGCCGCCTATACATTTCCACAAAACAAGCCCGATTTCCTTTAATCCTCTTCACAAAGATCAAAAAATCTGGCCCTTTTAACCATACTGTCCGTTTCAGCTATGCAGACGACAAATGACCCTTGTCACCACAAGGCAGCAGGGACTCCCGGGGCAGCCGGAAAAAGCGGCTTACGCCGCTTTTTCTTTCATGCCTTTAGCTTTGTCCTCATGCCTGTGGCTTCTCCTCAGTGTCTTCCGGAATCATGTCCAACAGGGCCTTGTAAGCCTCTTTAAGACCCCCGACCGCCTGAATCAATCCGGTATCGACGGCCTCCTGACCGACTAAAACCGTTCCGATATCCTGAGCCAGCTCCCCGGTTTTGAACATCAGGTGCCTCAAACCCTCTTCGTCAATCTTGGAATGACTGCAGATAAAACGAACCACTCGCTCCTGCATTTTTTGCAGGTACTCGAATTGCTGGTGGCCGTTGATGACCAGGCCGGTGTAACGAATCGGGTGCACCGTCATCGTTGCGGTCGGGGCGATAAAACTCTTCTGACAGCTCACGGCAATCGGAATACCGATACTGTGTCCCCCTCCCAGAACCAGGGAAACCGACGGTTTGCTCAGACTGGCCAAGAGTTCGGCGATGGCCAAGCCGGCCTCCACATCCCCTCCCGCCGTATTGAGAATAACCAGTGTACCCTCTACCTTCGGGTTCTGTTCCACCGCAAAGAGCTGCGGGATAATATGCTCATACTTGGTCGCTTTGGCTTGGGGCTGCAGGACCTGATGACCTTCAATCTGACCGACGATTGTCAAACAATAAACATTGCTCGTGTTTTCCGGCATTCGTAATTCCCCCAGCTGCTGGAGATTTTCCAGAGCGGGATTTTGGGTCTGTTCCTCATTCGCCAGATTCTTGGGCAAAATCAACGACCTCCGCTTCTCCGACTTGCTTTCTTAGTATGGAAATTTCCCCAAAAATCATACCCGAAAGGACAAGACACGCGAACGGAGACGCTAAAAACCAGGGCCGGTGAAAAGGTTGTGGCCGAAACGCCCGCCCCAATAAGCCCTCGTACAGGCTCAGACGGCCTCTCTTTTCTCGGCCGGCAGCGGAGCCTGAGGCAGAGAAATGGTCTGCCACCATCCCCATTTAGCCGACGCTTTTGCTATGACCCAATCTCCCAGTTTTACCGCCGCCACTGCCAGGAGGAGTCCCCCCATGACATCGATAACCCAGTGGATCTCCAGATAGAGCGTAGAGTAGATGACAGACAAACCGAAGACCGCCCAAACCCAACGGAAGAAACGGTCTTTTTCCCTCCAGGCTATGAGAAGCATAGCAAAAGCCACCGAGGTATGCATCGAAGGGAAACAGTTCAATACGTCCACCGCGGCCTGAGCCGCCGACAAATGGCGGGCCATCCCGTCCGGATCCCCCAGGACATACCAGACTTCGTTGGCATGGAACGTTAAATAAAAGGGGAAAATCATAAAGAACTGCAAAACGTGGGCAGATAAGATATAGCTGGCCATTTTGCGGGAATCTTTGGCCAGGAAGGAACGGAACACCGGCACCAACACGGGCAGGGTGAAACCGTTGGCATAAATCCAGCGAAAGTAAGCGGTCAGCCAGGGAGTTTTAATCACCCGGAACATCCAGCCGTTGTTCCAAGCCATTGTTTTGAACCAGGGATCCAAGTTTACCAAATGGGGTTTGGCACCCAGCTGCCAGTACACCACATCATTCCAGATGGGTGGAAACCATTGCCACAGGATTAGGGGAAACAGCAAAAGAGGAATCCCCCAGGGCAAGAACTTCCTCCACGTCACGGGCACCCGGTCATGGTCCAGACCCCAAAAGGCCACCGCCAGGAGGAGATATGCCATACGGCTGTCGCGCCAGGGATCGAAAATCAGGTAAACAACGATGGCCAGAGCAAGAACACGCAAAAAGTGCCTTTTTATCCAGCTCCACAGCCTTCCAATAGATTCCGCTTCCATTCACTTCTCCTCTCTCGGCCTACTGGTACGAGCCTAGCCGGGAAAGACCGGCTTTATCTTTGCGCGGCCTAATTTACTAATTTGCTGATTTGCTTTGCTGATTGACTTGCTGACTTACTTACTGATTGACTTTGCTGACTTACTTTGCTGACTTACTGATTTACTAATTTGTCTCGGGATTCGGCTTAAGCATCGCTTTGAGGGAACTCCGCAGCTTAACTGACCATCGACACAACGGATAAAGAATTACCAGACCCATCAGCCAAATACCCGCTCCCGCCCAAATGGGGGTGCGGTTGAAATGATTGAAGAGAGCCGGAATGAGCGCGTAGAGCCAGAGATGTACGGCATAGAAGAACAGCGGCGTCTTGCCGAAATCACCCAAGATGGTCACCGCCTTACCCGATCTGGGCACGCGGCTGAAGAGGTAAGAAATCAGGAACACCAGACCCAGATAGAACAGGAAATAATCCGGACTCGGTGGATATTTGGAAAGAACGAAGAATTGGTCGGGTGAAGCGGCCCGCAAGTAATCACCCAATCCGGCCAGACGCAGGACGAAAAACAGACCCAAGCTGATCAAACCGGACAAGCCCCAGCGTTTCCCCTCATAGGCGAGACCCTTTTCCGGCTTGTAAGTCTTGCCGTACAGCCATCCCAAGCATAAGGGCAAGAGCCAGGGTATGACCGGAAAATTGTTGTTCAAAAGCAGTTGTGAGGAAAAAGGAACCGGCAGGACCAAGAGTGTGCGCAAACCCTGTTCAAGCCATGACAGACCGGAATAAGCCCCGGCGAAATGCGGCAGCAGGCTTTCGCTCAAAATGTAAAGGAACGCCGTAAAAGCCATCAGCTTCCAGGCTGATATATGCCGGCCCAAATCCAAAAAAATGAAACCGAGACCTATCGTGGAGAGGACGCTGAGGGAGAGAATAACTCCCACCGAAAATTCCAGGTCCCCGTTGACAAAGGCCGGCAGGTTAAAGGCGGGGGAAGCCACAAGCACCTGTAACGTGATTAGGGCCAGCCCCCTCAGCCAGAGATGTTTGCTGATCTCCCAGCTTGACGCCCCCGCCTCTTCACGCCTTTTGACTGACAGGGCCAAAACATAACCCGCGATCAACAAGAACCCCGGTGCCGCCATACTGGCTAAAATCATGGCAATCGAAGCCGGGAGGGACGGATTCCCCGCCCCCAGGAAAGACAGGGTGCCGTTTGTCACCAACGGTAACCCTTCATTGCTGACGCGGCCAAAACTCCAAAAATATAAGGCATGATCGAGCGCCATGAACATCATGATTAGACCTCGCGTTCGATCAACGAAAGAAAGTCTTGCATGAGACAAAAGCTACCACACTCTTTTCTCCGGAATTTTCTCCAGTATTTAGGGCACGTTCAGGATTATACTCCTAAATATTTAAGAAAAGCCAAGAAAAATGTGTACATTATGTGGTATTTACACGCCTTCACAAGCTGTGCGACCGCCCCGAAGCGGTGAGGACGGCCTCCCTGATTTTCTGAAAGTCTTCCCACACCGGACGACGCAAACCGGGATTGCGCAAAATCGCGGCCGGATGATAAGTCGGCATAAACCGCACGCCTCCCCGCTCAAACCAGTGACCATGGCTTTCCCCCATTTTCAGTTCGGGATCCAGTATTCCGTGCGTCGCCGCCAAACCCAGCAAAACCATGAATTTCGGCCTCAGTATCTTGAACTGGCGGCGCAGCCAAGGAAGGCACGCCTGCATCTCCGGCATGACAGGGGTGCGGTTTCCCGGCGGCCGGCATTTGACGATATTGGTTATATACACGTTGTCCCTGGGGAGCTCTGCCGCAGCCAGGATTTTGTCCAACAGCTGCCCGGCTTTTCCCACAAAAGGCCTTCCCAGCTCATCTTCGGTTTCTCCCGGCCCTTCACCGACAAACATAATTGAGGAGGCCGGATTGCCCTCCCCGAAAACAACTCCCCGGCAGCCTTGCCGTAAAGCGCAATTATTACAGGAGCCGGCTTCATTCGCCAAAGCGGCGAGCGCGGCCGCCAACTCTGCCCGGTCTCTTTCCCCTCGCTCCATATGCCCCCCTATCGACACGCCTCGACTCGGTCCATAAAACTCCTTGTCATTCTAACACGTTCTTTCCGTTTTCGTCAAAGTCAATGTCAGGCGGTCAGGCGGGCTCCCAGCGGCAAAAACGGTGTAAATGTTATTGCCGGCATAGACGTCTCCCCTCGTTTTTGTCCCTCTTATGGCCGGCTCGCCCGGCGTAACGCTCCTTACACTTTGCGCCTTTCGATGTAATGGGTGTGCAGAAGCCTGTGGGCCTTCTCCCCATAGGGCTCGCCCAGGTATTTTTCGTAGAGGGCTCGTACCGCTGGATTCTCATGCGATTTGCGCAAAGTCTTGTTCCGGTCTTCCCGGTAAATCGCGGCGGCGCGGGCTTTTAAGATCTCCATATTACCATGGTGGTAGGGCTGTCCGCCTCCACCGATACATCCCCCCGGACAAGCCATGATCTCAATCGCGTCATACTGGCTGTCCCCCGCCTGGATCTTTTCCAGGATTTTGCGGGCATTGCCCAAACCGTGCGTCACCGCCACCCTAAAGTCCCGGCCTGCCATGTCAATGACCGCTTCTTTAATTCCCTCCATACCGCGGAACTCTTCGAATTCGATTCTGGCCAGAGGCTGACCGGTGATCCACTCATAGGCCGTACGCAAGGCCGCCTCAATCACTCCCCCCGTAGTTCCGAAAATGACCGCCGCCCCGGTGGATTCACCTAAAGGTTGATCAAAGTCTTCCTCCGGCAAAGCCCCGAAATGAATACCCGCCTCTCGGATCATGCGAGCCAACTCTCGCGTGGTAATGACGATGTCCACGTCCGGGGTCTTGGGATCCCGACCCAGTTCCGGCCTGGCCGCCTCGTATTTCTTGGCGACACAGGGCATGACGGAAACCACCGTGATGCGTTCGGGGTCAATTCCCATCAAGTCGGCATAATACTTTTTCGCGATCACGCCAAACATTTCATGGGGCGACTTGCAGGTCGAAGGAATGTCGAGCAGATCCGGAAACTGATGCTCAAAGAACTTGACCCAGGCTGGGCAACAGCTGGTCAGAATCGGCAGACGTCCGCCCTTTTTCAGGCGATCCATCAACTCGGTGGCTTCTTCGACGATGGTCAGGTCAGCCGCGAACTCCGTGTCGAAAACACGATCAAAACCCAGCCGCTTTAAGGCAGCCACCATTTTCCCCGTGACAATAGTACCCGGCTCCAGCCCGAACCCTTCCCCCAAAGCCACGCGCACGGCCGGAGCCGTCTCCGCGATGACGAAGCGCTCGGGATCGTTCAGTGCTTTCCACACCTTGTCCACTTGATCGAGTTCCGTCAGGGCGCCCGTGGGACACACCGCCAGGCACTGGCCGCAAAAAGTACAGGATGTTTTGTGCTGAGGCAGGTCGAAAGCGGTTTTGACCACGGTTTCGAAACCCCGTCCCACCGCCGAGTACACCCCCACGGTCTGGACCTCATTGCACATGGTCTCACAGCGGCGGCAGCGGATACATTTATTCGGATCGCGGACGATTGCCTTACTCGACTTGTCTATGGCGAATCGGGACTCTTCCCCCTCATAGGTAATATTACGCACCCCGAGGTCAGAGGCCAAAGCCTGCAAATCGCAGTCCAGATTCTTGGAGCAGGTCAGACAGGATTTCGGATGATCTGAAAGCAGCAATTCCACCATAGTACGTCTGGCCTTGATCGCCCGAGGAGTATCCGTTTTGACCACCATGCCCGGAGTCACGGGAGTGGAACAAGACGGGGCCAGCGTCCGGCGCCCTTCCACCTCCACCACACACACCCGGCAGGAAGCGATATGGTTGTTGAGTTTCATCTCAGGTAGATTAAGATAGCACAACGTGGGTATATCAATATTAATCGTGCGCGCCGCGTCCAGGATCGTGGTCCCTTCCGGCACCGAGACCGCAATATCATTGATCGTGAGTTCTACAGCCATCCCGTTTCCTTCCTCTCCCTATTTCCTGACAATCGCGTCGACCGGACACTTGGCCTGGCAAGTCCCACAGCGGATGCAGCGCTCTTGGTCGATCACGTGCTGCTTTTTGGGGGAACCCGCAATACAGCTGACCGGACAGTTCTTGGCACAAACAGTGCAGCCAATGCATTTTTCCGTGATCGTGTAGCGGGCTAAAGCCTCGCAGACCCCGGCCGGGCAGCGTTTTTCCACGATATGGGCCACATATTCATCCCGGAAATACTTCAGGGTTGACAGCACCGGGTTGGGGGCACTCTGACCCAACCCGCAGAGAGAAGCGTCTTTGATAATACCCCCGAGCTCAGTGAGACGGTCCAAATCTTCGGGTTCACCCTTACCCTCCGTGATCCGGTTGAGAATCTCGTACAAGCGTTTGGTCCCAACCCTGCAAGCCGTACAGCGTCCACAGGATTCATCGACTGTGAACTCCAAGTAAAATTTCGCCATATTGACCATGCAATCATCCTCGTCCAGAACGATCAGTCCGCCCGACCCCATCATGGAACCGATACCCAGCAGGGACTCGTAGTCAATGGGGGTATCCAGACACTGGGCCGGAATGCACCCTCCCGAAGGCCCGCCCGTCTGGGCCGCTTTGAACTGTTTGCCGTGTTTGACACCTCCCCCGATATCAAAGATGATCTCCCGCAAAGTTGTCCCCATGGGGACCTCCACCAACCCGACGTTGTTCACTTTCCCGGCCAGGGCAAAGACTTTCGTTCCTTTGCTCTTTTCAGTGCCTATCTCGGCATACCAGTGGGCACCGCGTTCAATAATGATCGGAACATTGGCCAGGGTTTCGACATTGTTCACACAGGTAGGCTTTCCCCAGAGGCCCTCTTGCGCCGGGTACGGCGGCTTCACAGATGGTTCACCCCTGCCACCTTCAATAGAGTGAATCAGAGCCGTCTCCTCACCGCAGACAAAGGCGCCTGCCCCATACTTGATCTCGATACCAAAGCTAAAATCGCTGCCCAGAATTCTCTCGCCCAATAAACCATAGCCCGTGGCCTGCCGGATCGCTGTCTGCAATCTGTGCACGGCCAGCGGATATTCGGCCCGGATGTAGATAAAACCGTGCGTAGCCCCCACCGCGTACCCCGCCAGGGCCATACCCTCCAAAACACTGTTCGGATCCCCTTCCAGGATGGAACGGTCCATAAAAGCTCCGGGATCCCCTTCATCCGCGTTGCAGATGATGTAGCGCTGTCCTCCCTCCGCCCGGCTCATGAGCTCCCACTTCAACCCCGTGGAAAAACCGCCCCCGCCGCGTCCTCTCAGGCCGCTGGCCCGGATCTCGGCGATCACCTCACTCGGCTTCATCTGAAAGAGCGCTTTCGCCAGGGCCTGGTATCCCCCTAAAGCAGTATACTCCTTCACATCTTCGGGAGCTATTAGGCCGCAATGGCGCAAAGCAATCCGCAATTGGCGGTGATAAAAGGGAAGGTTGCGTTCCAGCCTCTCCCCATTGACCGGATTGACATAAAGCAGCCGCTCCAGGTAGCGCCCCTGCCTGAGATGTTCTTCCACAATAGCCGGTACATCGTCAGGCGACACCTCGATGTAGAACACATCGTCGGGATGAATTTCCACGATCGGTCCCTTCTCACAGAAACCGAAACAGCCCGTTTTCACTACCCGGACGCGGTCTTGCATTTGGCGCGCCGCCAGTTCTTTTCTCAACCGAGCTATGATCTCTTCACTGTCGGCGGCTTGACAGCCGGTCCCGCCGCAGACCAAAACGGTCATTTCCCCTTTGGCCCGCTCCTTAGGGACCGCGCCCCCTGCCGGCACGGGTTTTTCCTCATCCTTCTTCACCCCGGCAACCTCGGGGGCAGACTCCGTTTTCTCCGCCCCTACGCCCTCGGGAACAGATTCCATCGTCTCCGTCCCGGCAGCCTCGGGAATAGGCTCCGGTTTCTCCGTCCCGACTCCCTCAGGGATAGACTCCATTTGCCGCTCCCAGGGATCGATTCGGGCCTTTCCCCGCACCTCGATTAGCCTTTGCGATTCATCTCTGAGCCGATTCAAAGCGTCTATTGATTCGAGCCGCATTCATTTTTCCTCTCCTTCACCACCACGGTGTTTCGGTAAAGCCGCTGATTGGGCCTTAGGATACCCCGGCAAGGCCGCTAACCATCGCTTCACGGTAATCCAGCCGGACCGCCGAGCCAGGCTTCCACAGCATTCCGACCTGTCCCAACGACCTGCCCGTCAGCCCGGATGCCATAACGGGCGCGCCTGCCGCAGCATTTCGAGCGCTCCGTTGAGCGGCCCCTTACGCTCCCCGGTAGGGCAGCTAACCTCACTTCCGGCGGTATTCCCCTAAGATCTCTTTCACCTGACCGACCTCCACTTTCCCGTATACTTTGCCGTCGACCACCAGCACGGGCGCTAAGCCGCAGGCTCCCACACAGCGCAAAGATTCCAAGGTGAAAAGACCGTCTTCGGTGGTCTCCCCAGTTTTAATTCCCAACTGTTTTTCCACTTCCAGCTGGATTTTGGCCGCGCCACGAACAAAGCAGGCCGTCCCGGTGCACACATTTACGACATGGCGCCCCCGCGCTTTCATGGTAAAGAAAGAGTAAAAACTGACCACCCCATATACCTTAGCCGCCGGAATATCCAGGAGGTAGGCGATGTGCATCTGAACGTCCTCCGGCAGAGAGCCGAAAATCTCCTGGGCGCGATGCAAAATGGCGATAAGATTTTCCTTTTTGTACGGGAGTGAAGCCACAAACTCATCCAAAAGCGCAAACTGCCGATTCACGCCCTCGTCTCCCGTTTCCGGCGGCTGCGGCCCTTCATTTTTCGTCTTGCCCCTCTTATCAGGGTTCGCCCTTTCACCTTCCACCCTATCCCTCTCGCCCCGACGCTCCTTTTCCCCTTCCGCCCCATTCCTCTCGCCAAGACGCTCTCTTTTGCCTTCCGACCCATTCCTCTCGTCCGGATGCGCTCTTTCAATTTCCTGTCCGGCTTTAACGAGAGGTTGGGACCCCCTTTCACCGAAAGGGAATCCGGTCTCAAATGCGACACGCCCCGGCACGGTCCCTTGGGTCTCGAGCTCCTCCTTTGTCTGACCCGGTTCACGGTGACTCATCAACATCTCTCCAGTCCGAAAAAATCCCGGTTAGTATGCCCAATCTCGAGCCGTTTATGACAATTTCTCCGCCTTCTCCGCCGGTCAGAACAAACTTGCGATTATGAGCTCGTACATTTTTTGGGGGCGAAAAACGCGAAAAAGGGACCGCAAGCAATCCTTTGGTCCCTACTATCCTATTGACATATCGTTCCATCGATGATATCATACTGATATAAATCTGATATAAGTACGGGGGAGGGTCTGTGCATGAAAGAACATAAAGCTTGGGCCACAAACGGTTATGCTGGGTTGATTCTTGTTTTGGCTCTAATTCTGTCTGGGATTTTGATGCTGACTAAGGCCAATCTTTGGGGCATTGTCGTACTCGCGGCAAGCATTATCCTGGCCAGCGGCGTCAGGGTTGTCCAGCCGAATAAAGCCGCTGTCGTTGTTTTCTTCGGCAGTTACATTGGGACAATTCGTCAACCTGGGCTCTGGTTAACAATACCTTTCTCCGCCCGAAAGGGAGTTTCCCTAAGAATGCGCAATTTTAACAGCAAAACTCTAAAAGTTAACGATACCGAAGGAAATCCTGTGGAGATCGCGGCAGTTATCGTCTTCAAGGTAGTTGACACCGCAAAAGCTGTTTTTGACGTTGACAAATACGAACAGTTTGTGGAGATCCAGAGCGAAACAGCTCTGCGGCACGTGGCCAGCCGTTATCCTTACGATCTTTTTGAACAGGAAGGATACTCCCTGCGCGGCAATGCAGAAGAGGTGGCAAAGGAACTTGCCCTTGAACTGCAACAACGCCTCGCCCTGGCCGGAGTAGAAGTTTCCGAGGCACGTCTCACCCACTTGGCTTACGCGACTGAAATAGCGGGCGCTATGCTGCAACGCCAACAAGCCAGCGCCATATTGGCCGCCAGGCAAAAAATAGTTGAAGGAGCGGTTGGCATGGTACAAATGGCTATTGAACGGCTTGAAAAAGAGAAGGTCGTCGATCTGGATGACGAGCGTAAAGCGACCATGATTAACAATTTGCTAGTGGCTATTGTCTCAGAGCGTTCGGCCCAGCCGGTGATCAACACGGGAACAGTTTATTGAGGAAGGTCGGCTTCAAATTTTGGACAAACGAACTTTAGCGGAAACAGGTGTTGGCTCTTGACAGCAAAAAAACATTTTCCTCTCCGCCTTGACCCCATACTCTATAATGTATTAGAACAATGGGCCGCTGACGAATTCCGCAGCGTCAATGCCCATATCGAATTCCTTCTGCGTGAAGCGACCCGGCGGGCCGGACGTTTACGTGATGAAAGTAAAAGGTTCGCTGCCAACGACTCCCGAGACGAGTGAGCTTAACGAAGTTAACATTGTCCTCCTTTTGCGGTAAGATCAACGACTGCTATCGTGTATACGGCACGGAGCTTGATGGCGAACATGTTTCCCTGAAGCCCTTGCTAGCAGCTGGTTTGAGAGGGCTAAAGTCTTTTGAGGGTGAGTGCTGTGTTAATTTAGAATGTAAATGTTTGCAATAGCGTTGGAGGAGAAAATATTATGGTCGATCATTCAAAGAAAAAATCGTCAGAACGCCTATTCTTCGTAGACCATCTTCGCGTTGCGCTAACGATCCTTGTGGTATTGCATCATATAGCTGTTATCTATGCCGCAAATATTGGTTTCTACTACTTGGAGCCTGCTTATCATGATGTTCTATCATTATATGTGCTGGTTATATTTCAACTCATTAACCAGTCTTATTTTATGGGTTTCTTCTTTTTGATCTCGGGATATTTCACTCCCGCTGCATTTAATCGTAAAGGGGCGGAGACTTTCATGAAGGACAGATTGCTCCGTCTCGGCATACCTACACTTGTATTTGCGTTCATACTGAGTCCCATTTTGTATCCCAAATTGATCGGGGTTGGGCCATTATGGTTTGCCGTAATGCTGCTCGTTTTCGACTTGGTCTACGTCTTGGCAAAGAGTTCGGAATTGGTTGATAAGCAGGCTAGGGAGACAAAATCCTCGGCGAGCTACACCAAGTTACCAACCTATCGTATGATCGGAATCTTCATACTGGTGTTGGCGTTGGTTAGTTACCTGATTCGTACTTTTCTCCCATTGGGTAAGTCCGTGCTTGGCTTCCCATCCCTAGCCTATCTCCCCCAGTATCTAAGCTTTTTCGTCATCGGGATGATAGCCTTTCATCGCGATTGGTTCCGGACAATCCCCAGTTCGATGGGTAAGGTAGGTTTCGGGATGGCGGTGGCGGCAACACTTATCCTATTTCCCCTTGCTCTCAGCGGTCATAGCGCCTTCCTTGGCGGCGGACACTGGCAGTCCGGCATCTATGCCCTGTGGGATTCTATATTTTCAATCGGAATGTGCCTTGGCCTAATCATATTTTTTCGGCGATTCTTCGATCAGCAGGGAAGGCTCGGTCGGTTCTTGTCTCAGCATGCTTTCACTGTATACATAATTCATATTCCGGTCATCGTTTTTCTCGCTCGGGCGCTGCATGGGGTTCATTTGGAGCAATTGTTAAAATTCGGTCTGGTGGCGATCATCGGGGTTCCACTCTCTTTCGCAGTTGCTTATCTGGTTCGGAAAATCCCATTTGCGACAAGGATTCTTTGATTCATCGGAATTACTGCTCAACGTCTCGCAAAAGAAGTCTCGTTTCGGACTGTGTATACTAACAACGTTAATCAGGCAGACAACGGACAAGGCGCATTGATATCGATAAATAGGGGAATTTATACGGGTAGAGTAGTTGTTTAATTGGGTCGTAGCGATTCAGAATAAAGGGGTAGAATTCATGGATAGTCAAGCAGTCGAATGTCACGGATTGTCGCGGCGTTTTGGTGCGCGGACAGCGGTTTCCGATCTTGAATTCAGTGTTTCTCGCGGCAGTGTATTCGGATTTCTTGGACCTAATGGAGCCGGCAAAACCACCACGGTCCGAATAATGGTAGGTATGCTTCGGCCATCAGCGGGCTCCATTCGAGTATTGGGACTGGATCCAATTTCCGAGGGCGGATTGGTTCGCTCTCGATGTGGGGTCATGTTGGACAATGTAGGCCTTTATGATCGGCTCACAGCTCTTCAAAACCTCAATTTCGCGGCTCGGATTGCCCGTCTCACCGAAGCTGAGAAACGACAGCGGGTGGAGGAAGCGTTTCATCGTGTTGATTTATGGGACCGGCGCAATGACCGTGTTTCAGGCTTCAGCAAAGGCATGCGCCAAAAGCTGGGGTTGGCGCGGGCACTTATCGCGGAGCCTGAAATGCTAATCTTGGACGAGCCTACCGCGGGGCTCGACCCGGCAAACATCGTAATGGTGCGGGAATTGCTCGTGTCCTTGGCGCAAGAGTCGGGCCGAACTATCTTTCTCTGCACACATCTTTTGGCGGAAGCGCAACGTATTTGCAACCGTGTTGCTATCATCCAAAGTGGGCGTCTTGTGGCCATAGGGGATCCGAATAAGCTTGGCAGTCAAGGAATCCCTACTTTCCGGTTAACGTTATCAGGCTGTGATCCTGACAAAATCGTAAACCTAGTACTGCCGGAGGATGCCCAGTTAAGTTCACTGGGTGGGAATGAATGGCGGGTGACTGTTGCAGATCCGGCAGACATTGAAACCATTGTAGCAACCTTAGTTGACACTCGTATAGGTGTCAGAGCCGTGATTCCTGAGCACGTTTCATTGGAAGAGGAATATTTACGATTGGTGGGAGGGGAAGGAAATGATTGATCTGATCACAATCATGTGGAAAGAGATCGCTGAGTTGTTCGGTAGTCCACGATCTCTGCGCATTTTTGCAATATCGATTTTGGCCATGGGTATTCTACCTGCACTCACGTTTGCTCATAGAAGTAGTTCCCCTATGGCTACGAATTTCCGGGTAGTGTATGTTTTATTCGCGGCTGCCATCGTGGTTGCCCAAACCGCGCCGGATATGGTTTAGCGTGAAAACAATAGAATCGCTGATTACTTAGAGGAAATCTAAAAAAAGGCGGACTAACCCCTTGGAGCAAAAAACGAAAATTTTTTAGGCAGGCTTTAGAGTAGAATCTAAAATATCCGAAGCTTGAACAATCCCTTGTGATATCAACAGACTGACAGCACGCTTCAGGGCTTTCTCCTTTTGCTTGTCGCGCAATTCCACTGTCATATCGACCTGGTAGAGGTCACAGGGATTGAAAACCTCGCCGGTAGAAAGCATGTGGTAAATTGCTGTGAGGATCATCCTAGCGATGGCGATAATGGCTCGCTTCTTTCCACGCCTCTTCGCAATGCGCTCATACTTGATTCTGTAGTAAGGGTTGTCCTTCGCTTTGACAGCAGCGTGAGCAACCTGAACGAGGGGCGGGTTTGAGGTAAACCCCAGCTCTCGTGATGCGTACAGATTTCTTTTTGCCGGCAGATTCATTTGTTGCCAGGCGTTAAACCCCGCCCCAGCAACAGAGCCGCTTGGAGGATGTGAAGTGGGTCATGTCGGTACCAATCTCGGAGATGATCGTGATGGCAGAAGTGCGGTCAACTCCGGGAATGGTACAAAGCAGCTGGATAGCGTTCTCATAAGGAGCAACAAGCGTATTTAGCATAGTGTCCAGGTGGTTGATGGAATTCTCGACAAACTCAAGATGACTGCGGATCAATCGAGCACGATA
>LDXJ01000047.1 GCA_001029295.1 Peptococcaceae bacterium CEB3 | reverse complement strand
TCGCGACCGATCGTCTCCTTGACACACTTATTCAAATGCCACTGTAACTCCACCTCGAAATCCTCGAAGTGGTCAAGTGACCTGTAGACATCCGGCAGTGTGAAGTCCGTGCTCATCCCATAGAAGCCGTCTTTCATCTGGCACGAGGCACGCTTCGAATCCGGGCTGAGGATTCTTAACAGCACCAGGAATTTGAAAATGTCACTGGGCGAATACTCCCCCCGGAATCTGTGCGATTTCTCATAGCTCTTGATGAATGAATCGATTTCGAGCAGGTCATAGACGGCCTCCAGGAATTTGTATCCGTAGTTCAATCGCCGGTTTTCCTCGCAGTACATCCTTGCGGTTCCGGGAGCCTCTATTCGGAGCGGAACGTTTTCTGCTCTGTAATTGGCGTTAAATTCTTTGACCTTCGCCATGAAAGCATCGGGGTCTCCTTGATCTTCGAGATACCCGAAGTCTCGAATCGTTCGTTGTTTGGTGGCCATTCCCGGGCCGGGGCGATAGCCCTCGACCACGCGCACCTGCGTCCTGGGTGTTCCATTCGCATTCGTTCTTTTGTCTATTTTGACCATGTCACATCACCTACACCCATGTTAGCACATCATTAGCATAACATCAAGTATAATCACAAAAAAACGCGGACCTCCGCGTTACAAAAGGATTTGTTTAGCTGTTCCGGGCTAATTTGCTATGCCAACTGTAAAAGTCAGGTCGGATCAGCCTGGACCGGAACCGGCCGGAAAAGAACAAACGCAAAACAAAACGTGAGCGGCAGGGCAAGGAAAAGAAGGATGACGGCCCGCCGCACGCCGTAAAACCTTTCCCGCCTTCGCCGCGCACCGCGTAACTCCGCTTGGCTTCGTCGCCCAGCGTGTAACCCTTTTGGGCTTCGCCGCATGCCGTGTAACTGTTCCTGACCTCGTCGCATGCCGACCAACCTTCCTCACGCCAACTCATTCTGCCAATTTTTATGACTTGAACGGGTTTTCTATGCCTGGAAGTTTCTTTTCCGACGGATATCCGTGCTATAATGACAAGGGAACAACATAAGGGAACGACACTGCTAAGACTATAAGACTACTAAGACTATAAGACTGCTAAGACTGCTAAGACTGCTATAAGAGGGATAAAATAAGATGCGGATGCGAAAATGGTTTTTGCCTTTGGTCATCATTCTGACTCTTGTGGCGAGCACCGGCTGCTCCACAAACAAACTGACTCATCTTTTCAGGAAGAACCCTCAGACTTCCAATCTCCCTGCCTCTGCATTATTCTTGGATGGTGCGGCCATCCGGCTGGAAACCGTTCGCCTCCTGGATTCGGCCAAGAAATCAATCTACATAGAACAGAACTTATTTGACGATCCGGCCCTAATGAATCTCGTTTTAGCCAAACAGCGGGAGGGGCTCACTCTCAAAATTCTTCTTGATCGCTGGCAGCCTCCTAACCAAGCGACCTTGGCAGCCTTGAAGAGTCAAAATGTGTCCATTCAATTCTATCCGGCTCTGAAAGGGCAATACGACGACGTCAAACTCTTGGTGGTCGATCAAAAAAAGGCCCTCATTTATGGGCCCGCCTGGACAGCGTCCATTTGGCAAAATACACATGACTTGGCCGTCGAATTGAGCGGGTATTCCGCTTGGTGGACAGCGCTTGTCTTTGCTCGCGACTGGAATTTCACGACTACCCTCTCGCTCGACGTTCCTCAGAAGACATCTTTGCCCAATGACAACATCACCTTAGCCACCAACGCCAATCTCCAACAGCAAATTTCCGCGCAGATCCTACAGGCCAATCATTCCATTTGGATTGAATCCCCCGAGGTAAGCGATCCGAACACGGTTCAATCTTTGGTTAACGCGGCCGCCAAAGGGCGCGATGTACGGCTGATCCTGGATCCGCGGGAGAAGAAAACGGCCGCGGATGCACTCGCGAAGCTCAAAGGCGGAGGGGTCAAAGTCCGTTTTGTTAACAACTCTGCCGCCCCCGCCTTTCATCTCAACGTCGGGATCTTTGATCAGAAAACCTTTGTCTTCACCAGCTCGGATTGGACCTATTCTACTTTTGTGATCAACCATGAGTTCTCTATTACCGTACCCTCCGCGGCAGCCACCGCCAAGCTCGCCGCCGTGTTCGAACATGACTGGACCCAAGCACAATAGAGACGAAAACCACATCAAAAGAACCGGAATCCCCGGTCCGAATCCCTTGCGAGGACAGTGGCAGGGAACGGCGTTAAGTCAGCTTCAAGTGGTGGCCATCGGCTGTGACCACCGGACAAAGGATTCCCTCTCTTAGCTCAAGAATGTTCACCGCGGTATTAAATTGCCAAGGAGTCTTGCTCCACTCGTGAACGGCGAATCCGGCAGCCCGCGTCATCAGGAGCTTGACCGTCAGGCCGTGACTTACCAGGCAAACCGTTTCGCCACGATGCCATTCTATGACTTTCTCCAGAAAAGCCCAAGCGCGATCGGACACGCCCTGCATCGTTTCTCCGCCGGGTACCCGGACCCGGTGGGGTTCCGTATCCCAAACGGCAAAAACATCCGGCTGCGCTGAGCGCAGCTCGTCCCAAACTTTCCCTTCCCATTCCCCAAAAGAAAACTCCCGCAGATAAGGGGTCTCGATAATCTCAGACAGCCCCAGTTCCCGGCGGATTTCTTCGGCGGTGGCCCGGGCCCGCGGAGCATCACTGGCGTAGAGACGCTGAATCCCTTCGTCGCGGAGGCGAAGGGCCAAACGTTGGGCTTGCCACACCCCGGTGGGAGACAGGGGCGAGTCCATGCTTCCCTGCACCCTTTTCTCCAGGTTCCAGAGCGTTTCCCCATGGCGGGTCAAAATAATTCTCGTCATGACACTCCCCACTCTTTTAAACACGAAGAAGGTAGGGACAAAATTCCCTACCTGTCCCGCCTTGCCGTGAGACTCCAGGTTTCTGACCCTGCTCTCGCAGGTGGGCGCCTAGGCCCCATCTTCCAGCTTCCCCCTGAGGGGATTCCTGTACCGACGGACCATTTCGGTTCCCTCAAAACATATAGGATCAAAACCAAGATAAATCTACACGTACAAGGCAGGTCGTGTCTCTATTATACCACATTTTCCGGAAAACTCTTTAGAAAACAACTGGAAATCATCGTTTGTAAATTTTGTCCTCAAGTTCAGCCAAACGTTCCTGCAGCAAGGCGATCGTCGCTTCCTGGTGACGCACCCTCCTCCATAAATGACTGGTTACGCCTGCCAATTCTTCGACGTCCTTGCGCAACTCCGCCGCTTCATAGGGGGCGGGCTCGGGAGCAGGCACAATCTTCGCACCGTCTTCCGGCAACGAAGCGGCGCGCCCCTCAGCGTCCATTCCCTGCTCAACCTGACTCGTCTCCTCAGCGCTCGTCCCGGCATCCGCGTTTATGTGGGCTTTGGCTTGGGCTTGGCCCGCCCCTTTCCGGTCACTGCCTTCCAGTTCTTGCTCCGCAGTCCCCAGCACCTCCCGGCTTTCGTCTGCCCAGATACTTTCGGCCGGCGAGCTCTCCCCCGCTGTGGCCTGGTCTTGGCTCACTTCTTCGTCTTCCGCAGGCTGTTCTTGCTCGGCCTGCTGACCAAGATAGTGAAACTTACCGTAGCGGGAATTTCTGCCGGGCTCGACTTCAAGAACCTGATCCTCAACCAGAGCATGTATCGCCCTTTTCAAAGTGACGCTCGCCGCGCCGGTTTCACGCTGGATTTCCGAATAGGCGAGCTCAAAGGGCTCACCTTGATGCATTTGTGCTTTCTCCTCAAAGAAATCCATAAACTTGCGTTGTGTTCTTTCCCTCAACTTCAAATTAAACCTCCGTCCCATCCTATTTTTCGGCCCACGGCTTTCCCGTGATTCGCAATTACAAGTAAAAACCATACCAATTGAAATTTTCCCGTTATTTTTTCTATATTATAATAAAAAGCGCGAGAAAAAGCTATAGTTTTCCCGCACGATTTACAATTATTTTCTTAACCCCAACTTCTTTAGGGAGCGCCCCCGTAAGGACGGATTCCGGCGGTACAGTCCGGAGCCAATTAGAAGTGCCGGCAATTTGGCCGGGCAGACATACACAGCCCTGCCCGCGCATAAATTGTTAGCAAGTTTAAAGGGGGGAACCGCCATGTCCAAATCCTTTCAATTTAGCCTCGTGTTCAAAGGAATTTTGCTGGCTGCCATTTTGGCCCTCATCCTGGCTTTGGGATTTGGCATCCTGCTTTCCTTGACCTCCATCACTGAATCCGGCTTAGCTGTCACAGGAATCATGGTCTTCAGCATATTTGTCGCTTCCGTCCTGTCAGCGCGCCAGGCCGGAAGCAAAGGCCTTTATTACGGACTCTTAATCGGATTGGGTTATGTCATCCTTCTCCTCCTTGTGGCGGGAATTTTCCGTGACACCGCTCCCGCCCCGTTGAACATCGCGGAAAAACTGCTGCAGGCGCTTGTTGCCGGTGGGATTGGCGGCATTACAGGCATCCTGTTCCGCCGTGCCTGATACCCGGCCATACCCAAAGTTTTCGGCATACACCAGCGGTGGTACCTCGACACTTCCGCGGCACCAAGGGAGCGTAGTTAATCAATCGTTAATCGTTCGCGCGAGCCGGCTCAGGCCCCTTTTTCTCCAGCCGCTGCTTGATCCAGCCCACAATTTCCCCGGTCGGAGTGCCCGGAGTAAATAAGGCCTCGGCAAAACCTTGTCGGAGAAGGACCTCGACATCTTCTTCCGGAATTGTTCCCCCGCCGATAAGAAGGATATCTTCTGCCTCTTGTTCGCGCAGAAGCTCTTTTACGCGCGGAAAAATGGTCAGGTGAGCACCGGATAAAATACTTAGACCGATGACGTCCACATCTTCCTGAATAGCCGCTTCCACGATTTCCTCCGGCGTCTGGTGTAATCCGGAGTAAATGACTTCCATACCCGCATCACGCAGGGCCCTGGCAATGACCTTCGCTCCCCGGTCATGGCCGTCCAGTCCTGGTTTTCCCACCAGGACTCTGATCCGAGACTGGCTCATACTATCCGCTCCTTTGACAGAAATCCTACTATTCTTTCATTCCGATTTTGCTTCATCCAATCGCGAGAACCTTAATAAACCGCCTGCTCCCTATATTCGCCGAAAACCGTTTTGAGCACGCCGATGATTTCCCCTTCGGTCGCATAGGCTCTGACAGCGGACATGATTTTAGGTATGAGATTGTCGGAACCCTTGGCAGTCCTCTCCAGCTCCGCCAGAGCGGACCGGACCTGAGCATTGTCCCGGGTCCGTTTCAGTTCTTGGACCCGTCCCACCTGGGCTTTTTCTGTTTCCGGACCAATCTTGAGAAGATCGATACCGACCTTCTCCTCTTTAGTGAACTCATTGACCCCGACAATAATGCGCTCATGTCTCTCTATCTCCTGTTGGTAGCGGAAGGCCGCGTCCGCAATCTCCTGTTGGAAGAAATTCTGTTCGATGGCAGCCAACACTCCGCCCATTTCTTCGATCCGGCAGAAATAGTCTTCGGCACCCTTCTCCATTTGGTCAGTCAAAGATTCCACGAAATACGATCCTGCCAAAGGATCGATCGTGTTGGCCACACCGCTTTCATAAGCCAGAATCTGCTGGGTGCGCAAGGCTATTTGCACCGCTTTCTCTGTGGGCAAAGCCAACACTTCATCCATAGAATTGGTGTGCAGGGACTGGGTTCCCCCCAGCACCGCCGCCAAGGCCTCATAGGCCGTGCGCACGATATTGTTCTCAGGCTGCTGAGCCGTCAGGGAACAACCCGCTGTTTGCGTGTGAAAGCGGAGAAGAAGGCTCTCGGGTTTCTTGGCCCCGTATTTTTCCTTCATGTGCCTGGCCCAAATGCGCCGAGCCGCCCGATACTTGGCGATCTCCTCGAAGACATCCATATGCGCGTTGAAGAAGAAAGACAGGCGCGGAACAAAATCGTCCACATCCAGGCCGACCTTGATGCCGGCTTCCACGTAGGCAAACCCGTCGGCCAGAGTGAAAGCGAGTTCCTGAAGTGCTGTCGCCCCGGCCTCGCGAATGTGATATCCGCTGATGGAGACCGTGTTCCATTTGGGTACGTGTTCTTTGGCGTATTTAAAGATATCCGTGATTAGCCGGAGTGAGGGTTCCGGCGGGAAAATCCAGGATTTCTGGGCGATGTACTCTTTGAGAATGTCGTTTTGAATCGTTCCCGTGAGTTTATAGGAAGGAATTCCTTTTTTCTCGGCCGCCACGATATACATGGCCCATAGGATGGCCGCCGGAGCATTGATGGTCATGGAGGTGCTCACCCGATCCAGAGCAATATCCTGAAACAGCCTTTCCATATCCTGCAGGGAATCAATCGCGACCCCGACCCGTCCCACCTCTCCGTAAGCCCGAAGATGATCGGAGTCATAACCCATAATAGTGGGCATGTCGAAAGCGACGCTTAAACCGGTCTGACCCTGACTGAGCAGAAATTTATAACGCTCGTTTGATTCCTGGGCGCTGCCAAACCCGGCGAACTGTCTCATCGTCCATAAACGCCCCCGGTACATATTGGCGTGAATTCCCCGGGTATATGGGTAGGATCCCGGATAGCCGAGATCTCTTTCATAATTCGTACCCGCCGAGTCCTGCGGGGTATAAAGCGGTGCGATCGGAACGGATGAAACTGTGACAAAGTTGCTCTGTCGCTCCTGCAAGGCCCGGTAATTCTCCTGCCAGCGTTCCTTATCGTTCATGAAACATCTCTCCCTCCCGTCATTTTTGCCCAAACCTTTTCCACCAAACCAAAAGGATCCCGCTCCCCAGCCTCCAACCAATCCTGGGGAATTTGCGGCCAAGTCCCGTCAAACAGGGCTCTTACTTTCTCCTCCAAATAGTGCCAAGTCTCTCTTTGCAACTGGACTTGACGGCGGATCTTGATTTGTCCGCTCTCGCGCAAGAACGCCTGTTGCTCGGCTATCGCTTCCCCCAACTCCGGGATCCCCAGGGCCTGCAGGGCACTGGTCAGAACCACCGGGGGACGTCTGAGCGGCCCGGCCCCGCCATTTAGATCCAACATCATTTCGATGTCATTCTTCATGCGTTCCGCACCCGGCATATCCGACTTGTTGACGACAAAGATGTCCGCCACTTCCATAATCCCGGCTTTAATCGCTTGAATCCCATCCCCGGTGCCGGGATTGAGGACGACCACCACCGTATCCGCCAAGCGCATGATCTCGATCTCCGATTGGCCGACTCCCACAGTTTCCAGCAACAGCCGCCCATAGCCCCCGGCCTCCAGAATGCGCAGGACATCCGCCGTTGAGCGGGCCACCCCGCCCAGATGTCCTCGCGTGCCCATACTGCGGATGAAAACATCCCTGTCCGTCGTGTGGGCCTGCATCCGGATGCGGTCTCCCAAAATGGCCCCGCCGGTATAGGGACTGCTGGGGTCCACGGCCACAATCCCCACCCGCTCCCCGTTTTCTCGATAATAACGGGTCAACGCTTCGACCAGAGAACTTTTACCGACACCGGGAGGCCCCGTGATCCCGACGACTAAACTTTTACCGCTATGGGCTCGCACGGAGTGCATGATCTCTGCCCGACCCCGGTCGTCCTCCACCCTGGAAATGAGTTTGGCCACCGCCCTGCGCTCATGCCGTAAGAGCCGTTCCAGCCATTCATTCATCTCGTCCCGGCTCAAAACTCCATCCCCGCCTTCGCCGTCACACCCCGTTGATAGGCATGACGTATCTCCTCCATCATCGTGACCGTGTCAGCCGCTTCGATAATCGCCTCGGGCGCGTAACGTCCGGTCAGCACGAGGTCCGTTTCCGGCGGCCTCTTGGCCAGGACCTCCAAGATCTCTGCCGCCGAGAGTAAGCCAAAGCCGGCAGCCACCAAGATCTCGTCGAAGACAACCAGGTCAAATTTCTCCTCTAAGAGCCATTTTTCCCCTCTGCGCAATCCTTCCTTGGCCATGGCCACATCCACCGGATCCGGGTCCTCGGGATTGACAAAACTGTCCCGGCCGGTTTGCTCCAGCACAAAGCCCGGCAAGGCTGCCGCTATCTTAACCTCACCATAGTCCTGACTGCCTTTCATAAACTGCAGAAAGCCCACCCGCCGGCCGTGTCCCAGCGCTCGCAAGCTCAGGCCCAAGGCCGCCGTCGTCTTTCCCTTTCCATTTCCGGTATAAACCAGCACAAGTCCTGGCACTTCACATCCCCACCCATCCCGTTTCAGAATATTGCGCCTCAACAAGGCCGCCCGGGAACTGCGCAAACTGCGACCCCGACAGCCCGCCTGACACCTCTGAATTATATTTCGCTTTGCGGGTCTAAAATCCTGCCTCGCCTTCTAAAACTTATAGAAAATTGTTTCTCTTTGAACTATGACGGTTACAGAAGTGGGAGTCTTCTGCTGAGTGCTGATCAAGAAAAGTTCTTTTCTTTTCTTGGAGAAAGGATTAGAATATTCGTAGAAAGATATTTCGCCAAAGGTGGAGGGGATACAAATGTGTGTAGAGAAAACTCCTTGGGAACAGGTAGTCGACTTTCACGGCCATACCTGCCCAGGCATCGCCCTCGGTTTCCGGGTTGCCCAGATCGCCCAGCGCGAGTTGGGTCTGCGTCCGGCTCCCTCAGCCGAACTCCTGGTCAAGGCTGAAACACAATCTTGTGCTTTGGACGCCTTCCAGATCTTGAATAAAGCGACTTGTGGGCGCGGTACCCTGCAAATCAAAGAAAAAGGCAAACACGTTTATTCTTTTCAATACTCGGGAACGGACGATTTGGTGCGCGTCGCCCTCAAGGGAGACCTCCTGGCGCGCATTGCCGAACCAGCATCCTTCACCAATCCACGGCAACGGCAAAATTGGGTTCTGGAGACGATTCAGTTCATCTTAGCCTGCCCGGAAGAAGAGTTCTGCACGGTCCGCAGAACCCCGGCGGTTCTGTATAACGACACGGCGATTCCCCAGTGGACCGCCTGTTCGGTTTGCGGCGAGGCCGTGCGCACCGATCATGCCGTTCAAACCGGTGAGGTATTTAAATGTCTGACCTGTGCCGACTGAGTATGGTAATCCAGGCGGCAGTCGCTTCCATTGCGGAGTGTCCTCGCATCTCGGCCGCGTCCCATGTGTAAGGGACCCTGCGCTCATGGGTTAACTTGAGGTTATTACGTTGCCCCCGGAACTTAGTTCCGGGGGTTCTTTTCTCGTATCAGACGTCACTAAATTTGTAGCTCCGCAAGTACCACTTCGACCTCGGCTTCTGCTTCTGCTTGTACTTGTGCTTCAGTTCACCGGAAATACTCGACCCCGCCCGCAAACAGCGGTTGGTACTTGTTGCCGGGCACGTTCTTCGCCACGAAAGCCCCGCTTCTTTCCGAGTGCCCCATCTTCCCCAGAATTCTCCCGTCCGGACTGGTAATCCCTTCAATGGCCTCATAGGAACCATTGGGCGTATACCGGACGTCGCTGCTCGGGTTTCCTGCCAAGTCGACATATTGGGTGGCGATCTGCCCCTTTTCTATTAAGGTTTGAATGACTTCCGGGCCGGCCACCAAGCGCCCCTCTCCGTGGGAAAGAGCTACCGTGTGCACATCGCCCGGCCCGACTTGACTGAACCAAGGTGAGAGGACAGATACTACTTTGGTCTGGGCCATACAGGAAATATGGCGGCCAATCCTATTGTAGGTGAGGGTCGGCGAATTTTCTTTCAGATCCCGGATTTCCCCGTAAGGAACGAGCCCCAGCTTGATCAAGGCCTGAAAACCGTTGCAGATGCCGAGCATCAAGCCGTCCCGCCGTCGCATCAGGTCTTCCACTGCCTCCTCCACCCTCGGATTGCGGAACATGGCCGCGATAAATTTGCCTGACCCATCCGGTTCGTCCCCCGCACTGAACCCGCCTGCCAGCATGACAATCTGGCTTTTGCGGATTGACCCTGCCAGGATCTCGATGGATTCCTCCACCTCCCGGGGGGTCAAGTTCCGGATCACCAACGTCTCTGTGATGGCACCCGCCCGGGCAAAAGCGCGGGCTGAGTCGTATTCACAGTTCGTTCCCGGAAAAACCGGGATCAAGACCCGCGGCGCTGCCAGTTTCGTCAGCGGCCGGCGGGAATTTCTGGACGAATAATGAATAGACCGGGGCGGCGCGGTCGGGGCGGTTCGGGTCGGAAACACCTTTTCCAGCGGGCTGCTCCAGGCCTCCCAGGCTTCTTCCAGGGGGATCTCCGTCCCGTTGACGACCAGCACCGGTCGGTCGAGCGTCGTGCCCAGAACCTGATAGTCACCCTCACCGAACTTTTGGGCTGGATCGACACCTGCTGGCAGTTCCAGGATCAAGGAACCCAATTCCGGGGTAAACAAGGTGCGAACATCCGGCCGGTCAAGCAACTGAATCCCGACGCGGTTGCCAAAGGCCATTTTAGTCAGGGCCGCCGCCTGCCCGCCCCAGGAGACCGCCTGGGCCGCCAAAACGCTGCCGGAGTCCACGAGTTCCCGTACCCCGGCCAAGTTCTCTCTCAGCTGCTCAAAGTCCGGGAGAGCCTGGGCATCCCGCCGCAACGGCAGCAGGACCAGTTGACTGCCCGGTTCTTTCAGCTCCTGGGATATTACCCGGGGAGCCTCAGTCACACAGACGGCAAAGGCTACTAAGGTCGGCGGAACATTCAGGTCCAGGAAGGTCCCGGACATGCTGTCTTTACCTCCGATGGCAGGAATACCCAAACGCTTCTGAGCATAATAGGCCCCAAGTAAAGCGCTCAAAGGCTTACCCCATTTTTCCGGATCCCTGCCCAACTTCTCAAAGTATTCCTGCAGAGTGAGCCTGACTTGCCGGTAGTCTCCCCCCAAAGCCGCGATCTTCGTCACGGCCTCGACAATGGCATAGACGGCGGCGTGAAAGGGGCTCCACTGGGCCAGACGGGGTTGATAGCCGTAGGTCATGAGGGTCGTGGTTTCGGTTTCCCCGTCCAAAACGGGCAGCTTGGCCGCCATCCCCAGAGTCGGAGTCGCTTGGTGGCGCCCGCCGAAGGGCATGAGCACAGTTGCGGCCCCAATGCTTGAATCGAACCGTTCCACCAACCCCTTTTGGCTGCAGACATTCAGATCCCGCAGGTTTAGAAGCCAAGCTTGCCGCAGGGCTTGACCTTTTGCCGCGGACTGCGGGTTGCGACTCAGCAGGGCCTCATCCGGAACCACAGAGACAAAGAAGTCCTTCGCCGGGTCGGGTGCTTTAACCTTGACGGTTATGCTGGGCCTGACCCCGTTAGTATTGAGAAAGGCCCGGCTGATATCGACAATCGGGTGTCCGCGCCAGTTCAAGCACAGGCGGTTCTTGTCCGTCACCCTGCCGACCGGAGTCGCCTCCAGATTCTCTTCCCGGGCATAGGTGACAAACCTGGCCTCGTCCTCCGGCGAAACCACCACGGCCATACGCTCCTGAGACTCGGAAATCGCCAGTTCCGTTCCGTCCAACCCCTCGTACTTTTTCGGGACCGCGTCCAAATCAATATCCAGCCCGTCCGCCAACTCGCCCATAGCGACTGACACCCCGCCTGCGCCGAAGTCATTGCACCTCTTGATTAAGGTACTGACCTCACGCCGGCGAAAAAGCCGCTGGAGCTTGCGTTCCGTCGGTGGGTTGCCTTTTTGCACCTCCGCGCCGCAAGTCAGGAGGGATTCCGCCGTATGTTCCTTAGAAGATCCGGTGGCCCCGCCGCAGCCGTCCCTTCCGGTACGCCCCCCCACCAGCAAAACGACATCACCCGGCAGCGGCTGCGCCCGCACGACATTCTGGCGCGGAGCCGCCCCGATGACAGCCCCTATTTCCATCCGTTTAGCCACAAATCCTTCATCATAGACCTCGACCACCTGCCCGGTGGCGAGCCCGATCTGGTTACCGTAAGAACTGTACCCGGCCGCGGCCCCGGTGGTTATCTTCCGCTGCGGCAGTTTACCCGGCAGGGTCTCGCTTAAGGGCCGACGGGGATCCCCGCTGCCGCTGACCCGCATGGCCTGATAAACATAAGTCCGCCCGGACAAAGGATCTCTGATGGCCCCTCCTAAACAGGTGGCCGCCCCGCCGAAAGGCTCGATCTCAGTAGGATGGTTGTGCGTCTCATTTTTGAACATGACCAGCCACTTTTCCGTGCGCCCGTCTACCTTAGCGTTAACTGCGATGCTGCAGGCATTGATCTCTTCCGATTCATCCAAATCTTGAAGCAAGCCCTTCTTCTTGAGTTCTTTCATGGCGGCGGTCGCGATATCCATCAAGCAAATATCCCGTTCTTCGGCTTCCTCAGCATAAAGGGAACGGCGCGCTTCCATGTACTCATCATAGGCCAGGCGGAGTGGACGGACCAACTCCCCGGGCGCAAAAGCGACCGCCGTGATCCGGGTCTGGAAAGTCGTATGCCGGCAATGGTCCGACCAATACGTATCGATCACCCTAATCTCCGTCAGGGAGGGATCCCTCTTTTCCGCAGTCCGGAAATACTCCTGACAGAACGCCAAGTCTGCCTCGCTCATGGCCAGACCGGCCCGCCGCCGGAATTGCTCCAGTTCCTCCGGCTTCTTCTGCCTAAAACCGCTGAGAATTTCCACATCAGGGGGCAAAGGCGCCTTGAATTCCAGACTCGCCGGTTTCGCCGGAGACGCTTCCCGCGCTTCCACCGGATTCAGACAATAATCTTTAACCCGGGCAAACTCTTGGTCACTTAGTTGGCCGCCGAGCACGATGATTTTGGCGGAGGCCAGCGGCGGCCTTTCCTTTTGGGTAAGGATCTGCAAGCACTGGGCCGCCGAGTCGGAACGTTGATCATACTGGCCGGGAATGTACTCCATGGCTAGGACCCGATCCCCTGACGGGATAGGCAACTCCTCGTCATAGACCAGGTCCGCCGGCGGTTCGGCAAAAACAGTGCTGCGCGCCCGGCGGTATTCTTCGTCCGCGATCCCTTCAACATCGTAACGATTCACGATCCGGACCTTTTCCAGCCCGGCCAGGCCCAGGTTTTCCGCCAGATCGCGGCAGAGTCCCTGGGCCTCGATATCATATCCCGGCCTTTTCTCCACGAAGATTCGTTTCAGACCCATATCATCCTCCTGTACAATTCCTTCACCCGCTTTGGGAGGGTCTCTAAGATACCTCTAATCATACCCATCTTTCCGTACAATGTAAATATTTTTGTCTTTATTGTTCGGTTTTTTCCACCGCTTCTCTAGGAAACTCCGCCGGCACCGCGGACCTCAAGTCAGCACCCGGTTGGATCAAGGCGTGGGGAAAAAAGGAGCCGTTTCAACCGCACCGGCGAAAGGCTCCGCGGGACATTAATGCCCGTAAGCTGAAACTCAATCGCAATCTCAATTTTGATCGCCTGGGAGTTCCTCGTCCGCTCCCTTTTCCCCCCGTGCCCGGTAGATACGCCAAATCATGAGAATAACCGCCAGTAGCACAGCCACGATACTGCTCCACTGAGCCGCTGTCCAATGGAAAAGGAAACGCGGACTGTCCCCGCGCAAATACTCCAGGAAAAACCGAGCCAGATTGTAGAGCGCGACATAAGTCAGAAAGAGCACCCCGGACGGCCACTTGCGCAGTTTAAGAATAACCAGGAAAGCAAACAAGATCACATCGAACTGGCCTTCCCAGACCTCAGCCGGCCAGAGCGGTTTGTTGCCGAAAGTGTCCCGGGCGATGGTTCCAACCGGGTAGAGAAGGCCGAAATTCCCGCCGGTCGGCCCGCCGAAAGCGTCTCCGTTCATTAGATTCGCATCCCGGCCAATGGCTTGAGCCAAAATCAAACCGGGTGCGGCTAGATCGGCCAGTTCCCAAAAAGGCAGTTTCTTCTTCCAGGCATAGAGAGCGCCCGCGATCAGCGCCCCCACCACTCCTCCCTGGATGGAGAGCCCTCCGTGCCAGATGGCGATGATCTGGCCTGGGTGGTGGCTGTAAAAATGCCAATCGAAGAAGAAAACCTGCCAAAAACGAGCTCCCACCAGCCCGCCGATGAGAAGCAAAGGGGCCAAATCCATCATATTGTCAAGGTATTCCTCTTTACCGGAGGCCTTGGTGAAATAAAGTGTCACACCCACGCCCAAGATGAACGCCAGCGCAAACAGTGTGCTATACGCCCGAATGGGAAAGTTGCCGATAAAAAACCAGTACTGGTGCATAAGGTTCATCTCCCTTCCGCGGATTCGTCTTTCCGGAATATTTCAGGCCCAGCGGCGGTATGTCTAGGGCCTCTAAATAATCCCATCTTCTTTTAGTGTCGCCAATTCTTTCTCAGACAAGCCCAGCATGTCTGTGTAGATCTCCTGATTATGCGCCCCACGGCTCGGGCCCGTGAACTTGACAGCGCCGGGAGTCCGAGAAAACTTGGCCACGACATTCGGCATGGCCACGGTTCCGAAATCCTCGTCCTTCAGTTCGATAATGGACCCGCGGGCCCGGATCTGCGCATCTTCAGATAGTTGGTCGATATCGTAAATAGGCCCCACCACAGCGCCGGCCGCCAAGAGAAGGTCCACCGCTTCCCGCATGTCCCGCTCGGCAAACCAAGCGCCGATGATTTCGTCCAAAGCCTCAACATTCTTCACGCGGGCCGGGTTATCCCGGAAGCGGGGGTCCTCAATTAACTCCGGGCGGCCCATGGCCTGAAAGACTTTCTCGGCTATCGGCTGTGAACTGGCGGATAAAGCAACCCAGCGTCCGTCCCGGGCCTTATAAACGTTGCGCGGGGCGGCGGAATTAATGCGGTTCCCCACCCGTCCCGGCACGGTGCCCAAAACACTGTGCTCGACAATGGAAGCTTCCAGCAGACGCATCAGAGGCTCGTACAAACTCATGTCAATGACCTGGCCTTGCCCGCTGCCCGCGACGTCCCTTTCGTAAACGGCCATCATTAGCGCCATCGCCGCGTAAATCCCCGTGACACCGTCTGCCAAAGGAATCGGCGGCAAAGTGGGCGGGCCGTCCGGATAGCCGTTCATGGAAGCGAAACCACTCATCCCCTCAGCGATGGTACCGAAGCCGCCCCGCCGGGCATAAGGACCCTCTTGGCCGAAGCCGGTAACCCGCAACATGATTAGACGCGGATTGACCCTTTCCAATTCTCCCCAGCCCAAACCCCATTTTTCCAGCGTCCCCGGCCGGAAATTCTCGATCAGGATATCCGCGTCCCGGACAAGCCGCAGAAACAATTCCTTGCCCCGTCCCGAATTAAGATTCAAGGTAATGCATTTTTTGTTGCGCGAAAGCGTCTTCCAGAAAATGCCGACCCCATCTTTAACGGCGCCGAACTTACGCGACTGATCTCCGGTTTTGGGATGTTCAATCTTCAAAACCTCGGCCCCGTAGTCTGCCAGGTAGGTGGCCGCCCACGGCGCCGCCATCATAGTGGCGCAGTCGATGACCTTCAGGCCCTCCAACGGCATGTGTGAATCCATGTTTAAGCCCTCCCTAGGTACGGATTTGGCGCACGTGGAAAAAGCCTGATACCGCTAGGTATCAGGCCGAAAACCCCTAGAGCGAATTGAGTTTGTGAAACCAGTCATCATGGCCGGAAGCATCGGGGATAACGGGATTGCGTTCCTGCTTGCCGCTGGGTTTTTGGACCGACTCGAAATAGCGGGAATGTTTGCCGGTCCAGAAGTCCGATAAGACCACAAAAACCAAGGCCAAAAGGGCGACAAGGCCTACAACCAAATTCAGCATCACATCACACCTCCATTACCATTCTATGGTCTCTGAAGGGTTTGTCAAGTTTTTTCGTCCGCGCCCGCGGACGCTGCGGCGTTAAGCCGCGCCGCGGCTTGACTACGGGTGTTGCCCAGGGGTTTGGCGCGGGGAGACAGTCAATCCCAGGGAGAAAACAACCGTTCACAACCGAAATTAAACCTTTGGGCACATTTTCCCTGACAAAAACTTCACTCGCGCGTATACTCTATTCAAACACTCCTCTACCCTTTTCCACCCGGGCCTAACGGCCCCTTCCCCATCACCGATGGGGATTTTTTATTGCCACGATTGCTCACTCAGGCGATGGCGCCGGCAGTCAAGTTTTCTTGCTCTGGGCCCAGAGACCCTCCAGCCTAAAACTTCTCGGAAACGGATTTGGCCTGGGTGAAAAGCAGAAGGTAGTCCGGCCCCCCCGCTTTCGAATCCGTTCCAGACATATTGAACCCTCCGAAAGGATGAGCCCCGACCAGCGCGCCGGTACACTTCCGGTTAAAGTAGAGATTACCCGCGTGCATCTCCTGTCTGGCTATTTCCAAGTGCTCCCTCTTGGTGGCGTAAAGAGACCCGGTCAAGCCATATTCCGTGCCGTTGAAAATCTCCAAACCTTCCGCGAAATCTCTCGCTTTAATCAGTGCCAAGACCGGTCCGAAAATCTCCTCTTGGGCGATCCTGGCCTGAGGCGGCACATCCCCGAAAATCGTCGGACAGACATAATATCCCTCCGGAGCCCCAATCTCTCCCCCGAGCAGGAGTTTTCCTTCTTTTTTCCCGATCTCTATATAGTTCAATACTTTTTCCAGCGCTTGCGCGTCAATCACAGGACCCGAGGCAAAGTTGGCGTCGGCGGGACCTTGTTCCAAAGCCCTGGCGCGCGCCACGATTTTTTCAGTCAAAGCATCATAAACTTTTTCGTGAACAATAGCCCGCGAGCCGGCTGAACACTTTTGCCCCTGAAACCCGAACGCGGACGCCACTATCCCTTCGGCCGCCGCGTCTAAGTCCGCATCCTCATCCACCAAAACGGCATCCTTGCCCCCCATTTCAGCCACGACCCGTTTGACCCAGATCTGCCCGGCGTTAGGCTTGGCCGCCAGTTCGTTAATACGCAGCCCCACGGCCCGCGAGCCTGTGAACGAAACGAAACGAATTTGCGGATGGCTGACCAAATAATCGCCGATCTCCTCTCCGTCCCCGGGAATGTAGTTGACGACCCCGGCCGGAAGTCCCGCCTCGGCCAGGAGTTCCACCGCTTTATAGGCAATGACTGGAGCGGTGCTGGCCGGTTTGAGCAAGACCGTGTTGCCCGCGACGATAGCCGCCGTAGTCATCCCCAGCAAAATGGCCAAGGGAAAATTCCAAGGAGCAATGACTGCCCCCACTCCCAAAGGAATGTAAGTCAGGCGGTTGTCCTCTCCCGCCAGGGGGGTCGAGGGTTGGGACAGCGACAGACGCACCATCTCGCGCCCGTAATACTCCATGAAATCGATCGCTTCGGCGGTATCGGCATCCGCCTCCACCCAGTTCTTACCTTCCTCATAAACCATCCAGGCTGAGAACTCAAATTTGCGCTGGCGCAACAAAGCCGCCGCTTTAAACAAGACCGCTGCCCTGGCCGCCGGATCGGTCTTTTGCCACGAACCCCAAGCATGCGCGGCCGCGGCCAGGGCCTGCTCGACCTCCGCCCGCCCGGCTTTAGCTACGTATCCCACGACCTCGTCCTTTTGGCTCGGATTATTGGAACGGATCTTTCCCTCCGTCCAAATCCTTTCCCCGCCGATAACCAGTGGGTATTCCCGGCCGAACTCCGCTTTGACCGAGGCCAAAGCCTCTCTCATCTTTTCCCGGTTGCCTTCCTGCCGAAAATCGACCAAGGCTTCATTGACAAACGGTACCATCATGATATATTTCCTCCTCTTTCAGTACAATTTCAAATAGTTGCCAGGAGCGCTGAATAGTCACACATAACCCGCGTTCTGAGGTTATTTCTTAAAAAAGTTCTTGACTATAAACCAAACATTGGCCGGACGTTCCGCCAAGCGGCGCATAAAATAACCATACCAATCCGTGCCGTAGGGCACGTAAACCCGCACCTTGTATCCTTCCTGGGCCAGCTTTTTCTGCACTTCCGTCTTAATCCCATAGAGCATCTGGAACTCAAAGCGGTCCTTGTCAATGTGGTGCTCTCGCACATAATCTTTCGTAGCGGTGATGATCTTTTCGTCATGTGAAGCAACACCGACATACCAGCCATTGTCCAACTGCAGCCGGACCAGGCGAAGCAAATTGTCGTCTACCTTGGTCTTTTCCGGGAAGGCGACACTCGCGGGCTCCTTGTAAGCTCCTTTGACCAGGCGGAGATTGGCCTTTAAGTCCAAAACATCTTGTTCCGAACGATAAAGGTAAGACTGCAGTACCAAACCCGTTGAGGGAAACTCGCGGCGCATTTTTTGAAAAAGATCGATCGTGGCCTGACAACGCGGGAAATCTTCCATGTCGATACGGACAAAAATCTTATGTTGGGCCGCGCGGGTCAGAATTTGCTGTAAATTCTCCTCACAGATTCCCGCACCGAGGTCCAGCCCCAATTGAGTCAGCTTGAGTGAAAGATGCGACTCGACGCCGCCGCGAGCGATTCCGTCCAGGGTTTCCAAAGACCAGCCCGCGGCCCGCTCCGCTTCTTCCCGGGTACTGACGAACTCGCCCAAACGATCCAGCGTAGCCGCAATCCCCTCCCGGTTTAACCGTTTTATCTGCTCCAGAGCGTCCGTCAGTGTCTCCCCGGCGACAAAACGCTTTGCTCCGAAACGCAAGCCATACTTCGCTGCCATGTTTCTGGCCGGACGGCTTTTGGCCATGGCTAAGAAAAAAGTGCGCGTTGCTTCCATGTTTCCCCCCCCATTTTGCTTCTCATCACCGGAGCCTGCCGCCAGAGGGTTAAGAAACCGGTGCGGCGCCCCATTTCTCAATACATAGCAAAATCCGTGCCAAATCCAAAAGAAAAAAGACTTGGATTCCGACACGGTCCTTAAAAAGACCGGTTGGAGATAGAGTCTACCCTACCGAAGCAGAGTACAGGGACAATAGGCCGCACCCCGCCCAGAAATCCCGCTGAAGCCCCCTCAAACACGCGGCACCCGGAGCGAATTGTCTAGACACATGCTAAAACTGTCTAGACAATTGTCTAGACAGTTTCACTCCGTTATGCTAAATTGTGCTTAGAAACCTCAAAAAGAGAACAGGTGGTCAGCCGAAATGTCGCAAGATTCAGTTCCCTATCTCAAAGCTTTATTGGATATTGTTCCGGTCGCCGTCACCGGGGTGGATGTCCGGGGACTTGTGACCCATTGGAACGCTGTCGCCACTGAGCTCTACGGCATCCCTGAAAACGAGATCCTAGGGCGGCCTTTGCGTGACTTCTTCCGCAAAGACGACCTGGTCGTGCTCACTGTCCTGGAAACCGGACAGCCGGTATACCGCTCTTATCATCGCCCCCGGGGAGACCGCCATGTCTTGATTAATGCCCAGCCGATCTTCCAAAACGGCGAACTTCTCGGAGCGATGGCGAGCGAACAAGACATTACGCAACTCATTAATCTTTATAATGATTTGACCGCGGCCAATTTCAATCTGGAACGTTTGGAAAAAGCGGTTAAGAACCACGGCCCCAGCGGTGCTTTCGATCATATCCAGGGGGGAAGCTCCGCAATTCAAGGGGCTATCCGCATGGCCCAAAAAGTGGCCTCGACCGATGCCACCGTACTCATCACCGGAGAGAGCGGCGTGGGCAAAGAATTGTTTGCCCGGGCGATTCACGCCGCCTCGCCCTACCATCAAGGACCTTTCGTCGCCCTCAATTGCGGCGCCATCCCGGCGGCCCTCTTTGAGAGCGAGTTGTTCGGTTATGAGCGGGGCGCTTTCACCGGGGCGGAACCAAAAGGCTACCCGGGGAAACTGACCTTGGCCAAAAGGGGAACTCTCTTCCTTGATGAAATCGGCGACCTGGCCCTCGATTTGCAGGTAAAACTCCTGCGGATCCTGCAGGAGCAGTCCTATTACCGTCTGGGCGGAACCTCCCCTCTGCGCCTGGAAGCGCGTATTTTAGCGGCCACCAACCGTTCGCTGGAAGAGATGATGAAGAGGGGCTCCTTTCGCCGCGACCTCTACTTCCGCCTCAATGTCATCAGTCTGCGCATCCCTCCCCTGCGCCGGCGGCCGGAAGACATTCCCGCCATCACAGAATTTCTGATTCAACAGCTTGCCCTTCAGTACGGAAAACCCGCTCCTCGGCTCAATCCGGCCGCTCTCAACCTGCTCATGGAATACGATTGGCCGGGAAACCTGCGCGAGTTGCGCAATGTCATCGAACGCGCGGTGATCCTGAGCGAAGGTGACACGATTCTGCCGGCCGACCTCGCTTTACCCCGGTTTGACGAAACAGACACCCCTTTTCCCCTCCCGCTTTTCTCCCCGGCCGCGGCGCCCGACCGGGAAGACCCGGAAAAGCAGAGGCTTCTGGAGGTCCTGGGCCAAGCCAAAGGGAACAAATCTAAGGCCGCCAGGATTTTGGGGATTACCCGGGCAACCCTTTACAGCCGCCTGCAGCGATACGGCCAGAGCCTTTGAGGAGCGGCCTCACGCGCATTTGCCTTTCTGAACCTCTCCATGGTCGCGGCGAAGGCGACATTTTCGGGCTCAGGTTTGTTGCCAGACGATGTTTACCCGGTCACCGGGGTGGAGTACGGTTGTAAATTCCGCCTCCCGCCCATTGACCGTCAGGGAGAGTCTGGAACCGGGCGGCACTTGCGGCGGCACCACGCTTTGGGCGAGCACCTCGGACAAAATGGGCATAAGGACCTCTGTGTGCAAGTCCATCCCTTCCTTGAGCACCGTGTCTGGGGACAACCGCCTGTCCCGCCAAAAGACCGCGGGCTCCGGGGGTTTGTAAAGGACTGCTTCACCGTTGACATAAAAGGGCAAGGTCCCACTTTCCAGGCCCAAAGCTGAAAGCGGGATTTCCTCCTCCGCCGGCTCAACCCGGTCACCCGCAACCAGGGGCCGGTTTTCCCGCACTACAGCCCCGTTTAAAATGACCCGGACGGAACGTTCCACCCTCCGCTCTTGACCGTTGACCCGTACCCGCAAGGACCGCCCCTCTTCCGGCTGGTATCCTTTCTGCCGCAGCAAGCTGAACAAATCCTCATTGGCAAAATAGACAAATTTAGCCCCATCGGGTACTTCCTCCGTGAGGAGCGCCGGGTGACCGTTAAGGAAGAGTTGGGGGCCAAAATCCTCCTCCCGCCCCTGCCAAAAAATCTTCTTGCTCGCTCCGTCTGGCAAGATTTGGGCCATAGATACCTTGGCATCCAGCCCTGCCTGGCCGGGGGTAAACTCGATCGCGTCTCCCGCTGCCACGGTTGCCTCCAGACGGCTCTCACGCCCATTGAGCACAATTCGGGCCGGCCGGCCCAACTCCCCTTTGATAACCTTCATCTCCCCGTTGATCTCATACGTCAGAGCCCGTCCGGGCCGACCCAAGAAAGCCGCCGGATGAACCCCGGCCGCCAAGAGCGCCTCTGCCACGGTCGCCAGTTCCAGTTCAAAAATGGGAACCTGATGGCCGTTGACCGTAACGGTATAATAATGCAGCCCTCTGCCTTCAAAGGCCGCGACTCCTATCCCGATCGGAGTAATTCCTTCAGGCCCCGGCGGCACTTCGGTCCCTTTGACGTAACTGAGGTGCTCCCTGAGTTTCAGTCCCACCCGGGTCGGCGGCAGACCCATTTTCTCCGCCAACTTTTCGGGCAAGCCGGGGGTTAAGCTGCCTCCGCCGATCAAAATAATCGCCTGGGGCGGACTCTGGTTTAAAGTAATAATTTCTTCGCTGATCTTTTCGGCCAGCTTGGCCACAGTCGGCTCAAAAGAATGCCTGAGGACGTCTCCGGCAACTCTCATCTTCCGGCCGAAAAAATCGGCAAAGGCCACGGCCTTTTTTTGAGTCAACTGCCGCTTAACGCTCTCCCCCGTCTGGAAATCGAGCAGATACTGGGCGCAGAGCGCCTCTGTCACTTCATCCCCCGCCATGGGCACCATACCGTAAGCAAAAAAGGCGCCGTTTTTCGTCAAGGCGATATCCGCTGTTCCGGCCCCGACGTCAACCAAGGCCAGGTTAAGCCGGCGCATGTCGGCAGGAATCGCCACCTGCCCGGCGGCAATCGGCTCCAGGGTCAGGCTCCCCATCACCAAGCCGGCCCTATCCAGCACCGCCACCAAACCGTCGACGACAGTCCGGGGCAAAAAGGTCGCGATCACCGTGACCTTGGCACTTTTCCCCCTCTGCCCCGCCAAACTGCCGATTGGTTCCCCTTCCAGCCACTGGGTAACCGTGTCATAGCCGACACAGTGATAAGGCGCCCAGCCCTCGCCTTCGCCATGGCCCATCTTGCGCAGAGCCAGTCGGACCGCCTCCATCTCCAGCGCCAAGGCGTCCTCCCGCTCCCATCGGATCGGGAACATCTCCCGTCGTTCGCTTTCGGCCGTCTCTGTGCGCAGGGCCCTTCCTGCGGCCGCCACAGCGACCTCCCGCAGGCGACTCCCTGTGCGCTCTTCCAGCTCTTCTTTCACCCGTCGAACCGCCTGGGCCACCTCATCGACATCATGCACCTGCCCGTCGTACATGGCGCGCTGACGGTGTTCGGTGCGAGCGCTCGCCGATATTTGATATTCGTCACCCTCTTTGACGATCAAGAGACCTATGACGACCCTTGTGCCGATATCCAACGCAAAAAGCGGTTCCATTCCTTCCACCTCCCTTCTTGAATTCGACCAGAAGGGGAGAAATCCTGCCAACCGCTCTCTCTTAAGCACACCTATCCGTCTTACCCCACATCATCTGAGCTTCCCGGAGCAACCTCACCGCTTTCAATGGCCTGCCGGAGTCTGCCCTTTCAGATGGCATTCCCAGCAGTAAATCTTGACCCCGGCGTAGGTATGGCATCTCTGACAAAATTTCTCTTCGTTGGAATGACACTTTAGACAGGTATTTTCCAGACTTATACGATACTTTTTGCCCGTGCTGCTAACGTAGACATATTTTCCTTGGCGTACCGCTTCGTCGCGCCACTGGTTCAGCAATTGCATATGATACACTCTCATAAATTCCGCCGGTTCTATGCATTGTTTGACCGCCAGGGCGTTGATAACCGGGGTATTCAGCGATGGCGCGGGCGGGGCATTTGCTTCGCCAATATTGGCGAGAAAAGGAGAAATCAGCAGGATCAGAAATAGGAAAATCCCCACGTAGATTTTTTTGCCATAGATCATCCTCCGGCACTCCTTTTCCTTAGACTCAGACGTTCCTTAGACTCAGACGTTCTTTAGACTCAGACGTTCTCTAGACCCAGACGTTCTCTAGACCCAGACGCGTCCATAGCATGAGAAGGGGCACCCGCTCATTGCGGGAGAAGGTGTACGTTCAACGGACCGCCGCTAATCTGCGCGGGGCCGGTCGGCAGTGTCCCCGCTTGCGGGTATGCCGTCCCACCCGGCCGGCCTTAACCCCCGGAGAACCGGTAACGTGCGTCCCCTTACTCCAGCACAAGATAGACAAACATACTGCTGACGAGAAAAATATGAACATAGAAGATGCTGCCGACGCTTCTCAGGATAAACGGCTTCAAAGTTACCAACCCAACCGTAAACTCCTTCACACTTACGATATCCACTTTGAGGAAGTAGTACATGACAATCCCCGACAAAACACTGCCGAGGAGCAGGAAAAGCGGCAGCCAGTCAAAGGCGGGGGACATTTCCTTAACCGAGGCAGCAAGGAAGAGACGGACAAAAGCGTAAGCGAGAGCCAGCAGAATCAAAATATCTGTGATATAAACAAAAGTGTGGGGAAAGCCGATTTGAGTGAGACTGTCCAAGCTTGTCAATCCCTGAATCCAGGCGGGCACCCGATTTAAAAACAAGCGCAAATGCCGTAAAGCAATAACCAGCAGCGAACCGTAAAAAATAAAGGAGACCAGCCACAGCCATTTGGTTACATTGAGACCGTCAAAGAAAAACCGGAAAAAAAGTATTTCCCTGAAGAGCCTTCTCCACCGCCTGGCCGACGAGTTCTCCGGCCCACCCCGGTCGCCCGTAGCGGCCATAGAAGGCCGAGACGAACGCCCTGACTTTAAGAGGCGATTGACAAAGCCAATGGCAAATATTATAAAAGCCAAGTAGGGTATCCCTATGCCAAACACGGCATAAAGCCGCAAAACCCCTGCCCCAAGCCAGGCGATTATGGCCAAAATAGCGACGGTCAATAAAGACGGCCAAACTTTCATCCCGCACCTCATTTCTCGCTTCCGTCCGCGACAAACCGCAAAAATCATAAAGCACTATTGCGGAGTGAGCGCAGACAGTGGAATTTGCCTGCGTAGACGCAGGGCTTCTCCGGCAGACTCAGCTTCGGCCCGGCGCAGACGGAACGCCTCTAGTAAGAGTTTGCCCCCGGTTTCATCCCTTATTCCCAGGAGGCAAAATTCGTTTGGTCGGCGAAGCGTAAAGAAAAGGATGTCGGCCGAGTCTTTGACTCGGCCGACATCCTTTCGTCACGGCTGGGGAAGAATCGCCGCTAAGGAAGCGTCACCACTCGAGATGCATCACTGTTCCAGAAGCGTCACTGTTCCGGAAGCGTCACTGTTCCGGAAGCGGCAAGGTTCGAGCGGCACAGGAAGCACCGTCCGTGCCGCCCTAAGGCCTTCATAATCTCAGCGGTTCATACCATAAACTGACGAACCCATCATGGAGCCTCCCTCTCCCAGAGACCGGCCCCCCATCATTTGCCCCGGCCTGCCCCGGTAGCTGCTCTGAGTGACACTGGGACCGACCGCGGGCGACATTGCGCCGGACGCTGGCCTAACTGACGGCTGGGCTGAGGCCGGCGCTTGAATGGAGGTCCGGCCCCCAACCGGCATTTGGGTTGCGGCGGCAGGCTTTACGCCGTTCATAAATTGGTCCATCCGGTTGATCGTACTTTGCCCGACTTGTGCTTTTAAAGCGGGGTCAGAATTCATCAACGCTTCCATCTGGCTGATGTTCCCTGTTTGCATGGCCTGCTGCATAGCCGCGGAATTATGGAGTTTCTGCATGGCGCCGGAATTCATGAGTTGCTGATGTTGGGCCGGTGTGAACCCTTGACCCATGAATGTACGCATTTGACTGAACCACCCCGAGCCGGAAGCGCCAGCCGGCGCAGAACCTGAAGCCAAGGCGGGTAAAGCCATGAGCCCAATCACCAGAACCACGCTGCCACCAGCCACTGATAACATCTTTGCCGTCTTTTTCATAAGTGTGTCCTCCTTTGATTTAATCCGGATTGACGTGCCCTCACGGCGGCTTGGGAGCCGGGGAAGCATCTGTCATGCGGGTCTATGGGTATAAGTATAGAGCACACTTGCGACCGTGCCATGAACGACTTGTGAATTTGGCATGAACGGAAAAGGAAAAGTAGCCCTCAGCATCGGGCTACTTTGGCGTTATAACTCAAACTCCGCAAACCTAAATGTGGCAGGTTCTTGGTAATTTTCCCCGCTGTGCCGGATTGAGCCGCTCAAACGATGTAGCGGCCTTCGCCCATCCCTTCAATCGCCCCGCGTTTTTCCTCAAAACCCGGACGTCCCATTAAGGCATACGTCCCCCGCTTGCCCTCTTCGACCCCAGGCTGGTCAAACGCGTTGATATTGAGCAGTTCCCCCATATAAGCGGTTTCCCACTCCAACAGGAGCAGAAGCTGACCCAGGTAATACGGGTTGACCTCAGGCAGGATGATCCGGCGGTGCAGACGGCCGGCCAAGGTCAAGGCGTATTCTGTGGCCCGTTCTTCCGCGGCCAGAAGTTCGCCCAAAGTATGCCCGCCGAGGAACCGGACGCTCTCGGGCAGGCTCTCGTCGGTCGGAATCGGCACATCGGGATGCAGGCGCTCCACACTGACAAAAGTAAACATTTTGTCGTCCGGCCCCTCCGCGTAGAGCTGAACCTGGGAATGCTGGTCCGTCACACCCAAGGCCTTGACCGGAGTCTGCCCAAGCCAGACTTCCCGCCCCTCACGATTCAGGCGCTTGCCCAAGCTTTCCGCCCAAAGTTGGGCATACCAATCCGCCATGATTTTAAGGCTGTCCGCGTAAGGCATAAATACGGAAATATTTTTGCCCTGCCGCCAAGCCAAGTGGCTTGTACCCGCCATCAACTGGGCCGGATTAACCGTTATCCCCCGGCTCTCCCGAATCCTCCGGTCCATGGCCAAGGCCCCGGCCAACAGTTCCCCGATGTCGATACCGCAGACGGCCGCCGGCAAAAGTCCCACCGGAGTCAGCTCGGAAAAACGCCCGCCGACCCCGGCCGGAATGACAAAACAATGGTACCCCTCCTTGCGGGCAATGGGCAGGAGGTTCCCTTTTTCTTGATCGGTCGTGACCACAATGTGGTTCGGATAATCGGCACCGCACACTTGCCGCAGCTTTTCCCGAACGATCAAAAACTGGGCCATGGTTTCCGAAGTACTGCCGGACTTCGTGATTACGTTGAACACTGTTTTATGTAAATCAAGCATGTCCAACAAGTGCGCAAACCGGCTTGGATCAATGTTGTCCAGGACGTAAAGGCGCGGCCGCCGGCGTTTTTGAACAGGCAATTCATTGAAATAATAGGGGTTTAGGGCAAGATGCACGGCTTGAGGGCCGAGCGCCGAACCGCCGATGCCCAAAACCACGAAGTTGTCAATTTTGTCTCTGAGAGAATCGGCGAAAGCGCGGATCTCCGCCGCTTCCTCGCTCATTTCGCCGAGCAGGAGGGAAAAATCCAGGCCTCCCGTTTTTCTCCGCTCTTCGAGCGCATTCTGAGCCGCATTCAAACCGGATTCCAAGGCAGACAAATCTTCCTCCGTCCAACCTTGAGCATGGTGCTCTCCTCTCATGACCCCGGTATAATCGATTTTGAGAAAATCCTCCGCGGCAGGCATATACAGTCCCCCTTGCAATAATAGAAATCGGCATCGGGCCCTTGCCTAATAGATAGAAATCAAGCCTCAGGCCCTTGCCTTTAGATTGACAATTGTTCAGCCAGATCATACAGGATCGTATTAAAAGCCGGGCGGGGACCGTAAGCCACCTCAATCGGACAGGCAATGACTTCCTGATTCACATAAGCGGTCATTTGATCCGTCTCCCCCCTCAGGAGAACGTCCACCGCTTTTCCCCCCATCGCCGAAGCGATCACGGCGTCGAGCGCGCTGGGATTGCCGCCTCGCTGCAGATGACCGAGAATCGTCACCCTCGTCTCAAAACCCGAACGGGTGCGCAGTTGTTCGCCCATTTCATAAGCTCCTCCGACCCCTTCCGCCAGGAGAATAATACTGTGATGTTTTCCCCGTTCATGCCCCCGGCGCAGTTTGGCGACTACGTCGTCCAAATCGAAAGGAATCTCCGGCACCAGAATGGATTCGGCCCCACAGGCCAGGCCGGCCTGAAGGGCGATGTTGCCGCAGGTCCGCCCCATCACTTCCACCAAAAATGTCCTCTCGTGGGAAGTGGCTGTATCCCGGATTTTACTGACCGCGTCAACCACCGTATTGATGGCCGTATCGAAACCGATTGTCAGGTCCGTGCCCGGGATATCATTATCGATGGTTCCGGGGATGCCGACGATCTTGATCCCCAAGGCGGCGAGAGCTTGAGCGCCCCTAAACGACCCGTCTCCGCCAATGACGACCAAAGCGTCTATTCCTCGCTCGCGCAGTTGCGCCACGGCGGCAGCCTGCCCTTCCGGCGTCAGCATTTCCTTGGAACGGGCCGTCCTCAGAATCGTACCCCCTCTGTGGATGATGTCCGCCACAGACCCGAGGCTCATTTCGCGAAATTCCCCGTGAATAAGCCCTTCATATCCCCGCTCCACACCGTAAACAGTCAGGCCGTGATAGATACCCTTACGCACAACAGCCCGGATTGCGGCATTCATTCCCGGGGCATCCCCGCCGCTGGTCAAGACGGCTATCCTTTTAACTTCTTCCGCCATTCTCGTCACTCCCTGCTTAGTTTGAGCGCAACTTTCCGCTCCATTGACAACGCTCTCCCTTACATTTTAAGGCCACGGCTGTTGATCGGCAAGGACAGGACGTCGTCAACCGTAATGATTCCTAACAGCTTGCCGGCATCATCCACTACCGGCAGAGCCAAAAGGCTGTATTTGGTGAACAGGCGGCGGATCTGTTTTTCCTCCTCCTCCGCCGTCACGGATATGACCCTTCTGCGCATGATTTCCCCGATCTTCCGCTCAGGCCGGCTGACAATAAGTTCACGCAAAGACACCACTCCGCTCAGCCGACCCAGGCCATCGATCACGTACAGATAATACACATAATCCGCGTCAGGGGCCAATTCACGCAGGCGCTCGATCACCGCGTCACAGGTCAGCTCTTCCGCAAAAGCCAGGAAATCCGTAGTCATCATGCTTCCGGCCGTCCCTTCCTCATACTCGAGAAGTCCTCGCAGATCGGAAGCTTCCTCGTGATCCATCAGGTTCAGCAATTGATCGGAATCCTCATCCGTCAATTCCGAGAGCAGGTCCACGGCCTCGTCCTGCTCCATCTCTTCCAATATATCGGCAGCCCGCTCTTTGTCCAAACCTTTGAGGATGGAAATCTGAACGTCCATCTCCACTTCGGCCAAAGTGTCCGCGGCCACTTCAGGATCCAACTGTTCGAAGAGCTCCCGCCGCTCGTGATGGCTCAGGTTCTCCACAATATCGGCTAAATCGACGGGATGCATCTTGGCCAGCTTATCCGCGGACACTTTAAGGGCCAGGTGTTCCCCTTCTTTGGGCAGGGGTTGCAAAACATCCCAGCGTATCAGCTGCGGTCTCACCCATTTGCCGCTCTGTTCTCCACCCAAGCGGCCGGCCAAAAATCTGCGGATCAAGCCCGCCACCCCGACGTCGACCGACACGATATGAGCGTCATTTCCGTCTCCCGCCAGCTTGATATCGTTGACCCGCACGACTTTCGCCCCGTTGATATCCACAATTTGCTGGTCCAAGATCATACTGGTACGATAGGCGTCCTCCGCCACGGGCTCATAGTGTACGTCCGCCGCCGCCACTTGTAAGGCCACAAACTTACGGCTTAATAAATAGATATCCGGCCAGGGAATCTTTTTGAAATCCCCCTTCTTGCCTACCACCAAGCCCCGAACCAAGGGAAACAAGGACTCCCGCTCCACCACAATATCCCGGACCTTCCCGAGCCGGCGCCCGCCCCGGTCCATAACAGGCTTGCCGATGAGTTCGCTCACGTAAAGATCGGTCAACAACTCCATTCTGATCACTCCCGTTTCGGTGGTTTAATGTTAAATTACTTCGTTCAGGACCAGCGTCCATTAAACCACCTCCCGTTCGTGCAATCCGTCTCCCGGCCGTTCCGTTTTCGCTCAATATACCGACTGGTGCAGTTCGGCCATCATGGGCCCATCAGGTTTTCCCCCCACAGACCGAACGGAGCTAAAAAAAATCAGCCTTCGAAAGGCCAACCCCGACTTGCCCAGCCTTTCCCCACTCGTCTGAGTTTTAGCACGTACACAGCTAGAGATTGTTCCCAGCCACGTTAAGTAAAACCTTAATCCGGTAATACCTGTTAACCCGTTAGCGTCTCTCGACCTTTCCGGGCAGCGGCCTGTGTCTGTGTAGAAGCCTCACCTAACGAAGAATTTGTCAAGCACAATCTATCACCTTTTTTCCGCTTCGTCAACCTCCATCCGGCCCGGAAGATGAAAATGCTTTGTCTATGTGCCTAAATCTTTCTCTCAGGTCTTGGTTCTCCTCCAGCTTAACCGCAACGGAACGACAGGCCCGGATCACCGCTCCATGTTCCTTGCCGAAAATCCGTCCGATCTCGGCGTAGCCGGAACCACAGATTTCCCTGACCGCATACATAGCCAAGTGCCTGGCCTCTACCAGCGGGGCCACGCGCCTGGAACCCAAAATTTCTTCCGCCGGAATGCCGGTAACCTGCGACGCCACCCGAATGACATTCCGGGGGACGGGTGCCGCTTCCTGCCGGCACTCCCACATTTGCCAAAACTCCCGGAAACTCTCCAGGGTGAAAGCGGCCGCCGTCTGATCGATGTAGACGGTGAATTCCCGAATCAGGTTCTTAGCCTCAGTCAGGTTGACCGCCCGTTCCGTCAAGCCGTCGACGAGCGCCGGCTCGACTACTGCCAGCCTTTGGGCTAAATCGCCCCTGATAAAATCCCTGATTTCCCCCGGCTTGGGCTGATACAACGGTAAAGTAAGTCCGCTCAGTAAACGCGAGGCCAGCCTTCGCCCCAAAAACTCCAGATCGGGCTTCGCAGACTCCAGCGTCAGAAAAACCTTATATTCGTACTCCAGCCTATGTTCAAAAGTATGCAGAAGTTCCTCAATGGTCTTCTTCTTGCCGGTGAGCACCTGAAGATCATCGAGGAAGAGATAAGGAGCGGTTCGGTAATACCGACGGAAACGCCCCAATGTGCTTTCCTGAGCCGCCAAGGCATAGTCCCGGGCAAACCTGCGGGCGTCAACCAACACAGAACCCCGGTCGGTTCGCACAGCGCGCCGGTAGAACAGGCGCAAAAGGGTGCTCTTGCCGGTTCCCGGAGGCCCGTAGAGCAGGGTGACCTGAGGCCACTTTTCCGGAGTAAAGCCCTTAACCGCTTGCCAGGCCGAGAAATTGAAATCGCTGACAAAGAACTTCATGACTTTCCTCCCGTCGGACCTATGTTCGACGTCAGACGCTCAATGTTTTGCGTTGGGTGTTCTGTGTCCGGTATTCGGTATTCAGTCCTTGATACGCACCGCGTTCTGTTTACTGTAATCTCTGATTCGGGTATAACAAGCCTGGGAAGAAACGGGTAAGGACTTATTGCGTCGAGTGACCAAGTAAAAACCGCGCCTGATATTCACGTCTTGCAAGCGGCACACTCTCACCCCTTCCGGGGCAACCCCCAAAGCGGAGCGGGAGATAAACGAATAACCGAGAGCCGCCCGGACGGAGTTTTTGATCGCCTCAATACTGCCAGCCTCCAAACTGATGCGAAAGTCCGGCAAGGAAAGGCCCAACCCCGCCAGGGTCTCTTCCAAAGCCCGCCGATGGCCCGACCCTTCTTCCCGGACAATCATGGGATAGGGCAGAAGATCGGACAGCCGGATCTCCCTTTGCCCGGCCAACGGGTGGCGTTCCGGCAAAACCAGCATCAATTCATCCCATTGCCAGAATTCCGAAGCCAGCTTTTCGCTGTCAAAGGTGGAACCCACGACGGCGAAATCAACTTCCCGTTCCGCAACCTTATTTGCCATTTCCAGGCTGTCTCCGACCACAAGCTTAAGCTGAACCTTGGCAAATTCGTGTTGAAAGTCTGCCAAGAGTGCGGGTAAGAGATATTCCCCCGGGATCTGGGAAGCTCCCAAGCGCACAAGCCCGGCAAATTCCGGGTTGGCCGTCCCAATCTGCTCCATAAGTTCGTCCCAGTCGTCCAGAATCCGCCGGGCCTGGCGCAAAACAATTTCTCCCTCCGCCGTTAGGACTAAGGCTTTGCCCCGGCGCAAGAGCAATTTGACCCCGAGTTTGTCCTCCAGAGCCCGCATTTGATTGGAGACAGCCGGTTGGCTGACCCCCAAGTGGCGGGCAGTGGAAGTGAAGCTTTGCTCTTCCACGACCTGAGTGAAAAGTTTGAGGAGATCGAGCATAGATATCCTCCTTGAATGCGTGTACGCTAACCCGGCTCTAATCCAAATCCGCCTTGCCCCGTCTCACGCTGAAAATATAGATGAGGATGACGATCAGTGCCAAAAGCAAAGCACCGCTGACCAGGTAGCGGTGTAAAAGAGCGGTGATCATTCTCCAGTGCACCCCGAGCACGCGTCCCAAGGAAATGAAAGCCGCGGACCAGAGGAGCGCACCGATACCTGTCAGTACCGCGTACCTTCCGTAAAAAACTTCGCTCATGCCGGCAAAGTAGGCTATGAAGTGGCGAAATCCCGGGAAAAAATATCCTACCACGATGAGCCGATCACCGTACTTGTTAAACCAATGCTCGGCCCGGGCGACTCGTTTCTCGTTCATATGCAGCCAGGGAGTAATTTTGCGGAGGAAAGGAATGCCGAGAACCCTGCCAATCCAATAACTCAAATTCATGCCGACGAAGCTCCCGAGGGAAGCCAAGACCAGTGTCTCGCCGAAAGCCATGTGTCCCACCGTGGTTTGAAAACCGCTGAACGTCATCAGAAACTCGTCCGGCACCGGTATACCGAGCATACCCAAGGAGAGGAGCACAAACAAGCCGGCATAGCGGTAATGATAGATGATCGAATAGACGATATGCTCCAGACCGTGCACCGCACTTTCCTCCTCGCTCGATATCCGCACTCCTTGTCCCGCCCGATATCCGTGCTCCTTGTCCCGCCGGATACCCGCGCTCCTTGTCCCGCCGCGTCCGCTCGTCAGACCTCTTTAGTTTCTCCTCCGCACATGCCGCCAAATCCAAAAGGCCAGACCGAAAACGACGAAGGCCCCGATCAGAAGGTCAAAGCGGTGAAAGAGAGGTTTTAAAGCATTCCACTTAGCTCCCAGCCTTTCCCCGATCAGAATCAGCAAAAAACACCAGGGAAGCGCCCCCAAGAGGGAATAGAGCGCCACTTTGAGCGGGTTCATGCGGGCTATTCCCGCCGGCAGAGAAATGAAGGTGCGCACAACAGGCAGCACCCGCCCTAGGAAAACCGTGATTTCCCCATGCCGGGCAAACATTCTCTCGGTCCCGGCGAATTCACGCTCATTGAAAAAAAAGTAGCGTCCATAGCGCCTAAGAAAGGGCCGTCCACCCCAAACCCCCACATAATAGGCAACCATGGCCCCAAAGAGGTTGCCCAGGGTGGCGGCCAGCGTAGCCTGCCAGAGCCCAAACCGTCCCAAAAAAACCATATAGCCCGTAAAAGGCAGGATAATTTCACTGGGCAAAGGAATGCAGGCGCTTTCCAGAGCCATGGCCACAAAGACTCCGGCATAACCCAGTGTGGATATGACTCCAATCACAAACGTTCCCAGATACGCAATCAAATTTGCCAAATCCGTCCCCCCAACGACGCGCCCTCCCGCTTACCCCGGCAACTGTCTGCCGGCAGAGAGAACCACGCTGATTTTATCACATTCCCCTCAGGCGCGCCATACCTACTCGCGCATAACCCCATGCGCAAAGGCCTCACCGAGTTGGTTTAAAACCCGGCCGACACTTTCTTTGAGCGCCTCCTGCTCATCCATCGTAACGCAGGCATTGGCCTGACTCAACCACGTCTTGATTAAATATTCATTAAAACCCTCCGGCCCGCCGCTTTCCGACCACGCCAACAACCTCTGGGCAATTTCGGCGCTGCGCCTGAGAACACTTTTCAAGCGGTGCTCATTGAGCGAAAGCATCTCCTCCGGCGGCAGTACCCAGCCGTGACCGGGGACGACGATCTTTGGCACCAGAAGGCGTATGCGCCGGTAAACCAGAGCCAGCGCATCCAATTGCGGGGTACGCTTGCGTGTGGGACCGCTGGGAAAGAAAAACTCAACTTCCGGACCGACCAGATTATCCCCCGCGATGACTAAACGATATTCCGGAATATGCACGATGGTTGAATCCGCCGTATGGCCGGCCACATGCAATAAGCGCAAACCCATGCCGCCTATGGTTAAGTTTAACTCCTTCTCAAAAATCTTCCCGTCTTCGGGCCCCGGCAGACCGCCCCCTCGTACCCAGAGTAATTCCTCTTGGCCCAGTTGTCCCGCCAGACGGCCGCCCAGCATGAACTCCCAGGTCAGCCGGTGGGCCAAGACGCGAGTTTCGGCCAAATTCCGATTTCCCATTATGTGATTCGGGTGCCAGTGGGTGAAGATTTGGGCCAGGGGCCGGGCATACCCCCTTTCCCGCATGTGCTCCTCAACCGCTTGAAACTGGCTGGGAAAACGAAAAGAGTCCACAACCACAGGGCCTGAGTGGGTCCAAATAACCACGACATTCTCATGGTGGTGTCCGTCATCCATAAATAAAAAAACGCGTTCATTGAGTTTGTGCGTTCGCATACTATCCTCCTCAAAACCCGGGATCAAGGGGCAGGACCTGAAGGCACAGCGGTACCGATACTCGCAGGTTTTACGGACTCGCGGGATTTTTGTTCTCCCGCCTTAGACCGTTCCCAGAGCCGATCTCACTCTTGAAAGATTCTCTCTTCCTTAAAAGATTCTCTCTAAAGGATTCTCTCTAAAAGATTCTCTCTCCGGCACTGAAAATCCTCCCCACGCCCTAAAGAAAAGTCTTCCTTTCCCCCGTTGGGGGTTGAGGAAGACCACTTTGCCCTGTGTTGCCGTGCCCTGCCAAACGGTCGTCGGGCTTCGAGCCGGCTTCAGTCGCTCCCTAGGTTTTCTTTTCTCCCTCCTCCCCCACTTGATGCCTGGTAACAAGCCCATTGTCACATTCAAAAACAACCTTTTTCCCATCCAGAACCGTCTCTAAATAGACCGGCTTCTGCCATAGGAATTGCACGTGAGCCAAAGTCTTTTCCAGATAGACAAGGTCGAGATCCAGCCCCTCGTGGCAATGCCTGATTTTCAGAGCCCCCCGGCCTTCATAATCCCCGTCACTGACCACCATGCGCGGATGCCCGCCATGAACAAGTCCCTGTACCAAAGTATCGCGCACCTTTTCCCAATCCGTGTCCGTAACTTGCCAATGTGCCCCAACTTTGCGGAAATTGAACAGATTAAGCTCTTCCACCAATTCCCGGTCCAAATAATTGCGCACGAAAGAGAGATCATTTTCCACCTCGCGCAGTTCGAACAGCGCGTCAAGCCCCATTTCCTTCTCCAAACTTTCCCATATCTTATAGCCCAAGTAATACGGGTTTAATGAGAAGCGCGCGGGCTGCAGTACCTGGCTGTGCATAACGGCAAAATCCAAGGACTCGCCTGCGCTGAGTTGAATCTCCCGCATAATTTTGGCGTGCCAGAAAGAGGCCCATCCCTCATTGATGATTTTGGTTTCAATTTGCGGATAGAAATAAAGAGACTCCGCCCGAACCATGCTCAGAATATCCCGTTGCCAAGGTTCAATCCCCGGAGCCCTCATAATCAGGTATCCGACCAAATCCTCCGCTTCTCTCCGGCTCTTCGTGTCTTTAGCTTCTTCCGTCTGATCTTCGGGAAAAAGGTCGGCATACTTCTCTATAAATGAAGATCGCGTCCGGCTCGTCTTGGGTCTTTTTCCCTTGTTCTCCGGACGCCGGGCGATGTGAGAGCGAAAATCCACATGTTCCTGGATGGAGAGGACCGCGTCGAGCGTTTGTTCCACCTTGTCCCGGCCATACCGGGTTTCATACTCACGGATCTGTTCAGCGTGGGCTGCCATGCGCTCAACCATGTCTTTGGGCGTCCGGCTGAAATAGTGGTTGTTCTTAAAGAAATCGACATGGGCATAGACATGCCCGATGACCAACTTATTTTGCACCAGCTTGTTGCCTTCCAGCAAAAAAGCATAGGCGGGGTCGGAGTTTATGACCAATTCGTAAATCCGGCTCAGGTTAAGGTCATACTGCATCTTGAGCCGATAAAAAGCTTTGCCGAAGCTCCAGTGGGTGAAACGCACCGGCATACCGTAAGCCCCAAAAGTATAGAGCGTTTCGGGCGGACAAATCTCGAAATGGACCGGATAAAAATCCAACCCCATACCTTTCGCCACATCCGCGATTTCACGGGCGATCCGGCTGAGTTCCCTGCTTTCCTCGTCCATTCACTCTCTCCTTTCCGAGCCCCCGTCAGGAGAAGACCGTTTTCAGCGCCGTATAGACCTCATTGCGGTCCCTGATCGTTACCAGCCGCAATTTGGGGTCCGTAATCCGCTTCAGGGTTGCCATCAGAGTACTGGAGTAATGTGTCCGCAATATTTCCCCGTAACCCACGATCCGGCTGGCGTCCACCAATTGCTGCATGAGGCTGAGCGCCCGAGCATTGTCCGAACCGATATTGTCTCCGTCAGTAAAATGCACGGGATAGATATTGTAATGGGCCGGGGGATAATCCGCCTCGATCAGGTCCAAAGCCAGCTTATAAACAGACGAGCAACGCGTGCCTCCGCTCTCCCCCCGTGTGAAAAACTCTTCTTCGCTCACTTCTTTCGCCTCCGTATGGTGAGCGAGAAAACGCATCTCAACGTTCTTGTATTTCGTGCGCAGAAAACGGACCATCCAGAAAAAAAATGTGCGGGAAATATACTTCTCAAATTGTCCCATCGAACCGGAAGTGTCCATCATAGCCAGGATCACGGCATTGGTTTCGAAATTGGGCCGCGTCTCCCAGGTCTTAAAGCGAAGGTCTTCCGGCGTGATGCGCAGATTGCGCTTGGGCTCAACCGGGACAACCGCCGGGTCGCTCTCAGACCCCTGCAGGTTACTTGCGGAGCCCCGCGGCTCACCCCCTAACTCCTGCAGGGAGCTCCCGGACTCCTGTGAGTTGCTCCCGGCTCCCCGCGGCTCAGCCCCAAGCCCTTGCAGGGAGCTCCCGGACTCCCGCGGGTCGTCGCCTTCGGACCCTCGCCCGCTGCCTAACCCGTGGCTTTCACGCGCCTGCCGCTTAATGCTTTCCAGCAGGGTGCGTTTTTTGTCCACGTTGGCCATTAAACCTGTCTTACGCACATCGTTGAACTCCGGGCGGTCATGGGAAATCTTGGGCCGCTTTTTGTCGTCCAAATTGGGCAGTCTCAGTTCTTCGAACAGGATCTCTGCCAAGTCGTCATAAGTGATTTCGGCTTCGTAGATGTCGATACCCGGCTCCTCTCCGGCGCCGCTTTCATTCCCGTTCCCTTTCCCTTTCGTCGCTTCCCGGCCCAGAATGTCCCCCGGCGACACTTTTTCGGTGCTCTGGCCGGTATTTTTCTTCTTGTTGTAATCGTAACGAAAACGGAACTCTTCCAAGGATCGCATGGGGATCTTGATCGCTTTCTTCCCGTCACTCAGAATGATGCTTTCATCCACGATCAGATCCCCCAGCTGCTGCTTGACGGCCTCCTGGACTTTTTCTTTATGCCGGCTCTGGTCAAGGTACCCCTTGCGTTGCAGGCTCCAATCCTCACGATTCACAATAATCTCGTCGCTCACCCGTTTCCACCTCACTAACGATTGAGAAGGGAACCGACATATTTGACAATCTCGTTGGCGCAAATCGGGCAGTAGCCATGTTGGCTGATGAGGCGGTCTGTTACGTCATTGATTCGCCTGAGCTGCTCTTGGTCGGGATGGGTCACGGATGTCGTCACTTTGACAATGTCCTTTAGGTCGGCAAACATCTTTTTCTCAATCGCTTCTTTCAGCCGTTCGTGGGATGAATATTGGAAAGCCTTGCCCTTGCGGGCGAACATGGAAATGCGAATAAGAATTTCTTCCCGAAAGGCCTTCTTGGCATTTTCCGAAACTCCGATTTGTTCCTCAATGCTGCGCATCAATTGCTCGTCAGGGTCCAGTTCTTCGCCGGTAATAGGGTCTGTCAACTTGGACGAGTTGCAAAAGGCCTCTACATTGTCCAAGTAATTGTTGAGCAGGGATTTGGCGGACTCCTCATAGGCATAAACAAAGGCCTTCTGCACTTCTTTTTTGGCCACTTCATCATACTCTTTGCGCGCCACCGCGATCAGGTTGACCAGGTTCTCTTTCTCCTCTTTGGTGATGGAAGTGTGCTGAGACAAACCATCTTTCAGCGCCCGCAGAATATCCAAGGCGTTGATACAGGAATGCTCATCCCGAATCAAGGCGGTAGAGATGCGATTAATCACATAGCGCGGATCGACGCCGCTCATACCCTCGCCCTCGTCGTCCCCTTCCTGCGTGAGGTCTCTCAGGTCCTTCTGGTTAAACCCTTCCACATCTTCCCCATCGTAAAGGCGCAGCTTTTTCACCAGATCCATGCCCTGCTTTTTCGAAGGTTTCATGCGGGAAAGAATACTGAAGACCGAAGCTGTCCAGAGGCCGTGGGGTGCCAAATGAACGGATGAGAGATCACTTTGCCGAATCAGCTTCTCGTAAATCTTGACCTCCTCAGACACCTTCAAGTTGTAGGGGATGGGCAGAACGATAATCCGGGATTGGAGCGCCTCATTCTTCTTGTTGGATACAAAAGCCCGGTATTCATTCTCATTCGTATGGGCGACAACCAGTTCGTCCGCCGAGATCAAGGCAAAACGCCCGGCCTTGAAGTTCCCCTCCTGGGACAAGCTCAGCAGATTCCAGAGGAACTTCTCATCGGATTTCAGCATCTCCTGGAATTCCATCAAACCACGGTTGGCTTTGTTCAACTCCCCGTCAAAACGGTACGCCCTGGGGTCCGATTCTGACCCATACTCCGTGATGGTCGAGAAATCAATGCTTCCCGTCAGGTCGGCAATGTCCTGGGACTTGGGGTCTGAGGGAGTAAAAGTGCCGATACCGACTCGTTCCTCTTCTGAAAACGCAATACGTTTGACCGGGACTTTCTCGACCTCTCCCCCGAATTCCTCCTCAAGGCGAAGACGGCAGACCGGACAAAGATTCCCTTCGATTTTTATGCCGTAGGCTTCTTCAAACTTCGGGCGCAGAGTCAGCGGCACAAGGTGCAGAGGATCTTCATGCATAGGACAGCCGTCGATGGCATACACCGCACCGTTCGCCGTGCGGGAAAAGTCCTCCAAGCCCCGTTTGAGCAAAGCGACGATCGTGGACTTGCCGCCGCTGACAGGCCCCATGAGCAGGAGAATGCGTTTCCGTACATCCAAGCGTTTGGCAGCCGAATGAAAATAATCTTCAACTAACTTATCCAGAGTCTTATCCAGCCCAAAAAGCTCCTGGTTAAAAAACTTGTACTTCTTGTACGGGCCGCCAGTCTCTATACCAGCACTGCGGATCATCTCATAAATTCGTGCATGGGCATGCATGGCAAGATGAGGGTTCTGCGTAACCAGCGGCAGGTATTCGGCAAAAGTTCCCTGCCAAGCCAAACTGGCTTCGCTTTCCCGATAGTCTCTCAACCATTGAATGACTTCCATGATAGCCCCCCTTTCGCTTTTCCTTAACAAGTCACGGCCATACTTAACTATATGCTTTTCCCCAGGAGATGAGACATTGCCCAGACCTTCCGCCTGCCTTTTAAACCCAAAAAGCCGCGGTTTTTTTCTCCCGCGGCCCGTCCTTCGGCCTTCTGCGGCACAAATTTCCCTAAAACCCCAATATTCCTGCCCATCCGCTCTCCCAACCCGTCTGGGCCCGCCTCGCGCTCTGCCGCCTCCTCCGGCTGGCTCGTCTCTCGCCCTGCGGCCTCCTCCGTCTGGGCCCGCCTCTTCTCCCCCCTACTCCCTGTTCCCTCCCGCATCGCCAACTGTATCAAAGCAGTGAGGAAAAGTACTTGCTCTCCTTGCAGTTGCTAAGCCGATATCACCAACTGTGTCAAAGTAATACTGATCCTATAAAAGAAAAAGAGAACACCTTCACAAAGTGTCCTCTGCTGACCCCTTCCACCGAACCAAATTATCTTTCAAGTCTTTCAAATGCCTAACAAGAAAACGTCCGCCTTATCATACGCGCGGGAGAAGCATCAAACTTTTTCCACATCCCAAGGGTCGTAGGCAAATTCACCGGGCAGGATATCCAGGCGCACCACGACATATTCCCCTAACTCATCCCTGTCGGTCCTCACCACCGTACCGAGGCGGCAGTTGCAGGTGATAACCCTGTCCCCGACTTGAAAGCGGCTTCGCCTGCGAAAGGTCGGGGAACTCTGGGTGTCCCTCTTCACAGCCAACATAATCAAACCTCCCTTCATGTGAAAGTGATTTTTTGCTCTTTCTTGATTTGATTTTACCATACCGCCCATTAAAGATCCAGAGAAAGTTTGCGCAATTCTAAACCTTTATTATGGGTGAACATCTCACTTCTGCCCACTCCCGCAGCGGAAAGCCCAGAGGTTAGATGCATCTTTGCATGCAGAGCCACGTCGCACTCAGCGTGCCCCCGCGGGGAGGGCCGTTCGAACCCGGCCCCCCAAAACCGTGCGCACATCTGACAAGTCCTTGCATTCCGCCTATCCCAAACAAATACCCGCGGTCCCCGACTATCCCGACCTGCTATTCGGACCTTTGGTACAATAACCCGAAAACCCACATGGAACTCACAGCAAGAAGAGCATCTCGGCATAAGTCGGCAATGGCCAGAGCCCGGCGTCCACCTGCATCTCCAAGCGGTCCACATCCTCCCGCAAGGATCCCATGGCTTTAAAGACCACATCCCTGTAAAAGACCCCTTGCTCGTAGGCGTCCGCAACGGATTTTGCCTCTTCACAGGCTTGTTCCAACTCAGATAATCTCTTCTGAATCAAAGCGAGGACTGCCGAAACCTCCCGCAGTTTATCTTCTTGGACAGAAACCGGCACATTGGAAACCGCCTTAATCGCTCCGATACCCTGCGCCAATTCCGCCGCATATTTCATCCCGGCCGGCAGCATCTGACGTTTGGCCATGTGGATCATCGTTTGAGCCTCAATATTTAGGTGTTTGGCATACTGCTCCAAGAGGATTTCGTAACGGGAATGCAATTCGACCCGTGAAAACACACCGTGTTTCTCATAAAGGGCAACCGTTTTGTCACTGATTAAGACAGGGATCGCTTCCACTGTGGAACGGATGTTGGGCAAACCGCGCCGTTCCGCCTCGGCGATCCAGTCATCCGAGTAATTGTTGCCGTCAAAGACGACCCGCCCATGTTCATTCACGATCTCTTTCAGGATCAGGGCGAGTTCAACCCGGAAGTCGGACGCCTTTTCCAGCCGGTCGGCAATTTGGGCCAGGGCTTCCGCCACGATCGTGTTGAGCACAATGTTCGGCCCGGAAATCGAGAGGGACGAGGGCACCATGCGAAATTCGAATTTGTTTCCGGTGAAAGCGAAGGGCGAGGTCCGGTTGCGGTCTGTGGAGTCCTTGGCTAAAGTGGGAAGAGTCGTAACTCCTATGGTGAGGTGACCTCCCTGTTTCGAACTTTTCGGTCCGCCGTTGCCCAGTTGGGCAAAAACATCGCTCAACTGTTCGCCCAAGAAGATAGAGATAATCGCGGGCGGAGCCTCATTCGCACCCAAGCGGTGATCATTGCCGGGATTGGCCGCCGCGACCCTGAGTACGTCGGCATACTCGTCGACCGCCTTAATGACGGCGCAGAGAAAAGTAAGAAATTGGGCATTGTCATGAGGTGTACGTCCCGGGTCCAGCAAGTTCAGCCCATCATCCGTGCTCATAGACCAGTTGTTGTGCTTGCCCGATCCGTTAACACCGGCAAACGGTTTTTCATGCAGCAAGCAGACCAAGTCGTGTCTGAGAGCAACCTTTTGCAAGGTATCCATCACGAGTTGATTGTGGTCAGTGGCAATGTTAGTCGTTTCGAAAACCGGCGCAATCTCGTACTGGGCCGGGGCTACCTCTTTGTGCTGAGTCTTAGCCGGAATACCCAGCTTCCACAGTTCGGTATTTAAATCTTTCATAAATCGCGAGATCCGTTCTTTGATGCTGCCGAAATAATGGTCCTCCATTTCCTGCCCCTTCGGTGCCGAAGCCCCGAAAAGCGTGCGTCCCGTCAAAAGAAGGTCCAAACGTTGTTCATAAAACTTTTTGTCTATCAGAAAATACTCTTGTTCTGGACCAACCGTGCTCTTGACCTGCTTGCTGGCCGTATTGCCAAAGATACGCAGAATGCGCAGGGCTTGTTTGGACAGAGCTTCCATCGAACGCAGCAAGGGCGTCTTTTTGTCCAACGCTTCTCCGGTGTAGGCACAGAAGGCGGTGGGAATGCACAAGACGACGCCTCCCTCGTCCTCTTTAAGAAATGCCGGACTGGTGGCATCCCAAGCCGTATAGCCGCGCGCCTCAAAGGTGGCCCGAATCCCCCCACTGGGAAATGAAGAAGCATCCGGTTCCCCTTTGATCAACTCCTTGCCAGAAAATTCCATAATGACCCGGCCGTCCGATGTCGGCGAAATGAACGAATCGTGCTTCTCCGCCGTAAGGCCGGTCATGGGCTGAAACCAATGGGTAAAATGAGTAGCCCCTTTTTCGATGGCCCAATCCTTCATCGCGTTCGCGACCACTTCCGCCACACTTGGATCAAGGGCAAGGCCCTCGTCAATCGTCCGGCGCAAAGCCTTGTAAGTATTCTTAGGCAAGCGTTCTTTCATAGCCGAATCATTAAAAACATTCACTCCAAAAAGGTCCATGCCTGCGTATCCCCTTTCACCTCATTATGCTTGAATCTTGCGCCATTTTTGGCATAATTAGCCTTTTAAAACAAATAAGTGCTCTCAAAAGATCCCCCGGATCTTTTGAGAGCACCATTGCTCCCCTTCAAGCCTGATATTAAGATAACACATCCCGCTTTTTCTGGCAATACCTTCGCTCAGCGGTATACAATATATATCTGAATATGTCTGGTATCCGGCCGCGGGGTGAAGATCAATAGGTCGCCAGATATTCGTCAATTTCCCACTGATGCACGGCCAAGCGGTAACTGTCCCATTCCTTCATCTTGGCTTCCGTAAAGCGTTGATAAATGTGTTCACCCAAGGCATCTTTCATAACGCTGTCCTTGCTCAACTCAGCCAGGGCTTCTTCCAAGCTGGCTGGCAGGGCATCGATCCCGTGAGCCAGACGCTCCTCCGCATTCATGGCAAAAATATTCAAGTCGACGGCGGCGGGAGGGGTCAGCCGGCGCTTGATTCCGTCCAAACCCGCTTTCAACTGAACCGCCAATGACAAATACGGGTTGCCTGAGGGATCCGGGCTGCGCAACTCAATCCGAGTTGAAGAACCGCGTTTCGCCGGGATCCGGATTAAGGGCGAACGGTTCCGTCCCGACCAGGCGATATAGCACGGGGCCTCATAACCGGGAACCAGCCGTTTGTAAGAATTGATCGTGGGATTCGTGATGGCGGTGTAAGACCGGGCATGTTTCAACAAACCCGCTATATAGTAGTAGGCAGTCGGGGAAAGCTCCAAGGGCCCTTGGGCGTCATAAAAAGCGTTCTTTCCCTTGCTGAAAAGCGATTGGTTGGAATGCATGCCAGAACCGTTAATTCCCTGAATCGGTTTGGGCATAAAAGTCGCGTAAAGGCCATGCTGCTGGGCCACTGTGCGCACGACAAAACGAAAGGTTTCAACCTTGTCCGCAATGTCCAGGGCATCTGAATATTTAAAATCAATTTCGTGCTGACCTGGGGCCACTTCATGGTGGGAAGCCTCGATCTCAAAACCCAGTTGTTCCAAGGTCAACACCATATCCCGCCGTGCGTTTTCACCAAGGTCCACCGGCGTCAGGTCGAAATAGCTGGCGCGGTCATGGGTAATGGTCGTCGGCCGTCCCTCATTGTCTGTGTGAAAAAGGAAAAACTCCAGTTCGGGACCCACATTGAGAGAATAGCCCATTTCGGCCGCCTCAGCCAAGACCCGTCTTAACGCGTTGCGGGGGTCTCCCGCAAACGGTGTTCCGTTGGGATTGTAAACATCGCAAATCAAGCGGGCTACCGCCCCTTCCTTGGGCCGCCAGGGAAAAACGACAAAAGTATCGGGGTCGGGGCGCAGATACATATCCGATTCTTCGATGCGAACAAAACCTTCGATGGAAGAACCGTCAAACATGAGTTCTCCTTCCAAGGCCTTCTCCAACTGTTCCACAGTAATGGCCACGTTTTTCAAAACACCGAAAATATCCGTAAACTGGAGCCGAATGAATTTTACCCCTTTTTCCGCGGATTCTTTTAAGACATCTTCTTTCGTCACCAAGGCCTATGTATCCCCCTTTTAAACCCCGGCACTTGCCACCGGGTAAAATATAACACCCATAGCGATCTGATGTACCCCGGGCACGGCGTATTTTAGCATAGCATGTCCACGGCGTGTCATGTCTATGTCATGGGCTGTCCGCATCCTGGTATGTCTCCTGCACGACCTGTCTATGGCTATAGCATATACGCCCCCGCCAACAGTTATGTGAACGAGAGCCGCTTAAAATTCTATGCCTTCTCGCGCTGATATGCCTTTCTCATACGGATGTTTGATCTGAACCATCTCGGTCACTAGATCGGCCGCGGCTATCAGAGCCTCCGAGGCATTCCGCCCGGTAAGAACGACCTCGACATGGTCCGGTTTCTGCCCTAAGAGGTGAAGTATCTCCTCTTCGGGCAAGAGCTCTGACCATATAGCATTGACAACTTCATCCAAGATGACAATGTCCCATTCGCCGGACATGACAACTCCCACCGCTCTGATCCAGGCCCGCCGGGCTTCCCGGATGTCTTCGGCGGACGCCTGCCCTTTCCTCACCCAGCCGGCTGTGCCAAAGTGCTCCAGGCAGCATTCCGGTTCCAGGCGTTTGAGGCCGGCCAGTTCCCCGGAATCGTCTCGGCCTTTCATGAATTGAATAATGCAGACATGAAAACCGTGACCAACAGCCCGTACGGCCAAGCCAAAAGCTGCCGTCGTCTTTCCCTTACTATTCCCCGTATACAACTGAACCAATCCCTGTTTTAAATGAGACACTTACAACACCTTCTTGATCCATTGTTCCATTTGCGGATGAATATAAGCCACCTGAGGCGAACCAGGAAGATCGGGAAACTTCCTCACGTTCTGCATCGCAAAAGCCAAGGCAAAGAAAAACTTAATGCCCGACTTTTCATCCGCTGCCCGCAATTCGACTTTGTCTGGATAAAAATAGTAGGAAACACTTCCGTCCCGCCAGGTAATGTCCAAATCGCCCAGAGATACGCAAATGTTGCCAAATGGCTCCACTTTCACCGAACGTACTCTGACGTAGCCCAGCCTGAGGGACTCTGTCTCCAAGGCCACCAGCCAACCGTTCAGCCACGCTTCCAAAAGATGCTCCACAATCAGGCGGGCCGGTGGAGAAACCTCCTCAATCGTCCGGCGGAGGCTGCGCAGGTCGGCCAGGGTATTTTCCAGCATGGCGACATGGACCGTGCGCACTTTGCCGATCCGCTTGAGGGCTTCCGCCAAGGCATAATGGACATCCTCCAAGCATTCCAGTACGACCGAATCCTCTTCGCGCACGTTATCCCTCCAGAATCATAATGTCCGAAACATCATTGCCCGTCTATAGTATTAGTATAGCATATATTGGCGTATGATACCCCGCCCTTTAAGATTTTCTGCGCACAATAACTTCCGTATCCTCGCTAACCCTCAGCCTATAAAGAACCTGGGATTCCTGCGACTCCAACGCTGTCAGTTTCGCGCGCAAAGCTTCAATCACCTGATCCTTGACCGCCAGTTCGTGCACCAATTCTTCCAACGCTTTGACCACCTCGGCCATTTCCCCTGCGTTAATCCTGGGTCCTTCTGGGCTTGGCGAAGACCGATAACGGTACATCCTGGGCGAGCGGCGCGTTCCCGTGTCGGTCACCGTCAGTTTTCCGCCGTCTATTAAGTCGTCGATAGCCTTATAGATCGTCACTAAAGAGAGCTTAGTTTCCCTGCGCAAATCCTCCATCGTGACTTGAATCTCGGAACTGCCGCGCATCGCAGTTTCCCGGACAAAAAAGTCTTCCACTTTGCGCAAAGTGTTTTCCTTGACCTTCCCCACTGGTCTACCCCCCACCCCTCAACAATAAAGTTACCCCTGCAGTCGCTTTATCCTGCCGTTTTCTTAATTTTACCGGAAAATGACCTATCTTCCTAGTACTTTCAGAACATTTCCCGAAGCTCCACTTCTCACCATGTACCTCTTCCTTTCTTGCGCAGCAGGCGTGAAACGCGCTGGATGCCCGTTTCCAGCTCCTCACTGTCCAAACCGCTTTCACGGGCCATTTGTAAAGCCGTCCAGAAGGTCTCTAGGGCTTTGCGGTAATTATGATGCTTTTCATAAAAGAGGGCAAGACCCTGCCTTGCTTCCACCGCCAAAGAGCCCGCCGCTGACAATGCCTCTATCGCTTTCTCATGGTAACCCCGAGCCTCTGTCTGGCGCCCGTCGAGGTCGGCGAGCACGGCTAAAGTCTGAAAGATCTCCCCTGCCTTATTCTCATCCCCGAGAACTCGGAACAGGTTCAGCGCTTGCAAGAAATACTTTTCCGCCTTGACCAGTTCCAGATCCGTCAAGGCAATGCCGGCGAGACTTTGATAGCGCAAAGCCAAGCCGATATCCTCTTTCTCATACAGCTTAATGGAAAGTTCTATGTACGCCTCTGCCTCGCCGCCGGTGCCCAGATTCTGTTCGATTTTACTTAGGAAATAACAGGATTCACTGGCCTCCGCCGGCATGTCGCACAGCAGCCACAGGGCAATAGCCCTGCGCAAGATTTCTTCGGCAGGCTTCATCCGGTTTTGGTCATAATATATGAAAGCCATATATTGCAGGGCATTGGCCAGAGTGGCCGGATCGCCCAGGGCGGCAAAAATCCGGCACGCCTCCTTGAACCAATCCTCCGCTTTTTTCTTCTCACCGCGGCGATAGCAAATTTCCCCCATAAGTACCTTCAGCTCCCCCTCCCCCTTGGGATAACCGTGACGGTGACACAGGTCCTGGGCCCGATCATAAGCCCTCAGCGCCTTCTCCCAAAGTTCGAGAAGAGCGTAGGCCTGACCCAAATCGGAGTACAACATGCCCAGCCTTAGAGGGGGAGAAGCAGGCGGATATACAGAAATTGCCTGTTCATAATACCGCACGGCTTGGGCAAACGCACCCCTGCCGAAAGCAACGCTGGCTAAGCCGGCCCAAGCTTCAGCCATGCCCTTGGCGTTGTCCACGTTTTGACAGATTTCCAAGGCCCGGCTAAACCCCGTTTCGGCACTTTCCAACTCCCCCAGTTTCACCCGAACGGTCGCCAGCAAGCGGACGGAAAAAGCCAGGACCTCCGGGGCTCCCAGCCGCTCAGCCGTAGACGCCCCCTGTTGAAAAAAACTTTCCGCCTCTTGATACTCTGCCCGGCCCAAACGGCGGGTCCCTTCATCCATTACACGGCGCCAAAAGCCCAGTAGCTGTTCATCCATCGCGTACCATCCCCTCCGCGTCTGCTTCAGCATATGCGAGGGACGCTTTTTGGGCACAAGACGAGCTTTAACTCAAGAAAGCTTGGAATCTAGACACCTGAGTCGAAATGTGGTAATCTGTTAACTGAGGAGGTGTATCACCGTGAACGCGTACCGCTCAACCGAGCCTTCTAACTACTGGATAACGGCGCTGAAAATCTGTATCTTGATCGTTGCGCTCCTCCTGTCTATTTTTGTTTTGGGCAAAGTCTTTTTCTGGCTCCTTGCGCTTGTTTTTGCCATCGTCAAAGTGGTCGCCTTCATTGCCCTTGTCGTTATTGTGGCACATTTCTTGCTCAAACTTCTCTTCCGCTTTGACCTTTATCATTTTATCTTCGGTCATCGTTCCAGGCGTTAAGACTTTTTGCGCCGCCTCCATTGTTTTATGAAAGATGCAAAGCCACGTTATACACTGATTTCACGTGCGCAATGATATATCTCGAAGGAAAAACACCCTCAAGAGGGTGTTTTTTTATTGCACTTAGCAGTCAGCGAAAGACTCCCGTCTAAGCGGAACACGCCGGTTCTTGCCAAGAATCATGCAACCGGGAATCGGCGCGCTTGGAACAATTGCTTAGGTACCGCCGAGTCCCGAGCGGGTCATGAACTGTGGGCACTCTGAATATGTTTTAGGCGAAGGGAGGAGTGCCCGATGAAAGTCATCATTATGCGCCGCCCGCCCTGGCGCAACCTCGTCCTCTGGGGAGTTCTGCTTTTTGTCTTTCTGGCTTATCGCGACAATGTCATCTCGGTTTTTTCCGGGAAACTCAAGCCGATTTATTCCGCGAATGTGACCACCAAGGCCGTCGGCCTTACCTTTGATATCAGTTGGGGAGAAAAAACCGCCCTTCCGATCCTGGATATACTGAAACAAGAAGGCGTGCATGCCACATTCTTCCTCTCCAGTCCCTGGGCGGCAAAACATCCCGAATTGGTCAAACGCATGGTGGCTGATGGTGATGAGATCGGCTCCCACGGCAACCGGCATATTGATTTAAATACCCTGAGCCCTGAGGAAATCGCCAAGGAGATCACCTCGGCTCAAGCCGTTCTGGAACAAATCTCCGGCCAAAAAGTCCGCCTCATCCGTGTTCCCAACGGAGCCTATGACAACAAAGTCATCAGTGTCGCCGATCGCCAGGGCTACCGGGTCATTCAATGGAGCGTCGACTCCCTGGACTGGAAACGGCCCGGTCCGGCCGCCGTCGTCAACAATGTACTGAATGGCATCCGCCCCGGCGCTGGCGTCAAGCCCGGTTCGATCATCCTCTTTCACGCCTCCGATTCCGCTCCCGACACGATCAAAGCTTTGCCGGAAGTCATCAAAGCCTTAAAAGCCAAAGGATATACTTTGATGCCGATCGGCCAACTTTTATCCGAAGCCAACGGCACCTGGCCACCGGAGAGCAACCTTAAAGAAAACGGCAACCCTCCCAATGCAGACATCACACCGGCGGGAAACGCTGACAAAACCCGGTCCGGGGTGCCCTCCCCGTAAAGATCCGCTTTGGCTCACTCAAGCATTGTCCTTGCGACGGGTCAACCCTCAATGCCCTTTCCAGGACGCAAACCCTTCGCCCACGACTTCCGGAACTTCCGAAACCGTCAAAAAAGCCTTGGGGTCAAGTCGCCGGACAATTTCTTTGACCTGGGTCAATTCTGTGCGGCCGACAACACAGTAAACAACCTTTTTCGCTTCGCCGGAATAGGCTCCTTCCGCCTGAAAGAGAGTGACCCCCCTCCCCAGTTTTGCCATGATTTCCTGGGCCACAGCACCGGGTTCTTCGGTAACTACCATCACTGCCTTGGAATGACTCATCCCTTCCTGGACAAGATCAATAACCCGGGTGGCGATAAACATATAGATTGCCGCATACATGGCGGCTTCCGGGCGAAAGAGTATGGCCGTCGCCGTAAAAATGAGGGCATCCATACCGAGAAGAATTTGACCCACACTGAGCGGTGTCGTGCGACTGAGAAACACCGCCAAAATGTCTGTTCCCCCTAAAGACCCCCGGGACCGAAAGATAACCCCCATCCCCACCCCGGTCAGAACACCGCCGAAAATAGCGGACAGGAGGGTATCTTTCGTCAACACCGGCATGTGGGTCGTGACTTGCAAAGTCAAAGACAAGAGCGCCACGCCCCAAAAACTCAGAATCAAGAACTTCCTCCCGACTAATTTTAAACCCAGCACGAAGAGGGGAACATTCAAAATGAAGACGACCCAACCCACCGGCCAGTGATACAGATAGTGCAGGATGATCGCTATTCCCGTCACTCCGCCGTCGGCGATCCGGTTGGGAATAATAAAGGTATTCATACTAATCCCTACGACAACGGCCCCAAAAGTGACCCCTAAAAAGTACTCAAGTGTTTTCCAGGGAAAAGCGTTTCTCAACCTCTGCCGCAACAACCTTGATCCCCCTTGCCACAGCAATCTTTATTAATTACGAAAAACGGTCTTTCTGACCTTATTCTCAGAAAGACCGACAGCTTCTTCAAAAGATACCTATAGACAAATCCCTAACAATGTGGTGCGCCCGGCAGGATTTGAACCTGCGACCTCCGGCCTCGGAAACCGTCACTCTATCCACTGAGCTACGAGCGCTTCTTAGTAAGTGTTTAACTCACTTAAATAATTTACTAAAATAGGCCGCGTTTGTCAAGGGCTAAGCGTCTTTCCCAGAGCTGAAGCATGATTTTTTCTTTTTTCATGGGATAGATGATCTTCAATATTATGTCAATTGAAGGCTCTCATAAGCAGCAAAGACTCTTTATCCCTGATTTCCAACTTTGTCTTGTCATTGTCAGCCCTTTATGAGTTCGGATTCTCTAGACACTAAACCATCCTACAACAAAAATCCACTGATAGATCCGGTTCCGGGCTCCGCAATACCGTTTCAGGATATTCTCCGGCGTAAGCGATGCCAAAGTGGTAACCTCAGGATCCGGCAAGGGCTCAATCGCCGCCTGAAATGGCGCCTGCTGGGCCCGTTCCCCTGCACTCACTTCCGTCCCGGCTCCCGCCTTGGATTCCATCTGGCTGCTCAATCCAAGGGCAGTTCCGACAGGCGCAAGGTATGCCGGGTCGGAGCAGTATCGAAGACCGTAATGTCAAAGTCTGAATTCAGAGTATGTCCGATGAACTTCCAGAAGGCGTCCATTTCCTCTGTGCGGGAGGAATCTAAATTCTTCCGCCATGGCCGCCACCGTATCTTGTTTATATTTGGTCCGTGCTTCGCTCAGAATAGCTTCTTTGTGTTCCTCTGTGGCTGCACCTCTTTCCGCGTAGCCGCACAGTCGCACAACCAACAACTATATCATTAGTTCGGACAACTGATCGAGCAGGATAGGACACGCTCCCTATGGCATGTTTCACGCCGCAGGGGCGGTGCATCACATCAACGGGCCGGTTGCCAACGGTTTTTTGCCATATTTGAGCTTACATAAGTGTATGCTTACGTAGTTTGATGCAGAGACTCCAATAGCACACTCGTTCGTAGGCCAGCTCATTTTTCTGCATTTTACATTATATTACCCTATATTTTCTTACATGGCTAATTATTTTAATTGCTTCCTTAACGGCATTCGTTGCATCATTTGCATAACCATCTGCTCCCCAGCGATGAGCTAAGACCTCATTCAGAGGTGCACCACCCACCAAGATCTTTAGATTGGGAAAACGTTCTTTCAACTGGCGGATGGCATGTTTGATTTCCAATGTTGTGGTAGACATCATTGAAGAAAGACACATTATATCAGCGTTACGCTTTTCTTGCTCCCTGATAAATAGCTCCAGGGAAACATCCCGGCCTAAATCCCAGACTTTTAAGCCAGCAATATCAAACATCATCCGTACAATATTTTTACCAATATCGTGAATATCGCCGGATACGACGCCAATAATTACCTTTCCCGTCTCTTTGATCAGTATTTCCTGTTTCTGAGCTTCCAGCCTGGGTCGCAACAAATCCAACCCAGCATAAAATGTATCAGCACACAGGAGCATCTCCGGCACATAATATTCCCCATTCTCGTAAAGGCGGCCCACTTCTTCCATCCCGGACACTAAACCGTCAAAAATACAACTGTGGGCGTTATAATTTCCTTCAAGGACATCCTGACAAATTTCCCTGACACCCGGTGTATCAAACCTAATTACAGTTTGACGAAGTCTGGCTAGAATTTGATGAATTTCTGGTTTCTTATCCAACGAGCATCCTCCCTCTCCATTGCTAACACTCTTAAACATTTTTTCCAATGGCCATAACAAACACGAACCACTCATTTGATGGAATCATAGATAACGAGGTATCATCGTAACAAATTCCGGTGCCGTTTAAAAAATTCTATGTATTTGAGAAGATATTTTAATTCACTACCATCAAAATCGCTGATCATACGCAGTACAGTCTGGACGTTGGTATCGCTCAGCAGTTCCAGCACATCGGGACTTAATCTGGCTAGAAGTTCCTCTAAATCCTCCTTCTCTATCCATATATAGGAAGAGGCTATGCCCATGGCCCGGGCAATTGCTTCCAGACTCTCAAAAGAAGGCATTGTCAGGTTATTTTCGAGTTGACTGATAAAGCCAGGAGAAACGCCTGCCTTATCGGCCAATAAGGTAACAGTCATGCCCTGAGCTTCGCGAATCGAGCGCAGTCGTTCACTTAGTTTATATTTCTTTTTGCCTCGGCTAAGTAAATAGCTAACATCCACGTTGAGAGCATCGCAGAGCTTTTCCATATCCGGTAAGCTTAACTTCCGACTACCTTCCTCAAACCCAGTTATGACGTTGCTGGGCAAATCGCTGATTTCCGCCAGTTCTTCGACCGTAAGCCCACGGGCGTTACGAATGAGGTGAATACGGTAGCCGTCATCTTGGACGCCGGGTATATTTTCCCCTACCAAGTAGGAAACGGGTATATTAACGGCTCCACTTAACTTATTCAGCACATTTAGGGAAGCCTTTTTTACACCACGTTCGATGCCACTTAAATAGGAAGGTGAAATATCAGCCTTTTCGGCAAGTTGGCTTAAAGTCAAGCCTCGTTCTTTGCGGAATTCTCTTATTTTACTGCCGTAGCTCACAGCTGGACACCTCGACTAAAGTGCTAAAATATTCCGTTAGTAAAGACTTATTCAAATCATCGCCAATAAAGACAGCCTTGCCCTTGTCTAGATGCTCTGGATAAAAAACCATATTCCATCTCCCGTTAATATAATCAAAATTCACCCAACCTCGTTCGGTTCGTATAATACCTTTGGCACGCACTATATTGCCAAAAGATCCTTGCTCCAGTCGGCCAGGCAAGACAGATAGCTTTCCATACGATACCTCCCAGGATATGGATATGGACATAGAATCCAAATCGGTTCGGAAATGATGGTGTGCTCCAGTTAGATGCCCCATAACTGGTGGGAGTTCCGCCGTACAGAATTGGGTAGGAATAATTGGGGCAACAAGGTTAAGCGTGGTCACTTTTTTGATGGTTTCCTGGAGTAGATTATCTGACATTAGGTCCGTTTTGTTAATTAGGATCACGTCGGAATTGGCTACTTGGTCCTGGAAAAAGTTGCCCAAGTTCCCCGAATTCCAGTCATCTAAAAAGGACGGGCCGTCTAGTATTCCGATAACGGCAGTTAGTTCTGCCCAGTTCGCAATTTCTGGATCTTGAAGCATCGAAACTATGGAGGAGGGAGCAGACAGTCCTGATGGCTCAATAGCGTCGCCAAATTTCTTTTACGCCTTCCAATAGATCATGTTGGAGCGAACAGCAAATGCAACCGTTTGGCAGTTCGAGAATATCGACAGGGGTGGAAACAAATAGAAGCGCGCCATCGATGCCAACCTGGCCGAATTCGTTGACTAAAACGGCTGTTTTCTCTAGGTTTCCCTGTAAAATACGTTGAAGAAGCGTCGTTTTACCTGCACCCAGAAAACCGCATAAAATAGTAATTTTCACAGTTAGCATCCTCCCCTGAAATCTGGCCGGATCTTGATCAGTTTTTTGGCCTATAGAGGATCTTGTTTTAGTAGTCCGGTTCAAGTACCTCTTTGAGCGAAGGACCAAGGAGTTCCGCCGGACAGTCATTGTTCCCTTTGAGCAAGGCGTCATGAGCAAGGGCCAGCCTGCCGGCCCATTGAATATTGTCCATAAGCAGCGTAAAATTCATTCTCAGTTCGTAAGCTCAGCTTCGCGGCTTCGACAAACTGGCTGTCCATTGTCACTACAATAACGAGGCGTGAACAATTCATCGCCAATTTGACCAAATACGTTCTGACACAATATTCCAGCCAAGCTCCTCTCTAGCCTCTTTTTAAGGGGAGAGCCCAGACGCTGAGGCTACTGAATATTTGATTTTGAATATGGTCTCTATTTTCTTTAACATTGGCCAACTTTTTCTAAACAATCGCGTCTTTGCAGAATGCTGCCGAATATCTCGTTTTATCTGATTGTTATTCTACATTATCCGGGTCATTATTGAACTTTTCAATTTTAATTTCTACATTTTTTGGAACCGCGGCACCAATCTCAACCTGGATAGCTTTGATAATCGCACAAGGGACCGGGCAATCGGTATGTTTTAGATGTTCCCCTGCAGACCGATAAATTACTGATTCAGTAACCTTATTAAAAATGCCTTTGGTCCAGTCCATTAGACCCAGATCTTCGTTCATGCCCCTCAACATCTTACAAGCTGAAACAATGCCAACTTTAACGGTGGTTGGTCCCCATGACTGCGCTTTGATTACGCTAGTGAAGCCACAGGCCCCCGCAAAGACCTTAACCTTCGTCAACGATGCTTCCACCTCCGATGGAACATTATTCCATTTAGTGCAAACTATTAATGCGTGCGAGCTACTACATCTAGTGTGCAAAAAGTTGCGAGCGCCTGTACCTGGGAATGATGCTCCCTTCACCAACACCATAGTCAACTACGCAACGATACTTTTTGCACTGGAATCCATAGTGCTAATTTAAACAATCATAACTCTCTTTTTTTACAGTGCCAGGTAAGGGAGATTAACAGTCCTCCTTTATAAAAACAATGGTAGCGTCTTTGGGCAACATTGCGCCCATTTCCACCATAACGGCTTTGATCAAGGCGACAGGAACAGGACAATCACTATGCTTTAAGTTGTCATGAGTGGCTTCAAAAACCAACGAGTCCTTCACTTTCGCAAATACTTTCATCCACTGAAGCGGACTCGGCAGGGAATGACTGAATGCCTGAACCATTTCACAAGGACTGTCGACGGAAATTTCTACCTTACTACGATCTAATTTTATTACATCGATCATCGTTGTAAAACCACAGGCACCAGCCAGGACTTTGACTTTGGTCATTTTCAAATTACCTCGTTCCAATATGTGATAGAGACCGACGAACGAGCAGATACAAGTGCATCGGCCCGTCGTCGTTTAAACTTAAGAACGGTGACCGCGCCAGCAGGCCTCGATGCAGCGGCCACAGGCGAGATCGCCTACAACGGCCCGGTTAAGCTCAAGCTGTTGCGCACAGGAAACAATGTCCACCATTGTTTCATAATTAGAACCCCTTCTCCACTCCTGTCCAGATATTGCCCCAGCCGGACAGGCACGAACACAGGCGTTACATTGTCCGCACTGACCGCGGATATAGGGTTTTCCGGTGGCACGGTATGGCGCATTGGTTAAAACTGTTGCCCAACTTACCCGTGGCCCGTACTGAGGATGGACCAACAAGCCGCTCTTGCCTATCCAACCCAGACCGGAACAAGTCGCGGCTGTCTTATGGGGAAAGAGGGGATAAATCTTGGAAATTAGTCTGTTCTCGCGCCTACTAGTGTCCGAGGGGATTGCCAAAAAGCGCCATCCGTTAGCATGGAGCTGTCTAGTCATCATTTTCTGAATATATTCGATTCTCAGGTCTATTTCTGGATAGCGGTATTCATAGAATTGGTTTTCCTCCTTCGGAGACTGCTCCGGATGAATTAGACCAAGGGAGATCGCCGTGGACAGACCCTTTAAGTCCGAGGGCAAACCAAGCCTGACATCACCTATGCCGACGATTTCAGCCCCCCATCCCTTGAGCTGTTCCATGAGGTCGACTGAATCCAGGTTATCCAGAGATGATTGCACCTGTCTTCCCATACGCAAGCACCCCACAAGCCTCGCACAATACCCTGTTTTCCTGTTACTGAGCACTTCCTCCATGCACTAGTTCAATTTGTTCCTTGCCGCCTAAACTAGAGGCAAACTTCTGGAAGTAGTTGTAAATAGGATGATTTTCGTTTTTTGGCAAATGTTTCGTTTCTTCGAAAGACAGGGTCGCTTGGAAGAGAGATGCCGAAACAATCGCCGGGAAAATTCTCGGTGCGACAGTTATTGGACCATAAAAGATAAAATCACTCCACAGCAGGGCCGAGAGGGCTTGACCTGCAGCATCCATTCCGGCAAAACCGGTTTGCCCCCACATTTCTCTGGCTTCCTTCCACATAAATGTACCATTGGACGAAGCTACTCCCGTTGGCCAGCCGTATTTTTCCTTTATCAGTTTATTTCCCAAACAGGAAAACGCGGTAGCCGGAAGGTTCATGGCTGCTGTATCAACCAGAATAGTTCGGAACTCCCCTTGACTGACTTGTTCCATCAACTTTTCAAAGGCACTCAGACGACCGGATGGCATTTGGTTGTTCTCATCAAAAGCTTGTACTACAACATGCTTGACTCCAATTTCCCGGAGTGCCCTCACTTGGTCTGGAATATCCTTGTCCCAAGGAGTAATACTGTTGTAGAGTACACGTTCTACCATGCCTCTGGCGGCAACGTATTCCATAGCTTCGAGGCGGGGCTTTTGGACCCACATATCTATGCCGAAGGGAAGATCACTCTGGTCTGTGAAAAAGTCAATATAATATTTCATTTCTTCGGTCGAACTGGCTACCATCGCCACCAATGCAGGTATCCCCGTTTGAGCCGAAAGTCGGGCCTGCACTTTTATAAATTCCGCTGCCTTGGCGTGATCGAATTTATGATCTTTACGGCTTTCCAAAATTCTGTCTCCGTTGTGGAACATCGAAGAGATCAGCAACGGCGGGTTTTCGCCAAATGGTCCTCCTATCTTGAAGGGTCCGATTTGACAAACTTTTTGTTCTCCTTTTAGAGTAAACATTTTTATCACCATCCACAATTTTCGTTGGGCTTATTAGGTACCGCAGGGTCTTTCCACTGTATTTAGAGAACTTTAGCCTTTTTTACGCGCCCACCGATTAGCACCATGTTCTTTGACAGTTTCAACCATGGCCCTCAGATTTTCCAGTGGTGCTGTAGGCCAAATGTCACAACCAGGCCAGACCGCATCAACTCCTGCATCCAAACTGGCCAGAACACCTTTAACCACATCGTCAGATTTCCCTGTGACAAGGACGTTATAAGCATCGACTTGCCCGAAAACCAGCGGACCCGAACCAATTTCCGTCCGTGTCTTGACCATATCATTTTTGAATTCAATGCTCAGGGCACCAGCACCACATTCATTCATGATCTTGATAACACTATTGGTTCCTCCACAAATATGCAGGATATTATTTCCGGGTAAGCCAGCAAATATCTTTTTCAGGTGAGGTGCAATAACTTTGTCAAAAGTCTTAGGACTTAGGACATCGGTCGTAGCGCCCATCTCCCGCACAGAAATATAGTCTGCTCCCGCCTCGTAAAATTTCTTACCAATGCCAATCTGGACATCGGCTAAGCGATCCAGCATGGCATTGACTTTATCCGGTTTTTTAAAGGTAAGCTTAAATAGGTCGTTGAGGTCCATCAGTTGGCCGGCAAGCGTAAAAGGCCCCAGGAGATAGGTACCGACAGCTACTTCTTGGCCGACATCCTGTTTCAGCAAGCGGATGGCCTCACAAATGACATTGATGCGCCCCCGCTCCAATAGATCGGCCGGAATCGGAAACGTAGTGATCTCCTCCTCACTGTGAATAATTTTCTCCTTGATTGTTGGATAGAGAAGTTGTTCTACTTCGTCATAGGGATTCATCGCGCATCCTAAGGCTTCAGCTTCCACACAGAGGTCGAAGGGAATGACCGCGCTCTCATAACCAAACAACCGATAGGAACTGGCCCCTGCACGGGCCATTTTTGCGGCATCTCCATGGAGTTCCTGGAACTTACATCCCATTTCTTCCAGCGCAGCTGTAGTTACATTGCCCATACCGCTATAGCAGGCAGGGCGATCCACTTCTTTACCAGCAAATAGATTAAGTACTCTTTCCCGTGGTGTCAGTGACAGCATTACACATCTCTCCTTATTACTATCCCTTATCAGTACGTCTTTCTTTTTTGCATCAATCATGCTAAATTTTCCTTTTTCTTATTGACATTGGTATTTTCGGCATTGCAGATGATACCTAATTTGTGATACATGCTTTCAGGGTTTAGTTAGTTCGAAATCGCGCGAATTAACAATTCCTAAATACCAAATCCTTGGTTTTTAACTTGTGATGTCTAGATTTCAGCGGGCGGTTAGCCGTTTCCCCCGCTTAGGAATTTGATCTAGGATATGCTGGATGCTCGGGAAGAGGTCATGGCTGTGTGGGAAAGCCATAGCGTCGGAAAAACGCTTTTGAAAATCTGATTCTACTGCAGTTTCGACAAAATAAACTTCTCGGGCAACCCGATCTGCTTCAACGCGTTTTTCCTTATTAAGAAGAGCGATCTGCGCTCCGTCTCCTGCTGCGTTGCCGACCGCTGTGACCCTTTCCAGATTACAATCCGGAAACATACCGATTAGCAATGCGCTTTCGCGGTTGATATATGAACCAAATGCCCCAGCTAGAGTAACACTGTCTATTTTTTCGATTCCCAGTTTCTCCATCAGATATTTTGCCCCCACGTAGAGGGCGGACTTGGCTAACTGGACAGCCCGCACGTCGGAGATGGTGATGGAAATGTCCTGGTCAATCGAGGTTTCGGATGCCCAACAGATGACATATTCCATTTTTCCATCTGCCCCTTTGCGGACACGCGGGAAAGCCTCCATACCTCCGTTAAAGCGACCGCTCGTTCCGATGATGCCAGCTTTAAACAGTTCTGCGATCGCGTCGATAATGCCTGAACCGCAAAGTCCTTTGGCTCCAGGATTTCTATTCTCCGGGTACCAGACATCGCTACCGATAACTTTGTAGCGTGGTTCCAACGTCTCGGTGTCGATCTGGATGCATTCGATAGCGCCTGGTGCGGCCCGCATTCCGAACTTTATCTGGGCTCCCTCTAGGGCTGGACCGGTGGCACAGGAGGTGGAGAGCATTTGGTTCTTATTACCAACATCAATTTCTCCGTTAGTTCCTATGTCGATAATTAAGCGCATTTCTTCTTGATTGTAAGGCTCCTCGGCAATCAGAACCGCCACGTTGTCTGCTCCGACGAAGCCGGCTTCGATCGGCAGGACGTGAACGTTAGCACTGGGATTGACCTCTATTTTTAGATCCCTGGCCTTGATATCCAAGGAATGCTTTATCGCGGGGGCGAAGGGAGAACGGCCCATGAACTTGGGATCGATGTTTAAGGCGATGTGGTGCATGACTGTATTGAAAACTAGCACAACTTCCTGTAAATCCTGCGGTATCAGGCCCACTTCTGCGGTCATTTTCCCGATCAGGATGTTAATACTTTCGATGATCGTGTTGTGCATTTTTTCTAAACCGTTATCTTCCATCATCGCATAGCTAATCCTTGAGAGTACGTCTTCGCCGTACCGCACCTGGGGGTTCATCATTGATTTCTTACTCAATACTTTGCCCGTACGCAAGTCACATAAGTAAGCTGCGAGAGTGGTAGTGCCGATATCGATGCCTACTCCGACAATTTTTTCATTAAAGCCTGCCTCGACATTAATTATCTCTCGACTCTGCCAGATGGTGACAGTAACTTTCCACTTCTCGCTCCGTAAAACTGGTGGCAATTTCTGTAGCAAAAAGTAGTCAATGGCTAGGTTCTCCGGAAGTTGTGGATATTTGGCACGCAAGCCCATACAGAGTCGCTCAAAGTCACCTCTGTGGTCTTCCAAGGTTGCAGGGTCTAACTCGACATAGTATTTGCGCACGGCCGGGTCTATGATGAAGACCCGTTCCTTCCCTGTCTCCAGCACGATTTGCTGCGCGCCCCGACTTTCTTCTGGCACGAAGACTAAGATATCTCCATGAATTTCCGTGGCACAGGCAAAGCGGTAATTCTCTTTGATTTCCTTGGACTCCATATATTTCTCTTCCTGGCTGGTCAGTGGGCTGAGATGACTAACACGAGACTCAATACCAAACTTTTGGAAATAACCCTCTTCAATCTTCACTTTGCATTTACCGCAAACCTTGGATGCTCCACAAACCGATTCGATATCGACACCAAGATCGTGGGACGCCTGCAAGATTGTTTTGCCGCCTGTGACTTTGCCTCGCCTGCCAGATGGTTGGAAAATGACGTTGTATTCCAATGCTTTCCCTCCTTCAGATATGCTTGAAGTTCTTATATTTCAGCAATCTTGAACCAATCGCCTGAAATCTTGATTACGAAATGCTTTTCAGAGAACTGATCATATTGATGGCGTCTTTCAGCGCGTTGTTGGCATCACGGGCGTACCCATCCGCACCCCAACGCGATGCAATATCCTCGGTCACTGGGGCTCCGCCGATCATTATCTTACACTTGGGATTCTTTTCCTTGATTTTCTCGATTATTTCTTTCATACCTACCATAGTCGTGGTCATCATAGCCGACAGACAAACCAGATTAGAATCGGTCTTCAGTTGTTCTTCAACAAACTTGTCCAGAGGCACGTCCCGTCCGAGGTCATGAACCTCGAAGCCAGACGCATCGAACATCATGCGTACGATATTCTTGCCAATATCATGGACATCGCCCTGGACAACGCCCATCACAACTACCCCATTCGCGGACCCCTCTTTCTTCTTCATGTGGGGTTTCAGAATGTTCAGACCGGCATACATGGCGTCTGCGCACATTAGCATTTCCGGGACAAAATACTCTTGCTCTTCGTACAGGCGACCTACTTCAACCATGCCCGGTACCAGACCGTCGAAAATTGCCGAATGAGCATCCATTTCTTGGGCTAAGGCTTCATTGGCCGCGGTTATGACCGCCTCCTCGTCGTAGTTGACAACTCCTTCTTTGAGTTGATCAAGAATTGCTTGGGACATTGTAACCCACTCCTTCGTTTTAAATATTTTTTTGGTACGTTACTCCGAAAATGCATCAGTAAATTATCCTTGTTCTGTGGCTAAATAATTGTGTAATAAATTACCCAGCCACCTGGCTATGTTTTAACAACTTGCTATGCCCAATACCATTGCCTAAGCCCTCTCAAAGTACAACCGTTTTTTGGCTACCTCCCCTGTCGTTACCGTCTTCGCCTAAGCTTGATACTCTTTAGCCGTATCAACCATTGCCCTTAAGTTGGCTGTTCTTGTAGCCGGTGGTACGGAACATCCGGGAGAAATCATGGATAATCCTTCAGCAATCGCATTTCTGACTTCATATTTAACGTCTTCCGGTTGACCTGTGAACAGGGTTTTCACAGGGTCGACCCCCCCAATTAACGGGGTTGTGAGCCCTTCGGATTGGAGGTTCTCCAACGCTTTCGGGATGTTTACCGTGGTCTCAACACTAATGGCCGCACAGCCGGTTTTCGCAATGTCTACAATAATAGGATCCGTCTTGCCGCAGATATGGATGATCGTTGGCACACTCAGCGCTTCAACCTGGTCCTTTTCGTATTCCCACGCCAAGGTACGGTAGATCTTAGGACTAATCATATCCATCGAAGCCACCATGTCCTCCACAACAATCACATCTGCGCCAGCTTCGATCATTGCTTTGGCCAAAGTGGTGCCGGCACGTTCACATAACTCAATATAAGGAACGAGATCGCTAGGTTTCTTGAAACTTGCCTTGAGATAATCCGTAACACCAAACAACAAACTGGCAATGCTGAACGCGCCAATAATACCTCCCATCACAATAACTTGGTCACCCACATCACGTTTTAGGATCCGGATAGCTTCCAGTAACGCCGGTATACGCCCTTTGCTTAGAAAATCAGCCGGGAAATCGATTGTATCACCAATATGATACGGATGTATATCAACGCTGGGTAACCCTAATTTACCACCATATTTTAATACGGCCCCAAAAGCCTCCGCTTCATGAGTCTGGCAGAATGGAACTCTTACAGCATCAAAACCAAGGATTGACTGCCCTCCACTAGCCAATTTCGCCATTAGTTTTGCATCATGAAAGGCATCGGGCCAGGCACTATTCAGTTGTTCCATCTGGTCATAAGTTGCGTGCTGACAGACACTGATCACTGGCAACCGATCTACCGATTGACCGTTTAAGGCCGCCATGAATCTTTCGCGACTAGTCATTGTATGCATATCATTATTCCCCCCATTTTTTATGAAATTGCTTTATCCCCAACAACCAAGAGCAATGTAAAACTCACTATTTCAGAAATTAGAATAACTAAGATCTTTAGTTCACACCTAAATCCGCAAAGCGATAAACTTTTACAGGGCAAGCCCGTTCGCAGCGCAGGCAGGCGGTACCATTACAAAGGTCAAACCGTAAGAGGAGACAAAATCCCTCTTTGTCCGACGCCTCTAACGACAATGCTTTTTCTGGGCACACAGTTGTACAGACTCCACAACCTAAACATCCTGAGAACGCGTGGCGACGCTCTAAGCCAACCCTTTCGATCACCGTTAGACCATACGTACCCAGTTCAGGAATGTCCCGCTTGTGCCATTTCACCACTTCAGCCTTCTGGCTAAACTCTGGAAGCGGAGACAAGCCTTGTTTGCGACTAAAACGTAGATATAAGTCACGCGGCATCCCTTCATCCCAATAGGCAAGTTCCAATAGATAAGCTTGCGAGAACGGTTCGTAATCACCAAACATGCAGTGGGTGGCACGTAAGCTGACGGCTAACTTTTTCAGTTCCTCAAGTCCTTCCGGCTTCAGGACTAAATCCCCGGCTAAAGCCAGCGAAGTATTCCCGATCTGGTAGACTTTTCTCACAGAGGGAGGTACCAAACCAATCCGTTGCGCTTTAATCGCATCAACATAGGTTCCCGACGCCCCTGCCATGTACGCTACCTCGATCTGCTCAACCTCAATACCAGCAGCCTTACTTAAAGCGATATACCCCGCTCTGATAGCGCCAATTGCTTTTCCGGCCTCGCTCAAGTCCTTTTCACTAAACCTAACATCATCGGTGAGATGTAAAAGGTGGTCACTTGTCTTAATGCCAGGGAGCTGAATATAACCACTACTATTCGCCTGGTCAATTAGCGCAATCACTCCAGTACCAGTAATTCCTTTGATACTACCGGCAGTCACCCGTTGGGCTATCCCGGTAATTAGATCGGATTCCACGACCGTTTCACTGAGCATACTGTGATTCAATACTGAGACTGTGTAATTTTTGCCGCTTGGGTTAATGTCGGAAATGGCCCCCGGTCCCGCCAGCATACCGGACTGGATATGCTGCCCCTCCAATGCGGGTCCGGCTGCACAGGAACCTGTAATGATGTGCCCGCCAATCTTTAATGCCATCTCGGCATTGGTACCATAATCGGTTACTAGAGCCATTTCCTGCCGTTCCAACATCCCGGACTTCAGCATCATTGCTAAGGCATCGGCACCAATCTCATGGGCAACGGCCGGTGGAATAACTACTTCGGCGGTTGCCGGAATGTTAAGTCCTTCAATCCGACCCGCCAAGACCAATCTGCCGTTCCTGTCGGGTGCCGTAATTCCCATAGCCTCCTTTTTCCTTTTACCGGCATAGGCCAGATCCCTTACCTCAATCCCTTCGAACAGCGAAAGCTGGATTGGATTACCACAGACCGCAAGACGCGCCATTTCTGGACCACACGCACCCAATGCATCCAAAACCTGATTAACGGCATCCAAGAGAATGCGATGGGCTGTATTCATGCCGGCATCAATTACATAATTTAGATGATCCATCACGTTAGCTCCAGGTAGAGGATGCCGAGCCGTGATCGCTGTTTTAAGAATCTGTCCCGTGTCAAGGTCGATGACCTGCCCGCGTAGCCCGCTCGTCCCTAAGTCAAGAGCAACTCCAAGTTTTTTCATAAGGCTTTAGTCACCCCTCTATCAGCCGACATGCCTCAATAGCTGTATCAATCAAATCTCGTCTTAATTCCTTCCCGATAACCGTCAGTCGACTTTCGCTATAACTCTTCCCCTCCGACCACTCTTGATAAATCTGTCCCTGCACAAAATCCAGAACTATCCACCTATCCTCATCAGTTAAGAAGAATCCTTTGGCCCGCATAATCTCTCCTAAGTCGCGGTCCTTGAACTTGTCAAACAGCTTCAGTAACCGTTCCTGCGTCACAACGCCTTGCCATGTCACGCCTAGGGATTGGTAGTCTGTAAACAGGATTGTATCATCCTCATTCGCATTCGGCATAGTTTTGACATCTACAGGTTCACGGTCATCATTCACCATGGCTTCGATAGCTTCTCGTCCGTATTTAGCTTGAATAATCTTGGCCTGGGGATTAATACTTGCGACTCGATGTCTTATTTCACTAATCACTTGCGGCAGAACCAGGTCGCTTTTGTTTAACACAACTAGGTCGGCTAAAGCAATCTGACTGTCGATGAAGGAAAATAATCTTGAATCCGATCCATAAGAAAGGCCATCTAAAAGCAAAGTCACACGAATAGCCGTAATAAACTTCTCCAGGCTTAAACTTCCTAAAATATTCAGAATGCTTTTAGTTGTGGCTATTCCCGTTGGCTCAATTAACAGGTGCTCCGGCTGATAAGTCAGGGCAATGTCGGAAACCTGGGCTTTTAAATCGGCGTTAAGAGTACAACAAATACAACCGCTGGCTAATTCCACTACTTCCGTTCCCCGCCCGGCCAGAAGAGTCCCGTCAATCCCGACCTCACCAAATTCGTTAACAAGTACAGCCAATTTTTCCCTGCCAGACCAGTGTTCGATTAATCCTTTGATTAAGGTTGTTTTTCCGACACCGAGAAAACCACCGACAAGTTCAACCTTCACAGCGCAACCTCCGTAACCAAGTAGAGCTTTAGGGGCCGGAGTCAGACGTCTACCGACCCCAAGCTTCGATATGGTTACCCGCCCTTAATTGTTATACCGCTCCCGTAGGTCCTGCCAACTAGCCCCATCTGATATGTCGGTCACCATCTGCGGGGCTTGCTGGGCATCCTTACCAAATACCCCATACTTATAGCTGGTTACGTATTCATTAGAGACTGCGCCACCACCACATACGAAGGGTATGTTGATGTTCGCGGCACTCAACCGGTTGGAAATCTTCTCAAAGGCGGTCATGGTGGTGGTCATCAGAGCTGTACCCGTGACCATCAATGGCTCATATTTTTTGACTGCCGCCACCACATCATCTACCGGCACATCTTTGCCAAGGTCCACAACTTCATAACCGTTTGCTCTTAGGAGAGCATTAACAATTTTTTGCCCTAAATCATGGATATCGCCCTCGGCCGTATGGGTGACCACAACCCCTTTCTTCTCCATTTTCTTACCCAGTCTCGCTTCACAAAGGTCAATTCCTTCCAACATCGCATCAGAGGCTACCATGACTTGGGGCAAGTAATAAGTACCTTCGGCCCACAGACGACTGACCTCACCCATTCCTTTGATCAATGCCTCATTAATCACCTTCATAGGATCCATTGTCTTTAAAGCATTTTTAACTAACGATCCAATCGCATCGGAGTCACCATCAATGACACACTGCATAATTTCCTGCAGAGTTGAATCCTTGGCGGTTGCTTTAATTTCCCGAACTTCAGCAGCCCCAACCAAATCATATCGTATCAAAATTCTAGCATAACTCTCTAAGGCAGTACTCATCCTATTCATCCCTCCTTATCCCGAGCCGTTACAGCCCGTAATTCTTCGGTTCGAAACCTTTGACTTGTTTCTTGTATATTTCGACACACTCGGCAATAAAGTCATCCTCTTTGTCAGGCAAGGTCTCCAGCGTCCGCATAGCAGAATTAAGGGCTTCCCGTTCGAAGGAAGACATGAGCAACATGCTATCTTGTTGCATAAGTTCGCCGGCCTTGACGGCGGCCGCCCTGGCCCGAGCATAATAGGATTGGGGATTGGACACGATGGCCTGACCAATCTTATAAGCGTTGTCCGGGGCCAAAATAAACCCGTGCATATCCCGATATTTATCGGAGGCAACCATCATCTCTTGTAAATCTTTAGCCTTACCCAATTCAATCGCCGAGTTCATCAAGGCCACATCATAGCCAAGAATTTCGGTAAATACAGCCGCTGTAGTTCCTCCGAACATGTCATGGTATTCCACCGCCTCGTTGCTCCACAGGTCACAGCAGGCCATAACCAAGTTACCTAATAAGTCACTGTGCGCACAGGCGCAGGTTTTTCCTTCCATCGCGATTGGCACACCGCTGATGGCCTTAATAATGGGATCTTCATAACTGCAGTCTTTGCTCGGTCCTTTAGCCCCCTGTTCATACGCAACTAGGGAGCGTGGTGCTGCAATTGCCCGTGTCAATGCGGCAAAAGTATGGGGTACGGATCGGTCTTGATAACCGCCCGCCATGAACATGGCTACATTGGCCTGGGCACAGTTGGTATCTCCGCCTGGGGTAACTCCATATTTGTTGGCAATCCCGACAATTTTTGACCACATGTGTTCCATATCCAAGCTACCTAAGACACCGATGCCAAACAACACACCGCGGATATCCTGACGGACGATCGTGTAATCGGTGACTTCTTTTCCGCCGACGCTCTCGATAGAGATGTTATCCGCTCCACCGGCTGCACTCGCTTCAAAAGCTTGAAGCATAACTTTCAGGGCATCGGAGTCCCAGACTTTTTCTTCATCGGGTTTGCGATAGTCGGCGATTGTCGCCCGAATGGCGCTTTTTAATCCATACTTACGATAATAATCCTCCATCAGCCGCTTTGTTTGGGCGGCAATTTCACCACCCCACTCCGGGTTCTTAGTCATCTGATACACGTGTTCGAGCTCAATTTGAATGCCCGGAATTCCAATGGCGACACAGCGGTCAAGAACGTCAACCACCATTTTCTCATATTCCTTAACAAGTGACTTTTGCGATTTTTCACTGCCCGGCCGCGGGTGGGGAACTAATTCAGGATAAACATAACCTGCGCCAACCGAAAAATCCCGTCCATAGGTTACCGGATATTTGGCAGAACCGAATATCAATTCGCTTGCACTGGCATAAGCCATTTTGTCATACCTTGGCATTGTCTCATCTCCTCAAACATTTTTTGGCTTAACCCTTCAGGTTTGATGGTCTTTAGCTCAACTTTTATAGCACCCCCCTTGATTATTAAATGACAGTCCTATGTCTCTAGTATTGCAAATTATGTGCCAATACTCTAAATTGACTGAACTCATTGTAAATCATGTCCTAGCCTTAGTGCAAAAATCACAGGGTGTTCCGCGATGGAACACCCTTCAACAAATCCCCACCTAATCGCCTGACTAGTCTATGTTTGTCACAACTGTTCTAATATAGAACATCTATCCATATTGGAACACCACAATTTGGTGCTGTTTACGCGACCAAAACCGGACAAACTTTTGCTTCTGACTTATCTTCGGCTACTAATTAATCAATGCCCTTGACTAAAATGCGCGAAGCCAGTACAATAAATGCTGTATCAAACCCATCGTACACTTCAAAATGCCTTCCGAACACTGGATCTGTCCTAATTCATTACACGTGTCCGGATAGGTCATATCCTTTTTTACCCCGGTGAATACTGTTGCGTTAATGTAACAACATTGCAGTGCTCGTGCCCCCGTTTCATTAATGGACAGAAAAGTAACTATCTTTTAAATATTAAATATTACAAGTAGATCTGCTGTTATCTTATTCTGTAGCCTGACTCTATTAGGATCGAGTACTGATTTTTAAACAAGAGCGGTGTGTCAAAATGAGGCAAAAAGCAGAAAGAATTAAAAAGGCTTGGTCCCAATTTATTGAAATCTCTGAAATAGAACCCTATGTTGTAGGAGAAACAGTAGCGAATTCATGGCAACGCTGTTGGGAACGACAGCTTAATCCTTATGCTCAAGTTAGTCAATTACTTAATCAGCGAGAAATATTTGCTGATCAACAGCAAGGACTCATTACGCTTAGTAAACCTTTTATGCATCATTTGTATAACTTTATAAGGGGTTCTAACTTCTTGGTTGTTTTAGCTGACAACCTCGGAGTGCTGGTAGAGGTTTTGGGTGATCCGGTAGTGAAGCAAAAGGTAAAACACCGGGGTTTGGTTGTAGGAGTAGATTGGAGCGAAATCTCAATGGGCACCAATGCCATAGGTCTGGCGCTCATTGAAAAAAAACCTTTAGAGGTTTTCGCAACTGAGCACTACTGCCGTGTCTTTCATGATTTAACCGGGGCGGCAGCGCCTTTTTTGGGACCAACCAAAGAATTGTTAGGGGTACTAGCACTATTTGGTATTTACGAGGACTATCATCCGCACAGTCTAGGGATGGTGGTAGCGGCAGTTCGGGCCATTGAAAATCAATCATTGTATAATAATGCAGTCAGTGAGCTGGCGCTAGCTTATGATCATGTCAAAACAATTATAGAAACCATGTCTGAAGGCCTAATTCACATTAACAGAGAAGGTTTAATTATAAATTTAAATTCTGTTGGCGGCAAAATCCTTGGTCTTAACCCGGAAAATTGTCTTGGTCACTTGGCCAAAGAAGTTTTTGGAGAAAACTTTCTTCTTTTGGATGTCTTAAAGAATGGTCGGATTATCGCCGAACGGGAGGTGGTTTGGGAAAATGGTCGTGACCGTCGTAGGTTTACCATGAACGGCAAACCTTTTATCACTGCTGATGGTTCAGCTGATGGTGTTATAGCCACTTTACGGGGGATCAATACTGTTCACAAACTGGTGAACAGTATTGTCGGCGCTGAAGCAAGCTTAACATTCGACGATATCATCGGTTCAGATGATAAGCTGCTCGGCATAATTAGTAGAGCTAAAAGAGTTGCGCGAAGCGGGAGTACGGTCTTACTAGAAGGGGAAAGCGGAACAGGTAAAGAACTTTTTGCCCAAGCTATCCACAATTTCAGTGCCCGCAAAAACGGACCTTTTGTGGTTATTAACTGCGCCGCTATCCCCAGGGAGCTGGTCGAAAGTGAGCTTTTTGGGTATGAGGAAGGGTCCTTTACTGGGGCACGTCGTGGCGGACGTCCAGGTAAATTTGAGTTATGCAGTGGTGGAACCATCTTTCTGGATGAAATTGGGGACATGCCGCTCGAAATACAGGCTAGCTTATTGAGGGTTTTGCAGGAAAGACGAGTTACCAGAATTGGCGGTGAACGCACTATCCCGATCAATACCAGGGTTATCTCAGCTACGCATAAAGACCTAGCCAAAGAGGTGGAGAGGGGGAACTTTAGATTAGATCTTTTTTACAGGCTGAACGTAATTTCCTTAACAATACCCAGTTTGCGACAGCGCAGGGGTGATATTAGTACCTTAACTAATTACCTTGTGGAGACAAAAGGCAAAAGACTTGGGCTAAGCAATTTAGAAGTTTCACAGGAATATTATGCTGCTTTGGAAAACTATGATTGGCCAGGGAATGTAAGAGAGCTGGAAAATGTGGTTGAACAATCCCTCTTTTTGGCAGAGAGTGGTCTCTTGTTGCCTCAACATCTACCAGAGCGAATAACCAGTCAACGGCTGAAACTCCTTAATCCTGGTCAGGGAATGGTTTTGCGGCAACATGAAGCCAACCTGATTCGTGAAACTTTGACCATGTGTAATGGTAATGTTAGCCATGCTGCCAAGATCTTGGGTATAGGCCGTAATACTTTATACCGAAAATTACGCCAAAACTAGATTGGTTAGCGTGTCCGTCAAGTTAGCAATGTAGCAATGAGTGCTGGCTTCGTAAATTGACTTTGGGTAATTAGAGAACGGCCATGGAGCCCCAGGGTTTGTGGAGTACCTACAAAAGCTTAGGTCACAACAATTCCGACTCACAGAATTCATCAAGGTGATGATTAAAAGACAGAGGGGGCTAGCAGGTGAGACCATATCCAGAGTCTTCAAAAGTATTTATTCGTTACGACTTAAATACTTTGCATAGGGATTTTACGCCGACGAAAAGTGATGCCAAATTACCACGGAGTACCTTACAAGACGTTATAAACACAGTAGTAGCCGGGGAGTGTGAAAACATTTCGGAAGTTGTCAATGAAGCATTAAAACAGTACCCGCCACTAGAAGTGATCGAGCAAGGACTGATCAATGGCATGGAAAAGGTTGGTCATCTCTGGGAAGAACGGATTTACTATCTTCCCCAGACATTAGCTGCTTCCGATACCATGCAGATTGGTCTGGAAATTTGCGAAGCGAAGATGGGTCATTCTGGTTGGAAAAAAGCAGTGGTTGTTACCCATACTGCTGAGGGAGATCTGCATGACCTAGGTCAGAAAATTGTTAATGCTTTGTTAAGTGCTAGTGGTTTCCAAGTAATAGATCTTGGTAAAGATGTACCAGTTGAAGAGGTCGTGGCGGCAGTGGAAAAATATCATCCGGTCATGTTAACAGGAACGGCTGGGCTAACTTTGACGATGAACGCATTTGAACGAATCTCGCACGAGTTAAGCTATCGGGGTTTGGAATTACCGTTTGTTTGTGGTGGCGGTGGTGGAGTCACTGCGGACTTTGTAAACAGTTTCCAATACGGAATTTATGGCACGGATGCGGCCCAGGCTCCACCAATGGCAGTAGATGCTCTTACGGGTAAGAGCTGGTTAGAGATTAGGAAAAAATATAATGGTATTTAAGTTTGATTTCAGTGCTAGCGCTATTTTCCTTGTGCGAGGAGGTATTTCTTGTCTCCAACCCGTCATTTCTCTAAATGGTCGCAAGTATCCCTTGGTGTATGTCTCCATTTTTTGTGCACTTTTGACGAGGGTCGCCCTGGAACAAACGAACGATCTGATGGAAGCTATGAGCGATTGTTTTCAAGCCCATGACCAAACTACAGCGTACTAAACCTCTAACTTTAAGTTTCCCAGCTCCATGCGCCCGCTTAAACGCGGAATTGGTTCCTTCAATAAGCGGCCCGTTTACTACCGTTTTCGCTTCGGTCCTTTTTATCCATCAGGATTAAACGAGTATTTTCGGCCATGAGGCTTTTCTGGCTGACGCGCAATACGGTTTTTTTAGCCTCCGGCAAGATTGTGATTCCCCACAATGTGAACCGAAAAGAGTTTAATTACTGCGGTATCGGACAAGGCTTGCGGATCAAGGTTAATGCGTTAATCGGCACGGCCAGTAACCGGGACGACGTGTCCACGGAAAAACGGAAACCGGCCTTTGTTGAAGAAGCAGGGTGCGATGCTTTAATGGATCTGAGCACAGGTGGAAATGTGGATGGCATGAGGCGTTTTAGCCTCGAAAAGGCGAATATTGCCATTGGCAGTGTGCCGATTTACCAGGCAGCTATCGGAGCGATAGAAAACCGGGGCAGCATCGTGGCGATGACCGCTGAGGATATGTTTGAGACGATCGAAAAACAAGCCGCGGATGGTGTGGACTTCATGACATTCATAGTGCTTACAATTTGGATGTTGTCAAACGGCTGCAGGGAAGCGGAAGGGTTACTAATGTGGTCAGCATCATGTGGAAACAACGATCCAGATGCAGAACGTTTATGCAACGGTGCGCCTTACTTTATTCTCGGTACACTTGCCACCGATGTAGCGCCGGGCTATAATCGTATCACTTCTGCCATTGGTGGGGCTCTCGCCTGCGCAGCCGGTGCCGACTTCCTCTGTTATGTGACTTCGGCCGAGCGTCTGGGCTTGCCGACGGAAGAGGATGTCAAAGAACGGGTGACCGCAGCCCGGATTGCCGCGCATGCTGCAGACCTTGCCCGGGCAAACAAAGAAGCCTGGGAGAAAGACAGGCAAATGGCGCGGGCCCGGGTAGCCCTGGATATCGATCGCCAGATCAGCTTTTTCGTGGATCCGGAAAAAACTAAAGCCGCTCGACCACTCGTGTGCGGTATGCGGACCGGATTGCGCCGCCCAGGTTGCGGTCAAGTATTATGGAATTGTTTCGTAACAGGGCGATCGTAAATAATTGCTGGAGAGGTTTCAAAAAATGGAGTTGACTTTAGCAGAAACAATCCACGGAATCAAGCCTGTCAGCGGTGAATGGCGCTTGAAGGCCAGAAACCACCTGAACAACTTAGCCATTCCCCGGGGAAGTTTGGGGGAACTCCTGAACCTAGCGGAACAGTTGGCCGCGATCAAACGGACCCTCAAACCGTCTGTGAAGGAAAAAACTGTCGTGACCATGGCGGGAAACCATGGAGTTGTGGCCGAGGGAGTAAGTGCTTTTCCACAGGAAGTAACCCACGGATGGGTAAAATGCTTACCTTTGAGGACGCCGGCGTTACCCGAGATGAGTCTGGAGTGAAGAGAGAATGACATTTCATTATAATCCCCAGGAGGCCGGGCCTCAGTACTTGGAAGACCTCGCCACGGGGTATTGGCTTTCCGAAACTCTGTTTACGGCTGTCGAACTTGAAATTTTCGACAAGCTCGACCTGAGCGGAAAAACCGTTTTCGAGCTGGTCAACACTCTGCCTGTTGCCCAAAGGGGACTGGAGCGGTTTCTCCAAGCCCTCTGCGCCCTAGGGTTACTGACTGGGAATGGGACCCGCTATTTTAACACGAAACTGGCCAGTGAGTATCTTGTTACAGGTAAGAACCATTACCAGGGAGACTCTATCCTGTGGCGCAAGTATCTCAAAACCGGATGGCAACATCTAGCTAAAAGCCTGGCGGCAGGCGAAAGGACCTACTATGGTCCGCCAGAGGAAGATCCCGAACTATTAGCCCGTCGTGTGCGGAAATATATCAAGGCGATGGACAATGTGGCTCAGATTAAGGTTATCGAGATTCTTCCTTTTTTTGAGGGGCTACCCCTTTCCGGGAAGATTCTCGATGTCGGGGCGGGTTCCGGTGCCATGGCCGGCGGTTTTCTGGAGCATTTTCCTGCACTGACGGCAACACTTCTTGACCTGCCTCACGTGCTGGACTACACACGGGAGATAATGGACGAGCGAGGATTTGGGGAACGTTTGACCTATTGTCCAGCCAATATTTTAGAGCCTTGGCCTCTTGCTCAGGAAGGCTTTGATCTGGTCATCCTTTCCAATATCCTGCATGCTTATTCACAAGACGAGATTCCGACGGTTCTGGAGAGAGCGGCCAGATGTCTTAAACCGGATGGAGTTATACTGGTCCATGATTTCTTTTCTGAACACCATCCGGAAAAAGCCGGTCTGTTTGACTTAAACATGTTCATCCATACCTATAATGGGATAGTTTTTTCCGAAACCTGGGTCCGGGAAGAACTGGCCCGCCAAAGACTCACCACGACAGAGCTTCTGCCGCTGACGACAGACACGGCTGTCATTTTTGCCGCTCAGAAGATCGAAAACCTTGAAAGTCTCCGTCTTGATGCCAAGGCCCTTTTGCAAGCCAGGATTAAGACTTTGGGATTCAAAGAGGTTGTGTTGGTTCCCACGATGCGCATTCATGTCCCGAATTGGGCGGATCTTCGTTGCCAATATGGCTGTGACCGTTATGGGAAACCTCACTGTCCGCCCAACAGTCCCTCCCCTCAAAAAACTCGAGAGGTACTGCAAGACTATACCCTGGCAGCGCTTTTGGAAGGAGAGCCACCGGCCAGGAGCTTCCAACGCCAGGTCTTGTTGGCGGAGAAACAAGCCTTTAAGGCTGGTTTTTACAAAGCTTTTGCCTACTGGGCGGGACCCTGTGCCCTCTGTGAGACCTGCTCGACGGAGGGGATATGCTGCAATACGCGAGATGCCCGACCCTCCATGGAGGGAGCGGGTATTGATGTCTATGAAACTGTGCGGCGAGCGGGGCTTAGCCTCAGAACGTTATCTCAGCAAGGCGACTATGTCAGGTATTTTGCCTTGCTGCTATTGGAGTGAAATGAAATTATGCGTGTTTTAATGATCCAGACCCCTTCGGTTGAAGGGATTTCTCAGGAGAAAGTTTATCCTATTGGCATCGTTACTCTTGCCAGTGTCCTCAAGGGTTATGGTCACGTGGTTGAGATTCTGGACATGAATCTGGCCCAGGATCCGTTTGCAGCTCTAAAGGAGAAGCTTTTAACCTTCCAACCCGGTGTCGTAGGGCTCTCCTTACGCAATATCGATCCCCTAGCCAACAAAACCAGCTCGCTGATTCCGCCGTTTGTGGTCACCGTTCGCCTGATTGCTGCGGTTTGGCCTCACGCCAGGCTGATTGTCGGAGGAACCGGATTTTCTCTTTTTCCGAAACGTCTTTTGCAGGAGCTGCCAGAGATTGATTACGGGATTGTTGGAGAGGCGGAAACATCTTTCCCGGCTCTCCTTTCTTCAATGGACTCCCTGGATGTACTGCGCAAACACCTCGTGGAAGCGGACATTTTAAGAGCTGCCCGTCTGACCGCCCGTACCGATGTATTGAGTGTCTATCATTTTATGGTAAACGTTCCTGGAGAATCTAAAAGAACCATTGAAAAAGGAATCAGTCTTCTGGACAGGCTCTATGAGCTACACAGTCCTAAAAAAGATCTGGGCACTGTCGTTTTGAATAACATCCGGATTCTACCCGGCACGCCGATTGAGCAGATAGCCAAGGAGCAGGGAGTGATTGACGAACAGACGGATTTGCTGTATCCGGTTTATTACAATCCTAAACCTTTTGAAACCTTAAGATATCGGCTTGAAACACTCCATCTTGACCAAAATGTTTTCATGTGGCAGGAAATAAGGAAGTGAGGCAGTTTGATGAAAATCCTTTTATTGGAGCATCCCAGGGCTCTCAATGTCGATCGGTGTAACGATATTGCCAATACACCCCTTTCCTCCTGTTTGCTAACCGGTTATGTCGCCGGTATGCTTCAGAGTAAAGGACATGAGGTGGAGATTGTCGAGGGATACCTCGATAGGCTTTCCTACATGGAGATCGAAAACAGGATCGAGGTTTTCCAGCCAGATATTCTGGGTGTAAACATGGTCTATCACTGGCAGAATGATGCATCACTCTTCGCTTTTCTGGAACAGGCGAAAGCAAAGGAGCTCACTTCATATGTTACGGTTTACGGGTTTTATCCTACGATGGCTCCCGAAGATATTTTGTCGAAATGTCAGGCCATCGATTCAGTCATCCTGGGCGAACCAGAGCTCACCTTTGCCGAACTCTCTGAGGCATTTGCCAGCCGGACTCTCCATAGAAACAGAGCTGGACTCGCTAATGACGAAAAGAGTTCCGACCTCGCGAATTCCGGAGATCTATCCGGTCTGGCTCTGCGAAACGAGTCCGGGAAAATGGTTTGCCGGAGGCGTGAACCGATGGAAAACCTGGATGCTCTTCCCTTTCCTGTCCGTACGGAAGCCATGTTTCGTCTGCCTGAGGTAAACTTAATGGGAAGCCGGGGATGTTATGGCGGGTGCACCTTTTGTTACATCAATTCTTTTTATGGTCAGGCGGCGCGCTGGCGGGCGCGCAGTCCGGAAAATATAGCCGAGGAGATAGACAGTATTATCGCCAAATGGGAAAAGCGAGATTTCTATTTTACCGATCCCAACTTTTTCGGTCCGGGTCAAAGAGGCCAGGTGCGAGCGTTACGCTTGGCTGAACTCCTGCAATCACGAAATGTGCATTTTGGCATCGAGGCCCGGGTTAACGACATCCACGATGAAACGATCAGGGTGCTAGTTGCAGCGGGTCTGCGTGATATCCTGATCGGATTAGAAAGTGGCAGGGATGAATCTCTGAAAAGGTTGAACAAAATGACCACCGTAGCCCAAAATGAGAGGGCCATCCAGATTCTGCGCCGGCACGGGATTGAACCCAACATCGGATTTATAATGTTTGAGCCGGATTCATCACTGACGGATGTACGCGCGAATTATGAATTTCTCATGCGTAACGACTTGCTCAATAACCTCATAGTTACGGCAAACGTTCTTTACCATCACCAAATTATTTTGAAAGGAACCCTAGCTTACCGCAAATTAGAACAGGAAGGCCGTCTGAAAATCGATCCCTCCCTGGATTATGAGGGGCTGACTTCAATTGAAGATCCGAAGGTGGCGGTTCTGGCTAAAATTATGCGAGAAACAACGAATTTCATTTTTAACAGGATGGCCGGGATCTGGAGTGGAAAATTTATGGAGCCCATCGGTGCCAGGGCAAAGGACCAAGAAGCCAACATCGTTTTGCGGCAGACCTTTGAAGACAGCTTAAAGGCGCTCGAAGCAGAGCAACTGTTCACGGATCAACAAGCAGATGAACGGGTTGAGAGAGCTATAGCAAAAATAGGAAATATACTATTGATTTCACTGCAAAAAGTCTAAAAGATAGCAGTCTCATTCCCATTTGACTGCCCATCCAAACGACTTTTGCCAGCTTGTAGATCCTGCGCTCCTCAAGATCAGGGAATACTCTTAGAAAATAGCGCTATTTTCGTTATGCGAGGAGGTATTTCTTCTCTCCAACCCGTCATTTTCTCTAAATGGTCGCAAGTGTCCCTTGGTGTAAGTCTACATTTTTTCTGCACTTTTGACGAGTATCACCTTGGAGGAAACGAACGATCTGGTGGAAGTTATGAGCGATCGTTTTCAAGCCCATAACCAAACTACAGCGTACTAAACCTCTAACTTTAAGTTTCCCAGCTCCATGCGCCCGTTTAAAAGCGGAATTGGTTCCTTCGATAGCGGCCCGTTTACTACCGTTTTCGCTTCGATCCTTTTTATCCATCAGGATTAAACGAGTATTTTCGGCCATGAGGCTTTTCTGGCTGACGCGCAATACGGTATCCCTTTTTTGAAACTTGACCGGACATTGATCCTTTAAGGGACATGGAGTACAGACGTTTAGGTCAAAGTGGGCGCTCAAGATGCCGCTCTTGGAATCAAAGTTACTCCGCAAGGGTTCCTGCAATTTCGGACAGCTCAAGATCCTTTCGAAGTGTTCAATATTAAAAACGTTATAAGGCAGTTTGTTCGAGGTGACGTTCCGCCCCGTCATATCCGTGTAATGGAGTTGAACTCCCTGTCCTTCCGCTTTTTTCACGAGATCGCTGCTATAATACCCACCGTCCACGTAAAGATCGTTCATTGGAGTTGTTCCTTGGAGTTTTTCGAGACTCTCACCGGCCATTTTAACATCACTTGTGCTATTGGGCTCCACTTGGTAATCTGTCACAATTTGAACAGGATTATTATCAGCGCAGGTCTCGGTGAGATTGACCACAAAGCCAACGTGACTCTTGCCCGCCTTTTTCCGATATGTTGCCTCTGCGTCGAAAGCGGATTGAAGGGAACTTGCGGTGATATCTTTATTTTCTTTCGCGAGCCACACGTTACGTTCGTCATCATGAACCGTTTGTTCCTTTATAAAGCGAACGAGTACTTGAATTTCTAGACGCCCTTGTAATTCCAAGTTGTCTTTTACGAGTTGGCTTAATTCACCGCCTAAATTCAAGAGTTTTTCCAGGCGTGACGAGGCTTCGGTATCTTTCAATTTATAGAGAAGGTTCGTCTTGTAATGTGGATCTAAGACCTCTTTAAACTCAGAACCAAGGATTTCTAAGGGACATGCCTTGATTCCTTGAAGCAAAACATCATAAGCCAAGGCGAGTCGCCCAGCCCGCTTGATGTTCGACATAATCTGAGTTGAATCCATTCTCTGTTCCTCGGTATCCAGTTGAGCGACTTCAATGAAGTGCTGAACGAGTGTTTCAAACTGTTGAAAGATCACACTTCCTTCCTTGGGGTGTTCCAAGGTGTATTGATACAGTCTGGCCCGAAAATCATAGAAGGTTCTGCGTGCAAAATAACGTTCGCCGATATTACGTAGGCCCAAGGCGTAGGAAATTTGAAAGTCGTAGGCAAACGCATCAAAAAGCACTTCATCCGTAAAGTTCTTCAAATGCTTGATGATTTCGAGCGCAACCAAGATGTTGATAGGAAAATTGGGACGTCCATTATCACTCGAATAAAGAGGAGAAAACAACCTCTCGTCAATCTGACAAAAAACATGCTTATAAAACAGTCCAGCCCAACTTTCTTCCAGTCTCTTTTTATAGCGGGGGTCCATTCCACTCAAATTATTAAACAATTTCTCTTGTCTATGTAACGTATTCTCTCTAAACATGGCAACAATCACCTCAAATAACCATATATACAGAATATATCCAGATACCTCATAATATCTCCGTCATACTGTACAATTCGGCATACCAGGGGCCAATTCCTGCCTTTGGACCAAAAAATCAGGGGGTTTCTGCACTGGAATCACTATTGAACTAAGCAGAAAAGGATTTGGCTAGCTAATTCCCGTGTGGGACGCAGCACGCAGAAGAATAGTGAGGGAATTCATGGCCTTTCGAGATATCCGATTACCAATTGATGGGTTATATCGTCGCCTTTGGATCAAGGTCCTGTGGCTATCTTGCACTTTCCAGCACTCTTATGTGGACGAGACCCTTTGTCGTTTCGTCCGCAGCGCCGCTCCCGCTGCCGTCCCCGCCGCCGGCACCTGCATCCACACCACCCAGGGCTTAAGTTCAACCACTGAGCCGCAAATAGATGATTCTCAGGAGAAAATTTGCTATTATCTTGGTGTGCGGAACATTGTTCCTATTACGGGAACAGAGAGGGGAGACCTCTGAAACCCAAACTGAAACATGGATCTGCGCCGCCAAAATCCGTGTATGGGGGGAAATAACCATAGAGAGAGAATCAGAACGTTTACAGACAGTAGACAGAGCTTTGATGGTTTTGCTCGCTTTTACCAACGAAAAACCCACCTGGGGGGTCACCGAGCTTAGCCAAGAATTCGGACTTGCCAAGAGCGTAATCCACCGTCTGCTGGCATCCCTCCTCCACCACGGCTTTGTGGAAGCGGACCCTGTGACAAAAAAATACTCATTGGGGCCCAAGGTCCTGGTCTTAGGGCGAATCGCCGCCAACCAGATGAAACTGGGCAAAGTCTCTCGTCCCGTGATGCAGAATCTGGCCGACCTTTCGGGGGAATCGGTAATCTTGACCATTCGGGACGGGATGTCCGGTGTGGCCATTGAAATTGTCGAAGGAACCCAAGCCATCACCTGGAAAACCTCCCTCGGCAACAATTTGCCCCTGCATTGCGGCGCATCCAAAAAAGTACTCTTAGCCTTTCAGTCCCCCGAATTTATTGAGCAATATCTGAAAAGTGAACGCCTGCTCAGACTCAGTGATCTGCAACTCATGCGAACCGATGCACTTCGGGAGGAACTGGCTCAGATCCGCACGCAGGGCATAGCCATCACCGTCGGTGAAGTCGACCTCGGGGTTACCGCTCTAGCCGCGCCTATTTTTGATGAATACAAGGAGGTGATTGCCGGCTTGACAATCGGCGGACCGTCTTTCCGCTTCACTCCTGAGACTTTAAGCACCCTGACCCAATTGGTTAAACAGGCTGCCGGAACTATTTCCGCCAAACTGGGATACACGGGGTGAAAGAGCAGCAGCCTTCGGCGCCATGGGAAAAGGGGCTTGCTGTCCCCAATTTGCGGAACGGTATTCCTGCTAACGGAACATATGGCTGGTGGGAGAATCAAGATCTCATTATTATAGAACGTGCGCGGGAAAACCTCGGAATTCGATTCCGGGGATGAGAGCGCTTCCGCAAAGAATTTCAAACTATTGTCCTCCCTTTGTGGTAGAATATGGCCGAACAGTCATCATAAAACACGACATGCAAACGAAGAAGGCCAAGATCACTAGCGAGGGGGTGAAAAAGAAATGTTTGCTACTCAGAAAGTACGGATTAAAGGGCTTACGCAAG
>LDXJ01000046.1 GCA_001029295.1 Peptococcaceae bacterium CEB3 | reverse complement strand
CTACGCAGAACTGCGGAAAAAGCTCCAGAAGAAGGGGGCGCACAAAGCTCTTCGGAACTTGGGAACAAAGAGCACCGCTGGATCATGGCCATCAACCACACCATCAGCCGCAGGATCATAGAGTTTGCCAAAGCGCATGGAGTCAGCGTCATCCGCCTGGAAGACCTGCGGGGTGCCCGGTGGACGAAAAGCCAACGGAAAAAGCAGCGCAAAGACGCGGGACGGAGTCTCCACTCCTGGGCCTTCTTCCAGCTCAGGCAGTTCATCGAATACAAAGCGGCTTTGGCAGGAATCGAAGTGGAGCTGGTCAATCCGGAGTTAACCAGTCTCACATGCAGCCGGTGCGGAGAAGTCAGAACCAGCCGCCCGGCGGGCCGGTGGTACACGTGCCCCCGGTGTGGAAAGGTTAAGCACATTGACGCAAATGCCGCCGACAACATTGCCCAGGCCATCAGCGGACTGAGCGAAGAGAAACGGGCAAAAACAATACTCAAGCCCAAGACGCGGAGAAGAACGACAGCCGCATAACTTAGCAGCCTGGTCAACAGGGCTGCCGCCCGGCAGGGTAGAGGGCAGGTGATCCCTTGAACCTGGCGGGGCGGGCCGTTTGGCACGGCCCCAATGGGAGAGCGAATGAAGGGCGGCAGAAATGTACGCGCGGACGCGAAACCCGACCGAACCCTGGCGTGAACCCGTGAGGGCACGGAATTCCAGGGAATCCTCGCTTTTTTAAAGCGGGGAGGATGTCAAATTACGGGAAAGGACTCTGTTTTGGGTAGCAACCCGCATTCATCCCCGACTTTAGAAGTCGGGGCCTTCTGCGGGGTATTGGTAAAATATGGGGCCAATTTCCGCACACCGTTTTGTAGCGCAGGGCAAAAAAGGAGGTAACTAACAAAATGCTGGACATCGGAGGCTTGGTCCTCCTCATCATATCCCTGGTCGGGGCCGTGAAGGGGCGGGGTCTGCCGATCTGGATACCGCAAATACTTGCACTGGGAGCGCTCGTCCTGCTCATCTATCAGGCCGCCTGGAAGAAATCCCGGTTTGCCCCTATTCACACAGCCGCTGTCTGGATGACCTTCGTCTGGATCGCCGGACACGCACTTCAAAGAGCCTGGGGCAGCGGAGTGCTCACGGCGGCCCCTCTCTGGCTCTTGATTCTACTGACACCGCTCGTCGCTGTGGCTCACCAGCGAGCACACAAACGATTCAGCCCAACGGCGGGTAAGAAGCTGGAGTTGACCCGGACCGAAACAACTTCCTTGAGAGACCGATGGCTCTCAAGGAGAAAAAACAAAAACAGAGTGGAAAAGACGAAAGGGATCGAACTCATTGAATTCGACCTCGGGGAAAAGATCAACTTCCAAAATAAGTAAGGGGAGGAAAGGACGGTATATACACCATGGACGAAGCGGAAATCTGCTGCCCTTGCGGGGCAGAGTTCAGTTGGGAGGAAGCCAAAGCAAAAGGCCAACCGGCAGATACGGATGAGATACGCAAATTTCTTCTGGTGCGGCTAGGCGAGAAATGGGATGTTTCTGCAGCGTATATCGTTGCTTGCGCGCATTGCGGAAATCGTTTTGTGGCCGCCGAAATTCCAGAAATGTGCGAGCCCGACGAAAACGGGGATTTAGCACCGGCGTATCTAACGCTGGGTTGGAAACTTAAAGACAAGAAAGGAAGGGATTCTTGTGCAATTTAAGGCGGGAAGATATTACGTTGGCGATCTCTGCTATGTAGTTAAGGATTGGCACCAATTGCTAACGGACACCGACTATTTTCGGAACGAGAATTGCACTTTCAAAGATCAGCCGATTTTTGTCGCCAAAACAACATATGGGGATGGAACCTACAGCGATCAATACTCCAGGGTGTATCCAGTCGATACCGGTTCGATAGGGATTGTGCCGGTCGAACTCATCGATCATCAACCGGACGATGCCAATATTACTGATTTTGCGGAAGACTTCGAGGCGTATGCGAGAGAAGGGGTCCTGTATTTTGGCGACGTAGCAATTAATACGAATATCTGGTAGAAAGGGGCAACAGCATGAATTTTAAAAACGGCGACCTCGTAACCTGGACTTCCCAAGCCGGGGGAGTAGAAAAACGCAAAACCGGCACGTTCATTCGTGTTGTTGGGAAAAACGAAGATGCCTTCGCGGGCCTGGGGATCAAAGCAAATCGGCGCAAGGGACAGCAGTACAACATGGTCTCCGTCCGCGCTCTGGTCGAAGTCCCGCGCAGCGGCAAAAGTGTCCTCAGCGATTACTATACCCCCCGATTGGAGGCGCTGGAACATGCCTAACCAAACCGACATTGCGGGCCGCCTGGAACAAGCCGGGCTGGACGATTTCTGCATCGACTGGGATCAAGGCATAGCCCTCGTGTACTTTCGAGGCAGGGAGAAACCGGCGGATACAGACGAATCGCGTAAAGAAAAGCAGGTGCCCGAATGCGTCAGCGAGCCTTAGTTTTCGAGATCCTGCGTTTTCTCATCGTCGGCAGCCTAGCCTTCGTTGTAGACTTTGCGATTCTCGCTCTTTCTGTCCGGTATCTCTTTCATGTGAACCACGGCTGGGGCCTCTATGCGGCAACAGCCTTTGGGTTTCTAGCGGGCGTAGTAACAAACTACGCTCTTTCTGTGCTCTTCGTTTTTCGCAGCGCCAAAGCCTCCCGGCGATCTCCCAAGGAATTTCTGGTCTTTGCCGAACTGGGCTTCGTCGGGTTTCTCTTAACGGAAGGGGGGATGTACCTGGGAGTCGGGGTTTTGGCGCTTAACTACCAGATTGCGAAAGTCCTTGTGACCGGCTTGGTGCTGGTCTGGAACTACCTGAGCCGCAAGCTCGTCGTGTTCCAGCCGAACCAGCCGAAAACGAAAGAAAGGAGAAGCCATGCAAATTCAATTAATGAGGCTTCCGGAGGAATCCGTTAGGCTCATCCGCCTGGACAGCTCGCTCGTATCCGGCCCCAGAGACGAAATCGACGCAAATCGCCTCGAAGAAGCCCTGGAAAAGCGCCAAAGCATTCCGCCCCTCTGCGAAGAAGGATATATTTCGCTTGTCTGCCAAACGTATGATCTTAAACCCGGCTGCTATGTCGCGGCTACCCTGGGACCAGGGTATCTCGACTACCGAAAAATAACAGTTTTTCCCGGAACCGTACCGGGATGTCTAACCGAAGAAAGTAGGAGGAATTGCTGTTGCGCATTAAACTAACCCCCAGACCCGAGAAGCACGAACTCATCGTAGCCCTGCAAATCGGCGCTCAGGGCCGCCTCCTGGTCGCCCAGGTAAGCAATCTAGCCAGTACCCGACCGCAAGCCCTGGAAGGCAGCGGCCCCCAGTTTGTGCGCCAAGTAGAGGCCGCCTTGCAGGCGTATGTGCCCAAACCGCATTTCGTGTACCAGGTGCTTTCGATTCTCCGCAAGGCGAACCAGGAATCTGCCTGAGAAAAAGAAAGGGGATATTTTTTAATGTTTAGTAGTCAAAACAGCATCGACACGATCAACGCCCTGATGAAAGGCCCGGCGGATGGAGCAGCCGAGGCTACCACTGCCGCCTTGCAGAGCATGTTCGGCAAGCAGGAAATTTTTTTCCAACGAATCCAGGAACTCGCGGCTCGCAACTTGATCAAACTGCTCAAACTCAACCATGGGGATAACCTAGACATCTTCGGTGTGCTCAGGGCACTTCAGGACGACGAAATTCTGAAGCGCGAAATACAGACCCTCGGCAAAAGCGGCAAAGACCCGGACCTGTGCATCTATTTCGACGAGGAAAAGAATTGGAAAACACCTGCCGTCGGTCTGAGGGTCCAGATCGAAAAACTCGTATCCAACGCTTCGTGCGCCAAGTAGAGGGACAGGGCCTTGCGCTCGTCCGCAAGGCCCGCCTGAGAAAGGGGGGAAGGTAATCGGATGTCTAAGCTCAATTGGGGCGGAGACGATTCATTTACCCATACGATGATCGTCGGTCCCACCCGGTGCGGCAAAACCGCAACCCTTATCAAACCGATGATCTACCAGATTCTCACTGCCAAGGCCAGAGGATTTCCCTGCGGCCTGAGTGTCATCGAACCCAAGGGCGATGTTGCCCAGTTTGCCGTGGATCTGGCGCGGGAACTCGGAATTAGAGCCTATCACCTCGATCCCACGATTGATAACACCGATATGATCAACCTCATGAAAGGCCCGGTGGATGACGTAGCGGAAGCCACGATTGCGGTGTTGCAAGGCATGTTCGGTAAGCAGGAAGCTTTTTTTCAACTGGTCCAAGAGCTTACAGCGAGAAATTTCATCAAACTGCTCAAACTCAACCATGGCGACAACTTGGATATCCTCAGTGTGCTAAGGACACTCCGGGATGATGATATTCTAAAACGCGAAACGCAAACACTTGGCAAAAACGGCAAAGACCCGGACCTTTACAGCTACTTCGAGAACGAAATGAGAGGGCGATTAGGCGACAAGTGGAAAGAGCTTGCCGTCGGCCTACGGGCCCAAATCGAAAAACTCGTATCCAACTCCTACATCAAACGGATCATCACCGGCGACAGCGGCATTGATTTGGACCGGCACATGGCGGAAGGCGGGGTTATTGGCGTAAACACCGCGCTTAACCTAGGACGTTCGGGCGACGCGTTCGGCCAGTTCATGACCATGCACCTGCAAGCCGCCGCCTTTCGGAGGCCGGGCACAGAGAGGACGCGCATACCGCACTATCTTGTCATAGATGAGCTTTCGCGCTACATCAACCCGGACATCGAACGGTTTCTCAGCATTGCCGCCGAATATCGGGTGGCCTGTATCTTTGCCGTCCAGTCCTTCTCCCAGTTAGAAATCGCTTCCGGCAGTCTCAATGCCCGCGCCATGAAAACCGCGATTCTCACGAACTGCCGCAACAAAATCAGCTTCGGGGGGATCACATCAGAGGATGCGGAATACTTTGCTAAAGAGTTGGGCAAGAACTGGGAAGTCATGCGGCAGAGCACCTATGACGGTAAAGTGCTGGCCAGTATCCTGCCCAAGAACTACCGCGACACCGAACAGGAAGAGTACAGAATCCGGCCCACGGACATCCAGGACGGACTGCCGCGATTTTACTACACCCATAAGCTCGTGCAGCACGGACAACCCATGAAGCCGGGGATCGCCGTAGGATCATTCGTCCCGGATGACTGGCGGGAAACCGTCAAACAAATCGCGGTCAAACCAAAAGAAGAAGCCCCTCCAACCCGAGGGCTTTTTTCTTTGCTTTCAAAGCAATTAAAACAATTGAAAGGAGGTGAAGCCCGTGAGCAGAGCATAACCGCGTCGGTACCGCAGACAGAGCCGGAAAGCACGAAAGAACCGGCGCAGCAAAAGGAAAAGGCAAAAATCATCATCAAGCACCAAGCCATCCTAGATGAGGACAAAACGGAGCCAAAAGCAAAGCCGAAACCGCAAAAGGAAGCCTCTGAGGATGAGGCAGAAAAGCTCAAGAAATTGAGAGAGCTGAACCAAAACTTCATGTGAGAAAAGAAAGGATGAGGAAAATGGGACTCTTGAAAAAAATGATTGAAGGTTACGACGAGCAGAAGGCTATCGAAATTCTTAGTGACAAAGACTATTGGCAGGATGTCATTCGGGCGGAACAGAACAAATTAATCATGCAGGAACCGCTGTTTGGCATTGAGACCCACGACGACATTCCCTGTGCCGTTTGCTACATCGGCAATATCAAGGGATTAATCCCGATTATTGAATTCGGGCCGATTCAGCATGGTCGCGTAAATACACTTGAGGACCTAAAAGACCCGAAAAAAGTTGAGAAAACCTATCAACTCATGCACAGTATGACAGGGCAGCAGATCGCCTTCCTCGTCAAAGGGCACGACAAGAAAGAAAACATCTTTACCGCCAGCCGCAGGGAAGCCCTCGAATGGATGAAAAAGCGCACCGAAGAAACACTGGCTGTCGGAAGCAAAACGCTCGCCGTAATCCGCAACGTGACCCCGGTACGGGCGATTGCGGACATCGGCGGAATCACCGCCACGCTTTCAGCCGCAGAATACCAGCACGGATGGATCGAAGATCTCACAGATCACATCATGGTAGGTGATCATATTTCCGCGCAGATCATCGAATATGACAAAGATAAAAACCGTGCCGTAATCAGCCGCAAAGTGCTACTCCCCGATCCGTGGGAAGACTTGGGACTTGTTGAACAAAGTGTGTACATCTGCGAAATCGCAGGAGTGCGTCAGGGAGGGTGTTACTTCCGGCTCAAAACCCAGAGAGGATATGTCGATGGTTTCCTGCGCCATCCCCGGCATGAGAAACTGGCGAGAGGAGACAAAGCCCTGGTGAAGATCATCAACATCGACAACAGCAAGCGCAGGATCTTTGCCATCTATGTGCGTCCGCTGAAGATCAGCTGATCCCCGCCCGCCTTTCGGGCGGGTTTCAAGGAAGGGGGGACAGCCTTATCAACACGGAAATAAAAATTCGCTGGTACCGAGTACCGGAAGATGCTTTGAACGACCGTTCTTCGGAGCGGTCGTTTCTGACCCCCAATACGGAAAAACGGCTGCTTCAGCTTTTACAGCAGATAGGCATAATGTTTGGCGGTCAGATTCAGGCCCATAAAATTCTGCATCATACGCCTAGGACAGCACGCACGATCCTTGCCCGTCTTAAAAAGGAATACAAAATCGTCGAACACACGATGACCGTAGGGGGGAAAGATTACCGAATCTACACTTTGGGACCAAGAGGGGCGGTCACACTGGGCGTATCTTACCGTCCGGACTACTGGCTGAATTACACCGATTCTGAAACAGTCCAAAGGCTCATGGCCGTCGATTTGTATATGCGAATGTGTGATTACCTGTCGGCAAGCCTTATAGTACGAGCCAGTGAATCCCCCTACATCTTCACGTTTGTGCACGGAGACAAAGCCTACCAAGTGGGGGTAGTATGGGACAACGCTGTTCAGTTCAGCGAGACCTATCGCTGGAGTCCTCCGAAAGAACGAGTAATTCTAGTATGCCAGAGTATCAATCAAGTGAACGATCTGCTGAAACACCTCGAAGAGTATACGCCGATCCGGATCACGACACGTAACAAATTGAGAGAAGGACTGGTTTTCTACAAACCGGAAAACGGACGCTGGGTTCTGGACATTCCGGAACGGCAGATCAAAACCAAGATCCGGATTGTCCATAAACACAGAATATTGCTCCCGTAGCACAAAAACCGCTCTTTCGAGGGCGGTTTTTTCTTTTCTTCGTGATTCCCGCATGGTATAATAAGAGCATAAACCATCTTGTGAGAAATACCTCGTACCACCCTGTAGATACGTAACCACTCGTATTCTCGTCGAAAGATGAGCTTTGTGGAGGGAGGCCCTTCGAGAAGGTCATAGTCTCGGTACAAAAGAGGAATCTTTTGTGCAGAACCGGCGCAAAACGAAAGGGAAGCGACCGGGGATATTGGCAGTCTAGAACTGCAAGCCGCGAGGAAAACGTCGTGGTGCTTTGGCGGAGCGGACCCGTCGCAGATCGTATGAATCATATGATCTGAATAAGCTGCTCTCTTGTAGAGCAGGTAAAGAAGGACACCGGGACTAACGGAAACGTTGTCGCGGTGAAAGGTATTTTTTTTAAAAGCAAAGCATTTAAGGGACACGTATTGCCTAAATGAGGGTATGCGTGTCCCTTTTTGTGTTTAAGGGAAAAAGAAGGAGGTATTTATGTTTAAAGAGATGCAGTGGGCAGTGGTCAAAGAAACCTGCGTGTGCGGTGCGTATTACACCGTCTGGCACGTAGGCTTACCTGGAGGCTATGAGTTGGGAGATGGCGATGAATACATTGTCATCCCCGCAATGTAATCAGGAAAGAAAGAAAGAAAGAAAGAAGGAAAGAAAAATGGATACGTTTGACGTAATTAAGTCCGTATTTGTCGCCGTGAATGATCGCGGGGTCCTTCTTCTGGAGGACGCTGCGCGAGAAGCGGTAGAAAAATTTCCAGAGGAAGTTGTTTTCTCCGGGGAAATCAAAAACGTGCTCGGGGTAGACATCCTCGTACGTCTCGCCGTGGATGCACCACGGCCTTATTAAGAAAAAAAAGGAGGAAAAAAAGATGAATTGTACTACATTTTCCAATGGCCTTGCGGTGGTCAACACGACCCCGCACACAATCACGTTCTTGGACGGCGAGACCGTCGTCCAGGTTCCGACATCGGGCATATTAGTAAATGCTCGCCCAATGGAGGAGATTGTCAGCGAGGGTGTTCCCACCCTCGTTCGGACAAAGTTTGTTGGCGACGAGGACGGTAAGCAAGCCATCGAGGCGATCCGCAAGGAGTTGCCGAATGTGCTTATTGTGGGTAGCATCATTGCCGCCCAGGCTTATCCAGGGCAAGTCTTGGCAATGGTTCCCGCACCGGGGTTCGAGAGAGTTTCGCCTACAGAGAAAAGGATGAGCACTGTCAAGTTTACGGTGTTCTAAAAAGCCCTGAGAAAGAGCAAAAGCGCGTTCAAACGCGCTTTTGCTTTACCTGAAAAACGGTATGCGCATACCACGCATACCGCAAGGAAGAAACGCTCTTTGAGCGTTGATTTTATTCCAAGAAACGAAGGGAGGAAGTCCCCGCTTGACTTTAGCGGGGGCGCAAGAAAATGACAGGATATAGAAAAGCGGAACGCAAAAAAGCCAAACTCAGACTCGGACTCTCAGGTCCAGCCGGTTCCGGTAAGACTTACTCGGCACTCCTAATTGCCTATGGTATCACAGGCAACTGGGAAGAGATAGGTCTTATCGACACGGAGAGCCACAGTGGCGAGCTGTATGCCAACTCAAAGCAGGGGCAGATTGGCGAATACCAATACCTCTGCATCGAACCACCTTACAGCCCCGAAAAGTACATCGAGGCTATTAAGCTGGGAGAAAGGGCCGGATTGAAGGTTATCATTATCGACTCTCTCACCCATGCCTGGGCTGGAGAAGGGGGACTTCTCGACCGGAAAGGACAAATCGAGAGGAAACCCGGATATAACAGTTGGACGGCATGGCGGGATGTTACACCTGTTCACAATCGCCTGGTGGAAACGATACTAAATACCAAATGCCACGTTATCGCTACACTGAGGGCAAAAATGGAGTACGTTCAGGAAAAAGACGAAAACGGGAAAACCGTTGTCCGGAAAATCGGCATGGGGTCCATCCAGCGAGACGGCATGGACTATGAGTTTACCGTCTTTGCGGACATTGACCAGCAGCACATGTGCAGCGTGTCCAAGGACCGCACCGGCCTGTTGGACGGCAAATACTTTAAGCCGGATGCGGAAACGGGCAGAATGCTGCTGGAGTGGCTGGAAGCGGGAAAAGAACCGCCAAGGGAACCCGAGCGTCCTGCACCGATACCGGAACAGAAACGAGCAGAACCGAAACAAGAGCGTATCCCTGAATCCTCACCAGCAGCGAAACCGGAACTTAATTTTCTGGAGAAAACTTCGGAACCGGTGCAAGAACAAGTAGAACAGACAGCAGAGCAAGCACAAGAAGAAACTCCTGCGGCTGAACTCGAAGCTCCAGACATTCCGGAAAACATTCCGGAAACTCTGCTGGAAGATCCGGATGTTTACAAATGTCTGACTCTAAATTCGGCCAGGACAACATCTGGTCAACCTGCAACCCGGATCGATGTTATGAAGGGAGAAACAAAGTTCTTTCTTTTAGCCTTGGGTGATGAAGGGCTCTGTGAAGTCGCAAAACTTCACGAGGGCTGCTTCTTTAAAACTCTCGAAACTTACCAAGACAAGGGATTTACCATTGTCAAGAAGGTCGAGAAAATCGCGTAATAAGGGGGCGTAGTCATGCTCCCGTCCATTCTAGATATTGCGCGTCAACATGCTCTCCAGATGAGCGAGCGTTCGACGCACAGCGAAAAAGATGTTCGATTCAAATGTCCTTGGTGCCAAGCGGACGATCAGAGGGCAGGTAAATACTACCTTTCCCTGAACGTCAAGGACAATGTTTTTCAATGCTGGGCCTGTGGAAAATCCGGCGGTGTTCTCCAGTTCATTGCAGAGTTGGAGCATACGTCGGTCGAGCAGGTGAAACGGAGGTTGTGGGGGAAAGTCAAAGCCCCCCTCCTTCATCCAGCCGAAAGGTTGACCCCTAACCAACTGAGAGCCATTGGCATAGTTGGGCAGCTGGGGTTTATCAAGAAGAACAGTGATCCGCTGTATTACCAGCGAACGCTCAACTGGATCTGGCAGGAGTGGCAAACTTACGTCAAAAAGAGAAAGGAATTGGCCTATATCGGCATTCTCACTCTTAATGACAGTGAGAAGATTCGTCAAACCTGCCAGAAATATGCCAAAGAAATTGGCGCAAAAAGCGGGGAATTCCTGCGCGAATTGGTCATGGTCAAGTTTTCAAAGCGGAAACCTGACTGGGCTAAGGCAGCGGAGGAATTTGTAGAAAGCGCAACCGCAAGTCCTGACCGTTTGGCAGGCAGGTAAAAAAGGAGGATATTACCAATGTTGAACCGGGTAGTGTTGATTGGACGCCTGACGAAAGATCCCGAACTACGTTACACCCAGTCCGGAGTCGCTATCAGCCAGTTTACACTGGCAGTGGATCGTGGCTTCAAGAACGCTCAAGGAAACAGGGAAACCGATTTTATCCCCATAAAGGCGTTCAAGGGATTAGCGGAAAACTGCGGGAACTACCTAACAAAAGGGAAACTCGCGGCGGTAGATGGACGAATCCAGGTGAATTCCTGGACGGATCAGCAAGGCCAAAAGCGCTGGTCAACCGAAGTCGTGGCTGAAGATGTACGTTTTCTCAGTCCGAAGGATGCCGGAAATACCGGAAATACCGGAGACAGCCAATTGCAGCCAACTGGAACAAATGGCTTCGGACATGAAGTTCCGTTTTCGTTGGACGATGATATTCCGTTTTAGGGACGGATCAGTGTCCAAGAACAAGAAGCTAAGAAAAGGCCGCGTGCGGGTGTTTATTGACACCTGTACGCGGGTCCATGCCAGCAAGAAAGCGTATACCCACAAGGCAAAACACAAACGGGTGTACGCCGAATAGAAGAAGGAGGTGTGAGCCCCGGCGCTTCATGTGCCGGGGCGCAGTTTATGGGAAGAGAAAACTGGCTTCCAGTCGGCCATCAGGTGGCCGATTACGGCGGATATTATGTCAACGTCTTCAACGGAATCGACGATGAAGACTGGAGCACGTTGGACATTGCCATTGAGGACCTAAAGCAAACGGTCGTTCAGGCTATGGCCGACATCTTCCCCGGATTCAGCCGGGCTAAAAAGTATCGCCACGGCGGCGTTGTGATCCTCGAAAACGACCTGGCTCAGGTTGTGATCGCGGAAAACGACGGCTCAATGGCAGTTTACCTTGTCATCCCGGATACTGAGGAGTTTCCTTATCCGGAGCTTGGCCGAAAGCATTTAAAGCGGTATCTTGCCGCTTTACAAACTATCTTACTCAAGTATTATCCGGGGCAGGTGCGGGTGCGCAGAGGGCCCTGGACGAGCGGAATTTTGCGAGTGGCTATGTGAGGAAAGAATGGAGGACGGATCATGAAGAATCTAGTTCCGGTTGAGTACAAGAAGCAAAGAATCCTAATTACCGCGCAATTAGCGAAGGCATACGGAACAGAAGAAAAGCGTATCTCAGAGAATTTTACTCGCAATCAAGCGCGTTATGTCGAGGGAAAGCATTTCTTCTTACTGCAAGGAGAGGCGCTAAAAGAATTCAAAGAAGCCTATCCGCAAATTGCGGATACCCTCAAATTCACTTCAATTCTCTACCTTTGGACCGAAAAAGGCGCTTGGCTTCACGCAAAGTCCCTCAATACAGACAAAGCATGGGAAGCCTATGAAATGCTGGTGGACGAATATTATCGTTTGATAGATGTCGATCAAAAATCTGGCACAAAACACGTTCCCGCATGGGACCGAATTGCCATTGGTGAAATTCGTTTTGCGAAAGAATTTGCGAAAGCCGTTGGTATCCGGCCTGAACGAGCTGTTGCGGTTGCACTTGCCCGTATCGAAAAGGAAACGGGCAAGCAATTAGCCGACTATCGTAGGGAATTGCCAGCCGTCGAAAAGCAGGATGCAGAACTGCTTACCCCGAGTCAAATAGGAGCGCAGTTTAATCTCAAAGCAAACAGGGTCAACCTCCTGCTCGAAGAGATGGGTTTGCAGTACGGTATCCGGGAAGCTGGAAAAACAAAAGAGCGTCTTGTCAAACGAAATCCTTGGCGGCTCACGGAAAAAGGCAAGGAATTCGGCATAATGCAGGATTCGTCCAAGCAAACGACCAGTGGAAAATGGGAGGGATTCCAAATTCTCTGGTCGGAAAAGGCCGTGGATGCGGTTAAGGACTTCCTGGCGCAAAAAGGGTCTGCCGAAATTAACGGCGATCCAGCGGACAGCGCTGACAAAGAAAATGGCGAGTACCCACTGAACTGAGGGTATCTCAGAGACAATCGAAGTCAAAGATTTGCCCGCTGTTGAGGCTGTCCTAGACTGCAAGGGACGAAAACGAAGAAATCCCCCAAAAGGAAGGGAGTGATGCTGGATGTCTGCCACGGAGAAGCTGCAGTTTGTTGCGCTTGCCTATCCAATTTTCAAAGACCTGGCAACCATCGTCTACAGGTTTTATTTGGAAAGGCGAAGTATACGCAACAAAAAGGGCGGGAAAAAGCAAAAGCGACGTTCCCACAAACGTCGCTAAAGCTAATTCCTACCGGAGCGGGGAATTTCATTTCCCCGTTCCCTTCTCTAAAACGATTATAGGTCCGGCTGTGTCGATTGTCAACATAAGGGGGGAATGCTGTGTGAAACAGCATCTACGCGTGATTTGGGCCGAGGATATTTCGGTATCCGTTATCGGGGACAACCTCGACCGGATGTTTGCCGAGTACAGTGCCTATAACGAAGATAAATTGCAGAGTGAAGACAGTTATTCGAGTTCTGCCGTTCATTTTGCAAATTGGTGCTTGGGCAGGGGGTACACAGTGTATGTCTACACCCTCGACAAAGGGCCAATGAGCCGAATTTCACTCAATCTTTTTCTATGGCTCGGGAAAAAAGTCGGCGAGGTTCTGAAAGGGATCATCCTCGGGAGACCCAAGACAGAGCCAGAAGCAACATTGTACGTATAGAAAAGGAGGGGTCCAAGATGAAAAACGACCAAAGCACAAATAAATGTGAAAGATGTAGGAACTTCCAAGTTGACATTGATTCCAAAGCACATCTAGAAACAAAGTGTAAGCTGGGACTGTCGGAAGTCCCCATAACGAACGAAGGGGTATGCGAGCATTTTGTCAGCCGCTTTATTGAATACCCATTAACCATCGAAGGCATAGACAACCACTTCAACAACAAGGGATTAACAAGCCTTCACAAATGCGGAAAGCTGGTCAGGGTTTCGCCATGTGGAGAGGAATACGAGGGCAAAACCTACCTCGGTATTCTGCTCGGTGATCTTCCGATTGGGGCGCATATTTCATTTAACAGGGAGAGCAAGAAGCTGGGTGTCTACCCGCACACAAACCCTGGGATATTCGTCCCGGAGCTTGAAAAGATCATCTACGGTTGCGAGAGTTGGTGGGACAAGATTGAGCAACCGGAGGACTTGAAGGAGATAACCAGCGAGGAAATAAAAAACATCTGGTACGTTCAACTTCTCAAAAGCATGATGGAGGACAAAGAGGGGAACTGACGTCTCATGAAAATGGAACTCTTCTCCTTCTCCCGGCTGAGCCTCTTCGCTACTTGTCCCAGGCGTTTCGCCTACAAGTACATCGAGGGCTTAGACGATCCTCCAGGCCCACCGGCAGTCTTCGGGAAAACCGTCCACAAAGCCATTGAGCTTTGCTTGCACGGTTATTCCTTCAAGGACAGCGTCACAATAGCCTTGTTGGAAAAAGGCGACTCCACCGTGGATAGGGCCACGATGAAGTCCATGGTGAAAACCGCGCTCAGCTACGGATTGCGTGGCCCTACAGAGCAGCATTTCGTCTTGCCGCTGGCAGCCGGAATCAAACTCCAGGGTTACATTGATTTCGAAGGTTTGAGTGCACCGCCCCCGCTAATTGTGGACTGGAAAACGGGGTACAAGACATACCAGGTACTAGACACTTGGCAGCTTCCCCTGTACGCAGCGGCGGTCATGAAAAAAACGGGAGAACGGACAGTCAAAGGTGTGTTGGCGTTCCTGCGCTTCAGACGGACGCAACATGCACAGATTACTAAAGAAAAGGCTTCATTGGCGGTTTCGTGGGCAATACAGATGGCAGAGGAAATTCAGCAGCGGCTGGACTTCTTGGCTGTACTGGAGCCGCACGAAGCGTTTCCGTACCGGGCCTCACCGGCCTGCGGGAACTGCCCTTGGAGCCTTTTGTGTTTAAGAGAAGAAAAATGAGTTATTGGGAGGAAGTAAACATGGGAAAATGGAAAGCAACCGAAATGACTTTGGTACAATTGTGGAACAACGATTGTTACGAACCTGAAAAGAGAAATTATACAAGAAGGATGATGATTTTCAGAACTCCTGATTACAAATCTTGGGGGGATGAAAACGGTGGTGTCGATAGATAATGGAAGAGACGAATCAATTTTTCTAACAGTCAACGTTGAAGAAGGTAAGGTCTTTCTTGAAGATTATGCTCAAGCAAGAAAGATATTTACAAACGATGAAGAAATCGCTCTCTTCATTCAACAGGCGCAAGAGAAATTTAACAATGAATTAGATATGGGAAAAGGTACAAGTTTTATTTACGGTTGGGGAGGATGTATGGCAAGCCTTAATGAGTATGAAAACCCCAATATTGAATACATCCCGATTATTTTCCCTGACACCGAGAAATTTCGCATATCTAATTATAAGAAAAAAGTTGAAAGAAGTCTGGTAGAAAAAGGTGCCATAGTGATTGTCCCACAAAAAGGGACAAAATATCTGGCAGTTATCCAAAGGAAGAATAAAAAGAGGAATTTGCAACCTTTTTCAAGGTATATTTCTCAAAATGCAAGTTGCAAATAAAAAAAGGGGGATTTCGCTATGGCAAATCAAACGACCGTTCAAAAGATCTCATCCCTTCAGGAAGCAATCCAGATCGCCAACGAGATCGAGAGGTATGAGGCCGCCGTCAAGCAGATGAAGGATATGCTCAAAGCCTTCGTCGAGCAGAACGGCCCGGTGGACACCGGGGAGAAGATCTGGGACTTCAGCGAAAGCGAATCCTGGGCTTTTACGCCGGAGAAGCTGAAGGAACTCTGTACGGAAATTCTCCTTGAGGGGAATAATCCGTGGGAGTTCCTGGACCTGGGCAGCCGGGCCATACAGAAGCTCAACCTAACCAAGCAAACGCTGAGCCAGTATGGCACGGCAAAGACAAGCAAGAGGTTTGCCAGCCGGAAGTCGGAAACGGCTCAGAAGAAAACGGCATAGGCAAGGCTCGCAATCTGTGGTAGGATACAGAAAAGGAGAGTGCGGAAGGAAATGGAAGAAGAACTGCTGAGGCAAATTTTGGCGCAGTTGCAGGAAGTCAAGGCGAGCCAAACCAAGACGGAGAAAAACATTAGCCTATTGCAAAACAACGTAAGCCAGATTGAGAACAATGTTAGTGTCCTACAACTCAACGTAAGTCATATCGAAAACAATGTCAGTGTCCTTCAAGGCAACGTGAGTCACATCGAAAACGACGTCAATGTCCTTCAAGGTAACGTGAACCACATCGGGAAGGATACCAAGGAGATCAAGCATGACCTGAAATTCGTCTGGGACGACATCAAACGGCTGGACAACCGGCTGGAAGCACAGGAACGAAAACTAGCCAGGTAAGCGCGTTAATGCGAGTCCCCCCGCTTGCAAAAGCGAGGGGACTGCTCCGGCAGGAACAGAACCAAAATACGGCAATCTGTTGCATTGGACATTGCGGCAATTTAGCGGCAATGGTATAATGTAATAGAAGGGCGGTGTTCTCGTGTTCAATCCACGCTACACGATCACAAATACCATGGCGAAGAACCTAATGCAGATACAAAAGTCTAGTGCGCTTGTCGAAAGCCTTCCCCTGCCCGTGTCGATCTTGGAAACGCTAAGAAAGCAATCGCGGGAAGAAACGGTGTTGCTATCTACCAAAATAGAAGGCAACACGTTAGACGAGAAGGAAAAGAGAGACGCACTGTATGATTCTCATGCGTCGGACGACCGGCAAGAAGTCTACAACCTGATGAAGGCCATTGAGTATCTTGATGAGAGCGAAGAAAGGCAACTGCCAGTAACGGAGGAGTTCATCAAAAAACTCCACGCCATAATCAAGGTAATCAGCCATGGCCGTAGACCCCGTTTCAGCGAGTATAGAACGGAGCAGAACCAAGTGGGAAAACGCAACCAATCCGAATGGTATCTGCCTCCGGAACCGTCCGACGTTCCAGGGCTCATGGAAGACCTAATCGCCTGGATCAATGCGCCAAGCACCCAAGAGATACCTGTTCCTATTAGGGCAGGGATAACAATGTGGCAGCTTCTCACCATACATCCTTATATGGATGGAAACGGCAGAACGGCGAGAATGATTGCGACCTATCTCTTGAGACTTGGGGGATTCGGGTTAAAGGGACTCTTTGTCCTAGAGACGTTTTATGATCGCAATCTCCGAGAGTATTACAAAAACATGCAAATGGGACTGCACCACAATTATTACTTCGGCAGAAACAATTGTGAGATAACCCGGTGGCTGGAATTCTTCGTTTCGGGTTTGGCCGAAGTCTTTGGGGAGGCCGCCCGTCTTGTCGAGGAAAAGAGCCGCGAATACACGGCCATAGAGCCAAAACTAATCCGGGATCTCGATCCGAATCAACGGATTGTTTTCAGCCGGTTAGCCTTTCAGCACAATTCCGCCAGCACGTCGGATTTGAGGAAATGGCTGAATCTGTCTGATCGGACAATCCGGGATAAGGTTAAAAAATGGATCTCCAGCGGATTCATCATGGCGAAGGAAGGGCAGCGAATACGATCCGTCGTGTTAACGCCCGAATACCAGGCATTAGCGGAGGAAATCCGGCTGGAACCGGGGAAATACCGGTATCTACTCAGTTAAGAAAAAAAGAGTGCGTCAGCACAGTAGGGGCGATTTTGCCGACAAGGTAAAATGCGCCCCTTTTCTGATCTAAAAAAAGGAGGGGCTTTTTATGCAGCTATCTTGGGATCAAATGGCAACGAAATCCACGCTCATTTCAAGGAAGAACTATTACACGCAAGTCCAAGAAGAAACCGCGATCTACGGCATGGACAATGTCGGGGTCAAGGAACTGGTGGCTCTCATCGTCGGCTCAAAGGCTGACTTCGACTTTTGCCAGAAACTAGCGGATATGCCTATCACGAGGCTGTTTTCGCTGGGTACCAGGGAATTGCAAAACCTCGGTGCGACACCGGGCACGGCAGTCAAACTCGAAGCCGCCTTTCGGTTGGCAAAAAAGGTTCAGAAGGCCAGCACGCACACGGACACAATTGACAGCCCTGCTGCTGCCGCCCGCGCTCTGTCGTTCATTGCAAACGAGGAGCAAGAGCATTTTGTAGTGCTGCTTCTGGATACCAAAAATCAGGTGATAAAATCGGAGATCGTTACCAAGGGGACACTTAACTCATCCCTTGCTCATCCACGTGAGGTGTTCAAGGTCGCCATCAGGGAGAACGCCAAAAGTATTATTATCGGGCACAATCACCCTTCTGGAGACACAACCCCCAGCCAGAACGATGTTGCCGCAACAACGATGCTTTACGAGGCTGGAAAAACGGTGGGTATTGAGCTATTGGACAGCATGATTGTGAGTTCCCAAGGGTATGTGTCACTAAAAGAAAAAGGTTTATGTTTTTAAGTTCATTACCCGGAGAGGAGGGATTCCTCCTCTCCGGAAACAAAAGGAGGATTTCGGGATGAGAAACAATTGTTGCGAACAAAATGTGCAACTCATTAAGGAGATCTACGGATGGCACTCCGTATGCGGCAGCGAATCCCTTGGTATTTACCGCTGCGCCGTGTGCGGACAGCTGTGGATGATCCGGTTCCAGTTCAGCGACGGCACCGGTCGGGACAATATCTGGCTGAAACCCGGCGAGAACTGCCGAGGATACACGTTCACAGAAGGAGAAGCCGCAGCCTTCCAGACAATGCCATGAGGTAGAGGTGCATCATGGAAAGAAAGATTTTCTTTGTGGACATCTGCAACACGCTTGCGGATGTGAACGGACAGCTCAATCTTCAAGGCTACCAGACAAACATGTATCCAGCCGCCATTCCGGCGGACGTGTTCACAGCAGGACTGTTCCGGCAGGCTGAACCCATCTGGCAGGTCGTAAACCTTGTAAAGAGGCTGTCTGAGCGCTATTCCATCGTCTATCTGACCGCGCGTCGTGAAAGCGTGCGGCAAGTAACGCTGGAATGGCTCAAGGGATACAGTCTCCCAGCCGGGCCGGTTATCCACACCGGTAGTCGGCTGAAAGGAGAACTCGTCAGAGAGTTGGCTAACCTGGACTGGATCGCCGGTGCGATTGAAGACAGCCCGCAGGAAATTGCTAGGTACGCTGAGGCCATCCCAGGGATAAGACTCTTGGTTCCGGAGTGGCCGCATAATGAAGGGGTAGCGATGGGGATGCGCATACCCACAACAAAGGAGGATACAGTAAATGAAAAAGTTGTTTGAGGAAATGCAAACACTGGTTAACAATTACGTTAAGCATTATGCTACTGATTTCGAGATCGACAAAGACTGCATTTTGGGACGTTATCCTGAAACCCTATCGGCAAGCGGAGTGTACTATTGGTATCTTCGGGAATGCGGCACCGAAATCATGAGCGCCGAAAACCTAGCCTGGAAAGAGACAAACGATTACACTCGTGCGGAATGTTGGCTGTCGCAAGCACTCTCTATTTTCAGGATAGATACACAGGCTCAAGTCCTAAAACCTGTGCCAAAGGCCCAGATGCGAAACCTGTTAAACCATGCAAAAACCATGGACCAGGAAACAAAACTGAAGTATGTCGTCCTGCGGCTGAAAAGCCATGTGGACTGCAAAATACCCGCATACGATATACTCTACCATGCGGCAAACCAGTTCAAATTAACAGAGCCGGAATATATTAACGGAATGATTCATAATCCCCGGCTAACGTATGAAAGTGCGATTGCTGAAATTGAGCAACGTTTAGCAAGTTTCACAGAAAACTGATCGAAAGCAGGGCCGCCCACCCATACTGTGGTATGGCGGCGGCCCTCTCCCCAAAGGGAAAGGAGGGCAGGAATATGGATGAAGAATGGATCATTAACAAGGAATACTGCCAGGAGGCGCTACAGAAATTCAGCCAGGAACAGAAGGAGGTTATCGTAAGGATGGCAAACGACTTCGAGAAATCCATCGAGGAACAACTTGCGGACAAAATCAAGATTCTGGTCTTTCGGCCCGGCCAATCGCCGGAGGTTCGGGCAATCCCGAATACTCTAAAGGCATTGCAAAGTGTTGTCGGCGGGTACATCGAAGTGATCCACCTGGAAGATGGGCTGCTCTTGGTGTGCGACGAAGAAGGAAAACTCAAGGGCTACCCGCCTAACCGGCGAGTTGGGCGAGATGTGATCTGTGGCACGTTTTTTATTTGCCGGTCTGATGGCGATGAATTCATGTCAGCAACGGATGAGGATCTAAAAAGTCTTTGTTGAAAAATAGAGGAAGAGAAGGATGATTTTCATGCGGGAGATAAAATTTCGGGGTAAGAGAGTAAAGCAACACGAATATCAGCATGTGTATTTAACTGATGATCCAGTGTGGGCATATGGTAATCTTGTTGTAGATACTGACTGTTACAATATACTCAATGATCATGGCGGGTTCAGAACCATGGACGAGGTAATTCCCGAGACGGTCGGGCAATATACCGGTTTAAAAGATAAGAACGGTAATGAGATCTATGAGGGAGATATTTTGAGACTCTTTAAGGATGATGAAGGTCCGCATAACTGGTGGGTTGAATGGCGTCAAAATATCGCGGAGTTTACCATACGCCAAGAATATGCAGTTACCGGAATGCAATACGCGAAATTGGCTGAAGTTATAGGTAATATATTTGAAAATCCGGAGCTTATAGGTATTTAAAAACGCTAAAAAAGGAAGAAAGGAGCTAAGATAATGCCATATATCGAAGAGGTTCAATGCACACTTTGTGCAAATAACGGAGCAGATTGCGAAGATTGTGTTCATAACTACGAAGATTACGAGGATCTTTTTTACGAGCTGAGTGAAGAAGAGATCAGAGAACGCGAATACCAAGTATTCAAAGAGGCTAAAGAGGCTTTGGCCGGAGAAAAACTTATTATGCCGGTGCCAAGGGAATTTGTGCAAGCGTTTGCCGCAGCCCAAAAGTTTAGTACCCAAGAACTGCGCAGTCATGCCAAGTATTGGGACGTTTTCTGCGGCGAGGATTATCTTATGGCAACAGACGGACATGCGTTAGCCAAGATCCAAACAGCGGTACCTGAAGCATTGAGAGGAAAACACCTCGTCGATTGTACCGAAGACGGGGTAACTATGTCCAAGCAACCAAGCGCAGTGTTTGGTGGAGAGGCGCAAGGAATACTCAACGAGGTCAGAAACGACAGCTATCCTGCGGAAAGAGTCTTAACAAAAGAGGAACTGAAAGACTGTTTCTGCAAATACGAGAGTCCCGATGGGAGCGAATTTCTCCAGATCCAGGACGGTCCCGTGATCCAAGAAATCCTTTTGGATCGAGTGATGGCGGCCCTTGAGGACGGTGAAACTGTCAGCCTTCGGTACCATCCCAGGCTGGCGTACAAGCAATTGGGGATCGAGGGGAAGAGCATCGAATGTTTTATCATGCCGGTGCTAACAGATGAGGAAAAAATAGGATAAAAGCGTAGATGGCTTGGACCGGCTGGGGGGAAACCCTCAGCCGGTTCTGCCGGAAATCCAAGAAGATTTCCCCAAAACCTTTACTCATGATAACGGATCTGTTATCATAAGGACGAAGCAAGCAAAGGGGCATGTTATGTACGAGATTGTACTATACGAAGATATTCAAGGCAATTGCCCGATTCAGACTTTCATCGACGAACTAGACAATAAGGCACAACATGAGAAAAACGCTCGCGTTCAGTTCAAGCAAATAATGTTTTGTGTTGAAATTCTAAAGGGGTCTGGGACGAGGACAGGAGAACCCTATACAAAACACATTAAGGAAGAGCTTTGGGAACTCCGACCGGGACGTAATAGAATACTGTTTTTTGGCTGGAGGAACAATACGTTTGTCTTACTACACGCTTTTCAAAAGACCACAAGGAAAACCCCTCCAAGTGAAATTCAAAAAGCCGAACGGGAAATGCAGGATTGGTTAAATCGCGTAGGACATTAGAAACAAGTCAAGAGGAGGCAGAGCATCATGAAACGGTGGGAAGACGTCAAAAGAAACATCAGATCCCTCTCGGCAACCGAAAAAGAGGAAATTGAATTTGCCGCTGCTATAGTTTCTCAATTGGTGAACAGACGACACGAATTAGGCTTGAGTCAACATGATTTGGCAGAAGCGTCAGGACTGAAACAGTCGGCTATTGCGCGGATGGAGACGTTGGGATACCTGCCACAACCGGATACCCTCTATAAAATAACCAAGATACTTGGTTTAAAAATTGCCGTCGGATAATTCAAAAGAAATAATGGCAGGTTTTACCTGCCATTATTTCTTTTGAAGATAAAGGTTAGCATATATTGATAGAGGGAGGGAAAAGACTAAAGGAAAGGAGTTGCGTCATGAAACGATGGGAAGAAATAAAAAACAACATCCAGTCTTTTAATCAAAACGAAATAGAAGAAATAGAAATTGTAGCAAAGTTTGTAAATAGAATCGTTGACAGAAGGAAGGAATTAGGGCTAAGTCAAAGAGATTTAGCAGAAATGGTAGGGATTAAACAGGCGGCCATAGCAAGATTTGAAAGAGCAGGTGTCGTGCCACGTATGGATACTTTTTTAAAGATAATTAAACCACTCGGATTACTTGTTGAGCTAACAGAGAATAAAAGGATAGCAAGCCCTGAAAAGGTTGAAAACACGATGAAGGATTATTTAGTAAGAACAATTGAACGGGATTGCCCAATCTGCAATAGGATTCACTCCCTCGAAGAAAGAAGCAGAATTACTCAAGCTGTCGTAAAAGGCGAAGTGGTCGAATACGAAGAAAAATATTATCTTTGTTCCGATACTGATGAGGACGAAAATGAATTTGTTCCGGCGGGGTTAATGGACGAGAATTTGCAGAAAGCACGAAATGCTTACCGCCTGAGAAAGAGTTTGCAACTCGATGAATAAGAAACGAGAAGTTGTGCCTCAAGAAATCGCGATCCAGAAATTGGATAATGTCCTTTGTACCTTGCGCGAAACCCTCCCAATAGACGCTACGTACTTGTTCGGTTCATACGCAAATGGCAAACCAAAACCCTACAGCGATGTAGACGTGGCTGTCATTTCCCCGGATTTTGGCAAAAACTATATCACCGAAACAGTGTTTCTCATGGATGCTTTCCATGGTACGGGGTTAATGGTCGAGCCGCATGTCTTTAGCCGGGAGGAATACAAAGAAGCAACAGAAGGCACCTTTTTGTACAATGAAGTGCTACAAAAAGGGATAGCCTTGCTCGCATAGCCTATTTTCCATAGGCATAAAAACCGCTCTCTCAAGGGCGGTTTTTTCTTTTCTTCTTGATTCCAGCATGGTATAACCTGACTTTTACAGTTTGAAAAATGCGAAAAGCCCATAGGTGTTGAAACTACGGGCTTTTCTCTGATATGACCGTATTTGAATTTTGTTATGCTAAGGAGATATTCTTCAGGAACTTATTAAACACCTCCTGCCGAAAATAGATGTTGTAGCAATCTGTGTCGTACGTATCCTGAATTAACTTGTAGTCCAGCGCGATTTCATCTTCGTCCGAAAATGCCAGCGTATCCACAAGTTTGCCTTTCTTGTCACGGACCTTTTGGAACGCGATCGCACCGCCGACATCGTCGAGGTGAATGATGCCGCCCTTCAAAACCTGACATGTCGCGACACCCAACGCTCTGGCTATACGCCCGGCTGACAGTGCCTTTTCGCCCATACGGTGCTGAATGATTCGAATGATGAGGAGCGCGACGAAGCAGATCAGGAAATGCGCACGGATATGCTCATTCTTGCGCACGAACACGGGTCTGGCATAAAAGTCTGTTTTCATAATTCTAAAGGACTCCTCTATCCGCCAAAGACCGCCGTACACTTGGCGCATTTTCCGCTCATCATAGTCAAGTTCGCTAGTGATGATACAAAAATAGCCGTCATACATTGCGTCTTTCTCCGCCTTTTCCCAATCCACGCTGCGCAGCTTTTTCGTATTCTCCAGAACCTCGCCGGTCTCCTTGTCAAAGATGTCTTCTCTTGTGTATTCGTCGACGCCTTTCTTAATGCCATAGGCATTGTTTTTGACGGAACGCGCGGCCTTTTCAAGTTTTTCCTCCCGCTTGCGCCTCGCCATGTCGGCTTCGGCCTTGCTCCAATACAGAAGAACTTTCCTTGTCCGTACTTCCTTTTTTCCGTCCTTGTCCTTACCCTCGTATTGTTCCTTGAACAGTTTGTATCTGTATGTGCCACCCCCGTTCGATGTCCACCCGTTTTTATCAAACAGCTTTTCATTGTAGCGCTGCCCTTTTTTCCCTTTGAGTATCTGTGAGAAGACGAAACCATCGCCATTGTTCACGATCGCGTCGATATTCTTCGACGAATTGAGCCCCTTGTCGGCGACCACGACCAGCCTGCCCAGCCCGTACGATTCCTTGACGTCCTTCATGGTCGGCTGAAGCGTGAGGGAATCGCTCGTGTTGCCGGGGAAAATCGACATGCTGACAGGAAGTCCGTTCGAATCCATGAAAAGGCCCATCGCGACAATTGGATCGGTGCGGTGCTCCTTCGACACACCCCTTTTTCGCAAGTCGTCCTCGCCATCAGGGAAGTCTATCTCGAAGAAATAGTTGGTCACGTCATAGAACGCGTAGGAAAGGTCGCGACCGATCGTCTCCTTGACACGCTTATTCAAATGCCACTGTAACTCCACCTCGAAATCCTCGAAGTGGTCAAGTGACCTGTAGACATCCGGCAGTGTGAAGTCCGTGCTCATCCCATAGAAGCCGTCTTTCATCTGGCACGAGGCACGCTTCGAATCCGGGCTGAGGATTCTTAACAGCACCAGGAATTTGAAAATGTCACTGGGCGAATACTCCCCCCGGAATCTGTGCGATTTCTCATAGCTCTTGATGAATGAATCGATTTCGAGCAGGTCATAGACGGCCTCCAGGAATTTGTATCCGTAGTTCAGTCGCCGGTTTTCCTCGCAGTACATCCTTGCGGTTCCGGGAGCTTCTATTCGGAGCGGAACGTTTTCTGCTCTGTAATTGGCGTTAAATTCTTTGACCTTCGCCATGAAAGCATCGGGGTCTCCTTGATCTTCGAGATACCCGAAGTCTCGAATCGTTCGTTGTTTGGTGGCCATTCCCGGGCCGGGGCGATAGCCCTCGACCACGCGCACCTGCGTCCTGGGTGTTCCATTCGCATTCGTTCTTTTGTCTATTTTGACCATGTCACATCACCTACACCCATGTTAGCATATCATTAGCATAACATCAAGTATAATCACAAAAAAACGCGGACCTCCGCGTTACAAAAGGATTTGTTTAGTTGTTCCGGGCTAATTTGCTATGCCAACTGTAAAAGTCAGGCTCGCATAGCCTATTTTCCATAGGCATAAAAACCGCTCTCTCAAGGGCGGTTTTTTCTTTTCTTCTTGATTCCAGCATGGTATAATAAGAGCATAAACCATCTTGTGAGAAATACCTCGTACCACCCTGTAGATACGTAACCACTCGTATTCTCGTCGAAAGATGAGCTTTGTGGAGGGAGGCCCTTCGAGAAGGTCATAGTCTCGGTACAAAAGAGGAATCTTTTGTGCAGAACCGGCGCAAAACGAAAGGGAAGCGACCGGGGATATTGGCAGTCACTGCAAGCCGCGAGGAAAACGTCGTGGTGCTTTGGCGGAGCGGAGCCGCCGCAGATCGTATGATCTGAATCAGCTGTTCTCTTGTGGAGCAGGAAAAAAGGACACCGGGATTAACGGTCACGTTGTCACGGTGAAAGGGATTTTTTTAAAAGCGAAGCATTTAAGGGACACGTATTGCCTAAATGAGGGTATGCGCGTCCCTTTTTGTGTAGTTAATGAGAAAAAAGGAGGAAAGAGAAATGTGTCAAAGACAAGAAGGGTGTAAGGCACCAGAAAGGTGCCGGAAGGTAAGGCCGGAATTCGCTCGTTCTAACGCCCAAGCGTTGGAAGAGTATGGACAAACTGAATACGAGAAGCTGAGAGCATTGTTTGCAACCGAAGGATTTGGTTGTTTAAGGCTCTCGAAACACGCTCTGCAAAGGGAATATCAAAAAGCAATATCAGAAGCAGAGCTTCGCACCGTAATACTTGAAGGCGATCCTATCGAGTATTACGCAAACAAGTACGGAACCCAAAAGATAACGCTCTGGGGTAATGTGCATGTCGGATATGCAAAATATCGCACTCTGCATATCATCCTGAAAAAAAGAAGAAGCGAAGAAAAATGGTCAGTTGTCACGGTCTACGACCCACAAAGTAAAGCATGGCAGTGGAACGAGAATTACACCGAAAGGATCTGTTTTTGTCGAGAAAAATAACCTGTGGCCACAAAATGTAGCTACACAAAGACGAGTTTTTGTGCTATACTCTAATCATAAGAAGCGTATAAGAAAGGGGAACAAATATGGTTAGAGAAAAAATGGTTAGGGTAAGAATGACTGAGGGGGAATTGCTCCTCCTGCACACAAAAGCAGCGAGGGAAGAGCGTGGCATATCAGCTGTCATAAGGCAAGCAGTTGCCGAATACCAGCCGATGACACCTGAACCTGAGCATTGTATGCAGTGCGACGAGGACGAAAACGGGATCGAGAGAGAACCGGAGTTAATGGTTCCTATCTGGCACGATGATGAACGCACGCTGGACGTAAACGGGGTTAAGCACACCATAACGATAACCGGAATCCCCGCGCAAAAGTGTCCCAGATGCGGCGATGTAACGTTCAGTCTCGACCTCATGTGCGAGATCGAAAAAGCAGAACTCCGCATGGTCAATCACTTCATGCGATACAACAAAGAGTGGCCGGAGAAAATCAGCATTGAAGAACTGAGTCGGCTGATGGACAAGTAGAAAAAAAACGAGCCGCGAAAGACGGCTCGCCTTTGGCTTTTGAATAAAAAGGAGGGAAATGGTGCATGAGTCAATGTTGGGAAAATACTTGCCGATACTGTGGTATGGAAAAGTTGTATTCCGGCAAACACGATGCTCACTACTGCAAAGCGTGCGATACTTGGCTGGAGGTAAACTGTCACGATCCGGAATGCGAGTTCTGCTCGAATAGGCCAGAAAAACCATCTCTGGCCAAAAAGACTGAACTTCAGTTTTGAGGAACTGATGGGCGAGGAATAAGAGAATATATTCGGCTCAAGGACTGAGAAAAAAGGCGACCGCGAAAGCGAGCGCCTTTTTATTTTACCAAAAAAAAAAGGAGGGTGCTAACTATGCTGCAACATTGGGAAATCGCCGGAAAGAAGGGGAACATTGCTTACCCCAAGGGCGAAGTGGTCTATCAAACAAAAGGCCCAAACGGGGGAAAAGGGGTAGTCATAGAGCCAATCTATGAGACCCCGGATGGCACACGGTTCATCCAGGATGCGGAAACAGGGGAATTACTCGAGGTCCTTACAAACCCGTTCAACGGGTACTGTTACCGCCAAGACGGCAAGTAGAAATGGCTTCTTGAGCTTAAAAGAAAAGGGAGGAATTTGTTATGTCCGTGAATCTCGAAAACATGGCCGCTGTGCAGAATCTCCAAAACGAAAGTGCTCACATTGGGCACCTCTTCTGGTACTCGCTCTCGGATGACTTATTTAGCCGGAGTTTGCTGGAGCAAACCCTGGCTCAGGTAGGACTTTCGGAGAGCTTCCTGCCGAGGCCCATCAGCTTTGGCGACGCGTTTCGACGCGCAACCAAGGAAGTCGAGTGCTCACGTCATCCCAGCAACGGGGTCACGGAGAACTACCTTGTACGGGACGTTCACAGTGACTCAAAGGTTGCCGTTCGCCACATTGTGCGTGAAACGGTAGACACCCAAGGCCAACGGTTATCGTACCGGGAGGACGAAGCCGTTTTGACGCTCGATAAGAAAACCGGCGACATGACTTGCCACGCTTGGGGATATGGAAGAGAGCTAGGAAATGAGGCCCAGCGCCTTTTCGAGACTTTCAAAGAAAACTACGGCGGACAAGTGGTCCGGAACATGATCCTTAACATGCTCAAAACCCTGTCCCCCACGCCGGTCCGGCCATCGGGCGGAGTATACTTCGTCCCGTCGGCGCACGACGGAGACTTAGCGAAGCTGGTTATGTTTGTCTCCAGCTTTGCAAAGGGGGAGGCATTCAAGATACCGGTCGTTAACACGGAGGAGTCTGTGCGGATGGTCGAGCAAAAAGTCGCCGACCACTTGGACGGGATCTTGAGCCAGTGCCGTCAGGCCGTATCGAACGCCAGCCTGACGAAAAGTAAGCTGGCGGAGATCATCAATGAGAGCAAGGAAGTTATTGCCGGTTTTCACGATTATGAAAAAATCGTAAGCCAGCATAGAGACGGTATGGAGTCGCGAATCAGTTTGATTCGCGACGCGGTCAGTCTGCTTATGGACAAAGTAAGCTAATCCGGGCTGTGCCCCTAATCCGGGCTGTGCCCGAAACAAAGGCGGCGGGGAATTATAGTTCTCTGCCGCCGCACTGATCTAAAGAGGAGGAGAAATCAAAGTGGTAAGGATTGCCATGAATGCTAACAAACTAACGATGCAATCCCCGTTCCACCCCGATTTGCCTGAAAAGGCAAGGGCACTCGGGGGAAAGTTCGCTCAGACCGAGAAAGTTTGGGTGTTCGACCCTCGGGACGAGGAGCGTGTCAGAGAACTCGCCCGTGAAATCTACGGCACGGATGGGGAGACCGTCGTAAAGACGGTTGCTGTCCGACTTCATCTGGACCAGTTTGCCTTCGACGAGGACAAAATCTGGTTCGGAGGACGTAGGGTCGCTGTGCGGATGTACAGAGATTCGGCAGTGCAACTGGGAGAGGGCGTTATAATCCTGGCCGGTGGTTTTCCCCGGTCCGGAGGCAGCGCAAGGTATCCCATGCTGAACCCGGAGACCGGGACGGTCCTGGAGGTCCGGGACGTGCCGGAAAGCCTGGTCAAAGAAGAAGACGGGGTGGAGATCGTTGCCGATCAGACCCCGCCCAACCTTGCAGCCGCCAAGGTCCAAGATCTGCTGCAAAAACGAGATCGACTTCTTGCAGAACTCGATCTAATCGACGACATGGTAAAAATGCTTTCAGAAAAAGCCATGTCGTAAGTTTTCCACAAACAAGCGGCAGAGGACGATAACGTTCCCTGCCGCTGGAATAAAAAGGAGGAAAGAGGCATGAACTCTTTTAAAAAAGGTGCAGTCACCATAATGATGGGTGACTGTTGGTCAGACGGAACGTGTCAATTCGAGGAATTGACGGTAGAAGGCGATCCTGTTGTCTACAGGCGTCAATGGAGGTTCAGGTCGGCTGGCGAAGTTGACGTTCGTCAATATGTCTACCAACGGCTTCGGACCCAAGCGGATGCCAAACTACAGGAGTGGGTGGAAACTCACATCCAAGACATGGATTTTTACACAGAAACAGATGAGTACGGATGCTGTTTCTGGAACAGTGTCGCGAAGTTTACGGAGGAATATCCGGGAACGCCAACCTATTACGATACACAATTTTCTTTCGAGAAAATCTGCGACGGCGTGATGATCGCCATTGTCAATGGTTACAAATGTTTCCTTAATTTTGAAGATAGGACATTTCAATTTGAGAAGAAACACGGTGCGAACTGTCAAAAAATCACAGCACTTGATGTGCTGTATCCTCCCTCTATCCGAACCGAAATCCTCGCTATCGAACAGTACAAACGCGGTACTGCTCATCCAGCGTTTACAGAACTGCTGAATTTGAGCAAAGCCTTGGAAAAGAAAGACGTTGTTCAGATTGTGCTCAAAAATAAGAGGAAGTTTAAGATTACAACTGAAGTGCTCACTGCTGGCGATCTTGTTGCCTTTGAGTGGGGCAAATTTGTCATAAAAATAAACCCCGGCAAGACATTGCCCATTGACTTAGTGAATCATCTCCAAATTGGAAAAGAGAAGTATGCAATCAATACCCAGAACCTGCACGTGTAAGCCACGTGTAATCTTGGTATAAGACCAAAAAAAAGGAGGTGACTCCCCCTATTGGGGGAGACGTTATGATGCAGAAAATCCAAGAAATCCGGAACTATCTCGCGTCGATCTATGTGGAACGTGAGGACATTATCGACGGACTACTGGCCGCTTTTGTCGCCCGGCAGCACGTGCTGCTCGTCGGCCCTCCAGGCACCGCGAAATCGGGCATGGTGGCAGACTTAGCCAAGTGCATTACCGGAACGAACTACTTCCAGTGGCTGCTGACAAGGTTTAGCACCCCGGAGGAGTTGTTCGGGCCGGTAAGCCTAAAGGCGCTTGAGCAGGACACGTACAAGCGCAACACGCAAAATAAGCTGCCGGAGGCCCACCTGGCCTTCGTTGACGAGATTTTCAAAGGAAATTCAGCCATTCTGAATGCCCTTTTGACCCTCGCAAATGAACGATTGTTTTACAATAACGGAGGAATTGTTCAATCGCCCCTTTTCTCCATCGTCGGGGCCTCGAACGAATGGCCCGAGGCCGATGAGGGACTGGAAGCCCTGTTTGACCGCTTCATACTCCGGTATGAAGTCGGGTACATCCAGGACGGCCACAGCTTCATCACCATGCTCCAGGGGGCCTGTCCGACACGGAGACCGACTATCACGCTGGAAGAGATGGAACAGATCCAATTTCAGAGCGAAATGATGGTCACTGTGCCGAAAGACATCCTGGAAGCCCTGCGGGACATTCGGGATGGGCTTAAAACCGAGGGCATTCGCCCTTCGGACCGCCGGTTCCGGCAGGTGCTGTCGCTGTTGAAAGCAGCGGCTACCATTGATGACCGGGATGTAGTCGTTAGAAAGGATCTCAGTATTCTCGTTCATTCCCTCTGGGTCACTCCCGAGGGATCAGAACGGGAAATTGTGCGGACCGTCGTACTGGACCGTAGTTTGGACCCGGTGGAACGGGAAATAGCGGGGCTGTCGGATACCGTCCAGGACCTGGTAAAGCAAGTTGAGTCAGCCGACTTAACAGGTACCCAAACGGTTATGGAGCTTGGGCAGCGAATTAAGTCGCTCAAACAGCGTGCCGATAAGATCCCGAGCGGTTATGAAGCCGTTGGGAAAATACAGGCGCTGCTGGATGAAACCAAGAAAAAGTTGGCTACGGCTGCCCTGGGAATATAGGTAGAGAAAAAAGCGGCGAGGCAAATGTCTCGCCGCTAACGATTACAGAAGAAAGAAGGATGTCGTATGTTATTTTTGTTATGGAAGTATTCGGGGTGGATCTGTGCATTTTGGGTAGTCATCTGTTTGGCCATGCTCACTCTATATGTCCTGAAAAACAAAAGGATCAAAAACGACACTCCCATTCTAATAGCTATGGTAGCAATGCTATTTTTGGCTGCGGCAGCAAGATGCTTTCGGGATGTGGGGGCAAAGTACGGTTTTTCTTCTATCGAACGGCTTGCACCGGTGCAGGTGCTGCAAGTCAAACAACTTGCTATGAACGGAGCCATGGTAGGCTATTTGGACCAAGGGCTATATAAACAAAACAACTACCAGGGCCCGGTCATGGTGTCAGTGGTAGCCAAATCTCCAAGGGTCAAAGAGGAAATTTGTCAAAACTGGTTCGGGGTTCAGAAGGTCATTCTGAAAGATCTAGTGGTCCCGGTCGGGTATTTTAACCACTAGGGTCTAAAAAAGCGGCGAGGCAAATGTCTCGTCGCTTACGATTACAGAAGGAGGGACAAAAAAAGATGTTTGATAACCCCAAAAGGCGGTACTTTCACAGTTGTCTTAATGCCGACAGCTATGACCGGCAGCAGTTTGAGCAATTGCTGAAAATCGCTCCGAAACTGCAAAAAATTGAAACCAGGGGAGAAGAGATTTTCCCAGGCTACGTAAACCTGATGGGCGATCAATGGTCCGCGCTCTACAAAACGTCACCGGAGTTCAACCCGGAAGCGGATAGCCGAGCGGCAGCTCACAGGCCACTGATCCAGAAAATGATGGCCTCCGAAGAGTACCAGAAACTCCGGGGGCAGACCATGCTTGATGATTTTTCGTCTGCCATCGGCACCGTGTCGATGAGCGAAAAGATCATTGAGTACATCGAGGAACGACAAAAGCAAGATGAACAGGCAAAGAAAATGCTTGAACAGCAAAAAGAGATGCAAAAGCAGCTCCAGCAGAATCAGCAAGCCATGGATAAGCGCGACATGCAGGGCAAACAGCCCACAAAGCAGCAAGAACAGAAAGCGCAGTCCCTTGCCGAACAGCTTGGACAGCTTGAGCAGCAGATGGGGCAGCAACTCGCCGACGGGATGGACATGTCTCAAATGGTATCCCAGATCGCCCAAGACGCGCGGGATGCCAAGGAGAGCATGGAAAACCTCATGGCGGGGACACAGGCCGGATCGGGTCATTCAGAAATGCAAAAAATTCCTCTGCGCCAGCAACTTGCATTAGCCGAAGTCCTCAAGCACAACGAAACAGTCAAGAAAGTTGCCGAGTGGGCCGGGCGGTTCAAAGCTATCGCGCGGAAAAAACAGAAATCAAAGCACGTTTTTTCCGTGGAACGCGAAGGGATCATCCATGGGGATGATCCGGAACTGCTTTTACCAACGGAGCTTGCCATGCTGAAGAATCCGGCGACAAAACTCGACTTCTACCGGCGCTTTACGGAGAAGGAAACTCTCCAGTACGCGCCGCAGGGAAAGGATGCCGCCGGGAAGGGGCCGATAGTCCTCTGCCTGGACAAGTCCGGGAGTATGGTTCGCATGAAAGAGCAAGCTGCCGGGTTTGCGCTCGCTATTGCGATGATCGCGAAGCGGCAGCATAGGGATTTTGCCTACATCCCGTTTGACGATGATGTGGGCGGAACCATGACATTTCACAGAGGAAAGATTCCGGTCAGAGATATGCTGGAAATCGCTACGGAATTTATGAATGGGGGAACGAATTTTGAAGAACCACTCCATGAGGCTATACGCGTCATGGAAAAGCAGAGCCGTTTCAAGAACGCAGACGTTGTGTTCGTGACGGACGGTTGTGCACAAGTTAGTGACGGCTTTATAGCCGACTACCACGCAAAAAAGAAAAAACTAGACTTTAAGTGTATGGGCTGCGTTCTCGGCAGCGGCCAGTCAGAGCAGTTAGAACTGGAGAAATTCGCCGACGAGTGGTTTTCCGCGACGAACCTTGTGGAAGCGGCAGAAAACAGCGCGGTCTTTGAGATCTGATCTTTCAGATCTAATGGAGGTAGAGATGAAAAAAGTATTCGTCTATATCACTGACAATGATGCGAGGGACAGATTCAATGTCTATGTTCTGGATGATCAAAGGATGATCAAAGACCTGGAACGCACGGGCCTAAAGACCATTGAAACGGTCCAAGCCTACATTAACGTCCTCAGACAACATTACGAAGTCACAAGCGTTGAGGACATTGCTATGACGGCTGATGACATTGAAGCTGTGCGTCGATTTTGTGAACAAAACAAACAAAGGGGGCAAAAGACATGAAACAGTATGTAAAGAATCTCGAAACAGGGAAAATTGAGCTGCATTTTGAAAAAGACGAGTACCAGGCATTAACAGCCGAGCAAAAAACTGAACTGAAAAGGTTTTTTCTGTGGAGCCGGTTCGCCCAGGCGTGGGTATCCAAAAGTGCCAAAGACCACTTTCATGCAGTCCGGATTGCCGAAAAGCTGGGCTTCACCGGCGAGGAAAAGCGGGGTGAGCGACTTTCTTTTGCGGAAACAGTGGAACGCAAGCAGGAAAGAGCCGAACGCAAAGCGGAACGTTACGAACAATACGCTGAGAATGCCGAAAAAAGAGGAAAGGCGATGCAGACTGAATTGGAGCGTTACCATGGCGACATTGCCTTCTTCACCCAGCCGATCATTCCCGGCCATTCCGGCAGCGAGGCATTTGCCAGGAGCCGGGATCGCATTATGAACCGTTATCACAAGGGCTTCGACGAGTACGCTAAAAGCGAATACTACGCAAATCGCGCCGAAGCCGCGAGAGCCACGGCACAAAGTCAAGAGTTTAGCGATCCGGTCTATCTTAACAACCGGATCGAAGAAGCCCAAGCCAACATCAGAAGGTTTGAGCGAGCCATTGCGCAGGCGGAAAAAACAGGCAATCAGAGCTGGAAGGAAGAACTGATTGCCAAACTCCAATTCGAGACAGACAAGTTGAGTTATTTCAAGGATTGCCTGGCAAAAACCGGGACTCCCTTGGAAGAAAAGCGGGTATTCACCCGCGAGGAAATCAAGCCAGGTTACTTGATCAATGTTGGCGGATGCTGGAACAAGGTGCTCAAAACCAACCCGAAAACCGTCCAATACGAAAGCCTGGAAGAACGCTTCAAGGGATATAAGTGCCTCTGCTATTATGCAGACATCAAAGATCTGCAAATTCCAGAGAACTGGGTCGAAGAGACGGTGCAAGTAGGAAATCCATTTGTTGTTGGCGATATTGTTGTCACAACGTATACCGACAACAACCGGATTGCGGACGCTTTCCAGATTGTGAAAACGACAGGCCAAACCGTCACGATCCGACGGATTCGAGTCCAAAGCGGTGCCCCCGTGCCAAATGCCTTCGTCAGCGACAAGCAGGAACGACACAGTGTTAAACTGGATCGGTCAGGCAAAATCGCCGTCAATGGGCAGCATAATTATCTGTACAAGTACACCGCTTAGCAAAGACCCGCAAATTCCAGAAAACTGGGGGGAAGAAATAATGCAAAATCCGTTTGCCGTTGGCGATACTGTAGTCACTACCTGGGGATGGACTGTAACAGCCTTCCAGATCGTCAAGACGACGGCCAAGACTGTCACGATCCAGCAGATTAGGGTGAATAACGGTAAACCTGTACGGGATGCTTTCATCACCGACAAGCAGGAACGGCACAGCATCAAGCTGGACCACTCCGGCAAAATCGCTGTCAATTGGCACTATCAATACCTGTACAAGTACATCTTTTACAAGTACATCTTTTAGCTTATTGGGGGCCGTCGGCAAACCGGCGGCTCCCTAAGAAAAAAGGAGGTTGGAGGTATGGAAACTCAAGAAAGCAAATCAAGCCAAAGAAAAACGGACCGGAAAGCCCAGGAAGCCCAGGAACAAGCCGAGATTAACTATCGGCTGAAACGACTGCGGGAACTGTACAAACTCGACGAGAAAAAAGAAGGAGAGTGCCCATGATGAAAAAATATGAATTCTTCTACAGCCCACAATTATCCGGTGTAAAGCCCGATATTGAGATAGTTGAGTTTAACGACGACGTTACGGATCAAGATGTTCAGGAAGCGTTTCAAGAATGGGTGTTCGATAAACTCGATACCGGATACAGGGAAATAAGAGATGAGGAGGCGGACTGATATGCCACTTCAAACGAGCGTTCAGATCAAAGGGATTCTGGACGGCAAAGAGCAAACCTGCCTTTTCGAGCACGACGAGGGGCCGGACGCAATCTTCCGGGGACGCTCGGCCAGGGAAGTGTTTCTGCAAAGCGTTCCCAATTCCGGATGCACGAACATCCGGGATGAAGACATTCAGGTTCAGATTCAGTGCACAAGAAAGTGCCCTTTTGGATTTGCTGGGTTCATAGAAAGCGATCCAAAAGAAGCGTCCAGAAGGGCGCGTCAACTCCTGGCCAAGAGCGATGCGGATCTTGCTGAGGAAGGTACGCCAGATCCGATGGATCTTCTAGCTGCGGCAGTCAAAGCTGTGCAAGATCAAGACCGCGAAAAAGTCGTGGCACTTGGGCAGACTTTTGAGTTTTTTGCCCGAATGTCGCTGGGGGAAGAAGAAGCCCAAAACAGCGGAGACATATTTGTTTTGGTAGCTGAACAGTTGGCGAAAGAAAAGTAGGCTGGAAGGACCCCATCCCGGCGAACAGCCGGGGTGGGGCATTAGAAAGGGAGGAAAGAATCATGGCAAAAGTAACGGTGGAGGATTTACGAAAAATAGCTTGGGACAAGTACGACCAGGGCGGGGATGTTCCTGCCGAGTGCTGGGGAGACGAAGATTACCAAAGGTTTTTGTCTGACCACCCCGCATGCCCAAGGAAAGAATTCCGCAACCTCTTGCGGACGTTTAAAGAAAGACAGGGATGGTTCTGAAACGTTCTAGCGAGAGCAAGCAGGGTATCCCAAAAAGAAAGGAGCCGAGCACATGCAGGTTGGAGATAGGGTATGGATCTTCGACGAAAACAACCGGGTATACCGGGATGCGGCGGGAAATGAGACATTGAGTCCTTGGTATCGTGGCCATTTCGTCGAGCACTTTGTCGTAGGGGAAACTCGCCACAGCTGGATTTTGGCGCGTTCAGCGACAACCCATCCGAAACGCGGCTTCAAGATTCCGAAGAAGGATGCGGAAAAACACGTCTTTGTGTCCGAGGAAGCGGTGGAAAAGGCGTGCTGGGTACAGTCTAATCGGTACAGAATTGCCAAGGCTGTAGAAGAGTCTGCCGATTACGATATGCTCCGGCAGATAGGGGAGATATTGAACATTAATGGGGACTGAGCCCCCGAAGAAGAAAGGAAGAAACCGAAAATGAGAAAGATCATTTATGGCATAGTGTATGATACGGAAATTTCACACAGTGTGGGTACTTGGAATAATGGTCGCCCTATCAATGATGCTTGCTTCTATGAAGAACGGGTGTATAGAAATCCGGATGGTGAATATTTTTTGTTTGGGCAAGGTGGAGTTTTATCTTGTCACGGTTCGTATTGGCATAACATGCCAAATGGTGGTCGGGGAATTACCCCCATGACCACAGATGAAGCCAAGACATGGGCAAAAGAGCGCTTGGATACATCTGGCTACGAATCTGAATTCGGTCCCCAAGAAAAGCCACGAGTGCATGGAGATCTGCGCGGCGAGTTGGAACCGGTCCCATTTCTTGACATGTCCAGCAAGCAGATCAGAGTATCCATGGCCGAGCGCGGTTGGATGTCGGAAGACCAGCTGACAAGCATCGGGTGGGAAGATAAAATAGGCTACACTATCTGGTTTTCCCGCTGGGACTGGCACGGTGTTAAGTTGCGCAACAAAGTAAGTATCCACGGCCACAGCACCGAATTAGACCACATACGCGATTTGGTGGCAGAAACGGCCCAAAGGGCGCTGAAAGCATGGGAAGCGTATCCTGACGAGGTGCCCGTGCAAACCTTTGGCAACAAGGTAGTACCGGAGGAGGATTTTCTTCAGCCGCCGGAATTCAGAAAGGATGCAAAAGACAAAACCCAGAGTGGGAGTAGAGCCCGTTCGCTGAATGAATGAATGGAAATGGTTTATTTCCCCAAGAAATCTGAAAATACAGGGTGCATCCAAAGCGGGGATTTGTTATAATATGAAATAAGGGAGGCACGATCTTAATGATCCTGCATCGAACCAATGATTATTTTTTCAAACGTGTTTTCGGTTCAGAAGAAGGCAAAGAAGCCCTCGTTGGGCTGCTCAATGCAACTCAAAAGAGGTCGTCTCACGATTTGATCCAGAGCGTTGTTCAGGAAGATCGGGAAATTGATCCAGAACGCATTTACGACAAGGCAGTACGGCTGGACGTTCTGGCTCACACGGAACTGGGACACATCTTTAACGTTGAAGTCCAAGTGGCGAGGCAGTTTTTCCTGGATAAGAGGATTCTGTACTACTGGGCAGCCCTGTATCATCGGCAACTTCAACAGGGGAAACCGTTCGGACAACTGCTACCTACCGTGAGCATAAGTATCCTGGGGTTCAAGTACTTTTCGGAGGATGAACGCTATCACCATATGTTCCACATATGCGACGATGAGACAGGGAAGCTCCTCAACAGGGATCTGGAGTTGCATGTTCTGGAACTAACCAAGATTAAGAATATTAGCAGGAAACCACAAAATACCTTGGAGGAATGGCTTGCCTATCTGAACGGTATCCAAGGGGAAGGATTGGAGGCATTAGCAATGAGCAATCCTGCCATTCGTAAAGCTCTAACAATCGAAGAAATGTTTAAGGCCGATGCCCGCGAACGAAGACTTTATGAGATGAGGGAAAAGGCATTTCTGGACGAAATATCCAATGTAGCCGGGGCTAAAGAAGAAGGAAAAGCTGAAGGAAAAGCAGATGCCATCTGCCAATACCTAGAAGCCCGTTTCGGCTCTGAATCTCAATTTCTCCAGGAAACGGTCCGCGCTATAGCAGATCTGGATGTTCTCAATCGAATCATCAGCCGCATTTTCAACGTGAACCAGTTGGAGGAAGCAAAGGCGCTCATTCAGGGCAGTCTGGTTTCGCAATAACAGTTGCAAAATAGATTCGATTGCAGACGGGATGCCGGAAGGTATCCCGTCTGGTCTAGGGGGGGATTTGAAAGATGGATGTAAGAAACGGCGTTCCGTGGGAAGAAGTTGAGGCTGAATTACTGAAAGATCCCGAAACTGCCCAGGCCGTAAAAGACTTGGAACCCGAATACGAAATAGTTAAAGAAATTATTGAGGCGAGAATTCAACAAGGACTAACGCAGGAAGAATTAGCTAAACGCATTGGCACACGGCAGAGCAATATCAGCCGTTTGGAAATTGGCGAAGCTAACCCCTCACTGCGGTTTCTGAAAAAGCTCGCAGCAGGCTTAGGGAAAGAACTGCATATTTCTTTCAGATAAGGATATGGCTAAAGAGGGTTATACAAGAAGAGGTGGGCAATGAGCAATCCTGCGATTCGTAAAGCTCTAACAATCGAAGAAATGTTTAAGGCCGATGCCCGCGAACGAAGACTGTACGAGATGAGGGAGAAGGCGTTTCTGGATGAAATATCCAATGTGGCCGGTGCCAAAGTCGAAGCAAAAGCTGAAGATATTTGTCAGTTGCTAGAAGCTCGTTTCGGTAATGAATCGCACTCCTTGCAAGACATCGTGCGGGGTATAAGTAATGTGGACGTATTCAATCAGCTTACGCCTGGGATTTTCCTGGTCGGCTCTTTAGACGAAGCAAAGGCCCTCGTACAAGGCAGCCTGGTTTCTCAATAGGAATGAGCAAAACAGGTTCAATCGCTGACGGGATGCCGGAAGGTATCCCGTTTCTGCTTCTCAGTCCGATCAATGCAGGAAAAAGAGTGAGCAACGCCGCTAAGCGAATGTAACACAATAGTATTGTGTTACATTCACGAAAACCCTGAGATCCGCACCAGGAAGGGCTTTACGGGTTTACTCCTTCGAAAACTCTTTTGGGCTCGGCTTGGAATGTGTCATAAGATGCAGTATAATACTAATAAGGTACATAGGAAAAGAGGGGGCAGACATGGAATTTGTCCAGCCGATCCGCGACAAGAGACAGATTGAAGCCATGAAAAAGATCCTCAAGTCGTCCAGTACAAGGGACTATGTTCTCTTTGTCTTGGGGATTAATTCCGGTCTTCGTATCAGTGATCTGCTTCGTCTTCGCGTTGCCGATGTTCAGAACGAGAACGGAAAGATTCGGGATCGTATAGAGATTCGGGAAAAGAAGACCGGCAAGGTCAAGAACTTCCCGATCAGCGACACGGCGGCCAAGGCGCTTAGAGAATATTTGACAGGCCCACCGACGGACACGCCCCTCTTTGCCAGCCGTAAGGGGGCCGGTCCCATTACTCGCCAGCAGGCCTATCGCATTTTAAATGAAGCAGCGCGCCTCGTCGGGATTAAGGAACGAATTGGGACTCATACTCTCCGAAAGACATTTGGCTATCAGGGATACCAGGCCGGATATTCGCTCGACCGGTTAGTAAAGATTTTCAACCATTCCTCGCCCCGGATCACCCTGGCCTACATCGGAATGACACAGGATGACACGGACGAGATTTATTTGAATTTAAACTTGTAAACGAATAGAGAGGGAAAGCAGTGTGCTCATACCCTTTCGATGGATCGCTCCACTGCTGTTGTAAAGCCCCTGAATACAAGACGGAGCAGGAAAAAGCGCGGGCCGTGGAGAAACTATCGTACGGAGAATGAGAGAAGAAGGAAAATGCAATGTCAACACCCCGCCAATCCCAGCAATGGGGCTACGGCCCCGTTTGCGGAACACTTTTCCGAACGGCGTTGGGATCTAGAGAAACATATTGCTCAGACAAGTGCAAAGAGCGGGCGAAGAAACAAAAGCTCTACGATACGCGCCGTGCGGAGGGCCTGTGTCCGCAGTGTGGCGGAGAACTCAAAAAATCGTCTGATCGGCGCGGGGAATACTGCGACTGCTGTGCGGAGAAGTTCCATCGCTACTACCGATAGAAACGGGGTTAAGGGACACACCTATCATATAGGGAGGAACATCCGCAATGCCAAAAAGAAGCCTAGCCGTCCATCTCGAATACGAATGCAAGACCTGCCGCAAAATCGTTTCCCGGCAGGTACACCGGTATGAGCCGGTCGAAACCTTCGAGGAACTGGATCTTCAGCTAGGGCACACCAACTTTCCGATAACGCCTTTTGCCTGTCCCCAGTGTGGGGCTGAACATATGCCCGAAACCATGGCCGTCTATGACATTACGAATGGGAAAATGGCGCGGTGTTTTGCTCAACCACTGGGTTCGCCGGAACTGACGGTCGTGGCAAGCGGCGACAGCCCGTATGGCGTGGTCATGTCTCCCGAAGAACAAGCTGAATATGAGCGCGGCCTGGCAAAAGCAAAGGAGTGTTTCCAGGAGCATGAGGAGGCGTTCTGGGCTGAGTATTTCGCCTTTGCGCAGCCAAAATGGCGGGAACTGCTGAAGGAGTTCTCCCAAAAGGAATACGTGGAGGCATATAAGGCATTGGGCGTACCCGTTCTGTCCTTCAGTGCCAGTATTGCGGCTTGGCGCAAAGATGCCGAAAAACGCTTTACGACCGACGCGGAAAAAACCGCGTTCTGGCGGGCGGCAAATCGGTATCTCGTAGACGAGGAATTCGTCTGGGTGCCGGTTGATACATGGCCGATGGACAGGTGGGTACAGACCTACGGCAGAGAGCGCGTAACGTACCTCACGCTGCATCTGCCGTTGCCGGAAGAGCTGGAAAAATATCGGACAGAAAAACTGAGCCGTGTCATTCGCAAGAAATCCGGCGAGGCGGGCGTACTCTTTGAACGCATTGGGCAGCTGGGACGAGAGCTGGAAAAGCAGAAGAAACGGTCGTTCAAATTCAGCCAGGAACTGATGGATCTCCGGCAGGAAACCGGGAAACTCCGGGAAGAGCTTGCACAAGCAAAGCGGCAGCTGGAAGCGGAACCGACGGTCATAGATCGTCAGGCTGACGATGCGCGGAAGATCCGGGAGTTCAAAGGACTGATCAACGAACTGCGGACTGAGATTGAGAGGCTGTCTGCGCTCATTCCCAACGAAGAAGAGCCGGAAGACGAGGGCAGAGCAAACGAAGAGGTTTTGGTTCCAACCGTTCCCGAGGAAGTGGATCTTTCCGGATTGGCCGGGAAAACGATCCTGATCGTGGGGTTGCCGAATGAGGAAATCAACGACGGGTATCGGGTGATTTGGCACGATGGAGACAAGGTGGACGTTAAGCTCCAAACATTCGCTCGTGAAGCGGATATTTTCGTCTTTCTTACGCGCTTTGGTGCTCATGCGGTGATGTGGTGGCTCAAGGAAGAGGCCATAGAGCAGGGTAAGCCGGTGTATTTCGTGCGGGAGAGGAATTTGGAGAGGATATTGGAGGGGGTGCTAAGGGGATAGGAAATTGACGGTGAAAAAGGAACAGGTAGCGAATGTGTTTCCGCGGACATGGGGTACACATCACAAGATGTTCCAGTGACGACTGCGAGATGTGGTTTTAAGGAAAGATATGGGACGAGGTTATGCTTTTTTCGTATAACCTCGTCCGCCGGAACATGTTCCTCGCACAGGGGAACATGTTTATGGGTAAAATCAGGTGAATACGCGGAAAAACATGTTCCGGTGTGCAACCATCCGAGTGGACGGGAAACGTCGGGTGAGGTAATTTGTGGGAAGATGGGTGGTAATTTGTGGTATCTGGTGGATGGGCAGATGAGAGGGGCCTCCGTATTCTTTTCGGGGTCATTAATCTTTGAGTCTGCTGCGGAATCAAAGCAGTTTATGAGAAATCTATCCGACGCTCTTGTAAATGGGTGGTAAACGAAATGAAATGCATTTAACAAGGGTGGACCGATAAGCGGTGGAAAAAATGTGTTCAATTAAATAGCGGGCTTTTCTGTTAAACAAAGTTTTTTATACACTTTAAAATACACCCATATAGCATTTATTAATAACAAGGCGCTGGTAATAAAAAAGACAAATTTAATGCCTAAATAGGCCGCTACTTGCCCACCTAATACAGAACCTCCAAATACACCCAGATATCCAGCGGACATGGTAAAGCCAAAAACTCTACCTACAAGCGAGTCTGGTGTAATTTTCTTAACAAGAGTATTAATAGAAGGATTCAACCCAGCTATCGCTAATCCCAATAAAAAGCGCAGCCCTATCAATTGCCATGGATTCTTTACAAAGGCTTGTGGTATATAAATGATTCCGGCAACAATGAGTGCAATTAAAATAACTTTATACGCACCTATTTTATCAGAAAGTCTGCCCAATCTCGGTGCTGAAATGATGTTTGCCAGCCCTGAAGCTGAGAACGCTAATCCAGCCAACAGTGCGACATGAGCAGTACCTTTGGTTAATTGGGTGACGTAAACTGTTACAATGGGTTCTATAGAATACAACCCTAGAGTTAAAATGAAAAAGGTTACAAGCAGAATAATCGTCAAACTCTTTTCAGGAACACCTTCCCATATCTTCTTGATACTACTTGCTTTTTTATCCTGACGGACAAAAGATTCTTTGACAAATAAAGCGGTTAAAATAAACGCAATCAGCAACAATGCCCCTGTTATGAAAAATACAGGTTGAAAACCAAGGTTCTCTTCGATAAAACCGCCAATAATAGGACCTAGCAAAGAACCAGCAATACTTCCTGTTGAAAGTGTGCCTAAAGCATATCCTGCATGTTCCTTGTCCGTCTGAGTTGCAATCAATGCAGTACAAGCAGTGCTAAAACCTGTGATAACACCCTCCAATAATCTTAACCCGATCAGTACATAGACATTCGGCGCAAACCCCATGCAACCTATAACCAATGCCATGCCAAGGCTTGCCCGTAAAATCATGGGCTTTCGCCCAACTTTGTCGGCAAAATGACCCCAAATTGGTGAGAAAATAGCTGAAATTAAATAGGTAACACCAAAAGCAACGCCGGAAAGTTGGGCAATGGAAGAGGTACTATGAACCCCCAAATGCTGAATATAAAGTGGCAATACCGGAGCAATCTGACTCATTCCGACAGCTGCTACAAAAATTCCAAACCAGCAAACGAATAAATTTCTTTTCCAAATTGGCATGAATATAACTCCCCTCATGTTTAAAGCTGTCTGATCTCAATCGTATGGAAGGATAACAATCTCTTTATCTTCTTTGTATTCTTTTATATTGGCATTATCAATGTCCAGTTCCCTACACTTTTTAGCCTTTAACCCCGAAGCAGCGATGAATTTATCGACCTTTTCAAATAAAAAGCCAAGCAGCCCGAACGCCTTTGTCCGGTAATGCATCGGGATCACAATTGCCGGATTCAGCTGCTTCATGACTTGAACTGCATCCAGTGCATCAATGGTGGCGCGTCCACCAACGGGAAGCAGGAGAATGTCTACAGATCCTATTTCGCTAATCTGAGTATCTGTTAGCACATGTCCCAGATCGCCGCAGTGGCAGACATTGATTCCATCAATACTAAAGTTATATACCGTGTTTTTCCCTCTCTTGGTCCCCAAAGCTTTATCATGAAATGTTGCTACCCCTTTTATAGCAATACCATTCACCGCAAAAGTGCCCAGTTCGTTGAAATGGGTAAAGCTGCCTTTGACTGCATTAATATTATTATGATCGCTGTGATTGTGACTGGTAGATACGATATTCGCTTCAATTTCAGGTAACTTATAACCCAACATATTTTTGAACGGGTCAGTGAGTATTTTTGTGCCATTTTCCGAAGTTATCAGAAAACATGATTGACCTAACCATTTGATTTTCAATTTTCCCACCCCTTTTTATAGTTCTCAATATATTTACCGTATACAACAGCATTTGGCGTTTATGTATACGGCAACCTGTTTTAGTGATTTGCCAATCTACGGCTTTGCTACGGTCAAAGTAGCCATCCACTTATCCACTGTCAAAACATCCGCCTGACGAGGGAAGACCTTCTCCATTAATACCCGGTGAACTTCCGGATCTGCGTCCAGACAGGCGTCGGAAAGTACGATTAGACCATAATCATTATCGGCGGCTTCCCGTAATGTTGATAGGACGACACCACTTGTAGCAATTCCACTTAGGATTAACGTGTCAATTTGGCGAGACCGGAGAATGATTTCGAGGTTGCTGCCAGCGAACGCGCTAACTCGAAACTTTGTAACGATTGGTTCGTCTGTTTTCGGCTGGACGGATTCGTGAATTTGTGTTGCAATTTCTGAAGCAGTCATTCCGCTAGATTTAGAAATTGCTGAGAACGCTTTGTTTTGAGGATTGATTTCGGGATAACCCTCGCTAAATGCGACGCGCACAAAAATAACTGGAAAAGAATGTCGGCGTGCGGCTTCCACGGCTTTTTGGAACGTAAGCAGTACTTCCCCATTTTCTGCAAAACGGGATACAATGCCATTTTGCATATCCATAACCAACAGGGCGGTCTTATTGTGATGATTCTGCATGTGCTGTACAACTCCTTTTCATTATGCTAATATAAATGGAGAATTCTCCATATAATATAACAGGAGAACTCTCCATTTGTCAATAGAGCTTAATAAACTTTAGGATGTGATGAGAATAGTGAGTAGGTCAGAAACACCCCAAATTCGTTCTGAACGCCGTGATGCTACAGTGAATCGCCAGCGAATATTGAATGCGGCTATTAAGTTATTTGAGCAAAATGGTGTTGAGCAAGTTAGTATGAATCAAATTGCCAGTGAAGCACAGGTCGGTCCGGGAACCCTTTATCGACGTTACAGAAGCAAAGGAGAATTATGTCTGGATTTAATTAAAGACAACGTTGATCAACTGTTTAATGATATTGAAACCTTCCTGGGGCAAAACCGTTTTGATTCGCCAAGCCAACGATTAAAAGGACTTCTCAGCCTATTTATCCGTTTTAGAGAAAGAAAAGCACAATTGCTTATGGGAGTCGAGGAATCCTCGTCAACCAATCCACTTAGATCCCGAATGCAGAGTCCTCTGTTTAACGAATTGCATCAACTATTTGTGGAACTGTTTGACGAGATGAATGCGACTGAGCAGACCCATTTCAACAGTGTCTTTAGAGCGGATATGTTGCTAACGGCTTTAAGCAGAGATTTCTATTCATTTCAAAGAGAGACGCGTGGTTATTCACCAGAGACGATTTTGGAACAACTCTGCACAATATTTATAACGATTTAAAGAATTTGATAGGTTGCAGGCTTATCACAAAAAAACTGAATAATAGTTTTAAATGAACAGCCGGTCGGGGTTGAAGTGACTTCGACCGGCAGTTTTCCGCAAGCATAAATTCATCAGTTTGTCAACTATTTTCAAAACCGACATTCTTCAGTCTCAATGTGTTTAACTCAGGAGATAACCTCAGGAAATAATATGTCTCATCTCTTGACTTCTAAGATCGGCGTGTTATTCTCATTTTAGGAAACCCTTTCGCTTAGCGGGCTTCAGCCGATGGGGGTTTTGCCGCCGGAGCCGCTAAGGCATGAAAAACTCAGGAGATAATATTTTAGGGGCAAAAACACCGGGCAATACCCTGGCTTAACAGAAGGAAGAAGTGAGGTTTGATGCAGAACCTTTTCGATGAGGAAAGACTTGATTCGTGGCTTAATCATCTTCGCCTGAAGAACAAAAGCGAAAACACGGTACGCGCATACCGCCAGCGGGTGCTGGGATTTGCCGCATGGTTTGAAGAAACGAACGGCGAAACACTCTCCCCGGAGCGCGTCACCCCGACGGACTTACGGGAATACAAAGCCTATCTCTTAACGGCGAAGAAGCGGATGCCCGACACGGTCAATCTTTCTTTGATTGCCATAGCGAGTTGGCTGAAATTTCACGGTCAGGATGTTGCGATGCCGCACGCTGTGGAACAAGTAAGACCGGCCCCCCAAGGACTGGACCGGCTGGAGCAGAGGGCACTGATGCGTACCTTGGAACGGGACGGGGAGGAGAGAAACATTGCCATTGTCACGTTCATGCTCGATACCGGATTACGCATTAGCGAAGTAGCCGCCTTGGACGTTGATGATCTGACGTTGAACGAACGTTCGGGAAGCGTCAAGGTTCGCAAAGGCAAAGGGGGCAAGTTCCGGACGGTGTCCTTAAACAGCGATACGCGCAAAGCCCTGTGAACCTACTTAGGCGTGCGTACCAGCGGCCCGGTTTTCCTCAGCCAGCGCAAAGACAAACGGCTCACGGCCAGCGGCATTCGGCAGGTGATTAACCAGTATGCGTACTTGTCCAAACTACCGGAGCTGCATCCGCACGCACTGCGGCACACGTTTGCCAAAAACCTCCTAAGCACAGGGGAAGGGCTGGAAATAGTGGCGGAGGTCCTGGGGCACAAGAGCCTGGATACGACGCGAGTATATGTCAAGCCTACAGAGCAGGAAAAAGCGCGAGCCATGGAGAAACTATCGCACAGAGAATGAGAGAAGAAGGAAAATACGATGGCAACACCCCGCCAATCTCAGCAATGGCGCTACTGTCCTGTTTGCGGAACACTTTTCCGAGCGGCGTTGCTGTGATCTCGGCCAAGCACTGTCAAGCGGGCTTGTCTTCGCACGAGGAAATTGTAAAACTACGGGATCGTGAGAATAGGGGAGTAAGACCATAAAATTAGGCGTCTACCTCGCCTGGAAAGGGTTTTAGACCGCAAAGAGGAAGTTGACAGGCTAAAAACGCTTAGCTATAGTGTACTTACAAACATACTTTATATTGTACTTACAAATATACTTTGTTGGAGTAAAAAGTTGATGAAAAATGTGAATGGTGTGACACTTAAGCTTAATAAGAATATTCCCGTCCCATTATATTACCAACTTAAGGAGATCTTACTTGCGTACATCAAAAGCCATCCTAACCTTGATAGCCCTTTGCCTACGGAAGTTGAATTATGTAATCAATTTGGCATAAGTAGGCCCACAGTAAGGCAAGCGCTTAATGAACTTGTAAATGAAGGTTATCTTTATCGTATGAAGGCGAAAGGGACCTTTGTTGTTAAGTCGAAAATAAATCAAGACTTCTTAATAAGCTTGGATACTTTTAATCATAAAATACGTCAGAAAGGATTAAATCCTTCAACTAAAGTAATAATGGCAAAGGTGGTTGAAAGTGAAACAAAGGTCAGCGAGGCTTTGGGATTGCCACCTAAAAGTAATATTATCCAACTGCTGAGATTGCGTTTTGCAGACAAGGAGCCTATTGTTATTGTTAATACTTACTTACCATATGATAGGTGCCCGAATCTACTGGAAAGGGATTTGGAAAAGGTTTCTTTATACGAAACACTAGAAAAAGAATATGGTTTAACTATATATCAAGCTAATCGAACTCTCGAAGCAACTGTTGCTGGTGAATATGAAGCTAATTTGCTCAGGGTGGAAAAAGGTGCTCCTATTCAATTTTTAGAGACGATTGCTTATCTTGGTGATGGCACTCCGATTGAATTTTCTTTAGCAAAATATAGAGGTGATTGTCACAAGTTCTTTTTTAATCTTAAGAGAGGAGGCTGATTGCTCAAAAAGGAGAATTTGAGTTCCCTGGAATATTAAGTATAAGCTATGAAGAAATGAAATGTTTAGGAAAGGGTGAGGCCTAAAAAATTCTAACAGTTCGAAATAGTGCTAATAGTGTTATCGGAATAGGAGAATATCCAGTTACTACCTTCCTTATATAGCTATATGATTCTTCTCACCCTTCTTCGACGCGATTTCCGCTTACTACACCGCATTTGTGTATATCATCATAATTCTTCCCACCCCATTTTAGGAAAGACTAGTATTTTGGAAACTGGAGGCTTATAGGTGAACAAACAAGTTATATTGGCCTACGATCTAGGTACTAGCGGAAATAAAGTGATACTCTACCGGCCGGATGATGGGACTTTACTGGAAAGTGGTTTGGTTACCTATCCTGTTTCATATGCAAGTGGGAATTGGGCTGAGCAAGACGCAAATAGTTGGTGGGAAGCGGTATGCGAGGGTACTAATCAGGTTCTACATACCTCAGGGAGTAAGCCTAGAGATGTGGCTTGTGTTACCTTTAGTGGACAAATGATGGGTTGTGTCCCAGTCGACAGTGATGGCCGGAGTTTGCGGCCTGCCATTATTTGGGCTGATCAAAGGGCCAGCGGACAGGCGGAAAACATCGCGCGTGTAGTCGGCTTAGAAAAAATGTACCGGATAACAGGACACAGAGTAAGCCCGTCTTATTCTGCGGCTAAGATAATGTGGATACGAGAGAATGAACCAGAAATTTTCGAAAAGACGTATAAGTTCTTACAGGCGAAAGACTATATTGCCCTTCGTTTGACAGGTAACTTTGTAACTGATTACTCCGATGCCTCGGGGACCAACTTATTTGATTTGACGAACTTGGTTTGGTCGAAAGAGATTCTGCAAGCGATAGACCTGCCGAAGGAAAAATTACCAGTTCCTTATCCTTCCACCGCTGTGATAGGGTACGTTAATGCGGAAGCAGGACAAGCAACAGGTTTAGCTCAAGGTACACCGGTTGTAATTGGGGGTGGTGATGGTTCGTGTGCAGCAGCAGGGGCTGGGGCTATTGGTCCAGGAATTGCCTATAACTACATTGGTTCGTCTTCATGGATAGGGATAGCAACGTCAAAGCCGATTTTTGATGGGAAAATGCGTACATTTAACTGGGTCCATGTGATACCGAATTACTGCAGTCCCACGGGTACAATGCAAGCAGCAGGAGCTTCGTATCAATGGCTGAGAGATGAGTTGTGCACCTTGGAGCGGGAGGTGTCGAGTAAACAGGGAGTAAGTGTATATGCCGTTATGGACAATATGGCGGCGCGGGTCCCGCCAGGGTCGGAGAATCTGCTGTTTCTACCCTACTTACTAGGTGAACGGAGTCCGAGGTGGAATCCGAAAGCCCGTGGAGTCTTCATAGGACTAACGATTAGGCATAGCAGAAGTCATTTCATTAGGGCAGTAATGGAGGGGGTAGCGCTTAACCTGAGGGCGATTCTCGATTCATTTCGGACTCAGGGAGCAGATGTGTCCCAAATGAGGTTAATAGGTGGGGCGGCGAAGAGCCCTGTGTGGGGCCAGATTATGGCTGACATTTATGGAGTACCGATTTACAAGAGTAAGTTTCCGGCTGAAGCGACATCATTGGGGGCTGCATTAACAGGTGCAGTGGGGATCGGATTATTATCGGATTTTTCACGGGGGGGTAAACTTTTCAAGTTCGAGCTTGCTTTTGTCCCGGACAAAGACAGCGTGAAAACGTACCAAAAACTATATGAGGTGTTCAACAGGACTTATGACTATCTTGTGCCGATATTTGAAGAACTTAGCTAAGAGTTTTAGTTCAATTTCCCTAGAGCAGTTTGCTTTCGAATAAATAGCCAATCTACTGATTAAAAGAATGAAAAGTGAAAAGAAAAGGAGTTGTTAAGTTATGGGTTACACGAATTTAGAAAGAATGCTTTCCAATGCCAAGGTAGAAAAATATGCTGTTGGAGCATTCAATATCGTAGATTATTCCACAACACGGGCTGTTATAAAGGTAGCAGAAAAGAAAAAATCTCCTGTTATAATTCAAACTTCTACGAAAACTGTAAAGTTTTATGGATACAAGCATATTGTAAGTTGGGTAAAAACTTTGACTGGAGATATGGTAATACCTGTTGCGCTGCACCTTGACCATTGTAATGATATAGACATTATCGAAAAATGTATAGACGCGGGTTGGAGTTCAGTCATGATTGATGCATCCAGCTACCCTTTGGAAGAAAATATTAGAATGTCTCGAGAGGTAGTAGAGATGGCTAGGCCCAAAAATGTAACTGTAGAGGGAGAGCTAGGTTCAATTTTAGGCGTGGAAGACGATTTGATTCTTACGGAGCATGATAGTCATCTGGCTGATGTGGAAAGCTGTGTTAGATATTTGAAAGAGACGGGTGTCGATGTATTAGCACCTGCAATTGGTACGGCACATGGGGTATATATTAAAACTCCGAATATAGATTTTGGCCTTCTTAAAGAGATTGCAGAGAAGACAAATATACCTCTAGCTATTCATGGTGGTACTGGTTTGTCACCTGATATGTTTAAAAAATGCATAGAATCTGGCGGTGTAAAAGTTAATATATCTACGAATATTAAGCATCTATTTAAGGATGCCCTTGAAGAGTATTTTGAAGCGAGCACAGATTATGAGCCTATTAAGGCAATACAACACCTTGAGACACGGGTTATGGAAGGTGTAGGAGATTTAATCGAAAGTTTCGGAAGTGCAAATAGGGCTTAGGCGTTTAATCAATTTATATTTTGAACGAGGAGTGATAAGATGAACAAGAAATTGGCTGGGGTATTTGTCCCAGTGATTACCCCTTTTGAAGATCAGAAGGTTGATCTGGCGAAGCTTGCGCATAATATCCAGAAATCTAATGGTACGGCAGTTGCAGGGTATATGCCGTTAGGTAGCAACGGTGAATTTGTCCACATGAGTGACGAAGAACAGCTGGTTGTATTAAAAACTGTCAAGGAAGTTGCCGCTAAAGGGAAAATCATCATGGCCGGAGTTGCAAGACAATCTGCATATAGTACCGTTGAATTTGGGAAGAAGGTTCAAGAATTAGGGGTTGACTTCGTTTCAGTATTGTCCCCAAGCTATTTTGCTTCTTTCATGACTGATATGGCCCTTCTAAAATATTATACAGCTGTAGCAGAGGGAGTGTCCGTTCCCGTTCTTCTTTACAATTGTCCGAAATTCACAGCAAATGTAAGCATATCTGCAGATGTAGTCAAGGAGCTGTCGGCCCATCCTAATATTGTCGGGATGAAGGATACTTCCTCAGGCAATATTGAAAAGTACTTGGCTGTAAGGGATAAGAGCTTTGAAGTTATTGCCGGTAGTGTGAGCAATTTCTTAGTTGGATTAAAAGCAGGGTCTTCAGGAGGAGTACTGTCTATGGCAAATTACCTACCAGAGGCTTGCTGCCAGGTGCAGACCTTATTTAACGAAGGAAGGGTGAAGGATGCCGAAGATTTAAGTAACAAGCTTATTAGTTTAAGTAAGAGGGCCACTGAGAAGTTTGGCGTAGCAGGCGTTAAAGTTGGGTGCGATCTATTCGGATATAAAGGCGGAGAAGTAAGGAATCCGCTTTCCGACTGTACAAATGAACAGGCAGAAGCAATCAAGCAGGCATTTGTGACGGAAGGGTACTTGTAAGAAGAATGATATCGTTTGAAGAGGTAGAGGAAGAAACTACATGAAGAAAGTTTTACTACCAGAGAAAATAGTGCCAGAGGCAATGATTTTGCTTGGAGAAAAAGCCAATGTGGTTGTGGCAGAGGACAGCTCTGAGGAGTCAATTCTAGCAGAAATTGACGATACCTTTGGAATAGTTTTAAGAAGTAAAGCTAAAATAACCAGGGGGATTATGGATGCAGCGCCAGAATTAAGGGTTATTTCCAGGACGGGTGTTGGCTATGATAATATAGACGTCCAAGCTGCGACAGACCACAAGATTTTGGTATGCAATCTTCCCGGTATTAACGCTGTATCTGTTGCTGAGCATGCTATGACTTTTATTCTTAGCCTTGCCAAACAAATTTCTACGATGGATGCATTCGTCAGGAGTGACCAGTGGGAAAAACGCTCCAGCACCGAGGCAATTGACGTTAAAGGAAAAACTCTAGGCATAATAGGGCTTGGCAGAATAGGACGGGAAGTTATGAAATTGGCATATGCCTTTGGTATGAGTGTTCTGGTTTTTGATCCCTACTTATCGAGTATGAAAAGTGAGGTTACCTTTAGTAAAACGGTGGAAGAAATTTTTATACAGTCTGATTTTGTCTCCATACATGTGCCTAATCTTCCGGAAACAAGCCGAATGGTAGGTTGGGACCTTCTTAGGCTAATGAAACCGAGTAGTTTTTTTATAAATACAAGCAGGGGCGGGGTAGTAGACGAAAAAGCTCTCGTCCGGGTGCTGAGCGAAAAGAGGATTGCAGGAGCAGCGTTGGATGTTTTTGAAAATGAGCCTATAACCCCAGACCATCCGTTAACTGCAATGAAGAACGTTGTTTTAACGCCACATAGTGCAGCTCTAACTAGGGAGTGCAAGGTTAAAATGGCTGTTGAAGCTGTACGCCAAGTTATTGACTGCATAGAAGGCAGAATTCCTCCGCATATAGTGAACAGTGAGCAGCTAATTGTGTAAAGGAAGAAAGGTGGGCCTATATGGGAAGACTGAAAGCCTTGATCCTTGACTGTGACGGAGTTATTGCTGAAACAGAAAGAGATGGGCACCGTGTCTCATTCAACAGAGTATTTGAGGAAGAGGGAATAAATGCTTATTGGAGCGTTGAAGAATATGAGAAGTTGTTAAGAGTGGGCGGTGGAAAAGAACGGATGAAGGCCTATTTCGAGGAACGTAATGAGCTCTTTCCGCGATATCGGTTTAATGATGAAGATATAAAAAGGCTCCACAGACGCAAAACAGAGATTTTTATGGACATGAGTGCCAAAGGAGAATTGCCCATACGCCCGGGGATAAAACGCCTCGTATTGGAAGCTTATGATAAAGGGATTCTTCTGGTTGTTTGTTCTACATCGAATGAAAAAAGTGTTAGAGCTCTTATAAAATCTGTGATGGGAGAACAAGCCGTAGATTATTTTGACGGGATTTTCGCAGGAGATATCGTAAAAGCTAAGAAACCTGCCCCGGATATCTATAATTTGGCTAAGGAAAGGTTTAACCTTAAGGGGGATGAATGCATCGTAATTGAGGATAACAGGAATGGCCTTTTGGCTGCCAAAGGCGCGGGAATGTACTGCGTCGTGACCGTTAGCTTTTACTCACAGAAGGAAGAGTTGAAAGAAGCGGATCTTGTGGTAGAATCGTTGGGTGACCCAGGCAAGCCAGCCAACGTCATGAAATCCAATCCAAGGGTTCATGGAAATATTGAGTATATAACTATAGATATATTAGAGAGACTAATCGAAAAAGCAGGTGGTAGTCAATGAAGTTTGTAATCAATCTGCAAAATAAAGAAGCTGATAAAGATGCGCGTTCTCTTAGGGCTAGGGTGGAGGCCAGAGATAAAGCCGTTTTAAGAGACACTTACTTTTTGGTCAACCCCGCAGATAGTCCGTCTCGCCGTTTAAAAATGGGATGTACAATAATTTACCCGACGGGGACGACTACGGGCCATGCGCACGATGAAGAAGAAGTGTATTTTGTTATTTCTGGAGAAGGTGTCATGGTGGTAGGAGAGGATGAATTTCCGATAAAGGCTGGAGATGGGCTTTATGTACCACCTGGGGAATATCACACTACCTATCAAAAGGGTAATCTACCGTTGAGTGTACTATGGGTAACCGGAAAGCTAGATCGGGAGGAGCAAATCCACAGCGAAAGGAATGGTTATAAAAATGATGATTAAAGAAAAAATGCTGATAGACGGAAATTGGGTGGATGCGAAAAACGGTGATGTCCTTAATGTTATTAACCCAGCAACGGAGGAGATATTTGCTACAGTGCCGAAGGCTAATGAATCTGATATCGAATGGGCCATACAGGCAGCGGATAAAGCTTTCAGAACCTGGTCTTGTCTTTCAGTTTTTGAAAGGGGCAAATTCCTTAGAAAGGCTAGCGATCTAGTATATCATAATGCTAGGGACATTGCTCGCCTTATGACACAGGAGCAGGGAAAGCCGGTTAAAGAAGCCCTTGGGGAGGTCAATAAGGGGGCTGAAATTCTTAGATATTACGCTGAAGAAGGGGAAAGAATTTACGGCCGGATTATTGCAAATGCGGAAGACCACACCGAGAGCAGGGTGATTTATCAGCCCGTGGGTGTCGCAGCGGCTATATCCCCATGGAATTACCCAGTCGAACTTCTTGCATGGAAAATTGGGGGGGCTTTGGCTTCCGGGTGCACAATTGTTGCCAAGGTTCCGTCCGAAACACCCCTAGCTCCGGTAGCGTTTGTACGGTGTCTTGTTGAGGCGGGAGTTCCCAGTGGAGTGATAAATATTATAACTGGTTCAGGATCAACGGTGGGTCCTGTTCTGATGAGGAGCCCAGTTATTAAAAAAATAGCTTTTACTGGGTCGACTGAGACTGGAAAAGAAGTCTTGAGAGGATGCGTAGATACTTTAAAAAAGGTATCCCTGGAATTGGGTGGGAGTCTTCCGATGATAGTGTGCCGTGACTGCAATTTGGAAGCGGCAATTAAGGGGGCAGTAAGACGCTCTTTCAGAAACATGGGGCAGATATGCATTGCCATTAATCGAATCTACGTAGATAAGGAAATATATGAGACGTTCCTCGATGGATTCATTGCTGCAACCAAGAGGCTTACTATTGGAAACGGCTTACTCAATGACTGCGACCTTGGTCCCGTGACGACGTCTGCTGTAGTGGAAAAAACTAAATCGCATATACAAGATGCAAGAGAGAAAGGTGCCAAAATCGTATGCGGGGGTAAGAAGCCGGAAGGCAAGGAATTCGAAAAAGGGTATTATTTTGAGCCCACTATTTTGAGTGATGTTGATCATGATATGCTTGTTATGAAGGAAGAGACTTTCGGACCATTAGTAGGTGTCATGCCTTTCGGGGATCTCGACGAGGCTGTGACTCTTGCCAACGATAGTTGTTATGGTCTTGCCGCTATTGTATTTACAGAGAGCTTGAGCACTGCAAACAGGCTGTCCCTTGATTTAAATGCAGGGAATATCGCCGTTAATAATGTTGATGCGGGAGTTATTAACGCCCCATACGGAGGTTGGAAAGATAGCGGGTTTGGGCATGAACATGGACCGGAAGGCTTGCACGAATACCTCAATATTAAACATGTTAGAATGCGTTATTTATGAAATGACATAAATATTTAGTGCATCGGCACAACCATCTATGAGTCTAAAAAGACAAGCGGGCTTGCGCGTGTTCTTCCCATGTGTTCCGCTGTTAATTTTATATTATCTTAGTTTCTGGTTAGTCCTATAGGGCGAGTAGTCGGGCCTTCGGAGTTCTTTGTCGTATTTTCATATCAGTTATGCTTTGGTGGCGTGGGGATTTTGTATGAGTGAGATGAGTGAGGGGAAGATAAAGGCGATGAAAAGATACGTTATAGGCATCGATATAGGTACTTCAGGCTGCAAATCCATCATTGTGGATGAAACAGGTAGAATCGTAGCCACTTACACAGTTGGGTACTCCCTTTATGCTCCACGTACAGGATGGATGGAACAGAACCCGGAGGATTGGTGGAACGCTGTCATCTACAGTGTCGGGGAAGTTTTGAAGGAAAGTCAAATTGACAAGAACTTATTGGCAGGAATAGGATTGTCCGGCCAAATGCACGGACTGGTAGCTCTCGATGGAAATGATAATGTGCTAAGACCGGCTATTCTGTGGAATGATCAGAGAACTACGAAACAATGTGAATATATTACAGATGCGGTCGGCGGTATGGGAAAATTGCTGAGCCTTACCAACAATCCTGAATTAACGGGGTACACTGCAGGAAAAATCTTATGGCTTCGGGAAGAAGAGCCGGAAGTGTATGAAAAAGTAAAAAGATGTCTAAATCCGAAGGATTACATAAGATATAAACTTACTAGCGAATTCGCAACAGATGTTTCTGATGCATCGGGTACTGGTCTATTCAATGTGAAAAAACGTTGTTGGTCAGAGGAGGTTCTTTATGCATTAAAAATACCATGTACCCTTCTTCCTCTAGTATATGAATCCTCGGAAATTACTGGTTATATTACAGAATCTGCCTCTCGGCATACCGGGGTACCGAAAGGGTTACCCGTAGTTGGAGGCGGGGGTGACGCTGTAATACAGACGACTGGGACCGGGTTGATAAAACAGGGAATGCTGAGTACTACAATAGGTACCGCAGGTATTGTTGCGATGGCTTTAAATGTCTTTAAACAGAATAGAGAAGGCAATTTACAGATTTTTTGCGGTAATAAGGCAGACGCATGGCATGTAATGGGAGTAACTTTAGCAGCTGGAGGATCCTACAGATGGTGCCGGGACGTGCTTTTTAGTAATGAAAAAGCTCGGTCGCCGGAAACCGGTGAAAATATATATGAGATCATGGAAAGCTACGCCCTTAGAGGTTCGCCTGGTAGTAATAGACTCATCTTCCTGCCGTACCTAACTGGTGAAAGATGCCCTTACGCCGATGAAACTGCCCGTGGCGTTTTTATTGGTTTAACAAGTAGACACGGAAGAGAGGACATGACAAGGGCAGTCATGGAAGGAGTTGTGTTTAGCTTGCGTCAGGTATCGGAAATTATTTCTAAAGCGGATAGAAACTTGGTAGCTTCAGAAATACGAACTTCTGGAGGAGGATCTCTAAGCCCCCTTTGGAGGCAAATCCAAGCGGACGTTTTTCAAATGCCTGTAAAAACAGTGAGTGGAAGTGGTGAAGGTGGAGCATTCGGAGCAGCCTTAGTCGCAGGCGTGGGATGCCACATTTGGAATAGTCTTGAGGAAGCGGTCGGTAAGCTAAAGGTTGAGACTGAGAACTTACCTAATGAAAGCCTTAAAGATCTATACGAAGATATCTACAGGGTTTATGATAGCCTATATCTAAAGCTGAGGGACACTTTTGAAAAACTTGATGCCATAATTTAGGAGGCATCGAGAGTAATCGACTTAGTTGAAATTAACACGAAGGGGAATTTTGAAAACGTTTGGGTAATTGGTGAAGGACTTATAGGAAAATTCTCCTATGAAAAGTTGTGGAAGGTGTATATCGATAGGTGGGGGGTCTTTAGGGGGGGCATGCTTGGGCAAAGACAAGAGACTATGTTTCAGAGGAGGTGGTGGAGAGCGGGATAAAAAGGGACGTACTTAAGGAGGTGAAGAGGAAGCGAGAATAAAGAATTCCGGGGAATTGCCATTAGGTAGGGTAATAATTCAGAAACCTTTAAATTGCAAGAGAATGTTTACAGTTTAAAAGGGAGGGATTTCAGAATGTTCGGTATTCAAAGATCGAGGCACGGCTTGGGAGTAGGGGTGACGCTATTACTTACTCTTATGTTACTTATCAGCCTAGTCGGATGCGGCAGTGCTCAACAAGCCGGTACGACAAATCAAGGAAAGACTTCTTCGGAGGCCACCGGGAAAAAGCCACTGTTGGCATTTGCACAGAAAAGTCTAGGCTATTACTTCTTCGTTACGGAAGAAGAGTCCGTAAAAAGAGCGGCTGAAGCCCAAGGCTGGAGATTTCAGGCTACTAATGCAGATAATGATTCAGCTACACAAATGAACCAATATATAAATTTTATTGCAGAAAAACCGATAGCTATAGTTTCTGATCCTATCGATAGCGAAGGACTGATCACCGCAATTAATAAAGCTTCAGATGCCGGAATACCCTCAGCTGTCATTGATACTCCAACAACCGGAGGGAAAGTAGCAATTACAGTTGCATTCGATAATAAAAAGGCCGGCGAAATGGCTGCGCAAGAAATAGTGAAGAGGCTAAAACAAAAATATGGGGTACCCAAAGGTATTGTTTTAAACGCATATGGTGCAATGAGCAGTTTGGCGTGGAGGTTACGTAAGGAAGGCTTCGATGAAGTAATGAAGAAGTACCCGAGCATAAAATTGCTGGATGTGCCGGGAGAAGGCGATGTAGTAAAGACTCATGATGCATTGATTAATGCCTTGGCTCAGTATCCCAACATAGATGCAGTTAGTGCACCTAGTGATACACCTGCAATGGGATTGTACGAGGCGTTGAAAGAAAAGAAAAAATTATTTAAGGTTGGCGAACCTGGTCACATAATCTTTGTAACAATTGACGACGAACCGATTGCAAATCAGCGCATAAAAGAGGGCTATTATGATGCATCTATTAATCAGGATGCGGTTGCGTACGGACAAATTGCAGTGGAACTATTGACTAAATATACCTTAAAAGGAAAGGCTGTTCCTCTTGGCCCGTATACTAATGATAAATATTATTGGAAGACCGCAGAGATTACAAATAGTCCATCTGGTCCAAGTTTAGTAATTCCAGCTTTTGTGGTTAACAAATCTAACGTGAATGACCCGAGACTTTGGGGGAATATAGCGTGGAACAAGTGGGGAATTAGATACAAGTGAAATGATAAACTTAAGGACAAGGCGAAGGTGGGGCGGGGCGCTTTAAAGCGCCTCCACTTACCTGACACGTGCGTAAAAAGTGGGAGTGTTCATAATGAGGGAGAGCATACTCGACATCGTAAATGTTTCTAAGCGGTTTGGTCCGACCCTTGCATTAAAGAAGGTAAATCTAAGTATTAAAAGAGGTAGCGTTCATGCTCTGGTGGGTAAAAACGGTGCCGGAAAAACTACTTTAGTAAGTACTATCGCTGGAATAATAAAACAGGACACGGGAGATGTGCTTTTTGAAGGCCAGGATATAGGCCAGTTGTCTATATTTGATAGACAACGTTTAGGAATACGCATCGCAACGCAAGATGCGAGTGTCGTTCCTCATCTTTCAGTAGCTGAAAACGTGTTCCTTGGGGCTTGGCCTAAGAATAATTACGGTTTTGTAAATTGGAACGAGGTCTTCAGAGTAGCAAGAAGGAAACTGCAAGAATACGGGTTAAATGTAGATCCACGAGTAGAAGTAAAGAAACTCAGTACGATAGAACAAAGAAAAGTTAACATAGTGAGAGCTTTATTCGGGGGTGCAAAGGTTGTTATTCTGGACGAACCGACTACTTCTTTGTCCGCCGAGGAAAGGGATAGCTTATTCGGGTTTGTGACGAAGTTGAGCCAACAGGGGACAACATTTATCTTAATTTCTCATTATCTAGAAGAAGTTATTAAAATGTCCGACGAAATTAGTGTATTTCGAGATGGTGAGATATTTAATGGATACTTGAAAGGCCAGATCGATGAAGAGAAATTGGCTACTTTGATAGCTAATGAGACAGTTGAATTTCACCGTAGAACAGGAAAGGCAGCGAATACTGGGGAAAGGACGAGCGTGAAGTGTAACAATATATGTGGTCCTCATATGCGCGATATTTCATTTTCAATTTTGCCTGGGGAGATTGTAGGTCTTGTAGGCTTTCCGGGTTCAGGTGCAAGAGAAATCTGTCGAACCCTATATGGACTATTGTCATTCAATAGTGGTAATGTTGAAGTTAATGGTAAAACTCTTAGGAAACTGACTCCAACGAAAGCGTTGCGTGAAGGAATAGGATATATACCGTACGATAGAAATGCGGAAGGGCTCGTTGGTTTATTATCAATTAAAGCAAACGTAGGCTTTTCCGTCTTAGACGAGGGGAAGTGGGGTTTCGTGAATTCGACATTCGAAACCCAAGTAGCTGAAAAATACTTAAAAGAACTACACATAAAGGCCAATTCGATAGAAGATGAGGCGAATAGCTTAAGCGGCGGGAATCAACAAAAAGTTGTGTTGGCAAAGGTTTTGGGGGGTAAACCAAAGCTTCTAATTCTTGATGAACCTACAGTCGGTATAGATATAAAAAGTCGCGAGGAAATTCTGTCTAGCGTGGACGCGTTAACCCAATCTGGAGTCTCGATTTTGTATTTAACGAACGACTATGGGGAATTACTTAGAGTTGCTGATCGACTGCTGTTTTTTGCAAACGGGCTTGTGGTAAGAGAAGAGATAAGTATAGGGTTAAATATTGAAGATGTGATTCGTATGCGTGATTCAGTTAGGAGTGGTATTAAATGATGTTAGCCAAGAAATTAGTGGTAATTACAAGAAAATTTAAAAGCAGAGACTTGATTTTCAATAATGTTGTATGGTTCCTTCTTGTAATTGTGCTAGTTGTTATGGGATTGTTTGATCCGATATTTTTCAGTAAAGGTATATTGAAGAACATTCTGGTACAGGGTACTGTTCTCGGAGTACTTACAGCAGGTATTTCCTTCACCATCTTAATTGGCGAGATCGATCTATCAATTGTTGGTACTATCGGCTTTGCAGCCGGACTGGGTACTCTTTTAATGGGTAAAGGTTTAAATTGGCTTATTGCGATTTTGTTAATCATTGTTATTGGAACTGTAGTCGGGGTTATTAATGGATTATTAATATCTCGTATGAAGGCGGTTTCTCTTATCGAGACATTGGCCATGATGTTAATACTTGAAGGGGCTCTATTGGCAGTGACTAAAGGACGGTCTATCGTTAACTTCCCCGATGCTTTTAGCTTTGTCGGGCAAAAGGCAATTTTCGGTATTCCAGTTATGATAATCGCGTTTTTATTAGTTTATATAATCGTATATGTTATTTGGAACAAAACAGTTCTAGGACGTTCTCTTTATGCAGTGGGTGGAAATGCTGTGAGCGCCTATACCTCGGGAATTCGTGTAGACAGGGTTAGGATAGTAGCTTTCACAATTTCAGGAGCTTTTGCTGGGTTTGCAGGCTTTCTTTTGGCTTCGTACATGGGTGCAGTAACCATGACATTTGGACAGGACTATTTAATGTACACTTTAGCGGCAGCAGTTATTGGGGGCGTAAGTCTAACTGGTGGCCGAGGTAGTATTGTTGGTGTTCTTGGTGGTGTATTATTGTTGACTGTTATACAGGTTGGTTTGCAAGTTTTAGGTATTTCTTCATACTATGTCACTATGGTTGGTGGATTGATGATTCTCCTAGCTGTGATTATTGATGCAGTTAGAATTAGAGTTCAAGGCTAGTTACAATTACCCCAAGAAGCCTGAGAAGATAAACATGAGATTTTGTGAAAAGTAAACTATAATTCAAGCCATGAGGGAGCAGGAAAAGAAACCACTCAAGAGAATTTAAAACGAAGTTGGCTTTGGAGGTGAAGTTGAGGTATTCCTGTTGACTCCCGGCACCATTCCTGGTAAAAAGCTTTTCTTGGGTCCCGGCTTAGGCCGTCAACGATTCGACTGATGCGTGTTGACGACATGTTGCCAAGAGGAAGTAAGATAACACGCTGCGTTGAATACCTTCTGCTAGTAATTGGGTAAGGCTGTCTCTAGTAGCCTGAGCATTCCAGTGCTTGGCGCGATGCTCTGGAAGAGATAAAAGGCTCCATAATCCTCTATGGATGAACGCTGGATCTTCAATAGAAAATGCAATGTTTGTTGCCGGTATGTCAACAGGAGTTCCATGTTCGGCCATACGGGCTAAGTATTCTTGCTTATACACTGGGTCTCTGGTTACAGGATTGATTTCGCCGATAGGGACACACTTGTTTCTCGGCTAGCCGTCGGCATTGCGAAAAGAAACTACTCGTAAAGATAAAATCTTATCTCAGAAGAAAAAGTGATAAACTTCAAGAGGTTCCGCAATAAACAAGCTTGAAAACGGGTTGTTTTTCACCTAAAGTGTCTAAATCAAGTTAAAAGTTCTGTAGGTGTAGTTTTGGCGGGAATTAAGGTTGATGGGGAGATGGGTAAGTGAGTAATGTCATTGACACTTTTCGGCTGGTAGGAAAAATGGCTTTAATTACAGGTGGCGGTAGAGGGATTGGAAAAGCTATTTCGGTCGCCTTAGCAGAAGCAGGAGCCACAATTATTATCATGGACAAGGATGAAGTATCTGCCAGAAACGCAATTTATGAAATCCAGGGAAACGGAGGCAGCGCATTTTTCTTAAAAGGTGATGTTACTAGCAATAAGGATGTAATAGAAGTGGTAAAGCAAGTTGTTAAGCAACTGGGAAGAATAGACGTCCTAGTTAATGACGCAGGTATAGTAAGAAATGTCAAGGCAGAGGAAATGAGTTGGTCTGATTGGTTCGATGTTATTAATGTTAATCTAAATGGGTTATTCTTAATGTGTCAACAGGTTGGAAGACAAATGATAAAACAGAAAAATGGGTCTATCATAAATATCTCATCTATGTCAGCTAATATTGTGAATTGGCCACAGCCGCAATGCTCATACAACGCTGCTAAAGCCGCTGTAAGCCATTTAACAAAAAGTCTGGCCATGGAGTGGGCTATGCATAATATAAGAGTGAACGCCATTGCGCCGGGGTATATTTCGACTGAATTGACGAAATACGGGCTTACAACCGAGTGGGGGAAAACTTGGATAGATTTAACTCCTCAAAAAAGGGTAGGAACACCTGAGGAATTGGGAGGGTTAGCGGTTTATTTGGCTTCAGAAGCATCCTCTTATGTTACAGGGTCGATAATCGTTATTGATGGCGGATATTCAATAGTTTGAGTTTTGGTGGTGTTCAGCGGATTCCAGACCTACCTAACTGCATCGCTCTAGGTAAACGGCGGACAAACACACATTCCAGAACGGGTCGTTAGCCTCTACGACGCTGACGCAAGGCCTATCCGGAAGGGAAAATTGGAGAATCCTACGGAATTTGGCTATAAGACCGAAATCACGGAAAACGAGGACGGTCGGTTACGGATTACGAAATCCATATAGGCAACCCCAGCGATGAAAGTTTGCTCTTGTGCACCGGGACGCTACATCGAAAACACTGGACGTTATCCCTTACGCTGTCGCCACTGACCGTGGTTACAGCAGTGGTAGGAATGAAGCAGCTTTAACAGAACTGGGGGTAAAGCGAATATCCATCCCAACGAAGGGCAAGAAAACCCAGAAACGACAAACCCATGAAAGGCAAAGATGGTTTCGACGTCTACAAGCATGGCGTGTAGGTGGAGAAGGAACCATTAGCATCTTGAGACGCAAATATAGCCTAGAGAGGAGTCTGCTCAGAGGATACCGTGGAGTCAATATCTGGGTGGGACTTGGTATACTGATGTATAATTTAAGAAGATTAGCCGCTATGAATTAAGAATTTCTAAGGAATACACCCGTTCAATGACAGCGATTCCTGCTGATGTAGTTCAAATCCCCAGGGGTCGGTCAAGAGACGGTTGGCACACCTACTTTTTCATGGCAATCTAGTTAAGTACTAGTACCAATAATTCTATAGTTTGTTTAAGTTTGGGAGGGATGCCTTATGAAGGCCGTTTATTTGAAGGGTATAAAGAGACTCGTAAGCGAAGAAATTCCTATTCCGGAACCCGGGGATAATGAAGTTTTAATTCAAGTTAAATGTGTCGGTGTTTGCGGTTCTGATATCCATTATTGGGAACACGGCAGGATTGGAAACTTTGTCGTAAATAGCCCTTTAATTTTGGGACATGAGGTTGCAGGTAAAATAGTTTCAATGGGTAACCAAGTTAAAATTACATCTCTGAAACCTGGAGATAGAGTAATTATTGAGCCTGGAGTTCCGTGTGGACATTGTAATCATTGTCTAAAAGGTAGATATAACTTATGTCAAAGTATCCAATTCTTCGCGACACCACCCGTTGACGGAGCTTTTAGGGAGTATGTTAGTATTAATTGTTCGAAGGTATTTAAGATAGCAGATGATCTTCCAATGGAAGTAGCAACTTTAGCTGAACCTTTGGCTGTGGCAATCCACGCTATTAAACGTTCCCACATCGAACTAGGTGAGCGTGTTGTAATCTTCGGAGCTGGTGTTGTCGGCTTATCTGTTATGCTAGCTCTTCAAGAAGCAGGTTTAAAAAAAATTACGGTCATAGACCCTAAAAAAGAACGCTTATCTCTGTCACAAAAGTTTGGGGCCCAACTAGTTGCTACATCACTAGATTTCGTTTCGAATGATAGCCTTTACGATATTGCCTTTGAATGTTCAGGATCTCCTAGCGCGTTAATATCTGCTTCAAAACTCGTAACGCCCGGTGGGCAAATTGTACAACTAGGTTTAAGCGGAAATAGTACACAAGAAGTACCCATAGTTCAACTGATAACTAAAGAAATTAATGTTATTTCAGTTTTTCGATACGCACATGTTTTTCCGACCGCACTAGAAATACTCACCGGTCGAAAAGAACAATTTAAGGAAATGATTACTCATAAATATTCTCTTGAAGATATAGAGGACGGCTTCCGTATGGCTAAGATGTCACCTGATGCCATCAAAGTTGTTATAGATGTCAACTAGCGGCGATTCGCAGTCCCATTCGTGTAGTGGAGGTGTTGTTCTCTCGTTCCAGTCCTTACAGTGGAATGAGGCCAAGATTCGAGGATGCTTTGAGGCCGAGGAGTAGGTTGTGGGGAAACCGTATGCTGCGGGAGAAGTCAGCGCCGTTATGATGCCTGGATTCATCAAGGGAAGGACGACACCGATGAGCGCTTCGACGGAGCGACTGATCAGGTCAAACTTCGGCAGGAAGATGACCAGAACCTGCAAGCAGGTACCGGACAGTCGCAACCGGAAGGTTGCATAAAAGAATAGACAAAGCTGCAAACAAAACTCCCCACTTTTCCATATAGAGGAATCCCCAAAATTACAGAGGCCATTGCAGGTACCTAAAAGAAGCCTTACCCTTAATTAGACTGCCGTGAAAAAGTAGGTGTGCCAACCGTCTCTTGACCGTCCCCTGGGGATTTGAACTACATCAGCAGGAATCGATGAGGACATTTTAAGTTTTGTGTAAATGGTAAAAACCACCAATAAGGAGTTGATCATTTATGCAAGATGTTAAAGACCGTTTGGCCTGTGAAGTGGCTAAGGACTGCAAGACCGTAGAAGATGTCCACAACACGCTCAAAGACCTCTTTAAACGCACCCTGCAGGAGATTTTGGAGACTGAGATGAGCGAGCACTTGGGTTACGAAAAAAAACAGTGTTGAGGGCAACAATTCAGGCAACAGTCGCAATGGGTATTCCAGGAAGAATATCCAGACGCGTCTGGGCGAAACAGAACTGGCGATTCTCCGGGATCGCAACGGTGAGTTTGAACCTCACATCATCAAGAAATATGAGAAAAACGGCAGTGAACTCGAACAGCAGATTATCGCGATGTATGCGAAGGGGATGTCGACTCGAGACATTGAAGCCCATATGCGCGATATCTACGGCATTGACGTCTCGGTAGAGTTGGTCAGTAAAATCACAGACAAAGCCATGCCATTCGTTACAGAATGGCAGTGCAGACTCCTTGAGCGTATCTATCCCATCGTTTTTCTGGATGCGATTCACTTTAAAGTCCGTAGAGATAACAGGATTGTTAGCAAAGCCGTTTACTCCGTTTTGGGCTTTGATGTTCAAGGCCGTAAAGACATTCTCGGAATCTGGATTGGGAGGAGTTAAATTTGAAACAAAAAGGTAGTGGCTAGGGAGTAAAAAGCGCACAGCAAACAAACCATTCACATTTTGCGGATGGGAAAAAATAACATTGGGAGTTTTCGGATTAAACGATTGCGGGAGATTCGTCTGTTATTGTGTAACCTCTTTTCCTGAGAAGTTCCAGAGCCTGCGCCTTCGTCAGAACCTTAGATTCATTGACAGGGCGGTGCTCCAGAAAGCCTTCGGGGGTATATGGCTCCTGCTTATGCAAGATATTCCAGATAGCGGTCAAGAGCATCTTGCAGACAGCGATGATAGCCTTTTTGTGACCCCGGCGGGTCTTGATTCTGTGATACTTCTCTTGGAATTCAGGGTGTTCCTTAGACTTGAGAAGTGCATTTGCAACCTGAACAAGAAGAGGTTTCAAATAACAGCCGGCACGAGATATACGGGTGGATTTTACTTTTCCTCCACTCTGATCATTGCGTGGACAGCATCCAGCCCAAGAAACAAGATTCTTAGATGACGGAAACACGGACATGTCCGGACCAATCTCAGAGAGAATGGCAATGGCAGTCATCGGATTGGAATTGAGCCCGGGAATGGTACGAAGTAAATCCAGAATGGCTGAAAAAGGTTGTACAAGTAAAAGTATTGCCTGCTCGATTTCCCTTTTGTGGTTTTCAAGTTCATCGATGTGTGCGAGACATTGACGCAGCTTGACAGCCTGCTCGGGAGAAATCGCACCATCCACGGCATCCTGGATCTCTTCGATAGGGGTTTTGCAGCGTCCATTGACAAAGGGAGCGACATCAAAGGGTTCACTGGGGTGGTCAAGGATGTAGGTAGTGATAGATCTGGCAGACTTTCCAAAGACATCACTGAAGACATCATCGAGCTTTAAGTTGGAAACAGTCAGGCAGTTCTGGGCACGGTTCTTCTCGCCGGTCAGCATATTTGTGATCTTGAAGCGGTAACGCATCAGGTCACGGAGATGCCTGATTACAGGAGAAGGGATAAAGCTGGGTTTGATCATATCGCACATAAAGAGGTCACAGATCCATTTGGCATCTTTGCGATCCGTTTTGTTTCCTTTTTGAGGTTTTGTGTACTTGGGATGTGCCAGGGTAACAAAACAGGTCTTTTCAAGGATGTTGAATACGGGAATCCAAAACTTGCCGGCAGATTCCATACAAACTTCGATACAGGAGAATTTCGCAAGCCAATCAGCCAACTCTCTAAGGCCCTTGGAAAAGGAAGAGAAGCGAGCTTGCTTATACTCAGTACGGCCATTTGTATCAGTAATACCGATGCAGGCATAGATCCAGGTTTTGTGGACATCAAGTCCACAGCAGTTTTTACGAAAGACTTTGAACAAAAGAAGTACCTCCTGCAAAAATACTTGTAGGGCTGGCAGGGACTGGTCATCCGGCGAAATCGAGTCAACTTCGGAAGAGATAAGTTTACGGGCTACTGTTTTGCGCCATTCATTGATGCCTTAACGGATGACCGACACCATATAGATATACGGGGTTGCCGCTATACAGCCCCGCCACTCATCTCCTCGGGTTCTGTAGTATACCAGTGGCCTACAAGAGGAGGATAACACAAAAAGAGTGAAAGGATGATGGGTTTTGGTTTCATAACCCCATCGGTGCCTTTCGCAGAAAGGCGGATTTATACAGATGAATTATACTCAACGACGGCGGATTGAGCAAATCACGGAAAAAACATTAATCGTTGGTGCAGACGTGGCTAAGCATAAGCACGTCGCAAGAGCTGAGGATTTCAGAGGTATTGAACTAGGCTGGCATTTGATCTTTGAAAATACCCATAAGGGATTCACTGCACTGCTGGCTTGGGTGGACGGACTTAAACAAGCCAACGGTAAAACTGACGTTATCTTTGGCATGGAACCAACGGGCCACTACTGGCTACCGCTAGCCCAGTTCTTGCGTGAAGCCGGCATAAAAGTGGTTGTCGTAAATCCCATGCATGTGAAAAAGAGCAAAGAACTCTATGACAATTCTCCGACCAAGAACGATGTTAAGGATGCCAGGGTGATTGCGCAGCTTGTCAAAGACGGACGGTACTCTGAGCCGATTTTCCTTACCGCTGAGTATGCCGAATCGCGGGTTGCCATGGTCCAGCGAGACCGGGTTAATGCGAACCTGAATAAGGTTAAAAACCAAGTTCACAACTGGCTGGACCGATACTTTCCAGAGTACTTGACTGTGTTTAAGAAATGGGAAGGAAAGGCATCCCTGCTGACACTTGAACATTTTCCTCTGCCGCAAGACGTTTCCGCTAAGGGGGTTACGGAGATAGTAGCCCAATGGAAAATAGAAGTAAAAAGGGTGGTAGGTGTCAAGAGAGCAAGCCTCTTGGTCGAGACGGCCAAAACATCAGTAGGGCTAACTCAGGGCCTTACAATGGCTCGTGAGGAGCTTAAGATGCCCGTGTGAATAGCATCCTAGCGCAGATTCCTGGCACTGAAGAGATGATGAGCATGAAGGGGATTGGCTGGATAACGGTTGCCGGATTCCTTGCCGAAGTTGGGAGGCTGAATAATTACAGGCATCCTCAACAAATCATTAAGCTGGCAGGGATCAACCTCAAAGAGAATACTTCAGGGAAACACAAAGGGAAAACACAAATCACGAAGCGTGGGCGCCCGCGGCTTCGAGCCTTACTGTTCCGGGCAGTACTAGTACTTGTTGCAAAGAACCCCGAGTTTAAACAGTTGCACGAGTATTACACGACCCGCACCACGGAAAATCCTTTGAAGAAAAAGCAGTCCATCGTGGCCCTATGCGCTAAGTTAATTCGGATTCTCTTTGCTCTAGGAAATCAGAGGAAACCATATGATCCCGTGAAAGTCATTGGTTCGCAGTTGCAACATGTGGCTTAGTGACAAGATTGGGGGCGGGCCAGCCCCCAATCCCCTGCCCTCGGCGGGAGCCAGCAGAACAGCCTTAAACTGTTCTGAGACAAAAGGGTCTGGGTACACCAGCCCGTCAAGAGCAAGGACTTCGTCTCTGCTATCGCCGCCTCTTGACAGGCGCGAAGTGTCACAATTAAACCGAAACTAATTTTCAGCGTTGGAATGGGTTTTACGCATAAATACTCGTTTTTCGGGAAATTACCAATCGAACAGATTAAGTACGGAGTAGCTGGGGCATATATAATCCATTCGGGCCTAGACCCTGCAAAGGAGCTTTCCTAGCCTCTACCCCTTGACAGGTTGAACGAAGGAATGTGAGGGCCGCATTTGTGGATCCCTGAGACATGGGAGGGTGAACCACAGAGGACTTTGTAGAGATCCAACGTACTACCATAATGTGGAAAGACGAGGAAACCCTTTGGATCACCCATTTTCGGGATAATGATGATTCCCGAGTAACTTCACCTTGATAGGGGTTGCGAAATGACTAATGAAAATCTGTGAGAAACGGAGTATTAGCGAGAAAATCCTAATTTATTGAGGGAGGTGAGACAAATGGTTAATAACTTCGGGCTTTGTAAGGCTGCGAATATAAAGCGAATTGCGGTATTAACTAGTGGTGAAGATGCTCCTGGAATGAATGTGGCGATCAGAGCGGTTGCGCGCAGGGCTATATTTAGGCGCATCGAAATACTTGGAGTTAGATATGGTTACCAAGGTTTGATGGAAGGCAACTATTTTCCTTTAGAGTTAGGTAGCGTAGGAGATATTATCCACAAAGGGGGTACCAGCCTAAACACCGTTCGTTGTGACGAGTTTAAAACGAAAGAAGGGCAAGCACAGGGACTTAAGCATTTGCGAGCAAACAGGGTAGGTGGCTTAGTTGTCATTGGGGGTGACGGTTCTTTCCGAGGAGCACAAAAGCTATCTCAATTGGGAATGCCTAGTATAGGTGTGCCGGCAACCATCGATAACGATATTGCGGGAACTGACTTCACTTTGGGTTTTGATACGGCAGTCAATACCGTCACTGAGGCTATTGACAAAGTCAGGGACACGGCGACCTCCTTAGACAGGATATTTATTATCGAAGTCATGGGTAGGAATAAAGGAGATATTGCGGTCTGGGCAGGACTCTCTGCCGGGGCTGAATCCATTTTAATCCCTGAGGTCAAACCCGATGTCGACGATATCATAAAACGTCTAATAATCGGACAGCGGCGAGGAAAGAAACACAGTATTATCGTTGTAACCGAGGGGGTTGCTGATACGAATAAAGTAGCCAGGGCTATTCACGATAGAACAGGCTTTGATATTAGGGTAATAGTCCTCGGACATATCCAACGCGGAGGCTCTCCTACAGCCGTCGATAGGGTATTAGGTTGCCAGTTTGGCGCAAGGGCTGTTGATCTTCTACTCGAAGGCAAATCGGGGGTAATGGTAGGTATTCAGAACAACCGGATTGTAGATGTCCCACTAGAAGAGGCTTTGCAGAAATCCCACAAATTACCCCTATCTTTATACCACCTTGCCCAATCGTTATCTATTTAAAAGGACTTAGTCGCTAGACTACCTACAAATAGGTATCCCGTCGGGCATGGACCACAGACCGACATATCCATGAGTTATCCCCTAAATGCCCGTGACTTACATAAAGTCTTGAGGCACGAAGGGGAGAAAAAGCGCTACCCTAAGCGGAACACACTACTATGAGGTGATCGTTGACCATGAGGGGGCAGGAAAAGCTAGGCCGTTCTATTGCCGTTTTCCCTACCAGAAGGGGCTTACGGTCGTGGTGAACGACATGGTCATTGCCAGTTACTTGGAGAATTATGCCGATGTTAATCTCATCCTGGTTGGGGGTGCTGTGCGCAGGAATTTCCATTGCACGGTTGGACCTACGGCCATCCGCTCGCTGGAGGGGCTGAACGTCGATAAGGCTTTCATGGCGACTAATGGCATTACGGTGAAAAAGGGCTTGACGACTCCGGACTTCAATCAGGCTGAAGTCAAGAAGACCATGATCGATATAGCGTCCGAAGTTACCGTGTTGAGTGACAGCAGTAAAATCAGGAACAACGGCTTTGTTCAAATTGTACCCATAGCGGCAGTTCAGCGCCTGATCACCGACGATAAAATTACTGAGAGCGATTTGGCCGAATTTGAAGCAGCAGGCATAGAAGTTTGCGTGGCCAAGCTCTGAAAGCAATGCCGGCAACAAGGTGACGATGGTGCAGAAATAAAAACAAAGGAGACAGCCATGATGTTACTCGACGAAGCAACACAACCGACCATGTATTTTATCGGAGTCACGACGACACAATCATCTATCATGAAACTGTTCCCCTTGTGGGCGAAAGAGCTGGGTCTCAAGGACGCGATCATCAAGGGCATCGATATAAAGATTCATGCTAAGCCGGAAGAGTACCGTGAGGCCGTGGTCTTTATCAAAAACGATCCACTTTCACTGGGTGCCCTGGTGACGACCCATAAGATTGACCTCTATCATGCGGCAAGGGAATTATTCGACAACTTAGACCCTTACGCCGTCAGGTTTGGGGAACTCTCCTCCATATCCAAGAAAGATGGCAGACTGGAAGGGCACGCCAAGGATCCCATATCCAGCGGCTTAGCTATGAAAGCATTTATCCCGAAAGGTTTTTGGCGAGAACATCATGGCGAGGTTTTTATTATGGGGGCGGGGGGAAGTGCGCTGGCCATAGCCTCTTATCTTATGAAAAAGGATCATGGCGACGATATCCCTGCTAAAATCATCATTAGCAATCGAAGCAAACCTAGACTCAAGTCTGCTCAAGAAAAGCTCGACGGGATTAATCCGGAGGTTGCACTTGAATATCACGAATGTCCCACGGAAGAGCAGAATGATGCGATTATGAACGGAATGAAACCTTATTCACTGGTTGTGAATGCCACAGGCCGGGGCAAGGATACTCCGGGTTCGCCCATCACGTCCGGCGGTGTGTTCCCGGAAAACAGTCTGGTCTGGGAACTGAATTATCGCGGTGACTTAGATTTTCTGCAACAGGCAAACGCACAAAAGGAGCGAAACAGCCTTCAGGTGGAGGATGGCTGGATTTATTTCATTCAGGGCTGGACCCAGGTGATTTTCGAAGTTTTTCATCTGGGCATGGAGGCCGAGGGCTTCCACAGGCTTGTTGAGATTGCCAACAGTATTGGCTAGAGGAGGAATAGAAGATGAGCGGTGCAGAGGATTATATTGACTTTGCCAAACCGTTTAGCATTTATTTTAATCTCTTAAAGGGATTGTCGGATACGCGGAAGCCGAGCCAGAGGAGGCTTTCCAACATGAAGCACATGTACTTTAATGACGAGGCGTATAACAAGATGCTTGATGCGGACGATTCACTCGTGTATGAATTTTACGAATTAGGGACGCCGGAGAACGCGGGAGACATTGCCTTTGGCACGAGCATTGTCTACCCTGGCAAGGTGGGAAACGAGTATTTCATGACCAAAGGACATTTTCACAACGTTCTGGATACGGCGGAAGTATACATCTGCCTTCAAGGGCAAGGCTTCATGCTTCTTGAAAATCCGGAGGGAGATTGGAAAACGGAGGAATTGCGGCCAGGCCAGGCGGTATATTGCGCCATAAGGTATGCTCACCGCAGTATCAACGTTGGAAACGAACCGCTGGTGACATTTTTCGCTTTTCGCGGGGATGCGGGACACGATTATGGAACGATAGAAAAGAAAGGATACCGGAAGCTCATAGTCGAAATGGAGGGCACTCCGTCCGTTGTGGATAATCCGAATTGGAAATGAGGTGAAGGGCCTTGAGGATTCTTGTCACTCCCACGTCCTTTTGCCAAAAGCATAGGTCCGTGGCGAAAGACATGCTTGAGAAATTTGCCGATGACATCGTCTACAATCCGCTCGACCGGCCTCTACACGAAGACGAAGTGTCAGGGCTGCTGGAAGGCGTGGATGGTTATATTGCCGGTCTGGATCATATAACCTCCCGAGTCCTAAGAAATGCACCATCTTCTTTGAAGGTAATCTCGCGATATGGGGCGGGCTGCGACAGGGTAGACCTGCAAGCCGCTTTTGAAAAAGGCATTGCGGTGACCAATACCCCCGGTGTCAACTCCGAGGCTGTGGCGGAATTGACCTTCGGGCTGATGCTTGCGGCCGCGCGAAAGATTTCTTTCCTGGACAGGAAGGTGAAAGAAGGCGAGTGGCCTAGGACCAGCGGGGTTGAGCTGTGTGGGAAAACGCTGGGAATCATCGGGCTGGGGGCCATTGGTAAATGTGTCGCCATACGAGGAAGGGGCTTTTCGATGCGGGTTCTGGCCTATGATCCCTTTGCTGATCGGGAATATGCAGATCAAAACAGCATTCAAAGCGTGAGCTTAGACGAGCTTCTGCAAAAGGCCGATTTCATTTCGCTGCACGTGCCGTTAAATGAACAAACCCGGAATCTGATTAATCGTGAAGTGTTGGCGGGAATGAAAAAAGGCGCTATCCTTGTCAATACAGCGAGGGGTGGCCTCATCGACGAAGCGGCCGCCTTGGAAGCCCTGAAATCAGGCAAGCTAGGAGGCCTGGGACTTGATGCCTTTGAGCAGGAGCCCCCGGGAAATTCCCCTTTGTTCGCACTGGAAAACGTGGTGACCACACCGCATACTGGGGCACATACGGTGGAGGCTGTGGGCAAAATGGGTATGCTGGCGGTGCAAAATCTTATTGATGTATTATCGGGGAAAGGATGTCAGTATATTCTCAACGGCTTTTTTGGGAATTCGGAGTGTTATTGGGGTCTATCCTTGAACTGGCAGGGAAGGAGGAAGTGAGTTGGTGAACAAAGTCGGTATTTACTTTGCTTATTGGACACGGGACTGGAGTGCGAATTACCTCTATTATCTAAACAAAGTTGCGGACTTGGGGTTTGATGTGTTAGAGGTAGCCTTCGCCCATATCCTGGCCATGTCGGGGTACGAACGGGCCGAACTGAGGAAGGCGGCTCTGGATGAACACTTTAGGGATTTTTCAATGGACTGAATCTACCGAGAGTAGGGGAGGATTATATCTGCTGGCCTAGCCCGGGTTCGAAAACAACCGGCATAAATCGTTCGCATGAAAGGGATGGGGTTAATGACGGTATGCGGTCCTTCAATCATGACAGTTTCCGGTCCGATTTCACCGAGCAGCTTGGGGTTTTGTCACAGCCATGAACATCTGTTCTTAGCCGCTGGACGTTCGGCTGAGTTGAATCCTGCCCTGCGTATGGAGGACTACAAAAAAACGCTGGATGAACTCCTTTTGTTTAAGTCAGTCGGCGGAGGCGCCATTGTTGACGCTCAACCGGTCGGGTGTGGTCGTATGGCTCATTTTCTGGAAAAAGCTTCGGCTGAATCAGGAGTCCACGTTATCGCTTCAACAGGTTTCCACAAACTTTGTTTTTACCCGGATGACCATTGGATTCACAGCTTGAGCGAGACGGAAATTGCGCAAATTTTTGCTAGTGAATATGAGCACGGCATGTATACCGACGCTGACGAACATCGTCCCACCCGTCGGACCAAGGCACGACCCGGGGTTATTAAGACAGCCTCAGATACTCAAGGGGTGAAGGGGCCCTACCAGAGACTATTTGTGGCAGCCTGCGAGGCTTCCGAGGAAACGGGCCTGCCTGTTATTAGCCACACGGAAATGGGTGTTGGCGCATTGGAGCAAGTCAAGTTATTTTTAGACCACGGCATTCCGGCACAATCAATTATCATCTGCCATCTGGACCGCGCGTTGCAAGATGTTCAATATCATCTTGAGGTGGCTCAATCAGGAGTATACCTGGAGTTCGATACTATCGGTCGATTCAAATATCACTCAGATGAGGAAGAGGCAAGATTCATCCTCACAATGGTCGAACATCGGTATGAGGATCAAATTCTCATAGGTCTTGACACCACTCGGGAACGTCTGAAAAGCTATGGCGGGGCCATGGGCCTTGATTACATCTCCGCTACCTTTGTTCCACTGTTAAGAAACTATGGTTTGCCGGAAAGTACTCTGCAGAAGTTCACTGTTGCTAACCCAGCGAGGGCCTTTACCAATTATAAGGTTCCCTATGAAGGCTCGAGCAGCGTCTCAAAACGTGTGAGGTAGGGACGGGAAACGTAAGCGCCAGACCAAAGTATCTCAGAGGGGCCGTCGCAACTGGGAGATTGCGGCCAATCCGAAACAGAACGAATGACGATGGAGAGGGTTAGTAAAAAATGGGACATTCTTAACAAGATCACGAGTTCGGGTCTAGTGGTGGTTGTTAGGGCAGAAAATGCCACTGTCGCTAAGAAAATTATGGAAGCTTGTTTAGAAGGCGGCGCCCCAGCAATCGAAATTACTTATACCGTTCCCGGAGCGACTCGAGTCATTGAGGAACTGGCGAAAGTGTATACCCCTGATCAAATCATGATCGGAGCCGGAACAGTGCTCGACCAGGAGACGGCGAGGATCTCCATTCTCGCCGGAGCTCAGTACGTTGTCAGCCCTTATCTCGATCCCGCGACGATTAAACTTTGCAACCGTTATCAGGTCCCCTGCATGCCGGGAGTGATGACGATCGAGGGTGTGATTCAAGCAATGGAACTGGGGGCTGACATTCTCAAAGTGTTTCCCGGCGAAGCCTTCGGTTCTCAGATCATCAAGTCTATCAAAGGACCACTTCCGCAAGTAATCTTATGCCGACGGGTGGCGTTAGCATCGACAATGTCAAGGGGTGGATCAAGGCTGGGGCAGTTGCCGTCGGCGTGGGGGGCAGCCTTACGGCGGGCGCAAAGACGGGAGATTACGCAAGTATCACCCGCTTGGCGAAGACCTTTGTCACCAGCATCAATGAGGCTAGGTAAAAAGTTTGTTTATGGATAGGTAGGCGGCAACGGTGCTCTAATTGGCTCGGTTATGGTTGATATGCTCACCTACGCTTATATCGTGGCAGAATTCACCGGCGTTTGCTATAAGCGTGGAACTTGTCCGTGCTAAGACATTTTTTCGACCGTCTGCGTTGTCGTCGCCTCCGTAGCAAGTCTAGAACTAGGTTGCGGGCATATTGGCTGCCGCTGCCTGGTTCCTTTTCTCGGCTTCGACAGTTTTTCGTGGATTTAGGTATCCGCCAAAAAAATGGATGCCGATATTCATGCGGGTTTCAGGGCTTATCCACAGGCAAAGATACCACGTTCACTTACTTTGAAATGGACGAGTGGGAGGATGAGGAGAAGGACCTGAAGGCTCTGGGACACTCGAAGTACAGTCGGCCGGATCTGTCCCAGATCGTGATAGGCTTGGCGGTTACTCGGGACGGGATTCCGATTCGCTCTTGGGTCTGGCCCGGCAACACCTCCGACATGTCGGTCATTCCCGAAGTCAAGCGGGATCTGACGGGTTGGAATTTGGGACGGGTCGTGAGCGTGATTGACAGGGGTTTTTCCTCCGAGGAAAACTTGCGGATGTTGCAAAGGACCGGAGGTGCCTGGGAAGTGGAGCGGGCTTTCCGTACGCTCAAAACGACCCTGGAGCTGCGACCTGTTTACCACCGGAAAGACGATCGGATCTGTGCCCATGTCCTGTTGTGCGGGCTGGCTTTGCTCCTGGTGCGTCTGGCCGAAGCAGAGATCTGACAAACTTGGGCTACTTTGTCCGAGCTCGAGAACGTTCATCTCATTGAGTGGAAAGCGGCTGATGGAAAGGTCTACGAAAGTAAAGGCACGACATCCACAGGTGCCTGGAACCTAGATACCATAAGGTTTTGAAGTACCTTCCGTGTCTACGGACTGCAGAGAGGGAGTTCCATGGAAAGATCATTTTCGTATATCCGCTTAACAACAGAACGGCGGACAAAACAATTATTTACCGGTTGTTTAACCGAGACACCGCCCGGTTTTTAGCATAATTTAATTTGCATTTAATTTAGCTGGTATGATATAAATATTCTAACGATTAAGGAAACGAATCGTTTAGAGATAAGGAGGCGGGAAAATTGATCACGGCTATTAATGGGATGCAAACGCAGCATCATGGGGCTATGGTTGCAATGCCACAGCGGATCAATCAGGGGGCAAGTGAAGAGGCAAGGGAAAGTCCGGCTGCACGGATGGCGGAGGCTCGGACGGGCAGTCAAACTGCAGCATCTTTACGCACGCCCGGTGGTTCGGTCGGTCGTAGACTTGATGTTCGCGTCTAAAAGGCGACGGATCGGCGGATTGGTGAACTCCTGTCGATTTAAGGGTTAGGAAAGAGGACTGTCCTTGGGGGCCGATCCAGGGGACGGTCCTCTTCTTGTTGCCCGTCACTTTATCCCGGATTAGATCTGTCCGTCAGTCAAGTAGAAATGGACCCAAAAAATAACCCTGTTGGTCGATGAACCAGCAGGGTTTTGCTTAGCTCGCGTAGCGAGCGATTCGTAGCCGCATTGCGTTTAGTGGAGGAGTGGTCTTCCCGTTCCAGTCCTTATCCTGGAATGGGGGCAGGATTCGAGGATACTCTGGGAGCTCACTGGAGTCAGAAAAGGGCCTGAGGCCGATGAGTGCATATTCCGTTTTCTAAAGACACCTCAACCGCCGAAGTTGAACAGTGTCGCCGCCGAGATTGAACACCTGCGCCGCGCAAGTTAAACAGTGTCACCGGGAGGGTTGTACATTGAAGTCGGCGTGTTCCAATGGTATCATAAACATGCTTTTTACCGTGGCGGAGGATAGTGCAACGCTGAGGAGCGACACGAGCGCCGGCTACGGGGTTTAGCGGGAGAGTGATGCCATGCGTCCACGCAGGGGATTACTCTTCTTTTTTGCAGTTATACATAACGCTCACTCTCCCGGAAAACCTGAATGCGTTAAACCTCGGGTTCGGGCAGAGCCCGATGAGCCGAAGGCTCCTCTTCTAATCTTCCGAGATGCCTTTACGTTTCCGCATCGAGTCCTTGCCGTCGATCACAATCGTGTAAGAATCGTGGATAATGCGGTCGCATATGGCGTCGGCGAGGATGGGATCGCCGAGCTTATCACGCCAGCCCGGGATATCAAACTGCGAGCAAAATAGGGTAGATACCTTTTTGTACCGGGACTCAATGATCTCAAGCAGATCCCGGGCCTCCATATCCTGCAGCGGATAGAGCAGCCATTCGTCAATGATCAGCAGAGAATATTTCTTGTATTGAGCCATGAC